>CAWAJS010000001.1:0-13153 GCA_963782315.1 uncultured Chloroflexia bacterium
TGTGCCAGCCGAGGCACTCGGTCATATGGCGATCGAGGTTGCGCCAGCCTGAACGATGGTGTCAGGCGGCGCGGGATACCAGCACGTAGGGACCCCAATACTCGGCGGCGGCATAGGGCAGGGCGTCGTCGTCCAGCGTATCATCTACCATCGTTTCGCCCCAGCGTTCGAGTTCAGTCCGAACGTCGGCATAGCGTAGGGTGCTGAGGTACCGTTGGGCCTGATGCAACGCTCGTTGCACGTCCTGATCCCGGTGCTCGATCAGCCAGCGGTAGAGATATTCCATGAACAACCGCGCCGACGTGTCCTCGACCGGCCACAGCGTCACCAGCACCGAGCGTGCGCCCGCCATCAGAAACGCCCGCACCAACCCCATGGCTTCATCGCCGCGTAACACGCGGCTGATACCGCTGCGACATGCGCTGAGCGTTACCAGATCGGCACGCAGACGCATACCCTCGATCACATCAGCCGCCGAAAGTCGCTCGCCGGGACCGACCACAAGCGCAGATTGCAACGGGTGTTCCTGATCGAACTCGCCGTGACAGGCGAGGTGCAGCCAGCGGTAGTCGTGCGCTTCCTCCTGTAGTCGGTCGCAGATGCCCGTCGTCCCGATCCACGCATCGCCTGCCGTCAGGCGGGCGATGGTATGTGCTTCTGCTTCGGTGTGACGCAAGTCGCACATCGCCCGCCGCGTCGAAACCGAGCGCAAGACACGGACGCGGCGGTGGTGCGATGTGGCCGGGCGCGGACAAAAATACCGACACGCTGGGCGTATAGGTCAGGCACGGCACCTGCTCGAACAGCGGTCGGTCGTGTTCGTCCAATAACGCCGCGAACGGAAGCTGATGCAGTGGTCCGTGGGGCACGATAACAACTTCATTTGCCGTGAGGAACGCGTTGCGGGCAGGACCGATCAGGGCACGATACAGGCGACGACGAACAGGTAGCGGCAGGAAGCGTCGTCCATCGGCGAGGTATGGCGATGATGCTTGCAGGATATGTGGATCGATGGCGCAATCGTGGGCTTCGAGCGTGGACGCGGTGATCGTGAACAGCACCAGACGCGGCGGGAGGGCGAAACAGGCGCGTAGCAGCGTCGCTTCACGCGGCAAGGCGCGGAGCAGCGCCGCTTCGGGTCCGGCGATGCCCGTCGCGAAATACGCTGCCACCAGCGTACCGGGAAGCAACGCAGCCTGGGCCTGCTGGGCGGTCGCGGCGGGGGCAAGCGGTGCATCGGTTTGCGTCCCCCGTCGTTGGAACAGATCGGCAAACACCCTGGCGCGGGCGCGCTCGGCATAGCCGAACGCATCGGCGACCGCGCCACGGCGTACCGCAAGGAGGACAGCGGCTTCGTACATCTGCTGCGACCGTCCCATCAGGCTGACCATCAACCCTTCATCACGTACGGGCGCGCGATTGCGTTCGACGGTCGCGATGGCGGCGGCGATGTGATCGGCAGCGGCATCGAGGTCATGCAGACATTCGAGGGCGTGCGCGATACGAAACAGGATCGGCGCGGTGCTTTCTTGCCGTCCGAGTTCTTCCGCCAGCGTCAGGGCTTGTCGGTAGTGGTCAAGGGCCAGTGTGTCCGCGCCCTGTGCCTGTGCCACCAGTCCCAGATTGACGAGCGTATCGACATGGTAGACCCGCGAGGTCATGCGTTCGAGCGCGTGCTGGAAATGCACGGCGGCTTGCGCCACGTTGCCCTGTAACAGTTCGATCTCGCCGATGTTGTTGCTGACACGGCCCAGGTAGTCACCCGAATCTTCGCGCTCGAAGATCGTGGTCGCCGCGCCGAAGTGCGTGCGGGCATCATTCCAGCGCCCCTGATCGCGGGCAAGTAACCCCAGGTTTGTGTGCGCCATACCTTGCTGGTGGACGGCATCGACACGTTCAAAGAGCCGGAGACTGGCATTTAGCGCGAGTTCGGATCGCTCGTATTCTTGCAGGTAGTAATGGAGCAACCCTTTGTTCATCAACGCCAGTCCTTCGCGCATCTGGTTGCCTAGCCGATTCCACAACATCTGACTGGCGTGATAATCGCGTAATGCTCGCTCGTAATCTCCCTGATGGCGTGCGAAGGTCGCGCCGGAATTGAGCGCCCGGCCACGCGTGGTGTCGTGCAGGTCAGGCTCCGCTAGTAACTGGTCGAACGCCTGGAGCGCCGCGCCGAACTGGTCGCGTAGCCCCGCGCCGAGCGCACGATAATAACGCACCAGATGCTGATGGTCGGTGACTTGGATACGGTGGAGTGGTACGGCGAGAACGACATCCTGGAGTGCGTCGGGGTCGTGCTGCAAGAGCATTTCACACAACGCGCCGAGATGACGCATGTACGTGTGTTCGGTGGGTGTCTCCCGCCCGTCGTCAATCAGCGTGACATAATGTGCAATGGCACGCTCCAGGATCGCACGGCGACGGTCGGGATGCTCCGCGAGCGATGTCTCCACCTGTTCCGCGATGGCTGGCGAAGGCGACCATTGCCCTGCTTGTTCCTCTACCAGTCCGGTGGCGATCAGTTCGTCGATCCGCGCATCGTCGTAGTCGCTGAGGGCTACGAATGTGGTGCGGTCGCAGGGTGCGAGCAGCGCCAGGAGTTGGAGCGCGTGCCTGTGCGAGTCGATAAGAACGAGTGTTGGAGCATTGCTATCGTGAGCGTTCAAGTATCGTTCCAGGTGTAAACGTGTAAGTTGAAAGCTGCCGAGGGTCGTTCAAGTATAGCATGCCCGCTCTTACCACGAGGAACGGCTGAACCTCGACGGGTGTACGCACGAGTTGTCAGGCAGACCAAAAGGGCAACGATTTGTCGGTTTTTCGTCATCTTGAGGCAGCAGCCGAAGGATCTGTTCATTCTGGAGCGGTGGAAAGATTCCTAGGCATAGCAGGCAACCCCGCCTCGGAATGACAATTCAACGGTCGTTGTGCACCAATTAGCATGGCGATTATTTCCGGTCAGCATGACAGCCTTTCGATCAGCATGACAGCTTTCGGGCATTGCCCGCCTCGACCAATTCCCGAAAGCAGCCGAACCTGAACTCAGCATGACAGCCTTCCGATCAGCATGATAGCGTTCCTGTCGTGCCCGCCTCGACCGATCCCTGAAAGCGGCCGAAACTCAACAATTGTCATCCTGAGCCCGCAGCCGAAGGATCTGTTCGAGCATGAGCGGTAGAAGATTCCTCGGTGCGCCTCGGAATGACAATTCAGCGGTCGTTGCTGCACCAATCAGCATGGCGATCACTTCCTTCGTCGGGTTTCGTCATCCTGAGGCCGCAGCCGAAGGATCTGTTCACTCTGGAGCGGTGGAAAGATTCCTCGGTTCGCCTCGGAATGACAATTCAACGGTCGCTGCTGCACCGAGTTGAGGGATCACTGCGTCGAGGCTACCAGAGCATGACAATTAGCCTGCACATATGCATTAATAGGTTAGGTGTCATGCTATGGTACCTACCTATGGACAGAAGAACCATCTGCGTTGGTCGGTGGTCGGTGGTCGGTGGTCTGCTGCCATGGCAGTACCTTTTTATCAGGAAACTATGACAAAAGGTAGTAGAAATGGTGTTGGTTCTAGGGTAGAATGGTCAAATCTGAGGAAATCTCCTCATCTCGATTGCTACAACGTTCTAATCGTTTCGGGTCGTTAGTACCGACCTATCGCATATTCCCATGTGCCTGCAAGGATCGCCGTGCGTCGAATCCAGCGTTGCTCACAATCTGTTACATGCCTGGTGCTGATCGGTCTGCTGTTTAGCCTCTTGCCGGGGCGAACAAACGCTATCGAACTATCTGCCTACGATCTGGCCGCGCAATCGCCGTGGGGGTTGAACACCCACCTGGCGACACGCTATCCCGCGCCGGGATCGCTTGCATTGCCTGGGAAGCGTGTCGCAGAGCTTGGCGTCGGGTGGGCGCGTGAGGATTTCGCGTGGCCGCGCATCGAGCCGCGTTCTGGTGTCTGGGATTGGCGGTTGACCGACGAAATGGTGGCGGTCCATACCGCCAACAACGTGCATGTCCTGGGACGCTTGGGGTATAGCGTCGGGTGGGCAACAGCCGACACCACGGATGTACCTGGCGACCAGAGTTTCGCCATGCCGAACCTCCAGGCATGGGAACGCTATATTCGAGCGACCGTCACACGCTATGCTGGACGTGTGGACCATTGGGAAATCTGGAACGAACCCGACAACGCGCCCTTCTGGAAAGGAGCGCCCGATCCCAAAGCCTATGCCCAATTGCTCCAACGTGCCTACCGCACGATCAAAGCCGTCGATCCTGACGCCGTTGTACTCAACGGTGGCGTGTCACCCTTCGACACGCGCTACCTGAGCGGCCTCGCAGAAGCGGGAGCATGGGATGCCTTCGACGTGCTGGCGCTGCATCCCTATACCGACCCGATCAGCCCGGAAGCGGGCCAGATTGGACCATCGGGGATCGGCGGGGTGCGCGGTCTGCTGAACCGTTACGGCACGAAGCCGATCTGGGTCACGGAATACGGTTGGGAATCCGGCATGTCGCCGCGCAACGCACGCGGCGAGGTTGACGAAACCATGCAAGCGAACTATCTGGTGCGCGGGGCACTGCAATTGTTGGCCCAGCCTGAGGTCGAAAAGGTATTCTGGTACAACTTCCACGACGACCAGAACGATTCGTTTGGCTTGTTCCGCTTTGGCAACAGTTACACCGATTACCGGTTGCCCAAGGCGGCCTTCCGCGCCTTCACTACGCTCACGCACGAACTGGCTGGCGCGCGCTTCGTCAAACATGTCGATAGTCTTAACGAGCGCATGGTTATCGAAAGTTGGGAACAGCCCGATGGGTGGAAACGTGCGTCTGAATATGGCAAACTCCAACGTTCCACGCTGCACGCGCATGGCGGCGGGTATGGCGGTCGTCTGGATTACCGTTTTGCCACCACTGACAACGACTATGCAGCGTTTCAGCCCAAAGTGCCGCTCGACCTCAGCACGGCTTCGGCGGTCGGTCTGTGGGTCTACGGGAACAATTCCGGGCATCTGGTGCAGGTGCAACTGATCGACGCGGGTGGCGAGATCGTGCAGTTCCCGCTGGGCAAGGTCGGTGGTCCCGAATGGGCGTGGATGCAAACCTCGATTCGTGGAACGGCGCTCCCCGGCAACCGGCTTGGTGGCGGCAACAACAACGGGAAACTGGACGGCGCCGTGCGCGTACACGCGCTCGTGCTGGACGATCAGCCGAACGAGGCGCGCGTACAGGGCGCGATCATGGTTGACGACCTGACCGCCATCGGCGGCTCGGAAGTCTACGACTATCGCTGGCAGCGTGGCACCGAAACAATCGACGTAGTGTACGCGCCGCAGGGCGCGCAGATGCGCCTTCCCACCGCATCAACCACGGCGACCATTGTCGAGCGCGATGGCACGCGCACGGTCTTGCCCACAGATAATGGCGCGGTCGCGCTGTGGGTCGGCCCTCAGCCTCGCTACGTCCACCACGTTCCCGCCCCGGCAGGCGCGGCCAGCGAGCCGGTTGTTCTAGACATCTTGAGCACGGCAGCAGATACGATCAGGCAGCCAATAGTGGCGGAACCAGACGGCGATGTGCCGCGGACGCCTGCCGTCGAATCCGGCAGGGTCGGTTTCCGGCCTTAATGGGTCGGGACAAACGGGCTCGGTTCAGGGGAATCGGGCGATTCTCGCGGTATTTATGCGGTGCTGATGCCGCTGCTGTTCCGACACGTCGTTCTTTGGAGGGTGACCTGGTGGAAAAGCCAACCATCGACACGAGTTCTGTTGATGCCTATATCGCCAGTTTTCCGCCGGAGATTCAAGAGCAACTGCAAGCGATTCGGGCGACGATTCGGGCCGCCGCGCCCGATGCCGAGGAAAAGATCAGTTATGCCATGCCGACGTTCGCGCAGCACGGCAATCTGGTTCACTATGCTGCCGCCAAGCAGCACATCGGCCTCTATCCCGCGTCGAGTGGGGTCGCCGTGTTCAAGGATGAACTGGCGCAGTTCGGCGGGACCAAAGGCTCGATCCACCTGCCCCTGCATGGCCCGCAACCGCTGGACCTGATCGGACGCATCGTGCGCTTCCGGGTCGAGGAAAACGTCGCCAAAGCAGCTAACAAGACGCGCAGGAAGCGCGACTGATCCGCAGCGCCTTTACCTGCTTTGCCCCACCGTGGAATGCGTCAGTCGTCGGTCGGTTGCTCGTATGGCAGGAAGATCGTGAAGGTGGTGCCCTCGCCTTCGACGCTGTGGACGTCGATGGTGCCGTGGTGGCGTTCGACGATGGCACGGACCACATACAGCCCGATGCCAACGCCGCTGATCGAGCGGGTCTGTTTGTGTTCGACGCGGTAGAAGCGATTGAACAACAGCGGGATCGCAGCGGCAGGGATGCCAATGCCCTGGTCACGTATCGCCATTACCGCGGAATCAGGCTGCGCGTCGATTGAAACCGTGATCGTGCCACCGTCCGGGCTGTACTTTACGGCATTCTGTATCAGGTTATACACGACCTGTTCCAACCGCAGTGCATCGCCCGCCACCATGATGTGGTCGTTCACGCATTCGTACTTGATCTGCGGTTGTCCTTTCCCACCAAGCAATGACGGTTGTAGTGCTTCGAGCACATGCTGCACGAGCATGCATAGGTCGACCTGGTCGTATTCCAGGGCGAAATGCCCGGTTTCCATACGTGATACGTCGAGGAGCAACGTCATCAGCCGTGACATGCGCTCGGCCTGTCCCACAATCGTTTCGAGGCCCTGGAGATCGCGCTCGCTCACCTGCAACGTGCGCGATAGGCGGCGCTTAATCATCTGTGTGTAGCCAACCAATGAGGTCAACGGTGTTCTGAGTTCGTGAGCGGCGATGGATAGGAACTCATCGCGGGCGTTCACGGCGCGCTGCGTTTCACGATACAACAGTGCATTGTCGATGGCGAGCGCTGCACGATGCGCCAGTTCATCGAACATATCCAGTTCTGCCGTGTCGTAGCATGTTGCCTGCGTCCCCAGCACGATCGCTCCAAGCATCCTACCGCGTGCGACCAGCGGCACGACGACAACACATCGACTGCCAAACGTGGCGATGGCATCGGTGCTGCGGACGTTCTGTAGATGTGTGGCGTCGGCGTGTGGTGCGTCGAAGTAGACCTGGCGTTCGGCGGGGAGCAGCAGCGTTGGATCATGCGAACAGTGGTCATGCCACACCCGCGAGCGTACGTGCTCTTCCTGCGCCGCATCGACATGCAGGGTAGCAACGCGGTTAACCTTCGACCCTTCGATCAGATCGATTGCACACCAGTCCGCGATGCGGGGAACAATCACATGTCCGAGTTCGACGAGCGTGGCGTCATAGTCGAGCGACATCGCCAACCGTGAGCTAAGATCGTCCAGAAAGCGCACCCGTTCCTCGTCGCGCTTGCGCGTGCTGATGTCCATGGATATGCCGACAATACCGACCATCGTACCGTCATCGTCACGGACGGGACTATCGGTGATCGCCGCATGGAACTGGGAACCGTCGCGGCGTTGCAGCATCATTTCGGTGGACCACGTTTCACCTCGGGAGAGCTTTTCCATCAATTCGTCGTGTTCGTGTGCTGGCAACGGCGCCGGCATGACGAGACCAACGGGGCGACCAATCGCTTCGAGCGCAGTCCAGCCATATAATCGTTCAGCCGAATGATTCCAATAGGTGATCGTACCTTCCGGGTTGGTTCCTATGACTGCCTGATCGACGGTGTTGAGCAAATGTGCCTGGTAGCTCAATGCACGGTCACGCTCCTGGAGGGCGATTTCGGCGCGGCGGCGCTCGATGTATTCGCCGATTTGCCGCCCAAGTGCTCCTAGCACCGTGAGTAACTCCTCGTCCAGGCTGCGCGGCTGTTCGGAGAAGAATTCTATCGCGCCAAAGAACGTGGTGGAGCTACGGATCGGAAAGGCGAAGGCGCTATGGATTCCGGCATTCGCGAAGGCAACGTGGCGCGGGCAATGCGGGTCATCGTGGATTGTATCGAACCATAATGGTGCCAACTGGTTCCACACTGCGCCCGGAATCCCCTGACCGTGTGCAAACGAGGTCACGGCACGTATGAGCGCGAACTTTGAGTGATCACTATCGGGGGCTTGCCATACGCTGGTCGTGCGGAGTTGCATGTCTCCATCGACGCACCACACCTGAGCATACACGCAGTCCAGAAGTTCGCCGATAGACGCGATTAACAGCGGCGCGGCATCGTTGAAATGCGGCGCCGCGGCAAGGATCTGGGTGACAGTGGTTTGGGCGGCGAGGCGACGTTCCACACGGCGGCGCACGGATACATCCTCGACTACGCAGAGCAACGGCGGGCTGTTTTCGTAGCCAGGGGCGAGCTTAACATGAATCCGTACCCATGCCCAACCGCCATCTTTGCGAACGAGACGGATTTCGCGGGTGTAGGTGAGTAGCGTACCCGCGTACACCTGATTGCGGATGGCAATGGCTTCCTCCTGCATCATATCGTGAGGATGCGCGATATCGGTAAACGTACGTGCCATAAGTTCGGGACGTTCGTAATCAACGATCGCGCAAAAATGCAGATTGACGAAGGAGAACGTACCGTCGGAGCGGACATGGGCGATGCCGATCGGCGCGTGTTCGAGCGTGGCGACGAGGCGTGCAACGTCCGGCTCCAGGGAAAGCTTATCGCTTCTCCACTCAGCCATGGAAATGTCCTTACAGAATCGGAAAATACCACAGGGTAAGGCACTACGGCATGCTTCTATAGTATACTCGATTGTGGCTAATCGCGTTGTCAGGTGCGTGTTGGGCCGCGTTCGGAGCAAAATCACATCTAATTATCAGTTTCTGGGCTATATACAAGGCACGCCTGGTCTGTAGAATAGCCGTATACTTGCCACGATACTACAATACCAGTTCGTGAAACATCAGCCCGGAGAATCCTATATGGCTCGTCGCCCACTGCAATTGCTTGTGTTCGTGTTCTTTGTCGCGTCCCTGACCTTCTGGGGTGTGGCGAAAGGCGAGCCAGCCGCTGCGCTGCTGCCGTCGGTACAAACCATCGATGGTGCCTCGTTCGATCAAACCGTCGAGCGTGGGTTTTCCGCTCAGGCCTTGCCCCGAAGCGTGATTCGGGAGGGGCGAGTGGTGGCGACGGCTGCACCGTTCACGCATTTCATGCTGCGTTGGGAAACCAGCCTGACCGGAACGGAACAACTCGCCTTTGAAGCGCGAGCCAGCATCGACGGTGTGGTGTGGACGGACTGGGGCAGTGTCGCCGAGAACGACGACCTGAGCGATCCCGAACAGGCACCGGATGTGCGTTGGAGCACCACGGTGTATGCCGGGGTTGCACAGTTCTGGCAGTTGCGCGTGATTCTGACACCGATGGAGGGCGGCCCGCTGCCGGTGCTACGCACGGTGCAGGTCAACACGCTCGATACTCGCGTCGATGAGCCAAGCCCTCGCGGCGAATGCCGCGTACGGTCCGTCAGCATTCGATGGTCGGCGTCCCGCGTTTGTGTCGCGTTCAGTGTGGGGCGGGTCGGTGGTCGATGCGCGGAGCGTCGATCCTCGATGGTATCCGGCATCGCATGTCGTGATCCATCACACGGCGGACGCGAATACGCTGGTGGGCAACGAAACGAATTGGGGCGACCGCGTGCGAGCGGAATGGTCGTTTCACACCTATACACGCGGATGGGGTGACATCGGGTACAACTGGCTGATCGATCCTAATGGGGTCGTGTATGAGGGGCGCAAAGGATCGTCCGACACGACCCGTGATGCCGTCGGGTTCCACGATACCGCCAACTATGGCTCGATGGGCGTGGCACTGTTGGGATCGTTCGGACGAACGGCGCAACCGCCGACACCGCAAGCCATGGGTACGCTGACCTATTTGCTGGCCTGGAAAGCCAACCAGCGCGGCATCGATCCGCTGGCGAGTTCGTCCTATTACGGGTGTACACAGTCACGCGAATGTCGTCGCGTCAACCCCAACGGCGCGGTGCTTGAATATCGCGGGGCATCGTCAGATCACCGGCGCAACCTCATGTCCCGGCGATCTGACGATGGCACAGTTGGGCGCACTACGCGCAAATGTTCAGGCTGCCATGCGTGGCGCTGTCACGCCGACCGATCCCGCAGCACCGACCGACCCTGGTACGCCGACCGCTCAGCCTATCGCGCCGACGAACACAACCACACCGACGAACACGGCCACGCCTACGAACACGGCCACACCGACGAACACGGCCACGCCTACGAACACGGCAACGCCCACGCCAAGCCCGACGCCGCGCCCGCGCACACGCATCGAAGGTCAGGTACGTTGGAGCGCCGCCGACAGTCCGGTCGTGCTGACGCAGGACCAGGTGATTCCGGTTGGCTCGTCGCTGGTGATCGAGGCAGGGGTGGAGGTGCGACTGGCGCCGCAGGTTGATATTTTCGTCGAAGGCGAGCTACGCACCGCCGGAACCGTCGAGTGCTCCGGTACGCTTCCGCAGCAGCGCCGACCGACGCTGGGGTGGCATCAACGGCGCACCCGGCAGCGCCATCGTCCTTGATCATGCCATCGTCACGCGAGGCCGGAGCTAATGGCATCGCGGTGACGAGTACGGCGGGCACGTGTGATCGTCGTGGCATCGGCCATCAATGGCAATGCCGGTGGCGTGCGTCTGGATGGATCCACGCTCGACATGCAGCGATTCGCGCGTGTGGGGCAACACCATCGCGCAGGGCGCGGCGGTCGATGTACGGGTCGGCGCTACGCAAGCTGTGACGATCCAGGGTAACACCTTTGACGGCGTGGATAGCCGCGCTGGCGCGTCGCAGGTACGGGTCGAAGTACAACCAGGCAGCGCGGGAGCGCTGACGATCTCCGATAACCTGTTTACGGGCGGGACGGGACCGCTGCTCGAACTCGAGGCATCCGCTGCCGCCAGCGGCCTGATCGGGTGTAACAGTTTCGATGGCGGCGCGATTGGCTTCAACTGAATGCGACCACACCGAGCGCGGCGAACTTCGCGCTCGTGCTGGAACAAAACGCCTTTGCGCGGGCAAACCAATCGTTGGCGTCGCCAGCACAGTTGGCCTTGCGGTCCCAGGCACACTGGTGGGGCGATACGTCCGGTCCCGCCGATGTGCAACGCAACCCGGCAGGTCTGGGTGTGCGCGTCGGGGTGAACGTGGACTTCCAGCCCTTTCTGACCGAACGTCCGGCCTGTACTATCGAGTGACCGCCGGCCATGCAGCAGCGACGCTGGTGGCGCGTACCTGTATGCAGGACCGAACCAGCGGAAGCGCGTGTACAGGAGTATGTTCTTGTCAGCAGGGAAACCGTACCCGGAGTTACACGGGAACGCCCGTATCGCCTCAGGGCTACCTTATTTGCCGGTTGCTGCGGCGTAGCGTTCCATAAGTTCGCCGTGTTGGTGCTGGTCATCTTCAAGTCCTGCAGCAGACCATCCTGCACACCATAAATCCAGCCATGGACCGCTAAGGACTTGCCCACGTTCCCATGCGTTTGCACGATCGTCGTCTGGCTGACGTTCATGACTTGCTCGATCACATTGAGTTCACATAAACGATTAAGGCGGGGGGTGGGGTCGTCGATAGCGGCGAGTGCAGCGGCGTGGCGCGACCGGACATCGTGGACATGGCGTAACCAGTTGTCGATCAGACCCAATTGCACATTGCTCATCGCCGCCATCACACCACCACAGCCGTAATGACCGCAGATGATGATTTGTTTTACCCGAAGCACTTCCACGGCGTAATGCAGCACGGACAAGCAATTGAGGTCGGTATGGACCACGATGTTCGCGACGTTGCGGTGGACGAACATATCGCCGGGCAGGAGGCCGACGAGTTGCGTGGCCGGAACACGGCTGTCGGAGCAACCAATCCATAGATATTGCGGGGCCTGTTGGTGCGCCAGTTTATCGAAGAAATTGGCATCTTGTGCCACCATCGCGGCGGACCACTTACGGTTCTTGTCGAGGAGCGGATGTTCGTTTTGCATAGTGTTCCAATCTATGATATCGCTCGCTGCACACGTCGCTTCACCATTGACATATATGCCAGCGATACCCGTATTAATATGGGTATGCCGCGCGTGTACGGTCGCGGCATACCCATATTCTATGGTACGTTGCGGGATTTCGCTTGGGCGTGCGATCCCCGGATTCAATCACAAGGCAGCGAGACACGAACACGACTGGCTCGCCAGCCATGGCCGCTAGCTTTGTGTTGAATAGGGAGTAGTGAGTTGATGATCGTGACGGTCGCCCATCGCACGGCCCCCTGCGACACACGGTGAAGTCTGATAGATAGTTCCGGTGCTGCGTTGGTACTCGTCAGGGAATCGGAACGTGTCGAAGCCGTCGCTGGTGGTTTCCTTAATAACAAGGTTGTGTGAAACGAGTTCTTCCAGGTATGCGCCCAGATCGGCGACGGGAATGGTTAGCTCATCGCTGAGTTGAGCGAGCGTCATACTGACGCCCGGATTGTTGCGAAGGAAGTTGACGATCAACTCTGCGGTGTTTGATGTTAGGTTGGGTCGCTCCATGATTGGTCTCCTTCTCATATGCTTCGGTGAGGATCCAGCAACAAGTATGCCGGAACCGATCAGAGAAGTCTGACGAGCGATGAGGAACCGACCAGCGGACGTCGACGAAGCTCTGGTGTACTGGAAGGTCCATCCCATGAATAACGTCCCTTACATGCAGCAGGGAGCCAACCGATGAACCATCAGCGGGACGTACACGCTCGGTCCTTGTGGTCCCACCGCAACTTCATGTATTTGTGGTTGGGGCAGACGGTGTCGGAGTTCGGCACAACGATGGGCGCACTCGGTTTGACGGCGCTGCTGTTGATGGACGCGAGCGCCGCCCAGATGGGCATACTGGCAACGGCGGGCATGGTTCCGGTGCTATTGGTTGGGCTACAGGCCGGAGTATGGGTGGACCGCATGCATCGCCGTCCGATCCTGATCGTCGCTGACCTGGTGCGTGCTGCCTTGCTGCTGTCCGTGCCGATTGCCGCTGTGTTCCAAATGCTGCGGATCGAGCAACTCTACGTCGTCGCGTTCGGCGTCGGTCTGTTGAGCGTGCTGTTCCAGGTAGCAATGCAGGAAGCGGAACGTGGCGGCATACA
>CAWAJS010000002.1:0-109768 GCA_963782315.1 uncultured Chloroflexia bacterium
TTGGTTCGGGCTCGACGGTGTATCTCGACACCACTGCACCAGCGGGCGTCTATTATTATCGCGTTCGGGCGATGCGCTCGTCGCTCGCGTCGGGCTATAGCAACATTGCCGCCAGCAGCGCGAGTGGGACCGTCGCTACGCCCACGGCGACCGCCTTACCACAACACGTCACCATCGCTCGTGATAGCTTTACGCGTGTGGTATCTGGTGGCTGGGGAAGCGCCGACCTTGGCGGTGCCTATAGTCTGTCCGGCACCACCACGGATTATGCGGTTGACGGCAGCGAAGCCAGCATGACCGTGCGCGAAACTGCCGGAAGGCGCGGGGCATTCCTGGCAGGCGTGAGTGCACTCGACACCGATATTGCTATGTCAGTGCGGGTCAACGTAGCGCCGACAGGTTCGGGATCATCGGTCTATCTGATCACGCGCCGATCAAGCACCGCTGGAACAGAACTTCAGTCACGTATTCGCTTCGGAGCCGATAGGCGGGTGTATTTGCTGGCGTACGTATCACGCAACAGTGTGGTAACAGCCATCGGGCAGGGAGTGGAGGTCGTCATACCAAACCTGACGGTGGATGTCGATCAGAATGTCATGGTACGCACACAGGTCACTGGCACAACGCCGACGACACTTCGGATTAAGGCGTGGCCGGCGGGACAACCCGAACCATCCTCGTGGGACTACACTGATGTCGACATCAATGGTCAGATCGCGACAGCCGGCAGCGTCGGCGTTCGCATGTATCTTTCGGCGAATTCCACATCAGTTCCTACGACATTCACCGTCGACGCCCTGGAGGCATGGCGGTTGAATAGTGCGGCGCCGGTTGCAACGCCAACGGCAACGAATACCGCGACGAACACTGCGCAGCCATCGGCGACAAACACCACGCAGCCATCGGCGACACACACCACGCAGCCAACGGCGACACGCACCGTGCAGCCATCGCTAACAAACACCGCGCAGCCATCGGCAACGAGTAGCGCGACGAGCACCGCGCAGCCATCGGCGACGAACACCGCGCAGCCAACCGCAACAAATACGGTGCAACCGACGCGCACGTCGACGCCGACACGCACCCCGGTTCCGGTAAAGCGCTATGCGCTTGATAGTTTCAACAGACGAGTGTCCGGTGCCTGGGGCAATGCTGAAATAGGTGGGCGGTGGAGCGTCGCGGGTGGTAGCTCCGACTTCTCGGTGGATGGTGCGACTGGCATCATGCGTCTGCCGCGTCGCAGCGAAACCCGCGCTGCGTTCCTGAGCAGCGTATCGGCGACGAACCTGCAAGCACGTTTCCGCGTGTGGACCGACCGCACACCTAGCGGCGACGGACCGTATATCGAGGTACATACACGGCGAGTCGATAGCAAAACCTTATACCGTGCGATCATACGTCTCAACCCGAACGGCAGCGCCACCATCGGCATGACCAAGGTCAGCCGAGGCGAATCGACCATGCTTCGCTCGACGACGATTCCGCTTGCTTACGTCGTCGGACAACCTTTGATGGTGCGCGTCCAGGTCAGCGGTGTCAATCCGACGACGCTGGCGATGCGTGTATGGCGGGCGAACCAGTCCGAACCCGCAGGTTGGTCGTTGACGACGACCGACAACGACAGCCGTCTGCAACGAGCGGGTGAAGTAGGCCTGCAAGCATCGTTGTCCAGCGATGCCGGGAAAGAATGAGGTACGGTTTAGTTTCGACGACCTGGAAATCATCGAAGTCAATCCATAGCGGCACGTGCGTCGTCAGGCGCACCCGCGTGCTGTCATTCCTCAAACTATGCGTGTGATAGCAGGAGCGTGATCGGTTCGGAACCGATAACGCTCCTGCTTGTCATTAACATACTGGACCACACGTTCAGAGTGGAGCACAAGCAACGACACCCTATACAACCGCGAAGTCGTTTTCTGTGTCCTTGTTCCACCAGGTTAGATTGAATATCGCGTCAGGATAATCGGCAAATCGCGCGATGGAATCGGTGGCATTGTTGGCACAACACGCGACATAGACAGCCCAGTCACCCACGCTTTCACATTCGTTGTTGCTCGTCGCTATCCACTTCGGATGTGCAGCAACACGCTGCCAAAGCTCTACGCCTGTTATCGCAGCCTTCTTACGCGCGAGGAAGTCAACCACGACGAGAACGTCAGGTGTTGACCAGGCGAATTCACCTGAAAGATCGAACTGCTTTCGCAAGCAAACTGATGGGTAGGTCGCGTTCCTCACCTATCATAAGTACCTCATGCCTTCGACGAAGCGATGGCAGAATGAAGCTGCATATGGCGTACATCCTGCAGTGAGAATCCTCGCGTCTTAGTCAACTGCTTGACTAGAACGGCTTGTTGGTATACCTTGTCTGTTGCATAAGGTATTTTAGGGTTTGATGTCAACAGGTCATTATATGTCATCCGAGCAGCCTTGCGGCGCTCAAGGACGCGGGCGAAAACACGACGTCGGTCGGCGAATCGCGCCGCCGCGACCTCGTGGCAGCGGCGTTTGTTGTCATTACCGAGCGCGGTTTCGAGGGACTACGTACCCGCGATGTTGCCGAACGCGCAGCGGTCAACAACGCAACGCTGTATTATTACTTCCCGACCAAAGAAGGGTTAATCCAGGGCGTTGCCGAGTATATGGTCCAACAGCTTGCAGCGATGCAAACGCCGACGGACCTTCGGATGGACATGACGGCACTGGACGAATTGCGGCTGTGTTCGGCGAACTTCGTTGCCACCCTTCTCAACGCACCCGATCTCCTGCGCGTGATGACGGAGTTGCTATTGCGTGCGGAGCGCGATCCACACGTATTCGAAATCCTGAAGCAATCCGATGCTCGCTGGCACGCCTATCTACAAGACCTGGTCGTTCGCGGCATTGACCAGGGCACGTTTCGAGCTGATCTCCATCCCGAGGAGACTGCATATGCCATGATGGCATTCTTCAAAGGAATGACCTTACAATTGAACGTCCCTGGCAACGCAACCCAGCGTGTGATCGACACGTTGGAGCAATGGCTGCTCGTATGAAAGCAGTTGCCTCGTTACCACGACGTTCGTGTTTGGTTATCGCTCAACACAAGAAATGAGATAGCTCACGATGCACGATCAACACGTTTCTCGTTCTAAAATGGTCGCCGCGCTCGGTCCAGCCGCGCTTGGTATCGCCACAGGCGCCTTCGCTTTAGCGATCTACAGTGGCTTTTACGCGACGATGCCAGGCGTAGCGCTCCGTGGCTTCGCGCTCGCCGTGCTAGGCGGTGCGCTCGCAATCTATACCAACATGCGGCTCGGCCCGTTCGCTCAGGGACGGCTCGGAGGTCGCGCCCAACAGGTTCACAAGCGGTATCGTACGCTTGTACTCGCAACCGTCGGACTGGTATATCTCGTGCTGCTCGCCGGGTCGCTCGTGACCGATACAGGTGCGCTTTGGTCGTGTCAAACGCTGCCATTGTGTACGCCTGTCAATACGTCCCGCTGTCCTGGCTTTAGGACACCGCATCCTGGCAGCGATGGCAACACTGTTGCTGGCGTTTCTACTGGTTCGTACCTGGAAGGTGCGCCCGGAACCGACGTTGCGCTACATTGCTGTCGCCGCCCTGGTGCTGATGCTGCTAGGTAATGCCGTCGGCCTGTTGCAAGTTGTTTCGACGCATACCAACGTCCTTGGCACGACGTTTGGCATCGGCATGATCCATGTCGTGTTCAGCACGGCAGTATGGGCAACGCTGGCAGTTCTGGCAACCATCGCGATGCGACCACCGGTACATGCTGCCAGCGGCACAGTCCGTCGCATCCGTCGCCGATGCTCCGGTCGTCAAAACGCCTTCGCGTTTCAAGGACTACCTGAGCCTGACGAAACCTGGTGTCATCTCCCTCCTGATCTTTACAACCTTTGCCGCGATGTTCATCACTCCGGCGGGTGTGCCAGCCTTCTGGACGGTTTTTTGGACACTGATCGGCGGTTGGCTGATGCCAGCAGGAGCGCACGCGCTTAACTGTTATTTCGACCGCGACATCGACTTCAAGATGGGACGCACAGGACGCCGTCCGTTGCCGAGCCAACGCATCCCGGCGTGGCACGCGTTGGCGCTTGGTATCACGCTCGCCGTGATCGCGTTCGTGGTGCTGGCGGCGTTTGTCAACCTGCTCACGGCAGCAATGGCGCTGTTCGGCTTCTTCTACTATGTGGTGATCTATACGCTGATCCTCAAACGCGCCACGCCAAGCAATATCGTTATCGGTGGTGGCGCGGGCGCCGTCCCGCCCCTGGTGGGATGGGCGGCAGCGACCGGTCAACTCTCGCTCGGCGCGATCCTGCTGTTCGTGCTGATCTACCTGTGGACGCCGCCGCATTTCTGGGCGCTGGCGCTGATCCGGCAAAAGGATTACGCCAACGCTGGTGTGCCCATGCTGCCCGTGGTCGCCGGAGACGACGAAACGAAGCGTCAAATCGTGCGCTATGGCTGGCAAATGGTCGGGCTGATCGCTGATATTGACGCCGCTGCATGTGATGGGGTGGGCGTACTTTGTGATGGCGGCGATTCTGGGAGCGATCTTCATGCGCGATGCCATCAAGCTTCAACGTAGTCCCACCACAGCCGACGCCTGGAAACTGTACAAGTACTCGCTGCTGTACCTGTTCCTGATCTTCGTCGCGATGATGATCGACCGATTGGTGTTTGCCTAAACGCCAAACCATGTGCTGTCACGGGTGGAGCCTTGGCTCCACCCGTTGTCTTTGCCCGCTACCGCACCCCAACAAGGGCCACATTGTTATACTGTCGGTTGTTCGGTCCGCGTTCGAGCCGTGCCTCGCTCCATCCCTCGTCGCGCATAGTGAGCACCAGCGCCTCTAGCTTGTCGTGCATCCCGCCAAATATCGAGGTGTCAACCTCGCCAGTATTCCCAACGATGCCGGTCGCCATCGTCACCACGAACATTCCTCCCGGTCGCAGGATGCGCCGAAGTTGTGCCACGACCGCCGGGGCATCGCTCCAGAAATAATAGGTGTGAATGCTAAAGATGCGGTCGAACTGTGCTTCACCGAAGGGCAGATCGGCGACATCGGCCTGCAACACCCCCATGCGCCGTTCACGCAGCGCCGTCTGGTTGCGCCGCCGGGCCTGTGCCAGCATCGTGCGCGATACGTCGATGCCCACGACGTACCCCGCTGTCGCTTGGGCGGCGACGTGCGCCAGTCCTACACCTGCCCCGAATCCGATCTCCAGGACGCGATGTGTTGGCTGAACGTTCAGGAGACTGAGCGTCCAGAGTGTTTCGATGCGATGTTGCCGCACCATGCGCTCGCCTACAATCAGCCCCGCTAACCCCTGCGGATGTATGTGCTGACGATCCCAGAATGTACGGATTCGTGCTTTCATAGATTCCTTTGACCACCGACAAGTGACGCGTGATACTCCGTCAAATCGTCGCTATGCATTGGCTGTATTATGGCAGAGGTTTATCATCACCCGACACGCGTAACATATCGCTATGGCTCGGTCGATGAAGGTAATGGCGATTACAGGGGAGCATCGTATGGATTGGCAAGCGAATCTACTCACCACACAGGCAGATATCTATGCCATGCTGGCAACCGTCAGACGCGTCGCCGTGCTTGGCATCCGGTCGGAAAACCACCCGGATATGCCAGCATACTACGTTCCGGCTGCGCTCATCGCGGCAGGGTTGGAGATTGTGCCCGTACCAGTGTACGAAAAGGCAGCTACACATATGCTCGGTTTGCCGGTGTATCGCAAGCTGGCGGATGTGCCTGGGACGGTCGATCTGGTCGATGTATTCCGGCGTCCGGTGGATATTCCCGCCCACGTAGACGACATTCTGGCGAAACGTCCCAGGGTGGTGTGGTTCCAGCGCGACATCCGACACGACGCGGTTGCCGAAACGCTGGCACGCGAGGGCATCAAGGTCGTGCAGGATCACTGTTTGATGGTCGAATATCGTGCGTTCCAACGGGCGGTGGCTGGATAATCGCCCGCTGGGCGACTTCCAGCCTACCACCGAGGCCGTATTTAGCGCGGAAGCTCGCCCGGTACCCACAACGAGGTAACGTCCTCGTTACGTGCATCCCGTGCGCGGAGATCGCGTAAAAATTCGATGAATCCGACGGATGGCTTCCAGCCGAGCAGTCGGGCGGTTTCGCTCAGGTCGTGTTGCTCGACCCGTTCCGGCAAGGGAATGGCGTATTTACGAATCAGGTCCATACCACCTGGAACATTGCGCTCGATCCAGTCAGGACCGTGTACTCCAAATTGCTCGCTCGCTTCCGGCGACATGCCGTGGTTGGTATGCACAATGGTAGTAAAAAGGTCAATACGTCGTTCGAGCGCGGCATCCAGGGCAGCGACCGTAGCTGTTGCTACGTCGAAACGGTCGACGCCGTTACGTAACAATCGTGCGCCGTAATCCAGGTAAGGAGCGGGCACGAACTCGTGGTAGCGCAGCATAGCAACGGATGCACCCGTCATACGATGGTAGGCACGGCATAGCTCTTCGCCCACCACCTTCGTCACGGAATAGACCGATCCCCAGCCATACGCCATCGACGACGCGAACACTAACGCCTTGATCCCGTATTCACGGCATGCTTGCGTGATGTTGAACGTACCGTCGACGTTGACCGCGAAGATCGTCGCGTCGCTGACAGGTGGCCTGTGTGCGGAATGCCATGCGGCAAGATGCACGACCCCATCTACGCCTTCGACAGCGGCACGCACATCATCTGGCGTACGTGTGTCACAGCGCACGATCTCGATCTTCGCTGCACTGGTCACGGCATCAGGCTGCCAGGATATAGCAGACGTGTCGGCCAGTCGCAGATCATAGCCCTGCCACGCGAGTTGTCGACTTATAGCGACGCCCGCGTTTCCAGCGGCTCCAGTTATCAGTATCTTCACAGGTATCCCTTCATATTCTATACAGGGCGACACGCGCATCGCGAACCGCTGAACCCACTATCGGCGGTATTCTGCTGGAGAGTTGTTATGTACCGGCTACCGGAGGTGTGAGCGGGAGATCGAGCCACGCGAGGCCCACGTCCCGGCGCATATGACTGACACTTGGTTCATCAAGTGCATCATAGTAGATCGCAAGTCGATCACCAACGGGCAACACCGAGGGGAGGCCGATGACATATGGCGACCACGTGCAGTTCTGGCTGTCCAATACGACCGCCTTGTTGCGCGTATCCCACTGGTTGAGGTCGTGCGACCAATAGACCCAGATCGCGTCGGTGTACTCGACGGGTGATCCATCGCCTGTTAGCTGCGGGTCGGCAATAATGCCGATGTGGTTCGTGAATAAAAACCAGGTGTCATTGGTCGGCTCGTAGTACAACGAACTGTTTTCAATCTGTTCGGTGAGTGGTACAATCGGTTGAGGATCGACCGACCAGATGCCATCCAGATCGCGCGTGCGTGCAATCGCGAGCGTGCGCTGTATCTCGTCGCCATGCTGGACTTGCGCACTGAAAAACTGCACGTATTCGCCGTTTGCCTGGTGAACGATGTCGCCAGGGCTGGCGGTATTACCGTAATAGCTGCCGGGTTTGGGACGAAAGGGCACGACCTCCGGTTGCTTAATCCATGGGCCACGCGGCGAATCGGCACGCGCTTTCATCGTCAGATAGGGGAACGCGGGAATACGATCAGGAGCAGGAGAGGTATTGGGCGTACCTACATAGAACATGTGCCATGATGTACCGTCGTAATAGGTCATGCCGTAACTCGCAGACTTTGCATCCTCGTCGCCGTCCACGCCCAGGTCCAATACCGTGCCGTGTTTCGTCCATGTGATGCCATCGTCGCTTGTCGCCAGCGCGGCAAGCCACCCCGTTTCCCCGGCGGCATCATAGTGCATGTAGTACGTTCCATTGTGTTCGTACACCCACACGTCGCGTGCGCCCAAGGTATCGCAATTGTTTGGCCCGCCGCCATGCCGCAGCACGACACCGTGATCGCGCGCATCCATTCTCATGTTCGTCACAGGCCGACCGTCGACGTAGTCGTGAATCATCGTTTGCTCCATCGCTCGTGCTCGCTTGTCGTACGTTACCGGTGGTTTGCTCGCCACGCCTTCGATCACCCGTACCTTGGAAACATCTACACCACTCTTGAGAAGCGGCGCTCCTATCTCACCATCGAGATTCGCCAGTATAGCATCCGCGATGTGGGCTAGTGAACACCCGCAGGCTATCAGCAGGGCTCCGTCAAAGTCCGCTGTTCTGTCGTTCCGAGTAACCCATGAACCTGATGGTTCACCACAACGAATGAAAATGAGCCTCTTTTGGGTCAGCGGATTCATTTTCATAGGAGCCGCCGCGAGGAATCCGCCCACTCGTAGAACCAAAACGGATTCTTCGGCTGCGGCCTCCTACGAAAATGAATTTTTATTCGCTCTGGCGAGCCGTAAGGCTCATGAGTTGCTCAGAATGACAATTTGGGACAACGATCTTCCTCAAAAATCCGACGTTGACGCAGCCCTGGGCAGTCAGCGTGTACCATAGTACAGGGATGGTGGAAGTGCTGCGCTTGCGTACCAGGACACCGCATCATCGGGGTCGAACGCCTATCCCCTGACAGTTCATCGGCGGGCTGACCATGTGGTCGATCATGCTGGCGCGCGGAACCGTGTAGAATAAGCAGTCGCTGGCCCTGGTGTTCATGTCCCTGTTGGTGAGGAACTCGACGTTGCACAACGATCCTGAACGCATATTTGAAACCGAGCGCTTGTACGTCCGCCATTTCAACGATGACGATCTGGACGACTTCGCCGCGTTGTGCGCCGATGTACGTGTCATGATCTACGTCGGCGACAGTACACCCCTGCCGCGCTCCGAGGTCGAGCGCTGGATTGGCATCTGCAAGCAAAAGTACGCTGCGTACGGCTACGGCACATCAGCGGTGTTCGAGAAGAAAAGCGGACGTTTTATCGGTTGCTGTGGTGTCGTGCGCGCTCCCAATCGCGACTTCGATGAGATCATCTACGCCTACCACTCCGATACCTGGGGCAAGGGCTATGCGACCGAAGCAGCACGCGCCATGCTCGACTATGTGTTCGCTCGTTCGACGCTCGACCGCATCTATGCCACAATCGACCCTCGCAACACGCCGTCGATCAACGTCGCCCATAAAGTAGGCATGCACTACGAACGTGAGGAACTGGATGATGACGGCATCCCGACTGCCTTCTATGTCACGAGCAGACGAATGAATATCGAGCCCTCGTAGGTTATCCGCGTGATGGGGACGGACGCTATGCTTGATCGAGACGAGTGGCGCGAAACATCATCGCATCCATTACTCGGCGCACGGGATATTCACGTATGGCGTGCCGACCTCGTGAACCATCGTAGACATAACGCATTCTTTTCAATGCTCCTTGACGAGGGTGAACAGAGTCGAGCACAACGCTACATGCGCGAACACGACCGCTCGCGTTTCGTTACGGCGCACGGGATATTGCGCATCCTGTTGGGGCGCTACCTTGCAATCGAACCGCGCTCGATCGCGTTCATGTCGGGACCGTATGGCAAACCAGCCCTGGTTCCCGGCCTTTCCTCGCTCGCGTTGCGCTTCAATATTTCACACTCGCACGATGTGGCGTTGTTCGCGTTCGCCAACGGGCGTGAAGTTGGCGTCGATATCGAGCACAAACGTCCACTGGGCGACATGGAACAGATCGCACGCCGCTTCTTTTCCCCCCAGGAAACCGCATCTCTCCTATCGCTGCCCTCCGACGCTCGTCCGCGTGCCTTCTACGCGTGCTGGAGCCGCAAGGAAGCATTCATCAAGGCAACCGGACATGGCCTTTCATTGTCGCTCGCCAGTTTCGACGTGAGCCTGCTGCCTGACGAGCCAGTGGCCCTCCTTGCTACGCGTGACGATGCTTGTGCTACCGCACCCTGGACTTTGCATGCTTTACCGGAAGTCCCAGGCTATGCGGCTGCCCTTGCCGTGGAGGGGAACGTTGAGGTGCTGGAGTGCTGGCACTACGAACACACGTCGGGCTAAGTTTTTGCTGTTGTGCGGCGGGGCACCGAGGGTGAGTAGTTTGCCCCTTATAGCATGTAAATCGACGCGAGGACACAGATGGGAGAGCAAGATTCCGCCGAACACGCACGGCTCAGGGCCACACAGGCGCGTGAGGTCGATTGGAAAGCCTGGGGACCGTACCTCAGCGACCGCGCCTGGGGAACAGTGCGCGAGGATTACAGCGCCAACGGCGACGCGTGGAACTACTTTCCCCACGATCATGCTCGCAGCCGGGTGTATCGTTGGAACGAAGATGGGCTAGCTGGAATCTGCGACCGTTCACAACTGCTCTGTTTCGCGCTCGGATTATGGAACGGCAATGATGCAATCCTGAAAGAGCGCCTGTTTGGTCTGACCGGACCCGAAGGCAACCACGGCGAAGATGTAAAGGAATATTACTTTTACCTCGACAATACCCCAACCCACAGCTACATGAAGATGCTGTACAAGTACCCGCAACGAGCATTTCCCTACGCACACCTGCTAGAAGAAAACCGCCGCCGTGACCGCAACATGCCCGAATACGAATTATCAGACACCGGAGTCTTCGACGACGATCGTTATTTCGATGTGTTCGTCGAATACGCCAAAGCTACGCCCACGATATACTGGTCCGTATCACTGTAGTCAATCGTGGTCCCGATAGCGCGCCGATCGACATCGTGCCGCAACTCTGGTTTCGCGATATCTGGTCGTGGGAGCCGACGACCGATCCGCAGCCACGTCTGTCGGCACAGGATGACGGGACGGTGGCGATCGAGCATCCTGAACTTGGAGCGTACTGGCTTTATTGCGCTGACGAGCCACGCGTGCTGTTCACCGAAAATGCCACCAACTCGGAGCGTCTATTTGGCACCGGCAATGCCACACCATACGTCAAGGATGCCTTTCACGCGGTAATCTGCCAGCATCAGATCGCTCGCGCCAATCCAGCCCGTGAAGGCACCAAAGCCGCCGCATGGTATCATCGTGACGTACCGAGCGGCGGGACCACGACGGTTGAATTACGTCTGACCGACCAGATGAACGACAATCCCTGGCAAGACTTCGACGACGTATTTGTGTTGCGTAAGCCGAAGCCGATGCGTTCTATGCAACGATCCAACCTTCAACACTTTCCATGGACGAGCGTTCAGTGCAACGACAGGCATTCGCCGGATTGCTGTGGAATAAGCAATGGTACGCCTACGAAGTCGAGCGCTGGCTTGACGGCGACCCACTGACACTGCCGCCGCCACCCGAACGCCGCACGGGCGCAATCATCAGTGGCTTCATCTCGCCGCCCATGACATAATCTCAATGCCCGACAAATGGGAGTATCCCTGGTTTGCCGCCTGGGACCTCGCTTTTCATTGCATTTCGCTCGCCCTGATCGACCCCGACTTCGCGAAGCGCCAACTCACGTTGATGCTCCGCGAATGGTATATGGCGCCAAGCGGTCAGATTCCGGCGTATGAATGGTCGCTTGGCGATGTCAATCCACCTGTACATGCCTGGGCGTGCTGGCGTGTGTACAAGATCGACAAGAAGCGCACAGGAGTCGGCGATACGATATTCCTGGAGCGGATGTTTCACAAGCTCTTGCTCAACTTCACCTGGTGGGTCAATCGCAAGGACGCCGACGGCAACAAATTTTTGAAGGCGGTTTCCTGGGACTCGACAATATCGGAGTGTTCGACCGAAGTGCACCCCTGCCCAACGATGGTCGTCTCGAACAAAGTGATGCGACGAGTTGGATGGGTATGTATTGTCTGAACCTGATGGTATGGCGCTCGAACTGGCGACGACCGATATCGCGTATGAAGATGTTGCGACGAAATTTTTCGAGCATTTCATGTACATCGCACGGGCGATGAACAACATCGGCGACCTTACTGGCGATGTTGGCATCGACCTGTGGGACGATCAAGATGAGTTCTTTTACGATGTCATGCATTATCAGGCCGATAACGGGACGACCGTCAACATGCGCTTGCGCGTACGCTCGATGGTCGGACTGATTCCTTTGTTTGCGGTGGAAACGCTTGAGCCTGAGTTGTTGAACCTGCTCCCGCGCTTCAAACGTCGTATGGAATGGTTCCTCAACTATCGACCTGACCTGGCAAACTT
Source organism: uncultured Chloroflexia bacterium (assembly GCA_963782315.1). Classification (GTDB taxonomy): domain Bacteria; phylum Chloroflexota; class Chloroflexia; order Chloroflexales; family Kallotenuaceae; genus JBBSGA01. Next base: position 12,167 of record CAWAJS010000002.1, read on the forward strand.
GGTATCGCACTGGGAAGTTCCAGGCGAAGGTTCACGGCGCTTGCTGGGGCTGTTACGCGGGCATCGCATGAAGCGCGTCCTCAGCCGCATGCTCGATCCGGACGAGTTCCTATCCGAACATGGTGTGCGGGCGCTTTCCAAGTATCACGCCGAGCATCCGTATGGGCTCAACCTGGATGGTGTCGCGTACACGGTGATATATCAACCTGCCGAATCAAGGACGGGTTTATTCGGCGGAAACTCCAACTGGCGCGGTCCGGTGTGGATGCCAGTAAACTACCTCATTATTGAGTCGTTGCAGAAGTTTCATCACTATTACGGGGACGATTTTCGGGTTGAACATCCCACTGGATCAGGGCATTACCTGTCGCTGAATGAGATCGCTATCGACCTTTCCAAGCGTTTGAACGCGTTGTTTCTGCGCGACGAGCATGGACAGCGCCCGATCTATGGCGACGATAAACGCTTCCAGCACGATCCGCATTGGCGTGACTATGTGCTGTTCCATGAATACTTTAACGGCGATACGGGTGAGGGGCTGGGAGCAAGCCACCAGACCGGTTGGACGGCACTGGTGGCGAAGCTGATCCAGCAAAGCGGAGGCGACGGGGACTAGGCAGCAGTGGCGCTTGCGTCCGTGGGTTCGAGAACGATTACCGGAATCTCACGCTCGGTTTTGCGCTGGTAGTCGGCATAGCCGCTGTAGAGTTGCACCACCAGCGGCCACAGCCGTGCACGCTCAGTCGAATCGGCTTTGTGTGCGCGAACGGTACGTACGGTGTCGCCGATCTGAATCGTCGTGGTAGGGTTCGCCTTTAGATTAAGCCACCAAACCGGGTCCTTGGGCGCTCCACCCTTGGATGCAACGAGCACGATATCCTCGCCGTCTTGCAAATAGACGAGCGGCGTGACACGCGCTTTGCCGGTTTTTCGGCCAGTAGTCATCAGCAACAAGATCGGCGCGCTTCCCATCTTGCCTCCCAATTTCCCGCCTGATACCCGAAACAGTGATACATGAAGCGATGTGATAAAACGTAGCGCCGCATCCTGTATGCGTGTGCCGATAGGCTGTGATGGTGCCATAGTATGCTCCTTTGGTACTCATTAATCACTCTGTCCAAAGACCACCAGATGACGACCCGTATGGCATCCTCCTATACTTCGTACAGTGCGCCGAACTTCGTTCGCAGGTAAGAGAGATAGGGTGCGGCAACGAGTGGCCCACCTGTCGCACGCTCGATCAGTTGGTTTGGTGTGTAGGCGCGTCCGTGCTGATGAATATGTGTGCGGAGCCACGCCAGCAATGCGGTGTATTCGCCACGTTCGCTTTGTTCCCCAATGGCGGGGTCGTCGCGCTGTGCGGCTTCCCAGATTTGTACGGCCAGGACGTTGCCGAGCGTATACGTCGGGAAATAACCGATCAGTCCCAACGCCCAATGCACGTCCTGCAAGACGCCCTGCGCGTCGATTGGGCGGGGTGATACCAAGCAGGTCGCGTATACCATCGTTCCATGCTGCGGGTAGATCATCCGCGCTGAGCGTGCCTTCCAGCAGCGCGACTTCAAGGTTGAAGCGCAAGAAGATATGGAGGTTGTAGGTCAGTTCATCGGCTTCGACGCGAATATATGACGGCTCCACAACGTTGATCGCACGGTAGAACGTGTCCAGGCTCGTTGCCCGCAGTTGGTTAGGGAACGTCGCCTGAAGCGACGAGTAATGGCGCTTCCAGAAAGGGAGGCTGCGTCCCACAAGGTTCTCCCATAGCCGCGATTGCGACTCGTGTACACCCAGCGACGCGTAGTGCCCAATCGGTGTGCGTGCCAACGCTGCTGGTATCCCCTGTTCATACAATGCGTGTCCTGTTTCGTGAAGTGTGCCGAACAACGCAGGTGAAAGGAATTCACGGTCGACCCGCGTCGTGATCCGCACGTCGTCAGGGCCAAATGACGTACAAAATGGGTGCGCCGTCAAATCCTGCCGTCCGCGCGTCAGGTCGTAGCCAAGCCCCGTCACTAAGTTGAGTCCGAACGCTAACTGCTTATCATGGTCATATGGCTGGAGGAGGCAAGATGCATCGTTGGCGGTCGCACTGGCGGCAATCGCCCGTACAAGCGGAACGATTCCTTCAGAAAGCTCCGCGAACAGCGGGCGAATCTGTGCGACGGTCATCCCTGGTTCATATTCTTCGAGGAGTGCGTCGTAGGGATGGTCGGCGTAGCCGTACTGTTTCGCGGCTTCGCGCTTCAATTCAAACATGTGAGCGGCATGTGGCGCGAATAGCGACCAGTCAGACGTGGCTCGCGCCTGTTGCCAGGCCGCCCGTGCTAATCCCTTCCGAGCGTGTCATCTCGACCACAAGGTCAGTGCTCAGTTTGCGCGCTCGCTCGTAGTCACGACGAGCAACTGCTAGCAGGCGGCCTTCGTGCCCATCATCGCCGGCGGCATCGAGCATTTCGCCGAGCGTGTCTGCAGTCGCCAGTTCGTGAATGACGCTGCTGAGTGCTGCCATCTGTTCGGCGCGGGCAGTAGCACCACCCGTAGGCATGTAGGTTTGCTGATCCCAGCCCAATACCCTGAGCGCTTGCGTGAGGTCGGTAATTTGGGCAAGGGCATGTATTTAATTTTTTCACCGTGCGTTCCTTCTTTTCCTTCATTAACACATCCAGGATACCTGAACTCGTGCAATCTGTGCTTACCGTCGGCAGTGCCAGCAAGGGTTGATCAACATCCCGCCGAAAGCAGACGTGCCTCAAAGATACTCAGGCTTTTCTACCGATAATCGTTGCCAGCAAAATTTCACAAGCCCTACTTGCCTGACGGAACTCGTTTAACATCGAATGGCTGTGATGAGGTGCAACGCAAAACGATCATGGCGTGAATCTCCACCTCCATGACGTGATGTTGACATAACACCATCAGTGAAATTTGATGTACACGAAAGGCGAACAATGATACAATCATAGCGCACGAATGCATCCTCACAGTGGTTCGAAATGTGCTGGTCGTCTGGCGCGATTGTTTCAGTTTTGCATCCAATACCCTATGATCTGGTCGACGATCTGTTTCGGCTCTAGCTGTGTGCTTCAGGGATGTTTCGTGCGATGGCAGCGACTATTCGGTCGAAAGGCGAGGAGGTGGTGGTTCATCGAGGAGAGGACAGCCAAAATTGATCCTACGTTCCATTGTTATGTCGTAATACGAGTAGTTCAAACAAAAAGGTAGACAAGAGATGTCAACAGATGCAAAGAAGCTACGCATTTCACGCCGCGAATTCCTCAGCAAATCAGCACTAGGCGTTAGTGCCTTAGCGCTAGCCGCCTGTGGTTCCTCCGTTCCGGCTACAGCACCAGCAAATGAACCGGCAGCAGCAGCACCGACCGAAGCGCCTGCCGCAGCAGCGCCGACCGAAGCAGCAGCACCGACCGAAGCGCCCGCAGCAGCAACCGAAGCACCTGCCGCAGCAGCAACCGAAGCGCCTGCCGCGGCAGCAACCGAAGCACCTGCCGCGGCAGCAACCGGCGACCAAAAATTAGAAATCTTCAGTTGGTGGACAAATGGTGGCGAGCAAGAAGGGCTCAATGCCATGTTCGACATCTATAAAGAACAAAACAGCGGCGTCGAAATCATCAACGCGACCGTCGCGGGTGGCGCTGGAACGAACGCAAAGGCCGTTCTCCAGACACGCCTCGCGGGCAATCAGCCGCCCGACAGTTGGCAGGTTCACGCAGGTCGCGAAGCCCTGTCCTATGTCAATGCTGGTCAGCTTGCGCCATTGACAGAACTCTTTGCCGAAGAGGGTTTTGACAAAAATATGCCGCAGTTCCTCCTCGATCAGCTTAAGATCAATGGCGAAGTGTATACCGTTCCGGTTAACATTCACCGTTCGAACGTCATGTGGTACAACGTCGCGTTGCTGAAAGACAACGGCCTGGAACCACCGAAGACGATGGAAGAATTTTTCACCGCCGCCGAAGCCCTCAAGGCGAAGAACATTCTGCCGATCGCGGTGGGCGGCAGCAACAAGTTCGAGGCATCGCATACGCTCGAAAGTGTCTTGCTGGCAGCCTTCGGCCCTAAGGACTACGTGAAGTTGTGGGACGGTACGACCACGATGTGGGATGACCCGCGAGCGGAAGAAGCAATCGCAAACTTCGGCAAGATGCTCGGATACGCCAATAGCGATCGAGCCGCGATTGGCTGGGCCGATGCCATGCAGCAAGTACTCGACGGCAAGGCCGCGATGACGATCATGGGCGACTGGGCACACGGCTTTGCACTTTCCAAGGGCAAAAACGTGAATGTCGATTACGGTTGGGCCCCAGCGCCCGGCACGGTCGGGTCGTTCATCTGGTTGAGCGATAGCTTTGGTATGGCGAAGGGCGCGCCCATCCCGATCAAGCAAAAGCCTGGTTGGCGGTCTGCGGCTCGAAGGAAGGTCAGGACGCATTCAACCCCAAGAAAGGTTCGATTCCTGCCCGCACCGACGCGGATGAAAGCAAGTACGACGAGTACTTGAAGGCCGCAATTAAGGATTTCGGCTCGCTCAAGCTTGCTCCGAGCGCGGCGCACGGCGCATCGACCACGAACGCCTATCAGGATCCCTATCACAATCTGGCGGAGGTGTTTTCGGCTGATCTGGACGAACGAGCACTTCTCCAGGGATTGAAGGACGCGGCACCGGATAACACCAAGTAAGCGGTGTCGTCCACATACTCGGCGAGGTGGAAGTGACCGTTGGTCACTTCCACCTCGCCCGTTGTCACCGAATCAGCAGTACGAACGCTAGGGATCTGCCATGGCGCGCATCAACACTCAAACGATTGTCGGCGTCCCATCCAAGCGAAAGACCTTCCGGCTGCACCGCGATCAGATAACCGCGTCTTGCGATGATTACGCCCTCAGTGATCGCAATCGCGATTTTTGTGTATGGCTTTATCGCGTGGTCGGGGTATGTGTCGCTTTCAAACTGGAATACGTTGACGCCGGATTACACCTTTATTGGTTTCGAAAACTATCGGTCAATTTTCAACTCTGGTCGATTTCAAACGAATATACGCAACCTGATTGTTTTTACAGGCTTGTTTCTGTCGACATGCCTTGTCCTTGGCCTGACGTTAGCGGTTTTGATCGATTCGCGCATCAAAGGCGAGTTTTTTTTCCGGTCGGTGTATCTGTTCCCGATGGCCGTTTCATTCATCGTCACGGGTGTTGCATGGCGCTGGATTTTTACCCCTGGTGATGCGGAACCAACCGGTATCAACCTGATCTTTGATAGCCTGGGACTACACTTTCTCAATGGTCGCTGGATCGCCGATGCGCGTGTTTGGCCAAATTGGTACCCGACTTGGTCAAAGACGAAGCTTGGTATCCCGCTCGCGATGATTCCCGTCGTCGTTGCTGCCGTGTGGCAGATGGCCGGATTTACCATGGCCATGTATCTGGCGGGACTTCGTGGCATTTCGGAGGAGATTAAGGAGGCGGCGCGTGTCGATGGCTGTAGTGAATGGTATGTGTTTCGCTATATCACACTGCCATTGCTCCGACCGATTACACTCAGCGCTGTCATTATTTTGGCGCATACATCGCTGAAAATCTTTGATTTGATCATAACGATGACCGGCGGCGGGCCAGGAAACGCGACCGAAGTGCCTGGCATTCTCATGTATACCCTCGTCTTTAGTTCGAATAAGATCGCTCAGGGTGCTGCTGTGGCGATGGTTATGCTGGCCTTGATTAGTCTACTGATCATTCCGTATCTCATCAACAACCGCAAGATGGAGGTGGACGCATGAGTAACGTCGCAGTACCTATGCAGCGGCCCCACCGCAAGCGTCCTCGCATCTGGCTGTATGTCATCATGTCGCTCCTGGCGCTCTTTTTCCTCCTGCCGGTCTATTTGCTGGTTATCACCTCGATTAAGAGCTTTGATGAAGTTAGCTTGAGCCATATGTGGGATCTCCCCAAACGCTTCAGCCTGGATAGCTTCAGCCGTGCGTGGAGTGGCAACCCACGCGAGGGTGTAACGGGACTGAGCGGTAGCTTTATGAATAGCCTGGTCATGGTGATACCGGCTACGGTTATCTCATGCGTTTTAGGCTCGATGAATGGGTACGTGCTGGCGAAGTGGCGCTTTCCCGGCTCGGAAACATTGTTCACGCTCATCCTGTTCGGTATGTTTATCCCATATCAAAGCATCCTGGTTCCGCTGGTTCAGACGCTCAGTGCCATGAAACTCTACGGCTCGCTTCAGGGCCTGGTGTTTGTTCACGTCGTGTATGGTATCCCGATAACAACACTCATATTCCGTAACTACTACGTGAGCATTCCGACAGAGTTGGTCGAGGCGGCCAAGTTGGATGGTTCGGGCTTCTTTGGAATCTATCGCTATGTGATGCTTCCGCTTTCGATTCCTGGTTTTGTCGTCGTTGCGATCTGGCAATTCACCTCGATCTGGAACGAATTTCTGTTTGGCCTGATCATCACGAATGATCCGCGCACGCGGCCAATCACGGTGGCGCTGCAAAATCTGTCTGGAAGTCAGTACACACAATGGAATGTCCAGATGGCGGGCGCATTGATCGTCGCGATGCCAACGCTGTTGGTGTACATTTTCCTGGGTCGTTACTTCCTTCGTGGGCTCCTGGCCGGTTCGCTAAAGGGCTAGGGTTCGCGCTTCTCCTCCGCTGCAGTGAAGCCGAGCATGATATGAGCACTAGGTGGGTTGGCGTATCACATCGGTACGCCACCCATAGTCTGTTTCCATTCGGGGCACCATGTGTGTGGTAGCCGCAACAGGACGGGTGAAACCATGATCCTCCCCAAAGTCCGTGACCCTCGCTTTATCACGATCCGCCGCGGGGGGACACTCACGGACTTCGATCATCGGCTCCTGGCTGTGTGGGCGGCCGCGTGTGCCGATCATGTTCTGCACTTATTCGAATCGGTGCAGCCGTCCGATCTTCGACCCCGTCAGGCAATTGAGCATACACGGGCCTGGGCGCGCGGCGAAATAACGATGCCTGAGTCCCGCGCGGCGGCTGGGCATGCCATGGCTGCGGCAAGAGATCTGAGCGGAGCTTCCCGGCACGCTGCGTACGCTGCCGGCCAAGCGGCAGTGGTGCCGCATGTCGCCGCACACGACTTAGGTGCAGCCGCCTACGCAATCAAGGCTGCGCGTGCGGCTGCACCTCGACACGAGGGAGATCGCGCTGGAGTGCTCGAATGCCGATGGCAGCGCGAGCAACTCCCTGAGGAGATTCGCGACCTCGTCCTGGAGGACCAGCGTTTGCGAAACGAGATCTGTTGGTCGGTGTTCGATAATTAATAGTTGTGAGACTTTGAATCGCCTGCCTACAAGCGATGTGCGGTCGTCGAGTGCATGGGCGCATACGAGGTCGCACTTTCCACGCGTCATCGCACGTAACTGTCTCCAGGGTGGCCGATCAAGGCAGAAAAACAACTAAAGATAATGATGCTTATATATAGTTGTAACGCAATAATTACGGAGTAGGTGTGTACTGGTCCATAACTTGCACCCGACACAAACCCATACTGTTGGCTATCCTGACGACGTCTTCGATGCTGTCCTTTGGAATCGGCTATCACTCATCACCCTAGGTGTAAAGGAGCAGATATGAACAAGTACGCAAAGTTCGCTGCAATGATCGCGACATCGACCATCATCATGTACGGTCTCATGTACCTTAATACGTATCAGTTAGACCATATCTTTTTTAGCCAAACGCGCGCGTACATGGCCCTCATTATGGGAGCGACGATGGCAATCGTCATGCTCGCCTACATGCAGGACATGTATCCAAGCCGCCGTGCCAACATCGGCATTTATGCCGGAAGTGTGCTCGTGTTTGCGCTCTCGCTGTGGCTTGTACGGAGCCAGGCGACCGTTGGCGACGTTGCATGGATGAAGGCGATGATTCCGCATCATTCCATCGCAATCCTCACCAGCGAACGGGCAAACATCACCGATCCGCGTGTGCGAGAACTTGCCGACAGCATCATCGAAGCCCAGGTGCGAGAAATTGGAGAGATGAAAACGTTGATTACTGACCTTGAGAATCGGTAGTTTGAAGCCTTAGCAACACGAGCATACGATTAATTCGGCGCGAACTTTGCATGTGGGGCGACGTGAGTTTTCACGTCGCCCCACATGCATTCTGTAATCTTACCATTACCTCAGTGTCCGGTAAGGACCATCGAGAAAGTTATCCACTTTTTAGTGAATAACTGGCGGACAGTGTGTGCATATTTTTGGGATAACTCTGTATGTTGCTGTGCATAGCTATATACATATTGATTTTACTGTACAGCAGTGGTCCCTGCATCAGTACGCCACCACGGTGCTGTCTTTGCGTGGGTCCGCGCCGCCGAGACGCACGCCGCTGGCGGGATCGATCACGATGATCTGTCCGCCGCCAAAGCCGAAGATACCGTTCTGCACGACCGTATGCCCCATGCGTTCGAGGGCGGCGCGGGTTGCCGGAGCCACCGTGCGTTCCAGCGCCACGGCATCAGGCCAGGGGGCGACGATCTCGAAGCGCGGCGCGTCAAGGGCTTCCTGCGGGTTCATTCCCCAATCGATCATATTCACCAGCATTTGCACATGCCCTTGCGGCTGCATCAAGCCGCCCACCAGACCGAACGAACTCCATAACCGTCCATTGTTCATTACCATCGCGGGCATGATCGTGTGGAAAGGTCGTTTCCCAGGCACCAGCGCATTGCGATGGGAAGGATCGAGCTTAAAGCCCGTCGCGCGGTTCTGGAGCAGGATACCGGTGTCCCCGGCGACGACCGTCGAGCCGAAGTGCGCGGCGATGCTGTAGATCAGCGACACCGCATTGCCATCGGCATCGACCACCGTCAGATAGGATGTGTCCGACCCAGTGGGTTCTGGTCCTGCTTCCACGGCGGGTAGCGCAAGGCCAGGCTGTATTAAGGCGCGGCGAGAATCCGTATAGGACGGACTGAGCAAATGAGCGTGCGGCACGTCAGAATATGACGGGTCGGCGATGTACGTTCCGGCGTCGGCGAACGCAAGCCGTAGCGCCTCGATCATCAGGTGCCATGCTTCCGGCGAGCCGGGGGCGTATGCCGCGAGATCGTAGCCGGACAGAAGTTGTAGCGCCAACAGTGCAGTGAGGCCCTGGCCATTAGGCGGACACTCATATACCTCGTAGCCACGATACGTGGTGCTCATGGGCGTTTCCCAGGTCGAGCAATAGGCAGCGAAATCCGCTCGGCTGAACAGGCCATCCAGTTGCTCGGATGCCGCGACGATAGCGTGAGCGATAGGACCATTGTAAAAAGCATCGCGCCCACCTTCGGCGATAGCACGGAGCGAACGCGCGAGTGCGGGTTGTCGAAACACCTCCTGCGGTCGCGGCGCACGTTCGCCATCGACCAGATACGTCCGCGCGGTATCGGAATACGTTTGCAGTTTGGGCGCTTCGACGTGCCACGCCCGCGCGATGATCTCGCTGACAGGAAAACCACATTCGGCATACTCGATGGCAGGTGCCAGCACATCGGCAAGGGTCATCGTCCCATGCACATCGAGCAATCGCGCCCATGCATCGACTGCCCCAGGGACGGTCGCAGACAGGATACCTGTGCCGGGAACGCTGGTGTGTCCCCTCGCCGTGTACGCTTCGATCGTAGCAGCGGCGGGCGCGGGACCACTCCCGTTAAGGGCATGGACGCGCTGGCTCTCAGCGTCATACACCAGCGCAAACAGATCGCCGCCAATACCCGTCATCATTGGCTCGACCACGCTCAACACGGCAGCAGTCGCAACCGCGGCATCGGCAGCGTTGCCGCCCGCCAGCAGCATACGTAGTCCAGCCTGTGCCGCCAGCGGTTGGCTGGTCGCCACCATGCCGCCCGTACTTGCCACCACCGAACGACGGCTGGCATGGCGTTCGCCCGTCACCAGGAATGGCAGACGTGTATCGGCGGCGATACTGGCATTTCGTTCGTTCATAAGCCTCCAAAACAACCCTAGCAATGTTCGCTACATTATCAGGCATGATCAAGAACGCACGTCTACACAGAGGGAAGCAGGAAAAATCATGTCTTGCCGTACTTCATACAAGAGGAGTAGTTCATACCTGAATCGTCGCACATCGGATGCAGCGAAACGCCAATAATGCGTCGTCGTCAATCATTGCGGGTCGGTTCTGCTCGCTACTCTGTGGCATAATGGGACAACGCATCAGCGGACACCGCCCGATGTACCGCCCCGAATGTAGCCCACGCACATACCAGGAGTTGATCCATTCGTGGAAACGTTCCTCACCCCGAATACAGTCCTGCAACATCGTTACCGGATCGTCGGCCTGGTGGCGCGCGGCGGCATGGGGGCGATCTATGAGGCGACCGATGAAAACCTTGGCATCAGGGTCGCGCTGAAGCAACGCTTACTGGCCTCGACGCTGCTGCAACACGCCTTCCGGCAGGAAGCGCGCTTGTTGGCGCGGCTCAATCACCCGGCGTTGGCGCGAGTGACGGACTATTTCACCTCCGACGACCAGGAGTTCCTGGTGATGGAGTTCATCCCCGGTCCGGACCTGGCGCAAGAACTGGCGGCACGCAACGCGCCGTTCACACTCGCCGACGTGCTGGGGTGGACGGACCAACTGCTTGACGCGCTCGACTACCTTCATACGCAAACACCCGCGCCGATCTTCCATCGTGACATCAAGCCGCAAAACCTGAAACGGCGACAGCAGGGCAGCATCGCCCTGCTCGACTTTGGCATCGCCAAGGGTAGCCTCGCGGATATGACGCAGGTATCGCACGCGCCGAGCGTGATGGCCTACACACGTGGCTTCGCGCCCCTGGAACAGATCGATGGCCTTGGCACGGATGCCCGTACCGATCTCTATGGGCTAGCGGCGACGATGTACATGCTGTTGACCAACATCGGACCATCGGACGCGACAACACGCGACCGGGCGGAAGCGCGGTCGTTACCTGATCCTCTGCGTCCACTCCATGAGGTCAACGATGCGGTGCCGCAAGCCGTTAGCGCGGTATTTATGCGTGCGCTCGCGCTGCACCCCAACGACCGCCCGCCATCGGCGGCGGCAATGCGAGCGGCGTTGCACGACGCGATCAATGCACCTATCGCACGTGCTGTGCCTGTTATCACCGCACCGACCCCGCAGGAATCACGCACCGAGATTGATACAGGCTCCAGCGAACCTGTAGGGCAGGATCGCGCCAAGGCAGCCACCACCGGGACGCAGGAGCGCAATCACGTCACGAACAGACGCCGCAGGCACTCCGACAGCCTGCACACGATAAGACGGTCGCCGTGGCTCTGGTTGGCGGGACTGGCCGCGATTGCCGTGGTGCTTGGGGGCGGTTTCCTGGCAGCACGGGGGCAGTTCGCATCTTTGCCGCCCACACCGACGACGCAGGACAACGGCGTTGTGCTTGGCCAGGAACCGACGGCATTCGTACAGCCAAACACGACAGCGGTAGCTCCCATAGAAGTAACTGTGATCGCGCCGACCCCACGACCGCAGAACACCGTCGCTGTTTTACCATCCCCGACGATTCCCGAGGTGACGCCGACCACCCAACCGACTCTGACCGTCGCCATCCCAACACCAACCGTCGTGCCGGTGCCACCTGGACGCATCGCCTTTTATAGCCAGCGCGATGGGTTAGCCGAGATCTATGCGATGAACGCCGATGGTTCGGAGCAGACACGTCTGACAAACAATGATGCCGTCGATTGGGACCCATCATGGTCGCCGGATGGACAGCAGATCGCTTTTATCTCCAACCGCGACGGAGCCGGAGACATCTACCGCATGAACGCCGACGGTTCGGAGCAAACACGACTGACGACGAGTGATGCCGATGACTTCGCCCCGGCCTGGTCACCCGATGGGCAGCGCATCGCGTTTATGGCGTTTCGTGATGGAAACCCCGAAATCTACGCGATGAACGCCGACGGCTCGAACCAGACGCGCCTGACCTTCGACAATGCGGTAGAGGGGTTTCCTTCCTGGTCGCCCGATAGCCAGCAGATCGCCTTTATGTCCGAGCGCGATGGTAACCGTGAAATCTATGTGATGAATGCCGACGGCTCCAATCCTGTGCGACTGACCACCAACGCCGCCGTCGACGATAATCCGGCGTGGTCACCCGACGGTCAACATATCGCCTTCAAGTCCGAACGCGACGGTAGCCGCGATGTCTATGTGATGAATGCTGATGGTACGCAGCAAGTCAGGCTGACATCTCCTGACGCGGACGGTTTCGCGCCCGCGTGGTCGCCAGACGGCACGCAAATCGTCTTTCAGACGTCGCGTGACAACGGTAGTGAGGAAATCTATCGCATGAACGCCGACGGTAGCGACCCCGTGCGCCTGACCGACAACGCCGCCAACATCAGCGATGGCGAGCCGAGTTGGTCGCGCTAGCACGTTGAGCCTCAACCTGTGCGCTGCAAGCTCACTGTCGGCTCACCCGCAAGATACACAGGTCTGCGTCCCATGGAACGCGCCACCTTCCCCGCTGGATGCTCATTGTGCCGAGCATTCAGCGGGAGAAGATTTCATGTTCGCCTGTTACACAAACGTAGGCTGTGTCGTCCCCTGTGGCGCGCGGAGGCGTTCGCTTTGCATCACAACGTAGCCCAGCAGCGCCCAGAATACGGCTAGCATCGAGAAGAAGACGAAACTGCTCAACTGCCCGTCAAGTGGCACATTCGCTACCACGGAAACGAGGATACCGACTGGCAAGGACGCGCCACACAAAAGCGGGACGAATCGATGCGGCATCGGGAGCCGACGAGCTACCAGCGCGGCGATACCTACAACGATCATCCAGATCATGCTCAACGGCCATGAGCTATCTACCGCAATAAACAGGGCGTTGTCCTCACGCAGCAGACCTGTTGCTTCGATCAATCCGAACAAGGAGGCCAAAGCGACCAGCACGAGTTGAATCAGGAGCGGCGCACGCCCGTACCAGCGCCTTCCGGTCGCGGCGATGCGCCACAAACCGATATGTGACGCAAATGATCCGAGCATAAAGACCATACTTACAATACCTATCACGACGGACCGTTCGCCCTGGGGATCGAACAGAAGTTCCGCGAGCATCGCCGGGGCACAGATAATACCGATAGCGCCGAGGGTACGATTATTCATGGTATGCATCTCCCGCTGGTATAAGGTCGGCTGAAGGTAGTGCCGACGAATTCGAGTGGGTGAAGTAAACCAGAGGCTGCCGCCGATCAAAAGATACAACCGTGACAGAAATCGCGCCGATTTTCGTTACAGAATAGATGCATACAAGCCTGTGACAACTCCCAATCGCATCCTTCCGGTGAGCGCCTGAACTGCCAACCGTGGAAACCACGGGTGTATTTCATCTTGTCTCAGGCAACGACATTTTTTATGCTATGCTCACCACCAGCATGACGCCATTTGCAGGTCGAGCAGTCATCGGTAATAGGGAGTTGGAACATGAACCGTACACGCGTAGAAGAAGCCGTCCTGAGCGCGCTCGATCCGGCGAACATCACTGCTGATCTCATGCATATCGTCCAGGTGCCGAGCATCACCGGCACGGAACGCGGGGTGATGCAACGCTTCGGCGAAATGGCTGAATCCTATGGCCTTACATCGAGCCTGCAGGAACATGATCTTGCCGCATTGCGGGAGCATCCCGACTATCCCGGCGAGGAAGCGCCACGCGACGAACTGGTGAATGTCAATGCCGTCTTGCGCGGCGCGTCCGGCGGCCCGCGCATCTGCCTGAACGGGCACCTTGATGTCGTAGACCCTGGGAGCGTGCCATGGGACCATGACGCATGGTCAGGAACCATCGAGAGCGGCTATGTCTACGGGCGCGGAAGTGCCGACATGAAAGCGGGCGTGATCGCCGCGCTGCACGCCGTCGCCGCCGTCAAAAAAGCAATAGGGCGAGGCACCCGGCGACATCGTGCTTCAGGCGGTTTCGTCTGAGGAGGACGGCGGCGCTGGCACGTTCGCGGCGTTACAGCAGGATCACGACTTCGCCGCGTGCATTATTCCCGAACCAAGCGCGTTCAAGCTGTGTTGCGCGCATGCCGGGGCGCTCACCTTCGTCGGCACCGTCCCTGGCGTGTCCGCACACGCCGCCATGCGCCTGAATGGGATTTCCGCGCTCGACCGCTACATTCCGATCCACCAGGCGTTGTGGGAATACGAGCGTTCCGTCAATTCCAACATCGAGAACCCCCTGATGGCTGCGCTTGGCCTGCCCTATCCGATTGTGGTCGGGCGCATCGAAGCAGGCGCATGGTCGAGTCAGGTGCCGGACCGACTACGTTTTGAAGGGCGGGTCGGCGTGCGCCTCGGTCAGAGCATCGCGGACGCCATGGCCGCCTTCGAGCAGGTTGTACAGGCGGCCTGTCCACAGGTCGAAATCACCTGGGGCGGCGGCAAGTTCGCATCGGCTGAAACGCCGCTCGATCATCCCCTCGTCGGCATCACGCGGACTGCCATCGACGATGAGTTCGCGCGTCCCGCCGAACTCTGCGGTTTTCCCGCCGGAACCGATATGCGTCACTTCACGGCACACGGTATCCCAACCGTGATGGTCGGCACCAATGGCCTGGAACTGGCGCACGCCGTCAACGAACGGGTCGCGGTGGAGGATACGTATCGGCTGGCGCGCGTGTTAGCGCGGTCGCTGGTGCGATTGCAGTTCGCTGACTGAACGACACTGCGATGCGTTTCCATGCCCCGTCACATGTGACGGGGCATGGTGGTGATTACTCGAAGGTCACGTCAGGCGCGACCTCGGCAAAGATTTCGGCGAAGCCTTCCACCGGCACCGGACCCGTATACGCACGGTCGTTGACGAAGAACGTCGGTGTGCCAGTCACGCCCACCTGTTGCGTCGCCGCGAGGTCATCCAAGACCTGCTGTTTATACTTTCCACCTTCCAGGCATGAACTAAACGCGGTCGTGTCCAGTTGTAACTTGGTGGCAAGCCCATTGAGGCGCGCCATGCTGAACCCTGCGGCGGTGGGTGCGCCGTGCTTTGGTTGATTGAGGTACAACGAATCGTGCATCGGCCAGAACATGTTTTGTTCCGCCGCGCAGTAGGCTGCCGCTGCCGCGTTTTGCGCTCCCTCGCCATGGAACGGTGCGAACCGTACCTCGAAGCGCACCTTGTTCGTGTCGGCATACTTTTCGATGAATTGCTGCTCGTAGTTGGCCGCCCAGTAGCCACACGATTCGCACTCATAATCGGCATACTCGATCACGGTGATCGGCGCGTCGGCAGGACCCCAGGCACGCCCCTGCGCTTCGGCGTTTGCTGGTACGGGATGCGAGGTGATGCGTAAACCTTCCGTCGCACGCTCGTCGGAGCGACCCAGGAACGCGGCACCGACGATCATGGAACCAAATATCAGGACGACCGCGCCGATCATAGCAAGCCGGTAGCGCTGTCGTCCTGGAGCGTTTTTGCATGGAGTTCGAGGTGACATGATTTTCCTTTATATGTGATGAAAGGGCCCTATGCCCGTTGTAGTTGGGAGCGTCATGAATAAGCGTAAGCGGCGGCGATACGATACGCTACCACCACCAGCGCGACGATCGCCAGCACAGCGATACGATCACCGCCAAGCCATCGGCGCGGGTGTGGTGCATCGGCGGGTTCCTGCGCCGACAACATCGCAACCAGCATGGCCGCGCTCACAATCAGAAAGGCCGTGAGCGCAAGAAAGGGTACAGTGACGAAACCAAACAGGTTAATGTAGTCTACCGTACACGGCACACCCGACATACAGGGTGGCGGTGGGAACCAGTCGGTTTTCTGCAACGCGTAATGATAGCCTGCGACGCCAGCGCCCGCCAACGAAAACGGAAGCACATACTGGTAGAGACTACGTTCGCGGCGCAGCAAGCCGACGAGCATGATGATGCTGAGTGGATACATCAGGATGCGCTGGTACCAGCACAGAGTACAGGGAACCCAACCAAGCACGTCGCTCAAAAACAGGCTCCCCGCCGTCGCCACCCATGCAGCGAGCAAGGCAACCATGGACGCGAGCGTGCCGATGGTGTCGGCGACGACATCAGGGTGTTCAAGTTCGTCAGCAGATGATACAGAACGTATATGGTGTGTCATAGATTGTCCAACATAGATCGGGAAATATGGTTCTTGCACGCCCGGAGCGTGTACATGGTCTGAGTGCGCGGTGAAGCCACAGATGGCATCAGTCCGGTTGGGGCGGCGGAGGAGTTGGGGGATCGAGCAACGCGGCATTCCGCTCAGACACATACCGTAGTGTCAGCGGGACTGATAGACCGCTTGACACCAGATCAACCGTCGCCGCCAGGGGATAGGCCGGAGTATGGCACAGCACGCACAAGAACGCGTCAGGTGCGTTGGAACGAACAGGCACCACGGTATGTCCGTCATTTGCTAGGAGCAGACCAGGTGAACGCGGCGCGCGCATGACCACACGACGCCTCCATACGGCACGGCAGCATGGATAACAGCAGGCTGCCTACCGATAAGAGGCCAACGATCAGCGGAATGACAGCGATACGTGAGACGTATCGAGGCATCTGGACACGGTGATGCATACCGCTTAACTATAGCATGATTGGGCAGCGGCGTCGGGTCTGCCCGGTTACTTCCCGTCCGTGGGGCAGGGCGTTCCGAGGCGCGGCGGGCTGTCGTCCTGCACCCCCAGAAGGATGCTCTCTCCACAAGGCACCCGCGCAGCCTGACGTATCCACCGGACAGCGGATAGTCATCAAACCCAGGGTCGGAACACCGGAAGTGCTCGTCCAGCCTATAGTGTGGCGGCGCGCCTATGGACGCGCCGCCACATGCCCAAACGCGCCGCTCGCAGCGTTCTTTAGTCCCAATCCAATACGATTCCCAACGATGGCTCGTGCTTTTCGATAATCAGGCGGTATGCGTCTTCCGCTTGGGCAACGGGAAAGCGATGCGTGATCAGACGCTTGGTTTGTATAATGCCGCGTGCGATCAGGTCGCGGGTGTAGTCCATGCGCGGCGTTGACCAACCCGATGGCGAATGAAGCGACAACTCACGGAAGCGCAGTTTTTGGATGTCGATCGAGCCGTGTTCACCGTGGAATCCCGCTGATACGACGTGTCCGTTGTGGCGCATGATCGGCAGAAACGCCATGATCGTAGCGACGGACCCAACGGTATCGATCAGCGCATACACGCCTTCGGCGGCCCATGCTCGTGCTGCGTCAACCGCATCCTCGCGGGAGATGTTGACGGCGCGATCTTCTGGTCGGGCCTCGAAAAAACGCATACGCTGGTCATGCTTGCCAAGGAGCATGACGCGAGCGCCACGCGCCACGAGTGTTTGCGCGGCCCAATGCCCGATCAAGCCATCTCCGACGATAACGACGGCATCCCCTGGCACGACATCGAAACGCGACGTGCAGTTATAGGCGACCTGTGCCAGCACCAGTCCGCTGAGTTCGACAGGTTCACACGTTGGCGGTATCGTCCATATTTGCGAGCGATGCGTGACAGCATGCGATACATGCCCGCCGCTTGGGTAGTACATCCCGTCGAGCTTGGACACCGTAGCAAACACGGTCATGCCCGGAGACAGGTCCGACACGGCACTCCCAACCGACTCGATCACCCCGACCTTCTGGTATCCCGGCACATGCGGAAAAGGCAACACATCGCCATCTTTGCGCGGCGTCTCGCCATCAAGCCGTTCGGCACCGATCATCGAGCGTTCCGTGCCGGGACTGATCCACGAGTGTTGGGTCCGAACGATCACATCCTCGTCAGTCGGATCAGGAACCGACACTTCCTGGTACACAACCCGATCCTTCGCGACTGCGACCACCGCCATTGCCTTCATCCAGCTACCTCCGCGCTTCGTTGCATGATAAGGCTAGACTAGCACACAGCCGCCACATCGCCAGATTTGACTATCGGTATAACAATTGCGTAGGCAAGGTCTATATACCAACGGAGCTATCATGCCAGACATTACTTACGACCTGCTGATCATCGGCGGAGGACAAGCATCGGTACCACTCGCCGAAGCGTTGACAGGTGAGGGCAGGCGCGTGGCGCTTGCGGAAAGCAAACATCTGGGTGGGTCGTGCGTCAATTTCGGATGTACCCCCACCAAAGCGGCGATAACCAGCGCACGGTATGCACATCAGGCCCGTCGTGCCAGCGATTTTGGCGTCATGGTGGGTGAGGTCAAGGTCGATTTTGCGGCGGTGATCGCACGCGCCCGGAAAATTTCCTCGGAATCTCGTAAGGAACTTGCCAACGTCGTGAAGGACATGAAGGGGCTAGACTTGATCGACGGAGTAGCCAAACTCGCCGGACGCGAAGGCGATGCCTTCGTCGTCGAGGTGGGCGACCGCACGTTCCATGCAAAAGAAGTGTTGCTCAACACCGGCACTCGGAGCATCATACCGCCGATTGAAGGTCTGAACGAAGTCGATTTCATCACGGCGGAAACCTGGCTCGATCTCACCACATTGCCGGACCATCTTATCATCGTCGGCGGCGGCTACATCGGTCTTGAAATGGGTCAGTTCTACCTGCGTATGGGCAGCAAAGTGACCGTTGTCGATTCGTCCACGCAGGTCGCGAGCCACGAAGACGAGGACGTTTCCGATGAAATACAGAAGATTTTGGCAGCCGAAGGCATCACATTCAGGCTCGATACCAAACTCGAACGCGTCGGCAAGAAGGCAGATGGCATCGTCGTCACCGTCAAGGACGACAACGGAACCAGTGAGATTGTCGGATCGCACATCTTTGTAGCAACGGGACGTAAGCCCAACACTGATAGGCTAGGCCTCGACACAGTCGGTGTCAAGACCGATGACAAGGGTATTGTTGAGGTGGACAAGACACTGGCAACCAACGTGAAAGGCATCTGGGCCGCCGGCGATATTCGTGGCGGTCCGATGTTCACCCATACATCGTGGGACGACAATCGTATCCTGGTTTCCCAGATGATCGGCGACAAAAAGCGCACAACCGACCGTGTGGTGCCCTACGCGATGTTCATCGACCCACAACTTGGGCGGGTCGGTATGACCGAAAAGGAAGCATGCGAGAAGCATAGTAACGTCAAGGTCGCGAAATACCCGATGAGCGACAGTGGCAAGGGCATTGAGCTAGACGAGCAGGACGGATTCCTTAAGGTGGTGGTCGATGGCACAACTGATCGAATCCTTGGCGCGGCCCTCCTGATGCCCGAGGGTGCCGAACTTGTGCATGTGTACATCGACTTGATGAATGCAGACGCTCCGTATACCGTGGTACGCGATGCAATCCATATTCATCCAACGCTTGGGGAAGATGTGCAAAGCGTAATGAACAACTTCGAGTAGCATATGATTGGGGTGTATGTATGCGTGTGTTAGTGGTGTGCGACGACCGCTGGCATCCCGCCGCGACGATTCGGGCAGGGTTAGCGGACTTAGCGGACGAATTCAGCTTTGATTGGATCGAGGACGCCGCCGACTGGTCGGCGGAGCGCCTGGACGACTACCCGGTCGTGCTACTAACGAAAGCCAACAACCGTTCGGCGAGCGACGAAACGCCGTGGGTTACACCTGATGTCGAGGCTGCGTTCGCGGCCTACGTCGAGAATGGTAACGGACTGCTGGTAATCCATTCAGGATCAGCAGGATACCAGGATACGCCTGTATTACGTTCGTTACTGGGTGGTGTGTTCGTGCGCCACCCAGCCCAGTGCAACGTGACCGTCGCCGCGACAGGTAGCCATCCGCTGACGTTAGGGGTTGAGGCGTTTACCGTCCACGATGAGCACTACTTCATGGACCTGGACGACCCATCAGCAGACGTGTTTCTGGCGACGATATCCGAGCACGGCACCGAGCCAGGAGGCTGGACGCGCACTGCCGGAGCGGGGCGTGTTTGTATGCTGACGCCGGGACACAACCTCGACGTGTGGCTCCAACCAGGGTATCAAACGATGATCCGGCGAGCGCTGCGCTGGAGCCGGGGGGAATAAGGTGGCACCATGTCACGTTCGCTCATGATGAGCGTATGATCGAAATACGTGAAGCCATTCCTTCCGAATGGGAAGACCTGATTCCAGTACTGCTCCAGGCCGAGGAATCCGAGCGCGCCTTGCGGTGGAGTCTGGACCATTTGATCGACGCAGTGTACCGCATGGACGACGGTGGGCTGTTGCTGGGTGCCGTGACGGTGCAGTGGCGAAACGATCCGTGTGAAATCATGGAACTCGCTATCGCCGCTGATCGTCATGGACAGGGTCTCGGGCGACAACTGGTGACGTGGGTGATCGAGGAAGCACGGCGGCGTGGCAAGCATCAAATGCTGGTGGGAACGGCGAATTCCAGCATTGGCAATATCGCTTTCTATCAGAAACTAGGGTTTCGCATGGACCATGTGCGGCAGGATTATTTCCGCTATTATCATGAGCCTATCTTCGAGAATGATATACAGATTCGTGACCTTCTGGTGTTTCGGCTTGACATTGCGCCGCCGCGGTTGGGTCATGGCAAGGGTGGCGCGTGATGGACGCTGATACACGCTTGCGGCACCAGCAAAGGATTGATGGAATGATGTGCGACGAGGCCGGGGCGATGCTTGACCAGGACGCGATAGCAGCATTAAGCGAGCGGCTCACGGCGTTTCGCGGTGCGAGCGTGTTTAACCAGTACGCCGAGGTCAACCTGGACTACGACCGTCCCGACGGAGGCGAGCGTCGTCTACGCAATCTCCTGCGCTACCTGCACCACTTCGCGAACGCACGCTATGTGTTGATCAGCGAAGCGCCGGGGTACGCTGGCGCACGCTGTAGCGGCGTGTCGTTCACATCCGAGCGGTTTTTGTTCGGGTCCGGTGCCCTGCCCTGGACGCATGGACTAGACTTCGAACGTGCTTGTCGCGATGACCTGCCCTTGCGACCCGAAATGTCCGCGACGATCGTTTGGGGAGCGCTCGGCGACCGTCGCGACATCGTGTTCTGGCCTTCGTTCCCGTGGCACCCGATGGGGGCGCGGGGTCCAATGTCCAACCGCGCCCCACGCCGTGACGAAGTGCTGGTTGGGCAGTCGCTCCTGCGCTTCGTGGTCGAGCGGCTCTTTCCCGACCGCAAACTTGTCGCAGTTGGCAGGTATGGCGAGGCCGCCTTGCACGCCATGGGCTACCCGGAAGCGGGCTACATTCGCCACCCCGCACAGGGCGGCGCGACCGCGTTTCGCCAGGGGATCGCCGCGCTACCGCGCCTGGACTAGCTCCGGGCGCGTAACGCTCGCCATGCTCCGATGCCTAGCCCACAGGTTCCAACATCCACAGTTCCGAACAAAGCGGGTGCAGCGAACACGGTAGACCG
This sequence comes from uncultured Chloroflexia bacterium, assembly GCA_963782315.1. Lineage (GTDB taxonomy): Bacteria > Chloroflexota > Chloroflexia > Chloroflexales > Kallotenuaceae > JBBSGA01. The sequence goes on from CAWAJS010000002.1 coordinate 33,567, forward strand.
TCACGCATCAGGCTTGCTCCCGTCGCACGGTGGCTATCGCCGCCTGACGATTGAAGTGTGTATGTGCGCTCGGCGTCCAATCCTTTGAGCACGATTGCGCGGGCGCTGTCGGTCGCCATACCGCGAAACGCCAGCACTGCCCCACGTTGCGTTGCGTCATCGTAAACCTGATAGGCTTCCCAGGCCGCCGGTGTCGCCAGCCGTGGGTTAATCAACTCTGTTTGGGGTAGCAGGTGATAGATGCGTCCGGCCCGCAGCAAGGGGCGCAGGAGTTTGTATTCAAGGATCGCTTCGCGCATTGTTTCACGGGTTTTGATCGGCCAGTCGATCATCCGGCACGAAATCCCCATCGCACCTAACATGCGACTGCGGAAGATCGATTGCAAGATAGGGCGCGGTAACGAACGGTGATTGAGGTCCTCCAATGTCGATTCAGAAACCCAGGTGTTCAACACTTCGGGTGGGTACGCATAGGTTGCTCCGGCGAGATGAAAACGCACACGATGGCTTGGTTCGGTGGCATCATCGATCCATGCCGTATGGGTTTGCTCCGCCATGGCAAAATCCATGCGTGTGCCGCCCCCGGCACAATTCTCGATGATTAGATTGGGGAAGCGCCGTCGTAACTCCTGCATGACCGCCAATACACCTGCCAGTTGATACTGCTCGCCATCACCCACGCCATGCAGGTGATCCGGTGAGGTGCAGACGCCCCAGTAATTGGAATCCCACTTGAGCCACGCCACCTCATAGGCTTCGATCATCTCGCTGATCCAGCCAATCGCCCACGCCTGCGTTTCGGGGTGCCCGAAGCATAGCCATGCGGTTTCAGTGTCGGCAGGCCAATGCGCCCGCACGTAAGCACCGTCGTGGACGGCAAGCCATTCTTCTTTCCACGTTGCCGTCGTCACCGTCCGCACATCCACGCGCTCCGGCTCGACCCACATGCCGAAGCGCATGTCGTTGGCTCGCACGTAATCGGCGAAAGCGCGCAAGCCATCGGGGAACTTCTCAACGTTTTCAGTCCATATACCGAGCCCTGAACTGAAGTTGTCGCCGAGGCGCGGGTTCCACGCCCACCAACCAGCGTCGATATAAAAGAGTTCCACGCCCAGGTCGGCTGCGATATCGACTTCCTTCCGCAGTGTTTGATCATCGAAATTACAGGCATAGGAGAACCAGGTGTTGTACTGTACCCATGGGAAATCATGTTGTAACGGCGGCGAAATCATCGAGCGGTAGAAGCGATACTGCACCGCTGATGCCTGGTCCAGGTCGCCCTGGTACACGCCGATGAAGGTGCGAGGTGTGGTCCAGCGCTGGTCCGCGGCGAGATCCGAGGTGATACCGATCTGCGCGAACGAGGCCGCGATACTGTCGCCGCCCCCAAAGTGAGCCGACCACCGTCCAGCGTATTGCATTCCGACAAAAAAGCCTTCGTTTGTGGCGTCATTGCTGAGGCAGAACCAGGGTATTTCAGACCAGGTCGAACGTGGTCCTGATTCGATCGTGATGTCATAGAGGGGACGCTCCTCCACCTTAAACGAGGTGTACGGTCCGTCGTCCGCGCGCCAGCCACCTTGATCTTGCACGCCGCGCACCCAACGCAGCGTCGCCGCGCCTTCATGGGTGAAGTCAACGACGAGGGGTTCGAGCATCTCGACCGTTCCGCTGGCTTGCGGTTGCAGCACGAGCCACATCTGCACTACGGCGTTGTCGGGCGCGAGCCGAAACATCGCCTGCACGTGAAGATCAGGAGCAAGTCCAAGCGTGACTGTCAGGGTCACCGCTTTGCCGTCGTCCTCAGCGTTGGTCTTGAGGACGCTGGCATGCGCGCCATGCAGGTGTAGGCCGTTCCAGGTGAGGGCGAAAGCGCGATGACCTTGCCATGTATGCCCGGTCGCTGCATTGGTGAGGCTCCTGATGCCCCACGCTCCCGCATCGTCCAACCCAACGTCGAGGTGTATATGATCGTTCCCTATCGTCCAGACCGATGGTGCGGATTTCGTCACAAAGGCCGATTTCAGGCTGGCCAGCGTTTCACTCATTGCATGATGTCCTTGTCTATGGGTACGAAATTCTCGTGCTGCCCGGGCTCGTTTGTCCCTGTTGCTCCATACAGGCATCGTGACATACTCAGCTATGATCGCGTGTTGGGTTTGTGCTGGTCGTCATCCAAACCCACCAGATCAATACCACTTGCAAGGGTAGCCGCAGCCAGAGCAACCACACCGGAATCGGCGCAAAGTGTTTCGCGTCCATCACCATTTGCACGTTGGCAGGAAAAACCGCGATCAGAAGCGCGATCAAGCCCCACCGTGAAAAGGCATCGAAGCGCCGGAACAGCACGGTACCGCCCAGCAGGATTTCGGCGATGCCACTCAGGAGCACGAGTGGTCCGTGCCATGGCAAGTAGTCCGGCATAATCGAGCGGTACATCGCCGGGCGCACGAAATGATTGATGCCCGCCACGATAAACAAAGCACCAAGCAGAACGCGAGAAATTGTTGCACGCATGCGTTTCGCCTTTGTGTGAAGATAAGCCTGGAAGGTTCGTCACATGGACCCATAGCTTACAACGATACCACGCTCCGATCCGTTGCGATCGTACAGCACGCACATGAGTGATAGCAATTCCCCGCAACCTGACATGGATGATCGTTCGACATACCTCCAATGCATCACAACCCAACAGTAGCACCATCGCCCAGGTCGCGTTGACGCCACACAACATGCGACTGGTACCGAACCACTCGACGCTGATCTTCATACCAGGAAACGAAATTACAACCCTGATCATTCGAGTAACGTAGACGCTATTTACGCAACCTCCACCGCCTGAAAAACTCCTGAACACCCACATGTCTGTCTGGTATACATTTTGCTATTGGCAGATTTCGAGAAGAGAGAAGGCTTGTACGACGTTTTAATCCTGGCGTTGCGGCAGTTCGTCGGGAACTCAAAAACCAAGATCGTACTGGCAATAGTCGCCAGCGCTGGCGCAGCATCTTAAATCTTGGCGGTGCATCGGGCCACGGGCTTGAGCCGGGACTTGTGGCGTACAAGCAGGTCAAACCTGTGGAATAGGAAGCGTGCACCTTGACGGATGCACGCTTCTGAATAGCGCACCCGTGTCATATTCGAGGGCTTAGGGAGAAGGGAGAAGGGTCATGTTTGATTATCTGATCGTCGGAGCGGGATTCGCGGGAAGCGTCCTCGCCGAACGACTAGCCAACGTCGCGGGCAAGAAGGTTTTAATTTGCGACGTGCGACCCCACATTGCGGGCAACGCCTACGACCACTACAACGAGGATGGGATTCTCGTTCACCGCTATGGACCACATATTTTTCACACCAACTCACGCGATGTGTTCGATTACCTGTCACTGTTCACCGAATGGCGACCCTACCAGCATCGCGTACGCGCCCTTGTGGACGGGCAACTCGTGCCGATGCCAATCAACCTCGACACGATCAATCAACTGTATGGTCTGAATCTCACATCGTTTGACATCGACGCCTTTTTCGCCAAGGTCGCCGAACCACGCGAGCAGATCGTGACATCAGAGGATGTTGTCGTCAGCAAGGTCGGGCGTGAACTCTACGAAAAGTTCTTTCGTGGCTACACCCGCAAACAGTGGGGGCTCGACCCTTCTGAACTGGATGCGTCGGTCACATCGCGTGTACCAACCCGCACCAACCGTGACGACCGTTATTTTACTGATACCTATCAGGCCATGCCGCTGCACGGCTACACCCGCATGTTCGAGCGTATGCTAGACCATCCCAATATCAAGATCATGCTCAACACCGATTACCGCGAAATTGAAAAGATGGTCCCGTACCGCGAGATGATTTACACTGGACCGATCGACGCCTTCTTCGATTATTGTTATGGCAAACTACCGTATCGCTCGTTGGAGTTCAAGCACGAAACCCATAACACCGCGCAATTCCAGTCCGCGCCTGTCGTGAACTTTCCCAACGACTACGCCTATACCCGCGTCACCGAGTTCAAGCACCTGACCGGACAGGAACACACTAAAACCAGCATTGTGTACGAATACCCACGCGCTGAAGGCGACCCATACTACCCCGTGCCGCGCCCGGAGAACGGCGCGATTTACCAGCAATACAAGGAGCTAGCGGACGCCAGCGAAGGCGTGTACTTCGTCGGGCGTCTGGCCACCTACAAATACTACAACATGGATCAGGTTGTGGCACAGGCGCTCACGCTGTTTCGTAAAATCACGGGCGAGAAGGTCACCCCTACCCGCCGCATCACCTCCGCCGATGTGTCGTCACACGCCATCCTCGCAACCCCTGCTGCGATCGCTGATGCGTCGTCACACGCCATCCTTGAAACCCCTGCTGCGGTCTAGGCACCGCAAAGGCGGCGAAACACATGTTTCGCCGCCTTTGCGGTGCTCGCGCCCGGACGTTTAGGTGCGCGTCGCCCTTAACACTTGTGTCGTGGCGGCATCAGCATCGGCTGCTGCTGCCACAGGTGCGACTTCGACCGTGCAGAACGCACAGCGCCGCGCCGACAAAGGTATTTCACTCAAACATTCCGGGCATTTACGCGTTGTCACCGGTGCCGCAGGACGCACCCGGTCCATAATACGATTCATTGGCGCGATGATCAGGAAGTAAATGACGGCAGCAGTGATCAGGAACGAAACAAGCGCGTTCAAAAACGCCCCGATGCCAAACACACTCCCATTGACCGTAAACGTGATCTTTGAAAAATCAGGTTGTGCGATAAACGCGGCAAGCAGCGGCGTCAGCAGGTTTTCTGTGAACGAGGTTACGACAGCATTGAAGGTAGCACCGATCAGGACGGCAACCGCAAGGTCGATGACATTGCCACGAAGAAGGAAATCCCGGAAACCTTTGAACATACACACGCTCCATTGTGCTGGTACGGTAACGACCACCCATTGGGTGGTCGTCGCGGATCGTGTGTCAGTGTATCATCCTTTGTATCGCTTAGATTCGATCTTTGATGCATGGTCGGCTCGGTTGTAAGGGGCTTCCGTGACGATGCTTTGCGGCGAACGACCCCATCGTGCCAAGCCACGGCAGCGTTGCTATCCCGAACACCGTCAGGAGAATAAAACGTTCGGGTATGAAGTGTTCGATCTTGGTCATTCTGTTTACGAGGTATCGTACACGTTTGTGCACGATACCTCCGCATGCTTAAGGCGGTCACGGTCACCCATCATCAGTCAATCGTCGCTGGTCCGTTCAATTGTGCTTCCATCAGCGTCCACATTTGCGTGGCGATCTCGTCCCAGGTTCCGGCCTGGAGCAACGGCTGTGCACGGTCGCGGCGCTCACGGTGATCTTTCGCGGACGCCGCGAGCATCTGCTCGATGCTGGCGATCCAGGCGTCCGTGCCATCGACGATGTCCACGATGCCAGTATAGGTCGCCACTACGTCGGGAACCGACGAACTGATGACGGGCTTGCCGCCTGCCAGGTATTCAAGCGTTTTGGTAGGGCTGATAAAGCGCGTGGCCTCGTTGAGCGCGAACGGCATGGTTGCGATGTCAAAACTTTTGAGATACGCAGGCAGATCGGCGTACGATTGCTTACCGCAGTAGTGAATGTTCGCCGCACACGGCAAATCGGCGGGATCGACCTTGGCGGTTGGTCCGACCAGTACCCAGTGCCATGCCGGACGCCGCGCCGCGACCTCGTCGATCAGCCGCCAGTCGATGCGCTCGTCCAGTACACCAAAGTAGCCGAGGCGTGGGTGCGGCAGCGTTGCGACGGCATCAGGTTCGCGCAAGTCGGCGTCGTACACCTGGCGGTAGTGCTCTACGTCCACTCCGCTGGGAAAGCAATACACATGCGGGTGACGATCTTTTCGCGCCTCATACATCGAGCGTCCACCCGTAAAGACCAGCGCAACCTGCTGAAACAACCGTTCCTCGCGTTCGCGCATGTCGGTGGCTGCGAAACGAAAACTCGCCAGGTCGTCCATACAATCGTACACGACGAACAGCACTTCCGGCATCGCGGCTGCCACCAGATATTCAGCCTGTGGCGAGTACACCCACAGCATGGTGTGTGGTCCTGCATCCGCTAGCAGAGAAGGCAACAACTGCAACCACATTTCCTCATAATTGTTGCCGGAGGTATCGAGAATACGAGCCGGGAACATCGGACGTAGCACCTGCACGCCATCCTGGTTGGACTGTTCAACCATCTCTAGCTGATCGTGGTCTTGGGTGATATCGGGCGGCTCGACGAAAATGACACGGCAATGCTCGGCAAAGCGCGTCATCAAATGCTGCGGTCGTTGCCAGACGTGATTCCAATGGAGATGTGAGATACACAGGAGTGTGAGCGATTGTTCGGACACGGTAGCATGACTTTCACTAATGATGCTGGCTGGCATCTTCGGGGAACCAGCGCGTGGTTCCTCTGCCGACGCCGACCAACGACGAATACACACGCCGCTACAAGCGGGATTGAAACAACCCGAAAAGCAAGAAAAGGACCAACCAGCGCAGCACTGAACCTCGCTACGTTGCCCCCATAATGGCATCAAAAATAGCATCAGGTATATTCGATCTGCATTGCCCACGATGCTCGTTGGTGCGACATTCCCGAACTATATGTTCGCTTGCGATGTATGCTCGAACAAAATCAGCACATTTGCTGCTTGACAGCCAATCTATGCCGATGCTAGGATGCGTTCTGCCCGTTTACAAACGGACAAACGCTTCACCAGGCTATCCAAAATTATCAAAATGGCGTCGCGCCGTGCGACGATCAAAGAACAGTGTCGTTCGAGCAGGAAAGCGAGGAGCATTCATTACGATGTGTGAGTCGTGCGCTGCTGCACGTATGGAAAAAGCACATCGCGTATCGCGTAGGTTTACAAGGCGTTTCTTTGCGTAGCTGCGAACCCCGGTAGTACATACGATCAGAAGCTTTCCATTTCAAGGTGAACCATGAAAGAAACGCTCCGAGCAGGCATCATCGGGTGTGGCAATGTGGTCCTCGGGGGACATGCACCCACGCTTCATCGACTTGAAGGCACCGAGGTCATCGGTATCGCCGATCCAACAGTCGCCCGCCGCCAACAGGTTCAGGCGGTCCTTGGTCTTTCCGACACACGTTGCTACGATGATTATCGCGACCTGCTCGATCAACGGCCAGATTTCGTCGTTGTGGCAACGCCGCAACGATTCCGACGCTCGATAGTCGAAGATTGCGCGCGCGCAGGTATCCATGTCCTGAGCGAGAAGCCTATCGCTACGATTCCCGCCGATGCGGCGGCGATGATCGCCCAGGCTCGCTCCGCCAACATCCGCTACGGTATGAACCACAACTATCTGTACTATCCCGAGTACCAACTAGCCCGCTCGCTGATCGAACAGGGGGCGATTGGGACATTGCGCCACATCACGCTTAATTTCCTGGGCGTGCCGGACAATCCCGGCGCACACGAATATCGCCCGCTGTGGCGGCACGATCCATTGGAAGCCGGTGGCGGCATTTTGATGGATATGATCCATGCTGTATATCTGGTCGAGTACCTGCAAGGCGAACCGATCACGGCGACGAGCGCGATGGTCGATAACCTCGACCATCCTGGCGAGCGGCGTCGAGGATTTCACGCTGGTGCAATTTATGAGTGATAGTCGTATGCTACAGTCAACATGTGGTGGGGTAACGGTCCCGGCGGCCTGGAGATTTCCGGCAGCGAGGGACGTATCATGGTGTTCTACAAAATTATGGCACCGGACCATTCACCCAGATCGACAGTTTTACCCTTGTCAATCGCGACGGACGTCAGACGTTCGAGCCGCGCGCCACGCAGCCCAGGCGCAATGCGTGGCAAAGCATTCACAGGACTTCGCGGACGCGATCCTGAATGACGCGACCCAATCGCTCCTGCGGCAGTCCGGTGCTCGCTCATTATCTGCGACATTGGCTGCATATACATCAGCGGCGACAGGCCGCGTGGTAAAATTGCCGTTCGATCCCCAGCATCCGGTCTTTAGGTCGGGTGTAGCCGGAATCCGCGAACTGGAGATATGGCGAGACGGTCCAGTCGCACGACATGGCGTTTTTGGACTTCAGGGCAGCACTTCGTAAGCATACGCGCTTGGTGAATGGCGATATGATGACGATGTACGTGCACAGTCATCATACAACCTTGGAGTGAATTTCAGCAGTGCAGCGTAAGGGTTTCAATCAAAGGAGTATCCCATCGTGGCACAAGACTATACACCGAAGAAGATTGGTCGGCGCGAATTTCTCCGCAATGCAGCGCTAACCACTGGTGGCATCATGCTGGTCGCTTGTGGATCGCCAGCCGCGACAACGACGAATACGCCCGCCGCGACCCGGCACCTGCGGCCAACGAGCCTGCGCCAACCGAGGCCGTCGCAATCGACTGAAATCATCGAACTGACCACGATGTCGCCTGACCGCGAGCTTGGCCGCAAAGTCGATAAAATTGCCATCGATACCTTCAACAAAAAGATGGAAGCAGAAGGCAAGCCTTATCGGATGAAAGAAAACGTCGGCCCTGCCACCGACAACGACTTCCTGACCAAGATCACGGTCGATGCGTCGGCGGGAACCCTCGCCGATGTTGTTAGCCTTGGTACAAGCTGGGTGGCCGACCTTGCAGCCAGCGATGCGTTGCTGGATCTGACCGATAAGCGTCAAGGCATGGCCAGACTTCCAGCAGATTTATCCGGTCATTCGCGAATTCGAGCGCGATCAACGATAAGTATTGGACGCTTGCCCGGCGGTGCATCGACGTTCACGTTCTTCTACCGTAAAGACGTGCTTGATAAAGCTGGTATCTGCCACCGAACAGCCGAAAACCTGGGATGATTTCTACAAAACCTGTGAGAACGATCGCGACGAAGGCCAAGCATCAAGCCCGTCTGTCTCCCGGCGCGACAGCATGGGGTGGCGGCTACCTGGGAAGAAGGCTTCCGCCAGGTGCTGCTCAGCTTCAATGGCACGATCTACGACACCAACGACAGCAAATGGGTCGTCAGCGGCCCCAATCTGCTCAAAGCCTTCGGGGTCTATGAGACGCTTGCCAAGAACGACTGGCTTACGGTCGAAGAACTGATGAACCCAAATCCGTGGGAGCCCACGCAAGTACCAGGAGTTTCCTGCCGGCAACTTGCGATGTGTACCGGTGGCGATTGGCAGTGGACCTTCGACTGGGGTCCCGACGGCGCGACACCGATCGAAGGATTGTTCGAAAAGGTGGCGCGATGGCAGTACCCAACCGAAGATGGCAAGCCATATGTTTTCGTCAGCACCGGCGGCGGCGCGGCCATCAGCGCCAAGACCAAAAGCGCTGATGGCGCGTGGGCATATCTCGAAACCATCGGCAGCAATGAGGTTGGTTGCGAAACATTACCGATCTACCTGGGTGGACCATCAGGTCGCGACGATTTCGCGGATGCCTGCCCTGCATACAAAACAGCCGTCAACGGCAAAATGTACGAAGCGTCGACGACGTTTTCCAGTGGACGCTTCCTGCGCTCCTACACGGGAGAATCGAAATTCTCGGACGGTATTGCTCGCGCCACCGAGGACATCATCACCATGAAACGGACGCCGGAAGAAGCCATGGCGAACTTTGCCAAGGCGATGAAGGACTCCATCGGCCCGGACCTGGTCAAAGAAATGTAATTTGACCGTACACGGCGCACTGGCGCTGGAGGAGTTCAGCGCCAGTCGCGTTGCTCGGCAATCCCGCACCCCCGTCGCAAAGGACGCATCATGGTAACAACCCGCTCGGAACGCACCACAATCCTGTTATTCCTCGCTCCTGCTTTATTGATCTTGCTCGTGTTTATGGTATTACCAGCAGGATGGGCAATCTATGTCAGTTTCACCAATCGCGCCTTGACAGGTGCGCGCGCTGTCAACTTCGAGATGATTGGCCTCCGAAATTACGTGCGTTTGTTCGCCGATGAGGACTTTCGTCATGCCATCGGCCTGACGCTGGCGTACACCTTCTTCACAAGTGCCGGGCAGTTCGTGATTGGTCTGGTTGCCGCGCTCTTCCTCAGCAATCGCGCCATCAAAGGCAAAACGATCCTGCTGGCGGCACTTGTGCTACCGAGCGTAATTCCCGGCATCATTCAATCATTGTTATGGTCGTCGATCCTGACCGCCGGAGAGTACGGCACCCTGAATCGTATCCTTAGCGTCTTTGGTGCTGAGCCAGTCGCATGGCTTCGCAGCGCGCCGCTGCTTTCAATCGTCCTGATCAACTTCTGGAACAACTCCGGCTTCGCGATGCTCCTGTTCCTGGCCGGACTCGAAAATATTTCGACCGAAGTGCTGGAAGCCGCCGCGATCGACGGAGCAAGCGGACTACAGATGCTCCGCTACATCAAGCTACCCCTGATTCGCTTCATCGTCATGTTGTGGTTGCTGCTCAACACGCTGGGCTGTCTGGGTGTGTTCGACCTGGTGTATGCCCTTACCCGCGGCGGTCCAGGCAACTCGACGGAGCTTGTCGGTATTTATATCTACAACCAGAGCTTTAAGTTCTTTGAGCTTGGTTATGGCTCGGCGGCATCAGTGATCCTGCTCTTTATCAGCCTCGCGCTTGCGATGGTGTACCTGCGACTGTTGAAAGTCAATCTATAAGGAAGGTTACGCGCATGGCAACACCACCTCAAACGCTTGGCACGACAAGCAAGCCCACGCATTCTCGTGCACCCTGGCTCACGGCGCGGCGTGTTAACGACGTTATCGCGTATGCAATTATCATCTTCATGGTGCTGTTCTGTCTCCTGCCGTTCGTATGGCCGCTGGTGAGCGCGTTCAGCCTCAAACCAGAAAATGTGTCGGGGGCCTATCTTTACTGGCCCAAGCAATTAACATTGGAGCATTTCAACAAAGCGATCTTCGGGCGCGGCGAAGCGTTGACGCTGCTCAAAAACAGCATGATTGTAACGGTTTCGGCGATTGCGATTGCGGTGGCCGTCAGCACGATGGGCGGCTACGCACTTTCGCGCATGGACTTTCGCTGGAAACGCGGACTGATGTATAGCATTCTGCTGGTGCAGATCATTCCGTCCACCGCCACGATCCTGCCGTTTTATATCATCATCCGCGAACTTCATCTGGTGGATTCGTTGCTGGGTGTGATCCTGGGTCTGACAGCCGGGCAGATACCGTTCATCCTGTGGGTGATGAAAGGCTTTTTTGACGATGTACCTCGTCAACTTGAAGAAGCGGCAGTGCTCGATGGAGCCACCCGCTTCCAGGTACTGGTGCGTATCGTCATGCCGCTCACGCTCCCCGGCATAACCGCCGCAACCGTGCTTTCCTTCAACGGAGCATGGAGCGCGTTCTTTCTGCCCCTGATCGTTCTGTCGTCAGCGGATAAGTTCGTCCTACCGCTTGGCCTGTTCCGCGCCATCGTAGGCTATACCAATATCGACTATGGCATGATGAACGCGATGGCGATGATCTACATGGGACCGTCGCTGATCCTGTTCATCGCTGCGCGCAAATACCTCGTCCGTGGCGTAATGGCAGGAGCGATGGCCGGGAACTAAAAGCGAACTTACGCCGACGTCCGACTATAGATGACCTCGACGGCGAGCGCTTCAGGTCCCGCTGGTATGATGTTGTACATCGCCAGTCGGAAGGTATCTATTCCTGGCTCGATGGTAATACGCCACCCCCAGTCAGGACCGTCGGGGGCGGCGTACGCGCCTAGCGTATCGACGTTTCCAGCCTCGTCATGTGTGCCGTGGCACACCATCACGCCCTCGTCCATATGGAACGAATCGACGAACACGACTGTCGCGGCATCGTCGGCGACATGGCAACCTATGAGCAACACGCCTTCCTGCGGAGCATCCTCGTAGGTCCAGGTATAGCTTATTTGGATGAACTTTCCGGCGACGACAGGAGCGATAGTCGCGGTCGTCGCCGATTCGAGCGCCGCCATGTCAGGGGTAAACCACAACCTGTTGGTGCCGATCCACTGTCCGGCAAGGTCGTACAAGGGTGCGGGGTGCTTCATTTCAGTCTCCTTTGCATATATTGGGAGAACTGTAGCGCATCGATGCGACAAACAGCGCCACACATGGGCGTCATGGAAAGGTAAAAAACGAACTCGCTACTTTGGTGTACCATAGGCAGCCATACGGTGCTGCGATGCACGCCCGGTACACAGCTATGATACTGTATTGCATGGCACCGGAACCATCATCATGGAGACACCTATGCAGCAATACGATGTTCATACCATGCTTGTTCGCCCTGGCAACACGACGGACCCCAGTGTTGTCATCGAGGTCACGCCCGAACGGGCTGGATGGGAATTTATCAACTTCGCGGTACGCCAACTCGCCGCTGACGGCACCTGGGAGTACGAAACGGGCGACAATGAACTCGCCATCGTGCTCCTGAGCGGCGAGATCGGTGTGATGAGCGACCGGGGCGACTGGCCAGTCGTCGGCACGCGCACCGATGTGTTCTCTGGGCCACCATCGGCGCTGTACCTTCCCCGCAAAACTACTTTTACGGTCATGGCAACTGTCGCCAGCGAATTCGCGGTGGCGTGGGTTCGGACCGAAGAAGACCACGCACCACGGCACGTACAACCCGCCGATGTTGAGGTCGAAATTCAGGGGTGGTGACAACGCCACCCGCCATATCAACAACATTATCGCCCCTGGCTTTCCCTGTCAACGGCTCGTGATCGTCGAGGTCTACACGCCCAGTGGCAGTTGGTCGAGCTACCCGCCTCATAAGCACGACGTACACAAGGTCGCGCCCGACGGTTCGCTGATCGAGGCCGACCTGGAAGAAGTCTACTATTTCAAGATCGACCGAGCAGGTGGGTATGCCATGCAGCGTGTCTATACGGGCGAGGACTCGCCTCTTGCCGTCGCGGGGTATCCCATCGACGCGGTCATGGTGGTCCACAACAACGACGCGGTGATCGTCCCCGAAGGCTACCACCCCGTCACCAGCGCCCCTGGCTACCTGACCTATTATCTCAATATCCTGGCGGGCAGCGCCCAGGCACTTACCGCCACCGACGATCCCGCGCACACCTGGGTCAAATCGACCTATCAGGCACGCGATCCACGAATACCAATCTATTGAGCACCGACCACCGACCACCGATCACCGGAGAACGAAACAAGACGAGACACGATGGAGTAGACACCCATACCCAAACTCGTCATCTACGGTGGTCAGTCGTCGGTGGTCAGATATAGGAGCTTTAATCCATGACAAAGACGTATGATGTACTAGCAATGGGGCGATCCTCGATCGACCTGTATTCGAATGATGTGGGAGCGCCTTTCGAGGAAATCGGCAGCTTCGCGGCCTACGTTGGCGGGTGCCCTACGAACATCGCCACCGGAACGCGCCGCCTTGGGCTTAAGTCGGCGGTGCTAACCGCCGTCGGCGAGGATGTCGTGGGCAACTTCATCCTACATTTCCTCGACAAAGAAGGCGTCGATACCACCTTCGTCCCTCGCAAACCGGGCAGACGTTCGAGCGCGGTCGTGCTTGGCATCGAGCCGCCCGATAAATTCCCGCTGGTGTACTACCGCGACAACTGCGCTGACATTGAACTGACCATCGACGATGTAATGGCGGCTCCAGTCGCCGACAGCAAAGTGCTATTGATCTCCGGCACCGGACTGAGCCGGGAACCCAGCCGCAGCGCGACGATTTTCGCCGCGGAACAGGCCAGGGCTGCCGGAACAGCCGTCGTCCTCGACATCGACTTTCGCCCCGATCAATGGCATGACGCACGCGCCTTTGGTGTGGTGCTGCGTTCGGTCCTGCGGTTGGTCAATATCGTGATCGGGACCGAGGACGAACTCAACGCCGTTATGTTGACTGATCCCCAACAGGTGAACCTGACCCACTCGCAAATCTCAGATGCCCGCGTCGGCGGCGACATCGAAGCGGCAATCGACGCCCTGTTGAAACTCGGACCGAATGCGCTGGTGCAGAAACGCGGTGTGGACGGTGCGCGTGTGCATGTGGTGCGTGTCAACAATGAGATCATGCGGATCGACGCGCCCGGCTTTCCGGTCGAAGTTGTCAACGTGCTGGGGGCGGGCGATGCGTTCGCGTCGGGCTTCCTGTTTGGCTACGTCAACGAGTGGGACTGGTACATGTCGGCACGATTGGGCTGTGCGTGTGGCGCGATTGTCGTGACCAAGCATGGTTGTGCCAATTTCATGCCGACCAACGACGAAGTGATGGAGTTCATCGAGGAAAACGACGGCTTCTAGGCTCTGCCTAGACGTCAGCGTCGAGCAGCGCGGAGGTAAGGAATCGTCCATGACTGATCCCATCACGCAGATAACAACACGTTTGTTTACCGTGCCCCTACCTGAAGTTCTGACCGATGCCAAACATGGGGACCACAGCCATTTTGAGCTTGTGACCGTCACCATCAGGCTCGCCAGCGGCGCTGAAGGGACGGGCTATACCTATACCGGTGGCAAAGGCGGTCGGGCGATCTTTGCTGTCATCGAACATGACATCAAACCGGCGCTCCTTGGGCAGAACGGAAAAGATATCGAAGCGATCTATGACTGGCTGGAGTGGCACACCCACTATGTAGGAAGGGGCGGCATCGCCGGGTTTGCTAATTCCGCGGTGGACATAGCATTGTGGGATATTCGTGGACAGCAGACTGGTACGCCGCTGTGGAAGATGGCCGGCGGCACGTCCCAGCATTGCCGAGCGTATCGCGGCGGTATCGATCTCAACTATTCAACCGAAAAGCTCCTCAAGAGCATTCAAGGCTATCTCGATGCGGGCTTCAATGGGGTCAAGATCAAAGTCGGCAAGGAGCATCTGGAAGACGATGTGGCGCGCGTCGCCGCTGTGCGCGAACTGCTCGGACCGGACATCGCTTTGATGGTAGATGCGAACTATTCGCTGTCGGTGGAGCAGGCGATCACTGCCGCGAAAGCCTTTAGCCGATACAACATCGTGTGGTTTGAAGAGCCGATCATTCCTGATGACTATGCGGGATATGCCAGGATCGCGGAAGCGACGGGTGTCGCGATTGCAATGGGTGAAAACCTGCACACGCTCCACGAGTTCGGCTATGCCTTCGACCAGGCACGACTATCGTATATACAGCCCGACGCGTCCAACTGCGGTGGCATCAGCGGATGGCTAAAGGTAGCGGAGAAGTCGCGACACTATGGCGTGCCGATCTGCTCACATGGTATGCAGGAACTACACGTAAGCCTGGTAGCGGCTCAACCCAACGCAGGGTGGCTTGAAGTCCATAGTTTTCCAATCGATCAGTACACCATGCGACCCTTGGTGGTGGAACAGCAGGTAGCGATTGCGCCCGACGCGCCCGGTATCGGCGTGACGTTTGACTGGGCTAAACTGGCTCCTCATGAAACGTACCTGTAACTGACGAGGGGAACACCAATGACCAGGAAATTGAGTGCGGCCAGTATCCGAGCCTTAGCCTACACCAAAGGTCCAGAATGGTTCTGTGACATTGTGACGAAACCGATAACGGGTGATCTGGCGGTGCATGAACCAGGGATGGTGCGGCGCGACCCATCGGCGATTATCAGAGTGGACGACCGCTATCACGTCTGGTATAGCAAATCCACCGGGAAAAGTTTCGGCTTCGGATCGGGCGATGTGAATGCAAAAACGTTTCCATGGGATTACTGCGAGATATGGCACGCCACCAGCGCGGATGGCTGGCATTGGGAAGAACAAGGGGTAGCCATTACCCGTGGTGCATCGGGATCATTCGACGACCGCAGTGTGTTCACTCCTGAAATTCTTGCCCACGACGGGAGGTATTATCTGGTCTATCAGGTGGTGCAATCTCCGTATCTTCGCCGATCCAAAGAGCACATAGCACTGGCAGTTGCCGATGCTCCCGATGGACCGTGGCACAAAGTATCTGCACCGATTCTGATGACCTCGGATGATGGCGAATGGGAAGGAGCAATCGATAATCGGTTTCTGGTCAAAACAAAAGGCAGTTTCGACAGCCATAAGGTACACGACCCCTGTCTGCTCCACTATCGCGACCAATTCTACCTCTACTACAAGGGTGAACCCATGGGAGAGGAGATGTTCTTCGGAGGCCGCGAAACAAAGTGGGGCGTCGCCATTGCAGACCAACCGGAAGGCCCATACCGCAAAAGTGAGTACAATCCCGTGACCAATTCAGGCCACGAGGTTTGCGTGTGGCCATACCGCGGCGGGATTGCGGCACTGCTGACGACTGATGGCCCTGAGAAAAACACATTGCAATGGGCTCCAGACGGCATTAACTTCGAGATTCAAGCGGTGATCAAAGGTGCCCCGCATGCAATCGGGCTTTTTCGCACACCCCAATCCGATGATGGACCACTGGAAGGGTTGCGATGGGGCCTCTGCCATGTCGTTGACGGTCAGAGCGGGTATATGGAACGCCTTGAAGTCGATGAAGGTAGCAAGCTTCACTTTATGAATAAAATAACGTACGAATAACCGATCTGTTGGACTCTGGTTGTACGTGTTGATAACACCGATTATCGGCAACGCATATAGAGAGGTCTCTAACGGTTGATTCGCATACATGAGCAGCGCAAAGCGCGCACCGACCTTCAATCGCAGGTCATTCAGATAGCCTAAGGAGTATGCCATGACCGAACACCGACGCTTGACAATGGCACAAGCGCTTATCGCCTACTTACAATCGCAGTACGTCGAACGCGACGGCATCGAACAACCCTTTTTTGCCGGATGCTTTGGCATTTTCGGACATGGCAACATCAGCGGCATTGGCCAAGCCCTGCAACAAGCGCCGGAGTTCCGTTTTTATCAATCGCGCAACGAGCAGGCAATGGTTCACGCCGCGACTGCCTACGCCAAAACGAAAAACAGGCTTCAAATTCTGGCCTGTACCTCGTCCATTGGCCCGGGTGCGACAAACATGCTGACGGGGGCGGCGACCGCGACGATCAACCGTCTTCCTGTGCTGTTGCTCCCTGGCGACATTTTTGCGCGACGCAACGTCGCTCCTGTATTGCAACAACTCGAATCCGCGCATTCTCAGGATTTCTCGGTCAACGACTGTTTCAAGCCTGTCAGTCGCTACTGGGATCGCATTATTCGCCCTGAACAACTGCTCATGGCGCTGCCCGAAGCCCTGCGCATACTGACGAGCCCCGCCGAAACCGGAGCCGTTACCATTGGATTACCGCAGGATGTCCAGGCCGAGGCATTTTCGTATCCAGCAGCCTTCTTTGCTAAGAAGGTATGGCACATTGGGCGACAGCGCCCCGATCTCGCAGCGCTCCATCAGGCGGCGGCGGCGATCCGAGCCAGCCAACGCCCACTTATCGTCGCGGGTGGCGGCGCGATTTATAGTGATGCGACCGCGACCCTCCAACAGTTCGTCGAAACGACAGGCATCCCTGTTGGCGAAACCATGGCGGGCAAAGGCTCGTTACGGTACGACCATCCGCTAAATGTGGGCGCAGTAGGCGCGACCGGAACCTCTGCGGCAAACCGCATTGCCCACGATGCCGACCTCGTCATTGGCATTGGCACTCGTTGGAGCGACTTCACTACTGCCTCCAAGACCGCGTTCCAGCATCCCGATGTGCGCTTTATCAACATCAATGTCACCGAGTTCGACGCTGGCAAGCATGCCGGACTGGCGCTGGTCGGCGACGCCAGGGCGACACTTGAAGAATTACTGGGGCTACTGGGGGACTATGAAGTAAGCAGTGATTATCGGCAAGAATCCTCACGGTTACATGATGCATGGGAAACCGAGGTCCAACGCATCTATGATATCCGTCTTGAACCGCTACCGAGTCAGGGCGAACTGATTGGCGCGGTGAACGACCTCTCCGACCCCGGGGCGATTATGGTTTGTGCGGCTGGTTCTCTCCCTGGCGATCTGCATAAACTATGGCGCGCACGTCATCCAAAAAACTACCACCTCGAATATGGCAATAGCTGCATGGGTTACGAGATCGCTGGCGGACTTGGCATCAAAATGGCAGCGCCCGACCGTGAGGTGTATGTCATGGTCGGCGACGGCTCGTACCTTATGATGAACAGCGAGATTGTGACGTCGATCCAGGAAGGGTATAAGCTGACCATCGTGCTGCTCGACAACGACGGCTACAAAAGCATTGGTTCGCTCAGCCGTTCGCTCGGCCAGGACGGGTGGGGCACCCGTTATGTCTACCCGGAAAACAATGTACTAAGCGGCGATGCAGCGGGAGCCACCGTCACAACCCTGCCCATGATCTCGCCGCCAACGCGCGTTCGCTTGGCGCACACGTCATCGAGTGTGCCTCCTACGATGAATTTGTCCAGGCTATCGCGACAGCACGTACCATCGATCACACTACCGTGATCTACATCCAGAACGACCGTCTGCACGGCGTTCCCGGCTACGATTCATGGTGGGATGTTCCGGTTGCGGAAACCAGCGAGATGCACACGGTGGACGCCGCCCGCGAGGAATGGGAAGAAAATCGCGCGAAAGAGCGCTATTTCTTCTAGCATAAACGGTGGACGGGACGGTATATACGTCCCGTCCTTGCTCAACTCCAGTGGGCACTCGTCGCACACATTTCAGACGGTACCAACGATTCTCCAAATAACACCTCACACCCGTTGGCGTCGACAAATACCACTTGATCGCGTGCACTAAACTCGCATTAGCCTGGAAGGTGCACATTCGCTGATGAGGAGTATACGATGCTATATCCCGTGCAAAACGATCGGCGCAACAAGCTCGACCTATCAGGCATCTGGGATTTTCAAACCGACCCCGATGGTGAAGGCGAACACCATGAGTGGTTCAGTGGTCTGCCTAGTGCGCGTCCGATGGCAGTGCCAGGTTCGTGGAACGAGCAGTACGAAGACCTCTATAACTATCTGGGCCTAGGCTGGTACGTCAGGCGAACGTATGTGCCCTCGAACTGGCAGGGACAACGTGTATATGTGCGCGTCGGTTCAGCCAACTATCTTGGTACGGTGTACATCAACGGCACGAAGGTCGATTTCCACGAAGGTGGACACCTGCCTTTCGCGTTTGAGATCACCGAACACGTCCACTGGAACGCCGAGAACATCATCTCTATTAGTGTCGAGAACGAGATGCACCCGACCAGGGTACCATCGGGTAACATCAACAGTGCCATCGGCGCGTTCGCAAGTTTCCCGCGCACCACCTTCGACTTCTTCCCATTCGCTGGTATCCATCGCCCCGTCGTGCTGTACAGCGTGCCCCAAACTCACATCGAAGATATCACCGTCGTCACCGGCATCGACGGCACGACCGGCACGGTGAAGGTCACGGCGCAGCTAAACGAGGCCATCGGACCTACGAGCGACGGTAACCCTCACGGGTGGGGCAGAACCGATCACAACTGAACTCCAGTTGACTGCCGGACAGGGCAGCGTCGAAATACAGGTGGACAATGCGCGCTTCTGGTCCGACCGCGATCCCTTCCTGTACGACCTCACCATCGTAACGGACGATGATCGTTATACCCTGCAGGTCGGAATCCGCACCATAGCCGTGCATGGCAATCAAATACTTCTGAACGGTCAGCAAGTGCACCTCAACGGCTTCGGGCGCCACGAAGACTTTTTCGCCAGCGGAAAAGGCTTGAATCTGCCCCTGATGGTCAAGGACTATCAATTGATGCGCTGGACAGGTGCCAACGCCTACCGAACCTCGCATTACCCCTACAGCGAGGAGGAAATGCAGCTTGCCGACCGCCAAGGCTTTCTGATCATCGACGAAACTCCCGCCGTCAGTCTGCAGTTCGACACCGAGGACAACATGGCGGAACGTCTACGAGTCTGTTTACAACAGGTCGATGAACTGGTCGCCCGTGACAAGAATCACCCATCCGTCGTGATGTGGTGTGTCGCGAACGAGCCGATGCCACGCAACTTAAACCTGGCTGGCGGGAGTGCTGACCAAAAGACCCAGGACCCCTCTGAAGCCTCTGGCAAGGAGTTTCTGGAAACCCTGCTGCGCCGTACACGAGATCTCGATTCCACGCGGCTTGTCACCATCGTCACACTGATGGGCGGTCCCACATCCTGGATGGAACAATGCGATGTCGTTTGCATGAACCGCTATTGGGGCTGGTATGTCCTTGGCGGACAGCTTGAGAAAGCGCGCGCCGCGCTCGAACAGGAACTCGATTCCATCTGGGAGATGTGGCAGAGGCCGATCATCATGACCGAGTTCGGCGCGGACACCATGCCCGGCAGCCATGGTCAGCCAAATGTTATGTGGACCGAGGAATATCAGGCCGACTTGATTCGTATGCATCTCGACGTAGCGGCTGCGCGACACTATATCGCCGGAATGCAGGTTTGGAACTTCGCCGATTTTGCTGCGGTGCAAAGCATCATGCGCGTGGGTGGCCTCAACATGAAGGGCGTGTTCACGCGCACCCGTACACCCAAAATGGCAGCACATATTCTGCGCGAGTTCTGGGCGAAGCCAGCCACGTCGTAAGACGCAGCAGCGTCCTACCAACCAATGTCCAACATAAAGCATAGGCCCGTGGTGCAATAGAAAGCACCACGGGCCTATGCTTTATTGTTCAATCCTGGTACGTGCGCGACCAGCGGACGTATAGCGCCGTTACAGTAGGGTGACTACGCGTCGACACCTAATTTTTTGAGTTGGCTACGGGCACGTTCCTTTTGTGCATCGTTCTTCGCTAATTCAAGTCCCTTGCGAAAATCGGCGATAGCCTTGTCTTTATCACCTGCGGCATCGCGATTGGCATAGACCACACCACGCGCCAGCAGCGGGGCAGCGTTCGCTTCGTCCAGCTTTATCGCACGCTCGAAGTCCGCAAATGCTGCGTCATAATTCTTCTGTCCAGCGTTCGATTCAGCCCGCGAAATATAGGCATCGAGGAAGTCATCCTTGATCGTGATCGCGTTGTCGAAACTGATGATAGCGTTGTTGTAATCCTTTAGAAGCTGATAGCTTACGCCACGATAGAAATGCGCCGTGTAGTTCTTGGGTCGGAGCTCGATCACTTTGTCGAGATCAGCGATGGCTTTAGCATAGTCAAGCTTAATACGATACAGTGTGGAGCGGTTCATATACGCTCCTGGTAATTTGTCATTGAGCTTGATCGCTTCACCATAGTCGGCGAGCGCCCCATCTTGATCTTTCGCTTTCATCTTTGCATTGGCACGTCGCACATAATCCTCTGCCGTCGACACCTCTGTTGAAACAGTAATGACGGGTGTCGGCGCGATGGTGACGGTGGGCTTGGGAACAGTCGTCGCACTGATAGCGGTCTCAGTTTCCGCAGCAATCGTCGTTTCAACGGCGGCAGTTACTGTTTCACGTGTGGTAGATGTTCCAGTCGTGACTGCCGCTGGCGCCTGCGCGGTCGCATCGGCCTCGACGGTGGCTCCCGCTGCCACTGGTTCGGCAACCTGTGTCATCTCATTCGTCGCCGTTTGTGGTGTGCCACCACACCCCACCAGCACCAGTAAACCAAGAGCCGGAACGATCCGATTGACCCTATGACGATTAAACATCTGTTCTTCCTTTTCCATATGCAGCGAACGTGGCTGCGCGAACGTCATCAAAGTATACCGATATCGCGCCCTACCGCCTCCCATCCACTGCATTTCATCAGGTAGCTGTCAGGAATTGCTCCGGTGTGTTTGCCAGCATGCGGCGACCCGCATAGAATAGTGTTGTTGAAACGTCTGCAATGTACAAGGTGGTGTCATGCAAAAAGTACGATGGGCTGTTCTGGGAACAAGTAATTTCGCGCTCGACTGGATCGCACGCGGCGTACAACTCGCCAGCAACGCTGAGTTAGTAGCAATTATCAGTCGGGACGCGGATCGCGGCAAAGCTGCCTGTGAGAAACTCGGTGTTCCACACACCTACAGCTCGATTCAGGCGATCGACAAAAACGAAGTCGACGGTATCTTCATGACGTTGCCGAACGCACTTCATGCCCCGATGGTGATCGAGGCTGCACGACACGGACTCCATGTGGTCGGCGAAAAGCCCATGGCGACATCGACCGACGAATGCCGCGAAATGATCGATGCAGCGAAAAACGCTGGCGTCGTTCTGGCGTGCGCCCAGTGTATGGAATGGACGTCGCCGATCATCAAGACACGTGAACTACTCGCAAGTGGCGTCATCGGTGAAATCGTCAGTTGCTCGATCTCGGCATCGTATCAAATGGGACCTGATCCTGAACACAAGCGTCAGCCAAGCATCGAACGAGGCGGCGGTCAGCTTTTCGATATGGGCGTCCACGCTATCGACGCGATCACACGCCTCCTTGGGCCGATCTCCCAGGTCGCGGGCTACATCGGTACACCCGTCAAGGATTATCTGCCCGAAAATGGCTCAATCGTTCTGGCTAAGTTCGCATCCGGCGTCGTCGGCACGATCGAAGCCAACGGCACTTGTTACCAGAACAGCTTCGTGATTCAAGGCACGAAAGGCCGCATCTGGAGCGACGAGTGGTGGGGCCGCGAGTTCGCGGGCGATCTGCATATGCAGGTCGGTGACGAGCGCACTGATTTCGACCTGCCTAAAACGATGGTCTACCAGCATCAGGCCGAACATGTGTCCGCAGCTATCCTGGAAGGAAAACAGCCCGTTATTTCTGGGGAACGCGGCATGGCGAACGTCGCCGTCATCGAAGCCGCCATCAGGTCGTCCAACACAGGTCAGTTCGTTGATGTGAATGCGTCATAAATGCACGGCTGACGGCGGCCAGCAAGGACCGTGGCGCGTGCCACGGTCCTTGCTTCAGTAATTCTCTCCGCCAAGTCGTTGCCACGCTGTTACAGCACATGCGACGCTCAAATCGAGCGTCGCATGTGCTGTAACAGGATTGTTATCCTCACCAGGACATCAATCCGATGCGCCGCGAGGACGATGCAAGCAAAAGGAATCAGAAAGAATTGTTTTCGATGCGTTACGCTCTGATTATGAAACATCGGAACTGTTCAATAGCCAGGTGATACACGTCCCTATGGCCGCGCTAGATCCCGGCTCG
Organism: uncultured Chloroflexia bacterium; assembly: GCA_963782315.1. Lineage (GTDB taxonomy): Bacteria > Chloroflexota > Chloroflexia > Chloroflexales > Kallotenuaceae > JBBSGA01. The sequence goes on from CAWAJS010000002.1 coordinate 56,642, forward strand.
CGAAGCCCGTTCATGCCATTGGAATGGGATCAAACGCTCCTGCGGTACATCGTCCGTTCGATACGACGTCGAAATGTTAGACCTTATGGGAGTTCGTGAAGTGATTTGCGTTAACGTCAGCATATCTGCCGTTTGACAGCCATATTCAATCATGCTATGCTCACATTACCGTAGACATTGCACCAGATGTTGTTTCCCGACGTTCTCGTTCTTGTAGCAATCATAATCTTGCATCAGGAGCATCGTGAGATGTCCGGAAGATACAGGAATACCTCGTCTTTCCTGAAGGAGCAGCATTCTCAGTTCGTGCCAGCCTAGGGATAGTCGTTCAGTCATCAATGTCGATGCCAGTGAAAACTGGAACCGCTTGATCAGCGCACCTGCAAATTCTCAGGAGGGATCATGGGTCAGGACAAACTCAGCCGTCGAAAGTTTCTTCGACTTAGTGCGGTAGCCGTTGGTGGCGCTGCGCTAGCAAGTTGCGGCGCCGTCGCACCTTCATCTTCACCGGTGGCAGAAACGACCGCTGCTCCCGCCGCTGGAGCCGCCGAAACGGCAGCGCCAGCCGCCGCCGCCGTGCCAACCGTCGCAGCACCTCCAACCACCGAAGCGGGCACGATCTCGTATTGGACCTTCTGGGGCAACTATGGCGACTGCGTACCGCTTTTCCAGGACGCCCTCGCCGCGAAACTCGCTCCATTGAAAGTCGACATCCGAACAGGCGTCGATTCCGAGCAGGTCTTCTTGACCGCAGTCGCTGCCGGTACGCCACCTGATGTTGGCACAGGCCACCATTATGTCGACTATTTCTCGAAGGGACAGGCCGTTCCTGTCGACGAACTGGTTGCCTCATCGAGTGTCATCAAACAAGAAAACTTTTCTGAAGCAGCCTGGAAAGGCATGCAATACGAGGGCAAGATCCTTGGTGTGTCGGGCATCGAAGCATTCGTGCGTCGTGGCTTGAACTACAACGAAAAGATGGTTGCGGATGCAGGCCTCGATCCCGACAAGCCACCTGTCACCTGGGACGAGATAATGGAATGGCAGCAGAAACTGACCAAGTTCGACGATGCGGGCAACCTGCTCCAGTTCGGCCTCGACCCGATCGACGCCGAAGGCGGCGTGTTCGCTTCGAACGATGGTTCCTCGATTAACAACTCCTGGGGAGATGACTGGTACGACGTAGACACCAAGACATTCAACCTGAACACACCCAATATGGTGGAAGGCTTGAAAGTCTATTCTGACCTCATCAAGGTCGTTGGTCCTGATAAACTCGTCGGTCTGCGTGCTGTCCAGGGTCAGGGCTCATGGGGCGGGTCATACAGCGCTCAAAAGCAAGCCATGATTATTGAAGGCTACTGGCACCCCGGCGAAACCGTTCACGAAAAGCCAGAAGTTGGCAAGCTAAACCGCGCCACCTGGGTACCCGTGCCGGAATCGCGCCGTGGTAAGAAGATCCAGCAGGGCGGCGGTCACATGGTGCTGTTTTATAAGGGCGCGAAGAATTCAGCCCAGACCGCATGGCCTGTCGCCGAGTTTATCAACTCGCCCGAACACTGCGATCCGGTCTTCAAGACACTTGGCTGGCTGCCAGACTTCAAGCCATTCCTCAAAACGGTCGATCCGTCACCGTTCCCCGGTTTGAAGTTCTACACCGATTCGGTGGAGCAGGCGGACGAATGGTACTACCCGATCCTCAATCCAGTGGCAACATTCGCGGGTACGAAGTTCTCACAGGTCATGGAATCAGTCTACCGCGACCAGATGACACCCGAACAGGGCGCGGAAGAACTTCAGCGTGCTGTGGAACAGGAATGGAAAGAAGGCGGCTACGACCAGGCCTAATACTAAGGTTAGTCTATCCGTTGGAGCAGGTGGCCATGGAGGCCACCTGCTCCATACCCAATACATCTGAGTCTTCCTGTCCGAATGCGTGGTAAGATAGTAACCAGCACCTGTGGCACCGGAAACTCATCGATGGAATGTGTCGAATACATCGAGTGAGGAGCGCTTATGTCGGTTGCACTTCAAACCCCTCGCGTCCGAACAGCCCGTTGGTCACCTAAAAAACGCCACGACCTTATATTTGGCTTGTTGTTCGTTTCGCCGTGGATTATCGGATTTATCCTCTGGACGATCGCGCCGCTCGTATCGTCGCTGTATTATAGTTTTACACGCTACGATCTGCTCCAGCCACCCGTGTTCATCGGACTACGAAATTACACTAACCTTGCTTCAGATCGAGACTTCTTCCTCGTCGTCAGGAACACGTTATGGTGGGTGTGCTTTAGTGCGCCCCTGGGCGTCCTCTCCGCCTTCATGATGGCGGTGCTGCTGAATACGAAGATGGTAGGACGGTCGTTTTTCCGGGCAATCTTCTTCTTCCCCTCCATCGTTCCCGTGATCGTCACAGCAACCGTGTGGCAGTTCCTGCTCAATATTCAGTATGGTGCGATCAACTCGACGCTCCAGGGCTTTGGGTTCTCGACGATTCCCTTCCTGGCGAATCCTGCCTATGCCAAACCGTCCCTCCTGATGATTCATGCCTGGGCGCAAGGTGCGGCGATGGTGATCTTCCTTGCAACGCTGCAAGACGTTCCCCGTGACCTGTATGAAGCCGCGACGATGGACGGGGCAGGTAATCTCCGCCGCTTCTGGCACATAACGATTCCGATGTGCTCACCGGTGATCCTGTTCAACATGGTCATGGCCTTCATCGCTGGTTTTCAGAACTTTGAGCTTCCCTGGCTACTAACGCAGGGCGGGCCAAGCCGATCTACCGAGTTCTTCTCGTTGTATCTCTACCGAAACGCCTTCCAATATCTGCGTATGGGTAAAGCTTCGGCGCTGGCATGGGTGTTGTTCCTGGTGATCGTGCTGTTCACGATAACATTGTTCAAGTTCTCCGGTCGATTCGTCTACTATCGCACCGACGAATAAGGGTAAGAGGAGTAGCAGTTATGGCAGTCAAAGCACTTTCTCGTCCCTCCGCCGTTGCTGGATCGACCCGCAAAATATCGGCGTTGGGGATAGTTGGCGAAATCCTTGAAATACACGCTGCTGATCGGTCTGGCGATCACGTTCCTGGTGCCATTCTATTGGATGACATCCTCGGCAATGAAGGATCAAGCCCAGATTTTTACGATCCCACCGCGCTGGATTCCCAGCCCGGCCTACTTCGGCAACTTCTTTGCGGCATGGAAAACGTTGAACTTTAACCTGTATGCGTACAATACGATTTTCAAGTATGCGATTCCATCCACGATTGGCACAGTGTTTTCATCCGCGATCGTGGCCTATGGGTTCGCACGCCTGACCTGGCCGGGGCGCAACATTCTCTTTGCGATCTGTCTTGCGACGATGATGATTCCCTTCCAGGTCCGCCTGGTGCCGTTGTTCATCATTTTCAAGAACCTCGGCTGGATCAACACGTACCTGCCCCTGGTGGTTCCGGCCTTCTTTGGTAACGCCTTCTTCATCTTCATGCTGCGGCAGTTCTTCCGCACGATTCCCTTTGAATTGTCGGAAGCCGCCAAGATAGATGGCGCCAACGAGTTTGCTATCCTCTTTCGCATCATCCTGCCGCTGACGAAGCCCGCCCTGACCGTGGTAGCGCTATTCGCGATGATGGGCGCATGGAATGATTACCTTGGGCCATTGATCTATATCAACAACGAGCCACAGTGGACCCTGGCGTTGGGCGTGCAGCGCATGGGAATTGCCATGACGGAAGTCGGCTTCAAGGACAATGCCTATGCGTATCTGATGGGTGTGAGCACTATCGTGACGATGCCCATTCTAGTCGCCTTTTTCTTCGCGCAACGATCCTTCATCGAAGGCATCACCATGACAGGCGTGAAGGGGTAGGCCATCTCAGCAGCGGCAAACCGTCGCCGTATGTCGATGCAACCAGCGCGGGTGGGTGTAACCCAACGGGGTTACACCCACCTTTGCGTGAACGGACCATGGACCACCCTAGGATACGCATGAATCATTTGTACGGGTAAATTGGGAAACATATATCCTGAGCGTCGTCGGGCATACCGACAGCACGATTGAATGCTCCAAAAAGTGAACGTATAGACAATATGAGAAATTATTGACCTTTTTTTATGTATCCTACGCATACAGTTTCATCGCCCAGTATCGTTTTCGACAGTCCGCACTGCTGTGGTCGGTCGTCAGTAGTCAGTAGTCAGCAACAAAGGTTCAGGAATGAAAAGACCTCCGAATAGCGTCGGCGCGAACGAACGCATCAAGCAAGAAATCCGCACGCCATATGTGACCTTTCAACCACGTTCATCGCGGGGTTTACAGCAGGGCATCGACCTGTTGGTCGCAGCTATCAAGCCGACGCTCGGACCCATCCCGCGTTTCGTGGCAGTCGAACGCATTGGCATGCGCGACCGCGAACCGGAGATGCTCGACAGTGGCGCGTTGATCGCCCGTCGCGTGGTTCAGGTAGCGAATCGTGACGCCGATGTTGGCACGATGTTCCTCCGCCATGTGCTGTGGCGGCAACGCGAGCGAGCGGGCGATGGCACCGCCACGACGGCAGTGCTGTTCCAGGCAATCTATCATCAATCTCAAACGTACCTGGCTGCTGGCGGCAACGCGGAGATGCTCCGGCGAGCCATGATGCACGGCCTCGCCACCATTACCGAGGACATGGAACGTGCGGCGCGTCCGGTCGCAGGACCAGAACGTATCAGCGAGATCGCCCACTCGATCTGCCAGGATGATGAACTTTCGGCTTTACTGGGCGAAATATTCGACACTGTTAGTGAACACGGCGCCGTCGAGGTACGCAGCGGGCGGCGGGTCGAATCCACACGCGAATACGTCCTTGGCACATACTACAAGGGCAAGCTATTATCGGAATACCTGTTCACCGACCAGTTGCGCCGTCGTGCAGACGTAGAAAATCCAGCGGTGCTGGTGACGGATTTCGCGCTCAACGACATCGAGGAACTGCGGCCACTGTTTAATATCATCGTTAAAGAAGGGATTCCATCGCTGTTGGTCGTGGCGCGTGAAGTCAGCGATGCTGTTATGGGCGTATTCACTCAGGCACGCAACCGCGCTACGCCCTGCCACATCATTGCGGTCAAAGCACCCGATGCCATCACCGGACAGGCCGCGATGCTCGACGACATCGCGACGCTCACGGGCGCACGTCGATTCATCACGGTCGCTGGCGATAGCCTGGAAACACTTAAATCCGAACATCTCGGACGAGCACGGCGTGCCTGGGGTGATGACGAATATTTTGGTATCTTGGGCGGTAAGGGTGATCCGCGCCTCATTCGTGCCCACGTCGCACGCCTGCGTTCCGCGCTCGATGACACCGACGAGCCGGAAGATCGACAAAAGTTGCGCGAACGTATCGGCAAACTGTTGGGTGGAACCGCTGTGCTATGGGTGGGCGGCAATAGTGAAACCGACATCGCAGCCCGCAAGGAGCTTGCGGAAACCACCATTGAGGCAGTGCGGACAGCTATCGGGAAAGGTACGCTTCCAGGCGGTGGTGTCGCGCTACTGGCATGCCGCGAGCGGCTACTCAAGATGGCGGTAGCCACCGAGAACCTTGACGAGCGCACGGCCTACCGCATCCTCGCCCGTGCCCTGGAGGAACCAACGCGCACCATCGTTGAAAACGCGGGCTACCATGGCGCGACCGCGCTCGCACAGATCGCACGCGCTGGCGAGGGCTACGGCATGGACGCACGCACGGGCAGCGTGGTCCACATGGAAGACGCTGGCATCGTTGATTCAGCCGGCGTCCTGCTGCACGCTGTGCATGAAGCCATCGCCAGCGCCGCCCTTGCCCTCACCGTCGATGTGGTCGTTCACACCAAGCGACCTAAGATGTCGTTCGAGCCATAAATGATACCGTTTCACCAACGAACGGCAAAATAGATATCGGGGGGCCGACCGTTGGCGTAGGTCGCAGAAGAACATTCGACCTCTCTATCTTTCGTTTGGGTCGTCCGTCGTCGGCGAGCCGTCGTCAAAGCCAAGGGTTAATAATGTCCACAGAACTAACATTCGTTTACAGCATTGTCGCCGCTCCGGGTGCGGACATGGCACCTATCTGTTTCGCCGCTTCGACCGAGGGTTTGCAGCGATCAGATGACGGCGGAGCATCCTGGAAGCCTGCCTGGGATTCGCTGACGCTCACAGGCACGCTGGCAGCGACCGCAATTGCAATTTCACCGGGATGGGTGTCCGATACAACAGTCTTTGCCGCCGCTCCGGGTGGTGTCTTTCGCTCAACCGACGGCGGTCACACCTGGACGATGGCGCTTTTGCCATCCCCAACGCCGTTTATCTCACAACTGTTGATCTCTCCAGCCTATCCCGACGACGGCACAATCTTCGCGGGAACAGTCGAGGACGGTGTATTTCGTTCGGGTGATCGTGGCGTCACTTGGGAAGCCTGGAACATCGGGCTATTCGACCCGCAGATCCTCTGTATGGCGGCGTCGCCCGCCATCGGCAGCGACCGGACGCTGTTCGTCGGCACCGAAAGCGGGGTGTTTCGGTCCAGCAACAACGGGCGCTTCTGGCACGAAACCGCCTTTGGCATGGACGATGCGCCTGTCCTGAGCATCGCCGTATCGCCGACCTACGCAGACGATGGTACGCTCTGGGCAGGAACGGAATCGGAGGGACTATGGTCAACTACAGATCGTGGAGAAACCTGGCAACAGACGACGGGCTTGAACGTTTCCGAGCCAATCAATGCTCTCGTCATCGGTGCTCAACCTTGGCATCTGCTCGCGTTGCTGGATGATCGCACGCTCGAAACTCGCGACGGTGGCGTGGCATGGCATACACGTACGACGGCAGAATCGGGACTAAGCTACACGTCCATCGCCGCACCGCAGGGTCTGGACGGCGCGGAGTTGCTCGCTGGCTTGTCCGATGGACGGGTCATACGCTATAACGGCTGACCCGCTGATCGCAATTTCTGCGCTGCACATGTAGTACTGGTGCGATAGTTGCATCATGGTGCCGACATCCCTTCGCGTAGCATACGACGAGGCGATGATCGCGAATGTGGAGCAACGATCATGCGTTTACAAGGACAAACCGTACTTGTCACAGGAGCTAGCGCGGGGCTAGGGCGCGCCATCGCGTTGGCGCTCGCCGCTGAAGGCGCGCAACTCATCATCAGCGCGCGCTCGTGGGAACCGCTTAACAAACTCGCCAGCGAGATCGACCGCTTCGGTGCAGAAGTGCTGGTGGCACGATGCGATGTGCGAGATGCGAATGCTGTACATGATTTAGTAGAACGAGCAACCTCCGAGTTCGGGCGCATCGATACCGTGATCACGAGTGCCGGCATTGGCTTACGTCGGCCACTCATGGAAACAACCGTCGAGCAATGGGATGACGTGTATGCGACGCTAGTGCGCGGCACGATGCTGGTAGCCCGGGCGGTATTGCCGGCAATGGTCGAACGCAAGAGCGGCAACATCATCACGCTGGCAGCACCCCTCGAACGCATCGAAACCCCCGGTTTTGTCGCTTATACATCGGCGAAGTACGCCGTGGAAGGCTTCACGAAGACGCTTGCCAAAGAAGCGCGACGTTATGGCATCAACGTCAACGGTGTCCATCCAGGTAGCTTCGCCGATACCGCCATGGTTCGCGACGTCATGGCGGGGAGCCAGCCACCCGTACTGCTCGCGCCCGACATTATCGGACCGCTTGTCGTCAGCCTCGCGGCGCAGCTACCACGTGGCACAACTGGCACAATCATTGATGCGACCGCTTGGAACGCCGAGCAAAACGCGGTCTAACGTTCCCGGTTTTCCTCGATTTCTCGCTGACGCATCGGCATGGCGTCAATCTGTCCGGACAGATCATCGAACCCAACTGGCTCTAACGCGTGACGCTTCACCCCGCCATCCTTTCCGATGAGCACGAACGCGAAAGAGCCAGGTACAACGCCGAGGCGCTGGCGTAACTCTGCCGCATCTGCAGTCATCATTGCTCCATCGCCGAGCGTGCTTTGTCCGTCCTCGAAGATATATCCCACTATTAAGTCGCGCTCATCAGCGCCGTCAATGTGCTGCTCCAGCGACTGGCGCTGCTGCTCTACGGTTGTATCGTAAAACGTTGGCCCGAACACCAGGGCAACTCGATTCTTCCAGCGAAACGATTCCAGGTCGAACATAATGTTCTCCTTTACATCGGCGCCACGGCTTCCCACAAGGATGCCGATGCACAGCACCAGTATCATCAAATTCGTCGTAACAACGGCCCAATTCCGTACCACAATCATCGGGAGTAAAGGCACGATCGGGACCACACACTCATTCGTGCAACCAGTGTTCGCTTTACAAGCGATGGTAGCCTCAGCAATCATTCCACAGGTGGTGACGCAGGACCTGACACATAACAAATTTCATGTATATTTATTGATTCGTATATATTTATATTGATAATCTGATTATCGGCCGCCAATACTCCCTCAATTTCCGCTCTACACGTCCAAGACCTGGCATTCGGTGGGCGTTCCGATCGAAAGGATACGGCACATGCGGGTAGTCGCAAACACATGCCGGTCAGCATAGGTGTAACACGTAACGCTGCATGTTGGCAGAGTAGATAGTGGCATCGCTGGCACAAAGATGAATAGCGGAGAGCCGCTTTCACACCAGCGTTGGGCAGGAGAGTATAATGCGCCTACCAGTGAGGTTTTATGCGTTATATCGAACGGCTACAGTCATACTTGCGGCATGCAGCATCGCTCAGTTATGAGGCAGTTGCGATACCACCCTTCACGGCCTTCTTTCATCCAATCGATGATCTTATATACTTCAACTATGCGATTCCCGATCAGGATGTGTCAGAGGATGTTTCGCAACAACTCGTTCAGTTAAACGAGGCCTTCGAGGCGCGGCACCGCAGACCACGTTGGGAATACCTGGAAGAATTTGCCCCAAACCTGGCACCTGCGTTGCGAGACGCAGGCTTCGAGCAAGAAGCAAAATTGCACCTGATGGTGTGCAGCACCGACGACTTGAAACCGTTGCCTAGCGTACCAAACGTGACCATCGAGCCCGTCATTTCCACCTCGCCACGACAGGTGATCTACGACTACATGCTGACCCAACGCCAGGGATTTAACCCGGCGTACAGTGAGCCACCAACTGATCGGGACATCGACGACTGGATCGATGGTCGGGGCGGCAACGTCAGCTTTCTCGCTCGCTTCGGCGGCGAACCCGCGTGTGCGGGTGGCTATACCGCTCCCTATGATGGCATATGTGAGATTGTAGGCATCGCCACACGCCCACAGTTCCGGAAACGTGGCATTGCCAGCGCCCTGACCGCGCACGCCACTCAAACAGCCTTTAACTCTGGAGTCGAGGTCGCCTGCCTGACGGCGGGCGATGAGCGTGCCGGCCGAGTGTACGAACACATTGGCTATCATCCCTATGCCACAACCTTGTTCTACAGCAAACCAGAATAGTGCAGGTCATCGCCAGCCTTTGAGCGACGTTTATTTCGGTGCATAGATGTATGCCGAAACGGAGTGGTCCCGAACGTGCATAGATGTAACCTGGATTAGATGCATTGCTCGCCGGGATGTCCGTTTACAAAGACAGTCGTCGGCGTGTAAATGAAGGAGCGAACATGCAAGCAGACCTTGTATTTGGCATGATGAGTGGCGAAATCGATGACTTGAGCGCGGACGTCGCTCGCATTGGTATGGTGTTCGTCAATGCGTATATGCTCGGCAAACCTGCCGGACCGTGGATACTGGTCGACACAGGCATGACTGGATTCAGCGACCGAATCACACAGGCCGCTGTCGAACGATTTGGCGGTGGCACGCGCCCAGCGGCTATCATCCTCACCCACGGGCATCCTGACCACGTAGGATCGGCGCTCGACCTTGCCACGCGTTGGGACGTTCCGATATATGTCCACCCAATGGAACGTCCTTTCGTAACTGGAAAGTCGGACTATCCGCCCCAGGACCCCACGGTTGGCGGGGCGATGGCCTTCGCATCACGCTTTTTCACGATGTCAAGAGTAGACTTGGGCGACCATGTACGAACGCTGCCCGACGATGGCACGGTGCCGGGAGTTGATGGTTGGCGCTGGATTCATACACCCGGACACACGCCCGGGCATGTGTCGTTATACCGCGAGCGCGACCGTTGTTTGATTGCGGGTGATGCTTTTGCCACGGTTGACCTCGATTCGCTGTCGTCACTGCTGACATTTGATGAACAGTTCAGCCGTCCCTCAGCCACCTTCACACCGGACTGGCCTTCAGCACAGCGCAGCGTCACGGCACTTGCCGCGCTCGAACCGCGTATCGTCGGCGCAGGACACGGATTGCCTGTCTACGGTACGGCAGCAGCATCGGGCCTGCGCGACCTCGCCACGAATTTTCCAGTGCCAGGCCACGGTCGCTACGTCGGGAAGCCTGCTCGTTACGATGACCAGGGTGTTATCGCGGTTCCGCCACCCGTGCCAGACACCTTGACGCGTAAGATCGGGTTGAACGCGGCGGCTGTCGGTGCGCTAGCACTTGGCGCTGTGCGTGCCCGTAGCCGATAACAACCATCCAACATGGTTAGGGAAAGCAAACGAGCGTTGGCATACGCCTTGTCGTCTGTTATGCTTTTGCAACAAGGATATCGAAGGTGCTTTGTGTAACCTTTCGGGTCGAAGCGAGGAATCGTTATTCAGGGCAAAATCGTTCAGATTCCTTCGCTCCGACTCGCCGATACATGTCAGTTTTGTCTGAGTTCGCATCGGTCATTGTTGACGGTGCTGCGTAGGGCATGGTACAGTAACACAACAACAACCAAATAGCGCGGTCGCGTGCCGCACCTGGAGGAGTTTGTCACATCGCTTTGTGGCAGCTTTTTTGTGGGCATCACACGCCTGCCTCATGTCTGATAACCGCTCCTGTTGTGAGTGGCGGGAAGGACCTTGGAAGAAAATGAACCGAATATTCCCCGCTGCGCATTGGAGCGCGACACCAATCGCCCGTTTACTCGGCCCCGCCCAGGAATTCGTGCATCGCTCTGCATCCAGTGGCATCGTGCTGATCGTCGCGACCCTGGTTGCGCTGGGGCTTGCAAATTCCAGCTTTGCCCCACTCTACAACGACATCTTAGAGACCCATATTCGTATCGCGGTTGGTTCGTTTGCCATCGACGAATCAATCTTACACTGGATCAACGACGGTCTCATGGCGATCTTCTTTTTCCTGGTCGGCCTTGAAATCAAGCGCGAAGTCATCGTGGGCGAACTATCGAACCCGCGTGCAGCGCTCCTGCCGATTGTCGCCGCGATTGGTGGCGTGTTTGTACCCGCAGCCATTTATACGGTGTTCAATTACGGCGGCGAGGGTGGTCATGGCTGGGGTATTCCGATGGCGACGGACATCGCCTTCGCCCTTGGCTGTCTGGCACTGCTCGGCTCGCGAATCCCGTTCGGCCTCAAGATCTTTCTAACCGCCGTTGCCATTGTTGACGACCTGATCGCCATCCTGGTGATCGCCTTCTTCTATTCAGGTGGCATCCAGTTCACCGCGCTTAGCGTGGGCTTTGTCATGCTGTTTGTCCTGATGCTGCTAAACATCTATGGTGTTCGTTCACTAGCGGTATATATCTTTTGCGGTCTGGTGGTTTGGTTAGCGTTTCTCGAATCCGGCATTCATGCGACCATCGCCGGGGTATTAGTGGCCCAGACCATCCCAGGGCGATACCGCATCGATATGCCAACATTCAAAGCCCATGCCCATCGGATTCTGCATGAACTTAGCCCGAACAATCAGCCTGCAGCGCCGATGATTACCGATGATTCGCATGTCCGGGCAGTGTTGGAACTCGAAGAACTGTGCGAACAGGCAGCCGCCCCCCTGCAACGCATGTTGCATTGGCTGCATATCCCTGTTCAGTTTGGCATTATGCCACTGTTCGCCCTCGCCAACGCTGGCGTTTCGTTGCAAGGCATCACCCTTGGCACCGCGACCACGCCAGTGTTGATTGGAACCATCGCGGGGCTCGTCATCGGCAAAACGGTCGGCCTGTTCGGGGCATCGTGGCTCGTCGTACGCAGTGGCATCAGCGCGTTACCGACCGGCGTAACCTGGAGCCATATGGCGGGCGTGAGCATGCTGGGCGGAATTGGTTTCACCATGTCGCTGTTTATCGCATCGCTGGCGTTCCGCGATCCAGCGTTGCTGTCCATCGCCAAGATCGCGATCTTGATCGCGTCGGTCATTGCCGCGAGCGCTGGGCTTCTTTGGCTGTATCGCTTGCCACAACAAGAAACGGTTGAACACGTGAACAATTTGCCTGACCCCAGCGCGACAACGAGCTAATGTGGAGGGGCGACGAGCACTATACTAGTCGACGCTCGTCGCTCCATTTGGCATGGTCGGCACACGCACGGTAAACGTCGAACCTTCGCCCCGCGCGCTTCGCACCTCGACGCTCCCGCCGTGCTGCTCGACCGTTTCACGTACCACATAGAGGCCAATGCCAAGTCCCTGGAACTGATGCTGAGTACTTTTGGCGCGATAAAACGGCTGAAAGAGTTTTCCCTGCTCATCGAGGGGAATCCCGATGCCAGGATCCGTCACTGAAACCGCAGCCTCATCCTCGTTAGCCGTCAGGTTGACAACGATGGTCCCGCCCCATGGACTATATTTGAGCGCATTTCCGAGCAGATTGTGCATCACCTGTTCTAACCGAATGGTGTCGCCGTAGACCATCACCGGGACGTCTGGATACTGAACCTCGAGCACGTGCATCTCAATCGTACTGCGCACTGTCTCGACGACATTTCGAACGACCTCAACGAGATCGACCCGTTCACGCTGGAGCACAAAGGTGCTGTTCTCTATTTGCGATAAGTCGAGCAGCCGATTCACAAGACGGTTCAGACGATGCACTTGCTCGGTCATTACGCGAAGTGGTCTGGCCATTCGTTCATCGACAGCGTTTGTCGCCTGGGCACGTGCCTGCAACAATTGCGAATAGCCCAGTAAAGACGCGATCGGTGTTTTAAGCTCGTGAGCCGCTACTGCCAGCAGTTCGTGGCGTACCTGCAAAGCAGACTGCATTTCAGCGTATAACTGAGCGCGTTCGATGCCCATCGACGCACGCGCTGCTGCCCGTTCGAGTAGATCAAGCGCGCCACCAGTATATCTGTTGGGCACTCGCGAGCCGATAAATAACACCCCACGCACCTGATTATCAACCATCAGCGGAACGCCCGCTATCGACCGAAGTTCAGCCCTGCTCGACAGTTCGTCGTTGGCGTGCGTCTTGGCGAGATCCTCCACAATCGTAGGCAAGCGATTGGCGGCGATGCCCCCGACGATCCCGCGTCCGATGGGAATGTGCGTTGTCAGTTCCCCTGACACCTCAAGATTGACCGTCGCTTGTTCCTTCAAAGCAGCGGCATCACTATCTAGCAGATAGATTGCTGCCGAATCCGCCGGTAGTACATCACAGATCCGGCGCAACAACTCGTTCAACAGTTCGTTCAATTCGAGGTGCAAGAATGCGGTATCACTGACGATTTGCAGTAAGCGTACCTGCACAACAGTTTCTTCGGCATTCTGTCGTGCCTGCTGAGTATCCGCTAAAAACTTGTCAAACTCTTGCTCAATCTGCTTTCGCGCATGAATATCCCGAATATTGACCAGCAATGCGTTGATCGTGTTTGAGTTGCGCAGATTTTTGGCTACGAGTTCGATCCAGATGTAGCCACGGTCCTTGTGATCGACCCGACACTCCACCGTGACCGATCCGCCAGGTCTACCTTCGAGGGCAGTAAACTCCTGCCGAAGCATCGCCAGATCATCTGGATGTATGACCTGCGAGGCGGAACTGTTTAGAAACTCACTCGGAAGATACCCCAGCACAGCCTCCGTCGTAGGACTAGCATAGAGGACCATGCCCTGCGAATCGAACAACATAATGGCGTCCGTGCTGTGTTCAACCAGTGTGCGGTAAAGATCTTGTTTGTTTTCATCTGTCGCCTGCGCGTGCAAATAGCGCTTCCGCGAGCACTCCAGCGACGCTCTGTACAAAGGTGCGCTCGCTCCTGGTCCAATCGTGTTTACGGCCGGTTGCAAGTTCGAGCGTGGCCACCATGTGTCCCCTTGCTTCGAGCGGAACCACGAGCGACGTGCCAACATCCTCGACGCCGTGGGACAACGGGGTAACATGCTGCGACGAAATCGTTTCGTCCGCATGGCGAAGCGTGCCTGCATGCGTATCCTGATGATCGAAGCCAGATCTTCTAGCCTCTTGTGGCAATCCATGGGCGGCGCGTATTCGCGTCGGCATAGCGATTGGTTGCTCCACCACAGCCACATAGTCGGCATCGAGCACATGAGCAATCAGGGAGGTCGCACGTCGTAAAACGTCGTCAAGGGGTGCAGATAGTGCATGCTGGCTGATCGCGCTGATGGTTTCTATATAGTGAATGCTGCGTTGTTGTTCGTTAATATCGTCCATGCCTGTTCCGTTATACCATTGGGGCGAATGCCGACGAAACAGGTAGTCGCGCCGATTTCACCGCACAGCATAATAGCATGCACCGAGCCCGCATAGGCGCGGATATCCCTGGTGTATCCCACTCATCTCCCTGATATACTTGCCATTGCTCCTTAACGTTATGGTTTGGATAGCTTATGACCCTTGCACGCTCGCTTCGGCTGCTCGCCGAATATGTCCAATTGACAGCCGGCACGTTATGTATCGCGGTTGCCATCAACATTTTTATGATCCCCAACAACGTCGTCAGTGGCGGACTGACCGGCGTCGCCCAGATTTTATTCACACTTTTTAACACACCCGTCGGTATTACGACCCTGATCATGAACATACCGTTGTTCGTGATTGGTTGGCGCTACCTGGGCGGCGTGACATTCGGCGCACGCACGGTATACGCCACCATACTCCTATCGCTGGCGATCGACGCGCTGGCACCTCTACGCACGCGCTTTATCATCCAGGAACCGCTGTTATACGTGTTTTATGGTGGACTACTCGATGGCATCGGCATCGGCCTGGTCTTTCGCGTCCGTGGCACGACCGGCGGCACCGATATTATCGCCCGTCTGCTCCAGGAATGGTTTGGAATGCGGCCTGGGCAGGCGCTACTAGGGCTGAACGTCGGGGTACTCGCCCTTGCCGCCTGGTCGTATGGCGCCACCTCGGTGTTGTACGCTGCACTTGTGAGTTTTATCGGTGGCCGTGTCATCGATATCGTGCTGAGCGGCTTTAGTTATGCCCGCTCCGCGATCATCATCTCGAATCATAGCGACGCGATTCGTTCCGCTGTGCTCGCCGAAATCGGACGTGGTGTAACAGTCCTCGAAGGCAGCGGTGGCTACACTGCGACAAATCGACCGGTGCTCCTGTGTGTCGTTTCGCAGTCGGAGGAAAGTTTCCTCAAAAACCTGATCTGGCGCATCGACCCGGCAGCATTCGTGGTGATCAGCGAAGCCGCGGAAGTGCTCGGTGAGGGTTTCAAAGTTCGCAAGGTGTAAGGTCGTGGAAAACCTCCCTACGACTCCACATGAAGCATGTCGCGTGATGGGCTCTTGTTCGATTTCTAGCATACCTCGACCGCTTGACAATCCATCGCTCGTGGTGTTGATGAACGCTTTTCATTTTCGCGACGACGCAAGAAATTCGATGACGACGATGCTACCAGCACACATTTGTCAGTGAAACCCTATCTACCACCTGGAATTGATGAGGCGACCAAACTACGCAGCATAGTAGTACTTTCGGCATGCTCCTACAGGGTCGGCCTGACCACTCGCGCGGCATTTGTTCCACCAAAAGCCAAACTGTCACCGTCCTGTGTTATTTTATGTCAATCTACAGCCCTTAATCGTATAGTACCTGCTGTCGAATCGAGACATGTGGAAGGCCTAAGTCCCATATGAACAAGGGGGACTACTGTGATTAGGACCATGGTACGAATGCGTCATCGTGTCACATGGGGTATCATATCGTCCATACGAATAAGGCTACCGCCGAATGCTGTTCCCCCTCGACAGGTACGCGGTAGATGTACGACTTTCCGTCGGAGACAGTTTCCCCTCGACCACTCCACGGTTTAACCGAACAGGCAAACCCGCCGTAAGGCGGGGACGCAAAGCCACGGGTCCAGTATCGACTGGATAGCCGAGTTACCGAAATGAACCCAGGAGTTTTTCCCATGAAGCGTTATGTTGTCGCCCTACTAGCGGCTTTGATTCTGTTTGGAGCAACCAGCCAAACGATTGCCTTCGCCGCGCCCACGGCGCCCGCTCCCAACCGTACCATCGCCCGGATCATCGAACTTGTGAACCAACGCCGCGCCGAGGCTGGCCTCAAGCCGCTGGTCGTCAATGGCACCTTGATGGCGGAAGCACAACGATTCAGCTTCGTGCAATCACAAATTGGAGGCGTGAACCACCGTGGTATCGACGGCACGAACGCCGGACAGCGCCTGACCAAAGCCGGCTATCGATGGCGGTTTTACGGCGAGAACCTCGCCGCCGGACAGGAGACGCCCGAAGCGGTCGTCGCAGCCTGGATGCGTTCCCCATCTCACCGTGCGATACTTCTGCACTCGCGCCCAACCCAGATTGGCATCGGACACACAGCGAAGCCTAACGATCCGGCTCGCTTCGTCGACTATTGGGTCATGGAAGTCGGACGCCCGCGCTAGCACACGACCACAACGACGAAACACAACACGACCATACCTCAAAACAGGGTGCGACCACGCACCCTGTTTTTGCGTCCCCAGCGGCGACGACACATATGTATTGCATGTTGACTCGTGCGAAAACAAGCCATGGACCGGACACATCATCGCGGCATGAGCATGTGGCATAGCCTTTGCTTAGTCAACCTAATGGAGCTGACCTGCGACCTGTGGAGCATGGCAACACCATTCCATATAGTAGTATGGTCGAACACCATTCACGTTTCTAGGGGCCGGCGAACAGCACATGACTTCGGTCGTGTGCTTGCCATTCGCAGCGGTCAATCATGCAGGAAGGAGCAGGAACATGGCATTATTACCACCCGCGATAACACGAAACTCTACGTTAAAGATTGGGGTTCAGGGCGTCCAGTGATCCTGATTCATGGTTGGCCTTTGTCAGCCGATTCCTGGGATGACGGGGCACTGGCATTCGCCAACGCTGGCTTCCGTGCGATCGCCTACGATCGGCGTGGATTCGGACGTTCAGATCAGCCATGGACCGGCTATGACTATGATACGCTCGCCGACGACCTCGCAGACGTAATCGAAGCCACGGGAGCAACCGACGCGACGCTCGTGGGCTTTTCGATGGGCGGCGGAGAAGTCGCCCGTTATATGTCGCGCTACAGCTGGCAAAAACGTCGCCCAGGCGGCACTGATTGCCTCGATCGTTCCGTATATGCTGAAAACCTCGGACAATCCCAACGGCGTGCCGCAGGCCACGTTCGCACAGATGACAGCGGCTATGAAGGAGGACCGTGCTCACTTCTTCGCGGATTTCTTCAAAAATTTCTATGGCGTGGGCCTATTGTCCAGCCCGGTCAGCGAAGAAGTACTCGAATGGTCGCGCTCCGTCTCGATGCAGGCCAGTTTGAAAGCGACGCTCGATTGCGCCAAGGCCTTCGCCACCACCGACTTCCGGCCCGACCTCGCCAGTTTCAAGGTGCCAACGCTCATCATCCATGGCACCGCTGACGCTACCGTGCCAATCGATACCAGCGCCCGTGAGGCGGCGAAGGGCATACCCCAGGCCCAATTGATCGAATACGAGGATGCCCCGCACGGTCTGTTCGCATCGCACAAAGACGTTCTCATCAACGATCTCGCTGTCGTTCCTGAAAGCAATAAGCCAGCGAACGATTGACGCGGTCAAGGGTGACGCTCCGTTTGAGCGATCACCCTCCTGCGTCAGGTCATGTAGCCTCACCGCAACTCGAACCCAAGCTCCCGCAATGATGCAGTCAGCGTGTCGCGCCCGCTGAGCGATTGGGGTCCTGACACACGCCGCGAAGATCGCTGCGCCCAATCATGATTGCCGCCCATCTCCTCACCCGCATAAAATGCAGCCATCGTCGCGCTGTAATCCGCTACCGCTTGCGCCTGACCGTCCACATCATAGGTTTCGCGATGCAGTGCCGCACGTTGCGACAAACGTGGCTTAACCAGTGCTGGCCGTTCCGGGTCGGGCCAACCCACGCACACGCCAAACACGGCGAAGGTACGCCGGGGCAACATGAGCTCGGCAGCAACATCAAGCGGATGGTTACGAATGCCACCGATATATACCGTTCCCAGCCCCAACGATTCGGCGGCAACGACCGCGTTCTGCGCCGCGAGTGCGGCGTCGATCACCGCCAGTACAAACATCTCGGAGTAATCCAGCGCGCCGTGTGGAATACCGCGCTCGTGCGCCATGCCCGCCAATCGCGACAGGTCGGCGAGCCACACCAGAAACAAGGGACATGCACGAATATGTTCCTGGTCCCCCGCCAACAGCGCCAACCGTTCCTTACGTTGCTGCTGCTCGACAGCGACGACACTCCATGCCTGCAGATTGCTGGAACTCGCCGCCGATTGTGCTGCCGCCACCATCATCTCCAGCGTGCCGGACGGCAACGGGTCAGGTCGGTAGGCGCGCACCGAACGATGCCCCAGCAGCAGCGTGACGGTTTCGTTGAGATCATGCAAAGCGGGCGAATCGTTCGGTCCGTAGCGCTGCCGCAACACATCGAGGCTATCCTGGTCCATGCATCTTCCTTTGAACGGAGGAGGAACAGCACGAGGGATGCCACCTGTACGCCGACATCGTAGGCGCATGACCCCTGAGCCTGCCTGCAAACGAAACTAGACACCTGGGCCGAAGTATTGCACATGTCATCAACCGAAGAATCTCTCCGGAACGACTGGCAATCCTTCGACTGCGGCTCAGGATGACAATACGTCCAGGTCGGCGTAAGCTCAAAAGCTATCCATCGCCATAACCTGGATCGCCCCGCAGTCGTACGCGAATGGTACGTGTGCGATGCACAAGCGCCAGTTCTCGCTCCACCAGCGGGAAGCGAATCGTGATCGCCTGATCCAATCGATGGGGCGTCGATATGCAGATAGCCGTCGCGTACCTGCGCCGTGTCCGCGCCTTCAACCACAAGCATTTCCGAATCTACCCAACCCGGAACGCGCAACCGTAGCGGCGCGGCACGTTTGACCGTAACCTGGAGCGCATCATGCGTATACGGCGATGCAATCGTGATGTCCTCGGTATCGTGATCGAACAGCAGGTGAACATGGTGTCCGCGCTCGTCAAACGTCGCGATGGTCCGGTACGCTTCACACAACGATCCGACCGCGCCGCCAACAATATCCATATTGAACTCGATGCGTTGGGCACCTACCGGCTTATGACCATACGGCGCGGGAAAACCAAACGCGCCCAGGTGCCGCCGTGCGATGTCACGCTCACCATCATCGCGTGGATGCTCCGGAGAGGCCGGAATAAAACTGGCATCGCGCAGTTGTGCGGGCAACAGATGCGCTCGCAGGATGCGTTCGGCATCGTCCAGGTAACGCGCATCGCCCCATCGCGCCAGCAGCATCGCCGTTTCCAGCACATCACCAGTGTTGTTGACCTCGCCACGGTCAGGGTCGGCTTGCGGGTGACTGGATTCGATCACCCAGCCGATCTGATCGCTGATCTGCGGCAACCCATGGTCATAGAACGCCCGCACGCGTTGCTTGAGCACGTCATCATCCGTGAGCTCGGCGAGTTGCGCCAACCCTGAAAGTGTGCAGGTCGTAGAATGCGTATGTCCACCGAATCGCGCACGGTCGTAGCTACCGTCCGGCAGAAAGTACTCATCGAGCGCCGTCTTCTTGAGTCGTTGCGCGAGTTGGAGGGCAGGTGTATAGCCTGTGGCACGGTAGTACTTCACCAGCGGACCAATTGCCCGTGCGATGCCGGTGATAAACGGACCATCCCATTCGATCACCTTCAAGCCCAGAGTATCTTCGAAGTATGCCCGATCCCAGCCGCTATCGGGCTGCCACAGGCGGTCAATCGCGTCGATACTCTGTTCGGCGAGCGTACGGGCGCGGCCCGAATCGCGATAACGCACCAGGGCATACAACGCATGTATCCCCTCACGGATGTTGTGGGGTACAAAGTTCAGCACTTGCCCGTCGATCTGTTCGCGGTTAAGCGGCAGTGCTACAGGACCACTATACGACAGGAACGCGGCACGAGCATGCTTCTCAATGCACGCCTCGTCGAGATTCACGCCCAGGACCGCCTTGGCGCTCAGCAGTGCGTTGAGATGACGTCCCGGCACATGTGATTCCGAATGGATCGGGTTGAAATCAAGGCGGGCTTCGGGCCACACCACCGAGGCGAAGAAAGGAACATCGTCGTCATCGGCGTTAAAGACGCTGCACATCGTCCGACATCCAAGCCGAATCGCGTCACCAATATCGTCTGTGTTGACGTTTGCTAGATTCACGGTTGGTCCTTGCATGCATGCTGACCCACGCAATCGGCTCGGCACGAGCGGAATTCGCATACAATAGCATGAACATGCGCCGAGATGAAACCATATGAACAAGTATCCGACACCACATGCCGAGGTAAACGCACTGCTGCGACGACTGTATACTGACGCCCGCGCGATCCTGGCATCGCAGTTCGTCGGCATGTATCTGTACGGGTCACTTTCTTACGGTGGATGGGATGCGGCGAGTAGTGATGTCGATTTTCTGTTCGTGACCGAGGACGTGCTCCAGCCGTCCATGCTCGATGCGTTACGTGCTATGCACGAGCGTCTTGCCGCGAGTTCGCTCCCCTGGTCGGACCACCTCGAAGGGTCGTATATTCCTCGCGATGGTCTGCGCCGCTACGATCCCACAAATGACCGCTTCCCAACAATCGGGATTGATTGGGGGTTCGGCATCGGCGAACATGGCGTCCAATGGATCATCGAGCGATACATCGTGCGCGAACAAGGTGTGATCATCGACGGTCCGCCACCGCATACGCTCATCGATCCGGTAACACCCGACGACCTGCGCTATGCTGCCCGCGCTAGCCTCACAAACTTCTGGGCGCAGCAGGTCCACGGTCCCGACTGGCTACGCCCGCGCAATTACCAGGCGTTCGCGATCCTGACGATGTGTCGTGCCTTGTATACGATCCAGCATGGCACGGTCGCCTCGAAGGTCGAGGCTGCACAGTGGGCGCGGCGTGCGCTACCCGCACCGTGGCCTCCGCTCGTCGAACGCGCCCTCACATGGCTCCACGATGAGCAACCCGACGACATGGATGATATGCTCGCGTTCGTGCGCTGGACGGTGGAAAACGCGCTGCCGCCTCGATGACGCCACGCTAGGCTCATACGTGTGGCTAGTCGCGCCAGGTCGCGCCTAGCACCCGCAACCAGTTTTCGTAGGCCAGTTTGCGGAGCGCCGCTTCATCATAACCCCGTGCTTCGAGGGCGGCGATCAGGCGCGGAAGTCCGGCAACGTCGCCAAGCTCGGCGGGCATGCGTGCGCCATCAAAATCACTGCCAAACCCAACACAATCGATGCCCATGCGCTCCACCAGATAATCGATCTGATCTACCAGCACCCCAAGCGGTGTATCAGGCTCGTCATGGCTGTCGGGACGATTGGCGCTCACCTCAAAGTTCAATCCAACCATACCGTGCGAATCCCGGATGGCGTCAAGTTGCAGGTCCGTTAGATTGCGTGTCATGGGGCAAATGGCGTGTGCGGTGGCATGCGTCACGACCAATGGACATGTTGAGATCGATGCAACATCCCAGAAACCCTGCTCATTGAGGTGCGCGAGGTCGAGCATGATTCCGAGACGATTGCAGGCGCGCACGAGTTCCTGTCCCGCTACCGTTAATCCTGGCCCGGTGTCAGGCGTGGCAGGATAACGAAACGGCACGCCATGTCCGAAGGCATTGGGACGGCTCCACACAATGCCCAGGCTCCGCAATCCAGCCTGGTAGAACACATCAAGCGCCACGAGGTCGGGATCGATTGGCTCGGCACCCTCGAAATGCAACACCGCTGCCATGACGCCCGTTTCAATGCAGTTCACAAGCTCCCGGTGCGTCCGAACCACGCACATCGCGCCGCCTGACCGCGTTTCGAGCCTGAACAAACTCGACGCGAGCAGCATCGCGGTATCGAGCGCATACGCGCGTTCGATGGATGGGGCCAGCGCCACGTCATATCCTTCCGCGGTGATGGTCAGGTCCGAGCCATCGGTCGTGCGTTGTTCCGGTGGCGCTGGCACGAATACGGCAAAGAAGCCACCGGCAAAGCCGCCTTCCTGTGCGCGTGGCAGGTCGAAGTGTCCCCGGTCGTCGCGAAGCAACAGATCGCGCACGACCCCTTGTTCTGGCTTACCTCCAAACGCCGCGAGCAGCGCGTCGTTATGACCGTCGAAGATCGGAAACTGCATGAACGTATCCTCACAGAACATCGCTATGTCAGCCGACGGTAACCCGCAGCGGCGCACGCACTATCTTAGCTCTGTCATCCTGTCAGGAAGGCAGAAATCGTGTCGGCGTAATACGAATCGCCTGGGTGTATTCTCGCGCCATCTTTTCGGGACTGGTGCCGATGGCTGTCATCTGTACACGATATTTTTCGACATATGCGGGAAGCGTCGAATCGACCGTGCCATCGGGAAGCAGTTCTGCAACGCCCTCGACGATCACCACATCCTCACCCTCATCCTTGGTGTCGAGGGCGAGCGCCACACGGGGTTCGTGTTGGATGTTACGGACCTTCTGGACATTGGGCATACTGAATATCAGGATCGTCCCGTTGTCCCACAAGAACCACACCGGAACCAGGTGCGGACGACCATCCGAACGGACCGTGCTGAGCCATATGATCAACTCTTCGTGCAATCGTGCGTCGAAATGCGCGTCGCGCTGCTTCTGAAGATCGAGGTGCATTGTCTTCCCTTCACGTCAAACGTATCTTAGCATGACTGGTTTCCCACGTTCGCGTGGCAAACGACCGAGGGCCGCTGTTCGCTGGCCTCGGGAGAGTACCATCGGCGAGCGAACATTACTCAGGCACAACCTGGTACATCTCCGCACCGCCGACGTCGACACGATTATAGCGAAAGCCCCTGTTGAGGAGCGATGAAACAGGGTTCTGGAAAAAGATCGGGTGTTGCTGGATGTTCTGCCGTATGAACTCGACGTTAGAATCCGCTAACCAGTCCCGTCGGAAATTGGTATATGGTTCGATGAAACGCAGGTCCGAGCGTGTTCCAGCGACCGGGCCGCGTACCAGAAGGTGTATAACTGGTACCAATCGACAAACACGATGGCGTTAGCAGGCAGCATCCCCACGGTGCGCGTGATAGTGATGTATTCGGCGACCGTTTCGGTCGCGGCAGGATACCCTGGTGCATTGAGGAACGGCACGCGGCTCGCCACGACGTCGGGCCAGCGGGGGCGGAGCGTAGGCCATACGCACACCACGAGCAGTAACGCCAGCATCCCGCACGCGTACGACGAGCGCCCCGCGTCCGGCGTGGCTCGCCAGCCATCGCACGACGACACCAACGGCATAGCCCGCCGTGACCGCCATCAGCAGGTAGCCAGTGATATAAAAGACATAATAATCGCCGATGCGATAGGTAAACGCGAACGACCATTCGAGTGCCAATCCGAGCGCCACCAGCACGGCCACCGCCGGAGCACGCCAGCACATCAGGGCAAAGCCCAAAACGATCAGCGCGATGGTGGGGACGGCGAACTCGCGTCCGAAGTACATGCGGTACTCCATGATACGCTGTGGCACCTCACCCCAGGCCGAATACATCGCGCCACGCCACTGTCCTGCGCTGGCATTGAACCACACACGCGCCCACACACTATCGAAGTCGGCGAAGGTCGGTCGTAGGTCGATGCACCAGGCGTATAGGAGGCGTTGAACATGCTCGCTGCGGGAGCGTTCCAATCCACCAACCCGAACACGATGAAGTAAACGATCAGGCCCGCCACGACGCCAGTTGTCGCATGGAGCCAGGGGTTAGAGCGTCCGCGCCACGCGAACAGCAAGAACACCACGATCGCGGGGGCCAGCAGCGCGGTGGTGCTGTGGACGCCAAGGCTGAGCGCACCGCACATCCCCGCGACGAACAACGGCCAGCGTGCATCGGTTCGATACCAGCCAAAGATGCAGGCCAGGATGATCGAAAGCATCGCCGCGCCCGGCGTATAGACTTCGGCGATCACGGCTTGCGACCAGAACGTCCATGATACGGCAAACGCCAACGCCGCCACGATTCCGGCGATACGTTCACGGCTGAGCAGCACCGTCGCCACATATACGCCCGCGACGGCAATCGCGGCCATGAACGCCGAAAACAGGTTCACACGGTAGGCGATATCACCTGCGGGTAGATAGGTCCAGATGTGCGCCAGCAGGATATAGATTGGATAGCCTGGATTATGAGTAACGCCGAGTTGCTTCAGCCAACACCTCAAACTCGGCACTATCGCTGACCAGGGGATAGGGAAACAAGCGTACGGAAGTAGATGACATAGCTAACCAACCACATGCAGAAGGCCAGCACACCATCCAGCAGCGACAACGGACGTTCGGAACGAAGGAAACGGCGAGCCGTTGCGATCACGATGTTACTCCACACCCGATTCGAGGAACCGGAGATACCCCGCGTCGGCATCCAGCCGTGCGTTTGCGCCCAGCGGCACAGTCATCAGATGGGTGCCGTGTCCCACCGGCAAGCCGTAGAGCACGGGGACCCCCAACGGTGCCAGCAGATCGTGGAACACTTCGGCAAGCGCGAGCGACCGTGTGGGGTTGGTCGGTTCGCAGCGCACCAGTTCGCCGATGACAATGCCGGCACAGCCGTCGAGTTTGCCCGCCAACAGCAGATGGCTCAACATGCGATCGATGCGATACGGTTGCTCGTCAATATCCTCGATCAGTACGATTGCGTCGGTGAAATCGAGTTCCCATGGTGTGCCAGTCAGCGTCACGATCAGCGATAGGCATCCACCCAACACGCGTCCCTGGGCACGACCGGAGCGGATCACTTCGACTGTCGTCCCGCCTTCGACACCGTGAACCGTTGGCTCGTCGCCGTCCATAAGGGCTCGCCGCCAGGCCTCGCGGCTTGGTGTACCCTTGGTCGCCCAACCGCGTAGCATTGGACCGTAGAAGGTCATCCAGCCGAGTTCGCGTTGCAGCAACGCGTGCAGCACGGTGATGTCGGAATAACCGATGAACGCCTTGACCGGCATTTCTCGCACCCGGCGCAACCGCCCGATGTCGAGCGCATAGGCGGTGCGGTTGGCACCATAGCCGCCGCCCAAACACATCACAGCATCCACATCGGGACGTTCCAGCATTTGAACAAGGTCGTCGGCCCGGTCGCGGTCCTGCCCCGCCAGGTAGCCACGTCGGTCGTGCACATGGTCCCCCAGCACCACACGCAGGCCAAACCCTTCCAGGGCGGCAATATCGCCATCCAGGTCATCGGTGCTGCTGGCAGGACTTGACGGTGCGACGATGCCGAGCGTCATACCCGCTTGCAGACGCGGCGGCTTACGGAACTCGGTCATCGCTCACCCACGATGCACCAGAATCCGAGCCGTCAGGTCGCTCAATCGCTCGATCTGCGTACCGTCGGCGCGAAAGTTGTCAGGATCGAGCCAGCGACTGAACGCCGCGTCGAGCGCGGGCCATTCCTTGTCGATGGTAGCGTACCAGGCGGTGTCGCGGTTACGACCCTTGACGATCAGGGCTTGGCGGAACACACCCTCAAAGGACAGGCCGTAGCGTTGGGCCGCACGGCGCGAAGGCGCGTTGAGCGCGTTACATTTCCACTCGTAGCGGCGATAGCCCAACCCAAAGGCATAGCGCATCATCAGGTACATTGCCTCGGTTGCGGCGGGGGTGCGCTGCAAACGCGGCGCGAACGTAATATGCCCGACTTCGATCGATCCCGCCGCTGGCGCGATCCGCAGGTACGAGGCAACGCCGACAGCCTGTTGGCTGGATAGATCAACGATGGCATAAAATTGCGGGTCATCGCCAGCATACACACCATCGATCCAGGCGCGAAACGCAGCAAAGTCGGCGAACGGACCGACGCCCATATATGTCCAGAGCGCGCCCGATTCGTCACTGAAGGCTGCGTAAAGATCGGCGGCGTGCATCGCAGGTTGGAGCGGCTCGACGCGACAATAGCGCCCGTCGAGCGTCCGGCGTGCGGGAAAAGGTGGCGGTGTCCAATCGGGCACGCAGGCCCCAACTGGCTGCTCCCACTCATTATATTCGACCATGGTCCATCACCTATGTATACTCAATGTCAATGTGCGATGCGATTGTACACGATTGTTGAATCGGGAACAGTGTAGACCATTTGTGCAATTACCGGCAGTCTTCGGCAACCTGTCAAATATGGAAATACGACGTGAAGTTGTCTGATTCACGTACGTACGGTTGCATCGGCGAACGTATAATAGGCTATATGCACAATACTTCATTACATCGAATCATCACCGCCGGAGTATATGTCTATGCCGGGGGACGATTTCCCTTTCAGGTCGGGCTGACCAAGGCACGGACGAGCCTGGGTGTCGTTCGCCTGGGCGGACACCGCGAGAATGACGAAACGGGATGGGATTGTGCCGTACGTGAGGCGCGCGAAGAAGCATCTATCACGATTCATCCCCTGAAACCACCCGCCACCTACTGGTACGAAAGCGCTACCTTTCGCACCGCGCCGTGGCCGTATTCCCAGGATGCCAACATTCCCGTCGTGGTGACAACGCGCAGCCAGGGTCGCATCACGCCGATCTATCTTGCCTATACCCACGATCAGCCGATCCCGTCCAGCGAAACGTCAGCGATCTTGCTGCTTCGCATGTCCGACATCGCCCAGATCGTCAGCGGTGCATGGACGTTGGGCCAATACATCGCCGCGGGTGGCATCGCACGGGTTCGCCGACCGTTGCCATCCGGCTTGATGCTCGAACCCTACCCGCATCTGCGACTGCTGCACCAATTGCTGACGCTCCACCCCGACCTGTTCGCCGCCGCCGCGAAGCGCTAACTGTACGCCGTCGAACACGCCTCACATTTAGCCATCCGTGACGAAAGACGCAAGAACCATGAATGATGACCACGCGATCGAACGGCTTGATGACGGTACGCTGGCGCTACGGTATCGCTACCATTCGCTCGCCACGTTTCCAGACCTCACCACAGACCCAGGCATACAGACACTCGACCTCACCGGAAACTCCCTGCGCTCGCTGCCCGACAGTCCCATATTCGCCTCGCTTCAGCGTCTGCGTCTGGCCGAAAATCAGTTCGCAGACCTGCCGCCCGTCCTGGCGACCTGCCACAATTTGCGCGAACTCCACGCGGGCTATAACCAGATTGCCGCGTTGCCGACCTGGATTGGTGACCTTACGCATCTCGAAACGCTGAACCTCTACCACAACCGCCTCGACGCACTCCCCACAGCCATCGGACGGCTTGCGGCGTTACGCGAACTGAGCGTAGGGTCGAACAACCTCCTGGACCTTCCCGCATCGCTGTGGCAACTGCGGACGCTGGAAACACTCAACGTCGCGGAAAACAACCTCGCGCACATCGACGACCGCATTGGCAACCTGCGGCGTTTACGGATGCTCGACGTGGGACACAACCGACTTGAAGAACTCCCAGCGGCGATATGCACGCTCCCAAACCTTGACCGCTACCTTTACGCCAGCGACAATCACTTGCGTTCGCTGCCCCCGACCTTCGGCACTCTGCGGCGATTGCGCTACCTCAACCTGACCGACAATCGCTTTGAATCGCTCCCCGACAGCCTGGGCGACCTCGCGGCATTAGTTGAACTCCGTCTGTACAATAATCAGCTTGGAGCGATTACCATCAACCCTTGGCAACCTGCACCAGTTGCGCGAACTGCACATCCAACGCAACTATCTTCGGACGTTACCCGACTCAATCGGCGGCCTTGCAAGCTTGCGCGAACTGAACGCCGCCGACAACCGACTGACTACCCTACCCCGGACCGTCGGGAACCTGGCTCGCCTCGAACGGCTCGACCTTCGCAACAACCGCTTACAATCGCTCCCCGCTTCGCTTGGATCGCTCCATAACCTGCGCATCCTCGACCTGCGTAACAATTGCTTTACCGAGCTTCCCGCTCCCTTGGGCGACCTCCCACACCTTGAAAAGCTCGACCTTCGATGGAACACGTTCGACGTGCTGCCGCCGTGGATTGCTGCCCTCGAACGTCGCGGATGCGTGGTGCTGTTCTAGCCATCACCTGGAAGATGAAACTGGATGTATGTGACAGGGCGCACATGAGTATGTGAACCTAAACCCGCGTTGGAGCGAGCACGGCGAGTATTCTGCCATGCGTAGGTTGATAAAGCCGGGAACATACACCACGACGCACACTTACGGCATGCCGATAGTTTCTATACTTGGTTGGTCGTTGGTCGCTATAGTCGCTGCTCGCTAGTCATTGGTCGTTGGTCGTTGGTCGTCGGTCGGTTGCTATGGTATAGTCTCGCCTCACACAGACAGTAACACTGATCGTTGGAGATCGCCGTTATGCGGCGACGCATTTCTCAGAACAAGCGTGATGCGTTCATCTCCGTTGGTCGGGGTATCCTCTGGGTCCGCTCGTCTATCGTCATTCATAGGAGATCATTCATGGCTGACCAAGCAGTACGCCACGTCGTCGTCATCAAATTCAAGTCACATATCACCGACGAACAACTCGTCACGATCACCGACAAATTCCGCGACCTCAAGAATCAGATCGGGGGCATCACAGGCTTCGAATACGGCGAGAATAACAGCACCGAAGGCGCGAACCGTGGACTTACGCATGTCTTTTTGCTGACGTTCGAGAACGCCGCCGCCCGCGACGCTTACCTGCCTCATCCCAATCACCTGGCGTTTGTGTCGTATATGGGTGAAATTGATGCCCTGGACGAAGTGTTCATCATCGATTATCCAGTTAACGAGTAACACACTCGCACGTGTTCATCTCCATGTGAGCATACCGACAGCGTGCCGCACCCCATCCTTTGGAACGTGGCACGCTGTCTGTGCGTCCCAAGCACGGACACGCTCGTCGTGGCTATCACGGAAGGAACAACGCAATGAAGTTTCGTTCAGTTGTCGAACTTGGCGGAAAGACCGCCACAGGCATCGAAGTGCCAGAAGCGGTTGTGACCAGTTTCGGCAAAGGCAAACGGGTCCCGGTGCGGGTGACTATCGGTGACTATACATATCGCAGTACCATCGTTGCTTATGACGGGCGCTTCATGTTGCCCCTCAGCGCGGAGAACCGCGCTGGCGCTGGCGTTGCCGCTGGCGACGAGATCGAGGTCGAGGTGACGCTTGACGAAGCGCCCCGCGAAGTTACCATACCACCCGACCTGGCTGCGCTCCTTGATGGCGACACCACGGCTCGAACCACCTTCGATGTCCTATCCTACAGCAACAAGCGCCGCATCGTGCTCAGTATCGAGGACGCCAAAACCGCGGAAACACGCAACCGCCGACTTGAAAAGGCAATGGCTGAGTTAAGCAAAGGTAAGGCATAGCGGGGAAGCCTGCAAACGGTGAGGCAGCGCGGAGAGACCATGCACGCTTAGCGTAGTACCATGGGCAAGTACACGCTTTCTGTAAACTGCGCTGCTTCGACAACCACAATTCCGCGCATACCTGGATGCACCCTGCAGTAATATTCAAACGTACCCGACGTATCGAAACGCACCGAGCCGCTCTCGTTCGTGCCAAGCACTCCGGTGTCGAACGCGAACGGTTGTCCGTCGATGCCGGTGGCGGTGTGGCCTACGCCATCACGGTTGGTCCACGTCACGGTGTCACCAAACGCAACCGTGACTGTCTGCGGCGTGTAGTTAAAGCTGATGATCTCCACGCGTGTCGTCGCTGCGTACAACGGCGCGACTGTCAACGCGATGCCCAACACCGCCAATCCCACGCCCAGGATGAACAGCCCCCGGCGCGTTTCCCGCCTCCGAACGAACGAATGTATCCTGATGATATCCATGTGACCACCAATCACTTGCCAACGGCTGAATACCGCGAAAATCGACATGTTAATTATGGCTACGGTAGCGGCACTAGCCAGTATTATGCGCCGACCTCCCAACGTGTCAAGCACGCCATATGTCTGCTTCATCGCGACCGTGGGGGTTATCTTTGCCTCCTCACGCGCTCGTCCGTAGGAAGGCTGGGCGCGTGAGCCTCATGACATGCAAGGCTGCACGATACGCACGCTTATTCGCCCCGGTTGGCAAGGTTGTTACAATGCAACCATGGATCATATAGAAGTCGTCGGTGCCGATGCGGTGACGTGGCAGGAGTACCGAGCGCTTCGGTTGGAAGCCTTGCTCACTGAACCACAGGCGTTCGGCGCGACCTATGCCGATAGCCTGGTACAACCCGATACGTTTTGGCAAAGCCGTCTCGCTGACGCAACCGCTGCCCGCTCGAACTGGATGGTATTCGCACGCAGGCGCACACAGTTAGTCGGTATGATTGGGGCGTATCAGGATGAAGCCATGGCGACCGTGCAAATCGGACAGGTAGTAGCCATGTACGTCACGACAAGCGCACGCGGACGTGGCATTTCGCGACAACTTATGGCAAGCCTGCTTGCCATCATGGAACGAACACCGTCAATCAGGCGTCTGCGGCTTGACGTCAATGTTGCGCAAACAGCGGCGGTTCACTTATACGAACGTATGGGCTTCGTGATTGTCGAACACGAACACGTACAGTTAGGGGACGGCAAGTTTCACGATGGTTATGTTATGGAGAAAATCCTATGTTGAACATCGTCAACGTCGGCTACGATTCTACAAACTATTACGTGATTGCCAATCCTAAGCCCGTGCTGCTGATCGACCTCGGCTTTCCACAAACCTTGCCGAAGCTCATGCATACGACGAAACGTATGGGCATCGAACTGCGTCACATTCCCTACCTTTTATGTACACATTACCACCCTGATCACGCTGGCGCTGCCGGGGAACTGCAGGCCCTGGGTGTAGGGCTTATTGTCGTGGAGGAGCAACGAGCGTTCGTCCATGAGTTACCGACACACATCAAGCCTGACCTGCATTTCAAGCCGCCACGACTTCCCGATGCCGGTATCCCTGACAATCGACCAAAGCCGATCATTCCTCGCACAGATCGGGCTGGACGGCGCGCTACTGCACACCCCCGGACATTCAGACGACAGCGTGACGCTGACGCTCGACCAGGGAGCGGCATTCACAGGCGATCTCACTCCGCCGACGATGGCGAGCGACGATCCCGCCGATCCCGTCGTTTGCTCCTGGAACGCGATACGTGCAGCGGGTGCTGCGACCATATATCCGGGACATGGTCCGATCCGTCCCGCTCGATAATAGCCACATACAGTTTCATCCAACCACGATGCACGCATCATCAGGAACCTGGTGTTTCCTGCGTAAACGCTCCTATATCATCACACGCGTAATCGCTGCTTGACAAGCATCCAAAATGTCTGTATGCTCCACTAGGTTACAGATTATGGTCAATTCGTCGCAACAAAGGAAGAACGTCGTGCAAACATTCTGGTCGATAGGTAAACAAGCCCTCCGACATCGTCGCAACGATGTTGGCGGTTTTGCGTACCGCATTGAATGATTGCCGAACCAGCGACGAGAGAACAGCCGCCTATAGGTAGCTCGAATCGAGCGTATGAGCCATCAAGAGCGCGAAGCATGAGACAACCACGTCTAGACTGCTGTTTCAGCAGATAAGACAAACATGGTGGACTTATGTGTGAAGCGCTCCCAGGCAAACAAGACCTGTGGAGCGCTTCTACGTTTACCAGCGCTCACAAAACTGGAACCGGGTTTCTGCGCCGAGGATGCCGTCGCCCGTGTCATGCAATGGTTTGAACCAGGGTAAGCTGTAACTTGTATCGAGATCGCGGAGGGATTGGAGATGCTGGCGTCACAAGTTCTCGTACTGAATGCCTCATATGAGCCTCTTCAACTTATGGGCGTCAAACGCGCCATCGGGCTTGTGCTTTCAGCCAAAGCCCAGGTAATCGAAGCCGGCGCTGAACAGTTGCACAGCGCGACCTGTGCGATAGACCGCCCTGTCGTGATCCGGCTCAGTCGCTATGTCAACGTGCCGTATCGCACGGTGCCATGCACGCGACGCGGCATCATGCTCCGCGACAACCATACCTGCCAATATTGTGGTGATCATCTGCCTACCCACCAACTAACGCTCGATCACATCGTTCCGCGTGCGCTCGGCGGTCGGACCACCTGGGAGAACACGGTCGCGGCGTGCCGCCACTGCAACGGCAAAAAAGCCGATTTGCCATTGCACATAGCCCGCATGACCCTCCGAACGACGCCCGTACAGCCGACCCGAGCAGGCATGTTGCGACACATGCTGAGCCAGCACCCAACCTGGGAGCGTTACTTGTTCGTTTGACCCGCAAGCCTTCAACCCCACCATGACCGGGGCGACAGGCCCTGGCGGGAGCAATCTCGCCAGGGCCTATTTTTGTTTGTTGTCGGTCGCTTCGTCGCTTATCCGTCATCTATCTTTGGGATCTCTGCTGGCAGATCGCTCATCATCGGTTCTCCATTCGTCTGTGGGCGGCGGTCACTCATCGGTCGTACATTCTCCGTCGTCGTTCGGCGTTCGTCGCAGTCAATCAAAAGGAACGTGCATTATGACCTGGACATCTGCGCCCGTCGAGGCGTTTGCGTTTTTAGCCAGGGCGATCCCGCGTCTTGGCAAGCGGTGGATGATTTCGGAAGCCACCGTCGAATTATTGGTCGATGTGTTCGAGACGGCGGCGGCACGCGCCGACACGCAGTTCGACATAGCCGAAGGCATTGAGGCGGCACATCGCTTCGCTGACATGGTGGGCAAGAAGGGCGGCGTATTCCCTGGCCTCGTCGCGATTCCGACCGACGCGGCGAACCTGACACCGGAGGAACACGCGGCGCTGGCAGGCTACGCGGCGGCGTGGGCGACCATCGGCGCGATCACGGCGGGCAAGCCGCTGCCAGTGCTGGCGGAAGAACGCCTTGCGCTGCTGCGCCAAACCGCCGGAACAACTCAGCAAGCAGTGGTTATCGGCAACGCTCACCCCGGACGGCGCATCCCACGCAGCGCCCCGCTCTCCACGAATCCGTTCGTGGCCACGCTTCAGGAGCGGCTAGGCCCGTCGCCACGCGGACAACTCCGCATCGTGGATGGCGTCGCGGTGTGGGGCGATCACGACCCATCGACGCTGGCACAGATCGATCGCTGCGCCGACGACGAGCGCGTGATCGGCGCAGCGATCTGCGCCGACGGACACAAAGGCTATGCGATCCCCATCGGCGGCGTGCTAGCCTACCACAACGCCGTGTCGCCCAACGGCGTCGGCTTCGACATCGGCTGCGGCGTCAAAGCCGTGCGGACCGACATGCATGCCGACGATCTAGTAGCGAAGGGCGCGGACGGACGCACCTTACTGGCACGCGTTATGGACGACGTGCAACGGAACATCGCCTTTGGCGTCGGGCGCACCAGCGGCGAGTCCGTCGATCATCCGTTGTTCGACGAGCCGGTGTGGCAGGACATCCGCGAGATCGGGCGCATGCGCCACATTGCACAGCAGCAACTTGGCACCGTCGGCGGCGGCAACCACTTCGTTGATGTAGCACGGGACGACGAAGGCAATATATGGGTGGTCTGCCACTTCGGATCGCGGGGGCTGGGACACAAGACCGCCACCGGATTCCTGAACTTGTCAGCGGGGCGTGCCTGGGACGCCAAAAGCCCCGGTGAGAACATGGACGGTCCGGCGATTGTCCTTTCGCTCGACACCGATCTGGGACAGTCATACATGCAGGCGATGCGCCTGGGCGGGCGCTATGCCCACGCCGGACGCGACTTCGTGGCGGCGCAGGTCGTCAAGCTCCTGGGCGCGAGCGTGGTCGATGAGGTACATATGCACCACAATTACGCCTTCGAGGAGCGCCATGGCGGCCAGGATATGATCGTCGTGCGCAAGGGCTCGACGCCAGCGCAGCCGGGAATGCGCGGGATCATCGCGGGGTCGATGGGAACGCCGACCGCCATCGTGCGCGGACTGGACGGTCCCGAATCAGCCGTCGGGTTCTACAGCGCGCCTCATGGATCGGGGCGCGTGATGAGTTCGCATGGCTGCTGCCGGACGGCGCGACCGTCGCACGGGCGCGCAAATCAGCCCCGGTCGCGTGTCGCCCGCGATGCTGCACGAAGCCGTCACCGCGCGCGGCATCGAGCTACGTGGGGGCGGTCTGGACGAAAGTCCGCATGTGTACCGCAACATCGAAGATGTGTTGCAAGCGCACGATGGAACCATCGAGGTGCTGGCACGGCTCTACCCGATGGGCGTGGTCATGGCGGGTGACGACATCGTGGACCCATTCAAGGACTGAGCGAAGGTTTTGCCTGTTGGGGTGGCGATTGTAACGCCACCCTTTTCGATTGCAAGCAAAGCAGCGCCAGCATCGTCTGGTGGCCTGTTGTACACTAGGTATATGAGAACTGCGGCGCGAGGAAAGACATAAGTGCCGCACACGCCTTCACCGTCACGACGTTTCACGTCGCAGCGGGTCGGATACATTGGGGGAGCCGATGGCAGCAACAATACCAATGCCTGATGTGTTACCAGTGGTTGTACCGGCTGATGATGTTGTCGGTCCGGCACAGGGACAATGGACCTATGCCGCCTATGCCACGATCCCCGACGATGGTCAACGATACGAAGTGATCCGAGGAACACTCTATATGGCACCAGCACCGGGTACGACCCATCAGGCCGTGAACGCATGGTTCATTCATTACCTCATCGTCCATATTCAAGTAGCCGGTTTAGGTAGGGTTTTCGGTGCGCCCTGCGACGTGCAACTCAGCGATGGGAGCGTCGTCCAACCAGATGTGTTGGTGGTGCTAGCAGCAAACCACGAGCGCATCATGCCGGATGGAGTGGATGGATCACCCGATTCAGTCGTCGAGATCGCCAGTCCCAGCACCGCAACCTACGACCGTGATAAGAAACTTCATGCCTACGAGCGCAGCGGCGTGCCGGAATACTGGATCGCCGATCCAATCGCTCGTACCATCGAGGTGCTTGTTCTGCGTGAGGGTGCGTATCACCCGCAGGGCGTATTTCAGGGTCAGGGGCTGCTTCCCTCGACAATCGTTCCTGGTTTCCCCGTTCGTGTCACGCAATTCTTCGCCTGAAACGGGGAAGGTCCTTTTTATATCCCCTGGATGAAACAATGCCAGAGCGATAGAAGGGACGGAGCCGTTTACATCCGCTACATGCCATTGATAGCCGCCGAGCCGTGTCGCGCCTTTACCCAAACCCGACAAATACCATTATTACGAACAAGCACGACGGGGTGGGTTTCCCCACCCCGTCGTGTGCCTACCGCCCTTGCCGCAAAATGCGGAATAGATCGGTGCGATCATCCGACGCCCTACCAGATCGAATTCAACGTCCAAATATCCATACGCTCGACGGTCGCGGTGCCGCCCTGCGCGAACACCTTGACGCCCACGCTTTCCGCGCCTTCGGGATAGATACGCTCCGTCAGGCACGCCCGCTCGTTCGCGAACACTTCGATCACCGAGCCATCCACGAAGATGTGTAGCGTCAACGCTTCGCCGTCGGGCAGCACGAAGCGCCGTCCCTGCACGTCGCGGGCGACTTCGGCATTCAGGCTCGACCGCGTGCGATCCACCGCCAGTTGTTGCGTGGCATAGTCGTAGATGATCGCGGTTTCTTCGCTGCCATCCGGCGCACAACACACCTTGATGCCGATAAGGTTAGCGTCGCCGCGCTCGCAACGCAGCACGATTTCGAGTTGTCGCCCCTCGGCACCCGTCACGCTTTGTTCCACGCCGTCAACCACCGTCAGGTCATCAAGCCGCACCCGCTCACCACGTAGCACCGCAAGCTCCGGTGCGGGTTGCTGGCGCAGGTCGCCATCGGGTATCAAGCTCATGATGCGCGGCAGCGATTGCACCCCCGACCACTCAGCGACACGTTGGGCGGCAACCGGACGCGCTTCACGCAGCCAACCAAACATGATACGGCGTCCAGCGGCGTCGGTCATCGACTGCGGCGCATAAAAACTGCTGCCCAGATCGACAAACCCTTCGCGCTCGATTTGGAGGCTGTGATCGGCATAAGAACCGATCATGTACGTCACGTAATGCGTGATCATTTCGGACCAGACCGACACCGACAGCACATGTTTGTCGGCTAGCCGGAAGAAGTCGGGACACTCCCAGACCGTTCCGGTCCAATGTGGCTCGGTGCGTGTGGCGTCGCCCGTCGCGATCGGTTGCAGGTATTCCCACTCGCGTAGATCCCGCGAGCGAAACAGCAGCGCAGCGCCGCCAACGTCGCGTATGCCAGCGCCAATCACTTGATACCATTCATCGCCATCTTTCCAGGCTGAATGGTCACGGAACTCCAACAGGTCGAGGTCGGCGGGTGCGATAGCATTGACCGGATTGTGTTCGTACTTCTGCCAGCGGATCAACCCTTCGTCGCCGAAAGCCAGACACGGCACCTGCAAATGCGGCCCGTTCACCGGCGGGTTTCCGCTGTAGATCATCGTCGGCGTGCCGTCATCGTCAACGATGCAGCCCGACCAACAGCCGTGCGCGTCGGGTCTGCCAGGTGTCGGTGCGAGTGCGATAGGCTGGTGAGTCCAATGCACCAGATCGTGGACTGGTGGCGTGTCCCCAGTGTATGTCGCGATGGACCGCTTCATATGGGATAATACTGGTAGAACATGTGGTACACCCCGCGCCAGTGGATCAGGCCATTGGGATCGTTCATCCAGTTGGCGGGCGGCAGGAAATGGTAGCGCGGACGGTGGGGATCGTTCGCCAACTTCGCGGCGAGCGCGTCATCTATGTACGAAACGGTTGAAACTGGTGTCGTCATCGAATCTCCCTTCTTTGGTGTTCTAACCTTGAGCGTCCGCATCAAGTCAGATGCCAGCAGACGGTGGCTCGTACGAGCCACCGTCGCATTATACGAGAGCGACGCCACGTGAAATTACACCCACGACTCCTAGTGGCGTCGCGTGCTACTGCGCGCGACTAACTCTGAGCCGCCTTAAGTTTCTTGTTCACCATGGTTCCGACTTCGTTGAGCGTAGTTTTGACATCGCCGCCTTGCAGCCACAACCCATCGAAAGACTGATTGATCTCCTGCGCCAATCCAGCCACACGCGTTTCGGTCGGGAACACCGCCCAGCCGATTTCACGTGCATCGACGAACGCTTGCCAGTTAGCAGGCAGGTTATCTTCGGACACAACCTCATCCGCGCCGCGAATCGACGGCATTGCATTGCCACCACCCTGCAACCGGAAGATTTGACCTTCCTTGGAAACGAAATCGGTCAGGAAGTTAAAATCTGCGTCCTGGTTCGCGCTTTTTGCGTTGATTACCATATAGGACGTGCCAATGCCTGTTGGCTCGATTTTCTGACCCGTATTCGTAGGCCATGTCACAAAGTCATATTCGAGGGTGGCATTCTTCTTGAAGACAGGTAACAACCAGCGACCACCGGATACGAAAGCCACCGACTGCGACATAAACATCGCGTCCGAACCTTGTCCCCGCGGTAGACCACCAGCGTAGATGAAGTTCTTGTTTTGCAGATTATCATACATGAACTGATAGGCTTCAACCGATTTGGGGTCTTCGTGGGCGACAAAACGATCGTTGTCGTAGATTTTTCCGCCGTTGGTGGTTACCCAGTCGTACGTGCCTCCCCACCAGTTTTCCAGAATCAGGCCGCGCTTTCCACCGCCCACTACGGTCTGGCACATCGTAATAAACTCATCCCAGGTCCAGGCACCAGTTTTAGCGAGGTCGGCTGGCATCGTCGTGATACCCGCGTCCGTAAGGACTTTCTTGTTGTACCAGATGCCAAGTGGGTTGCAGTCCACCGGTGGTCCGTAGATTTTGCCGTCCGCCGTGCGTCCTGCGCCCCACAGCCCTTCATAGAACTCCTCTGGCTTGGACTTGCTATCGGGTCCGTTGAGCCGTTCCGTCAGTTCGATGATCGTGCCATTCTGTATGAGCCTGGTGACAAAGCTCTCATTGGTATAGAACACATCGGGGGCCGTGCCACCCACGAGTTGCGTCAGCATCTTGGCTTCGTAATCGGTGGGCAGTGGCGTCAACGATGCGGTGATGTTCGGATTACGCTTATTGAAATCTGCGGTGTACTCCTGGAATCGTACCAACTCGCCTGGGTTGCCCCAGGTTGACCATGTGATTGTGGTTGTCCCGCCCGATGGAGCAGGCGCACTGGTCTCCCCGGAGGTCGATGTCGTCGACGTGGTCGATGATCCACAGGCCGCGAGCGTCACACCACCGATGGCGGTCATGGCTGCGGTAAGAAAACGGCGGCGGCTTACGTGGCGTGCGTCTTTACGTTCGTTCGTGTCCATGATTATTACTCCTGTTTACGAAAGCAAGTAACCCGGTTTAGTAGCGTACAGTTTCACCTCCTACCCCTCCTAATCCGACGTTTCCAGCGGATTAGATTGCCAGGGTATTAAATCGAAGACCGTAGGATGTACTCGCACGGCAAGCGTTCCTGACACGGAAGATTCGCCCGCTTTGATGGCTGGTGGATTGAGCAAGTAGTTGACGGCCCACTGTCCCATGGCGTAATGCGGGAGCGCCATCGTCGTCAGTCCAGGGTTGATATGGGCAGCGATTAACTCCTGGTTGTCGAAGCCGATCACTGCAACATCGTCGGGAATACGAAGGCCAAGCATATGCAGCGCATCAAAAACACCCAGCGCCATAACATCGCTAAAACAGAAAAGTGCGGTGGGTGGATCTGGTCGTTTCATCAACTCAACACACGCGTCGTACCCACCGCGTCCGGTAGCAGCGACGGTGTATACCAGTGCGGGATCGAAGGCGATGCCAGCATTGTTCAGTGCTTTCTGGTAACCCGCGAGCCGACCCGAACTTGCGGGAATAGCATCGATGTTGTTGATGAATCCAATGCGGCGATGCCCGCGTTCGAGCAAGGCTATAACTGCGTGACATGCACCCTGTACTTCATCTGGCACGATGGATGGCACCGCGCGATCTTCGGCGAAGCAATTCAGCAGTACAACCGGAACTTCGTCGATTTGCTCCGGCAGCACGACAGAGCGGTGATACATCGTCGCGAAAATGATACCTTCGACCTGACGTTCCAACATCATCTCTAGCGCGGAGCGTTCGAGGTCGCGATTAAGTCCGGTGTCAACGATCAGCAGCATCGTGCGGGCATTCCACGCGGCATCTTGTGCTCCACGGATCATCTGGCCCGCCGCCGCTGTTGTGGCAATCTCATCGGAAATAAATCCAATAGTGTGAGACCGGCGCGAACTGAGGCCGCGAGCCATAGCATTAGGACGCCAATTCAGTTGGGCGACGGCAGCCCAGATGCGTTGACGTGTTTCATCAGGAATGTTAGCATTTGGAACGTCGTTGACGACAAAGGAGACGGTCGTGCGGGATACCCCGGCGAGACGGGCAACATCATGCATCGATGGTTTTTTTGGTTTGACGTTGTGGTGTGCCATGATCGAGTTGCTCCGTAGTAACCCTACCATGTTACTAACGCGGTTTAGTAACATGTGTTAGTATACATAAATCGGTATCATATGTCAAGAGGCGATCGCGAAAACTCGTGTCAGTACGATGCGCGCCTGATACGTATGGCTGTCGCTTGCGCTGTTACCGAGCCACATTGCGCTGGTACAGCTTCCACCACAACACCGCACCGAGCACCAGGGTTTCCACAGCGCCTGTCGTAGCAACGCTGATCGGAATCGCGAGCACGCCCCACGATGGCAGCAACAGCGCAGTCAGCGCGATACGTCCTACCAGTTGCGCCATATTCGTCAGCAGTGGCGTGGTAGTATCGTGCAACGCCAGCAGGCCTCGTGTCAGAATATCAGTCGCGATGTAGGCGGGCAATCCTAACGCGAGGGGAACCAGCACCGCATACGTCAACGCAGCGGCGATCGCATCGAACGCACCATGTTCCAGAACGATGCTGATAGCCAGGCGACCGCCAAACACCAGCGCCAATAATCCCGGCACGGATAGACCCACGACGACCAGTAACGTCGGCGCAGTGTACGACGCACACCCTGCCAATCGTGGGCCGCGCTTTGCGCGGCAAGGCGCGGAAATGCGGCTTGTCCAACCGCCTGTCCCAGCAAGCGCTGGGGCAGACCGAGCAACAAGTTAGCGTTGTAAATCGCCACCAGTCGCGGCGGATTCGGGCGCACGCGAAGCGAATGACGTATCGACGATAGAACCAGCATAGCCAATCCCAACAGATAGACTATTGGGCAGCAGAAGTCGCATCACCAGCCGCAACGAACGGTCACGCAGATCCCACGCAGGCCGGAAGTGAAATCCCCGCGAACGCAGACCCGGCAATAGGATCAGCACCTGGAGCAACGCCCCGACGAGCACGGCGACCGTTGGACCATAAATGCCGATCGCCGGGAAACGCGCCGACCGCCACGATCCCGGCGATAAGGGCGACGTTGTTGCTAACAATAGAAATGCCCGTGAGCAAAAACTGGTTGCGGCTGTTCAACACCGCAATCGCCACGCTACCCCAGGCCAGGATCAACGGTTGCAGGCCAATGATGCGCGCAAGCCGGACCGTCAGCGCCGATGTTGGAGCATCAAAGCCGGGTGCCAGGACAAAGCCGACGAAATGCGGCATCACCAGTTGGGCAACCACGACCAGCGTGGCGAAGAATGCCAGCAGCGTCGACAACACCAGATTCGTCAACGCGCCATTCGGCCTGTTCGCCCTCGTTCGCGCGCGACGCCAAGCATCACCGGAATCATGGCGTTGGATAATGCCCCACCCGCGATGGCTTTGAATAACAGATCGGGCATCCTGAACGCAGCGATATACGCGTTCGCTTCGGGACCATAGCCGAAATAGGCATTGAACAACGCCTGACGCACGATCCCGAGGAGCGTCGAGGCGATGAACGCGGCGGCGAGGATCCCCGACGCTTCCGCAATCGACATGGGCCGGTTGATCGCACGCAAATCGCGCAGACGCGCAAGTGCACGGTATGTCAGCCGCCTGACGGGAGTGGAACGGGCAGTGGGTGGGTGATTCATCGGCACCAGAGTATAGAGGCGGCTATAGGTCGTGTCAATGGAAACACACGCTTGGGTGTAGGCAACAGTTGTCAGTCAGACCATGCAACGATTCGTCGGTCACGTCTCTTTCAGCCTTGAGCGCTGGAAAGATTCCTCGGTTTGCCGCGGAATGACAACCCAATAGCCCAGGTAAGCAACGATTCGTCGGTCTCGTCATCCTGAGGCCGCAACCGAAGGATCTCTTCGGTCTTGAACGCTGGAAAGACCCTCAGTTTGCTGCGGAATGACCACCCAGCGCTCACTGCTACCCCGATGAGCATGCCTGGCACATCCGTCTGACGACTGTTGCATCACCCCAAAATTATGAAAGGGCGTAGTGCAACGTCGGAGAACAGTCATGCTGAGTGGAGCGAAGCATCCTTTCCCAGATTCAATAAGACGCTTCGCTCCACGCAGTATGACCATCGTCGCAGTTCGGCTGATTTCGGATGGACGTTGCAGAATTTCTGACGATTATGACACCCAGCTTGTGCAAAATTCCACAAACTTGGTATCATAATCGTAGCCCTTCTATCGGAACCCCGCCGACGTTTGAGATGGGTTGTTCTGCGGTATTTCGTTAGGAGACTATCATGCTTAAAACTCCCCTGGGTTGGCTGCGCATGATCGCGGTGGCTGAAGGTGTGTCGTTCGTCGTGCTGCTGCTGATCGCTATGCCACTAAAGTATCTCGCCGACATTCCCGAAGCAGTTGCGGTCGTCGGGCAAATTCACGGCATCCTGTTCATCCTCTACATCGTTACAGTATTTGCGATCTGGAAGACGCTCAAATGGTCACTGACCAAGTTTGTCGTAGCACTGGCTGCCGCTGTCGTGCCACTCGGCACATTTTTCTTCGAAGCACATCTGCGCCGCGAGGCGCAGGGCACTATGCAAAGCGCCTAGTACGCCCGCACGTAAATGATGCCCCGTGCTGTATGCACGGGGCATTTGCGTTCCTGCTGTCAATGCAAACCAGTGGCGCCCACGGCCTAAACAAGCTTCCTTCGCAACCCTACGAACTCATGCTATGATCGGCTCGACATACAGCCGCGAGAAAGCGATAGCGTGTTGGTAGATTCGCACATATCCCTGTCAATCTGCCTCAAATCGGTATCGACAATACGTCTGTCGCAGCCCATCGCATGTAATGAAACACCTTCATCTCCGGTGGTCGGAGATAGTAGTAAACAAAGGTTTGTCAACATGGCTCAAACGATTCCACAGTTACGCATGGGCTTTACCGCCTTCGACCGCATGACGCCGCCCCAATCTGTCCCCGGCTATGGTCTGCGCACCTACCGTCCTGGCGACGATGATGCCTGGCTGTCGATGCTCAATACCGGATCGTTCGGGACGTGGGACCAGGCACGGTTGAACACGTTCCTACGCGATGAGCAACGCCAGGTACCACGGGACAGCATTTACTTCGCGACGGTTGATGACGTTCCCGTTGCCTCGACCTGCCTGGTGCTCCACTCCAAAGAGGATGGCTCGACCGAGCCTGAAATTGGCTGGGTAGTTGTCCATCCCGACCACCAGGGGCATCACCTCGCGACCCAACTCTGCCGTGCCGTCCTCATGCGCGTCCACGAACGCGGATACCAGTATGCCTACCTCTTGACCGAAGACTTCCGCCTACCCGCAATCAAGACGTATCTGCGCCTGGGCTTTGTACCGGAAATGACCGATCCGGTGCATCCGGCATGGTGGGCTCAAACACAACGCACATTGCTGGGCAATGAGCCGACCACCTGAGCGGTAGCTATATGAGATTCAGCGACCACGAAGTACGCAAGATCAACGCAGCCTTACCTGTACACGAGGCATATTCGCTCAGGCCGACCTCGCCTTCATCTTTGGCACCCGTTTTCCCATGCCCGTCCCCATCGCGGCGGACCTGCTGGCACGTTCCGTTGTCCCGATGGTCGTGCTGACAGGCGGTATCAATCGCAAAACGGCAGTAGTCGAAGCG
Organism: uncultured Chloroflexia bacterium; assembly: GCA_963782315.1. GTDB lineage: Bacteria > Chloroflexota > Chloroflexia > Chloroflexales > Kallotenuaceae > JBBSGA01. Next base: position 99,972 of record CAWAJS010000002.1, read on the forward strand.
TTGGCACACCGCGACCTGATGCTTGCTTCCGGTGTTGCTCCTCACCAGATCGTCGTAGAATCCACGTCAAGTAACACACTCGAAAACGTCACGTTCGCCCTGCCACTGGTGGCCGACATACACACGATTCGGCGGGTCGCCGTGATCGCCAAGTGGCACCATAGCCGCCGCTGCATGATGACGCTCAAACGCTGGTGGCCTGCCGCTATCGAGATGTATCCCTGCACCTACGATCAACCCGATGCTCCCGCGCCAGTTGGTGGCTCGATGCCCAAGGTCATGCCTCGGTCGGAAAGGAATGGTATAACATCCCACGGTATCTTCAGTGCGGCGATATCGCGGAGATAGCCTGGAATGGCAGAGCATATGTGTAAGCAGAGGATGCACCATACACATACCAATTCGCGTCCGCAAGTATCACACTGTCTGGGAACTCCTTGGGACATGCGGATGTGATAGGTATGAACGGCCGACTGGGATGTGGCTATAAAAGTCATACTATCAACCATGGAGCAGCAGCGCGACAATCGTCGCGCAAACGTGGTAGGTGGCATGCGAAGACCATCGCTGCTCCAGGCTCTTGCGCCAGTAGAGCCAACCCCAGATGACACCTCCAATACCGTTCAGGAGCAACGCACGGACGATCACCAGCGGTGTCAGCGTTGTGACTGTAGCGGTAATGGGCAGATGACCGGCACCAAAGAGCAACGCTGCTACGATATTCGCAGTCCAGATGATCGCGGGGCGAGGTATGCCGTTGCCATGCTGGAGCATGCGCCACCCTGCCCACGCCAGCAGCGTCATGACACCCCAGCGAAGTAAGATTTCCTCGACGATACCACCGTAGAACAGCCCACCGACGATCGAGGCAACGTCAGTGTGCGTCACCAATCCCTGCATGGACTGCCACGCATCAAGCATGAAAGGCTTCAACAGCAGATCCAGACCTGTTATCAGGGCAAAGGCCGCAATGCCGCCGGCCACAGCCATTGGCACCTCGGGGCGGAGCGCACGAAGCACCGGAGTACCATTTGACCCTTTCTCCACAAGATGCGAACGCAGACCGAGACGTGGTGCCAATGCCACACCCGCAGCGACCGCGATACCAACCAGCACAGTGGTCTGTGTCAGCGCAGCGCCGATCAGCACTGGAAGCAGGGGCGCCGACGCAAGGTTATCCCCGAGCAGTGTGCTCGTCTGTCTGGCGACGAGCGGCGCGATTGCGGCAATACCCACCAACCCTGCGCCAAACAACGGGACAAACCTCCTCCAGAACGCTCCGTGCTGCTTTCCATTCATGTTGGTCATGACTAGTCCTGTTCCTGGTGTCCTCGTATTTCCTGGGGTAAGATAAGGATGAACGCAGATTGGTGTCAAGCGCTCAAAAGTATGCATGGTCGTTCATCCGGTCGCCATCGGTGGTTCGTCATTAGTCGTTCGTCATTGAGGGAAGGCAAGGTTTCGCAAGAAACGGGCCAGATCCGAAAACGCATCACTGAAGACCAAGCATTGGAGTGGAACCGACCATCTCCCAGTTAACCATGACCCGCTTGTTCCTCTCAATCTTCTTTACTCACCTGCTCAAATTCAGCCAATGCCTTCTGTAAGTAGCGAACCTCTAGTTCACGATAGCGCCAGGATTTCGTCTCCTTTGGCAGCCTGCTCAACCAATGACCATTGGGTCCAGCACCACCTCGCACTCCGATAACCTAATCGTCGTGGGCAAATGTTTCTGTCCAAGCGTGGTGATGCAAACACGGAGTTCCGCCAGCGAAGAAAACCGGAACGTGAAGCCGTCGATCTCCACAGAGTAAAGAGGATACCCTTTGCCGCCGATCCCCCTTGGTAGTGGAGGACCAAACATCGTCGCCTGATACCAAGGCTTGCCATCGGTCGGCACATGTACCCAATACGTCATTGGGCATGTGCTGCGGGTTGGCGTATAGTCAATCCAATATCGTTTCATACGCTCCACCACCTCATGTATCAGCGTAGGCGTTGGGGTCGTTCTGTTCGATCCGGTTTGCCCGTTGCTCGGCCGTCGGTTGAACATAGATGCGCGTGGTATTCAGTGAACTGTGGCCAAGCAGTGTGGCAACACCAAGCAGATCGTTCGCGTGCGCTCCCACACCGCTCGATCAGTGCGACGTGCGCGTTTTTGTATATTGATCGCCCCTGCCCGTATCCGTCCCGGCATCATGTCGAACTCCATAGCGCATGAGCGAACAATACACCGTCGGGAATACGTGTACTGAACACATGTATTCCCGACGGTGTATCAAACACACATGGCGGCAGCGCAACCATAAAGACTGACTGCCTATGAGCGGCTCTGGTATAACGCTACCAACGCAGCGCCGATAGCCTGCGAAAGTTCGCCCAGCGTCGCCGGAACGATGCTGATGCGTGTGCGTTGAGCAGGCCATAGGTACGGCATCGCCGTGTCGCGGACGATTCCAAGGTAGCGCGCACGAAACTCACCAGTCGTCGATTGTGGGTCCATCAAGCCGCCGCCGATGACGAAGAACTGCGGGTCGAAGGCCATCGCAAGATTCGCGACATGGTAGCCCAGCGCGCGTGCCTGAAAATCAAAGATTTCGTTCGCCAGCGCATCACCCTTTTGCGCCAAACCGCGCAACGAAAAGGCACGTTCCTTGGGTCCGAGTGGCGAGGTATGGAGCTCGTGATCGGGATATTTTTTGAGCATATGGTCGAGCAAGAACGGCAACCCTGACAGCGTTGTGTAGACTTCGACACAGCCCCAGTCTCGCCCACACCCGCATGGATGCGGCTCGATATCGAGCAGTTGCAGCGGCGAAGGCATATGTCCGGCTTCCATGCCCGCCAGCGTATCGCCGTCGAGTGGCAACCCTCGGCTGTCGGTGAACGCACAGCCCAAACCTGACCCGGGCGCGAGCATGACCACAGTACCGTCACCCTCGCCGCGCACGCGCTGCGCTTCGGCAACGCCGCCCATATTGCCGTCGTTGCCTACGACCAGCGGCACGGCGCGTCCTGCGTGGTCGGCGATGACGTTGCTATAAGCAGTATGCACATCGAACCCGGTAAAAACTTCCGGCAAATTCGGCGAACGGTCCAGCACTCCATAGCGCTGATACGGTCCTGGCGTCGCCACGCCCACACCCTGTACATCATCCCAGGTCAAATCGTTAAGTTCGAGGTATTCAGTAATCGCTGCCGCCCAGCCATTGACCACCGCGGACGTGCCTTTGTCGGCATTGGTCGGGCGCTGTAAGAGGCTCGTCGAGACTGGCGTGCCGTTGCTCCATACGCCGCCCACCTTCGACATCGTGGCCCCACCGTCTGTACCGATGTACACATACCGTTCGTCTCTCATTGCAACTCCTTGATAATGGGCAACACACCGTCGTCGGCACATCACGCATGATGGTTGCGCCGCCGTTGCATCATGTACGCTGTTCGTCGCTGCTCGCTATGGTAGTGCTTAATCGAGGAACATTCAACATCGGTACATGACAGTGGTACAGACATCGTCTAATATACGAACGCGACGATCCGTATAGCGTATGCTCGTACCCTCGTCGCGTTCATATCCCTATTTTTTTAGGTGACCGTTGTCAGGCGTTCTCGTCCGGCAGTTCCGGCACATCCACGTGGTCGGTAACGTCGATGCCATATGCTTCGGGATCGGCTTGCGATGACACGATCACACCATCTCCACTATGGACAACATCGACTTCAACGTCGTCAATATCTGCGACCATGCCGGAATCGGTTTCATACGTTTCCGGCGTGTACTCGGTTTCGTCCGCATCAGTGGAAATATTCTCGTTCTCGTGTGGTACGTCGGTCATGTGCTATCGCCTCCAGTATGGGTGTTGAACCATTATGTTTCACGGTATGGTATTCCTTGCACGTTCGGTACCGCCGCACTTCAATGCGACAGCGAGGTGCGCTGTACGGTTCGGCCATGTTACACCGCCATTCCGTAAGCCATCCGATCCACCGCCGACGGTTAGAGATCGCGACCCGCACCGACGCTATCATCAGCGTTCCAAGGGGTGTAATGTAACGCCTGGCCGGTGCCCCATCCACGCGTGTCTATAACTCTGTGTTGTGATGACGGCACGTAGTCTATACGACCGTCATCCCTCTCGTTACCCAACGGCACGAATAAATGGTTTAATGCGCCCGCCTCGACGCGGATCTGCGGGAGGTCCGCCTTCTAGCTTTGCATTTCGGCGACTCGGCCATGTAACATTGATCGCTAGGGCAAGCGCGTCCAACCCGCCCCGCCATGCCAGGTCTTACCCGCTCTAATATGCTCCACAACGATGCGCTCGATGCGTGTGTTCTGCGGCAGCGTATCGAGATACTCTTGCGTTTTGCCAAACACGAACAGCAGCGTATCGTTATTGTTGGCATCGGGCGTGTACGTTGGCGTGAAACGTTGCCCGAAGCGCACAATATTCGATTCGGGCGACAGGTACGTGGCAAGTTGCGGGTCCAACAGCCACGAATGGCAGACGGCAATATCATACGATTCGTCGGGGAAATGGCGCTGGAAGAACCCGCGAGCGCGTGCAAAGGACGCATCACATGCTTTCGGCGACAACGCACCGAAAAACGCCGGTATATGCACCGACAGCACCGGATCGCCCTGCTGGCACGGCAGTCCAGCGGCGCTCATCGCCTGTGCGGTGCGATTACCTCAGCCGTGCGCGTTCGAACTGCAATCGCCCCAGCGCGTACAGATTGCCAGTGTAATGGTGCATCGACCAGGCCGGCGCATGCAACCCACCCGTGCCATGTCGGCGTCGATGCACCGCGACGTTCCTGCCCATGTCGAGGAGTGTTTGGTGTGAAATCTCGGCATTGATGCCACGTTGCGCATGGAAGGCTTTCGTGTAGGGCAGCACCGTCAGGAACACGAAGACGAAGAAATAGCGTCCAAGCGCGCCAAACTCCTCTGGCAACTGTGGAAATCCGTGAGGACCGTCGATTTGCCCCATGTGTTGGAGGACGCTCCACGCGGCACGTTCCACCACCCACCACACGTCCTCGCGCTCGACCACGGCAAGCAGCGCCACCAGATTATCGATGTCCTCATGTGGTACGGCGACTTCGAGCAATATGGAAGGCAGGTCGTCGGCGGACGGCAGGGCGATTGGCACATCAGGAGTATCCATCTGTTCCAGGTAGGCATACCACGACGCGGTGGCGGGGTGTTGTTGAAGGCTAGTCTTGAAATCCACAATCGCTCCTCGATACCAACGAACATAAACGCCCCACAATCATACCCGCAAAGCGAGATCGCGTGGACGCACCGATCTAAACCGACGAATGAATGAGAATAAAGCAAGTGAGCATGAAGTGATAGCCCGAGGGAAATCAACGGAGCAGGTATGTATACAGCAGAAATCTCGTGCGAGGCTGATCCAGCGCATGATGCAGCGGGCGTTGCCCAAACAATCGATATCTGGCTTTCAGCGTTACGGATGAACGGGCAGATTTGTGGGCGTGCGTTCCCGATTGCCGCCGACCAGCACCGCTACCCTGCATATGTCATGATGCCAGCCGCCGATGCCCTCGATACTGCGAACAGTAGGATGGCAGCATACCTAAGCGTATGCTGCCATCCTTTGCTCACATGCGTGTGGTGCTGGTCGTCACACGATGCCCAACGTCTTGTGGAACTCCACGCTGCGGCGCACACACACGATGGGCGCCTCTCGCGGCTGGTCAAGTTCGACGATAAACCAATCGGTGCCGCCTTCACGTCCGGTTTCTACCAGTTTGGCGATTGGCAGAATCCCCTCGCCGTTCGGCACATCGTAGCGTTCGGGTTCCTTGATCATGTCCTTGAAATGCACCGTCGGCGCTCGTCCGGCGTACTTACGAAGATACGCCACTGGATCGACGCCAGCATACGCCACCCATCCCAGATCGAGTTGGGTCATCAAGTATTCGGGGTCAGCGGCGGCGAACATCAAGTCGAGGCCATATTCGCCATCGAACTGCACGAACTCGTGGTCGTGGTTGTGATAGGACAACTGGAGGTTGCCAGCACGGCAACGCTCGCCGATCTTACTCAGTTTTTCACCACCGCGCCGGAAATCGTCGGCGGTCAGGGATTGTCCACGCGGGAACATGCCGGGACATGCGAGGTGCTTCGCACCCAACGTCTGGATATCGGCGATCACCTGATCGAGATCGCCTTCCAGCGCCTGAATGCCGACATGTGCGCCCATCGCCACCAGACCAACGTCGTCGAGCATCTGACGCATCTCGACGGCGCTATACGAGCCAAAACCGGCGAACTCGACCGCCGATACACCCGCGTCCGCGACCTGTCGCAACGTGTCGGGGAAGTCCTGCGCCGTTTCGTTGCGGAGTGTGTACAACTGTACCGCTAATGCCTTGCCTGTCATGGTATGTTCCGGCAACCTGCTTCACCGCTGGAGTTTCGTTGCCGGTTCCTCCTTTTGTCTTTCGCAAAGGTTGAGCGACCAGACGCCACCGGTTGCACTAACCCACCAGCATGTCCATGCTACCATGTAAGGGTAAGTGCGTGAAATGAATGGACCGGCACATCAGACTTCCGCCAGGGTCGCGATACAGCGGAAAGTCGTCGGCCCGTATTGTCATTGTCATGCTGAAAAACCGTTGAGCCTGGCGGCTCTTCAGCACGAATCACCACATGCTGCTTTCGGTGGACGGTGGCCAGTAGTCGTTTGCGAGGAGACCGCAGTTGAAAAACCCGTTTCTCCTTGTACATTCGGACAGGTACTAAAATCCGCACGAGGGTACCCAGCAATCATCTGCTTCACGGCGCTGACAGAACGCTGACTGCCCACAACGCAGTCAGCAAGTGTGACGGGGGTATGGCATAATACCCCCTACAATGAACACATCCGACATCGATCTTGGCACCGAACTCCGCAAGTACGGCTATCGCCTGACCACACAACGACAACTGGTTCTCGAATCATTACAGCAGGTCGATGGTCATGCCACGGCAGACGAGGTGTACGACCGTGTGCACACCGTGTCAACAGCAATCAATCGAGCGACAGTCTACCGCACGCTCCATTTCCTGTGCAGTATAGGCATCGTTACGTCAACTTCTCTCGTTGGAGGACGGTTGGCTTACGAACTTACCCCGACCGAGCCGCATCATCATCTGATCTGCGGGGCGTGTGGCAGCGACGAGGTTATGTCGCACAATCTCGTGACACCGTTCCTTGAATCCATCACCACCGCTTACGGCTTTGACGTGGTTGACACGTTGCATTTGACGCTGTTTGGTGAATGCAGCAGGTGTCGCGCCAAGCAACCGGCTTCACACAAAAACTGAGCGCCTGTGGGCGCTCAGTCTGCCGAGGAAGTTGGGGCCCTGCCGCTCTGACGGGCGCTCCCAACGCACTGCGTACGGGGTGGGGACGGTATAACTTGTTCACGTGGGCCAAAGTATCGCCACAGTTTGTCATTCGGAGTGGAGCGACTTATCTCTTACGAGTGGGCAAATCCTTCTGCTGCGGCCTCAGGTTGACCATACAAAACGACCGTCCTATGTGCCCAAACCTGTACCAGGGATTATTCCACCGACACAGAAGCAGGTTCATTCCCTACGGCGGGTTTAGCCCAGCGCTCAATCGTCGTTTGCAAGACATTCAGTCGAATCGGTTTCGATACGAAGTCGTCCATCCCCGCAGCGAGGCACGCCTCGCGCTCTGATGCCATGACACTGGCGGTCATGGCGACAATCGGCGTATACCGTCCTGTGCCACGCTCCAGGTCACGTATCGTGGTGGTCGCCGTGTAGCCATCCATGATCGGCATTTGATAATCCATTAAGACCAGACCATACGTACCGCTGCGGACCGCTTCGACGGCTTTTGCACCATCATCGACCGCCACAGCGTTGTAGCCCAACTTTTCGATTTGCAGCATCGCCAGACGCCGATTGACAGCGTTATCATCGACCAACAAAATTGGCAAACAGTCGTGCTTCGAACGCTGCGTTGTGCTAGGCTCGACAGGCACGGGTATGGGAGGATCGGCGACGACGCCGAAAGGCAGATCGAACTGGAAGGTCGAACCCTGGCCTTCCACGCTCGCGACCGCAATCGTACCACCCATCAATTCCACGAGTTCTTTGCAAATCAACAAGCCAAGTCCCGTACCTCCATAGTGCCTTCCGGTCGACTTTTCAGCTTGCTCGAATGGTCGGAACAGCCGCTGTTGCGCTTCCGCCGACAAGCCGATGCCAGTATCATGAACGGCGAACGATACACCAAGTTTTCCAGCGTCACGCGACTTCGAAACGACACGCACTTCGACGAAGCCCTGCGACGTAAACTTGACCGCGTTGCTGATTAAGTTGAGCATCACCTGACGCAGTCGGTGCCCGTCACCAATCACCGTACTCGGAACATCTGGTGCAATGTCAATACGCAGGTCCAGGCCCTTCGACCGCGCGCTGGTTCGCAGCAGGTTGACGGTATCTTCCACAGTCTTTCGCAGCTCGAACGGGATCGCCTCCAAGGTTACCTTCCCCGCTTCTATCTTGGAAAAGTCGAGAATATCGTTGATGATCGTCAACAATTGGTGCGATGAATCGCGTGCCAGCGTGGCAAACTCATGCTGAACATCGGACAGCGACGTATCGATCAGCATGTCAAGCATACCTATGACCCCGTTCATGGGCGTTCTAATTTCGTGGCTCATACGCGCCAGAAACTCACCCTTCAGGCGCGTGGCATTAAGCGCGGCTTCGCGGGCCTCAACCAGATCATCGATGCGGTCGATGACCAGAACTGCTCCGTCGATAACACCTTCAGGGCCATAGAACGGCACGGCTGCCCATTGCATACAGATCGACTTCCCATCGAGCATCATACATTCTTCTTTGACGGTCAAGCGCTCGCCATTCATGATGCGGTCATGAATGGCACGCCAACGATCGGCGGATTCTGGTAGCACTTCGTCGATACGTCGGCCAATAATATCCGGCACGAGGAGATTAAAGTCGCTGACCAACGCCGCGCTATGGGCAACAAAACGACGATCGGCGTCGAGCAGGGCGATAGCAATCGGTGCGCTATCGAGCACCGTACGAAGTTGCGCGCGTTCGCGTTCCAACGCATGTTCGGCGGCCGTCAATTGTTCCATCGCATCGCGCAACTGGACACGGTTAAGTTCATCCTCGACCAGGCTGGCAAAATGGCGTAACGCCCGTCGGTCACCCTCGCTCATCTCGCGTGGCTCGGCATGCGCCAGGCACAAGGAACCCACCTTTGCACCGTTCGGAGTACACAGGGGATGGCCAGCGTAGAAGCGTAGCCCGAAATCGCCTGTTACGAACGGGTTATCATGGAACCGTTCGTCCAGGATGGCATCCTCGATCACCAGTTCCGTCGCTTGCAGGATCGTGTAGGCACAGAACGAGACATGACGAGGTGCGTTGCCGTTATCCAGACCCACACAGGACTTCGCCCACTGGCGGTCACGATCGATAAAGTTGATCAGTGCAGCATCTACGTTGAAATAGCCCACCACAAGCTCGGTGATACGGTCGAAGCGCGCCTCGGCTGGCGTATCAAGCACGTTAAGTGCATAGAGCGATTGAAGGCGTTCTAGTTCATTATCTGGTATTCGTGCAGCGAGCATAGTATGTGCCGTACCCTTTATCGTCGTACCTGCGATGACATGTCGTTAATAGGAGGCGCATCGCGGCTTCGCTTGGTCATGGCTATACGATACCATCGCGCAATCAGTCGCGACACTATACCCTAGTCCTATTATCATATTAG
>CAWAJS010000003.1:0-55601 GCA_963782315.1 uncultured Chloroflexia bacterium
CAGATATTACGTTGACGTCACCCTACCTCCAAACGCTTTGGCCGGGTCATAGGGAGTGCGATGTTTGAGCACGCCATAAATGATATGAACCAATTTGCGCATCACCGCACCAATCACCACCTTCTTGGCTTTGCCTCGCGCCGCCAGCCGTTCGGCATACGCCTTACACCCCCCACAGTACCGCATCGCCGTGATTGCTGGCCAGTACAACGCTTTTCGGATCCCTGCTTTCCCCATCTTCGACAGCCGCGCGCGTCGCCGCACCGATGTCCCCGATTCAAACGTGCTCGGCGTCAATCCTGCATCCGCCGCTGCCGCCTTGGCCGACTCGTACGTCTCGATGCCGCTAAACTCCGCCAGAAGTTTGGCTGCGGTGATCATGCCGATGCCAACGATCGAGGTCAGCAACTCCAGGTTCGCGCGCAACTCAGCGTGCGCCGCCAGATGCTCCTTGATTGTCTGCTCCACCGCCTTCAGTTGACTGCCAAGCATTTCGAGCACCGTCTGGAGCGATGCCACGACCAAGCTGTCAGTGGTATCGCGCAAGCGGTTTTGCTGCTGGAGCTGGGTCTGGAGCAAGTCCTCGCGATGTCGTACCAGAGCACGCAAGCGGCGGTGCTCGTCACTGAGGGGCTGCCAGGCACTCGGGCAGTGAGTTTTACAGAAGAAGGCAATCGTGGCACTATCGAGTTTGTCGGTCTTGTTGCGTTGCATGGTGGCCTGAGCGTAGCCTTTGATGCGGGCAGGATTGACCACGCTGACGGTATGGCCTTGGGCATACAGCCAAGCCGCCAGTGCTTCCCAGTAGATGTTGGTGGCTTCCATACAGGCATGCAGGTGCGTGGCACCATGCTGAGTGAGCCAGGTCTGGAGCTGGGAGAAGCCATCAGGAGTATTGGAGAAGCTCTGATAGTGCTGCTCGCCAGCGGTGGTGAGCAGGGTCGCATCAAAGGTGAGTTTGGCCAGGTCAATGCCGAGAACATCCATCGTGCGCCTCCATCATCAGTCGGATTGAGAGAGAAGCGTGGTCAGGGCCAACCTTGTAGGTGCGTCCTGGCAAGAGAGCCGGGAGTGGATTTTACACAGCCTCAGAGACCACGCGGTGTGGTACAGCCAACCGATCTGTCATACGATCTCGAGGATACAGGACTTTCACGGTCTTGTGCTGCGCCATCTCTGCCATGATAGCAAGGATGTGGACAGATGCAAGAGCAAAGGGACTTTCGTTGCCGCGGCTGGTTTTGAGACGCCACGGCCTTTTACACAAGTTCTCGCGGGAAACCGTGCTCTGGATCGGACGTTTACGGAGCCCTGATGCTATGAATTTGCACAGGATACGTGACGAACATTTGGGGTAAGACCATCGCGGAGGGTATGTATCAGGTTGGTGCATAGCCTCAGGGGATCAGCACATTCTCAGTGTCAGATATACTTCAGCGAAGCATTAGCGCTTTGTCATATAAAGTACTTGACATGAGTGGCAGCCGTCCCTATAATCTCGCAATGGCCTCCATACATCGACTTCCACCGCCGGAACCTTCTGACTTGCAGGATCGCGCCATCGACAACCTGCGCTTTATCCGTGAAACCATGGAGGCTGCGACATCATTTACAGCAGTGTCGGGGCGCGGGCAGGTTGTCGTGGGTATAACCGCGCTCATCGCGACGTTGGTGGCGATGCAGCAAACTACGCTCATGGCATGGATGTCGTGCTGGCTCGTTGAAGCCTGTGTTGCCGTCACGACCGCGCTATTCACAACCTACATAAAAGCGCGTTCGACCGGCATGTCGTTGCTGTCGGGTCCCGGACGCAAGTTCGTGCTAAGTTTCTCACCGCCGATGGTCGCCGCCGCGCTGCTCACACTCGTGCTCTACCGCTACAATATGGCGGCAGTGATTCCTGGTATGTGGTTACTGTTGTTCGGAACGGCTGTCGTCACTGGTGGAACCTTCTCTGTGCGGGTTGTGCCGGTCATGGGCATCTGTTTTATGTTGCTGGGAGCAATAACGCTCGTGAGTCCCATCGGTTGGGGCAACTGGTTGTTGGGTGCTGGATTTGGAGGGCTGCATATCATATTCGGCATCTTTATCGCTTGGAGGCATGGTGGCTAAACATCTTGAAGCACAAACATCGAGGCAGTCACCACGCCTCGATCTCCATCATGCGGAACATGCACCGGACCTCGAAGGTCCAAGCCGCGCACCGGACCTCGATCGCTTGATCCATGAGCGCATGCGATTGGGTATCGTCAGTGCGCTTGCCGTGAATGCAGCGATGAGTTTCAATGAACTGAAAGAATTGCTGCGAACTACAGACGGTAATCTGAGTGTGCATGCCCGAAAGCTCGAAGAAGCGCAATACGTGCGTTGTACCAAATACTTCGATGGACGTGTGCCGAAAACGGAGTACCAACTCACTGACATCGGGCGACACGCGTTGGAACGCTATCTGGACCACATGCAAGCCTTGATACAAGCGACACGCAATCGCTAAATTTTTGGAGTATTGCTTTATGACTCAAAGCGCTTTCCAATCCCCAAAACATACTGGATTACACGTCGCCATTATCATGGATGGCAACGGACGCTGGGCACAACAGCGCGGCATGCCGCGCCTGGTCGGGCATCGTGCGGGTACCGAGAATGTACGGCGCATCGTGTCGGCATGTCCAGAACTCGGCATCCGCTACCTGACACTATATGCGTTTTCGACCGAAAACTGGCGACGCCCACGCCCCGAAGTTGAGGGCTTGATGCGAATTCTGGGCGAGTTTATCGAGCGCGAAACACGTAACCTGCATGCTGAAGGGGTACAGATTCGGCACTTAGGGCAGATGGATGGGCTGCCGCCACGACTCCAGCGAAAAATCGTCCAGGCCGTCGACCTGACCCAGAACAACGATCGCTTGACGCTGGCGGTGGCATTGAACTATGGCGGTCGTGCTGATATCGTTGCGGCGGTGCGAGCGGCAATGGAGGACGGCGTTACGCCGGATGCGCTGGACGAGACGTGTATCAGCCGCTATCTGGGGACGCGTGGCATGCCCGATCCCGATCTGATCGTGCGGACCAGCGGTGAGTTTCGACTATCGAACTTTCTGGTATGGCAAGCCGCGTATAGTGAACTATGGACGACGCCGCTATGGTGGCCCGATTTTGGACCGGAACATCTGCGTGGCGCATTACAGGATTTCGGGCAGCGCGAACGCCGCTTTGGTGGTCTGGTTACATCCACAGGCCAGTAGAGCAACCATCCAGGGTATGGACAATAGCCGGGAACGCAGTATGTATGCCCCACACGCAGACCGCTGGTGTCTTGTATGTGGGGCATAGAAGCGGATGGAATCGACCCGAACGCCGCGGCCCTTTCCGATTCCCGTTAATGGCTTGAACAGTGGTTAGGGCAACGTCTGGTAGAGCGCCTCGTAGCTTGCGTAGCGTGTGCGGGCAACCTCGCCCTGTGCGACGCCCGCCACGACCGCGCATCCCTGCTCCTTCAGGTGAGCGCAATTGACGAACTGGCAGTGCGGCGCCAGCACCGCAATGTCGGGGAAATACTGCGCCAGGTCGTCACGCGATAACCCACTCAGGCCGAATGTGCGAATGCCGGGTGTGTCGATGATGACGCCGCCATCCTTCAAGCGCACCAGCGTTGCCTGGGTGGTTGTATGGCGGCCTTCGTGCTTGCGCGTGCTCACGTCGGCTGTTCGTAATTCTAAGCCCGGTTGTGCTGCTGCCAGCAACGACGATTTGCCGACACCCGACAAGCCTGCCAATACCGAAACGCGGTTGTGAATAACCTCGCGCAATGCGTCGATCCCGATCCCTAGTCGTGCGCTGGTCAGGATGACCTCGATGCCAAGTTCCTGGTATGGCTGGAGTGCGGCTGCACACGCAGCGTAATCTTCCACAAGATCGACCTTGTTGACACAGATGACAGCCTTCAAGTTATCGCGTGCCGCCCCGACGAGATAACGATCCACGAGCTCGAACCAGATCGCCGGTTCGCGCCAGGACGCCACGATCAGAACCTGGTCAGCGTTAGCGACGATGATCTGTCGCACATGCGGGTTGTAGACACTGGGACGTGCGAGCACACTACGGCGTGGCGCGACCGCTTCGATCATTCCTCCACCCGCGCCGTCACCGCGAAACTCAACCCGGTCGCCAACAGCGACGACGTTGGTATAGCCACTGTCCTCGGTGCGTAGATGATTGCGTATCTGGCACAATACGGTGCGCTCGCCGGTATCCACGCGACACATGCCTGTGCTGACCTCGGTCACCAATCCTTGCTCGTATTCGCTCGCGCTCGTATCACTGGACGGTGTGGGTTGTGTTCCCCGTGCGGCGGTCTGCGCCACGGCACGCCGACGGTCGCGGTCATCGCGGGGCATGATGCGTTCGTGAAGCACCACATCGTCGTCCGTTTCCGACCAGCGTTCCACTTTACGCTGCTGCCTGGGTGCTTTTTGTTGTTTCCGAGCAGCCTGATGTTGTTGTCGTTCGCGTGCCTTCTCGTGATTCTTCATGATCCGCGCCTGCGTCTGGAGCGTTTCGAGTTGGTTATTCGTTTTCATTGTTCTCACAGCGTATGGAGTGTTGTTGCGAGGAAACAACCAGATCGTTTCCCCTCCACGGCGATGCGTTAGGTCAATGACCGCGCAACGTGACGGGCAAAACGGGCGCTATGAGCTAGCGACCGGATCGGAAGCGTCCAGAATCGAACATGTGCAGCAAGGAGCCTGGCGCCCTGGGGGCACGGCAAAACCCTACCGAGGCACGACGAATCCTGGGCAGTCGTCACAGGAGCAGGAACGCGAGATGTGAAGGGGAGGGCGTGGAGCTAGAAGTTCGACACGCGCTGAGTAAGAAGCGTCCAGGTCCCATGACGAAGATGTGCAGTATATTCAGTCTGGATCATGGTCTGTCTCCTTTCTCGATGCAAGATGCAAAGAAGTGTCTGGATTATACGGAACTAGCAGCGGTTTTACAAGCCCTTCGCCATACCAATTTGGCATACGAGGGGGCTTGTACCACTTGTGAGTGTTGTGATTCGCCCAAACGAGCCGTAAGATGTTACTCGGGATTGCTTGTTTGTCCGTTCTTGCGAAGCAGCATGATGAGTGCTCCGGTGATGACTGCTCCCGCAAGACCGAACACACCAAGCGTGATCAATGGCGCGAGTTCGTCTGCGATTGCATACACCATGTACAACGGCGAGAGTCGAATGAAAAACTCGACGATTCGCACGATTAACTCTACCTGTGACAACAGCCCCAGCATACCAATGCCCGCCAGTGCGGCGACTGCGCCAAGCGAGAGCCAGCGATCCATGCGGTGCTTGCCGCGCCGCTGCCTGAGCAGCATGACGACGGCATACGCGGCGGCAGCGACGGCACCGAATGGAATAATAATCCGAGCAACCGTTGGGCAGCATAAAAGTCAGAGAAGCCAAACACGAACAATCCGATCATGCCAATGCACAACACCGCGCCAATGGCGATGGCGAACTGAGCGGCAGTCACGGCCTGGACCGCTGGCTTGTCATCGGCGACGACGCTCCTGCGTGCCTGCTGGTCGTGGCGCAGTTGGGCTCGGACGCTTTGTGCCCCTGCCAGGAAACCGGCGCAATGCTCGCAGGTCGCCAGGTGTTCGGCGATCAGGTCGCGTGCGCCAGGGCTGACTTCGCCTTCGACGTAGAGTGGCAGCAGGTCCTCGATCAGCGCACATGGTGTCGGTTTGGGATCGAAGCGTGTTGTCGTGGATTCATTAGGGGTCATAGGTGGTCTCCTTGGGCGGACGCTTGATAGAGTTCACGAAAAGCATGACGGGCGCGGAACAGATTGACTTTGACCGCCGATAAACTGATGCCAAGCACGTCGGCGATCTCAGCGTAGGACAGGCCTTCGTCGTCGCGCAGCAGCAGGATCGTGCGTTGCTTTTCCGGCAGTTCGAGCAGCGCGATCCTGATCGCGTCGCGCTGTTCCTCGCAGTCGTGATAGTGCGAGGGGTCGCTGTGCGCGTTGTTGTCTGGGATGGCAAGAAACTCGTCAGTATCGATGCGGGTTGGGGTGGAACGCCGCAAACTGGAAAGATAGGTGTTGCGGGCGATCCTGAACAGCCACGTCGCCACCGAGCAGTCGCCTCGAAACGACATAATACCGGCACAGGCTCGAATAAACGTTTCTTGCGCCAGTTCCTCGGCCTGGTCAGGCGATCCGGTCAGGCGCAGCAGGTAATGTTGGACGGGACCACGATATTGGCGATAAAGTTCGTCCAGGCTCATGCCCGTGATGGGAAGCGCGATGGCGGCTTCGCGCCAGGTATTACTCACGAAATAGTTCTCCTTCGTTTCGACACCGCAGAGCACACTCGCTGGCGAGGTGTGCGGTACACGGTACGTTTCGTTCAGTGCCCTTATAAAGATAGACGCGCCGGCCTCACAAAAGTTACACGCAATGTGGAGAAGGTTCGTCCCGAAGTGGAACGTAACCTGCTAGCAATGGTTGACATTACGTGTGTGCGTGGAACTATAGTGTATTCGCTTTACCTCGCACGAACGACGGCTACGTTTTCCGCGTTGGTCATTGGTCATAGGTCGAATAAGGAGATGTAGGATGCAACAGGTAGCTGTACTTGGTCTTGGCATTATTGGTCATGGTATCGCCAGCAATATTCTTCGTGCCGGATTTCCACTTGTAGTATATAACCGCAGCGCGGAGAAAACCGAGGCGTTGGTCGCGCAGGGCGCTCGTCGCGCCGCAACGCCGCATGAGGCGGCTGGAACGGCTGACGTGGTGATCTGCGCCGTCGCCGACGATGCGGCGTCCGAAGCGATCTGGATGGGCGAGGAAGGCGCGCTCGCGGGCGCACGCGAAGGCGCGACGCTGGTGGAATGTAGCACGCTCAGCCCGGACTGGATCGAACGGCTGGCGGCAGCAGCCGCACAACGCAACTGTGGGTTTCTGGATGCGCCCGTGCTTGGTAGCAAGCCTGCCGCCGACGCCGGGGAACTCAAGCTTGGTCGTCGGTGGCGACGCGGCGACACTGGACGGCGTGCGCGATGTGCTGGGGGCGTTTAGCGTGGACGTACAACATCTGGGTCCGAACGGTTCGGGCGCACGTATGAAGCTAATTAACAACGCCATGGGCGCGGTACACATGCTGGCGCTGGCGGAGGGGTTAGTCGTCGCCGAACGAGCGGGGCTGAATCTCGAACAGGTCGTTCGTATCCTGACGAACGGAGCGCCCGGAAGCCCGATGGTCAAAGGACGTATCGACCGCATGGCGCAGCATGAGTATGACGATGTGCATTTCGCTCTGCGTTGGATGCTCAAGGATGCGAACTACAGCATCGCGCAGGGGCAAAAGTTCGGCGTATCCATGGGCAGCGTCGAGGCGACGCGGGCGATACTTGAAGCGGCGGTCGAGCAGGGATTGGGCGATCTTGACCTGGCAGCCGTGGTCGAGGTGTTACGCAACGGTCGTAGCGTAGCATTAATGTTCAGCCCGTGACGATAGCCCCGCGCCACGTACCAGTGCGATGTTGACGACAAAGGAGATGTGCCAACAGGATCATGCCCAGGGCGATGGCGCGGGCGAACTCGCCTTTGCCGGTTTCCAGAGCAATCGCAGTGGTCAAGATCCGGGTGGCATTGAGCAGGTTACCACCGACCATCAACGATGCCCCGACTTCGGATAAGGCCCGTCCAAATGCCGCCGCGACCGCGACCAGCACCTGTGGGCGGGCTGCCCGGATCATCTCCCACACTACCCGGTAGTCCGCCGCGCCATCGACACGAAGCGCGGCGATCAGGCCGGGATCGAGGAGCCGTAGCGACGATGCCGTGTATCCTGCGGCGATGGGCATGGCGACGATGAACTGCGCCAGCACCATTGCGGCGGGGGTGTATAGCAGCCCCAGACTACCCAGCGGACCCGAACGCCACAGCGCGATCATAACGCCAAGCCCGACGACAACGGGCGGCAGTCCCATGCCGGTGTTAACAATGCCCGCCACGAGTTTCGCCCCCCGGAAGTGTCGTGACGCCAGCATCGCACCCAGCGGAACACCGATCAGCGCGGCGAGTAGGGTCGCGCTCCCTGACACCAACAACGACAATGCGGCGATGCGCAGCGTGGCGCTGTCACCGCGCACAAGCAGCATAATAGCGTCATAGAGTGCTTCGCCGATCAGGTGCATGTGTGGTTGTTAGTCTCCGCCATTGGCAAGGCCACAACTATTCTGGGCGCAGGGTGTGAACAACGCCTGATTGTACGTGTCGCGACCAAATTGGCCGATCAGCGTTTGCGTGTCGGCGGCAAGGAGAAAGTTGATGAAGGCACGCGCTCCCGCACTGTTGACGCGGCTGAACTTCGCGGGATTGATGGCGATTACATGGTAGATGTTGATTAATGCCGGATCGTCTTCCGATACAATCTGCAGGGAGATGCGATCACGCCACGCAAGATAGGTAGCACGGTCGGTGATGGTATAAGCATCGCGCTGTTCGGCGATCTGGAGCGTCTGCCCCATGCCACTCCCCGATTCGATGTACCAGGGTTGGCCTTGCGGCGTCACTGCGGCGGTTTCCCAGAGCTTCAGTTCGAGTTGGTTGGTGCCGGATTTGTCGCCGCGACTCACGAAAGTGCTGCCTGACATGGCGAGTTTCTGCATCGCCGGGACGATCTCGGTCGTACCTTTTAATCGGGCGGGATCGTCAGCGGGACCGACCAGAATGAAGTCGTTGTACATTACCAGCGAGCGGTCGATGCCTGCGCCCGATGCTACGAGTTCGCGTTCGTTGGTTGGTGCGTGCGCCAGCACCACATCGGCCTCCCCACGTTCCCCCAGCGCGATCGCTGCGCCGGAACCAACTGCAATGGTTTTTACGGTGTAGTTGGTTTGCTCCTCGAAACGTGGGATCAGCACGTCGAGCAATCCGCTATCCTGTGTACTGGTCGTAGTAGCGAGGATGATGTCGTTGGCGTTTGCCGGAGCCGCTGATGTCATCGTTTCGGCTGCGGACGCCTGCGTGCTTGCGGCATCCAGGGTCGCGGTTGTGACTTCAGGCGGCGGTGGTGTTGCGATGTCGAGCGTTGCGACTGGCGCGGACGGCGCTTCTGGCTGTGCTGTCGCCGCTGCTGGTACGCTGGTGGGCGTCGTCACCTGCTTTGGCACGCCACAGCCTGTCAATAGCGCGATGAGCAACGCCACGATGAGCGACCGGAACCGTTGAGGCATAAATGTTCCCTGATGCATACATGGAAAAGGCCGCCGAAGCACGGCGACCTGTATATAGCATACCGTATGCCGGGTTAAATGGTCAGTGAAGAATGCGTGATAGAAACAACTTCGTGCGCTCGTGCTGCGGAGTACCAAACACCTGGTCGGGAGGACCCTCCTCTACGATGCGCCCCCCATCCATGAACAGCACACGGTTAGCGGCGCGGCGGGCGAAGCCCATCTCGTGCGATACGATCACCATGGTCATGCCTTCCGATGCCAGTGTTTGCATCACGTCCAGCACTTCCTTGATCATCTCAGGGTCGAGCGCGGAGGTCGGCTCGTCGAAGAGCATGATCTTGGGTTGCATGGCGAGCGCCCGTGCGATGGCTACACGTTGTTGCTGGCCCCCCGAAAGCTGCGATGGAAAGGAGTGCATCTTTTCGGGTATGCCAACTTTGTCGAGCAGTTCTTTGGCAACCTGCTCGCTCTCTTCTCGCGAGCGGTTACGTACGCGCTGCTGGGCGAGGCAGATGTTGTCGAGGACTGTGAGGTGCGGAAACAGTTCGAAGCGCTGAAAGACCATGCCAACTTCCGCACGCACGGCGTTGATGTTGCCACGTGACGAATTGACTTCGGTGCCATCGACGACCACGCGACCTTCGTCCGGCACTTCCAGGTGGTTGATGCAGCGCAACAGAGTCGATTTGCCTGAACCGGACGGACCAATGATCATCATCACTTCGCCGCGCCGGACAGTGACATTTATATCCGCGAGTGCTTGAAACGAGCCGTAGTATTTCGAAACTGCCTCGATCTGGATGATTTCATCGCTTGCCAAAGCTTGCCACCCTTTCCAGATACCGTACGCCCAACGAAAGGATGAGCGTCAAAATCAGGTACAACACCGCCACCGCGTTGTAGGTCCGAAAGGTGTCGAACGTGCGCGATGCCTCGATCTGACCAAGTTTGGTCAGTTCGTTGATCGCGATCGCCGAAACGAGCGACGAATCCTTGAGCATGGCGATGAAGTCGTTGCCGAGCGGTGGTAGCACACGCCGAATGGCCTGTGGCAATACGATATAACGCATCGCCTGTGATCCGCTGAGGCCGAGCGAGCGAGCGGCTTCGGACTGCCCGCGATCGATCGATTCGATACCGGCGCGGAACACTTCGGCGAGATATGCTCCATAGCCGAAGGAGAGGGCGATGATGCCGCTGATGACGGCGTTGCGATTGGTGCCGATGGCGGGAGCGATCACATAATGCGCGTAGATAATGATGACCAGCAATGGAACGCCGCGCACGACTTCGACATACAGGGTTGCGATGGTGTTGACGATCGACGTTGCGTGAAACACGCCCCAGTCCGGCGATCAGGCCGATCACCAGCGCGATCGCATACGAGGCGACGGTGAGCAGAATCGTGAGCCTGACGCCCCGCAGCAGATAGGTCAGGGCCGCGACATAGCGTTCGGAACTCAGCATCGAATACAGAACGAATCCCCCGACGATCAGGATGATAACCAGCCACCAGGGGATACGGTTGAGCGTCGTGCTCAATGAATTATTCCGATGCGGGGTTTGGACATCAGTACGAGCGCCAGCCATGAAGCGTCCCCCCTGAGGCGTAAGCCACCATGCTGGGTAGCGTGGTGGCTGCGAACTCGATGCCGCTATCTGCCGAGCAGGTAGCTGTTACTTGATCTGATACTTATCCTTAAGTTGCTGGACCGTGCCGTTGCTCTTGAGTTCCGCCAATGCTGTGTTGATTGCGCTAACGAGTTCGGTATCGTCCTTGTGAAGGGCGATGCCATAGCTTTCGGTCGTGAACGCATCGCCGACGAGCTTGATTTTGTCGGCATATTGCGGCTGCGCGATGTAGTTCCCCACCGTTGGGCCGTCCGCCACGACCGCATCGATCGAGTTATTGGCGAGGTCGGCGAACGCCAGGTCGATCGTCTGGTAACGTTTCAGCTTAGCGTCGGGTACTTTGGCCTCGTCAAGCGCAGCCGTTTCGCCGGTGGTGCCGGTTTGTACGCCCACCGCCGGAGCGGTTGCCAGGTCTTGATAGCTGTTGATCGTGGTGTTGTCAGCGAGCACAACCACCAATTGTCCGACCTCGACGTAGGGGTCGGAGAACGCGACGATCTTCTTCCGTTCTTCAGTGATAGTCGCCGCCGACATGACGGCGTCGAACTGCTTTTTATCGAGTGCGGTAAAGATCGTGTCGAACGCCGCGTTCTTGAACTCCGGCTTGATGTTGATCAGTTTGCCGATCTCGTTCATCAAGTCAACATCGAAGCCAACGATCTGGTCGGTCGCTGTATCCACTGATTCAAATGGAGGATACGCGGCATCCGTCCCGATCAGCACGGCCCGCCCGCCCAGGATCCTGGCATCGCTCCGCCGGATGTTGCCTCGCTGGTCGGCCACCTCTGTTGTCATGGGTGCCATTGTGGCTGACATTTCTGTGGGAAGTGCTTCCGTCGTTGCTGCGGCTTCGTTTGCCGCTGGTGCTGTTGGAACTGAACGCTGTTGTAGTGGTGCTATTGCCGCAGGCCGCCAGCAGGACGAGCCATAAGGCCGCTAGTACCATCAGGGATAATCGTCGCATTGTTTGTTGTGCCTCCAGAATGGATGAAAGTTGGCTTATTTTAGTCGGCTGCTTAACCACCGTCAAACGATGGCCGAAAGTTCGTGCAGTATTGACATAGAACAAGTGTTCTGATATACTCATGATATACACATGAGTCACACTAAGGAGCATGACGATGCGGACAGAGCCGATAGCTCTTTTCGAGAAACGCTACAATTATCAGCCACTTCGATTTATGTACCGAGGTGAAGAACGACGCGTGCGACGGGTGGAGAAAAGTTGGGGTGAATCGGCAACATGGCGTCGTCCTCCACGGAGCTATTTTCGCGTGCGCTGCCAGGACGATCAGGTGTTCACCTGATCCATGATGTACGGCTTGACGCCTGGTATCTCGAACATATCGGCAGCTCGGAAGCAGTCGCTGGCGTGGGTAGTGACTTCGAACGGCTCAGGCGACCTTTGACAATTCGACTGGCATTTCGATAAGGGGTGACAACCAGCGCACAGCCATAGCACGGGTCGTCTTTGCGTGCTCCTCGCATCAGTCGAGTGACGACCTCGCCGCCAAGCAAATGACGGTCAATGATTTCGTCGACATCGTCTACACTCGACCATGCCATACCACACGCCATCGGGATACACGATGACGTTCGGGCCGAGGCTACAGCCTCCGACATGCCCGATCTCTGAAACGATAATCTGACGATGTAGCTTCCGCTCCTTGATCGCGGCTTGGAACGCCTTGAGGATCGTGGGACCACCCTTCTTGCAGGCTTTCGATTTACTGTCGGTGCAGATCAGAACGTGCTGGACATACGGTCGGACGGTATTATGCAATCGCTTGGCTGGTTTTGCTACCGGAACTGTTGCTAATGTCGCTACCTCTTGCTTTGCTTCGCCTGGCTGCTCGCTTTGCTTCCTTCTTCTTGCCCATCGCGTTATATTCTTTACATTTCTGTAACGACGATAATGATTATCAGTTCGCACATAGAAATCGTCGTTTAGCGCATGGAGATGCGTTAAACACCGCACATACGCTACATACAGTAGTATAGCCTTGTGGGTTAGGCTACGTCAAATAAAAAATATGGGGAGGGCACGCAAAAGCCCCGGCCGTCACACGTGTGACGGCCGGGGCTTTTGCGTTGGCGTGTGGCGAGCGAGCGGTTTAGCGCAGACGCTCGCGCAAAAATGCTTGAAGTTCAGGCAAGGCGATACGCTCCTGCTCCATCGTGTCGCGGTCGCGCACGGTGACGGTTTGATCTTCGAGCGACTGAAAATCGACCGTGACACAGAACGGAGTCCCGACTTCGTCCTGGCGACGATACAGCTTGCCGATGGCCGCGGTATCGTCGTAGACCGACCGCATCTCGCCTGTACTTTGCAGGTTGCTGCTTGATGATTTCGCCATCGTCACGATGCCTTCGTGGTTCTTTTTCAACGGCAGCACCGCCACCTTGATCGGTGCGAGTGCGGGCTTGAAGTGCAGCACCGTGCGAATGTCGCCCTTGTCGAGTTGTTGTTCTTCGTAGGCGCTGCACAGCACTGCCAGCACACCCCGATCAACACCCGCCGACGGCTCGATCACATACGGCACCATGTGTTTATTGGTGCTGTGGTCGAAGTAACTCAACCGTTCGGTCGCATCGGTGTTGGGCTTGACCCGCGCCGTCAGGTTCAGTTTCTCCTGATCCTTGGTATGCGAGCCCAGGTCGAAGTCGGTGCGGTTGGCGATACCTTCGATCTCCTCGACGCCGATGGGATAGCGGAACATCAAATCCACCGTGGCCTTGGAGTAATGCGCTAGCTCACTCGCTGGCACATGGTACTCGGTACAGGTCTTCGCGCCGCAACCCGCAGACATTGACCCACCAGTTGATGCGATCTTCGATCCAGCGACGGTGCCATTCCTCGTCCTCGCCTGGCCGCACGAAGAACTCGATCTCCATCTGCTCGAACTCACGCACGCGGAAGATGAAGTTGCGCGGCGTGATCTCGTTGCGAAACGCCTTGCCAATCTGGGCGATACCGAACGGCAGCTTGCGGTTCGTGGAGTCGAGCACGTTCTTGAAGTTGACGAAGATGCCCTGTGCCGTTTCAGGCCGCAGATACGCGAACGATTCGGGATCGGGCACCGGCCCAACCTGCGTCTTGAACATCATATTGAATGGACGTGGTTCGGTCAGGTCGTGCGACCCACAGCTCGGACAGGTGTTATTCTTCAGGTGATCAGCGCGGAAACGGCCTTTGCAGTTCCGGCAATCGACCATCGGATCGACGAAAGTTTCTTCGTGTCCGGAATACCGCCACACAAGTTTGTTCATCAGGATCGACGCGTCGATGCCTTCCATGTCGTCGCGTTCCCACACGTTGGACTGCCACCAGGCACGTTTGAGATTGTTCTTGAGTTCCGTCCCGAGTGGGCCGTAATCATACGTCCCTTGTAACCCGCCATACACATCCGAGCCAGGAAAGATAAACCCGCGTCGTTTGGCGAGCGATACGATTTGCTCCATCGTTTGCGCGCTCATGTCCTGATTCCCCTCTTTTAAAATCAAACGCCCCAGGCGGCGTTTGATGCTGCCTGGGGACGAATAAGTTCACTTATCCGCGGTTCCACCCCATTTCCGGATGCCCGAACGTTCGGACCGGCACTTAAGGTATCGCGTCGAACGGTATCAGCAATCACTGACCCTATATTCATCGCTACGGCTCCACAACGCCCTTCCCTACGCTTCGGATGACCAGGCTCCCACCGTTTCCTGGTTCGCTGAGCACGTCCGCGCAGGTACTCCTTTGCTTCAACACCGTGATCGATAGCATAGCACGTCGTGGACGAAGATTCAAGATCGAGATTCCGTTTCCGTTTAGTGGTAAGCCACCAGAGTACTGGTTACACGTTTATCGAGACGTGTAACCAGCAGGTGCGCATAACGATGGGTTATGTGGTTATATGCCTGAGAGGATGGAGCGCCTATACCAGTCGCTTCATCCTCTCAGGAGTCGATTTCTGCGTATGCGCGGCGTTGGACGGGATCCACGCTAGCCATTCGTCCGCACGAACTCGTTCATGAAATCAACCAAGGCCTGCGCGCCTTCGAGTGGCATGGCGTTGTAGATCGAGGCGCGTACGCCGCCAATCGAGCGGTGTCCTGGCAGACCAACGAAACCCTGCATCCTTAGCCTGGTCGAGGAACTTCTTCTCCAGCTCCTCGGTTGGCAACCGAAAGGTGATGTTCATCAGCGAACGGCTCGTCGCTTCGGCATGGCCCTGGTAGAACTCGTCGTTCGCGTCGATCGCGCCGTAGACCAGGGCGGCTTTGGTCTCGTTATGGCCTGCCATCGCCGCTAGTCCGCCGTTGTCGCGCAACCAACGTAGCACCAGATTGGTGGTATAGATCGCAAAGGCAGGCGGCGTGTTGTACAGCGAATCGTTCTTGGCGTGGATGTCATAGCGTAGCATCGTCGGAATCGATGGCGGCGGCTTGGCGCGAGCCATGCGTCGCGAATGATCACGATGGTGACACCGGCAGGACCGAGGTTCTTTTGCGCACCACCATAAATCAGACCATAAGGAGAGACGTCGAACGGGCGTGATAGAAAGTCGCTCGACATATCGGCGACGAGTCGGCACATCGTCGAACACCGGCAACGTGCGCCATTGGGTGCCGTAGATCGTGTTGTTTGACGTAATGTGCACATACACTGGGTTCTCGCTGAGGACGATCTTCCTCCAGATCGGGAACGCGTCGGATAGCCACTTTCCTTGGTGCTCGCCGCCATATGCGTTTGCCCGAATCTTGCGGGCGTCCTCCAGGGCTTTTTCCGACCATACGCCGGTCAGAATATAATCGGCGGTGCGATCCGCCGGGCAGGAAGTTCATCGGCACCATACCGAACTGGGTGCTCGCGCCACCTTGCAGGAACAATACGCGATAGCCGTCCGGGATTTGGAGCAACTCTTTGACCAGTTGCTCAGCCTCGGCCACGATCGCCATGAATTCCTTGGAGCGATGGCTCATCTCGATGATCGACATGCCACGACCGTGGTAGTCGAGAAGTTCGTGTCTGGACCGTTTCAAGCACCGGACGCGGCAAAATTGCGGGTCCCGGGTTAAAGTTATATACCTCTGGCATTACATACTCCTTAACGGCGATCGACTGCCGAGATTGACTCATTGTGCGCCGCACAAAACAAAAGGGGGCACCGAAGTACTTCGGTGCCCCAGCCCAGGCGAACGGCTGGTTGTGTTCTTCGCCTCAAGCTTCCCCGTGGTTACCCACGTTTACGCGCCAGTTGCTTGAGGTGTTATTGTTCAGTATAACAGTGCGCGTACGCGCGTCAAGATGCCGAAACGCTAGTCCGAAATTTCGGCAAGCTGCTTACGTTCGGCGCGGGCCATGTTGCCTCGTTTCGCCTTGCTGGTAGATCTGTGTCGTCGAGATCGACGCGTGTCCCAACAGTGTTTGCACGCGACCGCAGATCGGCACCGTTCGCCAGCATATGTGAGGCGAAGGAGTGACGCAGCGTATGCGGCGTCAGGTCCTGCACGCCCAGTTTGTCCGGCGTAGCGTTTGAGGATCAGCCAGAAGCCCTGGCGCGTCAGACGCTTGCCGCGATGATTCAGGAACAGAGCTAATTCGACCTCGCGGCTGCCACGCGCAAGCTGCGGACGCCCGATGTCGTTGTATTCCTCAAGAGCGGTCAGCGACGAGCCAGTAATCGGCAGCATGCGCTGCTTATGCTGACCGCCACAGCGCAAGCATTCCGTTTCGAGATCGACATCGTCGCTGTTGAGAGCGACGAGTTCACTCACGCGCATGCCGGTGGCGTACAGCACTTCGAGCATCGCCTTGTCGCGGAAGGCTTCTGGGCCGGAGGATGTCAATGGCAGTTCGAGCAATTCATCGACCAGTGTGACGGTGATCGAACGCGGCGGCGAGCGGTCGACTCGTGGTGAATCGAGTTCCGCCGTCGGATCGTTGTCAAGGATACCCTGGCGATGCAGAAATGTGCAGAACGATTTGACCGCCGCTGTGCGCCGTGCCAGCGTTGAAGTCGCGTATCGTCGTTCCTTAAGGAAAATCAGAAATTGAAGCACTTCATTCCGGTCCAGAATCGTCCAGGATGTATTCCCTTTCTCTTCCATGAACTGAACAAATTGTTCAAGGTCTGTTCGATAGGCTGAAGTCGTATTTGGCGACAATTGTCGTTCGTTTGCAAGATGACTGAGAAACAGGTCAAGCTGCTCACGCATGGGAAGGTAGCTCCATCAGGTGTTCGCGTGTGGTCTTGCCACAAGCTGTTCGATGGTAGCGCATGCTACGGGTTATGTCAAACGGGGCCACTAGACGGACCACCGATCGTTATTGCACCAAGTGGTGATTTGTTGGCCCCAGTTTTTGAGCATTGATGCTCTAACTGTTCGTTCTGTGGTCTGGGATGGCGTAGAATCGTATTCTCCCAAATCCTGTTGCTCGTTGGTCGTTGGTCGTGTCGGTCGTTATGGTATAGTGCCTTCCACTTCTATATATCACATTCATCACCTGTAGGAATCAGTACATGCAACCAGGCGATCGAAAAAAACTCGGCGTTGTGACCAGTGGATCGTTGTCCGAAGGACTGAGCGTGCGGCTCGAAGCCACGACCTCGGTCGAAGACCTGCGGGTGGGACAATTCACAGTGATTCAGGGCGACCAACACCAATTTTTTTCGATGATCGGCGACGTGCATCTGGAAGCCGCCAACCGTGACATCCTGAGTGAGCCACCGTTGGAGGACGATGATTTTCTGCAACGGGTGCTGGTAGGAACGTCCACGTTTGGCACGTTCGACGTCACGCCGATGCTGATGCTGTCATCCGACATAACCGAAGGCTTGCGTCCGGTACGAACCGTGCCGCGCCATTTCGCGCCGGTATACACCGCTGACGAGGAGGACTTCGGGCGTGTCTTTGGCTGCCGAGTCTGACGACCCATTTTCAGGTCGGCATGCCCCTGGATATGGATGTGCCGGTGTGCATCGATCTGCGACGGTTGGTGGAACGCTCCAACGGCATCTTTGGAAAGTCAGGCACGGGCAAGTCGTTTCTGACGCGCCTCCTGCTGTGTGGCGTCATCAAGGGCAACGTTGCGTCATCGCTGATCTTCGATATGCACTCCGAATACGCGGGCGATACGAAATCCGAGGATGGTGTATTCGTCAAGGGATTGCGCCAGTTGTTTCGGCGTCAAATGTGATGATCTACACGCTTGACCCACAGTCGTCGCGCCGCCGTAACGTCAGTTACGATTCCGAACTGGTGATTGGCCTGGATCAGATCGAAGTCGAGGACGTAATTCTGTTGCAGGATGAGTTAAACCTTAACTCTACGGCGGCTGAATCGGCGTATCTGTTGGTCGATCGCTGGAAGAACGGTTGGTTGCGCGAGTTGCGCGGCATGGACAGTGAACGGCTCGAAACGTTCGCACGAGAATCGGGCGGGCATCCTGGCTCGCTGCAAGCGCTCAAACGCAAGATGGAACAGGTCGCACGGTTGGGATTTGTCCGCGACACCGCACCCGCGGATACCGTAACGGGCATCATCAACGCGCTCGCCGCTGGCAAACATGTCGTCCTGGAGTTTGGACAGCACAACTCGACACTGGCCTATATGCTCGTCGCCAATATCATCACGCGCCGCATCCATCAGACCTGGATCGCCCAAACCGAGAAGTATTACCAGACCCGACAGGAAAGCGATAAGCCACGCCCCCTGATGATCACGATCGAGGAGGCGCATAAGTTCCTGAATCCACAGGCCGCGCGGCAGACGATCTTCGGCACCATCGCCCGCGAGTTGCGGAAATACAGCGTGACATTGCTGGTGGTCGATCAGCGCCCGTCGGCGATCGACTCCGAGGTGATGAGTCAGCTTGGATCGCGGGTGACGGCGCTGCTGAACGACGAGCGCGATATTGACGCCGTGTTTACAGGCGTGGGTGGGGCGTCGAAGCTCCGCAGCGTGTTGGCATCGCTCGACACGCGCCAACAGGCGATGATCCTGGGCCATGCTGTGCCGATGCCCGTCGTTGTGCGCACACGGCCGTACGACGAGGCGTTTTATGCGGCGATGAGTCCGCAGCGCGAGCGAATCAAAACCGAAGTTGAGATCGAGGAAGAGGTCGAGGATCTGTTCTAGCCCAACAGGCGGGCTTCACTCGCCGGTTGCAGGACGCGGTAGGCTTTGAGCGCCACCTGTAGCGCGAGCGTGTCCTCGGAGCGTTCCATATCAAGGCGGACGATCTCGCTGATGCGCCGCAGGCGGTAGACCAACGTATTGCGGTGGATTTTGAGGCACTCGGCGGCTCGGCTAAGATTGCTCTGCGCCTCGAAATACCCTTCAAGGGTTTGTAGCAATGCAGCGTTATGGCGGCGGTCGTACTCTACCAGCGCGCCAAGGGTAACCTGATAAAACTGTTGGAGATCGCCCGACGTACGCATATCGAACAACAAACGATACACCTGTACGTCGTCGTAACGCATGATCGAACGAACGCCGAATAAGTAGCGTCCAAGCGTCAGAGCCAGTTCGGCCTCCGAACTGGCTTGTTGCCATGCCGCTACCGTCGACGCTGGCTTGCTCACCCCGGCGCTGATCGCGAAGTCCTGGGCGAGTTTGCGTAGCATCGCCAGCGGACGGCATTAGCCGCTCATCGGTAGGGTACATACACAGGATGCTGTGGTCGCGTTCGACATATGGGGCGTTGGTGCGTTGCAGGCGTAATTCGTGTTCGAGGCGTTCGCGCAGCCGCGGCATCGTCAGATGGTTGTCCGCCGAGGCGATCATGATGGCGACGTGCGAGCGCCGCAGATCGTAGCCGAGCTCGGATGCATGTTCTTGCAGGGCGAGCATGTCCGAAGGCATGCCGCTCATGATCGTTTGGAGCAGTTCGCCGCCCACCCGTGTTTCGACCGCTTCGACCGCCTGCTGCTTGGCGAGTTCAAGCATCAGGGCTGAGGCAGCCTGTTCAGCCGCCACTTCATCCCAGCGGTCGATCTCATGCCCGCATAGCGCGATAAATCCAGTGGGCACGGATGCCTCGCCATGGGATGAGGTGTTGCCGATGGCTTGCACCAGGATTACAAACTCGCCAGCGTAGACCCTGGCGGTTTGTTGTGGGTTGAGAGCCGTGAGCACAGCATGTTCGCCGTTGACGTTGAATTGCGATTGAATCTGTGAGGCTGCGTCATAAAAAGCGGCGGCACAACCGGTCG
This sequence comes from uncultured Chloroflexia bacterium, assembly GCA_963782315.1. Taxonomy (GTDB): domain Bacteria; phylum Chloroflexota; class Chloroflexia; order Chloroflexales; family Kallotenuaceae; genus JBBSGA01. The sequence continues at coordinate 20,086 of CAWAJS010000003.1, forward strand.
CATGACTGACGGTACGCAACACACCCGTGATGCCTTCGCCACGCGCCACGTAGCTGGTAAGCTGGCTGTAGAGTTGCGCTGCCCGCCGCTCGATCTGGATGTCGGGCGATTCAAGCAGCAACGACACCTCGCGGATGACTGTTCGGGTGTCCACGGTTGCGGGTAAGCACAGAAGCGTTAGCCCTTGCCGATTGGCGGCTTGCCGCGCGCTTTCATCGATTGCTCCGATCACGGCGAGTCCGCCGACGGTGGTTCCGGCAAGCCGGGCGACGATCACCGCGGGCGTGAGTGTATCGTCGATGGCCTCGGTTTCGGCGACTGACATGACGACCAGGTCGCCCGCACGTAGCGTAGGGAGCGCCGGGGCGGTCGCCCGCAAACCGACGACACCATGGATTGGGCGCGTGGCACCCGAAGCATGTGTCAACATAAAGGAGCCCGTGGGCAGAGCGAGGCGCAAAAGGTCACGTATGACAAGAGCATTCACGATGAGTACAACGAGATTCGCACGGGGCGTGTTCGCCTGAGGCGGATGCGTGATGCTCTGCTACGAGCGGTGGATTGTCCAAGCACACGATACATAACCAACCTCAGCTTTGCATTGAGGAAGAGCGGTGCAGCGTTGCTTGCTCATACGGGATGACCTCCACTATAAACGAATACCGAGTGAGGTTGCTAGACATGAATTGCCCAAACTATGCAACAGCATTTTTAGGTATCTTGCACAACACGGTCGAGGTTCGGATGGGCAGGGTGCCTATGCTACAATCTGGAGTGTGTCTCGTCTTGCCAACTGGGTGACCGAATCATGGACAAACCTGCATCAACAAAGCCTCCTCGTGCTACTTCGTCGGTACTTCAACCGGCGGTGATGGTGCATTTTTATCGTGGCGTCATGGACCTGACGACGACCTGGCGTGTCCGTATCGACAGCACAACCAATTGGGCGGTTATCAGCAGCGGGTCGATTGTGTCGTTGCTATTGGGTAACTCCGATTCGCCACATCTGATGGCGTTGTTGGGAATGTTTCTGGCCTTCGCGTTCTTATCGATCGAAGCACGGCGTTTCCGCTTTTATGACCTGTGGAGCGGGTGGCTGCGAGTCATGGAAACTGAATACTATGTGCTGCTGCTCCAGATGAACACGATTGACACCGATCAGCACTGGCATCCGCTGTTGCAGTCCGACCTGGAAAGCCCGCACTTCAAAATTTCCTGGTCCGAAGCGGTGGGACGTCGCCTGCGCCATAACTATATTGCGATCTTTGGTTTCCTGTTGTTGACCTGGATCATCAAATTGTTGATCCATCCTGAATCCGTCCCGATCGTGCATGTGTTCAGGGCGATCGTCACTCGTGCTGGCATCGGTGCTATCCCCGGCTGGTTCGTTATCCTGTGTGTGGCGGTGTTCTATGGGTATCTAATCGGCTTGATTCTGTTCACGCCAACACTGCGGGGAACTGGCACCGAAATTTTGGGGCGCAATCTGCTGCTTACGCCGTCTGGTCAACCCCAGCGCACGCCTGGTCGGATTCAAGCGCTCCCGAACCCATAACAGTCCTGCAACCGCCGTCGGGCGAGCACCCGAAGAAGATTAATAACCCTTGTCTTTATAAGGATCACCTATGACAACTGCAACCGCCATTGCTCCAAGTAATATCGCGTTCGTCAAATACTGGGGCGTTGCCGACGCTCACCTAACGTTGCCCTACAACGAATCCATTTCGATGAACCTTGATAGCTGTTCGACGACCACAACCGTCACGTTCGACCCATCGCTTAACGATGACGAAGTGCTGATCGCCTGGTACGGTCAGGAGGAGCAAGCGGTATCAGGTAGCCCACGCGATCGGGTGGTGGCGCATCTCGATCGCATTCGGGCGCGTGCGGGTCTGGAAACACGGGCGCGTGTGCGGTCGGCGAACAATTTTCCGGCTGCTGCTGGTATCGCCTCGTCGGCGTCGGGGTTCGCCGCGCTAACGCTGGCGGGCGCGACGGCGGCGGGTCTGCACCTGGACGAACGCGAGCTATCGATCCTGGCACGTCAATCGGGATCGGGGTCGGCCTGCCGCTCGATACCCGATGGTTTCGTCCACTGGCAGCACGACGGCACCGACGAAGGCTCGTATGCCGTTTCCGTAGCAAAACCGGAACATTGGGACCTGGTGGATATCGTCGCGGTGGTGGACGCTCGTCCCAAGCGTGTCGGGTCGGCGGAAAACCATCGCCTCGTGTCCTCCAGTCCATACTTCGGCGTGCGCCTGCAGGAAGTGCCCGAACGCATCGAGCAAACACTGCTGGCGATCCGCGACCGTAACCTGGGTCAACTTGGTAGAGTATCCGAGGCTGATGCCGTATCGCTGCACGTCGTAGCGATGACTGCGGTTCCCGCCACCTTCTATTGGACGGCTGGCACACTGGCGGTGGTCCATGCGCTGCAGGATTGGCGTAACGAGGGGTTATTCGCCTACTTCACCATGGACGCAGGAGCCAACGTGCATGTGCTGTGTAGCGCGAAGGATCGCGCCGAGGTCGAGCAGCGTGTGCGGGCGTTGCCGGAAGTGCAATGGACGGTGGCGAACGGTCCGGCGGTGGGGGCGAGGTTGATCGACGGATCGCAGACGACCAACGACCAATGACCAACGACCAATGGAGTATGAGGAGCGTTGTGTGTCGGCGATATGATGGCGTATATGTATGAAGGGTAGCGAATCAGCCTGATCCCTTCGGCACCTTCATGCAGTTGTTCAACGAACGGCGCTACCATGCCTGTATCGCCCCGCTGGAAGTGTTGTGGTTCGCGCAACGCGACGACTTCCACAAAGCCTTGATTCGGATGTGCGTTGGCTGCAACCAGATCGGGCTAGGGCTGGATTCCGGTCCACGTTTTCTCCTCACGACCGCTGGCGAACTGCTCGCGCCTTATGGTGATCACCACAACGGCCTCGATCTGGTCGCCGTGCGGGCGTTCCTCGCCGCCGCGCTGGCGGTGCTGGACGAAGCCCAACCGCGCACGGTGCCGCCGTTCAAGATCGTGTTGCTAGCCGCGCCCGACGGACCGCCTTCTGGCGGTCCGTGAACATGTCGCTTTGCGGTCGTCGTCAGCCTTGTGCCACACGATGTTGAATCTCGGTCGTTGCCTCCTCGTTATGGTTCGGGCTATTAAGTACTGATTGTACAAAGGAAATACGCATGTATCGTGTCGCAATATTGACGGTCAGCGACCGGAGTTCGGCTGGTGTGCGTGACGACCAGAGCGGCCTGGTGGTGCGCGAGATGGTGCTGGCGGGGCTGCAAGCCGAGGTCGTGGATTACCGTGTCGTGCCGGACGAACGCCCGGAGATCGAGGCGGCGTTGCGTGGTTGGGCGGATGGCGGCAGCGCCGATCTGATCCTGACGACGGGCGGCACCGGACTGGCTCCACGCGACATCACGCCCGAAGCGACGCGGGCGGTGATCGAGCGCGAAGTCCCCGGTATCCCCGAAGTGATGCGTGCCGCCAGTATGCAGAAAACGCCGTTCGCGATGCTGTCGCGCATGGTGGCGGGAACACGCGGGCGCTCGCTGATCATCAACCTACCGGGAAGCCCGAAGGCGGTGCGCGAAAACCTCGAAGCGATCCTTCCTGCGCTCGCGCATGGCCTGGACAAACTGCTGGGTGATCCCGAAGATTGTGCGCCTTAAACCATAAGGTCCGGCATCTCGCGATGCCGGACCTTATGGCGAAGGAGGAAGGATGAAGGATGGCGTGCTGATATAATAGCGAACGGCATTTCATCCTTACATCCTGCCCAGGTCCTTCGCGCATACACTGGAAGTACGGCCAGTGGCAGGGACAGAAAGGAACGCGTTCAGCGACATGACAACCGAACTCAACCAGACCCTCGAAACGCTGCGCGAGCAGCTTCGTGAATATAATCATCGCTACTATGTCCTTGACGATCCTTCGGTGAGCGACGCCGAATACGATGCGTTGATGCGGCAGTTACGCGAGATCGAGGCCGAACACCCCGATCTCGTCACGCCGGATTCGCCGACGCAACGGGTCGGAGCCGCCCCCGCCGAACGCTTCGCAAAGGTGCGCCACCGCGAACCGATGTTGTCACTGGCGAACGCCCTCAACGCCGAAGAACTGCACGCCTGGTACGCCCGTATCCAGCGGTTGCTCGGACCTGACGAACAGATCGCGTTCGTGGTCGAGCCGAAGATCGACGGCCTTGCGATGTCGATCACCTATGACAACGGACAGCTTGCCGTCGCGGCGACCCGTGGCGATGGCACGGTCGGCGAGGACGTGACCGCGAATATTCGCACGATCCAGAGTATCCCGCTGCGGCTCCGCACGGGTGCGGATGCAACCAACGACGTGCCGCCCCGCTTTGAAGTGCGTGGCGAAGTATATCTGCGGATCGAGGACTTCGAGCAACTCAATGTGCGACAGGCTGCGGCTGGCGATAAGGTATTCGCCAACCCGCGCAACGCCGCCGCTGGCTCGTTGCGCCAGCTAGATTCGAGCATCACGGCGTCGCGCCCGTTGCAATTCTTCGCCTATTCTGCCGCACGCGAACGCGGTCAGCATCTACGCGGCCAGTGGGAAACGCTGAATTACCTGCGCGACCTCGGTTTTCCAGTCAACTCGGATATCAGACGCCTCGACAACTTCGATGAGGTGGTGCGCTTCTGCGACGATTGGATGACCAGGCGCGAACAGCTTAACTACGAGGTCGATGGAATCGTCGTGAAGGTCGATAGCTTCGCGCAACAGGACGAACTTGGCGTGGTGGCACGCGATCCACGCTGGGCGATTGCGTTCAAGTTTCCGGCACGCGAAGCGACGACGACGCTACGCGAGATCGTGGTCAACGTCGGGCGCACGGGACGCCTCAATCCCAACGCGGTTCTCGATCCGGTCATGATCGGCGGTGTCACCGTCAGCAATGCGACGCTCCACAACGAGGATTATGTGCTGAGCCGCGACATCCGGCTCGGTGATCGTGTGACGGTCAAGCGGTCGGGCGATGTGATCCCCAAGGTCGTAGGTCCGATCGTCAGCGCACGAACTGGCGATGAACGAGAGTGGCACATGCCGACGGCATGCCCGTCGTGTGGCGAGCCGATCTTCCGCGAGCCGGACGCCGCCGATCACTACTGCGTCAACGCGGCGTGTCCGGCCCAGTTGATCCGGCGCATCGAGTATTGGGTCGGGCGTGGGGCGCTGGATATCGTCGGCGTGGGGTCCGAACAGGCGGTGTTGTTCGTCGAACGTGGTCTTGTGCATGATGCCGCCGACCTGTACTCCCTCACACCAGCAAGTTTCGAGGGCATCCCGGGCTATGGTCCGAAGAAGATCGCCAACATCCTGGCAGGTATTGCTGCTTCCAAGCAACAGCCGTTCGAGCGGTTGATCGTCGGGCTAGGTATCCAGGGCGTCGGCGAAAGCGCGGCACCACTGCTGACGCGGCATTTCCATACCATCGACGATTTGATGAACGCTTCCGAAGCCGATCTCACGGCGATTGCGGGCATCGGACCGCGCACAGCGGCAACTATCACAAGCTTCTTCGCGCACGAGCCAAATCGCATGTTGATCGGCAAGCTCAAAGCCGCTGGCTTGCAAACCGTTGGCGAGGCACCCCGTGAGGCCGCCAGCAACGTGCTGGAAGGCAAGGCGTTTGTGCTGACTGGCACGCTGCCAACCATGACGCGTGAACAGGCAACCGAACTGATCGAGGCGCACGGCGGCAACGTCACCGGCAGCGTCAGCAAGAAAACCAGTTACGTATTGCTGGGCGATAGTCCAGGCGGTGCGAAGGTGACAAAGGCCGCACAACTCAACATTCCGACGCTGGACGAAGCTGGATTGCTGGCGCTGGTTGGTGATGCGACCAACGACCAACGGCCAACAACCAACGGAGATCGGACAACTGATGTCAGTGAAGATAGTGCGGCGAGTGGTGGAGTATCCACGCAGGACGCTGCACCTGCTTCTGACGACGATCGCCAGTTGTCGCTGCTATGATGCGGCGATTCATGTTCGCCCCGGTACGGTTCGACCAATGGCTTGCCAAGTGTGAATCATCTGCTCACTATTCACTAACGAGTGCTGATCGCTTTATCGAGTTCGCATTCCGGTGGTCGGTGGCCGGTGGTCGGTGGTCGGTGGTCGGTGGTCGTTGGTCGGCTTCCGTCTTTGGTCGTTGGTCAACGTAATGCATATCGGTTTCATTATCGATGACCACATGGGGCGACCGGGCGGCGTGCAGGAATATGTTCGTGGGCTACGGCGCTACGTCGAAGGGCAGGGACATTCCACGGTCATCTTTTCCAGCAGCGGTGGATCGGAGGAGCGAGGCGTTGTGCCGCTTGGCACGCCGCTGCCGCTGCGGGGTAGTGGTTCCACGACCTCGGTCGCGCTGTCGCTCCATTCCCCCGCAAAACTGCGTACGCTGCTAGCGCGCGAAGTCTGCGATATCCTGCATGTGATGGCTCCCTACTCACCCACGCTGTCCGGCCGGCTAGTAGTGCAATCACAGGCCGCGCACGTCATGACGTTTCTGGTGGCAATCGAGCCGCCATGGTATCGCACGCTGGTGGCGGCGGCGGCGCGAACCCAACACCGCTCATTGCGCCGTTTCGACCAGCGCATCGCGATTTCGCATGCTGCCGAACGCAGCGCCCGAACACTGTATGGTGGAAGGTATACGATCATTCCGCCAGGAGTGGATATCAAGCGATTCCATCTGGCTACGCCGCGACCTGCCGCCGACGATTGCACCATCGTATATCTGGGGCGTATGGAACAACGTAAGGGCGTGGCGACGCTGCTACAGGCGATGGCGTTGCTCCAACGTCAGTCGCCTCATGTACGGCTCAATATTGGCGGCAACGGACCGGAACGCCCATCGCTCGAACGGCTGGCGGCTGAGCTTGGCCTCGCCAATGTGCGGTTCCTGGGATATGTGCCTTCTGACGACTTGCCTACGCTGTTGCAAGAGGCGGACATATTCTGCGCTCCTGCTACCCATGCCGAGAGCTTTGGCATCGTGTTGATCGAAGCAATGGCTGCCGGATTGCCGATGGTGGCGGCTGCCAACGAAGGTTACGCCGAAGTCATGGCGGCACACCCCGCTAATCTGCTCGTTCCTGCTGGCGACGCGCGCACCCTCGCCGCCGCGCTACAGGTGTTCGTCGACGCCCCGGAGTATCGTCGCACGGTCGGGGAACGCAACAGCGCGGATGCTCAGCGTTATGGTTGGGATGCGGTCGGCGCGGCGACGTTGGCGGTCTACCAGGAGGCACTTTCGCGACGTGCGCGGCGGTAGTGGTATATGTTCTGCTACGTTCGGTAGAAACATCCAAATATATCGAGAAGGAGCAGCAATGGAACGAGCAGAAGCGTCGATTATCGTGGGAGCGTCCGTACACGAAGTATATGAGGTATGGCGCAGGTTTGAGAACTTCCCACGTTTTATGAACAACATCAAAAATGTTTCCAAAGTAGACGACGATAGCAAGGTGTCCCATTGGACTGTCGATGGTCCCTTTGGTATTGGCGTTAGCTTCGACGCCGAAATGACGATGGACGAACCTAACAAACGGATTGGTTGGAACACGCGGGGTGAAGGCACGGTCGCGACCAGTGGCCAGGTCGTGTTTACTGAACTGGGCAACCAAACACAGATCCATGTCGTGATGAACTGGACACCGCCAGGTGGTAAGATCGGCGCGACCGTGGCGAACATGACCAACAATCCACAGGGTCAACTCGAAGAAGACTTGGGACGCTTCAAGGAAATGATCGAAGGCGGCAGGTTCGGGCAGGTCGTTCCAAAGTCATAGCCGTACGTTCCCATCAGTATTGGCACCTTGAACATGTCATATGTTCAAGGTGCTAATACTTTTGCCTCTGTTTTCCGAATGTTTCGTTATACTACACATATTCATTTTAATATCACCATCTTTGATAGAGGATAAAAGCTATGGCTGGATTACGCATTCTGATCGCCGAGGACGATCCTCTGGTGTCGATCTCGCTTTCCGATCAACTTGATGAGTTAGGGCATACCGTGGTCGCCGTCGCCAGCGATGGGCAAGAGGCGATCGATATGGCGTTGCGCGAAAAACCAGAAGTCGCGTTGCTCGATATTAAGATGCCGAACGTCGATGGTATCACGGCGGCAGAAGCTATCGCCGCGCAGCTTGATATTCCCATGCTGATGCTTACAGCCTACAGCGAGCGCCATCTGGTGCTACGGGCCGCCGAAGCCGGAGCGCTGGCGTATCTGCTCAAGCCAGTATCAGCGGAAGAACTTGCGGCAAACCTGCGCCTTGTGGTAAGCCGTCACCGCGAGAAATTGCTGCTCAAGGACGAGGCCAATAAACTTGAAGAAACGCTGATGGAACGGACGCTGATCGACCGTGCCAAGGCGATTCTGATGGATCGGGTGAATTTGTCCGAAGACGAAGCATATTCACGTATCCGGCAGAAGGCCCGCGAGCGCCGTGTGAAAATGGCGGTCGTCGCGCAAACTATCATCGCGGCTGAGGAGTTTCTTGTCGGATAACGGCACTCCCGCTATTGGACGGGCCAAAGTCGCCGTAGCCATAGATATGGATTGGGCGGGCCGGCACCTTGTAGACGCGGTAGGTGCCGCCGCCGCGCTGGATTCCGATGAGGCGACCCAGATTGTCGTGCGGGGCGGTGTCTGGATCGGTCGTCACCGTGTTCAAGATGCTAACGCGATCGTCGCTGATGGCGACCTCCTGACGATTCATTTCCCACCATATGATGTGCGCCGAGCGGTAATCGGAGCAGGCGACATCGTGTGGGAAGACGATCTGTTGCTGGTGATTAATAAGCCCCCAGGCGTATACGTTAGCATGACGCCCTGGGACGCCACGAACGATGTACGCTGGGCGGTACAGCAGTTTATCCTCCACCGTGATGGTCCCGGCGTTCCCCTGCATATGGTGCATCAGCTCGACCGTGATACGTCGGGTGTGCTGGTGTTCAGCAAAGATCCGCGTGCGAACTCCCCTCTGCAAGATGCCTTTTTGCGTGGACTGGTAGAGAAAGAATATCTCGCCTGTGTAGCGGGCGTGCCGCAATGGCACGAGGTGACGATTGAAACAGGTCATGGTCGCGGACCACACGGTTTGTTTCGGGTGTATCCGCTTGCAGATGTCGGGATGCACCCGGAAGGTCGTCCCCATAGCGTCAAGTACATGAAGACGCGCTTCGAGGCAGGGGAGCGCTTCCCTAACGCCACGCTCATCCATGCTCATCCGATGACGGGCCGTACCCATCAGATACGCCTGCACCTCGCATATGCCGGATTTCCGGTTCTGGGTGACGAACGCTATGGTGGACCGACCGAAGTTGGTGGCGTGACAATCCACCATCATCTGCTTCATGCCGCCCGCATGTGCTTACCGCATCCCCTCACGTGGCAGCCACTTGAACTGGTCGCGCCGCTGCCACCGTTGTTTGCCCAAACGCTACATACGTTACGCGAAACATAAAGGGCGCTCCATTGCGGAGCGCCCTTTGTGATCAATGTGCGTGCTTTACTGTACGTGAAACACGAACTCGATCCGTCCGAACTGAAGACGTGCGCCATCATAGATCGGCGTCGGCGTATTTGGTGCTACGCGGTTGCCGTCAACCCGCGTATAGTTCGTGCTGTCCAGGTCCGTGACGGTCCATTGCCCGTTGCTCTGATTGAGGATCGCGTGGCGACGGCTCACACCGCCGGATTCACCACCATGCGACGTCAGATCAACGTCAGGATGAATCCCACTGATTGGGTCCTCACGTCCGATCACGAGCTCGGCCTTGGGTGGCAAGCTGATCGTTGTGTTATTGGGTCCGGTCAGGTGCGGGCCCATCGACGCGGCAGGCTGCTGGTCGGGTGCCGATGGTGTTGCTGGTGGCGTCGCAGCAGGGGTTGCCGCCGAAGTCCCGATTGCTCTGGATGGTGGCGTCGATTCAACTGGAACGGCCGGAATGCTTGCCGCGCTCGGCGCCGCCGAAGCCGCTGGTTCTGGTGCCGCAGCTTGTTGCTGGGAGCTAGATGCTGCTACAGCCGTCGCTGGCACCATCTCGACCTTGGTTCCACATTCCAGGCAGAACTTCGCGTTGTCGGGCAGTGCGGATCCGCAGTTCTGACAGTTGGTCGGACGGACCATCTGTGGTGGTTGCTCCACCTTGGTGCCGCAATCCATGCAAAACTTCGCGCCGGGCAGTAATTCGGCACCACAGTTCGCACACGTAAGTGGTGTCGCTGCTGCGCCGGGAGTTGGCGTGCTCTCGCCGCTGGTGGGGCTGTGTCTGCGGAGGACGCGCCTTCGCTGCTCAGTTCGGCCTCAGTCGACGCTGGTACCGCCGTCGCGTCGGGCATGTCAGCGCTAGCCTCAGGCGCGACCGCAATATCCGCCGATCCATCTGTTACCTGTACCGCATCATCAACTGGTGGCTGTGCTTCCGCTGTCGCCGGTTGTGACTGAGCGCCCGAGCCGAAACAGACATGTCGCTATCACTCGCAGGTGGCGCAGACAATGTGCTGGCGTCCGCAGATCCCGTATCCTGGGCCGCAAAATCCTGCGATGGTGGAGGTGGCTCGTCGGTCATCGGCGGTTGTGAAGTATCGCCACTCGGGCGCTTGTGCGCTGGGTCCGCTTGCTGACGTCTGGTCGTCAGTGGCTGGCGGTGGCTCGTCGGAAGTCAGTGCCGTAGGAGCGTCTGACGCCACAGCGAGCGAGGCCCCGCATTGTTCGCAGAAGGTGTTTCCGGTTTCGTTGACAGCGCCGCAGTTTGAACATTTGACGCCTTCCGCCGATACCGCACTGGTGGTTTCTGGTGCCGCTTCTACGATCGCGGCAGGAGCGGGCAGGGGTAATTGCGCGCCACAGTTCTCACAAAAAGCGGTTCCAGGCAAGTTTTCCTGGCCGCATGTTGCACATACAATGCTTCCATCAGTTGTCACAGATATTTGACTTTCACTAGGTGCGTTAGAGGATACGGAAGGCGCACCCGTTAGTGGTGCACCGCACTGGTCGCAGAAACGGTTCCCTTCATCGTTGACGTGTCCATTCGGACAGGTAATCGCCATGTTATTTTTCCTCCTTGACGTAGGGCGTCAGCAAGCTTCAGACCGTCATCTTAGCATGACGTCCAAATTCGCTTGGAACCTCTACCTTGTGCTAAGACGGAGGAAGTGGGGCAGAAGTTGCAGCCTGAAGCGGTGTTAATGAAACGACGATTGCGGAAATATTATCACGACCTCCCCGTGCGTTGGAAAGGTCTACCAGACGGTCACAGGCGGTTTGAGGGGACGGAGCATCGCTGACGGCGCGGGCAATATCGTTGTCGGACAAATGCAGCGGTACGCCGTCCGAACATAGCAATAAGCGTTCGTTGGCGCGTAGCGTGCGTGCGACGTATTCCGGCTCAACATCCATATCGCTGCCGATTGAACGTGCCAGTTGGTGTCGCTGGGGATGTCCGTTCGCTTCGGCATACGAAATGCGCGCCCTGATCCACCATTTCGGCGACGACGGTGTGTTCCGCTGTCAGTTGCGTGATCTGGGGGCGGCGCACTGCCGGACGGACGGCATACGCACGACAATCGCCGACATGGACAATATGGGCGCGTTGTTCGATCACCAATGCCAGCATTAACGTTGTCCCCATGCTCGACTGACGCATCTCGATACCTCGCAGATGCACCGCATCATTGGCAGCCTGAACGGATGCGACCAACACCTGCCGCCACTGGGCCTCGGAACGTGGAACCTGCAATTGAACCTGGGCATGAAAATGGTTCAAGGCGATATCTACGGCAAGGTGGCTCGCCACGGCCCCAGCACGCCCGCCGCTGATGCCATCGGCGACAGCAGCCAAAACCAACGAACGCCCATCGGGTAACAACAGTCCTTCGACGATCGCGGTATCTTCGTTGACCCTGCGCGCGAAACCAGGATCGCTCCGAAGCGCATATTGTAGGCTAATTAGTGAACGAGCAGCCATGAGGAATCACATGTATTAGTGGCATTGTCGTGTATTGAATCCAAATGAAGTGATTTGCAAGCGTTCCAAACACGACCGGATTATAGCATGGTGCCCTGGTTGGAACGCTCGTTCTTCGCTGATGGGTATATGAGAGTTTGCCATAAACGTTATGGATGGACGAGCGATGATGAACGATAGTCGTTGTATCCTGGGACAGGTCCACTATGAACGCCTTCTCAAATATCCACGTTAGTGGGTCGTTTGGTCATGGTGGTCATGCTGTTACAATGCCCTCCATTGTGACGAAGACACGAACATATGAAGAAAGCGTACAATGACACACGGATATCATGCCGACGCCGCCATGGCACACTCGACCACAATGCTGTTGGATTCGGGGGCTCGCTCTACACCGATTCCTCAAGTGCTCCGTTCGCAACGATTGGGTATCTACTATGGTGACCTGCATAATCACACAGGTTTCTCCGATGGTTTAGGCGCTCCCGAACAGGCGCTCGCTCAGATGCGCGAGCGCGGACTGCATTTCGCAGCGATTACCGATCACGGCGAATTCTATGACCGGACAACCCCCCAGCACAACGCCCAAAACTGGACGCGACTAGCCGAGATCAGCGCAGCGATGACGACGGAAGATTTTCTGGCGATCCGGGGCTTCGAGTGGTCGTCTCCGCATCAGGGTCATAGCAACGTGTGGTGGTCCGAGGAGTTCAACGGCTACTTGCGTACGGGTGACATGTCGATGGACGAGTATTATCGCTGGCTCGTGGCAGCGCGACCTGTGGCGAACGCAGCGGTGATCGCCGGATTCAACCACCCGGGACGCGAATTAGCATGTTTCGATGGCTGTACGTATACGCCCATGCTGGACGAACGCCTCGTCACGTTTGAATGTTTCAATCGCGACGACGATTACGGTGACGTGTATTTTCGGGTGCTAGATCGCGGTTGGCATGTCGGTGCAATCGGCGTTTCCGATCACCATGGCGATGAATGGGGCAGCCCGACGTTACCACGCGCCGGTATGCTTGCTCCTGTTCTGACAATGGAGGCAATTCAGGAAACGCTGCTCCAGCATCGTATCTTCGCGACGCGATCGCCGACGCTCGCGTTACTCATCGCCGGAAATCGGTCGCTGATGGGTGCGCGGCTACAGCTTGCGGCCAACGAGCCGCTCGAACTCGGGGTGTGGTGCGACGACCGCAATGCCGATGGTGCGTGGACGCGCTTCGAGGTTTGGTCAAATGGGGCGACGCTCGTCAATAGTTGGGAGCATCGCGGCGCCCAACTAATCGGACGACCAGGTGACGATAATGCCGCGTGGTGAAGGCGAACAATGGTTCATTGTGCGCGTGTTGCGTGGGGGTATCCCCGTCGCCTATAGCAGCCCAATCTGGGCGCGTTGGCAGTAACGTCAAGTGGCGCATAAGAGCAGCGATAGAACTATGGTGTGGGCGTCGTTGCTTCGGTGGCGGGCTCCACGGTGATGATCGATGGAGGGGCTGCATCTTCGATTGATTGCACGGTTGGTACGACCGCCGCCTGGGCGGTCGGCACGGGTGTTGTCAGCGGTGCGACGTACGAGGTCGCAACTGGAACTGGCACGGGCGTGACGACGCTCGTTCCAATCGGGCGGCAACCTGCCGTGAACAGTACCAACGCCGCGACCCCCAAACGTCTAGCAATATAGGTCGATTGTATCTTCACGACGGTCCTCCGGTGTGTTGCTGAAAACTCATAGGTTGCTAGTATGCCACCATATACTGGCGTTCTAGCGCGATCAGATCGAGATGAAGTGTTTGAAGGTCGCTCACGAATAGATGCAGCGGCGGGATCGGCACTAATGTCGCGATGTGTTTGACATACGTATGGCACCGCTCACACGCGACGGCGCGTTGGTGGGTTCCCTCGCTTTCGACCGCCAAACTAAGGAAGTCCTGATGAACCCGGTTTTCGCAGACTGGACACATCAAACGGTCGATCTCCCACTCCGATGCGCATACTCCACAGCGCAGCATTCGTGCCTGTTCAAGCCCTCGGAACTCCCCCAGTAACGCCCAGGCACCACAACACCAACAATAGCCACGTCGCCATTGACCGATATCGAACCGCTCGCGTTGTTGTTGCATAAACGGCTGGAGCAGCGGAAATAGAGCGTACCGTAACAATGTCGCAGCGAGCCCAGCGTCCAATCCAAGGTCGGTGGCGGTGCGCGCCATCATGTGTGGTTCGCCATTGAGCGTTGCCTGGGCGATCTCGCCGATGAGGAGTTTTTCGCGTCGGGCGGCTTTGGCGAGTTCCGTCGCCGCGTCATGTCCCTGTGATGCCATCACTTCGCAAAGCTGAACGAACCGGTCGCGTAGCACCGTCTGATCCATCCAAATCGTTTCTCCACGCAGGAGGGGCAAACCGGCTTCGAGCTTGGTCGAACCATGCACGGCTTCGATGTCGAGGTCGAGTGGCTTCGATGGATGTGCGAGCATCGCTTTCAACAACGCGGCATTGATCGCGGCAAGTTCGCGTAGTTCGGGTCGTGATTCAGCAAGTTTGCCAAGCCGGTCAATCGCTTCCTGGGCATCGGGATGCAATGGTGGTGTGCGTCCCCATATTCTATTGAGCATTATGTTTCCGTCGTTTGGGGCGCGGTTCGCCCGAACTCTGTTCGATGGCTTCCGCGACAAGCCAGCGCACAAAATCTGATGACTGGCAAGCTGCATCCCAATCGTACAGTATGTTGAGGCACACGCCACGCGTAGGACCTGTCGGTTCGCCGATGGCCTCGATGATTTGGGCGAGCGCGGCGTCAAGCTGATGCGGGTCAGGGTCGAGTGCGGACAAGCGCGCAAGTATATCCTGTTTCAAGGACATGCCCGCACGATCGGCCTGTTGGTCACGTGCCCGCTGACGCGGCAGCATGTCACCGCTTGCCAGGAGCAAATCCGCTAGATCCTTCGGTCGGAGCGGGGCGTCCGGCGTTGGCTGATCAGTGTTCTGCATTAGCCGGAGTTGTCGCATCTGCTGTATTAGGGCCAAACAGCTTGGACTGCGGTACGTTTGGAGCATGATTACCGATATCCGCGCCAAGTCCTCCGCCGACAGCGCGACCGGCTTCGGGACCACAGCCACTGAGAACTAACACGACGAGCAGTATTGCCGCCGTTCGTTTGCCTCGTTTCATATATCGCTCCCGACCATCGCTCATCGTCCGGCGACCTGAACGCCCTGTGCGGCGAAGACGATCGCCCACCGGAGCGCAAAGCCACCACCTAACGCTAGCAACGATGCCAGCAGGGGCGAGGAACGGCCAAACACTGGCCGGACATGCAGCAACAAAGGAATGAATAACCCGAACAGTCCAGTCGCGAGGATGATCGTCAGACCATACGGGCTCGCTAGAAGCGGTGCTGACAGACTGCCGAGCGACACAAAGAAGATCACGAGCGCCACCAGTTCCAGTACAATCGCCCAGTTGTCGGCGACCTCCAGGTTCGCGATCGCGCCATGAGTAATGCCCAGGCGTGATCCGAATAGCGCCACCAAGACGAGTGTCGAGATGCCTGTGCCGACGGCCGAAATAAAGAACACCATGCTGATGAATGATGAATCGCTCCAGAACAACTGGTTCGTCGCGCCAAGTAACGTGCCTGTATATGAGGCCAGGCCATAGCTCACGAGGAGCATTATCGACTGAAACACGACCATCAACGGTTGCCAGCGCAGCAATCGCGGGAGCCACGCCAACAAGCCGGGACGCTCTCCCCATAGTGCTGCGATGAAAGTCACTGCGGTGAGCGCGCCAAAAACCGATAGAATCCACGAGCCATATGACATGGGCGACCAATACTTAAACATTGGTAGCCAGGTCGCGGACTGAAATACCATGTGCCAGAAGCGCTCAGGGCGTCCAAGATCCAGGACCAGCAGGACCGTACATAGCAGCACCAGTGGGAATGGGATCAGCCCTGCAAGGCGCACGACCGGACGCATACGTTGGCCGCCGAATAGAGCTGCAAGCGCTCCCGCGAAGGCGACACCAGCGGCAATACCTCCGAAGAAGAAGTAGAAGACGATATACCAGTACCAGTGTGGATCGGTGACGATGCGGGTCATGGCTGCGCCTCCTTCGCGGATCGGTCGCTGGCGAAGTCATCCATACGCTTTTTGCGGAAGGTGATCGCGCCGATGACACCCATGACGAGTGCCATCAGTCCGCTCCATGCATGCGATGGTGCGACAATACGGCTAGGGAGCTTGGGCGCGGAGGGTAAACCATACACTTCCGGTTCATCCATCAGCAGATAAAAAGCGTTGAGGCCACCCAACACCTTGTCGTCGGCTCCATAGAGGCGTGCCTGAGCAAAGCCCAGGTCATGCAGTTGCTCGACGCGCTTTTGGGCGCGTACCTTTAGGTCGGCGATGGGTCCGAACTGGATCGATTCGGTCGGGCACGCCTGAGCACAGGCGGGTGTAAGGCCGTGCTGCATACGGTCGTAGCAGAGCGTACATTTCTTTGCTGTGCCCTTCCCTTCGTTAGCGAGCCCGGAAACGTGGATTACGCCGAATGGGCAGGCCGAAATACAATCGCGGCAGCCGTTGCATACTGGCTCTTGAATATAGACGCTGTCGAATTCTGTTCGGATGATCGCGCCTGTCGGGCATACTTCCAGGCAGGGTGCGTTGACGCAGTGTTTGCATACATCCGACATCATCATCCATTGCAGATTACTGCGTTCAGGATCTTGCTGGTTATAGCTGGCCTGGCCACCGCTAAGGTCCCCGGTTCCTGACTTCTCGATGAACTTGACATGCCGCCAGTTCACAGCCGACAACGAGCCCGTGTTGTCATAGCTGTCGCCGGTTAATGGGCGCGTCTGGAGACCCAGCGAGTTGCCTATCCCAACCGCTTCGAGCGGAATAATGGTGTGGTTGTTTTCGGTCTCATGGGCGATGTCGGCGAGTTCGGCAGGTAGGTCATTCCATTGGTGACACGCGACCTGACAGGCTTTGCACCCGATACACACCGTGGTGTCGGTATAAAATCCCATTGGCTGGCTCATCGTGCGTTTCTCCTAAGCCTTGTCGATGTTGCAGACGAACACTTTGCTTTCATGGATGTTGACGTTAGGATCGCCGACGAGCGCAGTAAGGTCATTGGCAACATCGCCAACCGCAATGCCCTTGTAGCCCCAGTGCCAGGGCAGACCAACTTGATGGACTATCTGACCGCTGATCAAGAACGGGCGCAATCGTTTTGTAACCAGTGCTTTTGCGACGATTGTGCCGCGTGGCGTGGAGATTGCGACGCGCTCGGTGTTCGCGATACCACGTTCTTGAGCCAGTTCTGGGCTGATCTCGCAGAACAACTCCGGTTGTAATTCGGCGAGCCATGGTATCCAACGTGACATCGATCCGCTGAGGTGATGTTCGGTCAGACGGTAGGTCGACAGAATGAGCGGATATTGTGCGTCCCCGACAGCGGCCATGGCGTTGCCTGGTACGTCGTACCGCTTGTACACCGGATTGCTCTGCTGCGGATAAAGCGGGTTTTCAACTGGTGATTCGACCGGTTCGTAGTGCGTGGGTAATGGGCCATCTACCAGACCCTGCGGCGCGAATAACCACGCCTTGCCGTCAGCCTTCATGATGAAAGGGTCTGCTCCCGAATGGTAATCCAATCCGACGCCATTTGGTTTGGCAGGTGTCGTGGGTGCCTTCGTCGCTGGGAAGTCAGGCACTTCGCCTTCCAGACCAACCCAGCGGCCTTTGATCGCTTCGCCCTGCGCGTTGACCGCGTCTGCATTGGCGTCCCACCACACGAGTTTTTTTCGTTCGCTCCATGGTGTCCCATCAGGCGCGGCAGATGCGCGGTTGTATAAAATGTGGCGGTTCGATGGCCAGGCGAATCCCCATTTCGGCGAAATCAGGCTTCCCGGAACACGCGATGCCGCACGGTTGAAACCTTCAGGGTGGTCAGCATCGGGAGCCATCACGCCCGAATAAATCCATACACCGCACGCCGTCGAGCCATCGTCTTTGAGGTCGCCGAAACCGTTGACGACCTTTTTATCCGCCCAGGTATAGCCATTGATCTCTTTTATGATCCGGTGTGCCGAAGGCTCGTTCTTGATGCGCCACTTTTCGTTTTCTTCTTCGTCGATGTAATCCCAGGTCAATGCCTGGATTCCAGCATCAAGGGGCGAGGTTGAATCTCGGTACAACTCCTTGAGTTTCAGACCGAGTTGAACCGTGAACCAGGTGTCGGTACGAGCGTCTTCGGGTGGATCGACTGCTTTCTCGTGAAATTGCAACAAGCGCTGCGTGTTCGTGAATGTGCCTTCGCCTTCTGGTACGGGGGCCGCCGGAAGGAAAAAGACTTCGGTCTGAATGTCGCTGGAAACAAGTTCTCCGCGCTTAATTTCGGGTGAATCGAGCCAGAAGGTCGACGTTTCAGTTTCGAACACATCGCGTACCACCAACCAGTC
Organism: uncultured Chloroflexia bacterium; assembly: GCA_963782315.1. Classification (GTDB taxonomy): domain Bacteria; phylum Chloroflexota; class Chloroflexia; order Chloroflexales; family Kallotenuaceae; genus JBBSGA01. The sequence goes on from CAWAJS010000003.1 coordinate 38,596, forward strand.
GAGTTTAGCGAGCGCTTTGCGTTGCAAGGATGAATTCTGTCCACCGACAGCAGGGTTCTGCCCTGCCGCGATCAGGCCTTTGATCTTGCCTTCCGCCATCGCCACGAACATCGGCATATGTGAGTAGTCGCCATCGATCTTGGGGAGCCAGTTATAACCGTACTCATTTTCAGCCGTTGCGGCATCGCCATACCATGCTTTGAGCAGGGACACCATGAACTTTGGCATGTTGGACCAATAAGCCGTTGGCGTGACCTCGGTTTCCAGGTAATCGATGAGTGTTTCATGCGTCTTAAGCGCGGACGGCATGTTGAGGTACCCTGGCAGCAAATTATAGAGCGTCGGAACGTCGGTCGAGCCCTGGATTGTCGCGTGTCCACGCAGTGCCAGGATGCCGCCGCCAGGACGCCCGATATTGCCAAGCAGACTTTGCACGAGCGTAGATGCCCGAATGATCTGGACGCCAACGGTGTGCTGGGTCCAGCCGACTGCATAGCAAATTGCCCCAGTACGTTCGCGCCCACTGTTGGCAGCCAGCGATTCAGCCACTTGCAAGAAAACATCCTGCGGGCATCCGGTCGCCTGCTCGACCATTTCAGGTGTGTAGCGGCTGTAATGGCGTTTGAGTATCTGGAAAACGCAACGCGGGTCCTGAAGCGTCGGGTCCTGCTGTGGCGGTGGTCCGACGAGTTTCCCGACCCGTGCCGAGAACGACTGTGATTCGTCCTGTGCGGCATCCGGTTGGTTCTGCTCGTCCTGTGGCGTCGACTTGTAGCTCCAACTGGTGGCGGTATAGGTACGGTTGTCTTTATTGAGGCCGGAGAAGATGCCTTCCAGGTCCTCGGTATCCTGATATTCGTCGCCGACGAGCGTTGCAGCGTTGGTATAGGCCACAACGTACTCGCGGAAATACTTTTCGTTGGTCAGCAGATAGTTGACGATGCCACCCAGGAACACGATATCCGAACCTGCCCTGATCGGCGCATGAATATCTGCCATCGCCGACGTACGCGTGAAGCGCGGATCGACGTGGATGACCTTAGCCCCCTTGGCTTTCGCTTTCATGACCCAGCGGAAGCCGACCGGATGACATTCGGCGAAGTTCGAGCCCATGATCATGATCACATCGGAGTTCTGAAGGTCTTGCTGTGTTGTCGTCGCGCCGCCGCGACCGAATGAAGTACCCAGACCGGGTACGGTGCTAGAGTGTCATATACGGGCCTGGTTTTCGAGCCAGACGACCCCCAGCGCCCGCATCAGTTTGAGTTGGACATAATTCCATTCGTTATCGAGCGTTGCTCCGCCCAGCGAGGCGATCGCGGTGGTGTGGTTGACCACCTTGCGCACATCTTCGCCGGCCTTGTTCTTGGTCGTGACGGTTTCGACAAAGCTCTCATCGCGGGTCTGTTTGATGAGCTGTGCGATACGATCCATCGCCCACCCAAGCGGGCGCTCCTCCCAGACGGTGCTGCCAGGAGCGCGATATTTGACCTTGGTCGTGCGAAGGGGATTGACGGCCAGTTGGAACGAGGCCGCACCTTTGGGACACAGGGTTCCACGCGAGATTGGCGAATCCGGGTTGCCCTCGATGTTGACGACCTTGCCATCGCGCACGCTGACAAGTGTTCCACAGCCTACGGCACAGTAGGGACAGATGGAAGGAACTTCGGTTGTTCCCGCGATCTTGAGGGTTTGGGTCCGGGCCATCGCGGGACGAATATCTGCGCCAAGGGCGAGCATGCCACCAAGGGCAAAGCCACCGCCACTACCCCGGAGAAAGTCCCGGCGGCTCACGGTATGATTCGTGTGGTCCATACTCGCTCCTTACTCTTTGCCTATATCGTAGAACACGTGAATGAGACTGTCAATCATTTATGGCGTAGACGTACGGCTTGGTCGTCGTCTGCGTAAGCATGATGGATGCCAGGGGTGCCGTTATACTGCACATATGACACAATCACCGGAACCAAGGCTCTACGACCGGATCTATGATCTCGTGCGTGCGATTCCTGTCGGGCGCGTGACGACCTATGGCACGATTGGCGCGATCGTGGGCTGTCCCGCACGGGTGGTCGGCTATGCCATGCACCACCTGCGGCACACGAACCACGACGTCCCCTGGCAGCGCGTGATCAACGCACGCGGCGGCATCTCGACGCATGGTAACCAGCAGCGCGCGATCCTGGAGACCGAAGGTATCATCTTCGAGCAGGACGGCACCGTCGATCTCCTACGCTGGATATGGATGCCCGACGTTCTCATGACCACTGACCGCCGGCCACACGAGTAATGCTAGTCCTCGGTGAAGTGTGCCTGAACATACGATAACAGCGTGACGAACACGACGCCGCCGATGATGTTGCCAAGGACAGCGGGGATGAAGTTGCGCGTAAACCACTGACCGGCCGTGATATCGGCGCTCAGGAACATCGCCATGAAAATTTCGGCTGCCGAGATGACGACATGATTGAACTCGCCAAGCACGATCAAGGTTCCACACCCCAGATGATCGCCAGTCGTGGACCAAGCCCATTGGCGGCGACGACAAGCCAGGTCATGGTCGTCATGAGCCAACCGGCGAATATTGCTTTGACGAAGGCTGTCTCGAATGAGTATTCCATTTTATGTTGCGCCAGTTCGACCATTTCCCGAGCCGGTTCTACCGACAAGACACCTGGTCTGGTGATCAGAAGCGCGAAAACCAGACCACCGATCAGATTGAACAGCAGACTAACGCTCCACAACGAGAATAGTTGCCGTATGCGTGCCGCGTCGTTCCAAAACCGCGCTTACAGGCAAAAAGAAGTTTTCGGTAAAGAGCTCGCTCTTGCCGACTAGCAAGATCACCAAGCCGATTGGAAATGCGAGCGAACTGCCCAGGTGCGCCACCGAGGGTGCAACGGCACCGCCAAGTGACGCGCCAGTCCAGGCTAGCGCGATTGCGCCGAAGCTAATGCTCATGCCTCCGATAAACGAGGTCATGGCATCGCCGATTAGTGGTCGTTCCAGACGTTTTTCGCCGATCACTGAGCCATCGTCGACAATTTCAGGTGCTTCTTGTCCCATTGGCTCGATATCTTCTTCGGCTGCTTCTTCGCGTTCGCGGTGAGGCTAGCGTTACTGGCTTCTTGGTCGGCCTTCTGTGTGCGTCGTTCGTGAATGGTTTGTGCTCTGTCATCGTGTTCACCACCGTATATTCAGGACAATGCAGTCACGTTCTGAAGCGGGAATCTCTATGGCATGAGCAAGTATGTACCCAACACTTTAAGAACGGGGTACCATGTACATAACGTAGTCGTACAGGGCATGGAGGCACGACGATGCGGCGAGTGATGGCGATGCTTGGTTTGGTTATGGTGCTAGGGGCGTGCGGCAGAGTTATGCCAGCGCAAAGCACTCCTACCGACAAGCGTCTCGTCGCATGTGCCGCCGCTGCGCACTATGCTCGACGGTGTATGGGAAGCCGCTGATCCGCCGATCGAAGTAACCTTTGAACTCGCTGCCAAGCGCGTCACAATTCAGCACAAGGGCTTGCCGATCAGGCAAATCTGGCGACTGGTCGCCGAGCGCGAGGACGATCAGTCGGTCTTTCTGCGCGGACCGAAAACATCTGGTGGTGGCGCGATTACGGTGCGCTTTCTCACCGACGATGTCGTGCAATGGCAAAGCTCGCAGGAAACGCCCTGGACGCTCACTCGTAAGCGTTGACCTTGCTAGAACGGCGAGATAGGAAAGCCCCATCACGCCATTCTATTTCGTGCTGCTATTGCCGCTTAGGTAGAGTCCTTCCGGCGGCGTGACAGGTGGGAAGCGCGCCATGCGTTCGAGGTCGTCTAGTTCCATGATGGTTCCGCATGTACTGGTTAGCGGCGTCGCGGTGGGGTTGGAAGTCCCATGCGGTTCGTGCCCTGTCGTCATCGCATGAGCGATCAGTCGACGGCGGCGCTGGCTATCGACGATCTGCTCCCGCGCAATGCCGCACTGTCCCAATGCGCCGCGACTGCCGTCGTCATGTGCTGTCGCATCTGGTTCGAACTGCACATCCCCGCCAGGTTATGTAACTCATGTGGATCGGTCGCCAGGTCGTACAACTGCTCAGGGTCGGATTGGCTCCAGATATATTTGAACGTGCCATTGCCGAATCATCAGGCACGGCGCGACTCGCACCTTCCGCCAGGTATTCGCTAACGACATCATGTGACCATCCGTGGTCGGTGGTTGAGCAGTGGCACCAGACTATGCCCGCGATCGGTGTACGGGGCGATGTTCAACGCTTCGCCACCACCAAGTTCAACCAATGTCGGCAGTAGATCGACCAACGATACGGGTGCGGCGATGCGTTGTGCTTGGAACCGTTGCGGTGCCCACAGGATCAACGGCACTCGCGCCGACCATTCCCAGAAGGTCATCTTGTACCACAGCCCGCGCTCGCCCAGCATATCGCCATGGTCCGAGATACGACGATGACGATGGTATTGTCGCGCTGGCCGATCTCGTCCAGCGTTTGCAATAGCAGCGCGATCTTATCGTCCACGTAGCTCATCGCGCCATAATAGGCATGGCGAGCGTCGCGCACATGGTCGTCGGTGATGCTGTATCTGATCCATGGCACACATGTCGCGGATGCGTCGGCTGTGTGGATCGAGGTCAGCGACTGCAAGCGGAGCGACGGTGGGCATGTCGATCGCGTCGTGGGCGTAGCGATCCCAGTACGACCGTGCGATCGCGTAAGGGTCATGGGGATGTGTCAGCGATGCCACCAAAAAGAATGGTCGCGCATCGGCGTCGCGGGCGATATCGAGCAGTTTACGCCGTGCATGGAACACCACTTCTTCGTCGAAGTCGATCTGGTTCGGTCACCATGCACGGTCCGGCCTGAACCACGCTCAACATGTTGTGATACCAGGACAGTCGAGCACTCGGGATGTTCCCAGTCAGGCGTCCAGCCGAAATCGGCGGGGTAGATATCGGTGGTGAGGCGTTCCTCGAAGCCATGCAGTTGATCGGGACCGACGAAAGTGCATCTTGCCGCTCAAAACGGTGCGGTAGCCTTGCGCCCGTAGGTGGTGCGCGACGGTGGGCACGTCCGTGTCGAACGGTGCCGCATTGTCATAGGCAGCGATTCGCGATGGCAGTTGGCCTGTCATGAAGTGATGCGCGCGAGGGTGCACATAGCGGACTGTTGCAGTAGGCGTTCTCGAACACCACGCCTTCCTGACGCGCCAGCGTCGCGAGCGTGGGTGTCTGGGCGACGGTATTGCCATACAGCGGGCAAAGGCGGGAGCCGCGAGTTGGTCAGCAACGATCAGCAGGATGTTCGGGTTGGTGCATAGCGTTAGCGGATCGTCCGGCGTGAACGTGGATCGTAGGCGTCGCGGAGCCAGTCGCCGATCAGGTTCATCGATAAGGATGCGAACATGATCGCCAGACCAGGCCATGCCGCGATCCAGGGTTGAGTTATTAAGTATTGCCGTCCGGTTGCCAGCATGTTGCCCCAACTTGGCACACGCGGCGGCACGCTGAGACCGAGAAAGCCGAGTCCCGCTTCGTAGAAGATCATCGCCGACATTTCAAAGGTCGCGACGGTGATCAACGGGCCGATCATGTTTGGTAGCAGGTGCGAAAGCAGGATGCGCACGTTACTACATCCGATCGTGCGTGCGGCGTCCACATAGGGCGTTTGTCGTAACGCAGCACCTCGCCGCGTGTCACTCTGCGCAAAGACCGGCGCGTTGGTGACGCCAAAGATCAGGATCACGTTTAGCAGGCTACGCCCCAGGATCGCCGCAATGACGACCACGAACAGCAGGTATGGTAGCGCCAGCAGGATGTTGACCATACCCATAATCGCGCGTGTCGATGCGCCCGCCGATGTAGCCGGCCACCAACCCCGCCGTCATACCAAGCGTGAGCGCGATCAGGACGCCGAAAAAGCCGACCGTCAGCGAGACACGGCTGCCCATAGATGATCCGGCTCAGCAGGTCGCGTCCCGAGGTTGTCGGTCCCCAATGGATACGACCATTCGCCGCCTCCAGAACCTACAGGCGGCTGCTTTCGCCACACGCAAATTTTGCTTGGTCGGATCATGGGGTGCCAGTAGTCGGTGCAAACACAGCCATCAATATCAGGATAGTGAACAAGCGCCAGACCCAAACATGCCCACAACGGTCGCGCCAGCAGCGAGCGCAGGATGTCCCTACCCCAATTGCTACGCGCCCGTTCTGGAGCGCGCGTATCAGGATTGGCAAGTCGGAGCGTCGTTAGCTGCCATAGCGTATCCTTGGGTCGATAAGGGCATAGGCGATGTCGGTCAGGATGTTGAGCGCGATCACCACGATACTGGTAAACAGTGCGATAGCCTGTACCAGTGGAAAGTCGCCGTCCGGCAGACGGCTTCGCGCTGATCATACGCCCGATACCAGGCCACGAAAAGATCGTTTCGATGTAGATCGAGCCGCCGAGCAGATACCCAAACTGCACGCCGATAACGCTGATGATCGGAAGCGCCGCGTTGCGTAAAATATGCCGCCCATACACCACATGCGTGGGCAGTCCCTTACCATAGGCCGTGCGGATATAATCGTCGTTGCGGATTTCCAGCACCGCCGAGCGCATCAGGCGGACCATCTGCCCCATCGGTCCCAGGCCAAGCACGAAGGCGGGCATGAGTACCGAGCGCCATTCGTCGCGACCGAACGAAGGAAACCAGCGCAGGTTGACCGCGAACACCACGATCATTATCAAAGCGAGCCAGAAATTGGGCACCGACTGACCGATCACGCCAACGAACCGGGCCAGTCCGTCCCAGACCGAGCCGGGGCGTGCCCCGCCAGTAACCCAAGCGGCAATGCCAGCGCCATGGCGATAAGCATGGCGACGGCAGCCAGTTGAAACGTGGCTGGCATACGTTCCAGAATCAATGGCAACGCGGGCGAACGGTAATGCAACGAATCGCCAAAGTCGCCGACGATTGCACGACTGCATGAACGAGCCGAACTGCACCAGCAACGGGCGGTCGAAGCCCATCGACTTCGCGAAACGCCGCGAGCGTTGCTGGAGACGGCTTCACGCGATACCATCAACGCGGCCGGATCGCCGGTCACACGAACCATGAAGAATACCAACAGCAACACGCCACAGAGAACCAGGATCGATTGTGCGAGGCGCGACAGCAAGATAGCGTTGCACGGCTGACTCCTGAGGAGTATGATCAAGGGTGACGGTGCAGTCGAAGCCTGACTGCACCGTCACCCTTAATTGTACATCCTTACTCAGTTACCGACGTTTCCATCAGGTACTTCATCTCGTTGGAGCGAGGGTTGTAGTTCTGAACGCGCGGATTGACAGCCTTCAAAAGTCTCGGGAGCGTACAGATAGATGAAGGGCGGTTCGTCGTACATGTACTTCTGAAGTTCGGCATACAGCGCGCCGCGTGCCTGATCATCCATGGTCGATGAGATGCGCGTAAGGTAGTCGTCGATCTTGGGATCGGTCCACGACGAGAAGGATGCATCTTTGCCACCTAACGCACCTTTCAAACGTGGGTAGGCTTCGCCGCTGGATTCGCTCCAGCTATCGCCGAACAACGGTGGCAGTTCTTTCTTGGCTTCCAGGTCCCAAAACTTGGCGGATTCCATGAGTTCAAGGTTGGCGGTGATGCCAACTTCGCCCAGATAGCCAGCGATCGATTCGCAGACCTGCTCGAAGTTGGTGTATGCACCCGACGGACACGCGAAGTTCATCTCGAATCCATCGGCATAGCCTGCTTCTGCCAGCAATGCACGCGCCTTTTCAGGATCGAAGGCATATGGCTGGATGGTGGCATCGTAGCCCAGGTTGGTAGGAGTAATGAAGCCAGTGATTTCTTTGCCTGCGCCGCCCAGCAACGATTCGATGATCGCTTGGCGATCGACGGCGTAATTCATTGCTTGGCGCACCTTCGGGTTCATCGTCGGTTGATCAACGCCGCTGGTCATGTTGTTGAAGGTGATGTAATACACGCGGTCGACTTGGTAGCGAATAACCGATACATTCGACTTCCCTTCCAACGATCCGGCTTCCTCTGCGCTCAGGCGTGTTGCGATGTCGACTTCGCCGGTCTGGATCGCGGCAACCCGGGTCGCCGATTCCGGGATCGGGCGGAAGATCAGGGTTTCGAGCTTCGGCAGACCGGGCTGCCAGTAGTTCGGATTAGCCTTCATCACGATACGGTCATCGCTGACCCATTCCTGGAACATGAACGGTCCGGTGCCGATGGGCTTGGCGGCGAATCCCTTTTCGCCCACTTCGGCGATGTATTTCGGCGGCACCATGCCCCAGTTCGCGGCGATCAGACGCAACAACAAGGGGTTGGGCGCTTCGGTCTTGACCGTCACGGTATAGTCGTCGACCTTGGTGACGGACTGCGCTACCGCCCAACGGTCGCCGAATTTCATTTCGGGTGCTTTGCCGCGTTCCCACGACAGCACGACCGAATCGGCGGTGAAGGGCTCGCCGTTGTGGAAACTTACGCCCTGGCGCAGCTTAAAGGTGTATTCAGTGCCATCGTCGGAAACAGTCCATGACTCCGCCAGCGCTGGCTCGATTTTGCCCTCTTCGTTCAGAAACGCCAGCGAATCGTACATCTGCGCGGCGACCATGCCGGCGTTGACCTCAGCGGTCGCGGGTAGGTCCAACGAGTTCGGGAACACCGTCACGGCGACCGTCAGCGTGCCTTTCGGACCGTCACCGGATGCGGCGGTCGTGGCGACTGGCTCGCTGGTTGCGGTAGTGCCTTCAGTTGTGGCTTCCGCCGCTGGCGCTGCTTCTGTTGGTGCGGTGTCGGCCTCGGTCGGCGCGGCGACAGCTTCCGTCGGCTCGACAGCCGCCGCTGGCGCGGTCGGGGCGGGTGCCTCGGTTGTGGTGGAGGTCGTACCACATGCCGCCAGCACGATCATAAACACCATGAGCATCGTAACAAGCGACAACAATCTGGATGAGCGCATCATTGATGACGTTCCTTTCATGAGAGGGACGCAGAACAGGGGTGCTTCCGAGTGAAACCTCGATGAACTGCTTCATCGTAAACGTGGGCGTGATACCACATCGCTACCAAGCGGCTTCCCGATGTTGGTATGAATACATAAAACACAGGCAAGTATGATACCGAGGTAGCTTGACAGCCTGCGCGAGTATACGAGCAAGCTTTCCCATTGTCAATGTAGTATACAGAAATTTTGGCTGCTCGCAGGACCACGAGTAGGCACGCTGTCCAGACCATATAGTGGAGCGGTACCGCCCACATCACGTCGCCGCGGCGCTGAAATGTCGATTAGTGAGGATATTGTCAGGATGAACGATGCCAAGGCATCAGATGTCTAGTGAAAGGAGGCGCGATGGAACCTATGATTTGCGCTTGTCGGAAATGGCGCGGGCGGCGCGAATCGAACGCGCGACCGACTGCTTAGAAGGCAGTTGCTCTATCCGCTGAGCTACGCCCGCACACGATACGATTATACCATGGAGCGTGTTGGGGTAAGCCATCAAATATGCCGTTAGGCGGTGTGCTGTTCAGGACGTTTGGGCGTGTCGCGGACGAGCAACTGATGGTATCGTTGATCTATGCAGCCAAATGATGTATTCCCGTTTCCTGCTGTCGTGGGGCAGGACGAATTAAAAGCTCGCTCTCTTGCTGGCGCTGATTAACCCAGGCGTAGGCGGTGTATTGCTGCAAGGTCCCTACGGCGTAGGCAAAACCACCACGGTGCGATCGACGCTGGACCTGATGCCGCCGGTGCTTCAGCCGACCTGCTCGAATGGATGCGACCCCGACGAACTCGATACCCTGTGTCCTGATTGCCGCGAACGACTGGCGCGAGGCGAGCCGTTAGCACGGGAAGAACCGGTGCGACTGATCGAACTGCCGCTGACCGCACGTATGGAGGATGTCGTCGGCGGCATCGACGAACGAGTTGCCCTGGAGCAGCGACGGGTATTGCTCGAACCGGGGGTATTGTGGCGAGCGCACGGCAACGTGCTCTACGTTGACGAAATCAACCTGCTCGATCCCCATATCGCCGATGCGATTCTGGACGCCGCCGCGCAAGGCCGGACGTTCGTGCGGCGCGGCGCGATGGTGCGGTTGTATCCGTCGCGCTTTGTACTGATCGGCTCTATGAACCCGGAAGAAGGCCGTCTGCGACCGCAGATTCTGGATCGCTTCGGTCTACGAGTGTGGGTGCCGCCGCTGTCGGGTGAAGGCCGCCTGGAAGCCGCCCACAACGTGCGGGCGTTCCGCGCCGAGCCGATAGTGTTCCGCGCACGGCACGCCGCGCGTATCGCGACGCTCCGAAGCGTGATCGTCCAGGCTCGTGTCGCGTTGCCGCACGTCGTCCCCGACCGCGAGGCCGAGGAACTGGCGGTTGGTCTGGTCGATGCGTTGCATATTCCCTCGCACCGCGCCGAAGATGCACTGTTGGAGGCCGCACGCGCACACGCTGCGCTGGCAACACGTACCATCGCCGGACGTGACGACGTTGTGGCGGTCGCACCCCTGGCATTGCGTCAGCGCCGTTCGGCTACTCTGGACGACGAGGCGAAGCGCGTTGCGGCAGAGGACACGGCGATTGCCGAGGCGCTGCGCGATATTACACGCTAAGGCCGATCAGGCAGTTCGTGCGTTTGATGTTTTCAGGTACAATCAGCACGTAATGAGCGCATATGAGCGTAGCATGCGAGGCGTCTGCTTGAACCGAGCTATGTGCCACCAACCGAAGATAGCATGATCAACACGCCCCGTAGCATCGGCAACTACATCCTGGAACACGAGTTGGGCCGAGGCGCGACCGCGCAGGTTTGGCGTGGGCGTCACCGGCTGCTCACGGAACGGGCAGTCGCCGTGAAAATTCTCCTCAGTCAGGACGAAGAAACCGTCGCCCGTTTCACCCGCGAAGCCGACATGATCAGCCGTCTGCGCCATCCCAATATCGTTGGGGTATACGATCACGGTACCGCAGGCTCGTATATGTACACGATCATGGAACTGGTGCTGGGCGGTTCGCTCCGGCAGTTCATGGAAAAGAACCAGCGCGTCGAGATCAAGGATGCCGTCAATATCTTTCGGCAGATCGGTGCGGCGCTGGATTATTCACATTCCATGCATATCGTCCACCGCGATGTGTCGCCGGGCAACATCCTGCTCGAAGCCGGTCCGAGCGGTCGTGTCGTGCTGACCGACTTCGGTATCGCCCGTCTTCCCCAACAAAGCCACACGACGATGCAGGTGATCATGGGGACGCCGGGATTCTTCTCGCCCGAACATGCCCAATCAGCGACCTCCGTGACGGCACTTTCGGACCTGTACAGCCTTGGCGTGATCCTGTATTTCATGCTGACGGGTACGTTGCCGTGGGAGAAGCAGCCCGAACATCCCGATTACCGCTTTGGTCCGGTGATGCCGCTGGCGACGCATGGACTAGATTTGCCGCCGGATGTGGACCGTGTGTTTCAAACGCTGCTGGCAATCGATCCGCGCAAACGCTACCCGTCGGCGGAAGCCGCCACCGAGGCGCTCGATCGCGCGCTCGTGCGTGCTGGGATCATCCTCAACGCCAAACAACCCCTTCTGAATGACATTGCGACCGTGCGGGCAATCAACACGAGCGCGAACTTTCAGTCCTACGGCATCATGGATAGCGAGGTCGAGCAGGTTCTGGGCGCTGATCTGCTGCGTGATCCGATCGAAAAAGCGCACGCTCGCGCCGAATTATTGCGCGATCCAATCGTGCTGGGTAGGCTGCTCGATCAGTGGAGCATGGAGGGGAAGCGCTCCGAGTTTCGTCGCCAGCATCTCGGGCGCATTATCAACCTGCGCGATATCCGCTCGCAAAACCTCTATTTTTATACGCTGGATGTGCTGCTCGAAACCCGCGACCAGCCGACCACCATGGAAGAACCCGACCGCGATATGCAGGCGTTTCCGGTCCAACGCGAAGCCGAACGCTGGAACGTCAAGCTACCACGCCCCAATGGGTTCGTCGACGATCCCGGACGCACCGAGATCATCACAGGGTCCGAGCGCATCATGCAATGCTCACGGTGTGAAGGTAATGGGCATGAGCTATGTCCGACCTGTAAAGGGTCGCGCCGCGTGTTGCAAACCCGCACGATTCCGTCCGGTCAGGATGGTGGTCAGGCTGGGTCGATCCACCAGCAGGACACGATCACAGCGCGGACCGGTGAGGGAGACGCTGCGGCACCTGCGGCGGCGGGTCAATACGAAGTCCGTCAGGCGCTTGTGCCGTGTCCAACCTGTAATGGTGGCGGTAGCTTGCAATGCACGCAGTGCCAGGGCATCGGGCGACTGGTGCAGCGAAAAGTGTTCAATTGGCGACGTGTGGCATGGCAGCGCCGCAGCCATGACGATCTGCCGAATTTGAACGAGGACGAACTGCGCGATGAAGCGACGACAGAGGTTGTCTATGAAGAATATCATCCCGGCATCAAACGCGAATGGCGTGCGGTACCGGGATTACGGACCCTGATCGCCGCAGTAGAGCCGGAGATCGGGCAGGATACCCGTCCCATTATGAGCAAGGTGACAGTCCACATGATCCCGCTGACCTTCGCGCAGTTCGACCTTGGCCGTCAAGATGTGGTGATCGAGGGCGAGCAAGTCACGCGGCGTGCCGGCGACGACACCGTATATACCGTGCAGGTGGCGGGATTTAATAATCGTCTCAATATCGGTCCATGGGGATACGATGAGGAGCGACGCAAGATTACGTATGGCATCATTTTCTTGATCCTGGTCGTTGTTCTCTATTCAATCTTCGTCTTCATCGTTATCTAGCTTGCCCCTGCTCCATGAGCCACCGCAGCGCCAGCAGATAACCGCGCCACCCCAGGCCGCTGATCTGTCCTGTTACCACAGGTGCCGTCACGGAATGGTGGCGAAACTCCTCACGTTTGTAGATATTCGACAGATGCACCTCGATGATCGGACACGCGACGTTCGCAAGGGCGTCGCGGATCGCGATGCTGTAGTGTGTGAACGCCCCTGGATTGATGATGATGCCCTGCGCCTCAGGTGCCTCGGCCTGGATAACGTCGATCAGCGCCCCTTCATAGTTGGACTGAAAGGCACGCACCGTGGCGTTTTCGGCCTGTGCCGCTTCCGCAATCGCATCGTTGATCTGTTGGAGTGTGGTCGCGCCGTAGATTTCCGGCTGGCGTGTGCCAAGCATATTGAGGTTGGGACCATGAAGGACGAGTATGTGCATGGGAAATCCTTTATGTGACGAATGACCAACGACCAGAGAAGATGCCACGTCAATAGTCGCTAGGTCTATTGTAGGCGATGAATACCGTGGTTAGAACCTGATTGTACGTCCGTTGTCGCCACGAACCTTGACGTGGCTTGTCGCGCTCGTGCTCAGCGCGTATTGGCGACCACGGGTGAGGGCATGTTCATAGCTCGCGATGCTCAGGCAGGTGATCGTCGTCCACATATGCTTCCTCGATGAGCGTTCGTGTGGTCATGTAAGAATCGTAGCGACATTCAGCGAGCATCCAGGATGGCATACAGTCTAGTGCTATGAGTGCCTCCACGATGTACTCACGGCAGAAGCTACATGGTTCGCGCTCATAAAGCCGCAATAACAGTGGCGCATCTTGTTCCTGGGTTCGGTGATCGTTCCTGATACTCAAGGTGCGCCCGACGATTCCATTCTCATCATCACGCTGTTCCATGATATCGAGAACATTGCGCCCGATCGCATGAACTTCGTCGTCGGTTAACACCTGGTGTAGCACCTGTTCGATCCATGGCTGGTCGCCTTCCTCGAAGTTGGCAGCAAGCAGACCAACCGCTTCTGCTGGTCGTCGTGCGTTTGCGAACAGATGGAGGGCGTGCGCCCGTACCGCCGGATGGGGAACCATCTCCAACGCACTATAGGCTGCTTCCACGATAGCCTCGTCCTCGTGTTCTGTCAGGGCGATGAGGTGTGCATGATCGAGCGGAAACGCTCGGCGTCGAAAGACGTGGAGGTACTTGAGGATTCGCTCCTTGTCCTGTGCTTCGATCAAGTCCGTAGCGGCACGGGCGAGGTCGTCATCGTTTGCTTGTCGTCCCCACCGCAAGAATTTGCCAGGATACTTTGGGCGTGTGCTGTTCTCGATCAATGCCTGTAAGACGGCGTAATCCTCGTAGGGTCGTTCAGCGCGCTCCGCTTTGTTCCGCTTCGTTCTTGCATCGTTCCATGCGACTGCCTGTTGATATGCTGCAACCCGTTCGTTCTGTGCAGCGGCCTCCGCAATCAATGCGTTTGCCTGTTCTTCGCCCTCCCGCTCCTGGAGAACATAGGTCAGCCAACCGCCATACAAGGAGTCTGCGTCAATTGCTGCTCCTTCTTGTCGGTCAACAGCAGTTACAACATGGACGAATCCCTCGATGCCGTCAAGGGTGATGAGATACTTTGCTCCTTTATCTTCGCCGTTTTCGAGTGCCGCTGTGACGAAGGTATAAAGGGCATCGCGTGCTTCCTGGTCGCCCGCTTCGGCGAGCCAGCGTGCGATAGAACACAGGTGATCGTCGTCATATTCGTCGGGATCTTCTGCCTCCACGGAAGCACGGAGGGCGTCCAGAACATGCTGGCGATAGACCTGAAAGTGTCCGCTGGCACGCATCAGGTCGAGCATGTACGCGCCGCGTGTGCCTTCGCTTTGCCTGTCATAGGCGGGGTGGTGCAAGCACGCATCGAGGATACTATCATGATAGGGTTCGCTGGGATGTTCCTTGAGGAACAGGATCATCCGTCCGTGTCCGGCGTGGAGCAGTCGGTGGAACTCGGCGTGATCTAGGATGGCGTGTGGGTCGTCCCTCAATAGCTTGTTCTTCTTTTAGCTGCGCCGTTTGCGCTGTTCAGACTTGCGGCGTTGCACGCTGTCGTCGCGGTCGCGCTTCCGGTCGCGGCGTCCCTGCGACGCCCCTTTGACGTTCATCAGCGGCAGCAAACGGCGCACTGGTTCAACGAGGTCGGACTGATTGTGGATCACCGTGTCAAGGTCTTTGTATGCCTGTGGCGCTTCGTCCAGGTATTCGGCGGTGGTTTCGGCGACGATGCCCTTCATCTTGTTGGCGAACGATTCCAACGTGATCGAGCGTGTGGCCTGTCCCCGGCTCATCGTGCGCCCCGCGCCGTGGGAGCAGGACGTGAACGATTCGGGATTGCCTAGCCCGCGCACGATATACGATCCCGTCGCCATCGAGCCGGGGATGATGCCAAGCACGCCCTTCCCGGCGAACGTCGCGCCCTTGCGATGTACCCACACCTCTTGTCCGAAATGCGTTTCCTTGTGGGCGTAGTTATGATGAATGTTGACGACGGCTGTGGGATCGAATTCTAGCTTGATGTGGAGTTTCTTCTTGAGGAGGTCGGCGAATAGTTCGATGAAGCTCCACAGCATGCGCTGACGGTTTTCCATGGCGTAGTCCTGCGCCCATAGCATATCGCGCAGGTAATTCTGGGCTTCGGGGCGCTCCAACGGCAGCACCCACAGATCGGGCGCCGACGGAATCCCAAGGTCCTGGTTGAGCTTTTTGGCGATGGCGATGTGATGGCTGGCGATCATGTTGCCAGCGCCACGACTGCCGCTATGCAGCATCAGCCAGACCATGCCCTCCTCGTCGCGGCATAGTTCGATGAAGTGGTTGCCGCCACCTAGCGAACCAAGTTGGGGCGGTCCCTTCTTGCGTACAATCGCCGCGACCGGAGCGGTATAGCGCGTGTCATCGAAGCCCTCCCACTCCTGACGGAACTGGTGTTCGCCGAAGCCGGTCGGGATACGTTGCTTGACCGCTTCGTGAAGGTTTCGCAGGAAGGCTGGCGGCAGATCGACGGCACGCACGTCGAAGGGTTGCGCGAGCATCCCGCAGCCAATGTCCACGCCCACAGCGGTTGGCAACAGGGCGTTTGTGGACGCAAAGACGCTGCCGATGGTCGCGCCAAGCCCATAATGCACGTCGGGCATCGCCGCGACGTGATGAAAGATGAAGGGACATCCGGCGAGCGCCGTCAGTTGAGCCTCGGCGCTCGCCTCGATCTGGTCGGTCCATATCTTGACCGGAACGTGTCCGGTCGTTTGTGCAGAAATCTCTTTGAAAATAGGCATTGTCCGATGTATCGAGCAAGCCGTATGCCGACGAGGTGTGGGGAAGTGGGCGCTCATGCGAACCCACGGTAGATACAACAAGACGGAATCAGCACGTGTGATTCCGTCTGCATTGGGTCGTCAGTTTATGCTATGAAGATCGCTGTTACGCGACCGCTGCATCCTCGAACACGAAACTCTCGACGGGTGTGGGATGTTGAATCGCCTCGGCGAAAGCCAGCGCCTCGTTCATGAGCGGGTTCCACACATCGAACATCTGCGCGAGAATCGCAGGCGCGACGAAGGCACGCTCCCTGGCCTCGAACGCATCGCCGAACGGCACCGCTTCGCGGGTTTGTGCCAGCAGTACGACGGTGTAGGTTGGTACGCCTTCACCGTCGAGGTTCGTGGTGCGGAACGCGCCGATCATCCGTGTCCTGCCGAGTAGCACTCCAGCGTCTTCCCAGGCGGTGCGGGCGAGCGTTTGACTGAAGGTTTCTCCGGCGCGGCGTTCGCCGCCGGGAAGTTCCCAGCCGCGCTCCATATCGCGCACGATCACCAGGTCGTCGCCATCGTACACCCAACCAACAACTGCTGTCACCTGCCCATGGATGGGTGGTATAGCCATTGTTTCAAACGTGATCACGGTCGATCCATCACCCCCGGCGGGATAAATGGCAGGAAATTGTAGTACTCGCAGCATGCTCACACCTCACAGATGCATGGGGACCAACGTCCGACGGTCGTTCGAACACAAAGACCCGACGTTGGGTTCTGGTAGCACTGTCGTGGCGGGGTCACTTGGAATAGGATTGCAGTATAGTGGAATAATTCACAATGTCAAGATACGAAGTAGGTCAATGTCAGAGCAGCGTGG
>CAWAJS010000004.1:0-11590 GCA_963782315.1 uncultured Chloroflexia bacterium
CAGAACCAGCGTTTACGTGTCGAGATCACCGGCATCCAGCAGGTCGAGGCAGGCTTGAAGATCAGCGGCTCGATCAGCAACATCGGTTCCCAACCTTTGCCTGTGTCGTTGAATGCGTTCCAGTTTACGGACGGAACCGGCACGACCTACACGGCGCAAGGCGATGCCGCGACAACGCTCCAACCTGCACAGCGCGCGCCGCTTGAGCTGACGCTGCCGATCCAGGCGGCGCAGCAACTGACCCTGAACGTCGAACTTGATGGAGATTCGCCAATCCAGATGGTGTTGCTCCAGCAGCAATAGGGTAGCTTTGCTCGGAGGGGCGCAGAACGATTCAAGGCTGCCCACCATGGGCAGCCTGGAATCGTTTACTGTAGTGTTGTCAGAATGATGCCGATTAATTTGTGGGATCTCCGTCGCCAGATTCGAATAATCCAAGAGCGCCACGACTGACGAAATTGAAAGCGTGCGTGACCAGGGCGTAGTGTCCATCTTCAGCGGTCTGAAACTCGATAATCGCGCCCTGTGCCGGAGATAAGTCTACCGCCTGTGAACCGAAATTTCCGGGATTGTTCCGCGTGAGTTGGATTCCTTCTTTGATAACCGTGTCAAAGATGGTGCCAACAGCATGAACTGAACTATCGATGCTTGGGCCAGCGTCGAGGAAAAACATTCGCACGCGCTTGCCCGTTTCAATGTTGATTGGATTATCCTTGTACTGGTTGGCGACGCCATTGAATACGACATAATCGGGAGCAGGTGCCGCAGCCAAAACTTTCTCCAGGCTGGTCAGGCCACCCTGTGGTCCGAGATACCATTCGCTCTGCACGAAGGCAAATTCCTGATCGACTTTCGTCAATCCTTCTTTAGATTCGACGATGACCATGCCATACATTCCATTGGCAATATGGTGGAGTGTCGGGGGGGTGCCGCAATGGTACATCCACACGCCGGCATAATTTGCCTTCCATTCGTAGATCAAATCCTCGCCAGGGTTGATCGAACGCATATTGACGTTCATGGCTGTTTCACTCGAATGAAAATCGATCGAATGCGGCGCTTCGGAAGTAGGCGCATTTTTCAGATGAATACGCACCGTGTCGCCGACCTTGACGCGGATAACTGGGCCAGGAACTGTATCGCCAAAGGTCCAGACCTTCTGTACAATGCCGTCGGCTACGGTCATCAGTTTCTCCTGCATGACCAGTTCGATTCATGGACGTCGCCGTCCAGCAATGCCGGTGCCGTAGGGTCGTACAGTTTATATTTGGGAGCTGCCGGATCGGCTACTACGTCGGTCGTAGTAGCAGTGGCTTCGTCCCCATGCGTAGGTGTGTGTGCTTGTGTCGCAACTGGCTTGGCATCAGCCTGAGCACCGACAACCTTGATCTCGCCTTTCATACCTGCCTGTTCATGACCGGCGATGGAGCAGATGAACTTCAGTCCGCTGGCTGGAACCATGATGTCGACGCTGCCCTGCTTACCCGCATCGACCGTGACCTTAGTGCCATCAGGAAACGTGATGTCATGAGTGAGGACACCATCATTGATCAATGTAATGGTATAGCGACCGGCCTTTTCCACTTCAAGTGTGGAAGGCTTGAAGGCCATTTCGACGCCATGAATCTCAAGGTTGCCCAATACCTCGCCAGTGACTATGGACTGATGTGTCGTGCTGGAAGCCTGTGTATTGGCGCTTGTCGGCGTAATAGCGATTATCTGCTGCCCCCGTGTCATTGTCGGTTCGCCACACGCGCTCAATAAAATGATGATCATGCTTACCAGGCTTAACACTACTTTCCAGTTATGACGTTTCATTGTCTTATCCTTTATCATTTGTGTTGGTATCGCAGCCATTGCCAATGAATCGGCTCGACGCTATTTTTATTGTGAGAAAGTGGAGCTAATTGTGGATGAGCGCTCGATAGCGTTTAGCGTGTTGGAAGATTCCCAATACATCGCTGAAGGCCCGGTTTTGGTCGAGTGATATCGGTGAACTCGCTCACCACTCCTACAGCGACCAGGGGTGGAGGTCAGGTTTTTCATATGTATTCATACCTTTTTCCGTCCTTATCTGGTATGAATTCAGTATATCCCCGTGAAATTAGGGGAGTATGTGATAAATATCGCATACTCCCTGAAAGTGGTGAAACGTTCACGCTCACCTATGCCGTGGAAGTTCCACTGTGTACGTTTGTCAACAATGCCGGCTGGCGTGGAGGAAGATTTTGGCACGACATATAACGAGAACGCAATATGAGGAGCTACGCAAGGTTGGGTTCGCTGCCAATCTGAGCGACGAGGCCCTGGCAGCGATGAGCACGATCGCCGTAGAAAGGCATATCGATCGCGGACAACTGATTACGCTGGAAGGTTCGCCCGCGGATGCGATGTATATTGTCATCGCCGGGCGCGTCAAGATCAGTCGCTATTCATCCGAAGGCCGTGAGCAGATTATGTATACTGCTGAAACAGGAGACCACTTCAACACTGTGCCGATTTTTGACTATGGCACCTGTCCGGCAACGACCGAAGCACTTATGCCCACGACGCTGATGGTGCTTCACCGGGATGACCTTCGTGGACTGATGGAGCGCTATCCCGACGTGACTGAGGCGGTACTTAAGGAACTTGCTTCACGTTTACGTCATCTGGTCGGCCTGGTCGAAGATCTGGCGTTGAACACGGTCCACGGGCGGCTGGCTAAGTTGCTCCTGCAGCAGGATGAGGCAGCCGAGCCAGGAGCGGTACATACGCCGATGACCCAGGCCGAGATGGCAGCGCATCTTGGTACCGTCCGTGAAATGGTCGGGCGAGGCATGAAATCATTTGAGCTTGCCGAACTCATCGAGATCGAGCGAGGAACCATCCGTATTCTGGATTATGCTGGCCTTCGCGAGCGGGCCGAAGCATAACAGAGTGCGATGGCGCAGATCATCTTGCGCCTCACTGTCAGTTTGTGGAAACTCAAGCGCTGTGAAACAGGGTTACGTGATGTGACAAAAGTCATAGCGCGCCACCAGCTGTGCGGGTATGGTGAAGATCAACACCTTTTCGGTGCGGATATCAGGAGGGTAGGTTATGACAGGTGCCACGCAGATAGAAACAACCTTATTCGATTCATCAGAAACACTTAATACAATCGTCGCTCGCTATCCGGGCACATTGCCTGTGTTGAAAGCCTTTGGTCTTGATACCTGCTGCGGTGGTGCTTTGCCGCTTGACGTGGCGGCGGACCATCATGGCCTTGATGTCACAGTGGTACTGCGTGCCTTGCACGATGAACTGAAGAAAGGGCATGAATAATACGACCCGTGCTTTTCTCGCGGTTGGATTGGTCGCTCTGAGTGTAGCCGCCCTCCTGCACCTGCTGATAACAGTGGGATTCGTTGGCATGTGGACCGCCCTGGTCCACCTCACGCTCTTTGGCTGGATCTCGGCGATGATATTTGGCGTGAACTATCACACACTTCCAGTCTTTTCTGGGCGCCGTTTTCCCTATCCACGCTTAACGCAGAATGACTGTGTTGCATTTAGCCTGGGCCTTGGGTTGATGACGGCAGGCCTGATCACTTCCCAGAATACTTTGGTAGTCGTGGGGTTGATAGTGGAATGTGTTGCCGCGCTCCTCTTCGTCGCTAACATGTTGCTTCTTTTTACACAAGGTGTGAAGCAGGGGGCGGGCATCCATCGGCGATTGTAGGCCAACGCGACGTCGATCGCATCGCCTCGAATGCAACCCGCGTTGCGGGGTTGGCATATCCGTTTGCCTTGCTATTGCTGTTGGGCGCGTATACGAGCGGCTTGAGTGCGACGTGGATTCTGGTTGCTGAACATCTTGCCACGCTTGGTTGGATCATGTTGATGGTTACCGGTGTTGCGATGCATGTGTTGCCACGATTCAGCGGACGCGCCACGCGTGGAGCAGGCTGGGCGCGAGCCCAGGTATGGACGCATCTGCTGGCACTCCTGATCTTAATTCCTGCGCTTGGATTTGGTTGGCCGCGACTGTTCGTCATTGGTGCTACGCTCATGGCAGGATCGCTCGCGCTTTTCGCGTGGACCATCTGGCCGACACTCATTGCCATACAGTCAGGACTGCTCCCAATCCGCCTGAGGCTGAAGGGGCGACCATCATGAGTAGCCTGACCATACGCTGTATTCGTGCGGCGTTTTTCTGCCTGCTCTGTGGGATCGCTCTCGGTGTCACCTTTGCCTTTAACCGTGCGTTTGGCGGCGAGTTCCGGATGTTGCATGCGGAATTGAACGTATGGGGATGGACCACGCTCCTGATCTATGGCATGGGCTACCATATGCTTCCGCGCTTCACCGGCAACCCGTTGCGTTCGCAAGGGCTGGCGGAGCTACAATCATGGCTCGCGATCCTCGGTGTTCTTCTGGCGAGCCTGGGTTGGTTTGCTCAGGCGATAAGCGCTACCGGAGCACGCCTACTGCTCGTCAGTGGTGGCATGATTGAGTTTGCGGCAGCGCTTATATTTGTGCTACTGATCGCCGATCTGCTACGCTTGCGGCGCGCATAGCTT
The DNA here is from genome assembly GCA_963782315.1 of uncultured Chloroflexia bacterium. Lineage (GTDB taxonomy): Bacteria > Chloroflexota > Chloroflexia > Chloroflexales > Kallotenuaceae > JBBSGA01. The sequence continues at coordinate 4,545 of CAWAJS010000004.1, forward strand.
CGGCGAGTACGCATATGCCAACCATAACATGATTCATGATCAAAACCACGCTACTCCATGCGCTTACAGGCATGGTGCTTAGCGCGCTCTGGATGTTCCCGCCGTGGTCCAAAGAGAAACCCCAAGGACCGCATTGGCAACTGTGGACCTGCTACGGCTTGCTTAATGCAGGGCTGATTGTACGGTTATTGGCAGAACCGTTCAGCTGATACCAACCTGGCATGCTCTGTCTGTCGCTCTGGTCTGCTCGGCGGTCGCCCAGGTCGGCGCGATATGGTTGTTCATCGCGCTCATCTTTCGACGTGTCCGTAGCAAACGATCACTCGGAATAGCCTGACGGGATGCCTCGTCTGAGTTGCTGGTTCATTCGAGGAGCGCTGGCGCATCTTGGCGTTGGTGGATTGTTTGGTGGATTGCTCATGAGTGCCAAAGGCATGCCTGGCATCCTCGATTGGATCTGGTTGCTGCTGCCTGCCCATATCCAACTTCTCATGGTTGGATGGCTCCTGCAACTGACGTTAGGCGTAGCCTACTGGGTATTCCCTCGCCTTGACGGAAGTGGGACACGCGGGCGGAATGGTGCGGCATAGTTCAGCTTTTTTGCGCTCAACATCGGCGTCGATGCTGCTGCCCTCTTGTTGTCCGCTCGTGCTATGGGGCGTATCCCCGAAAGCGATGTTCATCTTTGCCGCTGTGCTGCAAGCCGCAGCGTTATTCGCATTCGTCTATCACGCCTGGAAACGAGTACGGACGACTCGAAAAGGATAATGCCGCGTCATGTTACGGGGTAGATGGTTGTGGAACACTCAGATTACGCACCGGCACGGGTGAGCGATAGACTTCACGTCGGATTGTGCCGTTGTCATCCAGTTCCCATAGTGAGGTGCGCGAAAGATCACTTGGCGACGTCTGGGGCCCACGTAAGCCAGGGCGTGGTGCTGTGCTACGCGCCACGATCAACTGGTCGCCCAACACTGCGACCTCGCCAATCCCCGCGAGCGTTTTTCCACTAAGGAGTTCGTCCAGTGTGCCGTCGGCGGCACGCCGAAGCAACGTGTAATTCTGCACGACTTCGGACGGGCAAGCGGTAATGAGATACAGTAGTTCGCCATTCTGAAAAACGAGCGGGCGCTGCCAGAAGCCTCGCTGTTCGACGGCGACTTCCGTTCCGTCGAAGCGCAGCAATACAAGGTCGGCTCCTGCTCGATCCCTGCGCAACGCTTCCACCGCAAGGAGGGTATCCCCAACCACCACATCGCCGATGCCAGCATAGCGCGAGCCGGTAAGAAGTTGTGCCGACACTTCGCGTTCGCTGCCGTCGTCGTCCTGTATGAACAGCACGCTTGCTCCGGCGTCGTTGGTGCCGTGATACACCAACCTGCTGTCGGGCAGCCATTGGGCGTTCGAGCGACTCCATTCGTCGTCGGTTGTGGTTGCGGCCTGTGGCTCACCAACAACAATCGAGGCCGTCCATACCGCAAGATGCATGGCTGGCGCGGCGGTGTTTGACGTAAACGAGACGGTTCTGCCGCTCGGTGCGAAGCGTAGATCGGCACAACCCCCCGTATCCGCTAACTGACGCTGGTCGCCACCGTCGGGGTCCATGACCCATAAACTGGCACGAACGCCGTATGGCAGCGCCCCCGGCTCAGCATCGGCGGGCGCACGACACACTGCCAGCGTTCCTCCATCAGGGGAAACTGCCAGCGCAGTTTCAAGTTCGGTCGTCGTGGTCACCGGTCGCGCACGACCTGCTGCGAAACGCCATACATCATAGTTCTGGATGAAAAAGATCGGCGCGTCCGGCAGGTCGACACGTCCTGCCGCCCGACCCAGAGGGTCGCTGATGGCGTCGAGGCGCGGCATCCGATCGACCTCGACAATGATCCGCGACGGCCGTTCTTCCGCAACGACGCGAAAAGCCAGGGTACGACGCAGTCCAATACCGACGAGCGTTCCCCGCGAACTGCGCGGGTCGGCGACGAAACTGACGCGCTCGAACGAATCTGCTCCGGTGATGACGATACTTTCACCCAGCGGCGATGCGTGCCATGCCTCATCGTGTGCCCAATCGTCGAGATCGAGCGCTAGGACGGTCGTGCCAGGAGCGGGTTGACCATCTGGTCCTGCCAGGTCGTTCCAGCGCTGTGCTTCGATACAGGCCGCCAATCCATGGAGCGAACCGCTTGTGTCGGAGAATGTGAGTGTCAGCCGATCAATCTGATCGAGGCGTTCGGCGACCATCGATTCAAGACGCGTAGAAAAGCGTTCGTCATCGTCGGGACCAAACGGCGTATTGCAAAAGCCCATGTTGGCGATTTCAGGCACGACGCTCGGTGTTGGGGTATCACGGAGTGTCTCAGGAGCCTCGGTCGTGGTTAGCGTTGACTCGGGGGCATCGTTGGTTGCACGGTGGGTGCGATGGTGGGGTCTGGCTCGACCGCTATTGATGCAGACGGCATTGTTGACGCCGCGACCGTGGGGTTGGCGGGGGTGCTGCTGGTACTTTGCGCTAGCGGCACCCCTGCCGGAGGCATATCAAGGGAACACCCCAGCAGGAGCCATACTACAGCCAGTAAAATGACCTTGAGCGTCACTACGTAATCGCTTTCTGGGTCATGCGGAGAATGTACTTAGCCGAACGCGCCGGTCTGGACCACTTTGATCCAGCCGCGCCGCATCGCATAGACGACTGCCTGGGTACGGTCGTTGACCGCAAGTTTTCGCAGGATCGACGAGATATGGTTTTTGACGGTCTGGTTGCTGATCGCCAACTTGACAGCAATTTCCTTGTTGGTGCGTCCGGCGGCGACAAGTTCCAACACTTCGATCTCGCGGGGCGACAGCGGCGAGTAGATATTCTCTACATCCTCCTCGGCGGTAAGGTTGCGGAACTCGGTCAAAACCAGTGAAGCGATCTGAGGTTCACTCAGCACGACTTCGTTGATCGGGTAATCGCCACGCCGCACTTCCTGGAGCACTTTGAGCAGGTCTTCCCAGGGTACGTTACGCGGTATAAAGGCGGCGATACCAGCTCGCAACGCCTTGATCATCGCTACTGGCTCGGTGTCGGCGCTCAGCAGGATAATGCCGATGTTGGGATGTGTGCGTTTAATGGCATGCGCGACTTCCAAGCCGTTAATACCGGGCAGATCCATTTCGATCAGAACGATATCAGGGTTGGTGTAATCGACGAGTTGAATTGCCTGCTGACCATTACCGGCTTCGCCCGTAATACGAAATTCGGGATGACCAGCAAGATGATACCGTAGTCCCTGGCGAAACAACGGGTGGGCGTGGACCAGTACGACGCCGGATTTACTCACGGAACATCCTTCCCTTTCTGCCCAAATGAAGACCGCAGAATATTGCAAACACGTTCACAATCCTCGTACTTTCGAATGAGCATGTATCCGTTGATGGAGCCAACAAGGGCGCTTGATACTGCATTCTTCCTTACGTTCTACAAGGTTGTTCCAGAATTATACGGCATTCTCTGTACCATACGCAATACGGGTACTGATAATAAAATTATGTCAACATTACAATTTGAAATGTGGTACAACTTGGATGCCTAATAAACGCTGTTGATCGCAAAAAATCTATAATCGATCGAAGGATTGGAGTTCAGGACGTTATGACGATTTCCGCACTAGAAGCCTTATCGCCGCTGGATGGCAGATATCGCGCCGAGATGACACCGTTGGTTGCCCATTGCTCGGAAGCCGCCTTGTATCGAGCGCGTGTGCAGGTTGAAATTGAATATCTGATTTTCCTGGCACGCGCCACCGGTGTTGAGTTCGTTCCTGCGATGAGCCCACAACAGCAGGGCATGTTACGTAACCTGTACCGGCAATGGAACCCGCAATCGGCGGAGGAGGTAGCCTCCTGGGATCGCAAGGTTAACCATGACGTTAAAGCCGTCGAGTATTGGCTACGCGGCAAACTTACCGAGTACGGCATGGAAGCATGGCTCGAAGCGATCCATTGGGGGCTCACCTCGGAGGATGTGAATAATATATCCCATGCTTTGCTGCTGCGCGGCGCGCGTGATGAGGTGTTGGTTCCGGCACTACGTGACATCGAGGCTGACCTACGCGCCTTCGCGCTGCGCTACGCCGAAACCCCGATGTTGTCGCGCACTCATGGACAGGCGGCGACACCGACGACGCTGGGCAAGGAGATGAATGTGTTTGTCCACCGGTTGCACCGCGCCATCGACACGCTGCAAAAGGTGCCGTTGTTGGGCAAGCTTAATGGTGCGACCGGCACCTATGCCGCGCAATATGCGGCGTTGCCTGAGGTCGATTGGCTGACATTCAGCCGCGCCTTCGTCGGCTCGCTGCAACTCGACACCACTATGCTGTCCACCCAGATCGAGCCGCATGACTACATCGCGGAACTGTGTGACGCGCTCCGCCGCGCCAACACGATCCTGATCGATCTTGACCAGGACGTATGGCGCTACATCAGCGATGGCTACTTCGTTCAGGCTGCCGTGGCGACTGAGGTCGGCTCTTCGACGATGCCCCATAAGGTGAATCCGATCGACTTTGAGAATAGCGAAGGCAATCTGGTGCTTGCAGGGGCGTTGCTCGAAGCCTTCAGCCGCAAACTACCGATCTCGCGCTTGCAGCGCGACCTGTCGGATTCGACTGTGCTTCGCAATATGGGTGTGGCCTTCGGGTATAGCCTGCTGGCTTATCGCCGTACTATGAAGGGGTTAGGCAAGCTGCGGGTGGATGATGCGCTTCTCCATGCCGAACTCGTCGAGCATCCGGCGGTGCTGGCTGAGGCGATCCAAACGATCCTGCGCCGTGAAAACTACCCTGAGCCCTACGAAGCCCTGAAGCGCCTGACGCGCGGCACGACGCCGACGATGGCGGACATCGAAACGTTTATTGACGGTCTTGAAGTCAGTGATGACGTGAAAGCGGAACTGCACGCGCTCCGTCCTGAAACCTACACGGGCTTAGCGGTCAAACTGGCACGGTTAGCACCGTAAGCCTGGAGCCTAATGATGCCACAAGCAGGAGTGACGCCATATAAGCGTCACTCCTGCTTGTGTACATGTCCCGTCCTTCAAGCAAGTTGATGGTAGCCGCTACGGAAGTACACCAGGGGTTTGCCTTCGCTGACGCTCGTCCCTACGACCTCGCCCATAAAGACCGTATGATCGCCGCCAACGGCTTCCTGTACGACACGACATTCAAGCGTCGCCAGGGCATCGTCAAGCAGTGGAGCGCCGGTTTGTCCGAAATGGTAGGCGATGCCTTTGAACTTGTCGGCCTCGCGGCTGGCGAAATGGCGCGACAAGCGTTCGCCGTCTTCGGCAAGAATGTTCACGGCAAACAGTCCGGCCTCATGGATCGCGGCGTGGCTGCCCAATCGCCTATCGACGGAAATCATGATAAGTTGCGGATCGAGGGACAGCGACGTAAACGAACTGACCGTCAGGCCAAAGTACACATCGTGCAGCACTGTCGTCACAACGGTCACACCGGACGCGAAATGACCCAAGACACGCCGAAATTCATATTCATCTATAGCCAAGGCCGTAACCTTCCTGTATGCGAGCGCCCATCAGGGAATGTATAGGGGCTATTGTAAACGACGAACGACCAACGACGAACGGCCAATGACCAACGACATTTTGTCTGTCCATGCGCGGGATTGCCGTATAGTTGTGGGAAGCGCGTCGTCTGCGATGGTCTGTGGTCGGTCATCTGTGCTCATGTTCAAGGCAGCGTTGGAAGCGGAGAACAAGCAACACGGCGCGGACGCGGGGGTGTTGAACCTTCCCATCGCTAGCTTGCACTGGTGCTCTAGCCCCTTGAGCTACTCGCGCCCTTCTGCGTTGCTCGTGCTCCGGTCCGTATGATACCAACATGTTGATGTTTGCTATAGCCCGATCCGTTTTAAGTCCACGTTTCGTCGATCTGTAATGCCCCTTGCCGCAGAATGCGCGGCGTGGACGTAGTAACGTCCACGATAGTAGACGGAACATCGCCCGCCGTGGGACCACCATCCAGGATCAGGGGTAACCGTGCGCCGATCTGCGCGGCGACATCGGTAGCGGTGCGTGGATTCGCCCCACCATGCAGGTTGGCGCTGGTGGCGGCGAGTGGTTGTCCGAGCAGGCGAATTAACTGGCGTAGCCAGTCGTGATCGGGAACGCGCACGGCGACGGTCGCGCCGCCCGCCAGCAGCGAGGCCGGAAGATGCGCCGCGGCCGGAACGATCAGGGTCAACGCACCAGGCCAGTAGCGCCGCCCAATCGCCAGCGCCAGCGGCGGGATCGAGGGGCAGACCGTGGACAGGTCTTCGGGATCAGCCAGCAGCAACGGAATCGCCTGTTGCTGTGGGCGCTCTTTGACTATAAATAATTGCGCTACCGCCGCGCCGTCCAACCCCGCCGCCCCGACCCCATAGACCGTATCCGTGGGAAAGGCCAGCACATTACCACTTCGCAGTACATTGAGCGCTCGGTCAAGCGTGGCGGGATCATCGATCGAACGTATATCACCAAACATACACCACCATCCTATTTTGCAGGTATTGTGTCGAGCGTTGCGCGGGTTGTCAAAAGCGTATTGGATACGGGCGTATCATAGGCGTTGAACCCGGCGCGGGATGGTGGCATTAGAGGTGCGGGTGTATTGTTGGATCGTCGTGCCAGGCGTTCCGTACGCCCGATATTTCTGGCGCTGGGTTATCAGAGGGCGTGTTCGAGGCACAGCACTGTCTATAGCACAATATGGGAGCATGCCCCGCGACGACGTGCTGCCAATCATCTCATCAATTATGCAAGGAGGATAGCGTGATCGATCCCCGTGTCGCCAAAATGGGCGATGTACTCATCAATTACTCGCTCGCAGTCCAGCCCGGAGAAACCGTGCTGATCCAGGGAACACCAGCGGGTGCGCCACTGATCCGAGAAGCGTATCGCGCCGCCATCAAAGCGGGAGGGCATCCCATTGTGCGAGTATCGCCCCTGGCATCGATGAGATCATGTACGCAGAAGCGTCCGAAGAACAACTACGCTA
>CAWAJS010000005.1:0-26904 GCA_963782315.1 uncultured Chloroflexia bacterium
GACCAAAGGTTCGCTTCTTAGCGCTCAAATTCTCGATACCACCCCGTTCGGCAATGAAACGCTCCAACAACTCGTCATATGCGCCACGTAGCGTATCGATGTACGCAGCGTCGTAGACGCCCTCGATGACGACATAGCCGACATCGCGCAACGTGCGAAGTGCGTATGCCAGAGTAGCATCAGACAATCGTTGGTCGGACTTTTCGTCGGGACGTAGTTGCATGGAACACTCCAGTAATGCGTGCGCTCCATTACGCTCGCATTCAGCGGCGCAAGCATAAAAGGCTCACTATGGACTTGTCAAGCTTAGTGGTATGTTCATGTTGCGGTCGTGAACACAACAAACGCTCCACCATGAGGGGAGCGTTTGTGAGGCATTGATGGATTCGGAACACCCGTATCGTGACCGCTTACCCGTAGGTCGGGTGCTGGGGCCAACCGCTCGGCGAGTCCTCCCAATCCTCCTGACGCCCATAGGGCGTAATATCAAGCAGGCTCGAAGAATCGACCAGCCATTCGCCACCACGGGCGAAGGTGGAATAGGTATGGTAGATATCGTCGTCGATGCGGAAGAAAACACTCGTCCCCGGTGTTTCTGACGGTCCATCGTCCGCCGAGATCGGCGTACCCATCTTTTCGAGTTCTTCCGCACTACGGTAGTTGTGCAGGATCGGAGCAACAGATGGGTCGAGCGTCACATGGAAATCGTAGTTGAAGTCGGTGCCATAGGATGAATACCACGGTAAGGTCCAACCTTTACTGGCCTTATATGCTTCAAGTTTAGCTAGCGGCGCACGCGAAACGAGCACAAACGACGTGTCATTTTTAGGCAGGGCGCTGAGATCGCCGATGGCATTCACATAGCCCGTGCAGCCTCCACACCCTGCGTCCCAACGGGGATCGAACATGAAGTGGTAGACGATCAACTGGCGGCGACCTTCAAAAAGGTCGAGTAGACTGACCTGCCCATCGGGTCCGGTGAATACATAGTTCTTGTCGATTTTGACCATAGGTAAGCGACGACGGGCGGCAGCCACCGCGTCACGCGCCCGTGTGACTTCCTTCTCCCTGGTCAACAATTCTTTCCTGGCGGCGAGCCATTCCTCATATGTAGCGATGGGTGGATGGGCAACACTCTCAACAGTCATAATGCGTTCTCCTTGCTCACGTTGTCACATGACATCAAGCCATCGTCCCACTATACGCGGCGACTGCGACACCTACTGCCACACGATCATGTCGCAAGGAAACACCTGAACGCTCATACGAATAGCTAGCAGGGAAGTATACATGCGGTGAGCCACAATGAAATGTACCTGGGAGGGTACGGTGGTGTCGGGCGTTCATCATATCGCACGCCGCATGCTTGATTGTGCGTGTGATGAACGCGCGTGTTGCTTACTGTTGGACCAGCGTTCGCATGAATGGCGCGATGGCGCGGCTGAACAATACGTGTGGCTCGGTGCTGGTGGCGCGTACCACGCGGCGCGGTGGCGGTCCTACGTCAATGTCGGTGTTGAATTCGTCGAACGTGTTGATCGTCGCCAGTTCGCCATCGCCCAGGCTCAATCTGCCGCGATAACTAAGCTGACTTTTGCGGACGTGGGGCTCGCCATCAATAAACAGATCGTACACCGCCTGCCCACCTTTTGATCGGTTGAAGGCCGCATTGGACGACCAGAACTGGTACTGTGTGACGGGAATACCGTCAAGGTCCATCTGGTCGATCTCAGACAGCGTGGCAGGAAAGCCGGGTACGAACAGATCGTTTAGCGTCGCGCTCGGGTCGAAACTCGGATTAATGTCGCTGGTCCATGTCGTTTGAGCGTTATAGCGCACGAACATCGTATCGTCATACAGCACATACTCATACACATCGCCGGCCTGAAGTTCGAGCCCCGAAAATTCCGGGATCGTCGCCGACACGAGTTCTTCACAGACGACATGCCCTCGGTTAAACGAAGCCCACTCTTCCTGGCAGACAAACAGCGGCGTACCGTTGTGGACGGCGACGAATTGTTGGCGCATCGACCGGAGCGGCGCGAGTGCTGGTATAGCAACGTTTTGCTGCGGCTGACACCGGCATCGCCGCGACAAGGACGAAAACAAACGCCATTCCGATTGCGGCTCTAGCACGACGCATAGTGATCCCTTTATTGTATGATTGGGGCCGCCGGACGGGTAACCTGGGGTAACACAACGTCAATCATTGTCGTTGTAATCACGATCATCATCGGTTTTTTCCACACGACTTTTCAATCCACTCTGGACCTGATCATTGAGCAATTTCCACACGTCAGCGCGGCTTCGTGCTTTTTCGATCAAGGACGTGACATCGGTTGCGCCCTGAGATGTGGCCAGATCGCGGGTCGATTCTGGCAGCGTCCAAACGGATGTCGTAAACACTTTGAGGCGTTTGACCTGTTCTGACCCGATCAATTGACGTACCTGCAAGGCGTTGCCGATCAATTCCAAGATGCCACCCCAGGGGTTTGGGACATCGCCTGAGAATAACTCGCGCACGACCGCTGAAACCTCATTTTTCCCGTTAACACCCAGGCGTTGCGCTACTTCAAGCGTGCGAGATTCCAGCGAGTGAGCGGGCCAGGACGACAGTACCAACCGCATCGGCGTACAGGGTTTGAACGGTACGAAGTCCAAACCAGGTCTTTTTTGGGCGGATTTCTAAGCGCAACGCACCGCTTTCCTCGTTCGCCAGCAGCGCCGTTATGATTAGCGTTTGCGCGAGTTGCTTCATAGAAACCTGTCCGCCGGTTAACAACGTGGTCGTCGACCAATCATTGAACGTCTTAGGAGGGGCGATCTGATCGGCATGAAGCCAACCGAGTTCGCTTGGGCTGAGGATCGACGTTGAACTGGACACCATTTGCTCCTTTCGATTGCAACAAGAACTCGACCCCTATACTAACATCATGATGGAGGGTCGCTCCACCTAAACTACAACATATCCGTTAACGCTTGGTTACAATCGCGTTCAGTTTGCCGCAAGAAGGCATAATACAACACGAAGTGAAGGAGGAAGCATATGGGCGTCGTGACCGAGCTAACCGTGAACGGCAGACCGTTGTCTGTCGATGCGGCGGACGACCAACCGTTGCTCTATGTATTACGCGATGACCTGGGGTTGACTGGGGCGAAGATCGGGTGTGGCGAGGGCGAGTGTGGCGCGTGTACCGTCATGCTGGACGACCAGGCAATCAGGTCATGCGTCACCCCTGCTGGAGACGTTGGCTTCGGTTCTATCACAACGATCGAAGGGCTGGAATGCAACGGAGCGTTACACCCGCTCCAACAGGCGTTTCTTGACCATGACGCCATGCAGTGTGGCTATTGCACGCCCGGGATGATTATGTCAGCGCTGGCGCTATTGCGGCGCGTGCCCCAGCCCAGCGACGCCCAGATCGTGGAGGGAATGCAGGGCAACCTCTGCCGCTGTGGCACCTACGGACGAATCGTGCGGGCGATCAGACAGGCCGCCGAGCAACTCGCCAGGGAAGGACGACGAGCATGAGTGATGCGTTGCACGACAACAACCGTGCGGCACCCGAGGAATCGGGCAGCACGCGTGGTCCGGCTGCGGGTGAAAACGAGCCGCTAGCAATTGGCGATTGGCTGCATATCGAGCGCGACAATACAGTCATCGTGTGGAGCGGCAAAGCCGAGGTCGGGCAGAGCATCCGCGCATCGCTGGCACAGGCCGTCGCCGAGGAATTACGCATGCCTGTCGCGGCTGTCCGGGTTGTGCTGGGGGACACGGCGCTGACGCCCTACGATGCCGGAACCTTCGGCAGCCGCACGACCACATATATGGCACCAGTGCTCCATCAGGTAGCGGCCTCGGCACGTGAACTGTTAATCGATCTCGCCGCGGCACGCCTGGGCGTTGCGCGTGACACGCTCGATGCAGTGGACGGCAGGATCGTCCATGCACTCACCGGACGCTCGTTTTCCTATGGCGACCTGACCGAAGGGCGGCGACTGTCGCAAGAATACGATGAGGATGCACCAGTGCGACCGCCCACGACCTGGACGGTCGCCGGAACCTCCGTGCCACGCACGGGCGGACGCGACATCGTGACGGGGCGCAGGCGCTATACGCCCGATCACACCCGCCCGGGCATGCAGACAGGGGTCGTGCTACGCCCGCCCTGCTTCGGCGCGACACTCGAACGCTTGGACGCCTCCGCCGCCGCCACGCCCAGGAGTGACCGTCGTCCACGACGAGCATATCATCGGTATCGTCGCGCCGACACGCCGCCGCGCGCTGGAAGCGTTGGCGGCGCTCGACGCGACGTGGCATATCCCCGACTATCCCGCCATCGACGACATCTACACGTATTTGCTCGAACATCCGGCACCACCCGATCCAACCGGACGACCCTCTGACCTGCCATTCGTTGCGGGTTCGCTCGAACAGGGCCGTGCGTCTGCTGTCGCCGTCGTCGAACAAACCTATAACGTGGCATACATCGCACATGCCCCCCTGGAGCCGCGTGCCGCTGTCGCGGAATGGAACGGTGAACGTCTGACTGTCTGGACCGGCACGCAACGACCATTCGGCGTGCGCGATGAACTGGTTGCCGCCTTTGAAATACCGGCGGAAAACGTGCGCGTGATCGTTCCCGACACTGGCTCCGCCTATGGCGGCAAACATACGGGCGAAGCAGCCGTCGAAGCGGCGCGGCTGGCACGTGCGGCAGGGTGTCCGGTGCGACTGGTCTGGACCCGCGAGGAGGAGTTCACCTGGGCATATCTGAGGCCCGGTGGCTCGATTGACGTGCGAGCAGGCGTTCAAGCCGATGGCACCCTCGCGTTCTGGGACTATCGCAACGTCAATAGCGGCGGCGTCGGTGCCAGAACACCCTATGAGGTGGCGCACCAGCGTATTGCCTTCCAGCCAAGCGTGTCGCCCATGCGTCAGGGGTCGTATCGGGCGCTGGCGGCGACCGCGAATCACTGGGCGCGTGAATCGGCGATGGACGACCTGGCCGTGGCGGTGGGACGCGATCCGTTCGCGTTTCGTATGCAAAACCTGCGGGACGAACGTATCCGCGCCGTGCTCCACGCTGCCGCTGAACGATTCGGCTGGCACACGTCCACACCTGCCACGCATCATGGCTACGGCATTGCCTGTGGCACGGAAAAGGGGAGCGTTCTCGCGACCTGCGCCGAAGTTGCCGTCGATCCTGACACCTACGCCATCCGCATCGTGCGCGTGGTGCAAGCCTACGAATGTGGCGCGATCGTTAATCCTGATGGATTGCGGAACCAGGTCGAGGGCGCTATCGTGCAAGGCATCGGTGGCGCACTCTATGAAGCCATCGAGTATGTCGACGGCACGCATCCTCAACCCACGTTTCAGCGCCTACCGCGTGCCGCGTTTCGCCGACATACCACCCATCGATCTCGTGCTGCTCGATCGCAAGGATCTACCATCGGTGGGGGCGGGAGAAACACCTATCGTCGGCATCGCTCCTGCGCTCGCCAACGCAATCCGAAATGCGACCGGCATACGTCCCATGGCGATGCCGATGAATCTACGGGCCGACGACAATCGAGGACAGGGCACCGGAACGTGAGCAGCACAACATACCTGGACGATGACAGGTATGTCGCCTCGTTGCATTCAGCAAGCGGCGACACAGGCACCGTGTGTCGATGATACCGCTTGCAAGACGCTGAACCACTTGTGAGTGGCACGAATGTGGCTATGGTATAGATTCGGAATCTTGTTTACCGTGTGGCGCTGCTGCGTGTATCGGGCGGTGCGGCACGATAAACATCGAAGGGTCGACCATGACGACGATACAGGTGTTCGCTGATGCTGAACTTACCCGTGGAACCGTAGATTACATCGTAACTATCGCACAAAACGCTATCGCTGAACGAGGGCGATTTTCGCTGGCGCTATCCGGAGGCTCGACGCCGCGCCCGGTCTATGAGATGCTGGCTGAAGCGCCGTATCGCGACCTGATCGACTGGTCGCGCACGCATATCTGGTGGGGCGACGAACGATGCGTTCCTCCCGACGACAAGCAAAGTAACTACCTACTGGCACGACAAGCCCTGCTGGACAAAGTGCCCCTTCCTGCTACGAATATCCACCGCATGCGCGGCGAGATCGAGCCGGAAGCCGCGGCTGACAGAGTATGAACAGGAGCTCGAACGCTACCTCGTGGCGGGCGATGAAGCGGTGGCACCGCTCAACGGCCTCGATTTGATCTTGCTTGGGATGGGCGACAACGGGCATACAGCCTCGCTGTTTCCAGGTCAGCCAGCCGTCCACGAACAAAGCCGCTCGGTGGTCGCCGAATACATCGCCGAAGTCAGTATGTGGCGCATCACACTCACGCCACTGGCGATTGATGCCGCACGCCACATCGTATTTCTGGTCAGCGGAGCGGACAAGGCACAACGCCTGCAAGAAGTCTTGAACGGACCATACGACCCCGACCGTTCTCCTGCACAGGTCATCAGGCCGATGGGTGGCGAACTCGTATGGCTGGTGGACCAATCGGCTGCCACACTATTACATGCACTATAGGTTCAAGCGCGATTGCGCTGGCGTTCGCCACGAACCGTTCATCTTGAAATCACATTCGATTAACGATGCAGGAGTTTTGGATGACTCTATCAAATTCTGATGCGCTGGTGTTCTTCGGCGCGACAGGTGACCTCGCATATAAACAGATATTTCCCGCGCTGCAAGCGCTGGTCAAACGTGGCATCCTCGACATGCCGGTGGTTGGCGTTGCGAAGTCAGGCTGGACACTCGACCAACTCAAGGAGCGCGCACACCAAAGCATCGCGGAACACGGCGGCGTCGACGACGAAGCGTTCGCAAAGCTTTGCGCGATGCTGCGGTATGTCGATGGGGATTATCGCGAGGCGTCCACCTATACGCAACTGCGCGAAGCCATGGGCTCCGCGGAACGACCACTGCACTACCTGGCGATTCCCCCCAGCATGTTCGGCGCGGTCGCCGAAGGCCTCGCCAATGCAGGGTGTTCCAACAATGCTCGCGTGGTGGTCGAAAAGCCCTTCGGACGCGACCTCGCTTCAGCCGTGGAACTCAACAGGATTCTGCATGCCTACTTCCCTGAATCCGCGATCTTCCGCATCGACCATTATCTTGGCAAGGAGCCAGTGCAGAACATTCTGTACACGCGTTTCGCGAACACCTGGATCGAGCCGATCTGGAATCGTACCTACGTCAACAATATCCAGATCACGATGGCAGAGGACTTCGGTGTTGTCGGGCGCGGCAAGTTCTACGAGGAGGCCGGAGCGATTCGGGATGTCGTGGAAAACCACATGATACAGGTCGCGGCCGTTCTGATGATGGAACCGCCGACCGGCGAAACGCCTGAGCCGGTGCGCGATGCTAAATCGACCTTGATTAAGGCCATTCGCGGGCTTGCGCCACATGAGGTCGTGCGTGGGCAGTACAAGGGCTATCGGACGGAAGAAGGCGTCGCGCCGGATTCCACCGTCGAAACCTACGCCGCCGTGCGCTTGTTCGTCGACACCTGGCGTTGGGCGGGTGTGCCCGTGTACATCCGTGCTGGCAAGTGTCTGCCCGTTACGACCTGCGAAGTGTTGGCGACCTTTAACCTGCCGCCTCGTGCTGTATTCGAGGAGATTCCGCCAAATGGCGCGAACTATATTCGCTTTCGGCTCAGTCCTGAAATCGTCGTTGCGCTTGGCACTCGTGTCAAGAAACCGGGCGGCACAATGGATGGCGAAGCGATCGAACTCGAAGTCGCACGCCACGAACGTGGTGGCCTGAAACCCTACGAACGCTTGTTGGGCGATGCCATGCACGGCGACGCGACGCTGTTCGCTCGGCAGGATGAGGTCGAAGCGGCCTGGGAGGTCGTTGATCCGGTGCTTGGCGATGTTACACCGATCCATATGTACGAGCAGAATTCGTGGGGTCCGGTAGAAGCCGAAACGCTGGTCGTGCCGCCGGGAGGTTGGCACAACCCCCGACCCGAGCCCACTGAGCCGGATTCTTAATGCTGCTAACCGACGACTGAAACTACCGAACAGTCTCTTTCGCGACTGAGTGACGATAGTCGCTGAGGCGTAGTGCGCTAACGAACTATCGCCATTGAGCCGGCTTCCGTGCTCGTCACATCCGTCGGATTCCTCAGTCAAGATGCGTCCAGCGGCGGAAAGTGTCCTACTTTTCGTGGCCATGGTCCACATTGCTCAGCATTTCTTGCTGTCCGTCGTCGGATACGCTGCCTCTACTGTACAATGGGAAATCCTGTCCTTTCGTTCATCATTCTATGCAAGGAGTAATAGGTGCAAGTATCGTGGTTTCCTCGTCCCACACGTGTCGTTTTCGCCGTGCTGCTCGTTCTCACGATCATCGTTCAGCGTGCAAACGCGCAAACGAACGACCCGATCCTTGTCGCTGCGGGCGATATGTCGGGGTGCACGTCCGGCAGAGACGAATTGACCGGGGCGCTGCTCGATACCATCAGTGGCACGGTTGCCGCCCTGGGCGATAACGTGGGACCGTTGGCAACCGCCGATGACTTCAACAACTGCTACGATCCCAGTTGGGGACGCCACAAGAGTCGCACCTATCCCGCCGTCGGAAATCACGAATATGCACAAAATGATGGCACACCGTACTACGATTACTTCGGGGACCGCGCCGGACCACGCGGCAAAGGCTACTACAGCTACAATCTTGGGGCATGGCACATCGTCGTCATCAACAATTATCTTGACATGACCGTTGGCTCTGACCAGGAGCGCTGGCTTCGTAACGACCTCGCCGCGAACCCAACCCGTTGCACGTTGGCATACTGGCACGAGCCCCGTTGGACATCAGGATCGGGCCATAGCGATCAGGTCAAAACCGCGCCGATTTGGCAAGCCCTGTACGATTACGGCGCTGACCTTGTGTTGAACGGTCACGAACACCATTACGAACGCTTTGCACGACAGGACCCTGCCGGACAACTCGACAATGTGCGCGGCATCCGGCAGATCATCGTTGGCACGGGCGGCAGCGGCATCTATGGTTTCGGCACGCCGAAGCCCAACAGCGAAGTGCGTGATAGTTCGGCCTATGGTGTTTTACAACTAACACTGCACCCTGACAGCTACGACTATCGTTTCGTCCCTGCCGCTGGATACCGTTTCACCGACTACGGACGGACCACATGTTCGCCGCTTGTCGCCAACCAGAGCACACCGACGGCAACGCCCAGGCCATCGGCGACCGCGACACCACGCCCCAGCGCCACGCCAAACCCAACCACAACACCGACGGGAGAAACGCGCACCTTCGCCCTGGAAGCCGACACACGGCTGGAAGAAAGCGCACCCACCACCAATTTCGGTATGTCCAGCAGGCTGCGGGTGAATGGCGCACCGGAGCCAATCGAACAATCCGTGCTGCGTGTCCGCGTCGCAGGGCTGACGCAACCCGTCGTTAGCGCCAGGCTACGACTGTATGCGCTGTCACCGACCACTCGTGGACCGTCGGTATATCGTATTACGAATGATTGGAGCGAAACGGGCGTGACGTGGAATTCGCGACCTACGCTGCAAGGTTCGCCGCTCGCGAACATTACAACCATCGCCACGAATAGTTGGGTTGAATACGATGTGAGCGCCGCCATCACGGGCAACGGCACCTACTCGTTCGCCCTTGTCGGCACGAGCACCGATGGCGTTGACTACGCATCGCGCCAGGGCAGCGCCCCACCACAGTTGGTGGTGACGACGCGCTAGCAACAATCGTCCCGGCGCGATGGTTAAGCGCCACATGGTCTGTTCCGCCGTTCCGCAAGCACCGTCAGATGCATCGTTATCTGACGGTGCTTATTTCTCGGTCGCTGGAAAATATGGTAGTGGTGTTTTGTCTATTTTCTGAGCCATCGGTGTTCCTCATTCGTGCCGCGCGGGTGGCGGCTATGTATATGATTACTTGAGGCTGGCCATTTACACCGATTATTCTACACTCCCTACCCCGGACGAGAGACTTGCACATGGACCTCACATTTGCTAGCATGCTACGTGTGCACGTGTTGCTCAGAGGTCGTTGCGTTCCTCGACCGACGACTACGCGCACCAATCATAATTTGACGCTATGCTGGTGAGCGTAATCTTGTGAGGAGCATATGGAGCGGTTTCTCCCACATACTGTTCCAACACCACTCTATATCCGTGCACTCGATCTGAACCTCGTCCCCCGCAAGATTCTTGACCTTGCTCCGTATGTGCTGCCATCGTTCTACTATGACGATGGCCCGACTCTGTATGCGCACAGTGTCGCGCTGCTTGCGGCAGCCGACCTGACGCCGGAACAGCGCGACCGTGTGGAGCAGGGTGCGCTGGCCAGTGCCCAGCGACAGGCAAGCCACCCCGAACAGGGTGCCGACGCCTATCATGCGCTTGTTCCTCATCTTTCGCCTCAGCAACGAACGGTCACCCGCACAGCATCACAGCCGATACTCGCTGCCTTGGAGAGGTACGTACTCGGACGCTCCTGGTCGGCTCCATGGGGTACACTCCTACGCTTTCGTGATCGGTGGCGCGTGCTGTCGCCTGACACCTACGATGTTTGGCTTGAGCGCCAGCTCGAAACGTTGCTACGTTTCAATGCCTGGCTCGACACACCGGCGGCGTACCGTGAGCGCGTATCGCATCTCCACCTTCTGACGGATGACGACAGGCTCCATGCGATCGAGCTTGCCCTTGAGGGGATACGGATGGTGAGCGATGCCCACGTGACCGAGGACCGCGAATGGGCGTTTGCGGGTGGTAGGCTTTACAGCAACGAGAATGTAGCGGCAGCCACACGTGCCGCGCAGATTAAAGCCCTTACGGCCATCGCGCCGATCCTTCCCACGGCATTTCACGCACACGCACATGCGCTGGCGAACGAGCGCGGCTACCACCTGGGCGATCTTCCTGGCTCCGTGCTTGCCGACCCATTGCAGATGGGTGGCGCGACGTGGTATTGTGCATTGCCTGATGTGCCGGTACCGTGGCTAACGCCTTTCGAGCGCCAGAAAACGTTCGATGCGTTAGATGCCTCCGTACGGGATAGGTTGATCGGTCGATTCGTCGAGGGCTACGTACAGCTTACAGAGGAGTTTTTGTCGAACCGCACACAACGTGCCATCACCGGCGATCCGGTCGCCGCGCGCTTTCACCGCCTCGTCCACGAAGACCTGCCCGTCGCAGCACGCCATCTGGACGCAGACCAAAGTCAGCGACTGCTCGCGTTGTACCAGCAACCATGATTCGTGTGCCAATCGAATCTGGGTTGCAGGCAAGTAAGAGGATTCGTGCAATCGACCGAGCAATATACTCCTCACGTCAAATCTTCGATTCCCGTCCTAGTCAACCGCCCCCCAGAGAAAGGTGGTCGTACCGTTGAGCTTGACAAAGCGTTCATCTAAACCCCACGTATCTCCTTACCTGGCACGTCGTCGCCGCACGTGATGACCATAGGTCTGACAGAATGTTCGCGACCCTGGTCGCACGGTTTCATTGCAAACGATCATGCCGCGTTCGGTCAAGATATCTTGGACATCACGAAAGCCGAGGCTGAATCTTACGTAGAGCCAGACGTCTTGTGAAATGATCTCTTCTCTTGTAGACGGCGAAAAACCGCCAGAGGACGAAGCAGCAAGAATTGATTTCATGCCATGAGTATGAGACAGTTCCCAGTCTCATCTATACAAGCGGCAAGATATTGACCATACTCCCTGCCGCTGGATATTGTTTCACCGACTACGGACGCACAACGTGTTCGCCGTTGGTCGCCAAATAACGCTTCCCGACGATGTGCGTGCACCATTTCCTGCCCGTCTTACGCCGTTTGCGTACGTGTTAGCCAGTCTTCCTTTTCATGTTGTATCAGCCGGAGCGGTCTGCACGAGAGGCCGAGTTGCGTCCAGTACCTCGTAGAGAAGGCATAGCCTGATGGTATGTACGTGGATCGACGATCGCTGACCAGGGGACATACACGCTATGTATGTCCCCTGGTCAGCATTACACAACGCAACAGTGATTCAGGGACCGGCGGAAGGTCCGCGGACTGTTGCCTATGCCTTAGTTATCTACAGATTCCATCACGCGCTGTGGTGGGCGCGACGGTGCGATTGGCTGGAGTATTTTTCGGCGTTCGGGCGTCAAGCGGTCGAGTAACTCCTGTGAGTATTCATAGCCGAAGCGCGAGGTCGCCCAGAGCGGACCATAGCGGTAGATCGTCACGCGGCGTTCGCCCTCGTTGGTGCGGCTCGCTCCACCGTGCATCAAGCCGTCCACGAACAGCAGCGCATCGCCTTTTTCCAGATACAGTTCAACCGTGCCTTCTAGCTCGTCCATGCGGTCGAGGTTGGCATAGTTTCCGGCGTTGGGATGGGGAAAGTTGGACTTATGCGACCCTGGAATGACGGATGTTGCACCGTCGCCCGGTCCCACGTCGGTCAAGGCCAGGATGATGTTGCATTGTCCGCAGCGGAACACCTCGTTCTTGTACAGGTAGTGACCGCGTGTTGCGCCTTTGTAGCCGCCCGAATGGACCGGATGGTGTCCACCCGAGGTGCGAACTGACAACATACACTCATCAATGAACACGCCCTCGGTATAGGATTGCTCCTCGCCAGCATAATGGCGCACATAGTTGATCCAACTGGGATGATCGATCAACTTCTCGAAGGGTCCACCCAGTTCGATGCAGTTATGGATTTCCAATCCCGTCGACGCAGTGTAATCACGGCGTTGGGCGTTGCCCAACCACTCGCCGTAATCGAGCGGCGGTAGCGCATCGATCGCCTGATTCAGTTCGTCGATCAGTTCCGGCTCGACAGCTTGCTTGAGGATCAAATACCCACGTAGATCGAACAGGAAATCGTCAAGTGCAGTTGGTTGCCGTGGCTCCATCGCGTTGGTTCTCCTTTGTGGGCGTCGATGCCCACCTCGCCGTTGTTGATCCCGCGTTTCGCAGGTCCCGTCGTCCAGATGACGTGCGGCCATCATGCCACAGTTTGAGCGCACTTGTAAATGGGCATAGTGCAATTGAATGGACAATTGGTGCCACGAAGGAGCACTGGCCTTGCGGATGGCCGCGTGTCGGCGGACGCCGACCTGTGAGCAAGGGAAACTCATTGCATCGGTTACAAATGCTGGCATTGACGCATAGCCCAGGTATACGCTAGAGTTGCAAGGCGTGACTACTACACGGTGGGGCTGCCCGCCGCATCTTCTCAAAAACCAGGAACGTACAGAGGTAGATGATGGATTCGCGCAATAGGAGGCTATGAGCTTGGAACATCCTATCGAGAACCGGATCGGTCAGGTCTTCGTGCCAGTCAGCGATATGGAGCGTGCCGTCGCGTGGTACAGCAGGCTCTTTGGCCTGGATGCCGATACGACCTCTCACGAGGGCACGATCTACGACGTGCCAATGCAGGGCGACACGCGCCTGACCCTGGATTCCAACAAGCAACCCATAACCAATTCGTCACAGCCGCTTTGCTTTTTCTGGACCGCCGACATCCACGGAGCGCGCGATTTCCTGCTGGCGCATGATGTCGATGTCGTCGGCGAGATACAGGACATCGGGAGTGTTTCCCTGCTGACCTTCATGGACCCGGATCGTAACCTGTTGATGGTATGCCAGCGCAACAGCGACACCGGGCGCTAGCGTTAGCGTTGCTTGAGATGACTGTCCTGGATGCTGCCGTATCGGTGCACGCAAGACAGTCATCACCTTATACGCTGCTCACTGGCTCCGATGGACGCACATATGTCAGCAAGGCGACTGCGAGCGGCACCAGCGCGAAGGCCGCGCCCACCAGCGCCATCGCAGCATAGCCAAAGGCGGCGAAGGCAAGGCCGCTGCTAAGGCTGCCCGTCGCCGAAACAAGCCCGATCAGCAGGTCGTTGAAGCCTTGCGTACGCGCTCGCTCCGCTGGACGCAACTGATCCGCCAACAGCGTCGATCCCGCGACAAAGCAGAAGTTCCAACCTAGACCAAGCAGAAATAAGGCGACCGCCATTGGGATGACTGCTGGAGAAAGGGGAGCAAGTAGGCAGGCTATGACGAGCGTGATGCCGCCCGTTGCGATCACCGGACGCCGCCCCCAGCGATCTGCAAGTTGCCCTGATATGATCGAGAACGCAAACATACCGATGAAATGTGATGATAGGACCATCGAGATCGACGACAGACCGTGTTGATGGCCGCGCATGTGGACGCTGGTCATAACCATCACCATAACCATCGTCAGTTGACCGAACCCCATCGCGGCTATGGCAAGGCGCGTTCCCGGCAATGACAGAATTTGTGCAAGCGGGCGTGCAGGCTCGTCGGCATCGTGATCTGGGGCGTTCAGGCGTTCGATCTCGCGTCCAAGGTCACGCGGATCGGGGTGCAAGCGCCACCAGATGATTGTTGCAGTGATGGCGAAAAGTACGATGCTCACCATATACGGTCCTGCCAGTTCATCCAACCCCACACGCTGCATCAGAGCGCCGACTGGACCGACTGTCAAAGGACCGAAGATTGCGCCGATGGTGCTGCCCATCACAACATTGGCGATGGCTCGTCCACGTTGGGCAACCGGATGGACTTCAGCGGCGGCGAAGCGTGACAACTGCAAGCCGGATTGTGCGGCACCCATCAGCAGCGAGCCAACCAACATCACACCAAATACACCAAGCAGCACGGCACCGCTTGATAAGGCAGCGCCGACCATGCCCAAAAGCAGACCGATCACCAGCGCCCCACGCCGTCCCCAGCGGTCGCTGGTATATCCCCAGCCATAGGCTGCTATCGCCCCGCCAATCAAAAATACTGCCGTTGGGACACCTGCCCACGCGGGCGTCCCGCTCAGGTTGGCGGCGACGATGCCACCAACGGTGTTGGCGGCGATAAAGCCCGCTGAACCGAGCGATTGGGCAATGAACAACGTGCGCGTGATGCGCCGTGCCAGTAGTTGATGTTCTTGAATCACATGTTTCTCTGTATAAGGTGCGTTACGATCCATGCAGGATACCGCGAACCGCGTCGCCCTGTGGTACGAATGGTGTCATTGATACGACGCTCACATGACCTAGATGTATATCGTTAGAGGCCAGGGGATGCACGATGGTGTTCATGGCCGTCAATGAGTACATGGCGATCTGTATGCGCTTCACGTTGCCGTAACTCGCTTGGTGGGTAGCCAGTGTAATGCTTGTACTGGCGGCTGAAGAAAAACACATCCTCATAACCCAGCACCTCGGCAATTTGTCCGAGTGTCATTGACGTTTCTTGAATCAGATGCCGCGCACGCTCCAATCGCGCCTGGATCATGAAACGGGTCGGCGATAATCCTGTCACGCTTTTAAAGCGTCGTACGAATTGCGCCCGTGATAGATGCGCTCGTGCCGCGAGGTCCTCCACCGACCAGCGTTGGCCGGGATTCATTTGCAACTCGCGCACGATTTCCTCCAACGCGAGATCGACAGCCGTGGGTGGCGGGTGCAGGATTTCATCCCACAGATGCACCAGCATGGCTTCGAGCCACACCGCACTTTGCACGCTGCTGAACTCGTCACCACGGCGATAACTGACATCGCAATGCTGCGCCAGCGACAAGAAAAAGGTTTTGTCGCGCACGACATGACCGTAGGGCGGCACAATCGAGGGTTGCGTCCCATAGGCATTGGGCGCGAGTGTCGTAAAGTGCATGCCGAACACCACGAGTCGACGGTCAGGGTCCTGCGTTCCATGCGGCGTCGCTCCCGGTGGAAACACGAAACAACTACCGGATTCAAGCTCCCAAACATCGCCATCGACGCGCATCAATCCGATGCCGTCCAGAACGTACCATAGCAGATAATCGAGGAGCGGGCGTGCTTCCCATTCCCATCCCGGCTCGCAATACCAGTAGGTTGGACGCGATTGGAGGCTTACGGCAAATGCTTCTGACGTCATTGGCAGCATAATGTTCACAGAGTATCAAAAAAGTGCAAATAATCGCGTCGTTTGTCCGTGGCGGCTTGCCACTGATGGTGGCATTATAACGTACAGAATAAGAACGTATACTCTGGCGATAGTGCAGGGAGCAGTTTTCAATGTTGAACCAGGAACACAAACAAGCATACGAAGCAAATGGCTATGTGGTGGTCAAGGGCGTGTTTAGCCCCGAAGAAGTGGAACGCTATCGTGAGCACTACATGAACCTCCGCAAGCACGAGCGCCCCGGCGATTACGTCGCCTCCGATTTGACGAGCAACGATCCGCTCAAGCGCTATCCGCGCATGATCCATATGCACCGCTGGGACGATGTTTCGTTCCAATGGATGATCGATAAGCGCCTCAACGAGTGTCTGTCGGGTCTGCTCGGTGCCGAGCCCTACGCTGTGCAGACCATGGTCTACTACAAGCCCGGCGGCGCACGCGGACAGGCATTGCATCAGGATAACTTCTACCTGCGCGCACAACCCGGCACCTGCATGGCGGCGTGGATGGCGCTGGACGATTGCGACGAAGCCAACGGTTGCATGCAGATCATTCCTGGCTCGCACGAATGGCCGTTGCTGTGTACGACCAAGGCCGATACATCTGTGAGCTTTACCGACGTGACTGTGCCAGTTCCAGAAGGTACGCCCGTCGCGCCAATCACCATGGAAGCCGGCGACGTGCTGTTCTTTAACGGCGCGGTGGTGCATGGCTCATTCCCGAACACCACCAAGGACCGCTTCCGACGCGCTCTGATCGCCCACTATATCGAAGGTTCGGCGGAACAGGTATCCAAGTTCTACCATCCCGCGATCAAGATGGACGGCACACCCCTGGAGCTAGACGAAAGCTCCGGCGGCGGTTCGTGTGGCGTGTGGGTCGAACAGGATGGCGGCAACGTCGTGGAGATGGTCGGCGTCGAAACGGTTATTCGCAAGCACGAGTAAACACATCATCGCGACCCGAAAGGCTCCCGCCGGAATCTTCCGGCGGGAGCCTTTACGTTCTTGGAGCGGTCCCGAGAGTTAACTGTGGCTGCCGTGGCGCATCAGTAGACAATGATAAAGAATTTCGCACAAGTAGCCTCTGCAAAATTGTCGAAATACTTCTCCATTGTGCATAAAATGTTGTTAACGTACACACTGAAGTGGTAATCCGCCTCGGATATTCACGCCAATATTTCCTTTCGCGTTTTCATATGGGGTGACCTTACAAACCGATTGCTGACATCGAACCCAAAGTAGACATCTCGTGGATATAAAACAGGCGGAAGTAGCATTTCCGACAGTAGATGCCACAATTGCCGCTGGTCGACCTGAGGTCCGGGCAATTGGCCATTGAAGCATTCTTGCACGGGATCGGCACTGTTATACGGGTCGATCAATGCCATGGCCTTGATGATGCCGCCCTGGCGATAGCGTTTGACTTGCGCTGCCACCGACCGCCAACCCATAGCCGCCTGCCCGTATTGGTGGCATACAAGCCTGCGGTGTTCACGTTATTCAACAGTGCGATGCATCGCCATGGCCGTTGGTCGATACATGCCGATTCAGACACCTGCAGTTATCCTAACGCCGACATTGCCCCCACACCCCCACGTTGTTGCTCGACCCGTACACACCGTACGTTCTGTCTGCCAACCGCCGTTGTTGATGCCGACCACCGATCCGCCACGACCCGACGCTCGTGTTTCGCCATGCACGCCTTCACCATTGTCGAGATGCCATACACGCCATAAAAGTCGCGGCTTTCTCCTGTCGTGCCGGATGCCGTGACGCTTTTGCCCCCCACACCCGTTTGCGTCGAACTGGAACCGTACACGACCATACCAGTTCGTACTTTCGCCGACCACCGCCTGCACCGGCGACACTGTTCCCATAGACCCCGTAAGCCGCCTGCCGTGTTGTAGCCGACGACGCCAGCATGATTCCGGTTCTCTCCGGTGCCACGCACGCCCTCAATTCTGCGTGCTATCGCCCCGGACAGCGACGCCTGTGTTGCTTTTCCCATAGATGCCCGTGCCTGAGCCATTGTTCGTCACGGTCAACACTGGATTTGTCAGATTGCCCTTCATCGCGGCACCCGGACGCAACGACATGGCAACCGAGCTTGGGAACAATTGCGGACGCGGCCCGGTCTGCAAGGTATAGGGTGCGTTCGGGTCGCTCGTCGCCATACGGTAGAACACTTCCAGGTACAGCGCCTCGCCGGTCAGGTAGGCGGTGATGCCTTCGCCGAAGCGCAGCGCAACGCGGTACTCGCCCTTGTCTACGGGCACGGCGCTGGCGACAGCAGTTGTGCTGTAGACCGGACTGCCGCCGGTCGCTACGCCAAACAGACGGAACTTGAAGTCATACGTTCCGCTCAGTGTGCCAAGCCGTCCCTCGTACTCAAAGGCCGGTCCCATCGGCGCGGCTAACGGACCAGCGCTGGGAGCGGCGGTGCTGGATTGCGCCATCAAGGCATAGGCGATCAGAAACAGTGCCGAGAGTGTTCGCGACGCGAAACGGAGCCTTCATGCGGTCCATAACGTTCTCCTGCTATGTAGTTATTGAAGAGAGCTCATATGCGTGGGAGGAAGTTCACGTATTGTGGGTCAAGTATAGCAACAAACCGGACGAAAAACCGGACGAAAAACCGGACAAAATCAATGCCGGCACGCGTATCGACGACTGAACACGAGGGCGAACCACAAAGTTTACGGCCTATACAGGAACCGACCACGCAAACCGGCCACCAGACCAGCGGTGCCAACGGTACTATTAGCTAACTCCCAGTTCGTCATTAGCAGAAGTAGCACACCGCTATTTATGCCGCCTTGCAGATTGTTAACGAGTACCTATTCGGTCATTTCCATGACGATAATGACGATCAGGGTGCTTGATATACTGCGGAGATGCAGCGTTCGAGGTACCCCAGTGCAATCCTAAAAGCATCCACTTACGTATGCATGCCTGGAGTATATGGGCGCAACGGCTCGTCAACATCCTATTTTTGAGGTGAAGCATCTATGCTGCTGTCATCCCCCAGCCGTGGGTGCCTTTCTACAGGCAATGGTGCTTTGCTGGCGTGCGTAACCAAAGTGATTCCGAGGAACGCACGTTGCGTACACCCGATGCAAACCGATGAGCCATCAAAGGCATGGTTGGTTTGCATCGAATGCGCTACACTGTCGTAATGACAGATTCGCCCGACCCTAACACTATGCACGCGACGCCCGACGTTGACGCAATCATCGCAAGTGTCGTGGACGGCATCCAGGCTGTGCTCGGTGCAAAACTGCTTGGTGTCTATGTGTACGGCTCGCTCGTCGCTGGCGACTTCGATCCCCGCCTCAGCGACATCGACTTGCTGGCAGTCCTGGCCGCGGATACCGACGACCGCGAGTTCGATCAGCTTGAACAACTCCATGAACGCATCGTACAGCAGTACACACAAGTGGCGGGATCGGGTCGAAACGCACTATATCTCGCTGGACGCGCTGCGAAACATTCACATGCAAACGCATCAGATGCTGGTGATCAGCCCTGGCGAGCCGCTCGAACATATCGACGTGCGTCCCTACTACCTCGTAAATTATTATGTAGCACGCGAGCAAGGTGTCGCCGTGTTCGGGCCACCGCCACGCTCGCTCATACCACCGATCAGCACCGCCGAGTTCAAGGAACTCATGCGCTATTTCCTCGAACACTGGCCTGCGTGGGTGCGTGAAAACGGTATGCGTCGCCCCGTCCTCGCCTATGCCATCGTCACCGTCAGTCGTGCCGCATACGGCCTACGAACCGGCGAACAGCCGTCGAAGCGACGGGCGGCGCTGTGGATGCGGGAGCAGATGCCCCAATGGGCGGCGCTTATCGACGACGCCCTGCGTTGGCGTGAATACTGGCATGACGAAAACGACACCGAGGATCGCGCGGCGTACGAGGCTACGGTGCGGTTCGTGGATGCGGTCGCGGCGCACTCATGGCGGGATGACCAGTGAACTGCTGCGTAGCACGAAGGTCCACCAGGGAATGATAGTTCTCCTGATGGTGACGTACCGCTGATTCAAGTATCGCCATGCTTGCCCTGTTTTTTAAACCACTAGCGGGTAGTAGATCGCTGGTAATGCTTCCGTAGTCAGTCGTCGGTGGTCGGTCGTCCGTCCGGTGGCACCACCCTTGCCGATCCCGCTACAACATGCCCACGCTTCGGCGTTATCGTGAAGGATACCAATGTCTGTACTGCTGCTTGGCTTTAACACCGATGCCGTCGATGCGGCGAACCTGGACAAGATCGCCGCACTCGTACCCGATATGCGCGTCGTCACAAGCCGCGACCGTGACGAGATCGAAGCGTTGCTGCCGGAGATCGAGATCGTAGCGGGGGGTCTGTCGCCCGACCTCGTGGTGCGAGCGCCCGCGTTGCGCTGGTATCAACAATGGGGCGCTGGCGCGGACTGGCTGCTCAAACACCCCGAAGCCACCACCAAAGATTTCATCCTGACCAATGCTTCCGGCGTTCACACGATCCAGATCAGCGAACACATCATGGGGTTGTGCATGATGCTGGGGCGCAGAATGCAGGAGGCCGTACGCGCACAGGTGCGTCACGAATGGTGGAGCGCCCCCGGCGAGACGATGGTCGAACTGGCGGGACGCACGATGCTGCTCGATCGGTGTCGGTGCGATTGGCGGCTATACCGCACGGCTTGCGTCGGCGTTCGGTATGCGTGTCGAGGGTATCCGCCGCGACCCGTCACAAGGCGTCGAAGGCGTCGCCGCCATGTATGGCAATGACCAACTGCATGACCGTTTGCCGCACGCCGATTTCGTCGTGCTGACGATCCCGCTCAGCGCGGCAACAAAGGATATGTTTAGTGCCGAGGAGTTCTCCCTGATGAAATCGTCGGCGTTTTATCGTCAATATCGGACGGGGCGGCACGATTGACGAAGCCGCGATGATCGCAGCGTTGCAGGCGGGAACCATCGCCGGGGCTGGACTGGACGTGTTCGCGGAGGAGCCACTGCCCGCTTCATCGCCGCTGTGGGATATGCCCAACGTCGTCATCACAGGCCACTATTCCGGTGGCTCGCCGGAGTACAACGAGCGAGCGCTGGCGATCTTTCTCGACAACCTTGAACGCTACCGTGACGGCAAGCCGCTGCGGAACATTGTGGACAAGCAAGCGGGATATTAGAGGTGACGGTGGCGCGGTGCCGCGCCACCGTCATTAGCGGTCCTCGGTTTCGGGGCGCACCAGCAGCACCCATTCGCGTCCCTGCTCGTTCCAGGGAGCCGGATGCAGGAAGTGCTGGACAACCTGAAAACCGCTGCGTTCGCACACGCGTTGCGACCGCACGTTCCAGACGGCGACCGTGGCGCGAAACGCCGGAGGGGCATACAGGATGCGACCGTGGTCAAGGATCGCGTTGACGACACCCAGTCCATTGCCCTTGCCCGTGAGATCGGGCCGTATGCCCCAGCCAACGTCTAGCGCTGACAGACGATAATCGCCACCCGGTACGCGTGCATCCGCGCCATAACAGCAAAACGCGACCAGGCCTCCGGTTGTATCGAGGATGGCGTGGTACGCAAGCTCTGGGTCGAGGAGTTCGCGCAGATCCTCATCGATGGATTCGGGGTAGGCGTTGTAGAAGTCGTAGGGCGATTCGTAGCGCCACGCAAGCAGCGCGCGAGCGTCTTGCTCTGTCAACGGGCGAAGTTTGTACACGCATGTGTCCTGAGCGTTGGACGCTGTAGACTACCGAATAATCTAAACGTCATCTACCAGTGTACTCGATTCCAGTTCGACAAGTGGGAGGAATACCGCGATTGTGACTCATCAGCCGTCAATACCGCAGATCAATTCATTCGATGCGACAGTTCGCCGTGACCACCACGGCACGCGCGTAGAACTCCATTGGCGGACATCCGAAGCCGCATATTGCCGCATCGAAGGCGACCCCACGCGCTATGTACCTGACGCCGACGGCTGCGGCATAGCCACCATCGACGGTGACACCTCAACAACCGTTGCTGTCGCGTTTTACGCTCGTGGCGTTCGCTGCCAACGATCATACCAGGCATCTCCCGATTCGCTCGACATACGTTTCTCCACCGCTCGTGGCATCGGCATGGTCGAGTTCGATAATGCGTTTCACATGCGCTGCATGCCCGATGGTACACATGTTATCGTGCTGGATGCGTCCGGCATCCATTTTCTCGATGCTCGGACACTCGAACGCTTGCCACGCAGTCCGCTCGTCGCTCCCGATGGCACGGGCATCGATACGTTCGCAGTGGCACCGGACGGCACGGTGTTGTACGTGCTGTCGTTCGGCGGTCGCGTGTACGGCTACGATCTCACCACCCTCGATCTCGTCGCGGGTTCGGGGGCGTATGTGGCCGCTGGTAGCGAGCCGCCGTTTCATCTCAAGGTGACGCACGACCACCGTGCGCTCGTGCTGGTCACGAACGAGGTGCACATCGAAGGGCGCACCGTTGGGACAAATCAGTTCCTGCTGCTCGACCGCGCCACCTTCGCGCCCATCGCGCCCACACCTATCGCCACCGACCCCACGTTGATTCATATCGTAGCCCACCGCACCGGACGACATTTCCTTGGCACGCCGGACGGGATACGCGCGCTCGACGCCGCGACGTTGACCGAGCCATCGCCACTCCCGCCGCTGACGTTAGCAGGCATGTTGGCGCTATCGCCCGACGATACATTGCTGTACAGTGTGTCGTTCGATCTTGCAACGCAGACGTTTTTGCTCTCGGTGCACGATGTCGAAGGAGCGACAGCCCACGCTCAAAAGCCAATTGAAGTCGGTTTCAACGCGATCTTCATGGCGTTGCTTGGCGTGCCGTTCGCCGCGCTCCACACATCGCCGGATGG
This sequence comes from uncultured Chloroflexia bacterium, assembly GCA_963782315.1. GTDB lineage: Bacteria > Chloroflexota > Chloroflexia > Chloroflexales > Kallotenuaceae > JBBSGA01. The sequence continues at coordinate 22,893 of CAWAJS010000005.1, forward strand.
TGCGATCCTGTGGGTGCTTGGCGGCGATCCTGGCGAACTCCGACGTAACCAGCCGCGCTTGACGCTGCTGGCTCTGGATGCCGCGACGCTCGAACCGCTGGCATGGTCCCCCATCGCCTTCGAGGATGGACTGATGCCCGTTACGCTCGCGCTGGCTCCAGACGGCAGTCGAGTGTTCGCCATCGCGGGTGACCAGATCGGCGGCGAGGACGCCCGAACGATGTTGGTCGCCGTCGATGCGAGCTATGGCTAAGGCGTCGTTCAGACCACGCGCACATCCACACCACTCCTCCGGAGGGCTTCAAGCAGATCGGGTGGAGCGAGATCGTCGGTCACCAGAATGTGTGCCCTGGCAGCAGGTAGAATCGTCGTCAGCGAGCGTAGGCCCAGTTTCGTGCCGTCGAGCAGCATGATCGTCTGAGCACTCGCCGCGATCATCGCCTGTTTGACCTGCGTTTCCAGGATGTTCGGATCGGTAAAGCCTGCTTCCATGGTCAACCCCGTCGCAGACAAAAAGACCTTATGGGCATGGAGTTCGCGCACGAAGCGTTCGGCGAGCGGTCCCACGAATGTCGAGGATACCTCGCGCAGACTGCCGCCGATGCACATCACGGTCGTCTGCGGCTGCAAGTGACGTAGTGCATTGGTGGTATACAGACCGTTGGTAATCACCGTCAGTCCGCGCTGATGCCCCAGGTAGTTCGCCATCGCCGTGGATGTTGTGCCGCCTTCCAGGAAGATGCTATCGCCGTCCTCCACCAGATGTTGCGCGGCATAGGCGGCGATCCGCGCCTTTTGTGCTGCACGCATCTCCTGCTTGGCAGCGTAGGCAGGCTCGACCATGCCCCCAGCCTTACGCAACGCGCCGCCGTGCGTCCGAACCACGAGGCCGTTGTGTTCCAGTGCCGCCAGGTCGCGCCGTACTGTCATCGCTGAAATATGATACTTGCGGCCAAGCTCGGCGTTCGTACATGATCCGGCAAGCTGAATGTCATGCAACATCCGCCTCCGGCGTTCGCCGCTGAGTAGTGCCTCATCCTCGGAACGCATCCTTCCCCTTTCTTCTCGCCAGTATCGCTATTGTAGCACGACACGAGCATAAACGAACAAATACGCACAATATATGTTCGTTTATGATTGTTTTGCTGTTGACCTCCGTGCGATATCGCTGTATGCTAACGGACGGTCGCGAGCGATTGGAGGACGCAGCAAGAAGGCTCCGTCGCCTGTTCGCGACGTTCAAGGAGGAACTATGCATCCGTTCGCGGACCTTGTACGATATTTCGACCCAGCCACGGCGACGCTCGAAGGCGGGTGTATTCCGAACGACGTTTGAGCGACCTGCGCGGTATTTTCGTAGACCCGGCTGCTTTCGAGGCGGCGCTGGCCGCGGGCGATCCCGTCGTCTATCACGTCCAGGCGGTCGCGCCCGCCGACGGCGACGGTGCGCTCCACTACGCGCTCGGCACGATTATGCCGGGGCGCATCGGCGATGAGTTCCATATGACCAAAGGCCACCTGCATGCGTGGCGTCCCGCCGCCGAAGTCTACATCGGGCTATCGGGCGAAGGCATGATGTTGATCGAAGATGAAGCGACAGGTAGCGCTCAGGCCGTGCCGCTGGTCACCAACAGCATCGTGTACGTCCCTGGCTCTGCCGCACATCGCACGATCAATACGGGCGACATGCCGCTGGTCTACCTTGGCATTTATCCCTACAACGCCGGACACGATTACGCGACGATCGCCGAGCGGAACTTTACGCAGATCGTGGTCGCCGGGGACGACGCACCCGCGGTCCTCGAACGCGCCGCGTATTTGAGCGCACAACAAGGGAACGCGCGACATGACCGACTACCGCACCCAACCGATTCCCGACGGCCAACCACCCATCGAATACGTCCAACGCCCGTGGGGATCGTTCAAGCAATACGCTCATAACCAACCAACCACGGTTTCGCTGATGACTGTCGAACCGGGACAACGCCTGAGCCTGCAATCGCACACTGGCCGCGCCGAACTCTGGATCGTCCTCGACGACGGAGCCGTGGTCGAGGTCGGCGACACGACCATCGCCCCGGTGCTGGCGACGAAATCTGGATCGGTGCCGACACAGCGCACCGCCTGTCGAGCGCCGGACCGCGTGTGCGTGTGCTGGAAATCGCGTTCGGCAACTGGCAACAGGCCGACATCACCCGTTACGAGGACGACTTTGCTCGTCCCGCCGAAGGAGAATAGATGACGCTTCCGACACAGTGGCGGCGCACCACCCAGGAACTCATGCCCGCCGACCCGCAACCACGGACCGATGGCTACGATATTTACGGCGCGTTCGCGGTCGATGGCACGATCCATCGGGGCTTCGCCGCGCTCGCTCAACAACTAGAGGGCGCAAGCCGCGTCATCGTCGATGGCTATGGCGGCGTCTTTTGGGAACACTTCCGCGAACACCTCGACGCCGCGCTCCGAGCCGAAGGCAGGACACCCACATGGGTCGATGTGACGACGGCGATGCTGGACGAAGCCGCTATCAACACGCTGATCGAGCCGTTCCTGGGTGGCGACGACCCGATCTTTGGTACGCGCTTCACGGGCGATCTCGCCGCGTTCTTTGACCGCGCCAAACTCGACGCGCTCGATACCTCCGGTGACATCACCATCCTCTATGGCACGGGAGCAGCGCTGGCAGGGTGGGACGGCACGCTGGTGTACCTCGACGTTCCCAAGAATGAGATTCAGTTCCGCGCCCGCGCCGGATCGATCACGAACCTGGGAGCATCCGCACCCGCCGAACCCAAACCGATGTACAAGCGTTTTTACTTCGTCGATTGGGTGGCGCTCAACAAGCATAAGGCCGCGCTCCTCGACCGTATCGACCTCATCGTGGACGTGCAACGCCCCGACGACCCGACCGCCATGCGCGGCGACGATCTGCGTGACGCGCTCACGACCATGAGCCAGAACTGGTTCAGGGTACGCCCCTGGTTCGAGCCGGGACCGTGGGGCGGGCAGTGGATCAAGGAGCAAATCCCACAATTGCCGCGTGATGTACCCAACTATGCCTGGTCGTTCGAGCTCATCGTGCCGGAGAACGGGCTGTTGTTCCAGCATGACGGCATCGTGTTGGAAACGTCGTTCGACATGCTGATGTTCCACGACCATCACGCCGTCCTGGGAGCCAGCGCCGATCGTTTCGGTTACGAGTTCCCGATCCGCTTCGACTTTCTGGATACCTTCGACGGTGGCAACCTGTCGGTGCAGTGCCACCCGCGTCCCGACTATATCCGCGAACAGTTCGGCGAGAGCTTCACCCAGGACGAGACCTACTACATCCTCGACTGTGTCCTGACGCGGAGGTCTATCTCGGCTTTCGCGAGGATACCGATCCGGCGGAGTTTCGGCAGGCGCTGGAAGACAGCTTTCCACAATGCGACGCCCGTCGACATCGAACGCTATGTCAACAACGAACCGGCGCAGAAACATGACCTCTTTCTGATTCCCAACGGCACGATCCATTGCTCGGGCATCAACAACCTCGTGCTGGAGATCAGCGCGACGCCCTACATCTTCACCTTCAAGATGTACGACTGGATGCGGCTCGACCTGGACGGACGCCCGCGCCCGCTGAACATCGACCGTGCCTGTGAAAATCTCTACTGGGACCGCAGGGAGCGCGTATTCGTGAGGAATTCGTTTCGCATCCCAGGGTGATCGACAGTGGCGCTGACTGGCAGTTGGTGCATGTCCCCACCCACGCCGAACATTTCTACGATGTGCAGCGGTGGGACTTTGCCACGATGGTCGAAGGCACCACCGACGGCTCGTGCCAGATCATGAGCCTGGTCGAAGGCACGGCGGTCGAACTGCGAACCGCCAATGGACAACGCCAGCGCTTCAACTATGCCGAAACGTTTGTGGTTTCAGCAGCGGCGGGCGGCTACGAGTTGCATAATCTGGGCGAAGCACCCGCCAAAGTTATTGTTTCGTTCGTAAAGCCGGGGATATAACACGA
>CAWAJS010000006.1:0-25073 GCA_963782315.1 uncultured Chloroflexia bacterium
GACCATTGCTTCACGGCGTGATCATGGTGTTCTTCTTCCTCGTGCCGGTGATTCCGGCGACACTGGGCAACTTCCTGGTGCCGTTGATGATCGGCGCACGTGACCTCGCCTTTCCGAAACTGAACCTGGCCTCCTGGTATCTCTATATGCTGGGTGGCATCATTGCGCTGCGTCGGCGATCATCAGCGGCGGCGTCGATACGGGCTGGACGTTCTACACGCCTTACAGCACGACGTACTCGAACACGCATGTGATTGGCACGGTACTCGGCGGCGTGATCGTTGGCTTCTCGTCGATGTTCACGGCGATCAACTTCATCGTGACGATCCATAAGATGCGTGCGCCGGGCATGACGTGGTTCGGATGCCGTTGTTCATCTGGGGCTATGTACGCGACTCGCTGATCATCATCCTGGCGACGCCCGTGCTGGCGATCACCCTGCTGCTGCTGATCTTCGAGCGCGTTACGCGTGTCGGTATCTTCGATCCGGCCCTCGGCGGCGATCCGGTCCTGTTCCAGCACTTGTTCTGGTTCTATTCGCATCCGGCCGTGTACATCATGGTCTTGCCGCCGATGGCGATCATCAGTGAAGTGATCGCGGCCTTCTCGCGCCAGCCGCATCTTCGGCTACCACTTCGTGGCCGCCGCCAGCGTGGCGATCGCGGTGCTGGGCTTCCTCGTGTGGGGTCACCACATGTTCGTGTCGGGACAGTCAGCCTATGCTGGTCTGGTCTTCTCGTTCATCAGCTTCCTGGTGGCGATTCCGTCGGCGATCAAGGTCTTCAACTGGACCACGACGCTGTACAAAGGCTCGATCACGCTTTCGACGCCGATGCTGTATGCGCTCGGCTTCATCGGTCTATTCACGATCGGCGGCCTGACAGGACTGTTCCTGGCTTCGATTGCGATCGACGTTCACCTGCACCGATACCTACTTCGTCGTCGCGCACTTCCATTACATCATGGTCGGCGGCGCGGTGTCGGCCTATCTTGCGGGCGTCCACTTACTGGTGGCCAAAGATGACCGGACGCCTGTATCCCGAAGGCATTGGGCAAGTTCGCCGCGCTTGACTCTGTTTATCGGGTTCAACTTGACGTTCTTCCCGCAGTTCATTCTCGGGCTACCTGGGCATGCCGCGTCGCTACTGGTCATATCCACCCGAATGGCAGGTACTCAACGTCCTCTCGTCGGCGGGCGCGACAGTGTTGGCGGTCGGCTATATCCTGCCGCTGTTCTACCTTCTATGGTCGTTGAAGTATGGCGAACGCGCCGGTTCCAATCCCTGGCATGCAACTGGCTTGGAATGGCAGACGACATCGCCGCCGCCGAAGTACAACTTCGCCGAAACGCCGATCGTCACTCAGGAAGCCTATAATTACGATACACTGGATTCGGAAAGCAAGGGACCGTTACCCCGCGACGAGCGACATTCCGATACGGACTTTTCGCCGCAAAACGACCCGAGCCCAGCGCCGAAACAGGAAAGGAGCTAAGCGTGGCGAAGGCGTACACGGCAATCGAACATCCTGCGGCGACCCACGACGACCATGGTCTGGTCGCCCACCAATTCGATACGCTACCGCAACAGCATGAGGCTGATCGTGTTGGCATGTGGACATTCCTCGCCACTGAGGTATTGTTCTTCGGTGCACTGTTCTGCGTCTATGCGTTCTATCGTTACCTGTATCCGGAAGGATGGATCGCGGGCAGTCATCACCTGAATGTACCAATTGGTACAATCAACACTGCCGTACTGCTGTGCAGCAGTTTGAGTGTGGCCTTCGCCGTACGGGCAGCCGAGATGGGAAGACAGCGCATGCTTATCCTCATGCTCATTCTGACGATGTTATTCGGCTTGGCGTTCCTTGGCATCAAGGCATACGAATGGTCCGTTGATTATCAGGAAGGGCTAGTTCCGGCCTTGAACTGGACCTACTACGACCACCATCCACAGGAGTTCGCGGGCGAGTCACGTCAGGTTCAACTGTTCTTCGTACTGTACTTCACCATGACCGGAATACATGCGCTGCACATGATCATCGGTCTGGGCGTGTTTACAACCTTGCTCGTCCTGGCGATTCAGGGCAAGCTCACGAACGGGAAATTCATGCCAGTTGAGTTGACAGGCCTGTACTGGCACTTCGTGGATATCGTCTGGGTGTTCCTGTTCCCCATGATGTATTTGATCGGATGAGGTAACGATGACCAGCCAACCGCATGACCAGCATGAACCGCACGTCCCACATGAACCGCATGTGTCGGTTCTCACGTATTGGCTCGTTTTTGCCGCGCTGATGGTGCTTCTAGCGGCGACTGTATTTGCTGCCCAACTGGAGCACGGGCCGATCTCGATTATGATTGCGGTTTCAATTGCCACACTCAAAGCCGTGTTGATTCTCCTGTTCTTCATGCACGTAAAGTACAGTTCGCGGCTCATCTGGTTGTTTTCAGGGGGTTCATTCCTATGGTTTGGACTTATGGTGCTGTTCATCTTTGCAGATGTACTGACCCGCCCCCTCCTAGGAACACTTGGCAAATAACAACGACGGCGATTAGTGGAGAAGCTCGGAGAATTATCTCCGAGCTTCTTTTCATGTGACAGCAGCGTGGGGTAACTCGTCGCTGTGTATATTCATCAAGCGTCCCACGCCTATGGTACTGCACACGCTGTGCCTACTCGGAAGTTCGATTTTGCAAGGAAAGGTACCCTCGTGGCAAAGTTCGACACCATTCGAGATGAACAGTTTATTAACCTCACGACGTTTAAGCGCGATGGCACCCCCGTCCCGACACCTGTCTGGTTCGTGCTATACGACGACAGGCTCATTATTACCACGGCGCGCAGTACCGGTAAGGTCAAGCGCATCCTCAATAAGGCTGACGTGAAGGTGGCACCATCGACGCGAATGGGCAAGACGACCGGACCGGAGCAGGACGGCAAAGCACGCATTTCGAATCAGGATACCAGTATGCCAGCGTACCAGGCACTGAAGCGCAAGTACGGCTTGTTGTTTCGCATTATTATGTTGATTCACAAGGTGCGCCGCCACGATCAGGTTTTGATCGAGGTCGAACCGGCCTGACATGGCATACATCAAGATATATGTGCGTATCGTTGTGAGCGTAGATACATGAATTAAATGAAAGAGGCACCTTCATATGAAGGTGCCTCTTGCAGTCGTACGCGTTGGCGCTGAGCTCTACTGCATATCCTGCGCGTAGGCTGCACGCTCAGCAGCGATGCGCGAACGGCGACGAACCTCGACCCCAGCGATCACCAACATTAAACAGCCTGCCAGCGCAAGGCTAGGCGTCTTTGTTGGTTCGCCCGCCGTCACCGGAAGTGGGCTCGTGGGCTGCTGGGTCGTATCGGGTAGGGTAATGGTCGTATCAGGCTGCGTGGTGGTCGTGTCAGGTATAGTAGGCACATTCACATCGCCGATCAAGCCCATGATCGTAAAGGAATAACTGCCCGTCGCAGAGGTATTGTCTTCTGCGGAAAGAGTGGTCCATTGAACACTGTACACACCATCGGGCAGGTTCGGCATTAACGCAACGCTCATGGATGTTTGATCGTTGACGACGACCTGGCTATCACCCAGATTCACAGGCGTACCGTCAGGGCCAGTCACGGTGAAGCGACTTCCAGACGGGGTCAAGTCCCTGTGAAAACGAGATACTAACTTCGGTCGGCGCAGTCACGAGCGTAGCGTTCGCTTCAGGGTTCGACTGGATCAGGTCGGCAGTCGCATATGCACGCTGACTGGTAACGCTCATCGCTAGGAGCATACCCACAAGCGAAAGACACATCAATACACGAGTATACCTGGAGCTTCGTTGGAAGTTTGAAATGAGCACGAGGGCAGCCTCCTTGGTTGACATACATTGTATTCTAATCAATTATCACGACAGAAAAGATGAAGTATTAGTCCTGAATTTCATCGGACTGGTCGTATTTCGGCATTTTGATCATAACATGATTATGCTTGCTTTGCTCATGAGCGTTTGAGACGTGCTTTCCTGATCTCGAACACGGCAACTCCAAGCAGCGAAAGGCATGCAATAGCGATTTTCGTCACATCTACGATAGGTTTTACCTGCACGCCGTCCGGTCCCACACTGATAACCGCGATGGGACGCGAACGCCCACCACCACCACCGCCACCGCCCACGCCACGCCCGCGCTTTCGCTCACCATCGGAACTGGATTGGTCGTGTTGTGGAGTTGCTCCGCCCCCTCCACCGCCAAAACCTACCCCGATGCCCAACGAAACCTGGGCGGCGCCAATCACGAGCCGCTCTCCGACGATAGTTGGGGCGCTGAACACCGCGTCTGGACGCGCCATCATACTCAGCCGTTCGAGTAGTTCGACGCTACCTTTTTCCATCGGGCTGAACGATTCGTTTTCGCTTCCTGATGCTTGCATCATAGGTACCTCGACTAACGACCAACAGCGCAGGACACGTATTCGCATACTCTCGTCAGGCGAACCTACAAACGAAGGCTATGCTCTATGTGCTGCTCGGAACCTTGTTTTTACCACGAGCCACGCGATGATGAGAAGACCGCAGGACGCATGGAACACTATGGTTATGTCAACGATAGGATATGACTGGACATTAGCGCCGCGTTCAACGACCACAGTCGCAGGACAATTCCAGACCGCTCCCCATCTTGTCCCATAGGCTGCCAACGACCACGAGCGTAGCACCACCTTCGCATCACCGACCACAATAGGTGCCGCGTTCCCCGTACGGACCTCGATTCTCGGCAGACGCATTAGGTCGCTCCGTGCGAGATATCCGACGGACCATAGGGTGCACTGGTCAGGCCGGGGGCAGGAGATTTCGCGGCTCGGCTCCCTAGGTGTACCACCTGCCACACCATACGCGGATGAAACAGAGCCGAAGGTGACTTGACCATGTGTATGACTTCCAGAAATGTACGTGCCACGTCCTTTCGTACCATCATCGTCCGGAATAATCTCAGAATATATGGTCCTGTTAGGCGGTCAAAGACCGAGCGCCGCCCCCCGTCCGTCGTCGGATAATTCATATCCTCACCCGTAGCCAACCCCCACGCAGGCGCTACGACTCGCGCCAACCGACGTTGGAAACGCCTGCTCAGCCCTTTGAGGCCGTCGTCGGCATACCTTCGGCGTTGCAAGCGCAGCGCACGGTCCAATGTTTCGGCACCCAATGCGGCTACCGTCATGCCCTGTCCATAGGTAGGGTTGAAGGCGCAAGCGGCGTCACCGATCACGAGCAGTTGGTCAGGAAAGCGGCGCATCTTGTCATAGTGCACCAGGCGGTTGGCGGTCTGCCGATAGCCATACACGGGCGAGAGCGGTTCGAGGTTCTTGATAACTTCATACAAGAGGGGGCTACGCAAGCTTTGTGCGAACGTCAGAAACTCGCCCTCGTCAGTGGGTGGATACTCACCCGCCGCGCCCAGCAGGGTCACGGCAAGCTGGCTGTTCTCCATCTCAACGACGACACCACCGCGTGGAATTTCAGGCGATAGGCTTTGAATGGTGAGGGTTTTCCAGCCCAGGTCGAGGTCCTGCGGTCGGCGATACCAGCGTGTGGCATAGCCAACATGCGCGTCGATCACGGTTTCGCGTGGGCGTCCGTAGCCAAGCTCGCTCAACCAATCTGGGGTACGCGAGGACCGTCCGCCCGCATCCACCACCAGATCGGCATGCAATTCTTCGTCGGCGGCTCCGGCGATACGGCGCCGCAATCGCACGCCATGGATTACTGCATTATCTGACAGCAGCCCTGTGGCTTCGTAGGGAGTGCGAACCTCGACATTTGGCAGAGCCAACACACGCCGTCGAATGAGCACCTCTAGCAGATTTCGGCTCGCCGCAAACGTTGTTAGACCAGTTTTCCAGCGTGGGACCCAGCCGAAACGCCCGAGCACGAGCGAATCGGTGCCACTATCGCTGAGCGGTGCACCATGCGCCAGCACTTCCGCTTCCAATCCCGGCAACAGAGACTCCATGATGCGTCGGCCACGCAACAACAGGATATGTGTGTGTGTCGCCTGAGGAACCCCGCTACGAGCATCGTCGCCAATACTGAAACCACTGCGTTCAACAATCGTGACCTGTTCAAAATAATCGGACAGCACTCGCGCCGCAAGGAATCCAGCCAGGCTACCGCCGATCACAATGGCGGAACCTTGCTGATTTGAAGATGTCATCGCTGCATCGTCCTTGTATCCCTCTAGCATTGATCGTTGGAGCAACTAGCTGCGATCGAGGTGACTGCATACCAGTCAAAGCTCCGCTTCTATTAGACCACGATTACTCTGAAAGAGAAAGGCAACACAACTGACACGGAGACGATTTCAGGCTACGGTCAGGCGGTATAGCGGGCGGGGTCGCGCTGAAAGGCACCCTGGCACACCGGACAGCAAAAGAAGTATTCGGTGCCATCGTAGACCGCCGAGCCGAATGCAGCGTCCGGCTGAATCCGCGCATGGCACACCGGATCGATCGTTTCGGTCGTCGGTTGCACCACAACACGGTCGGGAAGGCGAATAGCCAGCCGCGTGCCATGGCCCGGTCGCGAATCGAGCGCGACCTCGCCACCATAGCGTGCGGCGCGTTCGTGCAAGCCAACCAACCCCCAGTGATCGCCGCCTTGCACATCCTCAGGCACGAAGCCCTGCCCGTCATCTTCGACCACGATATGCAGCGCGTCGGCGTCGAAGGCCAAATGTACATCGGCGCGTGTGGCGAAGGCATGGCGTCGGACATTGGACAACGCTTCCTGCACCATACGTAGTGCCGCGAGTTCACGGTCGGGGTCGAGGCGGCGCACGACGCCTTCGAGATGCAGGTGGACCTTGGGCGATGTTGGCAGGCGTAGGATGACCAACTCGAGCGCTGGAACAAGGCCGAGTTCATCCAGGGCGGGGGGGCGCAGGTCGGCGATGATGTCGCGCAGGCCCGCCACCGTCGTCACGATCTCCTGGCGTGCATCGCCGACAAGTGTCCGAGCACGTTCAGGCGTAGCCTCAATGGCACGTCCGGCACGGTCCAGGCGTTGCGCAACGGCGATCAGGGATTGTACAGTGGCGTCGTGGAGTTCGTGCGCCAGTCGGGCGCGTTCGGTTTCCTGAGCCGTGCTGATCGCGGCGGCATGGGCGTGACCCATGGTTTGCGCCCGACGTACGTGCCCCGCCATTGCGTTGAGCGAACGGCGTAACACTTCTACCTCAGCGATGCCGCCGCAAGGGCTATCAAGCGTATCTTCTCCACCTACGGCGATTTGGTCTGCTCGTGCGGCAAGGTCTACGAGCGGGCAGACGACCCTCCCCATCACGTACACAAACGCTAACGACGAGAGAACGCCGACGATCAATCCCAGCAGCATCGCCAACACGGGCGCGCGCCACCACACGCCCAGCACCGCGATCCAGCAAACACCAAGCACTATGGCGACACGCGACGTTCGCCAGCGGGTGACGCTCATCACGTTTCGTCCAATACGATCAGGTGGTCGCGCAACCCGGCCGTGACGGCTTCGGTGCGCGAGCGTACGTCAAGCTTCTCAAACACACTTTGAAGGTGGTTTTGTACCGTGCGGTCAGAAATTGACAAGGCAACACCGATTTGTTTATTTGTCAGGCCGCGCGCTGCCAGTTGCAGCACCTCGCGTTCGCGGTCGCTTAGGGCTGCATTGGCGATTCGGTGCGTCCCATGGCACGGTCCACGACCAATGGCACGATCTGCGGGTCGAGCGACGAACCGCCGCGTGCAACTTCACGCACAGCGCGCAGGATCGCATCGGCGTCAGCGGTTTTGAGAATATAGCCTTGTGCTCCAGCGTCGAGCAGCGAGAACACATAGGGCGGGTCGTCGTACGCTGTCAGTACCAGCACCTTTACCTGTGGTGCGTCGGCACGAATGCGGCGCGTCGCCTCGATACCCGTCAGCACCGGCATCCGCACATCCATCAGCACAAGGTCGGGGTGAAGTGACAGCGCGAGTTCGACGGCTTCAAGCCCGTCGGCGGCCTCGCCCACGACGATCATGCCCGATTCTTCGAGCAGTTCGCGCATGCCCTTGCGGACGATCGCATGATCATCCGCAAGCACAATTCGAATAGCCGGACGGGTCATACCTGCTGTGCTGCCATGCGCTGTTCCGGCACGGCTGGCGTAGCGAGCGTTTCCAAACGAACCCGGCGCAAGCGCAACGAATTCGTCACCACGAATACGGACGAGAAGGCCATCGCCCCCGCCGCAATCATCGGCGATAATTGCCATCCCGTCGAAGAGTAGAACACACCCGCCGCAACGGGAATCCCGACGACATTGTACGCGAATGCCCAGAACAGGTTCCATTTGATCGTGCGCATGGTGCGCTTGGAAAGCTCAATCGCCTGTGCGACCGAGCGCAGGTCGCCGCGCAGGAGCGTGATATCTGCGGCTTCCATCGCCACGTCAGTGCCGCCGCCCATGGCGATACCGATATCGGCGCGTGCTAGCGCGGGAGCATCGTTAATGCCGTCCCCGACCATCGCCACGACACGGCCTTCGCCCTGCAAGCGTTCGACTTCCGCCGCTTTGTGTTCAGGCAGCACATCCGACAGTACGTTGGCACCGTCGAGCCAACTCGTCGTCCGATCGCCTGGGCAGTGCGCTGGTTATCGCCCGTCAGCATCATCACACGCAGACCCATGTCGCGCAACCTCGCCACCGCAGCCGCCGACGTTTCCTTGACCGTATCGGCGATAGCGATCACTGCCAGCGACCACGCCATCCACCGCCACCACGACGGCTGTCTTGCCGTCGCCCTGAAACTGACTCGACCTGCTCGGACAAGCGTGGAAACGTCGATCTGGCGCTCTCCCATGAGGCGCGGCGAGCCAATCAGCACCTCACGATCCATCCACCATAGCACGCACACCATGCCCCGCCAGGGCCTCGAACTGCTCGGCGCGAGCAATGGTGAGTCCATGGCTCGCGGGCGGCTCGCATCACCGCCTCTCCAAGGGGATGTTCCGAACTGTTCTCGACCGCCGCCGCTAGCGCCAGCAGGTCGTCGTCATTCATGCCAGGAGTTGAAATCAGATCAGTGACGGCAGGCTTGCCTTCTGTCAAGGTGCCAGTCTTGTCGAATACGACAGTCGTCAGTTGGCTAGCGCGCTCCAAGGCTTGGGCGTTCTTAATCAAAATGCCATATTCGGCACCCGTGCCCGTTCCGACCATCACTGCCGTGGGAGTGGCAAGGCCGAGCGCACATGGACAAGCGATCACCAGCACGGCAACGGCGAAGATCAAGGCTTGCCGGAAGTCGCCACCAATGAAGTACCACGCCAGGAACGTCACGACAGCGATGCCAATCACAATTGGGACGAACACCGCCGAAATCTGATCGGCAAGTCGTTGCACCGGTGCTTTCGAGCCTTGAGCATCCTGCACCATTTTGATGATGCGCGCCAGCGCCGTGCTTTTACCAACGTGCGTTGCACGCAACTGGAACGCACCCGTACGGTTGACCGTTGCACCCGTCACGGCATCACCCGTGCGCTTCTCGACAGGCATACTTTCGCCCGTGAGCATACTTTCGTCGATCGTCGATTGCCCCATCGTGATGCACGCCATCCACCGGAATCTTCTCGCCCGGTCGCACAACGACGATATCGCCGGTCCGAACCTCGGACAAAGCGACCTCGAGTTTCGACGCCGCCGCGCACGATGCGTGCGGTAGGCGGTTGCAAGTCCATCAATGCGCGAATCGCCGCACCAGTCTGCGACTTTTCGCACGTGCTTCAAGGAACCGACCTACGAGAATGAGGGCGATGATCACTGCTGCTGTTTCAAAATATACGTGACCAGACCAACCTAATAGCATCAGCGCAACGCTATAGGCATACGCCGCCGTCGAGCCGAGCGCGATCAGCGTGTCCATGTTGGCGCTGCCATGTCGCAGGGCTTTGAACGCATTGCGATAGAAGTCCCACCCGGCATAGAATTGCACGGGCGTTGCCAGGGCTAAAAAGACCCAGTTGAATGCATTAAGCGACGCTTGCATGTGGTCGCCGCCCATCCCAGACCCCGCCATCGTTCGCGCTTCGCCAAACCACAACGGCGCGATGAAGCCAAGATCCTGCGCCATCGACAGAACAAACAATGGCAACCCAAACGCGACCGCCACCAGCAGTTTACGCCGTTTGTCGGCGACTTCTGCGCGGCGTGCCGCCAACTCAGCGTCCTCGTGCGACCCTTCAGTTTCATCTGCGAGGGCAAGCACACCGTACCCAGCACGCTCGACCGCTGCCCGCAGCGTGTCCACATCGGTGACGCCGGGGGCATAAGTAACAGTGGCGTGTTCAGTAGCAAGGTTGACGTTCGCGTCGATCACGCCCTCGACTTTACGCAGCGCTTTCTCGACACGCGATTGGCACGACGCGCAGGTCATGCCCGTTATGCCTAGGTCAACATGATCGGTGATAACACCATAGCCACTTTTTTCGATAGCTGCGACGAGATCGGGTGCGGTCGACTTTCGCCGGATCGAAGTTGATCGACGCCTGTTCCGTCGCAAGGTTCACCTGAGCCGTTTCGACGCCCTCGACTTTGCGAAGCCCACGCTCGATACGGTTCACACACGACGCACAGGTCATGCCGGTGACAGGAAGGTTAAGTTGTTTCGTTGCCATTGTATCTATCCATCGCCCGGATGCCGCTCCGAGCATTTTGGGCGCAGCATCGACTACGCCCCAAAATCCACAGTCTAGGCATCGAGCCTCGACTAGTTCAGTACACTTACCTCGTCGTAGCCCGCCTCGTTGATCGCGCCGATGACAGCATCGGTGGTCACACTGGCGTCGGCCTCGACACTGACCTTTTTCGTTCCCGAGGTCGATCGCCACACGCTCGACGCCCGGAAGATCAGAAACTTCGTTCGTGATCGCATTGACGCAGTGCTGGCAGGACATCGTCGGGACCTTCAGTTCGATCGTCATGAATACGCTCCTTGTTGATGTCCTTAATAGTACCCATCCACACCTCACACGGCAATCCGCTAAATAGCCTATCTACGGACTCGACCAAGACCGTCCAGGGCCATCAAGCCAGGATTGCGAACATTCCAAGCATTGGGAAATACGGGCAGGTCGGCGGCGACCCATATAGGAACACTGGGGCCAATGGCAGAGTTCTTCATATACATCATTGAGCAGCGGCGACGCAATACCGACACCGATTGGAAAATTCGACCACTGGAGTGTAGTACGAGGGTCAGTATCTGACGATCGCTGAACTGCTCGAATTCTGCGCTTTGACGCTCGTCGTGGGCAACAAAACGACCATCATCCTACGTGGCAACGCCATACTAACATTTACCGAAATGCCGGAGGTGTGGGATGTCTGCATACTAATCCTACCCTGATTCCAAAAACTATTGGGGATAGGCTCATAGAGTATTCCACGATCACGCCTGTCGAGGATTGCGACCTGAAAGGGCTTTCGACGATCGTTCTGTATGGCGTCCCGTCGCTGCCTCTCGCGTTATGAAGTTCCTATATCGGTATGCTCGTCGTCATCCTGATCGAAGTTATCGAACATCCACGGATTCGTTTCGTACATCGACTACTGGTTACGATGGCGCCCAGAAGAAATCCACTGCAATAAGGGCAACCCGCCTAGAACGCCGATGCTCAATACAACTCCGGCAATGGTTGCTCCAATTCCTAATAGCAGATGCATAATTACTCCCCTTTCGCGCTGCACGCCAAGTATGCGCCCTCAACATGGGTATTACGTGAACATGTGACATATGTCCTATAAACAATGTTCGCGCCACTATGCCTCCAGGAATACCTGCGTCAAGGCAGGGAACTCCACTCCCGTTGAGGCGATTGAATGCCCGCTGGCGATTGCCACGAGCTGGAGACAATAGGTTGCGCACTCCTAGCCATTCACGACTACCTAGCATAGTTAAGACCACTAATTTAGGCACGGTTCACCACGATCTATCGATAAAGCAGACAGGTTTTCAGCCAGGAGAATTGACACGCCTGATGGCCATCGCTGCTTCATGGTAGGCCACGCTTCCGAGTACATGAGAGAACGGTGAAAGATCGCAGTCCAGCGTTGCCATCTGAGCATCTCGTGAGCATTGTGGCTCGCCATGACAAGCGAATAAAGTGGATGATAGGTCGCCTTCACACCCGAATATTTCTTTTCGTACTCACCCCAAGTGTATACTCGTGGACCAGTACCCCAGCGTAATGGCAACCTTGGGACGGTGCCGGAGCATGAGATGCGTTTGACAAGGCACATACAAGATTCATAATGTAGGTGAATTGATGCTCAAAGAGGAGTCCACATGGATCAAAGAAATGAAGGCGAGGGACGCTTTAAGCCGGATTGGGAATCCTTGCAGCAGTATCGGATACCCGCAATGGTACGAGGATGCGAAATTCGGTATTTTTATCCATTGGGGGTCTATGCCGTTCCCGCTTTCGGCAACGAATGGTATCCGCGCAACATGTATATCGAAGGTTCCAAAGAATACGAGCATCACATCGCCACGTATGGACCACAGGACACCTTCGGCTACAAAGACTTCATCCCACAGTTCACCGCCGCCAATTTTGACGCCACCGAATGGGCGAAACTCTTTCGTGAAGCGGGTGCGCGGTACGTCATGCCTGTCGCGGAACACCACGACGGCTTCCCATTGTACGACAGCGCGTTCACGGAATGGAGCGCGGCTAAGATGGGACCTAAGCGCGACCTGATCGGCGAGATCGCCGACGCCGTGCGTGCCGAAGGCATGGTATTCGGCGTTTCCTATCATCGCGTCGAAAACTGGTTCTTCTTCAACGGTGGGCGTGCGTTTCCGTCGGATGTGCAGGACGACCGCTATCGTGGCTTATATGGCCCGGCGCAACCTTTGGAAGATACACACTCGGTCGACGCTCCCGGCGGTGCCGACGAAACATTTATGGATGAGTGGCTGGCACGCGCCTGTGAGCTGGTCGATCTGCATCGACCGCAAGTGTTCTGGTTCGATTGGTGGATCCAGCATCAATCGGTTGCTCCATACCTCCCGCGTTTTGCCGCGTACTATTACAATCAGGCCGATACCTGGGGCACGGATTGGAACCAGAACGGCGCGGCGATTAACTACAAATTCGCTGCGTATCCTGAAGGAACCGCGGTGTTCGACATCGAACGTGGGCAACTGTCCGGCATGCGCCATCCTTTCTGGCAGACCGACACAGCCCTCGCCAAGAACTCGTGGGGCTTCACGGAAAACCAGGAATACAAAACCGTCACCTCAATCGTCGGCGATCTCGTCGATATCGTCAGCAAGAACGGCTCGTTGCTCCTAAACATTGGTCCACGTCCTGACGGCACGATTCCCGAACCGGAACAGGACATGCTGCGCGAGATTGGGCGCTGGCTCGCCATCAACGGCGAGGCAATCTATGAAACACGTCCATGGCACACGTTCGGCGAAGGACCGACCGAGGTAGCCGAAGGCCCGTTCAGCGACACCAAACGTGCAGCGTTCACCAGCGCCGATATCCGCTTCACTACCAAGCCTGACACGTTGTACGCGATCTTACTCGATTGGCCTGCTGGGTCCGGCGACGAATTACATCGATCACCAATGAGTCCGTAGGGTCCCAGCAGATCGACACGATTACCCTGCTTGGCGATGGGCAACCGCTGGCATGGACTGCTACCGAGAATGGTCTGGTTGTTGAACTACCCACCCAAGCGCCATGCGAACATGCATACACGCTCAAGATCACACTCAAGGATGATACGACATCGACCATTGACCGCCGAAGATAAGAACAAGCTTGGTACATGATTGTTCTTTCTTCGGCGGTCAGTGGTCGATAAGGAAGTAACATGTCGAACTATCGAGCCGTCATTGTCGGTAGCGGAGGACGAAGCCGCGCTCACATTCGGGCATATGCGACGATCGACAACGCCGAAGTTGTCGCTTGTTGTGCACCGACACCTACCCGGCGCGACGTACTTGCCCGTGAGTTTGGCATCTCGGCGTACGCAGATGCACGCACGATGATCGAGCGCGAACGGCCCGACATCGTGCATCTCGTCACCTGGCCTGATACTCGCGTCGAACTTAATGACGTTGGTTTCTGACCTCAACGTGCCTTTATGTACCGTCGAAAAGCCGATCGCCACGGCTGTGAAGGATTGGCGACAGCTGCAACGACTCAACCAACAGAGCAATACACGCTTCGCGGTATCCCACCAGATGCGTTGGCAACAAGACCTTGTACGCTGTCAGCAGGCGATGCGCAGCGGTGCACTCGGCGAACCCACTGTTCCTGGATATGTCATCAGGTATGAACATTGCTGGTCAGGGGACGCACACACTCAATTATGGTCGCTCGTTGATCGGCGATCCACGCGTTGTTCAGGTTTTTGGCAACGCGAGTGGTTGGGACTGGAGCGATCCGGGTCATCCGGCACCCAAGACAACAGAAGCATATCTCACGTTCGACAATGGTGTTCGAGGGCTCTGGACTTCAGGCTGGACATCACCTCGTGCGGGCGATCCCGATACCGTCTGGCAACACGTTCGCGTTGCGGCATATGCAACATTGGGACGTACACTCTATGAGGAGTTCGCCCGCTGGCAGATCGTTTCACCCGATGGCATTGAGGAAGGCGATTGTGGGGGCATGCCAGGGCATCAGCAGCGCAATCTTGCCGCACAAAGCGCATTTCACCGTTCGATGTTCGACTGGCTCGAAAGTGGCGTCGAACCCGGCACGAGCCTTGACCAATCACTGCACGAATGGTCAGTTGTACTTGCGTTATACGCGAGCGCGCTCGAACACCGTCCAATCGAACTTGCGACGTTCGAGCCATCCGACGATCTGGTTCAGACATTGACGGCAATGCTTCAAGGCGCGGAAACGTAGGCTTCGCATATCGTGTGACTATGTGGCGTTTCATTTATCGGAGGTGGCTGTGAACACCGATTTTCGCTACAAATATTCATACACGTACAGAGAAGGATAACCATGAAACTCGTAGCGATCACCGGGCAGCAGGAAGCGGCGCTCGTCGAGCGTCCCGAACCACACGCTGCGAACAATCTCGTCGTCGTCA
Organism: uncultured Chloroflexia bacterium; assembly: GCA_963782315.1. Taxonomy (GTDB): domain Bacteria; phylum Chloroflexota; class Chloroflexia; order Chloroflexales; family Kallotenuaceae; genus JBBSGA01. The sequence goes on from CAWAJS010000006.1 coordinate 15,129, forward strand.
AAGTCACGACGACCCCCATGTGTACAGAATACAAAAGTTACAAGGCTGGCACGCCGAACGAAATACTCGGGCACGAAGCCGTCGGCGAAGTCATCTCCGTCGCGCAACCAGGACGGGTGAACGTGGGAGATCGCGTCGTGGCGATGCCACTGTATTCATGCGGTACCTGCCGATTGTGCACGTCGGGCGACTACATTCACTGCCAGAATGGGCGTAATGTTCTGAGCGAAACAGGTTCCACGACTGGCACTGCGACCTATGCGCAGTACCTGCTCAAACCAGACTGGATGCTGCTCCGCATACCCGACGACATTTCTGATACCCATGCTAGCATGGCCTGTTGCGGCCTTGGCGCGACTTTCGGCGCAATGCAAGCCCTGGATGTCAATCGGTTCGATACGGTGCTGATTACCGGCATGGGGCCTGTCGGACTAGGCGGTGTCATCAACGGCACCTTTCGTGGCGCGCGGGTGCTGGCAGTCGAATCGCATCCGTACCGGCAACAACTGGCGCTTGACCTGGGCGCTGAGGCAGTGTTCGATCCGAACGACGAAAACACGCTCGTCCGTATCATGGAACTGACCAACGGGTTGGGCGTAGACAAGGCAATCGACTGCTCGGGCATCGCATCCGCGCAACGCCTGCTGATTGACGCAACCCGACGCCGTGGTACGGTGGCGTTCGTAGGGGAGGCGGGCGGGCTAGAAATCAAAGTCAGCGACGATATGATCCGCAAAGGTTTAACGCTGCGCGGCTCCTGGCATTGGAACATGAACGACGCACCACGCATGTGGGCAACGATTCGTGGCTCCGGGTCCAAGATTGACAAACTCGTCACCCACACGTTCCCGCTACGTGAGGCCCAACAGGCCTGGGAACTTCAACTCACTGGGAACTCCGGCAAGGTAATCTTGCATCCCTGGGAGTAACGATGCCCACGTCGGAGGCACACATGAGCGAAGAACCAACCCAACCTGCTGCGACTGTCGATCCACAATTGCGAGCGCAAATCCAGTCTATCCTGCATCAGAGCGGTGTTACACAGCGAGCAGATGTGCCGGTTGAGATTAGGCCTGTCCGGAACTCCTTTCAAGACAAAGGTAACGTATACAAAGTCATCCTCGACAGTGGTCCGGCGCTACTTCTCAAACTAGAACACCCTTTCTTTGCATCCCACCTCGACCGCGAAGCACGTCTACTCGACTTTTTTGCGACAACAAGCATGCCGGTTCCACGCATGATCGCTCACGGCACCTGCACAATTTTTCAGGTCGACACGGTCTTTCCGTATTACATCTTGATGGAATACCTTGCGGGCATACCACTTAACTGGGTCTATTACCGGGCGGAACGCGCGGAACGACGCGACTATTTACGGCAGATCGTTCAACACGTAGGACATCTGGCCTCATTTCGTGTGCGACACGCGAATACGACGGCATTGCTTGGCAGCATTGGCGGACCGCTGCAGCACGATGGCTCGTTCGTGGCGTGCAACCAACTGATGCCCTTCCCAAACGAGCCAATCGGTCCATTCGATTCGATCCACGCCATGTTTGAGGCTCAGATCGGCTTCTGGTTGGAGCAGTTGCAGACACAGCCGGACGACCGTTATGGCGAAGACTTAGCAGAGGCCTGGGCACGACTGGACCACTCCGTCCTCACGAGCGAGGTCCCAGTCGCTGTGGCGCACGGCGACATAGCACCGATGAACATGATGGTCGATCCCGATACCCGTCAGATCACTGGCCTCATCGACTGGGAGTTTGCCGGATTCTACCCGGCAGACATGGATTTTCACAGCCTGCTGTACTACGATCGGTATCAGTCATGGAAATGGACTGGTGCCGAGGACGTGCAGATGGCGCGGGAGCTCATGCGCGAGCAGCAGATCGAGCCGCCCGAAGGCTACGATGATCGTCTACCATGGTTTGATCTGCTGCAAATCGCAAAGGATGCCTGTCAGTTTCGCGAATGGTTCGCGAACGCGCCGGACGAACTCGTAACCTACCAGCATGCACTGGACAAGCGCATCAGCATGCTGCTCCAAGGCGCTTAGCAGGCTTGACCTATGTCCCTTTGTAGCTCACATGATACACGGCGAGCAGGTTGCCGGACCCTTCCCATGTACGTGTCGTGATGAGTTTGAGGTACGCTTGTGGGCGTCTTTCAAACAGCGGCACACCTTCTCCGGCAACGAGAGGGAAATACGTGATATGCAGTTCGTCCACCAGTTCATGCTGCAGCAGATCGTTCCACATTAGACGACTGAGTATCACGAGGATATCCTTATCCGACTCCTGCCGAAGCTTCGCGACCTCGCTATAAGCATCAGCCCGGCTGATACTGCGGGTGTTATCCCAGGGTGTAAGCTCAGCTTGTGCCAACTTATCCGAGATGACGATTTTTGGAATCGACGCCATAAGCCGTGCGATTTCACGTCTTTTCTCTGAAACATTGGGATCATCGATCACACTCATCCAGTACTGCTTGTTGCCGAGAAACGTGTTGTGGCTCATCAACCAGAAACCAGCGGATTGAAACAGTTCGGCATTGTAGTAATCGTATGCATCATCACCGTCATAATCCGGGTGGGAATATTCAAACAAGGGCATGATGTCATGCCCTTTCGCTTCATAATAGCCATCCAATGTGGCAAAGTTCGCGACGATTAGTTTAGCCATGCACAACCTCCTTCATACAACAGCATGCTGGAAAGAGCATACCACTGCAACGTGACATCAGGTGTCACAAAGTAGCACCGCTCACAGCGACGCAGCGAAAGCACATCCAGGGGCCAAATAAAGCGGCCCATAGATGTCAGCAGACAAGCAAAAGACGGTTCCCGTCAGGAGCCGTCGTAAGCATTACCCGATGTTGCGAACGCTTATGTGCCGAACTGCGCGTTATGCAAACGGGTATACACACCACCAGCACCTACAAGTTCCCGGTGAGCGCCCTGCTCGGCGATGCCTTCCTCGGTGACGACAATAATACGGTCAGCATTCTTGATCGTCGCCAACCGATGGGCGATCACCAACGTCGTTCGCCCAACGGCGAGTTCCGCCAAGGACTGCTGAATGACCCGCTCAGTCTCAGTGTCGAGCGCCGACGTTGCCTCGTCCAGAATCAGAATCGGCGGGTTCTTGAGGAACATACGGGCGATGGCGAGCCGCTGCTTCTGTCCGCCCGACAGCTTCACGCCACGTTCTCCAATCAGGGTATCGAGCCCGTTCGGCTGCGCCATAATAAACGATTCCAGGTGCGCGCGGCGTGCCGCATCCCAGATCATCTTATCGGTTGATTCAAGGTTGCCATAGGCGATGTTCTCGCGCATCGTGCCGTTAAACAGGAACACATCCTGCTGCACGATTCCGATCTGGCGACGCAGCGATACGAGTTTGAGCGAACGAATATCGTAGCCATCGACCGTGATCTGCCCTGTGTCCACATCATAGAAGCGTGGTAGGAGCGAACACAATGTTGTCTTGCCAGCGCCGGACGGTCCGACGAATGCGATAGTTTCGCCAGCGTTGATTGTCAGGTCGATATTCGACAACACGGGACGCTCGTTTTCGTAACTAAAGCTGACGTTGCGGAAGGCGATCTTGCCGCGCAGCCGCTCGACATCGATCGCGTCGGGGGCGTCTTTGACATCTGGCGCGGTATCGATGAGTTCGACATAGCGCTTGAATCCGGCAATGCCTTTCGGGTACAACTCAATGACGGCATTGATCTTTTCGATCGGTCGCAACAAAATCTCGGCGAGCAACAAAAAGCTGATAAATTCGCCGTTGGTCAGTTCGCCATGGAATACAAAGTACGCGCCGCATAACAATACGAACAGTGTTACCAATCGCGTGAGCAGATAGCTGAGTGAATGGCTCCATGACATGATGCGATACGCTAATAGCTTGGCGGCTCGGAAGCGTAAGTTGTTGACGGAAAAAAGCTTTGTTTCATGTTCTTCGTTGGCGAACGCTTGAACGACGCGGATACCACCGATGTTATCTTCCACACGAGCGTTGTAGTCTGCAATGTCACTATACATTGTGCGGAACGCGCCGGTCATGCGCTGATTAAAGTAAATACCCAGCCACATCAGCACCGGCACAACCAAAAACGTCAGGATCGCCAGTTGCGGGTGGATATATAGCATCACAGCGAACGCGCCGAGCAGCGTCATGATAGCGATAAACACATCTTCGGGTCCATGGTGCGCCATCTCGCCAATGTCCCACAGGTCGCTAGACATGCGCGATACCAGATGGCCAGTTTTGGTGTTATCGAAGAAGCGGAACGATAGCTTCTGGATGTGCGTAAAAAGCGTGCGACGCATATCGGTTTCGATGTTGATACCCAACATGTGACCCCAATATGACACCACAAACTGTAAACCAGCATTCACGATATACACACCGAGCAAACCAGTAGACGCCAGGACAATTAATGACCAGTTGTTACCCGGCAACAGTTTATCGACGGTCAGATTGACGAATATCGGGAAACTCAGTTCCATTACCGCTGCGACGATGGCACATGTGAAGTCAATCAGGAACAATTTTCGATAAGGGAGGTAATAAGCAAAAAAGCGGTTGAGCAGCGATGTCATCGACCCATCCTTGACATTTATTCGAAACACATTCGCAAAGTATACCGTGCGATTCTGTCATGCGAAGGTACAGATGATGAGAAAAAGAATTATCGACTGAAATCCACGAGGCACCAAGCTTATCCGTTGGTGCCTCGTGGATGTTATCAACCCCATTTATTGATGGAACACCCCAGACTATAGCTTGTGCCAACAGCTACAGCCCTGGAATATCGCTACTCGTTCCCGGACATTAGTCGTCACCACTACGCCGACACCGTTTCGTCGCTGGTTTTTCGAATAAGATGTGCCACGACGTTACGGATTAGTTGCAGCCCATGATCATTATCCAGCGTCAGGATCGACTCGGGGTGGAACTGTACCGCTGCCAGCGGCAGATCGACGTGTTCTACCGCCATAATCACGCCATCCTCGGTTTGGGCAGTTACACGCAGCACCGGCGGTAACTTGTCGCGGATGGCGAACAATGAATGGTAGCGTCCTGCCTTGAAGGTGTCCGGTATTGTGTCGAAGATCAGGCTATCCAGCACCTGCACATCCGACCCTTTGCCGTGCATGGGATACGGCAAAACGCCTAGCTCGCCGCCAAAATGTTCGACCATACCCTGCAAACCGAGGCAGACACCAAACACTGGCAACTGGCGCTCGACCGATGCTGCCAGCGTTCCGGATACGTCGAAATCCGACGGACGCCCAGGTCCTGGCGACAGCACGACTAGATCGGGCGCTATCCGATCCAGTTCGCTATGATCGAAGCCTGCCCGCAACGTCGTAACTTCGGCTCCGGTCTGGCGCAGGTAGTTTGCGATTGTATGCACGAACGAGTCTTGATGGTCGACCAGCAGGATGCGCTTGCCCAATCCCGGCATCTCGATGGCGGTCGCGGCAGTTTCCGCAACACCGCGTGGTCGCCGGATCGCGTCGATGAACGCCGAAGCTTTAAGGCGCGTTTCGCGTTCTTCTTCCTCCGGGTCCGAATCGTACAATAACGTCGCTCCAGCACGAACCTGCGCCACGCCATCCTTGATGCGTATGGTACGTAGCGTCAGGCCAGTGTTGAGCGTGCCGTCGAAATGGATCGTGCCAATCGCCCCACCATACCATGCCCGCGGAGACTTTTCGTGTTCCTCGATGAACTGCATCGCCCAGGCTTTGGGCGCTCCCGTGACCGTCACCGCCCAGGTGTGCGCAAGAAAGGCGTCCAGCGCGTCGAAGCCGTCGCGCAGATAGCCTTCCACATGATCGACCGTATGGATCAGCCGCGAATACATCTCGATCTGGCGTCGTCCCAGCACGCGCACGCTGCCCGGCTCGCAGATGCGAGACTTGTCGTTACGATCCACGTCAGTACACATGGTCAACTCGGATGCATCCTTGCCGGAGTTCAGTAGTTCCAGAATCTGCGCGGCGTCGGCTAGCGGGTCGCGCCCACGCGAGATCGTGCCAGAGATCGGGCAGGTTTCGACACGCTTTCCTTCGACACGCACGTACATTTCCGGTGAAGCACCCACCAGGTATTCAGACTCACCAAGGTTGATCAAGAAGCCATAGGGGGCGGGGTTACGCTCACGCAGCCGCCGGAACACCTCGGACGGAGCAGCAGGACACGGCTCGAAGAAGGTCTGTCCCGGCACCACCTCGAACAAATCGCCGCGCCGGAATGCTTCGTGCGCCTTTTCGACCCCGGCAGCATATTCGCCCGCTTCATGGTCGCAGGAGCGCTCAACGTGTTCTGCGGCAACGTAGGGTTGCGACTCGCCGTCGCGTGGTAGGTCGCGAGTGGAGCGGTCGCCCACCACGAAATCGTAGCGGCGGCGCGTTGCGCGTTCGCGGCGGTGATCGATGATGATCAGTTCATCCGGCAGATACAGCACCATATCGCGCTGGTCGACCGGACGCTCTAGGTGCAAACGAACCGGCTCGAACTGGAACGCCAAGTCATAGCCGAACGCGCCGTACATGCCCAGATGTGGGTCGTCGCCAGAGTCGAACAGTTCCAGCAACACCCGCAACAACGAAAACACCGAAGGCTGCCGCGAGCGCTGCTCCTCCGAGAAGCGACCGGACGGCATGCGGATCGTGCCGTCGATGATGGAGCCTGCGAGTTCAGCCGTTTCCACCGCATCGGCAGCGGCGACTGCCTGGTGAATGGCAGGGAGCAGTACTTCGCCGCGCTCGTTCAGCGCACGGAAACGAAACGTCAGGCCGCGTGTGACCAGTTCGATCGGGGGGTTATAAAAGCCCATGTCCCAACGCGTATATCGTCCTGGATACTCATAGCTAGATGCGTACAGCGCACCACGCTGCGTATCGAGCGCATCTACCACCGGCTCGATCGCGTCCTCCATTGGAATATCCTCGACCACACGCTCGATAAGAATCCCGCCCTGCGTCCGGTAATTGCTCGTTCCCCGGTCCGATATAGCCTTCATGGTCATTGCTACCCTCCATCGGTCACACTGCTCGTTCACACAAAAAAACCGCGTCCTCGGTCTGAGGCAGCGGTCAGTATCAGTATAGCCGCCTCAGTAGAGGCGACTTAATCAGGACTTTTTTACACGTTCAATCCTGGTCGCCTATAAGGACGACCACCACCAGCTTTGTTGGCATTCAGGATTCTGCATGTAGGCATCATAGCAGCAGCGCCCATGAGCGTCAAGTGCAATCATTGTCCTCATCGGAGAACCCATCTGCGCCGCTCACCGGGCAACTCTAACATGTAATAAACGGGCACGCGGACGAAGCCAATGATTGGTTCATCATCGGTTCATAGATGCGAGTGAACGAGGTCTGGGCATACGAAACACATTCCACAACTGCGCGATACGTCGGCACAAGCGGTACACTTAGCCCGGTCGCGACTGTAGGCTACCTGACCGGCATACGGTGAACATCACCAATTGTTCGCTGTCGTATACTTTCGCATAGGTGATAAACGCAGTTTCGGGGAACGAGGCTTATGGCACAGCAAGCGACGACGCTTCAGGATGGATTGACAGAACAAGAGCGGCGACGCGGCTTGATGGTGCTGTTGATCGATGTCTTTTGTATGTACACCGGCTTTTTTATGGTCATTCCCCTCATCAGCGTTCATTATGTTACTGATCTGGGATGGGCGGCGGCAACGATTGGCCTGATCCTCGGCATACGGCAGTTGGTTCAACAGGGACTGACCTTCGCTGGTGGCATGATCGCCGACCAATACGGCGCAAAGGCATTGATCTGTATCGGGCTTTTCGTGCGCATTATCGGCTTCTTAATGCTGGCCTGGGCGAATAGCGTGGCGCTATTGCTGGCAGCGTGTGTGCTGGCAGCGGTCGGCGGTGCATTGTTTGAATCGCCGCGTGCAGCGGCGATTGCCGCACTGACAACGCCCGAAGAACGCACACGCTTTTATTCGCTATCGGGCGCGGTCGGCGGCATCGGTATGGCGGTAGGGCCGTTGATCGGTGCGGCCTTATTACACATTAATTGGACATATGCTGTGCTGGCAGGTGCGGCATGTTTCGCGATAAACCTCGTCCAGACTGCCATCATGCTACCGCCGGTGCGCGTGTCCAGCGGGAACCAACGCTTGACGTATGGCATCAAACTCGCACTACAGGATCGCCCATTCGTCAGCGTTACGGCGCTCCTGATCGGCTACTGGTTTATGTGGGTCCAGCTCAACATCTCATTTCCTCTTGCTGCTCAACGTCTGACCGGCACCGCCGACTCCGTGGGGCTAATCTACGCGGTCAACTCGGTCATGGTTGTGACGTTACAATATCCAATCGTTCGTCTGATCGGTAGGCGTTTCAACCCGATGCTATTATTGATTGCGGGCATATTATTCGCGAGTATTGGCATTGGCAGCGTCGCGTTCGTAAACAATCTACCGATGCTACTCGGTAGTGTCGTCGTGTTCTCGTTGGGTGCCTTGATCGTCTCGCCGACGCAACAAAGCGTGCTGGCATCGCTTGCCAATCCGGCAGCGCTCGGCTCATATTTTGGCATTAGCTCGTTGTCGCTGGCGTTCGGCGGCGCATTAGGAAGCTGGAGCGGTGGCATCCTCTACGGTATAGGACAGCAGCGCAACCAACCCTCCATACCCTGGCTCACCTTCGCGACGGTCGGACTATTGGCGACAGCAGGACTGACATGGTTTTACGTCGCACGCAATCAGCAGCCCGCCGCCGAAGTACGCACGAGCAATCTTTGAGCTACAATACTCCTATCAACTTGTGAGGCTCTGGTGGCAGTAATCCTGATCCTGTTTTTTTTGGCTGTGCTGTTCGGCGTGATGATAGCGGCGTGGGTGTGGTACTTCGTCGTACGCGACAACAAACGCTGACACCGATGCACCGCTACCGAATACACGCGAGCAACGCACCCGCTCCCTCGGTTCTATCTCAAGCGCCACGGTAACAGCTGGGTACATACGCAACACATAGGCGACGGCAAATGATGCGGTCGTACAAGGAACATAGTATGAAACTGGGCATCAACATTGTCGCGTTTATCCTGCTATTCATCGGCGGCGTCTGGTTCTTCCAGGGCATCAACATTTTGCGAGGCAGCCCCATGAGCGGGCAACCAACCTGGATGTACATTGGCGGCCTCCTGCTGATCGCGGGGATCGTTCTGGCGGTCTGGAATCAGCGGCGCGTCCGGCGCTAAAACCCACGGCTTCATTCCATCTGACACAAACGTGGGGATCATGTCTGGTACTTCTCAGTTTCCCCTCAGACACCTATAACGATCTCCTAACGCAGCTCTGATACTGTAAATACGATCCGACGTGCGGAGCCGTGAAACAGTGAAGTGCGAAGTGTTACGATGATGCAGCCAACACTCAACCCCCAGGTACTCCACAAACTTCAGGCGATCCGCCTGAAGGATGGAAACGACCTTGCGTGCATGCTGATTACGATCTACCTCGATGCCACGCCGGCACTGATCGACAAACTACAGGACGCCATCATCACAGGCGATGCGGCGACGTCCGCACAGTTGATAACACGCCTGCGCGGCAGCAGCAGCAGCCTTGGTGCGATCCGTTTCTGCGTGCTTTGCACCGACCTCGAACTATTGCCGCCCACCGAGCGCGTTGCCATCTTGCGGCGTTTTGGGCGTATCCGTGAGGAATACGCTCATCTTCAACAAAGCTTCAGAGAATTCCTGAGGCCTACGCATGCCCTCATGTATGGCACTTAATGAACGGGGTCTGGTTTGAGCAGGACTAAGACGGCCATCCGTTGCTTACGTAGCCTGAAGGTGCGTAAGCTCTTACTGCGATGACATGGCGTCTAGCCCATAGCTTAAAAAGACATGAGCAAGCCAGGTGAGCATGT
>CAWAJS010000007.1:0-62688 GCA_963782315.1 uncultured Chloroflexia bacterium
ACCAGAGATGGGCAATCAGGTTTTGGGCGACGAGCGGTGGTTGTTGATTCCTCGCAAACGTTAGGGCTTGTGCAACGTCCGGCCAAAGCTGTCAACCCTCAACGTTTGTCCTGTTGAGTGGAGCGGAGCATCTTCCCGGGTTCAAAACGATGCTCCGCAGCGGCTCAGCATGACACACCTTGAACCACTTCTCATCGACTGGACGTAGCATAAACCCTGCGTTAAACATGCGCATTGTTGCGCGACAACAGTATTGTATGCGAATATCGATCACCTGCACGTCGGTGCGATAGGCTGGGTGACCCATGATCGTAAGCGAACGGGGCTAAAGCCACGTTGGGCGCTCCCCATAGCAGGATCGCCCATCATTCGCAAGAAAATACACCATGCTGCGGTTTCGATTTCGTTCTATGCTAGACTATAACGAAAGGGACAGGGACCGTCAGCGATGTCGCTCGACTGCCAGGAAAAGGCACGTAGACGCATCGTTCTGCGTGTCTTCGTCGGTTAAACACAGTTCGGAAGGAACCGCGAAACATACGGCGAACGTTGGGCGTCGTCGCAGGTTACGACAAAGGTGTGATGCACCTATGCAGCATGTATAAAGATGTGAGCCAGCGGATGCGTCCTGCGGTGGTCGGTTGTCAGTCGTCGGTCGTCAGATTCAAGGGAGTAGTTCATGCAACTTGGCTGTAATACGGTGGTTTTTGCCTGTACGGACCTCGCCACGGCGTTGGAACATATCGCCTGGGCGGGCTACGAGTATGTCGAACTCGCGGCGATCAAAGGCATGAGCGAGCATGCGAAAACCGATGGCGGGCCTGAGCACGTCGCCGAAGTGAAGCGTTTACTTGGCGAATACGGCCTGACCGCAACCGCGATGGAAGCGGCGACGACCGACCGCGACCGCCTGGCGCAGATTTTCCAGCTTGCCAGCGACCTCGACGTGCGGATCGTCAACATCGGTTCGGGCGGCGTCACCGGCGACGAGGAATCAACCAAACAGTCGATCGAGCATATGGGCGTGCTGGCACGGCTCGCTGGCGAGTACGGCGTGCGATTGGCCGTGAAACCCCACGTCGGACAGGCGATCTACAACGGCGCGACGGCGTTGCGCTTGACCGACGAAGTGCGCGAACCCGCGCTCGGCCTCAACTTCGACCCAAGCCACCTGTTTCGTGCCGACGAGGAACCGCCGGAAGTCGCGCGCGCCTGGGGCGACCGCATCATCACCTCGCACTTCCGCGATTGTGCCAGCCGTGAACGCCAGGTCGGACCGCCGCCGACGCAAATCCCCGGACGTGGTATCGTCGATCTGCGGGCGACGCTCGCCGCGCTTCAAGATATCGGCTACGATGGCCCGATGAACCTGGAAGTGATCGGCGCGGCAGGCTATCCGCTCGGTCGGGCCATGGGTATCGCCGCGGAAAGCCGCGGCTATCTGCATCGCGTATACCAAGAACTAGGTTTGTAAAAGGAGGCACATCATGAGCACAGCAACCATTAACGATGTGACCGGAGCGGTCGAGCACTATTCGCCGTTCACGATCTCCGACCGCAACGAGTCGCCGGAAACGCTACTGGCACGTTTCGACCGTGACAGCTATCTGTTCTTCCGTGGCCTGGTGCCAGAACAGGTCGTGCTGGACGTGCGACGTGACGCCGTGGAACTGCTGCGCGAATCCGGTTGGCTCGATCCCGAACGCGACATCATGGATGCCGTTGTCGGTCCTGGCGTCACGCCGACCGCCGAAGGCAAGCCCGACTATATGGTGATGTACCGCAAGTTGCTCAAGTTGCCGTCGTTCCGGGCATTCCCCACCCAACCCGCGCTAATGGACATGGCGCGTGTGCTGCTGGGTGGCGAGGTGATGGTCCATCCACGCCGCATCGGGCGCGTGACGTTCCCTAATAACGTCGTCGCGACCGTGCCGCCGCACCAGGATTGGTACTATATCCGTGGCACCATCGACACCTACACCGCCTGGATTCCGCTGGGTCCGTGCCCCCGTTCGTTGGGTGGACTGGCAGTATGGGCCGGGTCGCACCACAAGGGCTATCTCGACCACTCGCAGCATGTTCCGGGTGCAATCGGCGGCTGTGGGATTCCGGTCGAAGGCGTAGAGATCGACTGGCACACCATCGACTTCGAGATCGGCGACGTGCTATTGTTCCATTCCCATTCGATCCACAAGGCGCTGCCCAACCTGTCGGGCGACCGCATTCGCATTTCGACCGACAATCGCTATCAGCGCATCACTGACGAAATCGATCCGAGTTCGCTCAAGCAGCACTTCGGCTTCGACGACGAATAGCAGAAACGAACAATGCTGCGGCGATCCTCGTTGGCGAGGGTCGTCCCGTGTTCCAAAGGAGTAATTCATGTTACGTGTAGCCGTGATCGGTCTGGGTGGTATCGGCAAAAACCATACCAACTGGTATTCCAAGAATCCTGATTCCGAACTCGTCGCCCTGTGCGACATGATGGCTGATCGCGTCGATCCCGTCGCCACGCAATACGGCGTTCCGGCGTATCACACCATCGCCGAGATGCTGGAAGCCGAGCAGATCGATGCCGTGAGCGTGTGTACCGCCGGACCTGAAAACGGTGGGCATCACTACGAGCCAGTCATGGAGTGTCTGCGTGCGGGCAAGCATGTGCTGGTCGAAAAGCCGATCTCGAACAACATCGAGCAGGCACGCGAGATGGTCTGCTTTCGCCAAGGAGCGCGGCCTGCTGTTGGGCGTGAACCTCAACCACCGCTGTACCCCCGCCGCCGAACGCGCCAAGCAGTTGCTTGACGATGGCTCGGTGGGCGAAGTGCTGTTCGTCAACATGAAGCTGTGGATCAACAACCCCAACGAAACATCGCCCTGGTTCCACCTGCGGGCGCTGCATCCCCATTCAATCGACGTGATGCGCTACTTCGGCGGTCCAATCGCCAAGGTGCAGGCGTTCATGAAGAAAGCGCCGGGACGCAACATCTGGTCGAATGCCTCGGTCAACATGCAGTTCGCCAGCGGCGCGGTCGGACATCTCACCGGCTCGTATGACGCCTCCAACATGCACCCGATTGAACGCTGCGAAGTTGCTGGCAGCAACGGACGCTTCGTGATCGAAAACGTGTTCGAGCGCCTGGAGTTCTTCCCGCGCAAGAGCCTCGAAAAGCTGGTGATCGACAACCCGATCATGGGCGGCATGGGCGGCTTCGACGACACGTTCCGCAACCGCATCGGTAAGTTCGTGGCGCAAGTGCAAACCGGCGGTCCGCTGGAAGCATCCGGCGACGATGGCCTGGCGGCGCAGGAAGTGATCGAAGCGGCGATCCGGTCGTGGGAAAACGGCACCATCGAGGAGGTCAACGGATGAACATTGTCCTGATCGCCCTCGATACCCAACGCGCCGATCACCTGGGCTGCTACGGCTACCCCAAGGCTACCAGTCCGTTCATCGACAGCATCGCCAAGGAAGGCGTGCGTCTTCGAGCGCTGCTACGCGCCCAACATCCCGACGCATCCGAGTTTCACGACGATGCTGACGGGCAAGGAAGCGATCACGCACAACATCGTCAACATCGGCGGTGGTGTGCCGATCGAGCGACGGCGTGCGCATGTTGCCCGAAATCCTGCGCGACCATGGCTATGCCACGGCAGCGGTCGATAGCATGGGACGACACTTCGAGCGTGGCTTCGATGAGTACGTCAGCTACCAGTGGGATCGCTCCGACCCGACGGTGCTCCGCAAGGCCGAAACCGTCAACGAAAAGGTCGTGCCGGTGATCGAGCGACTGAAGCGGGCAAGATAAGCCGTTCTTCCTGTTCATCCACTATTGGGACCCGCACACGCCCTACCTGCCGCCCGCCGAGTACACGCGCATGTTCTATCCCGAGGACGCCGATCCCTACGATCCCAACAATCACAGCATGGACGAGGCGTGGAGTTGGGACGCCTTCAAGTGGTACTTCCACCAGTGGATGCCGGGCGTCACCGATGCCGAATATGTGAACAACCTGTACGACGGTGAAACGCGCTACATGGACGATCATCTACGCACCGTGTTCGACGCCCTGCGAGCCCATCGAGGAAGAAACCCTGGTGATCCTGACCGCCGACCATGGCGAGATCCTCAACGAGCAGTTGGGCTACTACGACCATCACGGCCTGTACGAAGGCGACATCCATGTGCCGCTGATCTTCTGCTGGCCCGGCAAGATGCCAGCGGGCAAGCGCGTCCCCGGCTTCGTGCAGAACGTCGACCTCGCGCCCACGATCCTGGAGCTGGCGGGCGTGCGCGACCGCGACAACATGGAAGGCAAAAGCTTGCTTGCCGGCGGTGTTTGGCGCTGCGCGACGGCAACTACGACGAACTCTTTTTGTCGGAGGCGACCTGGGAGCTCAAGCGCGGCTATCGTGACGGGCGCTGGAAGTTCATCGACTCGATCGAGCAGGACCCGCATGGGCGACCGATGCAGGAATTGTTCGACCTCAACGCCGACCCCGAAGAACAGCGCAACGTCATCGATCTGTATCCCGATGTGGCGCGCGACGTTCAAGCACAAGATCGACGCCTGGGTTGCCATGCGTCTGGCAGGAAACCGGACGCGACGAGGACCCACTGGTGGTACAACGCACCTGCGCCTCGCAAGATCGGCGAGGAGATTCCGGGCGAAGTGCTGGGTGCGGGCGCGACGCCGCTCCATGAGCGGACAGGCGAAGCCGCGAATATTCCCGCGCCGGATGACCTGGGCGGCAAGACGGTGGTGAACGAGACCCGCGACGAAAACCAATCGACGATCCTGCATGGCTACGTCGAGGACGAGGAATCAAGCATGAGCGAACCGATTCAAGCCTAGGTGTCGTGAGCTTCGCACACGGCCACGTCAACGCCTACGTTGAAACCATCGCAAACTTTGACGATGCCGTTGTCGTCGCGGGCTGGGACGAGGATGCCGAACGCGGACAGGCGCAATGCGCCAAGTTCGGGCTCGCATGGGAAGCAAGCCTCGACGCGTTGCTGGCGCGGCGAAGACATCGACGCGGTATTTGTCACCAGTCCGACCAACAAGCACGCGGAACACGTCGTCGCCGCCGCTCGCGCTGGCAAAGGCGTGTTGCTGCAAAAGCCGATGGCGCTGACGCTCGAAGATTGCGACGCCATCATTAGCGTGATCGACGAAACGGGCGTGCCGTTCTCGCTGTGCTACCAGATGCGCTGCGACCCGATCAACATCAAGATGAAGGAGTTGTTGGACGAGGGTGCGATTGGCAACATCGCCATCGTGCGGCGGCGTCACGCGATTCCGGCGCTGTTGTCACCCGCCTTCGCCACGCCGGGCAACTGGCACATCGATCCCGTGCAGAACATGGGCATGTTCATGGACGATGCCTCGCACGCCGCCGACTGGTTTTTGTGGATGCTCGGACGCCCCACCAGCGTGATCGCCGAGATCGACAACGTAGTGACCGACTCCGCGCCCGACGACAACGGCGTGGCGGTGTATCGCTTCGGCAAGAAGGAGATGGGTATTCTGCTCAATAGCTCCACGATGCTGGCGGCGGAAGCCACGACCGAAATCTATGGCGACAAGGGCGTGATCGTGCAGAACTACGGCGATGCACCGTCGTCGTCGCTGCCGCGTCCCGCCGATGCTGTCGCACTCAAAATCTTTCGGGCGGGCGCGACTGACTGGGAGCGCTTCGACTTTCCCGCCGACACGCCGCACAGCGCACGTATCCGTGACGTGCCGCGTCAGGTGATCGACTACCTACACGGCAAGCGCGGACCTGTCGCGGACGCACGCGAAGGTCGCGTGTGCATCGAAATGATCCTGGCGGCCTACGAATCGGCACGCGACGGCAAGCGGGTGGCGTTGTAACGGACCACGGACCAACGACCACCGACCACCGGAGAACGACGACCGACCACCGACAAGGTGATAACTTTGGACAACACGAATCCAGTTCGGCTTCATCCATGCAAGGAAACGCGCGTTTAGTATGAACGGATCTTCTTCATTGGTTGTTATCGGTCAATCTTGCATTGCCGATGATTGGTCGTCAGTGGCCTGCCTCCGATGGTCGGTGGTCGGTGGTCGGTGGTCGGCCTCATGAATATCGTCATCATCGCTATCGACAGTCTGCGCCCCGATCACCTGGGGTGCTATGGCTATGGTTTGCCGACATCGCCCGCCATCGATGCGTTCGCGAAGGAAAGCATGGTGTTCGAGCGGGCGTTCGCGGCGGGCATTCCGACCATGCCCTCGTTTACCACGCTGTATACGGGGTTGCATCCCTACCGTCACGGCATCGTGTCGCACTCCGGCAAGCGCCGCATGAGCGAGCGCATCCGCATGATTCCGCAACTGGCGAAGGATGCGCGGCTTCGTGACGGTCGGCTGTGACAACCTGGCGGTGCAGGGCGACGGGCGTGGCTCGTGGTTCGCCCGTGGCTACGACCAGTACTCCGGCTTCCTGTACAAGCCGTTCAGCGACCAGTCCACGAGCCTGACCGACCGTGCGTTGGGCTTTCTGGACGATCATACCTCGAGCGCGAGCGCGGCGACGCACAGCCGCTGTTTCTGTTCATGCACTACTGGGACCCGCACAGCCCGTATGGTCCGCTGCCGCCCTATGACACGATGCACTGGACACCGGGATCGGGTCCGGTCGATATGGCGGACGTGCGGGCGATCCATCCTGAGTACTACGACGCCTTCCTTGATTCGTTCAAGCTCGCGCATCCCGACGACTACGCCTATATCGTCGCGCAGTACGACGGCGAGATCACCAAGGTCGATCGCGAAGTCGACCGCTTGATCGGCGGCCTCAAACAGCGCGGCTATTGGGACGATACAATCGTGATCCTGCTGTCCGACCATGGCGAGTGCTTCGGCGAGGGCAATTTTTACTTCGATCACCATGGTCTGTATGACGCCAATACACGCATCGCCATGATGGTGCGGGTGCCGGGATGGAGCCAGGGGAGCACCAGCGCGCTGGTGTCGCACGAGGACGTGCTGCCGACGCTGATCGACCTGGCGGGCGTGCGGTCGCCGCCCTACGAGCTAACGGGCATGAGCATGGCGCCGTTGCTGCGCCGTAGGCGACGGCGACCCGCCAGCGCGTCATCACGTGCCGAGTCGTCGCGGCAGGCGTCACTGGCGCTTGCGCACCGACCGCTGGAAGCTGATCCAGCCGATCGTCGAGGATAGCCGAGGCGAGACGCTACCGGACTTCTATGGGCAAGAACGCTCGCCCGAACCGCTGTTGTTTGACCTGGTGGCGGACCCCGGCGAAACGCGCGAACGTGGCGGAGACTATCCCGATCAACTCGCCGCCATGAGCGCAGAACTCGGACAGTGGCGCGCCGACACGCTGCGCCTGACGGGAGAAGCCTGATCCGATCCAGGCGCAGGGGTTGAGCCTCGATTACAAGCGCTTTATGTCCCGCATCCTGGGGTATAAGTAGGCGCGGAACACGGACAGGCGATCAAAGTCATGATAACGTACAACGAGGCCGGGGAGCATATGTGCCCTGGCCTTGTTGCATTCGTCAGAGATCCTTCGCCGCGAATGATCGCCCTCATGAGTTCAAGAAAGATGTTTCGCTCCACTCAACATGACCAATGTGCGACGTTGACGCAGCCCAAGGGCTGCGTCAACGTCCGGTTAACGATGACTCCATTGTCGATGGTGTCACGCTGAGCGGAGCGACGAATCTATCTCTCGTTCGGAAAGGTCCTTCACTGCGGTTCAGGATGACAGATTTCACGACGTTGACGGAGCCCCGGGGTCTATAGACACACGTCCGCCGACGTGCAATAATCGCCAAAAGGGGGTGCTGTATGAATCTATGGGATCCCGGCCCAGTCAGCCTTCTCTCCTCCCTGTTCAGACCATACCACACGACGATCGGGTCTTACCCATAACGCGATGGGTCGCAGCCTTTATTATTCCGGTCCTCGTCATCGCATTTGTGATCCTCTACCTCCTGCCGGATGACACCGGGCGGTACTTTGCCTGGACGATCAAACCGCATATGACTTCCTTTATTATGGGTGCGGGCTACATCGCAGGTGCGTACTTCTTTCTACGGGTGTTCACCACCACACGCTGGCACGAGGTTGCTCTCGGCTTCCTGCCGATCACTGCATTCACGACCTTTATGCTGATCGCGACCATCCTCCACTGGGATCGCTTCAATCACGCGCATATCTCATTCCTGGCGTGGGTGGTGCTGTATGTGATTACTCCGGTGCTGATTCCCTATATCTGGTGGCGAAATAATGCTGCCGATCCTCACACCGTTGCAACCGACGACGTACGCGTGCCTGGGCAGGTGCGTCAGATATTGGGGATTGCCGGGAGCAGTGCTTCTGGCAATTGCGGTCTTTCTCCTGCTCTTTCCAGCGATCATGATTAGCGTGTGGCCCTGGACGGTAACGCCACTCACAGCGCGCGTGCTTGGCGGATGGTTCGCTCTGCCAAGCGTGGTCGCGCTTATGATGGCCCGCGAGCCACGCTGGAGCGCGATCCGTAGGACGCTTGAGAGCCAGTTAATCGGTCTGGCGCTGATTCTGATCGGTGTCTCGCGGGCCTGGGGCGATTTCGGGCGCTGGCCGGCTCGCGACCGTTGGGATTTGTCGGCGGCATCGGCCTGCTATTCATCGGCCTGCTCGCGTTCTACCTGAACATGCAGCAGCGCCGACGCATAGTCAGCGCCGAGCCTAAAACCGCGAAAGCAAGAGGACCGCAACATAGTCCCATACTACCGACGATGCAGTATACGGCGCGCGGCGACGGCTGTCGCTGTTCCCAGGACCAGGCCGCCGAGCAAGGTGCTGGTGTGGCTACCAGAAGGGAGCACTGATATCGACTGACTCGTTCCGCAACAGGCGTGCGCCTAGCCGCCGTGCCAGTCCTTCGCCGCCATCGCGCATGACCACACCGTGGTTCCAGGCAAAGGCTGGTCGGGCAAGCGGCGCGAGCAGATTCATCCAGCGTTTGGTCGTTCGAACAGTCCAGGTGTACTGCACCGTTGTGTGACCATTATCCGTGAACAGTTCCCAGCGACCAAAGCCCGTCAGTTCACCGCGTCGCAGCCGCTTCCAGCAGATGCGGCGGGTCGTAGCGGATAACACGTGTGTCAAAAACAAAGGTGTAAGGGAGGGACGTTTTCCAATGGTAGCGTTCCGTGTGCCCAATACCACGCTCGCCACCTGCGACTTGAACCTCGACGCTCGCGACATAGCTCCACCATTCCGGGTACTTCGTGGTGTCGACGATGGCCTGCCAGACGCGATCTATCGGCGCGTCAAACTGCCAGATCGTCAGGAATGAATACTCGCTCATGTCCTGGCCCTCCTTCATCCCGTAGCGGGATGATGCACCCCAAGCGTATATCTCGTATGCAGCGCATGTCAAGTAGATTCTACAATGGGACAGGTTTGGGCAGCGTCGGTCGTTGTGTCATTCCGGGGCTAATCGCGGAGCCTGTTGGGCGTTCAAGGAGCGAAACGCTCCTTGAACGCCACGCGAGGAGCAGGCGGACGTTGATCGCGGGAGCGTGGCTCGTGTGGTCGCCTTCGGTCCGCAGGGTGTAGAGCGGGGCGAGCAACAGTGACAGTACGTGCAGGAAGGCCAGGAAGCATATGCTTCCTGGCCCTGCTGGTTGGTCGCGTTCGCGGGTCGGTTACTCGACCGGGGCGCTCGACATGTTGACGTTGGTCGACCAGTTGCTGGTGCTCCAGGTGCTGGTGCTCCATGTGCTGGTGCTCCATGTGCTGGTGCTCCATGTGCTGGTGCTCCATGTGAGGTGCTCCAGGTCGAGGTCTGGTAGGTGGTCTTGCCGTCTGGTCCAACCAGTTGTTCGCTGATCGGGATGCCTTGATTGGCGAGGCCAGGAGTGCCGTTGAAGTTGACCGACGAGTTGGCGTTGACCACGCCCGCGCCCTGACCTTTGATCGGTGTGCCGACACCGTTGACGACTTCCTTGAGCTCCAGGGCATTGTTGAGCAGAATCCACTTGATCGCGTCGTTGGTCAACTTGGGATTCTTTTGAATCATCAGCGCGGCCACGCCGGAAACGACGGGAGCGGCCATCGACGTGCCCGACAGACGGATGTACGCGCCACCTTCAACGATGCGGTCGGGCATCTGCTTGGCGAGCGTGCTGCCAGCGTTCACCAACGGAGCGATCATGTAGCGGCCTGGTGCCACGAGGTCGGGCTTGCTGATGCCGTCCTGCGTCGTGCCGTAGCTCGACCAGGGTGCCAGGCTGTCGTCGCCACGTCCGTTCGTGCCCTTCGTGTCGGTGGCCCCGACCGTGATGACAAACGGGTCGTTGGCGGGCGGATACTGCATGGTGTCAGGACCGCCATTGCCGGCGGCGACGACGACCACGATGCCGTTGAACCAGGCGCGCTCTACGGCGGCATCCAGCGTGCTCGTCTTGTAGCTTTCCGCGACGCTCGAGACCAGCGACAGGTTCATGACACGAATGTTGTAGGCCGCTCACGATTCGCGATCACCCAGTCGATGGCGGTGACAACATCCGAGATGTAGGACATACCGTTATCGTCCGAGACCTTGACGTTGATCAGGTTTGCTTCGGGGGCGATGCCGATATACTTGCCTTTCAGCGCCGACTCGGTGCGGTTCCAGGAGTTCCCTGCCAGGATCCCCGCCACCACCGTGCCGTGTCCGTGCCCATCGGATGAGCTATTGGTATTGCTATTGAACTTCGCCGAATCCACGATACGGCTTTGATTGCTCTTGGGGGCCTTGCTGAAATCCCGAGCCCCGAATGACGATGCCGGTGTCCAGCACGGCGACGCCAACGTCCAGGCCGGTGATGCGCGTTGCCCCACAATTGCGATGCATTGGTCGCGGCGGCATACTCGGTCACGAGCCTGGATTTATCGACGATGCTGGTGGTAATCATCGGCGCGTCAGGGGCGATGAACTTGATGCCGTCGTCCTGACCCAATTCTTCGAGTTCGTTGCCGTTCACTTCAGCCACGAACGCATCATGCGTCAGGTCCTTGAGTTTCTTGCCGCCCTTGCGTTTGACCTTATCATCGCCGCTCGCTCTTACCATCCTGGCGGGTCACGATCACGCGAAAGGTCTTGTCCGGGTCCTGTTCGGCTTCCCGTTGGAGTTGCGGCAGCACCCGGCTTTCTTTGGGCGCGGCCTGTGCCGGGCGTATGAGCCCGACGAACAACTGAACATAAAGAGTAGGACCAGCGTGGTGAATCTCTGGAACGTGTGTGATGATGCATACCATTCCCCATTTCGATTAAAACGTTGCCATTAGACGGAATACCTCTGATCTCAATCCGAACTGGGTAGCGTCTTCGCTGTATGCAAAGACGGCAACCCGGCTATCCAGGCTGCGCCTGGACCCGTGGCTTTGCGTCCTCACCTCGCGGTGAGTTTGCCGATATGCTCGTATCGTTCCGACGTGGGAGCGACCGACGCGGGTATCTTCGTTGTTGGGGGAGTGGTCATGTATTCAGGGGGTACCGCAATCATAGCAGAATTGCCGTTCGGGACAATGGGACTTTGGTCCTACAAGGCCTATTTCTGAACGTATGGGGTCACATGGACGAGCTATACCCAAAGTACCATGTGCGCCGCGTGACCTGGGAAGGATGTGTGCCTGCTCGGGGCGCTGGTGGGTCTGAAGTATGCCCGGCACGGGAGTGAGCAACAGGGGCGAGCCCTTCGAAGCCATGCTTCGACGGGGCTAGGTCGTGACGAGGGTATGCTGCAGTATGGCGTCTTGCTTCGCCGCCGGGCGGGAGAGTGCGTGACCGTTCCGAACGGCCAGCAGTTGCGACATCGGAATCCGCCAGGAACGCCTCGACGACATCGGGGTCGAATTGTCGTCCGGCTGAAGCCATGGAGTTCTTCCATGGCCGTTCTACCGGCAGGGCGGCTGCGGTAGGGCCGGTCGGAGGTCATGGCGTCGAATGTATCGGCGACCGCAAAGATACGCGCTCCAAGTGGGATGGCGCCCCCGCCAGGCCACTTGGATAGCCCGCCGCCGTCGTAGAATTCGTGATGATGCAACACAACCTGCGCGGCATCGTGTAAGAAACGGAATATGCGCGATCATGCCATAGCCAATCTCGGGATGCTTGCGCATGATCGCAAGTTCGTTCGGGCGTGAGTCGTCCTGGCTTCAGCAGGATCGCATCGGGAACGCCGATCTTGCCGATGTCGTGCAACAGCGCGCCGCGCAACATGTCCTCGCGCTCGTCGTCGGGCACGCCAAGTTGTGTCAGCAATCAGCGAGGTGTAGTGCTTGACGCGCTGGGAATGTTCCTCGGTTTCCTCGTCGCGCGTGTCCAGTGCGCGCGATAACGCCTGCAGCGTCGATTCGTAGGAATCCGTCAGGCGTCCATTCATGCGCTGCAACTCGTCAAGATGAGCCGTCGTGCGTCCCATATATTGCTTGATCGCAGAGTGCATCATCCCGACAGGTGCCATCAGCGCCAGGACGCCAAAGGCTACCAAGGAGGACGTTGCCAAGGCGACAACAAGCGCCAGCGCACCCAGTACCAGGTAATGGGGCCAGAGCCAGCGGTACTCGTGATCCAGACTGTTATGGTCGAGCGGCCTTCATGGAGACCACGAATGGCGCAAAGCAGCAAATGGTTGATCGCGTAGTAGCCCACCCTGCGAGCCATGGCTGCGGGCAGCAGAAATCGGGAAATTGTCGGCGGTGAGACGCTGCCTGCCGCAAACGATTGAAGACCAGGTTTGCGCCTTCCGCCGAGAGGAGCACGGTGCCCAGGTTGAACATCACGCGGTTGAGCGGGCTACGCGCCTTGATCGCCACCGATACGGCCAGCGCGAACACGGTGGCGATAATACCGAACGTCCCATAAAGGAATGTCGCCGCCAGCACGACGACGATCGCCCACCGAAGTTCGTGCTCGTCCCCCGGTATCGACCGCGAACTGCTCGGCGACGATGGTCAGGACGATCAGGAGCATCAGCGACCATACCGACACGTCGATAGGTGTCCAGGCCGCGCCGACGGTTGCCAGTCCCGCCCAGAAAAACAGCAGCGATCAACGTGTACATGGTGGGTGTCATGCCCGGTTTGCGAACCTTCTGCGCTGCCGTGGACTTGGGTTGTCGCAGCGCACGCACCTTCGTGGCGCTTTGGCCTCGGAATTGATATGGTCGCGGGTCATTTCGCTGACGATACGCCAGCGTGGCGTGTGTGCTTCCTGACTGGTGGGCGTGGTCTCGGGCCGCACGAGATGTTCGCGTGCCCATTCTCCCGCCAGTTCCCGACTCTTTCGGCCTGACACCACGACGCGATTTCGACCTTCGCGTTTGGCCTGGTAGAGGGCGAGGTCGGCCTCACGCATCAGCATTTCGGGTGTCTTGCCATCATGCGGGAAAAATGGCGACGCCAATGCTGACGGTCGCGTTGAGCGGACCTGCCGGGCCACCATCGAAGATGGTCTGTTCAAGCTCGCTACGAATACGCTCGGCGATCTCCAGTGTCGCCTCGGTCGAGGATTCGCTCAGGAGAATGATGAACTCCTCGCCACCGAAGCGAGCCGCGATGTCCTTGCCGCTGATGTTGCGCCGGATGATGTCTGGAAATGCCAAGGAGAACGATATCTCCGGCCTGGTGCCCGTAGGTATTGTTGATGTTCCGCAGGAAATCCAGGTCGCAGATCGACCAGGCTGACTGGATTGTGGTCCGTTCGGCGCGCTCCAACTCGCGGACGATCGCGGCGTTGAAATGGCGCATGTTGGCGAGGCCGGTTTTGGGATCGGTGGACGCCTCTTCGATCAGGTTCGGTACATGCAGAGCGCGAAAGATGAGCAGGAGCGGCACCGCGGCAATGATCCCGAAGGCCGGCGCATACAGCCAGCTAAGTGCGAAGGTGATGCCGACTGACAGTACGGCACCCTCAACGCCAAGCTTGGTTGGGGCAAACAAGCCGCTTTCGCGTATTGTTTGCCCGCGTGCGAGCCGCAACACCCAGGCAGTGAGCAAGGTTTGAACACCAAGAAAAGTGATGCCCATTGCGACCACGCCCGGCAAATGGAGCGGTTCGCTTGTTGGTTTATATGCGGTTCCGGTCAGCAATTCGTAGACGAGGTACGCGACGATGGCACCGATCAGATACGAGGCGATGTTGAAGGTCTGGATAAACCATCTACGACGGTAGACAAACCATTCAGGAATGAATGCGGCCACAATAATGATGGCGAGGAGCGGATGGGGAGCCAGCAACACAGCGGCGAATAATGGTGCTGGCGTCAGGTTGTCGGAGTAGTTCGTACCCGCACGCTTGATGACGAACACCTGACAAGCCGAGGCGACGATGATACACCCAGCCGCAAGGAGCCAGTCTGTCCAGGGGAACGGCTGCGTGTATTCGACAACAAGCCACCAGGTGGCAAATGCACCGAATATATAACACAACAGCAGATACAGGCGAGTAGGCCAGGCAAGGGTCTTCATATGTATTTATTCCATTGGCATGCGTGCGAGCTTGGTCGTCAAATGTTCTTCCTGGAAATACGATCTTCGGGCGTGCGAATCGTCATGTGCTAGGAGTGTATCATCATGGGACCGCTTCCTCCTTAGGCCATTAGTACCTATCAATCGTTTCCATCGGTTGTATGGCGCGGCGGTCAGTATCTATGGAATCGCCAGCAATACCGCGTCGAGCCGCGAACCCAGTTCACGGCTCGGCGCGGTGTTGTCGGTACATTCAGGTCAGGATGTGAGGTCTTGCTGGAGCCACGTGTGTACGAACACTGGACCAGGGCAGGAGAGGAGGGCGTGTAGATTGAGTGAAGGGGAGGGGGCGCGGCGAGCGCGCAGCCTTCCCCCAATCAATTAGGCGTCCGTCGCGCCGAGCAGACGCGCCAACGTGCCGCCCAGGATCGCCGTTTGTTCGGCGACGGGGACGAACGTGCAATGCGTCCTGAACGCTTCAAGCGATTGGCGATAGGTCATGGAAAAGCGCACGACCGGATAATCCGACCCCCAGCACATACGATCCGCGCCGAAGTGCTGGTATAAGCGCTCGACGAGCGGCAGCGCGTCGGGGTAGGGATACTCCCAGCGCACGTCGGAGCAATACGAGAAGCCCGACAGTTTGAGGTAGATGTTTGGCACATCCGCTGACCGCAGGACTTCCGCAAGCCCCGCGCCATCCAGTCCGTCCCTGGCCTTGACATGGCCCAGGTGATGGCACAGGATCGGCAGCGTTGGGAACGTGGCGGCGACCTTACGGAGCGCCGCCTGATGGTGTGGCTGGCAACTGATGCTGACGAGTAATCCCCGCTCGGCGGCGACGGCGAAGAATGCCAGACCTTCCTCGCCATACAACCACGCTCCGTCGTCGTCGTCGCGCAGGTAATGCGTGAAGCCCGCCAGCGTCCAGCGGTCGGCGGCATCGCGCAACCGACCCGCGGCGCCTGGTTCGTGGTAGGTCGCCGACCACGACGAATCGACATCGGCGACCTGATACAACCGTCCGGCGTAGCGTGTCACCTGCTCGGCGATGTACGCGTTATTGTCGGGGTTGTGGTCGATCTGGGCGCAGACCACCAGGGCGCGATCCACGCCGTTGAGGTCCATCTCGTTGACCAGTTGTTCCACCGTCCCACGACTTGCGGGGTCGGGGACGGGCGGCTCGTACGGCCAATACGTCCAGGCGTGACAATGTGCATCGACGATCATGCTGTTCATCCAAAGAAAGGCGTGAGCCACGAGTTGGGGATTTCCAGCCCGAAGCCGGGGGCGTCGCTCGGCACCAGAAAGCCATCCTTGGGATACGATTCACCAGGGAGCCGCCATGCTTCTTCCAGCGGGACGCCGGGATGCGTGCCGACGAAACATTCCAACCACGGCACCGCCGCCGTGGCATACAGAAGTGCTGTCCGAAGGCGGTGTTGCCGCCGCCATGCAGGATCACGTTGATGCCCGCCGCGTCCGCCGCGCCCGCCATCTTTGAGGCAGGTCGAAACGCCGCCGCACCAGTTGATGTCAGGCTGCAGAATATCGACGACATGGTGGTTGGCCGCCCATTGGAATGGCACATGCGTGTACCAGTGTTCGCCGGTGGTGAGCGTTTGCCAGGGCAGGCGTTGCCGCAGCGCGATGTGCGCGTCGAAGTCCTCTGGGATCAGGCATTCTTCCATCCACTTCAGACGGTAGGGGCGCAGCATCTCGGCCAGGCGCACGGTGTACTCGACGTCGAAGGCCATCCAGCAATCGAGCATCAGTTCGCAGTCGTCGCCGATCTGTTCGCGGGTGCGCGCCACGAACTCCTCGTTTTTCTTGAGGCCGTCCAGCCCATCGGCGGGACCGTAGGGACAGGCCAGCTTAAAGGCGCGGAAGCCTAGCTCCTGATACCAGTCCACGTCGTTGCCCGTGCAGTAGCAGAACAGTTTATCTTTCTGCCCACCGCCGAGCAACTGCCAGACGGGTTTGTCGAACAGCTTGCCTTTGAGGTCCCACAGCGCAAGATCGACCGCGCTAACGGCATACGACGCCAGTCCGGTCGAGCCGTAGGGCTTGGTCATCCTGAACATCATGTCGGCGATCTTCTCGGTCGCAAGGCAGTCCTCGCCGATCAGTTGCGGTGCGAGGTGGTCCTCGATCACGGCGGCGACCGGACGCCCGTGTCCGGTATAGCCCATGCCCGTGGTGCCGTCCTCGGCTTTAACCACGCACCACACGCCTTCCCACTTCGGAAGCCACTGCGAGCGGTGTGCTTTGACCTTGGGATACCGCGACATCGGATTGGCGACTTCGGCATCGTTCGCCCACGACAGGCGACGGGGTTTTGTCTGTGCCTCTTTGGCTGGCACGGTGAGCTTCATTGCTTTGATTTCGGTGATCTTCATGCTTTTCCTCCATTGGAATACTATGGGTTTACACGATAAACGACCAACGACGAACGACCAACGACCAACGGAGAACAAACGATGAATGACCGACGATGACGATGACGAACGACCAACGACCAGCGACCAACGACCAACGACCAACGACCAACGACCAACGGAGAACAAACGATGAGTTACCGACGACGACCAACGACCAACGGCGAACGAACGATGAGCTACCGACGACCGATAAATGACGATACCAACGACCGACTACACTAACGATCCAGGATTGACCAACGACCGACGACCGACGATACAACCGGAAGCGCTCCTACGTATTGTCAGGCCGAGCCAGGGCACCTTTGCCGTCACAACCATCCCCGACGACGCTCCAGTAGCATTGAATACTCCTATCGCGCTTCCCCGCGCTCCGTTGGTCGTTGGTCATTCGTCATTCGTCGCCCCATAGAGCGCCGCAACCTCGACGGGTGTGCCTCCCTGCGCGGCGGAACGATACGCGGCATCGAGGATTTCGACCGTGCGCCAGCCGACTTCGCCGGAGGCCTCGTTGGATACGCCGTTACGGATAATATCGACCAGGTGTTTTGAGGTCGATCCGGCACTATCGTAGGGCGTTTCGGGACGGGGATAGTGTTCGTTGGTGCCGTCCGCGCCGCGCACCACCAGCGTACCCTCGCCCATATCGAACACCAACCCGCCACGTTCGCAATGCACTTCGATGGCATGGCGACCGACGTAAGCGTTGCCGCTGCCGCCGATCATGCCGATGGCGTCATCCTCGAACTCGACCGTCATGGCGTCGATGAGATCGAGCGGCAGACCGTGTTTCCGCATGGTAGCGCCGACCTGCCGCGCCCGTAGACCTGTCACCCACATCAACAAGCCGATGATATGCGTGAGTTGTAGGTGTCCCTGTCCGCCGCCCGTTAACTCCGGCGAGGTGTAGACTGCGCCTGGACCATGCACCGGAAAGAGCGATGCTCGAAACGCGGCGGGTTGCTCACCCTGCAAGAACTCCACGATGCGCGATATCATTGTGCAGACGACGAACTGCGGCTTGCCGAGTATTCCCGACCGCATGATGTCGCGGGCACGTTGCGCGTGTGGGTGGAAATGGTTGGTATAGCCGACCACGATCTGCCGGTCGTGCGTGCGGGCGCGTCGGAGCAGATCGCGGGCGTCGGCGGCGTACAGCGTCATTGGCTTTTCGATCAACAGGTGCGCGCCATGCTCCAGGCAATCGCGGGCGAGCGCGTAGTGTGTGGCGTGTGGCGTGGCGACGATCACACCGTCGGGTCGTTGCTCGTCGAGCATCCGCAGGTGATCGGTGTACGTCTGCTCGATGCCATAGGCTGCGGCGGCGGTCGCCAGTTTCTCAGGGTCGCGGTCGCAAATCGCCACGAGTTCCGCGTCGGGGTTCTGTTGTAACTTGGGGATGTGGGCGTAGGTTGACCACCACCCCGTGCCGATAATCGCGATTCGAACCGGACCACTCATAGTTTGACAGCACCTTCTGTAAGCCCACGTAAGAACCAGCGTTGGAGCAGGGCATAAAAGACGACGACCGGAAAAGCTGAAAACAGCAACATGGCGGCGTCGGCGGCCTCGCCAGCGAACAACCCCCGGAACCGCGGCGACAGTGACGTTTCATAGGACGACGCCAGCAGTTTCGAGATGCCCACGGAGATCGTCATCTGATTATCCTGGTCGATCAAGGTGTAAGTCACCAGGAAGTCGCTCCACGAGCCGATAAACGCCAGCGTCGCCACGACCACGATGCCACTGCTGGCAAGGGGGAGCGCGATGCGTGCGAAAATCTGGAGCCAGGATGCGCCGTCGATCAGGGCGGCTTCTTCGATCTCCTGCGGGATCGATAGGAAGGTTTGCCGCATGATGAAGATCGGCACGGGGACCGCCGACCCGAAAAGCAGGATCAGGCCAAACAGACTATTGCGAAGCTTGAGGAAACTCATCAACTCGTACAATGCCATCAGGCCACCGGAGCGCGGAATGAACATCGATACCAGGATCGCCGCGAAGATCATGTCGCGCCCACGAAAGCGCATACGCCCGAAAGCATATCCGGCAAGCGAGGCCACCACGACTTGCACCAGTGCCGTGCCGAATGCCAGCAGGAAACTGTTTCGCATGTAGATCGGCAACTTCTCGATGGCGGTGAACATATATTGGTAGTTCACCAGACTGATCGAGCGCGGTAGCAATCCCGCCGCGTTGGTCGAAAACTCCAGGCGATCCTTGAAGGATGTCGAGATCATCCAGATGACCGGAATAAAGATCAGAAATAGCACCACGACCATGACCGCATGGAGCGCGATCTGAGAGCGGTTGATCTTAAAGCGTCTATGCGATGCGTTCGACGCGACGCGTTTGCCCGTTATTTGCGTGGCAGCCACGTTGCACCTCCCTTATGTGTACGGACGAACGACGTGATCATCTATGCCTCACGCAGCGTTCGGAAGATCACCAGCGAGATCAACGCGCTGCTTAGCCCCACCACCAGACTGATCGCGGAGGCAT
Source organism: uncultured Chloroflexia bacterium (assembly GCA_963782315.1). Lineage (GTDB taxonomy): Bacteria > Chloroflexota > Chloroflexia > Chloroflexales > Kallotenuaceae > JBBSGA01. The sequence continues at coordinate 19,443 of CAWAJS010000007.1, forward strand.
ACCCCAGGCGGAGGTCGCCAAATTGCAGCGCGACCTGATAGGTATACAACCCCAGCGTGCGGGTCGAATCTTGTGGACCACCGCCCGTGAGCAGGAGCATCGGCTCGGTGACGCCGATGATGCCAAGGTTCAGCACCAACACGAGTGCCAGCGTAGGTTTGAGCAATGGCAGGGTGATGTACCAGAACTGCTGCCAGCCATTTGCACCGTCGAGCGACGCGACCTCGAAGATTTCAGAGTTGATGCCGTAGATACCGATCAAAAACAACAATGTCGGGAAGCCGATGCTGCGCCAGATATCGGCGACAGCGATGGAGGGCAGGGCGTAGCGCGGATCGCCCAACCAGTTTGGCGGGCGGGCAACGCCGATGTTCTTCAAGGTCGAGTTGATGAAACCGAACTTATCGTTGTACATCTCGCCGAACATCAGGTACGTCACGGCAACCGGCAGGATCACCGGGAGGTAGATCAGCCAGCGGTAGAAGTTGGTGCCACGCTTGAGTTTGCTGATGATAATGGCGATGAACAACGCCAGCAGCAGCGAAATCGGTAGCACGATGACCGTGTAGCGAGCGGCGAGGACCAGCGATTCCCAGAAATCACTATCGTTATACATCTCGCGAAAATTCGCGATCCCGTTGAAGTCCCAGCGGGAATCGGGATACAGGAAGCGATAATCTGTGAAGGACATCGCGAAGCCGCGAAAGATCGTCCAGACGTTGAACACCAGGTACAACGCCAGCGCAGGAGCGATAAACAGGTAGCCCCATGGATTTGATCGTTCGCGTGTACGGATTCGTGGGCGTAGTGTTGTCGCCATACGTGAACACCTCGATAATGAGCCAGCATCGGTGGTCAAACCGCCGATGCTGGCGCACGGATGCGCTCCTAGCTGCGCTGCTTTGCGAGTTCTTCCTTGATCTCGGCAAGGGCGCTTTCCATCGCTTGCATCGGATCGACCTTCTGATTGGGATCAAGAACCTTTTCGATCCAGGGTCCGGTCTTGGCTTGCTCGATGCTGTTGTTGGCAGACACCGGAAATTGCTTCGAGTTACGGACCAGTTCGATGCCCTCGATTTCCCAGGCAAGCCCGGGGTTGCTCTTGACGTATTCGTCGTAGGTGTACTGGTAGCATGGCTTGGCTGCGACCGTGGCGATCTGTTGTCCGGTCGCCTTGTTGGAAGGTCCGAACCACCACAGGTAGAAATCCGCCATGCCCTGGGGATTCTTGGCCTTGTTCAGCACGACGCTGCTGTTGATCCAGAACGGCGTTCCCGACTGGGTGTTTCCGGCTTCACGGAAGAAGTTGGTGCCAGTGGATGCTTTGTCATCACCGAAGGTTTGCTGCGCCATGGTTCCCGCGACGTCGAACGACGAGATGATCGCGGTGCCACCCTTGAGCCAGTTGCCGAAGCTTTCCTTGTGGATCGCTGGCATGAGTTCCTCGGCGACCATCTGTTGCTGCCACTTCAGCGCTTCGATGGCGACAGGTCCGGTGATATCCACCAGACCATCAGCATTGAAGGGGTTGTCGGTCGCGCCCCAGATCATCGCGTACAGGTCGCACAGTGGTGAACCCGCCGAATCGAAGGGTGTCATGTCGGGGCTAGTTTCTTTGATCTTCTTCGCCGCCGCGTACACGTCATCCCAGGTCATCGGTTGTTTGTCGATGCCGGCCTTCGTCATCGGCTCGGTCATCCATGCCAACGTAACGCTGCCGACATTGCCGGGAATCGCGTACTGCTTGCCTTCGTACTTGGTCGATTCGAGGATACTCGGTATGATGCCGGGAACGACCTTGCTGGCGTCGGGAATCTTGGAAGATGTGATCAAGGAGTCAAGCGGTTGCACCAGTCCACGCTTGACCCATTGGGCGGTGTCCCACGGCACGACCATCACGGCGAATCCATCCCAGATCAAATCTCCGGCAGCCTGTGCGGCCTGGATTTTCTGAGTGGGATCACCCGCGGCAGGCTCGTCGAGCGTGACCTGCGATCCCATCTGCTTGTTCCATTCCTCCACGGCTTTGTCGGCGGCATAGGCGCTCTTGATGTCGCTGCGAATCAGCAAGCGGATCGGCGCATCCGTACCTGTCGCCGCGCCCGCTGCCGGGGCAGGCTCCGTGCCGCTTCCCGCGGTGCTTTCGGTTGCTGCGGGCGTGTTTCCCGCGCCACATGCTGCCAATAGCGAGCCTGATGCGATTCCACCGACGGCGATCAAAAATCTGCGACGACTGACATGTTGTTGCTTCATTACACCCTCCCGAAGGTTCTTCATCGGACACTTGCAAGGACAGCCGCTATAACCGTACGTCTCTCATTTGTGCGCTGGACTGTACCTCCTTCATATGGAGCACCATGGGTGGATCAGTGAACGCCCAACGGACGGGAAATGCGCTCGAATAGCGGTGTGAGAATGTGGAGAGCATGTTCCGGCGCGAGCAGTTGAACAATCCGGGGATCGACGATGCCGCCGCGCCGCCGAATGATCATCAGACTTCCTTCCGCCAGCAGGTGCAGGGCTGTCGCTAACAGCGGCAGCGTCAGGCGGGTGAGGGGGATCGACACACTCATCGCCGCAACGACGCGCTCGTTTTCGTACACCGGCACGGCGACACAGGCCAGCCCCGGCGTGTATTCCTGGGCGTCGACGGCGAAGCCACGCGCTCGAATCGCGTCTAGCTCCTGGCGTAAGGCGGCGGGATCGGTGAAGGTATTAGCGGTGAAACGAGGCAATTCTTTGGGTAAGCGCCGATCCCGTTCGTCGGGCGAAAGTTCCGCGAGTAATACTTTGCCGACGCCGGTAGCGTGGGCGAACAGCCGACCGCCGACCTCGGATTGCAGACGCAACGGGTGTGAACTGTCCACCTTCGCGAGATACACATTCTCGATGCCTTCCAGCACGGCGAGTTGCACGGTTTCGTTCAGCCGCGCCCCGATCTCCTCCATGACCTTCAAGGATTCGCCAACAAGATCGTGATGGCGCAGGTAGCTTTGTCCGCGTTCCCAGATGCGTATACCCAGCACGTAGGAGCGGCGTGCTTCGTCGAACTCGACATAACCACGTTGCGTCAAGACGCCGAGCAGGCTGTGCAGGCTACTTTTGGGAAGGGTCAGATGCCGTTGGAGTTCGGTGAACGTCATGCCATGACGATGGACAGCCAGGGCATCGATGATGTCGAGCACCCGGTCCGCAGATTTGACTTTTGCCTGTACCGTGCGCGGTTCGGAGTGCATCATCGCATCCTTCCCTACTCGCCATGTTCATATGTATGAACTTCTGTTCGTGCTGGCGTACCAATAGTATGCCTGCACGGGGTGCTTGTCAAGCAGGAAATGCTCGTTCGCTCGTCATTACGAGTACACCTGGCCTGATGGATCGCCACCGTTTGTCGTTCTGAATGGAGCGAAAACTCTCCTCATAACGGGCGGCAGATCGTTCGACTGCGGTCTCAGCATGACCATAGAAAACTGTCGTCCTGTGAGCGAAACGTTGTACTACCGCCAGGGATGCGTCAACGTCATGAAATCTGTCATCCTGAACCGCAGTGAAGGATCTTTCCGAAGCAGAGACAGACTATTACATGCGTGGTGTCGCGTAAAATGAAGGCACATCACGGGTCTGACGATTTCTTGCTGTGTGCAGGTGCCGTAGAGCATGATGGTGCGTTCGCAATGCGGTATCCGCATGAAATGAATGTCTCCGTTGGTCGTTGGTCGTTCGTGAGTTGATAAGGATGCAAAAACATGAATAAATCGCCGCGCTGGAACGATTCGCTGGTCATGTCGTATCTTGGGTTGCGCAAAGCCGTGGGGTTCATCGGCTTTGCGCTGCCGCCTGTACTGGTGTTAGGAAAGTGGTTGCTGCAAGACCCTGGCGTGCAAGGCTCGATCAGCGCGTATTACTACACGATCATGCGCGATGTGCTTGTCGGGAGTTTGTGCGCGATTGCCATGTTCATGCTGAGCTATCGCGGCTACGAGCGCAAGGACGACATCGCCAGCAACATCGCCAGTTTATCCGCTCTCGGTGTCGCCCTGTTCCCGACTAAACCGGCGGGCGATGTGTCGCGCATGGTGGCATTCGTCGGCTATCTGCATTATGCGTCCGCCATCGCGTTCTTCCTGACGATGGCCTACTTCTCGCTGGTGCTGTTCCGCAAAACCGACCGTATGCACCCCACCAGGGAAAAGATACTCCGCAACCGCGTCTACACCATCTGTGGCTACACAATCCTCGTGTGCATCGCACTGGTGCTGGTGCTATCGTTCGTCAACGACGAGGTGCCAGTCAAGCGCATATCCCCGTGTTCTGGCTGGAAACGATCGCCATCGTTGCATTCGGTATCTCGTGGCTGACCAAGGGCGAAACGATACTGAAAGATGACGAGGAGCCGCTGATCGTGCTGCTAAACGCGAAGGTTGACAGAAGCGCCCAGGATTGATAAGGTAAGCACAATATAAGTAAGCGCTTTCTATATGCAAAGGGGCACGTAATGGCTATGCAACGCATCGGCATTATTATGAACGGCGTAACCGGACGTATGGGGACGAACCAGCATCTGGTGCGTTCGATCGTCGCGATTCGCAACCAGGGCGGCGTGGCGTTGCCATCCGGCGATATGCTGTATCCTGATCCAATTCTGGTGGGGCGAAACGCACAAAAGCTCGAGGCGCTCGCCAAAGCCCACGGCATCGAGCGTTGGACCACCGATCTCGACAAAGCACTCGCCAATCCCGACGATACGATCTACTTCGACGCCCAGACGACGCTACGGCGTGCCGAAAGCGTCCTCGCCGCCATCCAGGCGGGCAAGCATATTTATTGTGAAAAGCCGCTGGCGGCGAACACCGCCAGCGCCCTGGAACTGGTGCGAGCAGCGGACAAAGCCGGGGTCAAAACTGGCGTCGTGCAGGACAAACTCTGGTTGCCGGGGCTGTTGAAGCTCAAACGACTGGTCGATAGCGGGTTCTTCGGGCGTATCCTGTCGGTGCGTGGCGAGTTCGGCTACTGGGTGTTCGAGGGCGATTGGCAGGCCGCGCAACGTCCGTCCTGGAATTATCGCAAGGACGACGGCGGCGGCATTATCGTCGATATGTTGTGCCACTGGCAGATATGTGCTTGCCAACCTGTTCGCGCCGGTGCGTTCGCTGACCTGCCTGGGCGCGACGCATATTCCCGAGCGCGTGGACGAGCAAGGAAAGCGCTATCAGGCGACCGCCGACGATGCCGCGTATGCCACGTTTGAACTCACAGAACGGCGTCATCGCGCACATCAACTCCTCGTGGTGCGTGCGCGTGTATCGCGACGAACTGTTCAGCTTGCAGGTGGATGGCACCGAAGGCAGCGCCATCGCCGGACTGCGCGAATGCAAGGTGCAGCATCGCGTCAACACGCCCAAGCCGGTATGGAACCCCGATATTCCCAATCCCTTTGATTTCTTCGATCATTGGTCGGAGGTTCCCGATAACCTGCTCTTCGACAATGCCTTCAAGGTCCAGTGGGAACTGTTCTTGAAGCATGTCGCCGCCGATGCGCCATTCCGCTGGGATTTTCTGGAAGGGGCGCGGGGCGTGCAGATGGCCGAACTCGGGCTGCAATCGTGGCAAGAACGGCGCTGGCTGGACGTTCCCGAACTTGAAGGCATAGGAGGAAGTCGATGTCACACCCGTTACGTCTGCCACGCAGCGACGGCACGATCATGCCCTATACGCCTCGGAGCGCGTCGCCGTTCGCCGTTCCATCGCAGACCGTGCGAAGCCGTATCGCCTATGCCGCCGCGCACGTCGTCAGCGACCCGATTGCGACGCGCAACCCTATGACCGAGCCGTGCGTCGATTGGGACGCCACGCTGCGTTATCGCCACTATCTGTGGTCGCTTGGTTTTGGCGTGGCCGAAGCGATGGACACCGCTCAACGCGGCATGGGACTGGATTGGACCATCGCCAAGGAATTGATCGAGCGGTCGCTGCGTGAAGCGCGTTCGGTGGGCGGCACGCATCGCCTGTGGTGCTGGCACGGATCATCTGGCGGGACGCACCAACCTCACTATCGCCGACGTGCTGGCGGCGTATGAAGAACAATGCGACTTCGTGCAAGGCGCTGGCGGGCGTATCATCTTGATGGCGAGCCGTGCGCTCGCGGCCTGCGCACAGGGACGCAGACGATTATGCCCATGTCTACGGCGAGGTGTTGCGGCAGGTCGATCAGCCGGTGATTCTGCATTGGTTGGGCGACATGTTCGACCCGGCGCTGGCGGGCTACTGGGGGTCACGCGACATCGACGCGGCGATGGACGTATGCTGCGACATCATCGCGGCGAACGAACGCAAGGTCGATGGTATCAAGATTTCGCTGCTGGACAAAGACCGCGAGATCGCCATGCGTCGTCGCTTCCTGCGTCCGTGAAGATGTATACCGGCGACGACTTCAACTATCCCGAGCTGATCGAGGGCGATGAGCAGGGCTACAGCCATGCGTTGCTCGGCATCTTCGATGCTATCGCTCCCGCCGCCGCGGCAGCATTCACGGCACTCGACGCTGGCGATATCGATCGCTTCCATGCGTTGATTGGCGCCGACCGTGCCGTTGTCGCGCCATATCTTCCAGGCACCGACCTTCTACTACAAGACCGGCGTGGTGTTCATGGCCTACCTCAACGGGCATCAGGACCATTTCAGGATGATCGGCGGCCAGGAAAGCGCTCGTTCGATCACGCACCTTGCCGAATTGTTCGTGCTGGCGGATCAGGCCGGACTCTTGATCGACCCTGACGCGGCGACCGAACGTATGGGGCATGTGCTGGCGCTAGCGGGGATTGAGCTGAGACTGACGACTGACGACCGACGACCGGAGCATATGACGCTTCACTGACCAGCGACGACAACCGTATGGCCGGAGTGGCGATACAGCCACCACCTATGAGCATGAGCGCGTCTCCAGTGGTCGGTAGTCGAGTGGTCGGTCGTTACATTCATTACCAAGGATCAATCATGGAACCTCTTACCGACTTAGGGCGTTTAAGCCTCAATCAGATGACGACCGAGCCGTGGGATGTACGGGCGGCGGTTGAGGGTTGCGCTCGCGCCGGTATTCCATACATCGGTCTATGGCGACATAAAGTTGCTGAAACCGGGCTGCATGCAAGCGCCCGTATCGTGCGCGACGCCGGACTGAAGGTGTCGAGCCTGTGTCGCGGCGGCATGTTTCCGGCGGCGACCGCAGCCGAACGCCGCGACCGCATCGACGACAACCGTCGCGCTATCGACGAGTGCGTGGCGCTCGGCACCGATACGCTGGTGCTGGTGTGCGGTCCCGCGCCGGGGCGCGACATCGACGCGGCGCGCGAGATGGTCGCCGATGGCATCGAGCAGTTGATTCCGTATGCCGCAGACCAGGGTGTGCGATTGGCGATCGAGCCGCTGCACCCGATGTTCGCGGTGGACCGCTCGGTGATCGTGACGCTTGGACAGGCCAACGATTTTGTCGAACGGTTCGCATCGCCACAGGTGGGCGTGATCGTGGATGTGTACCATGTGTGGTGGGACCCGCACGGTGTACCGCGAGATCGAACGAGCGCGGGGGCATATCCTGGGCTTTCACGTCAACGACTGGTTGGTCGCCACGCCCGACATTCTGAACGGGCGCGGCATGATGGGCGACGGCAAGATCGAGCTACGCCGCTTCCGTGCGGCTGTCGAGGCCAGCGGCTACGATGGACCAATCGAGGTCGAAATCTTCAACAAATCGTTGTGGGCGATGCCGGGTGATGACATCCTGCGGCTGATGAGCGAACGCTACCTCGAACACGTCTAGCAGCGGCGTTCCGCCTGAGAACCGTTCGCATGTTTAGTCTCCATGCGTGGCCGTATCCCATGCAGGACGTGTCCATAATGTCGTACACTACATAAGGATCGTGATCGACGCCGCACCTTCCCGAACGGGTTGATGATGACCTGAAATGCTGCCGTGAGGCAGCACATAAGACGACTCACAACGGTAGGGAGCGTATATGTCGACACACACACACAACGAAATAGACTTGCAGGGCAATAGACCTGCGCAAATTGTCAAACCGCTGATGCGCGGTTGGTCGCACGCTGCGGCAGCCGTGGGCGCGGTGGTCTTGACCGTCGCGTTGCTATGGCAAGGCATGGGCGACACCCCGCGCATGGTGTCGCTGCTGATCTTTGGTCTGTGTATGACGCTGCTGTATTCCGTCAGCGCCGTGTATCATATCGGGCCATGGAACGGGCGTGTCCTCAAAGTGTTGCGGTCGTTCGACCACGCCAACATCTATCTCTTGATCGCCGGAACCTACACCCCGCTCTGCGTCATCGTCCTGGATGGCTGGCTGCGGACGTTCGTGCTGGCCCTGATCTGGACGCTCGCCATCGCGGGCGTCAGTAGTTCGGTCCTCAGTCTGCACCTGCCGCGCTGGGCTTCGACGGCATTGTATCTTGGCATGGGCTGGGTGTCCGTGGTCGCCGCGCCCGCCTTAATCCAGGCGTTGCCATTGTGGGTGTGTCTGCTGCTGCTTGGCGGCGGCATTTCGTACTCGATTGGAGCCGTGATTTATGCGCTGCGCTGGCCGAATCCATTGCCGCGCTTCTTCGGCTTCCACGAAATCTTCCACCTGTTCGTGATCGCCGGATCGGGTGCGTTCGCTGGGGCGATCTGGCACGTCGCGCGGATTTGAGGGCGGACCACCGACGACCGACGACTGACCACCGGAGATGACGACCGAACAGGGTCGCACGATCAGTACACCTGGGCCGGAGTATCGCCGCCGTTTGTCATTGTGAGTGGAGCGAAGAATCTCTTCCGAACGACGGGCAGATCCTTCGGTTGCGGCCTCAGGATGACCATAAACGACTACCGCCCTATTTGCGCAAAGCTGTACTATATCGTTGTTGACTTCAAACGTGCTGAAAGCTCCGCTGCCTGAATTAGGGCAGCGGAGCTTTGTGTTGCGCTCGCCATGCGGACACACATTAAATGACTGTTCGTGTTGAGGTTCAGTCCGTCCGAATCCTACAAAATGACTGGTCAAGGCTTGTGCAACGTCCGGCGGAAAGCAGCCAAGCCTCAAAGATTGTCATGCTGAGCCGCAGCGAAGCATCTTCCCAGGTTCAGAAAGATGCTTCGCTGCGGCTCAGCATGACAACGCATCCGATGCTGCACACGCCTTAATCAATGGCCCAAAATCTTGACAAAAAGTAGCGGCTCCCCTATAGTTCCGCAACCTACTCAAGCGGACGTTCGACGGCACGTTTGAACCTTGGTCCAGGCGCTCATTACTCTGAACCTATGGCGATGCTGTTGCGTGACCTGGGTCCGCGACGATGCCACTTCGACGCTGATTCGTCCATTGCAGGCTGTGGCACCTTTCGTCCGGTCGGCATCGCTTCATCCACCGAACTATTGACAAGCCGTGGTGTACGCCACACGGCATACACGCCAAACGTGGAGATTCGCTTGAGTGATGAACTACCCCTGATTGGCAACGATCCACCGTCGGCTGGGCGGCGTTTGCGGCTGCCTGATGGCAGTCAGCGCTACGTCGCGCCGCTGCTGCTCCTTGCCCTGATCCTGATCGCCTGGGAAGCATCCAAGCGCATCTGGGCGATCCCTGACTATAAACTGCCGCACCTTGCCACGATCTTTGGCGAGTTCGGCGTGCGAACGCAGGGCGGCACAGGTCCGATCTGGGCGGTACTGATGTTCCGCAACGTCGCCGTCACCTTCGGCGAGGCGCTGACCGGATTCGTCATGGGAACGGTCTTTGGCGTACTTCTGGCGATTCTGTTTACGTCGTCGTCGCTGCTCGAACGTGGGTTGCTGCCATATGTGGTGGGGTCGCAACTGGTACCGATCCTGGCGATTGCGCCGATGGTCGTCATCGGCATGGGACGCATGGGCGCGCCTGATTGGTTGTCAAAAGCGATCATCGCGGCGTACCTCACGTTCTTTCCCGTCACCATCGGTATGTTGCGCGGTTTGCGCGCGGTCGCGCCCGATGCCCTGTCGCTGATGCACTCGTATGCGGCGAGCGGCTGGCAAATCTTCTGGAAACTGCGCCTTCCCGCGTCGTTGCCCTACCTGTTCACCGCGCTCAAGGTGTCGGCGACAGCCAGCGTCGTCGGCGCGATCATCGGCGAGTTGCCGGTGGGCGCGTCACGGGGCATCGGCGTCGTGCTGATCAACGCATCGCAGTACTACAACTCGCGCCCGCAGAACCTGTGGGCAGCGGTGATGGTTTCCAGCCTACTTGGACTGTTTTTCTATGGCATGGTCGTGCTGGCTGAACGTGCGATCGTTCGGGGTCACGGCTCACGATAAGCTCCTTTTTCTCAACAGCGGGAACAACGATGCAAGCAACCGCACCAATCATCGAGATCGATAATTTGACCAAAACCTATGACGGCGGCGCGGGGCGCGTCACGGCCTTAACGAACGTCAATCTGACCATCGCTCCTGGCGAATTCATCTCGCTGATCGGCCCGTCGGGGTGCGGCAAATCGACGCTGATGCGTCTGATCGGCGACCTGACGCCGCCATCCAGTGGCACGATCACTGTCAAAGGTAAAACGCCAGAGCGAGCGCGTCAGGACCGCGATTATGGCATCGTGTTTCAGGCTCCGGTGCTGTACGAATGGCGCACCGTGCAGCGCAACGTCGAGCTACCGCTGGAAGTCATCGGCATGAAGGGCGAGGAACGCACGCGCAAGGCGCAGGAAATGTTGAAGATGGTCGGCCTGGGCGACTTCTTCAAGGCGTATCCCAACCAGCTTTCGGGCGGCATGCAGCAGCGCGTCGCCATCGCACGCGCCCTGGTCTTTGCGCCGTCGATCCTGCTGATGGACGAACCCTTCGGCGCGCTGGACGAGATCACCCGCGAACGGATGCAAAGCGAGTTGCTCGAAACCTGGGCGCGCACCAACGCGACGGTGATCTTCGTCACGCACTCGATCCCGGAAGCGGTCTTTTTGTCGGATCGCGTCGTGGTTATGTCGCCGCGACCGGGACGGATCGAAACAGTTATCTCCATCGACCTGCCGCGCCCCCGCGACATCAGTACCCGTGAAGACCCGCGCTTCTTCGAGCTAGCGACCGAAGTGCGCGAACACCTGCGCCATTGACCGTCGTCCAGCTTAACGTCCAGCATCATCCAAGGAACGAGCATGGCAGCACCCGCTACAACCAGTCCACCTGACCGAAACCGCATCGGCGTATTCATGGCGTATTGGAGTCCCGCGATCCTGACGTTCGTACTGGTGCTGGTGCTATGGGAAGGCATCGTGCGCGGCTTCAACGTCGCGGTGTACCTGCTGCCACCTCCAAGCACCATCGCCGCACGCCTGGGCGAACAATGGGGGTTACTTGTGCGCTATGGTCTGTACACGTTTCAGGAAGCACTCTACGGCTTTCTGATCGGCTGTACGCTGGGCGTCCTGGTCGCCATGGTGAGCGTGCGCTGGAGTTGGCTGGCATCCAGCCTGATGCCCTTCGCCGTCGCCTCGAACGCTATCCCGATCATCGCCCTTGCGCCGCTGGTCGGCGTGTGGTTCGGCTCGACGGGACAGGCCAACAAGATCGTGGTGGTGGCGATCACGACATTCTTCCCGACGCTGCTCAACACCTATCGCGGCCTCGTGTCGCCCACGCCCGCCGCGCTCGAACTGATGCGGTCATATGCCGCCACGCCCGCGCAGGTGTTCCTCAAACTCCGTCTGCCCGCCGCGCTGCCGTTCATGTTCAACGCCTTTCGCATCTGCGCCACCCTGAGCATCATCGCGGCGCTGGTGAGCGAGTTCTTCGGTGGGCCGCTGCGGGCGCTCGGCGTGTACATCCTGTCGCAAGCCAGCATCGGTCACTACGGCGAAGCCTGGGCCGGCATCATCGTCGCGTGCGTGCTGGGTATCGGCTTCTATCTGGTAATCGTCGTGGCAGAGCGCATTGCGATGCCGTGGCGTTCGTCGGACCACTGACCACCGACCACCGACCACCGACCACCGGAGTTCGACACCATGCGTGATCATCGTTTGTGGTCAACACCTCCAGGCTTTTTCCAGGTGAATGAAACCGCTCAACGGCGACGCGGAACCACCTTTCGCCACGTATATATAACGAGCATGCCTGCATACGGGCATGAAAGGAGAGGCAAAGCGCACGGATTCGTTCAGCATGTTCTACCGTCACCATAGGCAATGGCATGAATGACGTGCTCCGGTGGTCGGTGGTCGGTGGTCGGTGGTCAATTATTCAAGGAGTTTTACCGTGAAACGAGGACTTTTCTTCCGTGTTGGACCGTTTATGTTGATGCTGCTGCTTGTACTGGCGGCATGTGGAACGCCTGCAGCACCAGGCACGACCGGATCGGCGGCAACTTCCGCACCCGCCGAAGCCGCCCCGACGACAGCACCTGCAGATGCACCTCCTGCCGCGGCGGAGCCGACCGAGGCTCCAAAGGCCGAAGCCGCGAGCGGACCAAAAGATGCCGTAACGCTGCAACTCAAATGGGTCGCGCAGGGTCAGTTTGTCGGCTACTACGCCGCGAAGGACCAGGGCTATTACGATGCTGAAAACCTGGACGTGACGATCCGCCCCGGTGGTCCCGACATCGTGCCGGAGCAGGTCGTCGCCAGCGGTCAGGCGCAGTTTGGCGTGGACTGGTTGCCGAGCCTGTTGGCGAACCGCGACCAGGGCGTGCCGTTGGTCAATATCGCGCAGGTGTTCCAGTACAGCGGTATGCGCGAAATCTCGTTCAAGACCAAGAACATCAACAGCGTTGCCGATCTCAAGGGTAAGAATGTCGGCGTGTGGGTCGGCGGTAACGAGTTCGAGTTGTTCGCGACGCTCGCCAAGAACAACATCAACAAGGACTCGGACGTAAACATCGTCGCGCAGAAGTTCGACATGAACGCGTTCCTGGGCGGCGAACTCGACGCTGCCTCGGCGATGACCTATAACGAGTACTATCAGGTGCTTGCCGCAGGTCATAAACCCGAGGAGTTGAACGTCATCAACTTCAACGAGGAAGGCACTGCCATGCTGGAAGACGGTCTGTTCACGACCGAGGACTTCCTGAAGGATGCTAAGAACAAGGACATTGCCGCACGTTTCCTGCGCGCCTCGTTCAAGGGCTGGGAATACTGCCGCGATAACGTCGATGCGTGCGTGCAGATCGTGCTCAAGAACGACGCTAGCGGCGTGATGACCCAGGATGCGCAGAAGTGGCAGGTCGAGGAGATCAACAAGTTGATCTGGCCGCTTCCCGCATGTGCCGCAAGCATCGGCTACATGTGTCCCGACCAATTCAAGCAGACCGCTGACATCTCCAACCAGTTCGGTGTAATCAAGGCTCCGGCGACGGACGCGGCGTACACGCACGAAATCTGGGAGATGGCGAAGTAGCTGCGGCTGACCACCGACCACAGACGACCGACCACCGGAGTTCGGGCGTCGGTGTGTCCTCATGGTCATGCGTTAAATTAACCACAACACAGACGGGGTTCGAGCGAGCCTCGTCTGCGTTCCCCGATCTTACCGATCATAGTCACTCATACGAAGTAACGATTTGTAGAGCATCTGTTCATTTGCAACGTGGATATAAGATTTCGGTATGCACAAGTTTGAAAAATTAGATATTTGGCAATTAGCAATCGAATATACTGACTATTGTTATCGGTATAGCCGAGCAGTTACCGCTCAAAGAGGAGTACAACATCTCGTCACAGCTTCGGCGAGCATCCGTTTCGATTGCGCTGAATATTGCCGAAGGCTCAACCGGGCAAACGAATCTCGAACAGGCTCGGTTCCTTGGCCTTGCACTTCGGTCGCTGATAGAAACTGTAGCCTGTCTGCATTTGATCAATCGCCGCGACTATGTGACAGATAAGCAAGACTTGAGATTGGTGTATAGATTACAGTAATGAATCTGGCTGCTAAAGATCCAGGCGATGCGTCGTACGCTCAAAGAATCACGCTGGTCGCGAGGAACCTGTAGAGTACATAGCTCTCCAAGCTACACCCTTCGATGATGATGTGATGTAGCAAATAGCATCTGCGGTGGTCAGTCGTCAGTGGTCGTTGGTACGAAAAGGAGCACACATGGACTTCGGCATAACCCTCAAACCGGATATGAGTCCCGAACGGGTGGTCGCGCTGGCGCAACAGGCCGAGGAAGCCGGCTTCGGCTACGGCTGGTTGTTCGATTCGCATGTGCTGTGGCTCGACCCCTACCCGCTGATGACGCTGATCGCGGCGAACACCACGCGTATGCGTATTGGCACATGTGTGACCAATCCGGCATCGCGTGAGCCAAGCATCACGGCGAGTTCGCTGGCGACGCTCAACCTGATCTCCGGCGGGCGCATGGACCTGGGCATCGGGCGCGGCGATAGTGCGCGGCGCGTGATGGGCAAGAAGCCCACGACGCTGGCGCGGCTGGAAGAAGCGGTCAACCAGATTCGTGACCTCGTGGAAGGCCGTCCGGCGCAGTTCGACGACCAGACGCTGCAACTGACCTGGGCGAGCGGCGACTTGCCGGTGTGGATCGCGGGCTACGGTCCCAAAGCGTTGCACCTGACCGGACGCATCGCCGACGGCGTGATCTTGCAGTTCGCCGACCCGCACCTGATCAAGTGGTGCCTTGGCTTCGTGCATGAAGGCGCACGGGCGGCGGGACGCGATCCGAGCGAGATCAAGGTGATGGCAGCCGCGCCCGTCTGGGTGTCGGACGACCTGGACGAAGCCCGCGAACACGTCCGCTGGTTTCCGGCGCTGGTGTCGAATCACGTCATGGACCTGATCGCCCGTTACGATCCCGCCGACTTGCCGCCCGAACTGACCGCCTACGTGCGCGACCGCAGCGGCTATGACTACCAGCATCACGCCGAGGTCGGATCGAGCAACGCCGAGTTCGTGTCTAACGACGTGGTGGACCGCTTCGCCATCGTCGGTCCGGTCGAGGAACACAAGCGACGATTGCAGGAACTCGCCGACATCGGCGTGGACCAGTTCAACATCTATTTGATGAGCGGCGACGAAGAAGCAACGCTGGACGTGTACGGACGCGAGATAGTTTGAGCGACCACTGACCACTGACGACCGACGACCGCAGGCTGATTACCAACTACTGATGAGTGACTGACGGGTTGGCATTGTCATGTATGGCGCATGTGACAACATCTACGAACGCATAGGCACCTGTCGTGGTTTGAGGTCGGGCGTTACAATAGGATGCACCTGGACGCGAAACGTATGGTGATCCTGCGTTATCGCGGTCGGGTCAATCTCCTGTGGTCGGTCGTCTGTCGTCGGTGGTCAGAGCAAAAGGAGTACTTCCCCATGAGCATAGTGATCAGAGGTGGGACGGTCGTCACGGCGAGCGATATCTATCAGGCCGATGTGCTGATCGAGGGCGAGAAGATCACCACGATCGGGCATGGCCTGTCGAAGCCGATACCGTGATCGACGCGACCGGCAAGTATGTGATTCCTGGCGGCATCGACGTGCATACCCATCTCGATATGCCGTTTGGCGGCACAGTGTCCTCGGACGACTTCTTCACCGGCCATCAGGCCGCGGCCTTCGGCGGCACGACCATGCATATCGACTTCGCGATTCAGCCCAAAGGCGCGACCCTGCGCGAAACCTTCGACCTGTGGCAAGCGCGCGCCGAAGGGCAAGGCGGCGGTCGATTACGGCTTTCATATCGCGATCACCGACCTGCCCGATAGCGATCATGGCCGAGATTCCGCAAGTGCGTCGAATGGGGCGTTACCAGCCTCAAGTTGTTCATGGCCTACAAGGGCGCGTTGATGGTGGACGATGCGACGCTGTTCCGCGCCATGGAACAGGCCGCCGCGAAGCATGGGCTGTTGATCATGGTGCATGCCGAGAACGGCGATGCGATCGACATTCTGGTGAATCAGGCGCTCGCCGCCGGCAACGTCGATCCGAAATATCATGCGCTGACCCGACCGCCCGAACTCGAAGCCGAAGCGACCTATCGCGCCATCCGGCTGGCCGAAGTCGCGGGCGCGCCGCTGTACGTGGTGCATCTGACCAACGAGGGCGCGCTCGAAGCGGTGCGCTGGCGCACGCGCACGCGGCAAGCCGATCTATGCCGAAACCTGCGTCCAGTACTTCTTCTTCACCAAGGACGACCTGGCGCGACCCGGCTTCGAGGGCGCAAAGTGGGTCTGCTCGCCGCCGTTCCGCGAGAAGAGCGACCAGGAAGCCTTGTGGCAAGGCGTGTGCAGACAACTAGCTCCAGGTGATCTCGACCGACCATTGCCCGTTCTGGTTTGAGGGCGGCACGGATGGGCGCACACCCGGCAAGGAATTGGGCATCGGCAACTTCTCCAAGATTCCCAACGGCTGTCCCGGCATCGAGGACCGCATGATGGTGCTGTACACCAGCGGGCGTGCGCGGTGGTCATTTCTCGCTCAACCGCTGGGTGGAACTCTGCTGACCAATCCGGCCAAGCTGTTTGGCATGTACCCGCAGAAGGGCGACGATCGCGCCCGGCAGCGACGCCGACATCGTGGTGTGGGACCCCAACAAAACCCACACCATCAGCGCCGCGACCCAGCACCAGCGCACCGACTATAACCTGTACGAAGGGCATGGAAGTGACCGGCATGCCGACGACCGTGCTTCGCGCGGCCGTGTGCTGGTGGATGACGGCGAGTGGACGGGCGAACAGGGCGCGGGCGTTCGTGCACGCGTCATTGCAGATAGCAATGCCGTTCGCGAAGGCGGACGACTGAGACCGACGCCGACCACTGACGACGCCACGGAGCACGGGAGCGGTGTCGCGCTGACACAGCAGGTACGGAGCACCGAATGGTTTGCGCAGCAAGTACTGAGAGCGTAAATGCACGCATACATGCTCGGTTAATCTGACTAAACGCCGCTCGTTGTTTGATCGTGTGTCGCTGATCGTTCGTAGCTGCACCGCTGATAGCAATCGACGACCATAAACGTTAGGAAGAACCAATGATGACCTACGACTTATCGCGCCAGGAGATCCTCGATCTTTCGCGTGAAACCACACTCTACGAATGGACCGCGCAGAAGGCGATGCAGCCGATGGTCGTCGACCGTGCCAAAGGCATCTATTTCTGGGACGCCGACGGCAAGCGCTACATGGACTTCAACTCGCAACTGATGTGCGTCAACATCGGGCATGGCGATGAGCGGGTGATCGACGCGATCAAGGCGCAGATGGATCAGCTGTGCTATATCGCGCCGACCGCCGCGACCACGGCGATTCGCGCCGAGACTCGGACGACTGCTCAAGGAGGTCACGCCCGGCAATCTGACGCAAGGCGTTCTTCACCAACGGCGGCGCGGAGGCCAACGAGAACGCGATCAAGATCGCGCGCATGGTGACGGGACGCCACAAGATCATCGCCCGCTATCGCTCGTACCATGGCGGCACGGCGGGCGCGATCACGCTAACCGGCGACCCGCGACGCTGGGCAGCCGAGCCAGGGATTCCCGGCGTGGTGCGGGCGATGGACCCCTATCGCTACCGCTGCCGCTTTTGCGGCGACAGGCCGGCGTGTACGCTGGACTGCCTCAACAACATCGAGGACGTGATCATGTTCGAGGGGGCGCAGAACATCGCCGCCGTGATCGTGGAGCCTGTGACCGGAACCAACGGCATCATCATGCCGCCGGATGGCTACATGCAAGGGTTGCGCGAACTGTGTACACGCCACGGCATCATGCTGATCTGCCGACGAAGTGATGAGCGGCTTTGGACGCACCGGCAAATGGTTCGCCGTCGATCACTGGGGCGTCATGCCCGACATCATGACCATGGCGAAGGGTCTGACCTCGGCCTATGTGCCGCTCGGCGCGACGATGGTGACCGATACCATCGCCGACGTACTTCGAGGATAAGCCGTTGTACGCTGGCCTGACCTACAACTCGCATCCGGTTGGCTGCGCGGCGGCGGTGGCGTGCATCAACGTCTACAAAGAGGATAACCTGATCGAGAACGCCCGCAAGATGGGCGAGATCCTCACGGTGGAACTCGAAAAGCTCAAGGAGCGCCACCCATCGGTCGGCGACGTGCGGTCGCTCGGCCTGTTCAGCATCGTCGAACTGGTCAAGGACCGCGCGACCCGCGAGCCGATGACGCCCTACAATCCCAAGGCGAGCGAGACTGGGACCGATGCCGCAATTCAACGCCTTCCTGCGGCAGAACGGGCTGTTCACGTTCGTGCGCTGGAACACGTTCTTCGTCAATCCGCCGCTGATCATCACCGAGGAGCAGCTGCGCGAAGGACTCGCGATCATCGACCAGGCGCTGGAGATCACCGATCAGGCGGTCGCGTAACGGACCACGGACGACCGACGACGGACCACTGGAGAAGAAAGATGACGACCGACCGCCAGTAACGAAGGTGGTCGGTCGTCCGCATTTAAGTCACTCGATATACATAGCCGCCGAAGTGTACACTCCGTCGGTCGTCGGTCGTCGGTCGTCGGTCCGCGTTACTCCGCTGCGCCGATCTTGCGGGCGAACTTACGCAGGCGGGTCGCCGTGTACTGCATCAGCGGGTCGCCGTGTCCGAAGCAGATCACGGCGGGATTGAGGGCCGATTCGTGCCCGATTGAGCGCCGATTTTGAGCCATATCGATGCTGAAAGCAGGAACTGGCTGACGCAAGAAAGGCAGGTTGAGGATCGTATCGCCGCAGAACAGAATGCGGCGGTCGGGTTGCCAGAACGAGAGATGACCGGGCGCGTGGCCTGGTGTTTCAAGCACATGCAAACCGCCCATGACTTCCTCGATTACATCGCCGTCCGCGAGCACATGCTCCACGGGCGTTCCCGGAAAAAAGGCTTCGGGCGGAAGCATCCGGCGCGAGAGCGGTCCCAGGTCGGCTGGATTGGCACGCGCTATCGGTGCGGTTCCTTCGATAACGGGCTTTTCCAGCGCCGAGGCATAGACGGATGCGCCAGTCGCCCGTTGCAACGCTTGCAGTCCGCCCACATGGTCGGGGTGGGCGTGCGTAATCAGGATGCGTTTAACATCGTGCGGTTGCTTTCCGCCACGCTCGATTTGTTGGAGGATCAGGTCCGCCGAACGGGTGAGGCCAGCGTCGATGATCGTGAGCCCGTCGTGGTCCTGGATCACATACACACGACCGAGCAGTAATCCGGTGAAGGTATGTAGTCCTGGCAAAATATGTTTCATGAACGTCCTAATTTGTTTGTGGATGAATGTTCGTGTTGCTGGCACGGCCAGCGGAGCATCGGTATGGTAGCACACAACCCTGGAATCAGATGGTGACGCTCATCATATCCCAGGGTGCCGTCAACGTCGTGAAATCTGTCAGCCGGAACCGGAGTGAAGGATCTTTCCGAACCACAGACGGACTCTGTGCCCAGCGGGCGCCCGCTCGGAGTGACAATGTAGTCGTCGTGAATGGGACTTTGACGCAGCCTTGCATCATATCGACCAAGTGTATGTATCCCGTCCATTAGAGCAGCGTTATTCCGACGGGATGCGATGAAACGTGTTCACCCGTTCATAGGCGTACCATAGCGAGAGCAGGTGTATGCTTGAGCGAAGCTTACAGCGAGGGCACATACTGGCAGCGACAGCGTCCCCATCGTAGGGTTTCGACGCGACAACATTTTGGGCGCGATAGGATGACAGCATAATGAAAGGCTTACAGATTGCCGAAGCGTTCTGGAATGAATGGGGTCAGCCCTACATGCAGCGCGAATTTCCGCAGGTGAGTGAACGTGTCGCCGTAGGTCGCATACTTGGGTCCGATGTGTTGGGAGGCGACGACGAAATCTCGCGTGACCACAACTGGGGACCACAGTTCTACCTTTGGCTTTCCGAAGACGATTACAAAACCTATGGCATGGCGCTGTCGGAAGCGCTCAATGCTGCCGCTCCAAATCCCTGGAAGGGCTATCGTGTCGCTGGTGGTGGTGATAAAAGCGTCTACGTCGAAAGTATCCCTGCGTGGTTTGGGCAGAATCTCGTCCTTGAACGTCCACCGCAAGGTACTGAGGAGTGGAAAGCGATCATGCGGTATGAATCCACGCTATATTTCGTGAGGCATGGCGCGATCTGGTTTGATGGCACGGGCGAACTCAGCGCGTGGCGCGACGCACTCCATCGTTACCCCACCAACATTCGTAACGCACGCTTGAGCGAGGAGTGTTTTCGTGTGTGGCAGCATGGCGAGTACAATTTCGTGCAACGTATGGCTAAACGGCGTGATCCCCTCCCTATCGCGATCTGCCTCGGTGAATTCGTCAGTGGGGTGATGCGATTGCGTATGCTCATGCACGGTGATTTTGCCCCCTATTGGAAGTGGTTAGCCTTCGAGTTTCGCAAACTGCCAGAAGCTTCCCTTTACGTGCCATTGCTGGAACAACTGGTGAAAAGCGTGGATATGGAGGAACAGGTACGGCTTGTGCTGGAAATTTGCGCTCATGTGCACCAGGAGTTGGTGGCATGTGGCGCGGTGACGGGGCAAGACGCAAATCCATGGTTGTTGCCGTTGCTCAACGACGCGAACGAACTGGAAACGAGATCGAAACAAGGCAGTCCCCACTGACGGATCCATCCAATCTACGCGATGCCTGTATGTTCAACGTGAATAGGTGAACCGCTTGGCTGTTCTACGAATCAGCGCCGATGAGCGAGAGCGAGCGTGCAGTTGGAACGTGGAGTATTCGCACAAGAGGTGTCGTCGGTAGACCGTTGCTATGCGCTGATGACACATTCCTCGCGTTGCTGGCTGAAGTAATTTGCCAGTAGACCGGGCATGAGGTGCGCGGGCTGTGGGCGGGCGAAATAGTATCCCTGTCCGTGCTGGCAGCCGAGCGCCATCAGGTGGGCGACCTGCTGCGCGGTTTCGATGCCCTCGCCCGTCACGCGTACATTGAGCGTATGCGCCAGGGTGATGATTGCCTTGACGATAGCGGTGTCCTCGGGGTTCTGTCCCAGGCGATCCACGAACGAACGGTCGATCTTGAGCGTGTCTATCGGGAAGCGCTTGAGGTAGGCCAACGACGAATACCCTGTGCCGAAGTCGTCGATAGCGATACAGATACCGAGGTCTTTGAGGCGATGCAGGGTCGCCCGCGTCGATTCGGCATCCACCATCGTCGCGCTTTCGGTGATCTCAACCTTGAGGTTGCGTGCATGTAATCCGGTGCTATGCAACGCCGTCGTTATCATGTCGAGCAGCGACGCATGTTGAAACTGGCGTGCCGATAGGTTGACCGTCACGACCAGGTCATCCAATCCTCGCATGTGGGTCTGCCACTCGCGCAACTGGCGGCAGGCTTCGGTCAGAATCCACTGACCAATTGGCAGAATCAGTCCGGTTTCCTCCGCGATGGGGATGAAGCGATCCGGCGCGATCAATCCACGCTGTGGATGCTCCCAACGCACCAGGGTTTCGACTTCACTGATCTGTCCGGTTTGCAGCAGCGTGACGGGCTGAAAATGTAGCCGTAGCTCGTTGCGTTCGACCGCGCGGCGCAGGTCGGTTTCGAGGGCGAGGCGTTCGTTGACGTTGGCACTCATGCTGCGGTCGTAGAGCTTGAAATGCGCTTTGCCGTGTCCTTTGGCGTGGTACATCGCGATGTCGGCGTCGCGCAGGACATCGCTTGCGTGGATATGATGGGCGCTCTTGAGCGCGATGCCGATGCTGGTGGTCACAAACAGTTCCTGGCCGTCGAGATAGAACGGCTGTTGCAGGCTCGACTGAATGCGCGTCGCCACCATGCCCGCTTCGTCGGCGGAACTAAGACCTTCAAGCAACGCCGTGAATTCATCGCCGCCAAGCCGCGCCGCGGTATCGCCCTGACGTAGGCAAGCCTGTAAGCGTCCCGCGACCGCGATCAGCAATTGATCGCCGACCTGATGCCCCAGGCTGTCATTGATGAACTTAAAGTTATCCAGGTCCAGGAATAACACCCCAACGGTTTCCTGGGCGTCGTTCGCGTTCTCAAAGGCGGCAGTGAGACGGTTCATAAACAGCGTGCGGTTGGGTAGGTTCGACAACGGATCGTGATAGGCGCGACGTTCAAGCTGCGCTTCGAGCGATTTGCGCCCGGTAATGTCGTACAACGTGCCGCTAATGGAGGTGACCCGCTGGGTATCGTCGCGGGTGACGCGCGCCATGATTTCAAGCCATTGGACGTTCCCGCTCGTGGTTCGATAGCGCAGTTCTTCGTTGCCGGTTTCCTGTTGTCCTGACGTAAGGCGCTCGAACAACGCGGCCAGGGTCGGGCAATCTTCGGCATATATGTAATCAATAGCAGACGTGCCAAGGCTGTCCTGATACGAATATCCCGTAAAGTCGGTCCAGGCAGGATTCAAGAAGGTCCATAGGCCGTCGCAATCGGTCTGGAAGATCACGTCTTTGACGCTGCCAACGACTGTTCGATAGCGTTTCTCGCTCCAGCGCAGGATTTCCTCGGTGCGGCGGCGCTCCTGCAACTCCTCCCGTATGGTGAAGAATGCCTGGAGTTTGTCCAGCATCTGCGCGATCGTCGCGGCGAGTCGCTGCATATACTGTCGTTCGTAGGCAGTGAACACGCGCTGCACTGGCATGTCCAGGTATACCATGCCGGTGAATTGCCGCTCGAAGTACATCGGAACGATCATGCGCGTAAGCTCGATAGGACTGCCCAGGTCGAGGCGCGCCGCGACGATGGCGTGCTGCAAAAAGAGTTCCGGTTGGTAGGATTCAAAGGGCGTCGCGGCGAGCGGGATGCGTACGCCGCGTTCGGAATGGCTGCTGCCGCCATATTCCGCGACGACGTGCAGTTCGGTGCGGGGTGTGTTGACGAGCGCCAGCGCCACACGATGCAACCCAAATGCATCGACCATATCAGCGCAGATTGCCTCCAGCGTGATAATAGGCTGTTCGAGGGACGCGCCGTGCTGCATGATGCGACTGACGAGTTTTTGCTCCTCCAGTTGTGTGCGTAATGCCTGTTGTTCGGCGAGATAGGGGCTGATATCGTGGACGACCAGGGTCAAGCCCTGTATAACGCCGCGCTCGATGATTGGCGTGAGCGCATAGGATACGGCGACCCGTGAACCGTCCACACGTCGTATGTGCCCATGACGATACTGTGATTGGGTAGGACTGTCGTTCGCCGTGGCCTCTGGTGCGACCGGTTCCCGGGAAATAAGCAGAGTGTTGAGGGTTGCATGGTGGGGGAGTTGGCCCCCGAACAGGCGAGTGCTGGCTTCGTTGGCGTACCGCAGCGTTCCGTCGACGTTGAACACACAGAGACTAGCCGCCATGGCGTCGACCACCGCGCAGTCTATCTCGGTCGTGCCTGTCCTGGGACCGATGCGCGGCCCAATTTTTGTATGTCGATACGGCCTTAACAGCCGGCTTCTGCCTGTTTTTCTCATCATTCTTCTACCCGCCGCATATGTTCACTGCCCTGTGGAGCGGATAAGCCAGTGATTGCTAGGATACAGCGGGAGCGCGTGTCGCACATAGCCCAATGGTACTTGTCGTCACTAGTTCAAGCGTACCTCCGAGGCATGCGCATATTACTATTGGTCCTAGTAAAGGGGAATGGGGTGGCGAGGCGGCCTTGTGTGCCCAGGCGAAACCCGGGCTATCGGCCATAGGTGTAGCCAAATCGGGCGCCTCATAGTCGCGATGATGACACCGATGAATATGATGGAGTACCATGCACCAAAACCCGGCGTACGCCACGCTCGCCGGACGTGCGCCGCGCTGCTTCCGTCCATATACCTGCCGTCAACCGGCGCACGCCCGTAAGAAGATTGTGTGTGGCACGTTCGGCGCATGACTGCGGGTGTTATACGTCGCCCTGTAGCGTCACGCTGGAAGGTTGGGTCACACGAGCATGGGTACTACAAATGTGAACGCTACAGGGTAGCAACCCATCAATGGCGCTCCTGCCTTCGTCGCCGATAATAAATCTGCGAATCCTTGGCGCCGTCAGGCTTGCCGCAGAACTTCTCTCGATTGTACGCGAGCCACCAGTTGAACATGTCCTCCGCCTCGGGATCGTCGGCGGCGAAGTCGCGTTCGCGCAACTCCCAGGGCGCATAGCTCTGCTGCGGTATCGGCACAAGTTGGGCGATAGGCGGACCGTCACGCCGGAGGCGGGCAACCGCGCCGACCTCGCGAAATCTAAGGTTAAGCCAGATGTCCTGATGGAGCCAACTCGTCTCCAGGACAGCCTCCTCGATCACGAACGGCCAGGTTTCAGCACGGTTGATCGGTGCGCGCAACCACAGCGCCCAACCCGGCGGCGTGTTAAAGATACAGCCGGTCCATAGTTGTGCGGCGGGGCGTGGTTCGCTCCCGGCCCCGCTGAGGAAAAGCTTGGTGCGCGGGAGAAAGGCGCCGTCCTTCGGCGTGAGCCCGGCGGGGCAGAGGGTGTCTGCTACCAGCACCTCCGCGTCGGACCAGAAGGTGCCGGCTACCGTGTACTCCCAGCGGTCGTCGCCGCAGTATACGATGTCGATATCGACCGGTGAGTAGAGGTAAAAGCCCGCCCCATTGGCGTGGATATACGGCCCACAGTATCGACGGGCACTCATGGGCGCGTGTCCGCCCACCGTCCCGTCGGCGCGCTCCACGCGGCATCCGTAGGGATGGAGGCGCCAGACCTCCAGCATGTTTGCATTGTCGTCGTTCACGCTACTCCCTCCACCCTTATTAGCTACACCTTCACGCCGGATCGAGCAGCCTTTCCAGTTCGGACGCAAGGGCTAACGCGTCTTGCCAGAAGACGGACGGGAAAAAGCCCGGCGAGCACGCGACGATTACGAGTTCAACCACTCGACCGGCAAGCACATGGTGGAGGCGCGCGACGTAATCCTCGATGGCACACCGCACCTCCGACGCGGCAGGCAACGTCGCGGGTCGGGTTGTCTGACTGTCGTCGTAGTGATCGCAGAAATAGTCGAGATCGATATTCACCAGCACTGGCGCTTCCGCGGGACACGCCGCGATGACACTCAGGTCATCCGTACCGATATAGGTTATGGTGCCCGTTCCTGGGTGCGGCACAACGGTCAGCGTGGGCCGGTCGTAGGCTCCACCCCAGTACGCGACCGTCTCGGCAGCAGGTTGGAGCCAGCCTGTGACCGGTCCTGCGTTGTTCGATGGGTGGACGTGGATGTGATGTCCCGCCCCGACCGTATGCCAGAACGGCGTCAGAAAGCCGCCAATGCCGATCAGACCCCGCTGCACGAAGGGCGCTACGCTTGCAGGAGCATGGAGGTCGAGTGTCTCGTCTCCAAAGGGCGCGGCGAAGCGCCCCCGCTCCGTGGCTACCTGAACGCTCGGCGACTGAAGGTCGTCATGCGCGTCGATATGGAGCAGGATTGGCGCGGGCGCGCCCGCGGGTCGTCGGGCGATCCAGCGCGCCAGTGCTTCCAGTGCCCACGTGTGCTGGAGGCAGACCATGAACTCGCCGCGCACCGTGCGTCGTGCTGCTCCGGTACCTGCTGGCGTCAGCGAGCCCAAGCTTGAACACAGACTGAAGCTCATGCGCGAGCGACGGATCGCGCGGTGCCCGCGCCTGTAGCAGATCCACGACGTTGTACAGGCGCTCGTGCGCCGTTTCGGCGACCAGCGTCGGCCAGTGGTCGTGGAACACGGCGCGCACCGCTGCCTCGGCTCCCGCCCGTGTGGGATACCACCGCTGCTCCAGCATCACGAACTCAGGCATTGTTGGCCGCCGATGGACGCTGCGCGAGCGCGAAGAGGAAAGCCGCCGTGCCCTCGCCGACGACCTGTGACCAGTGAATCTCGAAGCCATGGTCGCGTATCATTTGCTCGTTTTCCGCGGCGTCGTAGTGGCTGAACCAGACCGGAGCGGGTAGCAGGTCGTGGACCTCACGCGCCGCCACATCCGTCGCCCCCAGGCAAAGCAAGGACCAGCCGCCGGGCTTGAGCACATCGTAGATGGCACGCATCACGAGATCATGCCGGGCGCGTGGGTAATGCACCAGCGCGTAGTAACAGCACACCGCGTCGCAGGAGGCCGCACGAAGCGGCACATGGAGCATGTCGGCGCAGATCAGGGTGGTCGGAATATCGCTGACGCGCCGCGCCAGCGCGAGTTGCGGGCGGGATATATCCAGGCCGACGACACGGAATCGGTGGAGAAGGCGCTCCATCACTGGCGAGCCACTGCCGCATCCCAGGTCGAGGACGCACGCGCCCTGCTCCAGCACATATTCAAGGAGCGCGAGTAGCTGTACGTCATCTGACTGGCGACCCCGGAGCGCATGGTGGGCTTCAGCGTCGGCGCTATAGGCGTCCGCGACAGCATGCGCCATGCGCTCCGCGGTCGCGTTATCCGTCAGGCGATACACACCGATGAGGTTGCGCCGCGCGGGTATGGGCACACGGTCCAACAATATCGAGGCAAGGTGACGCCGCCGCTCAAGCGAGCGCCAGGACAATGGACTGCGACCGAGCGCTTCCATATCACTCGCGGCAATCACCGTTGCGGCCCCCGCGAGCGTTTCCGCACACGCGCTGTCTGGATGCGCGAGCAAACGGGTCTCGATCTCCTCGACTGACGTGGATGCGATCACGTTGATAAGGTGCGCGGCCTCAGGTCCGATCAGGCTATCCAGCGCGGCGCGACCTGCCTGGCCGGGCGGTACGATCAGACCATAGGCGCTGTGGCAGAATCCGGCGAGGCAGACGGGAGGCGGACACGACCAGCCCTCCAGGAGACGCCGCGTGTTTGTGAGATGTGCCAGCAGCGTATGCGACCCATGCCGAATCTGATCGGCGTTGGCATCTCGCAGGGCATCCTCCACACGCCGACAGCGCTCCAGATAGTCCGCTGTGGGGTCCACGCCCGGGTCTACACGATCCCCAACGCGGCCAATTCCTGCCGCGCACCGTGGGGCAGCAGTTCAGCCAGCGCTCGGTACGTGCTAGCGCTCACATCTTCCTCGTCGGTGGGCATCGGCACCCTGCGCGCTTCCTCAACGTAGTTGGCCGCGTCCAGGGTCAGGAGATCGCGGAGGACTTCCGGCGCTACATCGATATACGTCCCTGTATCGAACTGGCGCAGACGAGGAGCATCGCCACGCAACAGTACCTCGTACAGCGTGTGCCGCGCCGTCGTGCCGAACAGATAGACCAATTCCTCCGCGCGCGGGGTGATGAGTTGGCACACGAGGTCACGTTCTGTCTGCGCGATGAGCGCCTGCCGAAAACTCTCCGTGCCGTAGACGCTATGGAACAGTCCCGCCAGGCATAGTGCGCTGGAACATTCCCAGTCTTGCAGCAGCGCGTAGGTGCCGACAAGATGGTCCAGCAGGGTGCGCTCTGAATGCTCGATTGTGGTCGCGCCGAGGCTGGCGAGCACATGCGCCAGCACCGCGAGCGTATCGTTGTCGTCGGTCTGCGCGCTCCTGCGTTTCACCTCCGCGCTTGCCTGGGTCCAGAAGGAGTAGACGACGCTGTAGCGCTCGCCGACCTCGATCGGGCGAACAGCATGAAACGAATGGTCGGACATTTCGAACGCGAAGCCGCTGTTGTAAGCCGGTGAGAACGCGGTAAATACATCGGTTTCCGCATTGCTGTGATACAGAACCATTTCGCCGCCGACCAGCGGAGCGTCACGCGGATTCAGTTGCAGCACGAAACGGTGCGTTTCCATGCCAGGGTCGGGAGCGTCGTTGTGAATGCCGATCCCGTAGCCCGGCAGGAGTTTGTGTGCGATGATCGATACGTGCTGATCGAGCCGAACGCCAAAGGCTTGCTCCATCGCGTGTCGCAAAGCAGTGATGGACTCCTCGTCAAACAATGGCTTAAGCTCAGCGGGCAGAGGAGCACGCCGCAGGTCACATTCAAGCTGTCGGTAAAACGTGCTCTGATGATACTGCCAGGGCGCGGACTGTCGCAGCCAGGTTAGCAGGTGAGCGCATTGTTCCTCATCCAGCACCGGAGTCACATAGCTGTGAGGATATGGCGTCGTCGCTGCCTGTGGTAACGCAAGCATAGCAGGTGTTGACATGGCGATCCCTTTATGCGCGGTTGAGCGCATCATCACGAGGCCGCCATCATGTCGGTGTGCGGTTGGCCAACGAGATAGAGATCGGATTGGATGCGTGACCAGACATGACGAAAAACGGCCATGAGATCGTCACAGTAGACGCTTGGGTTGTTAAAGCGCTCCATTTCCGACCAGCGCGACGCGATATGACCGCCCCCGCAGGCAAACCGATATGTACACTGCTCACAGGTGGGGTGAAGGTGCACGGAGGCTTCGAGTAGCTCCTGCCAGAGCGGATCGCCGACCACGTCCTGGATGTCGTGCGTAACGATATTCAGGTCGCTGCGGGTAATGCCGGTGCCAGCGTTGCGCACCGTATCGAGTTCCTTCCAGACTCCCATCAGTCAACATCGTAAAGTGCAGGTTGGGACCGTAGCCGATGGATTCGGAGTGGCTTTCGTAGCCCGCGAGGCCCGCAACAATGCTTTCGAGGTAGCGGATGCGTACGCCACGCGGGGCTAGATCGTCAAACCAGTGGTCGAACAGCCGAATATAGTAGGATGCGATCGATGGCGGCGCCTGTTCATGCGTCGCGTCGGGAACGAGGATGTCGAACTGGTCGATCCCTAACTCGTCCACGAGGTGGTCGGCGACCAGGCAGGGATCGGACGCCGGATCGCAGACCGCCAGCACCCCTGGGTCAACCCCTTCGGCTCGCAGGCGCTGGAGCGCGGCCACGCTGCGCCAGTAGGAGCCATGGCCGCTGAAGTCGAAGCGTCGCCGATCGTTAAGTTCGGGCGGCCCATCAAAGCTAATGGTGATCGCGACGTTGAACTCCTTGAGCATCGCGATCCATTCTGTGTCGAGCAGAAGTCCGTTGGAGGTCATTGCCAGGCGTAGATTGACCCCAAGACGCTGTTCCAGATTCCGTAGCGCCGTGACCAGTTTGCGGAAACGACGCTTGCCGAACAACGTCGGCTCGCCCCCGTGGAATAGCAGGTAAAAGCTTGAGAGTTGGAAGGTCACCAGATGGTGTTCGAGCTTTTCGAGGAAAGCGGCCTCAACGGTTTCGAGCAAGATCGGTGGCCGCTCGTAGACCGACAGGTCCCGGAACCAGTAGCAGTACGTGCATTGGAGATTACAGCGCGAAGCTAGCTTGATCAGCAGATAGTTGGCTGGTCGTACATGTGCGCGCGCTTCTGGCGAAAGGCGATCAAGCGTTAGCATGTTTGATCAAATCCTTTAATGGATGCAGCGATGCTATATACCCACCCATCGCCGAGGCGCACGGGGTCATCGCAAAGGCAATGGATGGGTACATCCACTATATAGGTGAGTTTGCGCGAAACGCAATGCGAGCGGTCGTGTACGCACGACGCTCCATGAGATGCGCCACGGCGGGGAAGTCGGAGAAGGAGAAGAGCCGTGAAAGCGGGAGTGACGCTAGCCTTGCTGGCGCTTAAGCGTTGCGAGTTGCTCAGGCGTCAGGGTACGTAAGGCTTCCTGTAGTGTCATCGAACGGAGTCTATCCGCAGGCAGGGTTACTTCCTGAAGCGGATCGCGGACGGCGAAATCACGGTTGTAGTACTTGTCGTAGCCAGGCGATGTGCGGTCGAAGCCACGCGTGAATTCGGCGGCGTTAGTAGCGTCTGAAACGCCGGTACGTCCGAGGCCTTGAAGCAAGCGGTTGATCGCATCACTGTTGGAACGTACCTGGATCTCAAGCCCATGCTGTTCCTGTAACTCTTTCAGGAGGGCTGGATCAAGGCTTTGTAGGTCGGAGAGCGAGAACTCGGATGCTGCGTTGATTGGACGAGGATTGTTGAACTCATTGCCAGATTGATCAGGCATCGGTTTGCTCCTCTAACGCAAATGTTTACCATCCATAATCTAATCTAGCACGCGTATATACCGATGTCAACCTCAAAATTTGACATTTTATGGGGTCTTATGCATGTCCAATATGGAGGTTCGCTGTACAATCCGTGCCTTCTCCACCGGCATAATAGGCCTACGTTATACCAGCCATGGGTTGGTGTTCGGGTTGTCCTGTCCGCTGGTTACACCTGCTGCCTCGCGGTTGCCGCCACCGTGATCGGTGCCATAGCGTAGGTGCATGAAGGCTTAATCACTGCATGGCCGAAGCACCTCCAGTGGTCCTGTTGGTGAGATCGAGGCGGTACGCCGCGCGTGGAATCCATGCTCGTTTATCCGCACGAACCCTGGTGCTGTAGGTTTGACCATATGGAGGATGTTCTATATGCTGTCGGCTGTAGGCGCGATGATGCCTGAAGGGTGCGAGGATGTACCAGCGGTTCTGCTCGTTGACGGCGCAAGCCGCAACTTTGTGGGGTGCTCGTGGTCGTTGGCACCGTTTTACGGGCTCGTCGCCCGTCGTTTATCGCTCGATGAAGGAGTGTACAGGTGCAGTTCGACCAATTTCCGATGCGACAGGTCCATCTCGATTTTCATACCTCACCACACATTCCCGATGTTGGAGCCGATTGGGACCGTGAACATTTTATCCAGACGTTGCAACGCGCACACGTCAACTCGATCACCGTGTTCGCCAAGTGCCACCACGGCATGAACTATTACCCATCCAAGGTCGGTCCAGTGCATCCGTCGCTTTCGTTCGACCTGCTGGGAGCGCAGATCGAAGCGTGTCATAGCGTCGGCATCCGCTGTCCGATCTATGTGTCGGTGGTGTGGGATGTGTCGGCGGCGGAGCGTCACCCGGAATGGCGGCAGATCGATCAGGACGGGCGACAGGTCGGGCGTGGTCCGCTCGAAGGCGAACGTGGTTGGCCCTGGCTGTGTGTCAACACCGCCTATACCGACGAACTGGTCGCCCAAACCGAAGAACTGATGGCGCATGTACGATTGCGATGGATTCTTCTACGACATCGTGATGTACAACGACGATGGCTGTTTGTGCGCCAACTGCCTGTCTGAGATGGTGCGAGTTGGGACTCGATCCGGCGAACCGCGAGCATCGCAAGCAGCATAACAACATCGTCGCGCGGCGTTTCATGGAACGCGCTGTCGGGTGTCGTGCGTGCCAAACTGCCCGATGCTGGCATCTTTTATAACTCGCGCTGGGGACTACAGTTCGAGGACGAAGCGCAGCACTACTCGCAGGTCGAGATCGAATCGTTGCCGACGGGTGGCTGGGGCTATGGCTTTTATCCCCTGTGGTCGCGCTACGCCCGCCATTTCGGGCTGCCGATGCTGGGCATGACCGGACGCTTCCATCGTTCCTGGGCGGATTGGGGCGGCTTGAAACATCCCGCCGCGCTGCTGTGGGAATGTGCGGGTATTCTGGCGACAGGTGGCGCGGTGTCGATCGGCGATCAACTTCACCCGCGCGGGTTGCTCAACGGCGCGGTTTACGATGTGATCGGCGAGGCGTTCGCCGATGTCGAAGCGCTGGAAGCCTATTGCCAGGATGCACCGCCCGTGGCGCAGATCGCGTTGTTGCTGCTTCGAAAGCAACAAATCGCGTGCGGGCGTGGGCAGCAGCGGTGGCTCGACCGAAGGTGCGGGCAAGATATTGCTTGAACTGCATCACCAGTTTGACGTAATCACGCCCAAGAATGCGGATTTCTCGCAGTATGAAGCTATCGTCATCGCCGACCACGGCACGGCCACGCCGGAGGTCGCGCAACGTCTGCGCGCATTTCGTGGCGGGTGGCGGCAAACTGTTGCTGTCGAACGCGGCCTTGTTGGATGGCGAGAACTTCGCGCTTGCCGACGAGATGGGCGTTGATTTCGTCGGGTTCGCGCCCAACAACCCCGATTATTTCGAAATCACCGATGCGCGGCTTGAATCGACCGTCACCCGCGCTGGCTTCGAGTATTCGCTGTACGAAGGACCGACCGTGCAGGTCGCGCCCCGCGCCGCCGCCGAGCGCCTTGCCGAAGCGCATGAATCCTACTTCAACCGCACCTGGGATCGCTTCTCGTCGCACGACTGGACGCCGCCACGCGACGACCAGGCGGGCTATCCCGCGGTGACCTTGCACCAGAACGTCGTGTATATCGCTGGTCCGGTGTTCGCGGCCTATCAGAAGCACGGCAACCTGACGTTCCGTGGCCTGGTCGGGCGCTGCCTCGACGTGCTGTTGCCGCAACGGCTCGTCAGCACTGACGCGCCCGCGACCGCAGAAGTGTCGCTGATGCGCCAGGGGAACCGCGACATCGTGCATATCGTCAATTACCATGCCGGACGCCGTGCTCCACAACATGTCGAAGTGCTGGAAGAGCCCGTACCGTTGCATGAAGTGATCGTGCGGGTGCGGCGTGACGCGCCGTCGTCGGTGAAACTGGCGCGTGCCGGAACGACGCTCGACCACGAGAGCGCTGATGGCGTGGTGACGGTGCGCGTGCCGCGGGTCGGCACGCACGAACTGGTTGTGTTCGAGTAGCGCATTGTGCCGTGTGCCAACCGCGAACGATCGCGGCGTGGCACCGGCGACATCGGATAGAAGGACGTGCGAGATGAAACAGCGTGTACTCGGCAAGACCGGACTTCAGATCAGCGAACTCGGGATGGGCGGCCTGTTCGTTTCGTCGCACGGTGGCAGTTATGATCAGGCGCGTGCGGCGATTCATCGTGCGCTGGAACTGGGTGTGAACTACGTCGATACCGCCCCCAACTACTACGACAGCGAGGAAGTGCTGGGCAAGGCGCTGGCGGATGTGCGACAACCCTTCGTGCTATCGACCAAGCTTGGCGGACGGCCCAAACCTTTCAAGCCGCAGGACCGCGCGGCCTGATGGAATCGGTGCGCGAAAGTTTGCGACTGCTCGGGCGTGAGGTGATCGACATTCTGATCATTCACGAGCCCGACCGACCAGGCGAGTACGATTGGTGGAGCGATCCCGAAACCTTCGACGGTCCGGTGGTGGAACTCCTGGACGACCTCAAGCGCGAGGGGACGATCCGCTTCAGCGGCATCGGCGGCACAACGGCCTACGGCATGGCGAACGTGATCGAAAGCGGTCGGTTCGACGTGGTGCTGACGGCGTTCAATTATAGCCTCCTGTGGCGCGAAGCCGAGCATATGGTGTTGCCGGCGGCGATCAAGCACAACATGGGCATCGTCGTCGGATCGCCGTTGCAGCAGGGTGCGCTGGCGCGGCGTTTCGACGAGGAAGTGCGTCACGGTGCACGCTGGCTAAGCGCTCCCCGCCGCAGACAATTTCTGGCGTTGTATGCCTTTCTGGATGAGATCGACATTCCGATCACGGAACTCGCGATTCGCTTCGTCATCTCCAATCCGGCGATTACGACGACGTTGATGGGGGCGCGATCGCCGCAGGAGGTCGAATCGAACGTGGCGGCGGTCGAAAAGGGACCGCTCGACGCGAGCATCCTGGCGCGGCTTGACGAGATCGCCGCGATGGTGCCGTTCCGGCCCTTCGACGAGCCCGCCGGATTGCCCTTTGGACGACCGTACACGGGTCCTGGTCAGATGCGCTAGCACAACGGATCGAGCGGCGACATGGGCAATGCTGTGTCGCTGTGATGGAGGCGTGAGGCGTAAGGAACCGCAGCGGCGGGACAGCAAACCGTCCCGCCGCTGCGCCTGTCTACTCGCGGATGCGTCGTAGCGTATCGGCGTCGAGTTGCTTGATGACGGCTGTGAGCAGTTGCGCGGCCTGGTCGAAGTCGTCGCGGTGCAGGATCGACACGTGGGTGTGGATGTAGCGCACCGGAACGCCGACCACCAGGGCGGGCGCGCCGCCGTTGGCAAGGATCATACTTGCCTGCGTCGGTGCCGCCGCGTGGCATCGAGTCGAACTGGAGCGGGATGTTCTCGCTTTTCGCCGTGTCGATGACGAGATCGCGCAGCAACGGGTTCGGAATCAACGTCGCATCGTACAGCAGAATCACCGGACCACCGCCGAGTTTCCCTGCCGCCTGGTCTTTGTCCATGCCTGGTACGTCGCCCGCGATGCCAGTGTCGAGCGCGAAGCCGATGTCGGGAGCGACGATATTGGAAATCGTCGTCGCGCCACGAAGCCCGACTTCTTCCTGCGCCGTCGCGCCAGCATAGACGACGTTCGGGTGCTGCTGATCCTGCAAACGGCGCAGCACGTCGAGCGCTAACGCACAGCCAAAGCGATTATCCCAGGCTTTCGCCAGCAGCAACTTGGGGTTTTTCATCTCCATGAACGGACCGACCGGAACCACCGGATCGCCCGGTCGCACGCCCCATTCCTCGGCTTCCTCACGCGACGACGCGCCGATGTCGATGAACATGACCTTGATCTGTGTCGCCTTGGTGCGGTCTTCTTCTTCCAGTATGTGCGGCGGCTTGGAACCGATCACGCCGATGATTGCGCCGTTGCGCGTTTGCACCGACACGCGCTGGGCTTGCATGACCTGGGTCCACCAGCCACCGAGCGTCTGGAACTTGAGGAAGCCCTCGTCGGTGATGCGCGTGACCATGAAACCGATCTCGTCCAGGTGACCTGTCAGCAGGATTTTCGGACCGTCGGCCTGTCCGACCTTGCGAGCGACGATACTGCCCAGGTTATCCGTGATGATCTCGCCGTAGGGTGCAAGGTAGTCGCGCATGAGTTTTCTGACAGGTGCTTCGAACCCAGAAGGGCCGGGTGCTTCTGTCAAGGCTTTCATCATTTCAAGCGTTTCGTCCATATATCATCCTTCAATTAATGTGTAGGAACAAGTCAAATCTGTTATACTATAGCAAGACGTAACGCAAGAGTACCACACGTAGTACAGGTAGAATAGAGCAATGAATATTCAACCTATCCATCGTACCGAGGGACGAATCGTGCGCGATGGTCACGCCACATCGCACGTCGAACAGGCGCTCGCGCTGCCCAGAGCGACCTACGAGGAACGCGGCGCACGATTTGCCGCCCAACGTGACGCGGTTATCCGCGCGCTGGAACCGTGTCGCCAATATCCGCCTCTTGTTGTTTGTGCTGGCCGTGGGCTGTGCGCTTGCCCGTATCTGGATCGCCACACCGCTGCTGTGGATCGCGGCAGGGGTGTTCCTGGTAGGCTTCATCGTCGCGATCGTCTACCACACCAGTCTGGGGCGCATCCGGCGCTACTTCGACATTCGTTGGTCGCTCAACGACGAGGGATTGCTGCGCCTCGACCGCGACTGGGCGCGGTTGCCGTTGCGCCAACCGGACACCGCGACGACACCGCCAAGTTTCGCGGGCGACCTTGACCTGCTGGGGCATGCCTCGCTGCAACATCTGCTCGGTACGCCCACCACGCCCGCCGGATTAGCGACGCTCGAACGCTGGTTGCTGGACCCCGCCGCGCCCGCGACGGTCGCACAACGTCAGGTCGCGGTGCGTGAACTGGCGCAACAGATCGAGTTCCGCGAGGAACTGGCGGCGGCGGGACGGATGCTTGAAACCACACAGCGCGATTACGAACTGTTTACCGTGTGGGCCGAGGACCAGAACTGGCTGATCGGTCGTCCGGCGCTGGTGTGGGCATCGCGCATCCTGCCGCTCCTGCTGATCGTCGTCGGTATTGCCGTGCTGAACGGCTTCGTCCCTGCTGGCGTCCTGCTGCCGATCATCGCCGTCAATATGGTGCTGGTGTCTACGGTGGGTCGCCGTGCCGCGCACGATATCGAGCGGGTCGCCACACGTCAGAGCGTCTTTCGTGCCTATGCACGGCTGTTTGCGCTGGTGGCGGAGCAACGCTGGCAAGCACCACTGCTCGGACGTATGCAGCATGATTTGCAGGCTGGTAGCGTTGGCGCTGCGGCGCAGATGCAGCGATTGGCACGAATCATGAACATGGCGGACCTGCGGTTATGGTTGCTGTACGTGCCGTTCAACATCGCCACGTTGTGGGATTTCCACGTCGGATGGTTGCTGGAACATTGGCGCGCCGATGGGGGACCACACGCACGTCGCTGGCTCGAAGTGCTGGGTGAACTCGAAGCCCTGATCGCACTGGCGACGCTGGCACACGACCACCCGCATTGGTCGTTCCCCGACGTGAGCGATGACGCAGGCGCGTTCGGCGCGATGGGCCTTGGGCATCCCCTGCTGCCGCCCGTGGCCGCCGTCGGCAACGACGTGGACGTTGGACCTGCCGGGACGTTCCTGCTGGTGACGGGATCGAATATGTCCGGCAAATCGACGCTGCTGCGCTCGATCGGCCTCAACACGGTGCTGGCACAGGCGGGTGGTCCGGTGTGCGCGGAAGCCCTGCGGTTACCGCCGCTGCAACTTGCCACCAGTATGCGCGTCGAAGATTCGCTGGAGGCGGGTGTGTCGTACTTCATGGCGGAACTGCAACGGCTCAAAGAGGTCGTGGACACCACGCGCCGCGCCAGCGGCAGCGACCGTCCGGTGCTGTATTTGCTGGATGAAATCCTGCATGGCACGAATACCGAGGAGCGGCAGGTCGCGGCGCGGCTGATCGTGCGCCATCTGGTCGATCAGGGTGCTATCGGCGCGGTTTCGACGCATGACCTGGGGCTTGCCGACGCGCCCGAACTCAAGCCGATCATGCGTGCGGTGCATTTCACCGAAACGTTCGTGCGCGGACCGGATGGACCGGAAATGCACTTCGACTACCATCTGCGGGAGGGCGTCGCGACATCGACCAACGCCCTGAAGCTGATGGAGATCGTCGGCCTCAACATCGAGGCAGCGGAACCCACGTTGTAAACAGCGGAGCGGGGACCAGGGCAACCTATGCGTATGCAAATCATTGGAGCAGGGTTCGGCAGGACCGGGACGCTTTCGCTCAAAACGGCGCTCGAAACGCTCGGCTTTGGTCCGTGCTACCACATGCAGGAGTTTTTCCGGCATCCGCACCACGCCGAGGTCTGGGATGCTGCCACCGATGGGCGGCACGTCGATTGGGACGCGGCATTACGCGGCTATCGTGCGACGGTTGATTGGCCGGGTGCCGCCTTTTATCAGGAGTTGATGGAGCAGTACCCTGATGCAAAGGTGATCCTGAGCGTGCGCGATCCCGAGCGCTGGTATGCGAGCGCGCACAGTACGATCTATGCCATCAGTCGCGTGATCGCCCGTTCCCCGTTGTTCGCGCTCGCGGGTCTGCTTGCGTTGCCCCAACAGCGCGTCACTCGCACGATTGAACGGATGCTGTGGCAGGGCGTGTTCGGTGGTGCGTTCGACAACCGCGAGCGTGCCATAGCGATCTTCAACGAACACAACGCAGCGGTCCAACGTTACGTTCCGCCCGACCGATTGCTGGTGTACGAGGTCAAGGAGGGGTGGGAACCATTGTGCGCGTTCCTGGGTGTCGCCGTGCCGGAAGGCACGCCGTTTCCCCGTCTCAACGAGACGGCCTCTTTTCGGCGGGTTATACGTGCGCTGGTCGCCCTCACGTATGCGCTTCCCGTCGGTGGCGCGGCGTTGCTCGTAGGTATCGTCGTTGGCCTGCGCCGCCGCAAGCGCTAGCAGATGCCGTGGATGGTGCACGTCCATCCTTTTGCGGCCTTTGACGAATCCTGCCGCGAAGGTTGACAATGAATATACCGTTCGGTATAGTACCGATATGGAGAAGGAATCACATACGGTAGCCGAGCAGAGCGACAACCGGGCGCGTATCCTCGATCACGCGCTCCGCTTGTTCGTCGCGCAGGGCTATGACGCGGTGGGCGTACAGGCGATCTGCGATGCCGCCGGAATCACCAAGCCCACGCTATATCACTACTTCGGCAATAAGCGCGGGTTGCTTGAGGCGATCATGGATACCTGGGGCGCGCCGTTCTTGCGCGAACTGGCGACGGTCGCGGCCTACGACGGCGATTTGCAGTACCGCCTGTTGCTGGTCGTCCAGACGTTCTTTGGTTTCGCCCAGCAGCACCCGCAGGTGTATCGCCTCTTGCTGGCATCGTGGTTCGCCGCCACGCAAAACGAGGTCTACGACGTGAGCGCCGCCATCCACACCGAGCAACAACAGGTTTTGGAAGGTTTGTTCACGTCCGCGACGCCCGACCACGGGAACATGCGGATCGCGCCAGCGCATATACGCGGCGACGTTACTTGGCACGATCAACACCTATGTGGTGTTATGGCTCAACGATCACGCCCGCCTCGACACGCAGGCGGCGCAGGCAGCGGTTCAGCAGTTTTCGTACGGCATCTATTCCTAATTTTTTTACAGATGGTATACCTACCGGTATGTATATGGAGCTCACAATGATCACATGGCCTTTGGATGCAGTTTTTTATCACATCTACCCACTTGGTATGTTGGGCGCGGCGCGCCACAACGCATTGGGCGAGCCGCCAACGCCGCGCTTGCAGGAAATCGCCGAGTGGGTGCCGCACCTGCGCGCGCTTGGCGTAAACGCGCTCTACCTGGGACCGTTGTTTGAATCGACGGTGCATGGCTATGACACCGCCGACTATTACCGCGTGGATCGACGGCTTGGCGATAATGCAAGCCTCGCCGCCCTTGTTCGCACGCTGCACGACAACGGCATCAAGGTCATTCTCGATGGGGTGTTCCACCATGTCGGGCGCGACTTCTGGGCGTTCCGCGACCTGCAACAGCATGGCGAAGCCTCGGCCTATCGCGACTGGTTCAAGGGCATCGACTTCAGTCGCCGCAGTCCCAATGGCGACGCATTCGCCTACGACGGTTGGAACGGACATTATGATCTGGTCAAGCTGAACCTGGATCATCCTGCCGTGCGTGAGCATCTGTTCGGTGCGATTCGCCAGTGGGTGGACAACTACGACATCGACGGCTTGCGCCTGGACGTTGCCAGCGAGATCGACCGTGGATTCCTGGCGGCGCTCGCAGCGTTCTGCCACGACCTGCGCCCCGACTTCTGGGTGATGGGTGAAGCGGTCAACGGCGACTACCGCGAGATCGTGGGCGCGGGTATGCTCGATTCGGCGACCAACTACGAAGCATACAAGGGCCTGTATTCGAGCCTCAACGACCACAACTACCACGAGATCGCCCATACCCTCAAGCGCGAATTCGGCGAGGGTGGCATCTATCAAAATCAGCCGTTGTACAACTTCGTGGACAACCACGATGTCGAGCGGGTGGCCTCGACGCTGCACGATGCCGCGCACTTGTA
The DNA here is from genome assembly GCA_963782315.1 of uncultured Chloroflexia bacterium. Taxonomy (GTDB): domain Bacteria; phylum Chloroflexota; class Chloroflexia; order Chloroflexales; family Kallotenuaceae; genus JBBSGA01. Next base: position 58,558 of record CAWAJS010000007.1, read on the forward strand.
TCCGTTGTACGCGCTCCTGTTCACCATGCCGGGTGTGCCGTCGATCTACTACGGCAGCGAATGGGGTATGGAGGGGCGCAAGGGCGACGCGGATTGGATGCTGCGTCCGCGCCTTCAGCCAGGGGATGCCGCCCACGCGCCGCACCCCGACCTCGCCGCCGCCATCGCCCGCCTCGCCAGCGTGCGCCACGCGCTGCCCGCGCTTCGACGTGGGAGCTATGAGCAACTCGCCGTCGAAGCCGAACTGCTTGTGTTCCGGCGTAGCTACGACGGGCAGCAGGTGGTGGTGGTGCTCAACGCATCGCTCGAACCCCGCACGGTCGATGTGCCGTCCGTGCAAGGAACGACGTTCGTGGATGCCCTGGACCCTGCCGCACGCTACAGCGTTACGGCAGGACGCTTGCAGGGGGTGGACGTGCCGCCGATGTGGGCGCGGGTGCTGGTCGAGGGCTAGGCGGTCAGGGCGCGGCTTCGGCTTCCATACGGAGCGCGTCGGCGGTGCGGCGATTCTGCCGCTCCGCCAGCGCGGACACGGCGATGCCGATCAGCAACACCGCGCCGCCGAGCAGTTGCAGCGGTTGTACGGGTTGGTGCAGGATCACCACTGCCAGGATCGCCGACCCGACGGGCTCGCCCAGGATGCCGACCGTCACCAGGGTCGCGGACAGGTACTTGATCGACCAGTTGAAGGCGGTATGTCCGAGCAGTTGCGGACCAATCGCCAGCGCCAGCAGCAGCAGGTACGCCGTTGATGGCAGACCCAACAGCGATTGCCCCGCGACGGAGTTGGCGAGCAGCAGCACGATCGCCGCCGAGGAATACACGATCCAGATATACGGCAGAATCGAGATACGAGCGCGAAGTGCGCGCCCGATCAGGAAGTAGCCCGACACCGTTACCGCGCCGAGCAGCGCCAGCGCATCGCCATATAGTGGGTTGGAACCACCACCTCCGGCGCTGTCGCTGAACCCGACCAGCATCGATCCCGCAACGGTAATAGCAACGCCCAGCCAGGTGCCGAAGGGCAGACGTTCCCGAAAGATCAGCCACGTCGCCAGCGCCACGAACACCGGATTGGTCGTCACCAGCGCCGTCGAGGACGCCACCGATGTATAGGCCAGCGAACTGATCCACGCGGCGAAGTGAATCGCCAGGAATACGCCCGATACGAGCGCGATCAGCCAGTCGCGGCGGCTGATGCGGCGGATTTCCTCGCCCGCCCGTGCCCAGGCGATGGGCGTCAGGATCAGCGCGGCGATGGCGATACGTCCGCACGCGACGGTCAGCGGATCGACGCCCAGATTGATGGCTCCGGTGATCATGATCGCGGCGGTGGAGGCGATCATTACGCCGATGGCAAGCACGATGTATGGTACTGAACGATGCACGCGCGATCCTTATTTTTGACGACAGACCACGGACGACAGACCACCGCAGAATGGACGAACGGACGAACGGCCAACGACGGATGACGAACGACCAACGACCAACGACGAATGACGGATGACCAACGACGGATGACGAACGACCAACGACGGGCCACCGACTGATCAGTGATCACCAACCACAGACCCTACCTTGAACATACCTGCAATAGCCGACGGATCGCACATTGTTTGACTGTCGCTCTGAGCCGACGCGAAGAATCAAGCCTTGATTCTTCGCTACACCATGGATTCCTCGACTTAACATCGACATGATAGGTCGTCTGTTCCCCGTTGGTCGTTGGTCGTTGGTCGTTGGTCGGACGTATATACTACCGCATTCATCTCTTATCTACTTCTCAGTGAAGGCACGCGATTTTGGAATGCCGAACGTACTATACTTCTACCGAGAACATGGAATGACGACAAGCGCGGTGGGTGCGCGTTCGCAAGCCCTAGCCGGAGAATCAGGTACACTGACGGTACGGCGCGGTCGCATACATAGCTGGAATCGCAGCGGCAACGATGCTGGTTGTCGGTCCAGTGAGGAGAGGCACGATGTCTACCGTACTTATCGCGGACGACGACCGAAAAATCATAGATATGCTGCGGCGCACACTTGCCTATGAAGGCTATCAGGTGGTAACTGCGTCGGATGGACTGGAAGCGCTCGCCAAGGCGCAGACGCATCGCCCTGACGTGGTAATCCTGGATTGGCTGATGCCGGGACTGGACGGCATCGAAGTCGCGCGCCGACTGCGAAGCGCCGACGGCACGCCGATCCTGATGCTGACGGCGCGTGATGCGGTCGAAGATCGGGTTGAAGGACTGGATAGCGGCGCGGACGATTATCTGGTCAAGCCGTTCGCTCCGGCTGAGTTGCTGGCGCGGGTGCGTGCGCTCCTGCGCCGCGCCGAGCCGACGCACAGTGAAAAGCCGTTGTCTTATGCTGATCTGTACCTCGATCCGGTGACGCGCGAAACGCGCCGCACCGACCGCCGCTTCAGCCTCAGTCCGAAAGAATTCGATCTGCTGGCGTATTTCCTACGCTACCCGCGCCAGGTGTTGCCACGCGAGCGTATCCTGCTCGACGTGTGGGGCTATGACTTCGGCGGCGATGGGAACGTGCTGGAAGTGTATGTGCGCTATCTGCGGTCGAAGCTTGAAGCCGGTGGCGAAACGCGGCTGATCCAGACCGTGCGTGGCATCGGCTACGTGTTGCGTGAGGAACCGTAAGCGTCCGTCGTGTTCGTGGTATGTGCTGCGTAGCCTATAAAGGTTGCTGATGTCGATTCGTTTACGCTTATCACTGTTGTATACCGCGATCCTCGCGACGACGCTAATCGCGTTTGGCGTCGTGCTGTACCTTACGCTCGCTCGTGCGACCGACGCCTTGATAAAGGATCGGCTGGTTGACGAATCAAAGCAACTGATCGCCAACCAGCAGTTTCGCATCGACCGCATCTATATCTCGCCCGGAAAACTGGGGTTACGCGAGACGTTGGTTCAGACCCGTGACCTGGATGGCAATATCGTTGACCAGTCAGACGAACTTGAAAAGTTCTCGCTCTCGTTGCCACTGAGCGACGCCGGGCTGAAACATGTACAGACGGGGAGCTATAGCGTCGAGCATTCCACGCTCGGCGGTATTCCACTGCTGATCTATTCCACCCAGATGACCGTTCGTGGGACAGGCAATCGGCATCATTCAGGTGGCGCGTTCATTGGACGGACAGGCCCAATCGCTGCAAACCCTGCGTCAGCTTTTGTTGATCGGCAGTAGTCTTGCCGTGCTGCTGGCGTTCGGGGCAGGCTGGATGATGGCGGGTATCGCTCTACGGCCCATCGACCGCATCACCCAGACGGCGAAGACCATTGGCACACAGCGCGATTTTGGACAGCGCGTGGAAAATCGTGGTCCCGCCGATGAAGTCGGGCAACTGGCGACGACCTTCAACCAGATGCTCGCGGAACTGCAAGCCGCCTATCACCAGGAAGAACAGGCATTGCACGCGCAACAGCGTTTCGTCGCGGACGCATCGCACGAACTCCGCACGCCCCTGACGACGATCAGGGGCAACATCGCGCTGCTCCAGCGTGATCCTCCCATCGCGCCCGACGACCGCGCCGCTGCCCTTGACGATATGGCGGACGAGGGCGAGCGCATGAGCCGATTAGTCAACTCGCTGCTGATGCTGGCGCGCGCGGATGCCGGACGGATCATGCGCCAGGAGCCGGTAGCACTCAAGCCGCTTATCGAGGATGCCTGTCGCAAGGTGCGTCCGCTCAACACCGGGCATGCGTTGGCGTGTGATGACATCGCCGACGTGATGGTGGTGGGCGACCCCGACGCGCTGACGCAGGTTGTGCTGATCCTGCTCGACAACGCGCTTAAGTGGACTCCCGCCACTGGCACGATCACGTTAAGGGCGATTCAGAAGCACGCGAAGGTCAGCCTTGTGGTACAGGACACCGGCGCGGGCATCGCCCCCGACGCGCTGCCGCACATCTTCGATCGCTTTTACCGCGGCGACACATCGCGCACAGGCGGTGGGGCAGGGCTGGGATTATCCATCGCCAAAACGCTGGTCGAGGCGCAGCACGGCACCATCGAGGTGTTCAGCGAGGCGGGCGTCGGCAGCACGTTTGTCGTGGTACTTCCCGCCGCCGATGAGCAGGGACTAGACACCTTCGATGACCAGGCGGC
>CAWAJS010000008.1:0-72582 GCA_963782315.1 uncultured Chloroflexia bacterium
GGTGCCGCAGCGTCAACATTATCGTTACAGACTATGGTCAAACGCATAACGCGAATCCGGTCATCGCGCTCGCGGCGTTTTGCCAAGCATTGAACCTACAGGGAATCTCAGAAGCAGCGATTCATCGCATGGTCGTGGAAAATCCCGCGTTCCTCCTTGGTCTATGAACACCACCCAATCTGAAAAGGAAGCCCCATGGAACATCTGATCCTTAGCCAACCTCGACACTCGATATCGGCTTGACGCAACCACACCCCACAGCATTCCAAAACAATGGTCATATATTACTGCGCGGCGTGTGCACACCGGAGGAGAAATGGCAGTATCAACCTGCGATCAAGGATACGACGTCCGAACCTCGATACTTGAGCACCACGACCTCGCGCAGCGCTCAACCTATGGGAAAGCGTTCTTGCAGGTGATCGATCTGTGGGAGCACGACGCTGCGGTGCGCCGTTTCGTCTTCGCCCGCCGTTTCGCGGGGATCGCGGCACGCTTGATGGGTGTACCTGCCGTGCGGTTGTATCAAGATCAAGCCTTATTTTAAGGAAGGCAGCGGTCTATACACCCTGGCATCAAGATCAGCATTACTGGTCAGTTGATACCGAATACATGATTACGATGTGGATGCCGACTAGTCGACGTCACTGCGGACATGGGACCGATGACCTTCGTCTCTGGCTCGCACCATGAGGGGTATCTGGCAGCAATAGACATTTCAGACGAATCAGAGCACTACTTCGACCACATGGTTCGCGAACGGAACTGGCGGACAACCAGCCGCCGACGTCTGCGCGCGGGTGATGCGACCTTCCATGCGGGGTGGACACTGCATCGGGCTGTGCAAATACGACCGGGAAGATATGCGAAGTGATCACGATCGATCACTTTGCCGATGGTACCCGCGTGTCTGAAATCAATGCAGGCAACGCCGGTGACGCTGAACGATTCCTCGCGGGTGTCCAGCCAGGGGAACAAAGCCCAGGGACCGCTGCTACCATTGCTGTATAGCAAATAGCACACGGTTAGCTTGACGGCGTATCGCCCAACGTTGTCGTGTGATAACGCCGTGTTCGTCATAGAAATTGGTTGAGCGCAACGATCATGTTTGATTATCTCTACTACCAGGAAAAGAATACCTTTGTCCTGGGTCACGCAACCACCATTCTGCTATCCTCGGGCAATCGAGCAGGGAGGGTGTATGCGTATCAGGCTCCAATTAACGACAGTAGTAGCGCTAACGGTTTTGCTAGCATGCAATCAAGGCGTCGTTCCGGTATTGACGAGCGCGGCTCCCGCTGCGGCACCGCCGGCAGGCTTTGTATATCGTTGTGGCACTAGTTTCTGCCTCGACGGAAAGCCCTATTATTTCGCCGGAGCCAATAGCTACGATGTATATCATCGTTGCGTGTACGCTACTGGTACACCTCCAACGGGGATCAGCCACAAACCTATACGTGCTTCTGGGCACAGCTTGACTGCACCAATATTCTCTGCGCGTATCGTGAAGGTTGCTCAGCCAAAGGTCGGAGCCGACGCGTATCTAGAACTCAGTTTCGCCGCTGGTGCGGGAACGCTCGGTCCCAATGCTTGCAGTGGAGAGATGCACCAACGTGTCAACAAAAACGACTGGAGCAGTTACAACGAAGCCGACGACTATTCCGTACCAACCATCGAGCGCTACGTTCGTTGATTGGAGTAAGATTACCCTATACCAGAACGGTGTGCTAGTGTGGGCCCAGAGCCGCGCTAAGCAACGATAAAGGGCAAGGAAACCTGTGTTTCCTTGCCCTTTATTACCATTATGTGAGGGCTAAATACCAGTGGCTGCGGTTTCATCCGCATCTTTTTGCGAGGGAACCGGCTCGCCTTCCTGGTTCTCGACCTCCGCAACTTGCTGCTTTAGCTCCTTGATCGCCTGCTCACTTTCGGCGTGCGCTTGCGATGTGTTCTCGCTCGTTTTTTCGTCTGCCATCATTCTCTCCTCCTAGCCTGGTCCACGTTCCATAGCCAACCAGGCTCACCACAGGACATCGTGTATGCAAGAACGACGCCACCTGTGGCGATGTGTCTAGTTTTGCTTTGGGTGTATCATCACACGCGGTTCACTCACCGCACATTCAAGCAGACGAGGAGTGTTTTTGATATGTATGGATCCAACAATGCACCGCTTCACGGTCAGATCATTATCGTCGCGGGTGCGAGCAGCGGCATGGGCCGTGCCACCGCCCACGCTGTCGCGCTTGCTGGCGCGACTGTCGTCATCGCCGCACGTCGCACCGAAGCCCTTGAAGTTATTCGCGCCCATATCGTCGCCGATGGCGGCATCGCCCGTGCGATCACAACCGATGCGACTGACCAATCATCGGTCAACGCATTGATCGCGACCACACAGGCGGAGTATGGTCGTATCGACGGACTGGTCAACGCCGTTGGCACAAATATCAAACGTCGCGCCGTGGACGAACTAACCGGCGACAGTTGGAACGATATGGTCGCTTCCAATCTCACGGCGGCATTCTATTTGACCCATGCGATCGTGCCGGTCTTTCGAGCACAGGGTGGCGGTATCCTCGTCCACATCGCTTCGGTGGCGGCACGCAAACCCGATCGCTCGGGCATCGCCTACCAGGCCACCAAAGCGGGCGTCGCCGCGCTCGCACATGGCACCATGGAGGAAGAGCGCGAGCATGGTCTCCGCGCAACCGTGATCTACCCAGGGTTCACCAACACGCCCTTGATGCAGCAACGGCCGACGCCACCCAGCGACGAGGCCCTAGCAAACGCGCTTCAGCCCGAAGATATCGCAGCGGCATGTTTGTTCGTGCTCCAGATGCCACCACGTGCCCATGTTTCCGAACTCGTGTTATATCCAAGCCGCTCGTAGGCCACGGACGACGAACGACGGACCACAGCAGAGCGATCTTCTGTGGTCCGTCGTCTCCTTATCCGGAAATATCTGCCGTCTGCCTTCCGTCGTCTAGTGCTTGCCTTACGTCTTCTTTAATAGTGCGTTAGCCTTGGTATCGATCTCTTTCGCGGCGTCCTGTGGCGTCATGTCGTTTGTCAGCACCTGGGTATAGGTTGGGCCAAAAACTTCGCCGAGGATCTGCGCGCTGTTGAGATGGTACAGGTCGCCAACTTTCGCACTATCAAGCGCGGCGATCGACTGCTCATACCCGGCAGGCATGCCTGCCTTCATATCGGCCGACTCGCGTGCGGACGTCAGGAGCGGGATCCAGTCATGATCCTTGGCCATCTGTCCTTGGAATTCGCTTGACGACCAGCGGGCATATTCGAATGCAGCTTCAATGACTTTCGACGCCTTAGGGATGTTCCATCCGCCCAGCCAGTATGGTACGACACGCTTACCGCCCCAGGATGGGATCGGCGCCATGGCCCACTTGAATGGAAGCGTGGAATAGCCGGAAGTCACCCAGCCACCATCTGGATTGAGCGCACAACGTCCAGACTCGAACAAACCAACGTCCTGACCCATCGCCTCACGTTGCGCTGCGGTCGGCGACACTTGATCCTTCCAGGTAAGGTCCTGTGCGAACTGCAGTGCAGCCACATTCGTAGGATGGCTCATAAAGAATTCGGTTGGCTCGACCACTTTATCGAAGAAGGCGTCATCCTGCGCCCATGACAGCGTTTGCAGGCCCCACCATCGCCCAGTGCGCCAGTGCTCATGCCCCATTGCGTCGTTCGTTCACCCTCTTTCACGGTCATCTTCTTAGCCGCTTCGACTGCCTGTTGCCAGGTCCAGGTTTCGTCGGGATACTTCATTCCGGCCTTGTCGAACAGTTCAGTATTGTAGAACATCGCCATCGTTTGAATGTTCTCGGGAAACCCATATAGGTTCGCGCCGTCAAACTTCCATGGGTCGAACAACTTGGTTGGATACTTGGTGGCGTCGAGCAGATCCGATTTCGACTCGATCAACTGTTGCTGGTTCAACAGCAAATCACGTTTGTAGTGGGCGTATGCCTGCACGTCCCAGAAATAGATGTCATAGGGCTGGCTCGAAGCATAGGCAAGATCGATCTTCTGCCAATATTGATCGTATGGCAGAAATTGCAGGTCGACCTTGATGGTATCGCTATGGGCTTCATTGAACATCTTAACGCGTTTGTTGAAGTTCTCGTCGATGATAGGTCCGTTCGACCAGCACAACGCCTTGACCTCCTGCACCCCGGCCGCTGGCGCGGCAGCGGTAGGTAGCGGAGCGTCACCAGCGGCGGTTGTCGCACTGGTAGCGGGCTGAGCGGCCGGAGTGGTTGTACCACCGCCACAAGCCGCCAATGGCGCAATCGCCAGTGTTGATACACCTGCGGCCAGACCGCGTAGGAATTTTCGCCGATTGAGTCGTTCGTTCATGATAGTTCCTCCATGAAATGATACATTTGTTGTATGTCGTGATGGCAAAACCCGGTATAAATCCCGTCACATCAGCCCTTGATCCCCGACATCACGATGCCACGCACAAAATAGCGTTGAGCCACCAGGAATATCAGCAGCGGCGGCACGATCGACGCCGTGACCACGGCCATCAGCAGATGGCGCTGTGGCCCAAATTCGGGGCGACCCCTGAAAAAATGACAGCGCAACCGCGATTGTTTGCTTGCTGTTGTCGGTCAAATAGATTAACGGACCAAAGAAATCATTGTAGGTGCTGATGAACGTAAAGACCGCAACCGTCGCCAGCACAGGCTGGCTCAACGGCAGGATGATCGACCACCAGATTCGGTAGTTGTTCGCGCCGTCGATCACTGCCGCTTCTTCGAGTTCGCGTGGAATAGTCAGATAAAATTGGCGCAACAGGAAAATGAAAAAGGCGTTGCCAAAGAACGAGGGCACGATCAACGGTAGGAAGCTGTTGATCCATCCTAGTTTGCTGAACATGAGGTATGTTGGCACCAATGTTACCGCGCTTGGCAACATCAGGGTCGCAAGCAAGAGCATAAAAATAAAGTCACGACCAGGGGCACGCAGGCGTGCAAAACCATACGCGCTGAACGAGCACGAAACATGTTCCCAAGCATGACCATGGCGACAATAAAAAAAGTGTTGCGCGCATAAATATGAAATGGAAAGAGCGTGAGAGCCTGCCAGAAATTCTGAAACTGTGGCGGGATCGGAATCCATTTAGGCGGAATCAGATACACATCTTGTGGAGCCTTCAACGCGGTGGAAAACATCCAGAAGAACGGTACCATAATCACCAGCGTACCGATCGACGCGATCGTGAGTGAAAGACCATTGCTCAGCGTCGATTGTCCACGGCGCGTACGCCAGAATGAAGTCTGTTGGCTCCTGGTTTGCACAGTCGATCAAACTCCATGTTTCCCTCGCGACTCATCCTGGTAAAACGTCTAGATGGGTGAACGACTTCAACACCAGCAGCGTCAATACCAGTACGATCATGAGACATCACCCAGGCCAGCGCCGAGGCATACCCCATGTTGAGATACTGGAACGCATTCCGATAGAGATAGACAGGCCAGGAACATCGTGGAATTGTTGGGACCGCCACCAGTCATGACGAAGGCATCCGTGAATACCTGCAACGCGCCGATAATACCGAGCACCAAATTGAAGAACGTCACATTCGAGATCAACGGCAGGGTGATGAAGCGAAACCGTTTCCATACGCCTGCCCCATCGATCTCCGCCGCTTCGTGAGTTTCCTGTGGAATGCCTTGCAATCCGGCTAGATAAATCAACATCGTACCGCCAACACCCCACAGGCTTGTGATGATCAAAGCGGGTAGCGCCCAGTCCTCGGACGTGAGCCAGCCAGGACCCTGGATGCCGATCATCGCCAGCAGCGTGTTGATAACGCCAAACTCCGGGTTGAACATCCAACGCCACAGCATTGCCACGCCGACGCCAGAAATGACCGTCGGTAGATAGAAGATCGACCGGAAGAAATATACACCGGGCATCTTCTGGTTGAGCAGCACCGCCAACGCCAGGGCCAAGACGAGGCCAGACGGAACGCTGACAACAGAGTAGATCGCACTGACCCGCAGCGACTTCCAAAACAACGGTTCGCTAAACAACTGCCGGTAATTTTCCAGGCCGATCCAGGAGGCCGAACCCAACACATCGTAGTCAGTAAAGCTGAGGTACAACGACACGATCATCGGGCCAACCGTGAACAACAGCAAACCCAGGATGGCCGGCAACATAAAGATGTAACAGGTGAACGCTTCGCGTGCCTGAATACTCAACCCCATTCCCGACTGGCGGTTGAGTTGACGCACCCCCGTCTTATTGACTGCCATCAGACGTCTTCCTTCCCCATGAGCTTCCTCATCGTATTCACCCCAGACGACGAGCCTTGGAAAGCCTTCAATCTTCGATTACGTCGCATTGGATCGCTCCATCCGCACTGTATGGATCCGTTGCCTGAGCATCGCTACTGATGGTGCGTCGATCTGAAACTCGACTACGACATCTGGCTCCCGATCGGTTAACTGGATGAACGCAGGGACCGAGCTACGCGTGACGATCAATGCTTTACAACGCTCGACTAATCCTCGAACCGCCGCAGCATCCTGCACCAGGACGCCTTCGATGACATGGTCTGGTTGGTAGCTGAGGATCATGTATGTGAGTTGCACGATCGAGTTTTCAGCTCCACAAATGAGTCCGATCGGCGTCTTCGCAAGACGCGCTAGCTCAAGCAGAACATCTGCCGCCGGTCGAATATCGACGGCGATCACCTTGCAAGCGAGTCGATCCACAGCACGTTCGACTTCGGCAATATGTTGTAACGTCGTCACAATTAAATCATATTCTTGAGCGAGCAAGCGAATGTCACGTTCGCCAAGCAATCCAGGCTCGATATAGACATCGAGTAGACGTGTCAATTCGGCGGCCAATGACTCACTATCGTAGGCGTTACATTCCAGAAACTTGATACGAACATCGCCGCTGCCATACACCTGTGTGATGATCGAAGACAGGTTATCAAAGACCTGTTGGCGCGACAAGCCAACTGCCATACCCTGCCAGATGACCTCTAATGCTTGATCGCGAAAATGGTCTACCGAGCCGGTCGCGTGTGGCACAGTGCCAACAAAAAAGGCTTTGCGGCTCGTGTTTGCCTCAAGGATCCCGGCCTGCTCGAGGGCACGATAGGCCTTATTAACAGTGTTGCGATTCGCCCCAAGCTCCTGAGCAAGGGTGCGGACAGACGGCACTTGACCACCCGCAGGATAGAGTCCCGCGCTAATGCGCCCAGACACTGCACGCTTGACTTCCTCGGCAGTTACATTTCCCTTGATCATGCGTGATCCAGCGATAGAATGTCTCATACGGTCGGATGAAGCTACAACTGCTCTGTTGATAAATGCTTAGAAGGATGCGTCCGGTAAGCGTGTCTGGAATAGGCAGTAAGTCAGGTGTCCTATGACATATGCCATACGACAACAACGCCATCATACGCGGTTATGATACGACCGTCAAGCGACGCAAAACGGGAGCAGAGCAGCTCATATGAACGTTGTCAGAACAGCACACGAGCCTTGCTGCACAAAGCTGCGTGGTACAATACGGCAAGATTATGAGTAGTCATAGACATAGATATAGCCGCGACGAATAGCGGTTCGGGTCGCATCAATCCTCCTCATTGGAGTGAGGACGGGTCGATCCCGTCTTTTTGTTTGCCATACAGTGGTCCAAGGAGATGCGAATATGGCTCTCGTACAAGACCTTGATACTGTCCTGGACCACGTCCGCACCTTGTTAGCCGACGGTAATGTAGAAAGCGCCGCAGCAGTGATTTCCGAGCTTCGCCGTGCCGAAGCTGCGGATATCGTCTCTGCCCTCCATCCTGCCGATGGCGCGGATGTGCTGGAAGAAATGGAGCCGGAGGATCGCGTCGGCGTCGTCGAAGAAATGGATCCGGAGTTCGGCGCCGAGGTGCTGATCGAGCTCGACGAGGCCGAGCGTACCGACGTCGCGAACCGACTTGATCCCGAGGCACTCTCCGACTTCCTGGATGAGATGGCACCCGACGACGCCGCCGACGTGCTGCAGGATATGAAGCGACAACAAGGCCGCCGCCGCCCTGGCCGAGATGGAAGAGCCCGACGAGGTTCGCGAACTTCTCAGCCACGACGAAGAAAGTGCGGGCGGCCTGATGATTCCGCACGTGATCGCCTTCGTGGGCACCATGACCGCGGCCGAAGCGATCGATGTGCTGCGTAATACCAGTCCCGACGAGGAAACCGCCTATTATCTGTTTGTCACCGATAATGCCGAGCGACTGGTCGGCGTCGTGTCGCTGCGCAAGTTGGTCGTCGCATCACCCCGAGGCCACCCTCGACAACTTCATGTATCGCGATGTGATCACCGCCGATGTCGATGCCGACCAGGAAGAATGCGCTCGCATCCTGGCTAAGTACGACTTGCTGGCGCTGCCAATCGTCGACGAAGACCGGCGGCTGGTTGGTGTGATAACCGCCGACGACGTGATCGACGTGCTGCAGGAAGAAGCGACCGAGGATCTGTTCCACCTGGCGAACGTGTCCGCGGAAGAGGATGTCTAGCGACTCGGTCCTGAAATGCCTCGCGCCGACGCCTGATCTGGCTGATGGTCAATCTGCCGACCGCAGTGCTTGCCGCATTCGTCGTCAGCATGTTCGAAGGCACGATCGCCCAGGTCGCAATCCTGGCAGTTTTTGCGCCGCTGATCACCGGCATGGGTGGCAACGCTGGCATCCAGACCCTGACGCTGATCGTGCGCTCGATCGCGCTGGGCCAACTTGATCTGCGCGAGCGCGTGACACCTGATCCGTGAAGTTCTGGTTGGCATGATCAATGGCGTGTGTTTCGGTCTGTTGGTCGGCACGATCAGCTACATCTGGCGCGGTCAGCCAATCCTGGGGCTGATCGCCGGCATGGCGATGCTGGCGAATATGATCGTCGCCGCCATCGCAGGCACGGTTGTGCCACTGTTCCTGAAGTTCATCAAAGCCGATCCGGCGCTAGCATCGGGCGTGATCGTCACAACACTTCACCGATATCACAGGCGCAGCCGCATTCTATGGCCTGGCGACGATTATGATCCGCTACCTGATCGCCGGATGAATCCACGCGCTAATCAGAAAAGCGAAAGTTGTTCGCCGGGTTCTGCTGGAGCGATGCGCAAGCACGAAAAAGCCATTCTCCAGCCCATTCGTCGTCGGGCCCGACCAGCGAAAGCGGGAGGCGATTCGGCGTTAGATCGAAGACGATACCTTCGTCCTCAAGGAGTTTGCGTTGCAGCAATCCTTTGGTGCTGATGCCGCCCTGAGCATTGACGATACGCTGCCAGGGAATCTCCTCAGCACCGGCTTTCGGAATCGCATTCAGCGCGTATCCGACCATGCGCGCGTCGCAGCCACCACCCACAATCGCGGCAATGTCGCCATAGGAGGCGACCATGCCGGCCGGCACCTCGCTGGACGACTTCATAGATGCGTAGCTTGAGCACCTCCGGTAGCTGCTCCGAGTATGGCGATTCATGGCTCCTCGCAATCTGGCGATTTCTGACGTACTGGCGGTTTAAGGTATCTGGCGGCGCTTCGCGCGGGCACAATAGGCAGCCCGTTCCAGGGCATACAGAAGGGTACAATGCCACCATGGTGGCTCAGCCAACGATAGAAATTCAATAACGTTCATAAACGCTATGGCACACTCCAGGTGCTGCGTGGCGTCGATCTGACGGTCGCGCAAGGTGAGGCGTTCGCGCTGCTCGGGTCCGAATGGCGCCGGGAAGTCGACCCTGACCCACATCATCCTGGGCCTACTGTTCCCGATCAGGGCGATGTCGCGTTTCTTTGGCAAGCAGGATCGAACGAGCAATCCGCGCATCGGCTATCTGCCTGAACGCCCACGCTACCATACGCAACTTACCGGTCGCGAATACCTGATGACGCTGGGACGGCTCTCCGACTGCCGAGCAACAAGCTCAACGATCGGGTTGACCATGTCGTCGACATGGTCGGGATTCAAGCCGCCGTCGACCGGCGCATCGGCACATATTCGAAAGGTATGCTGCAGCGCCTCGGTCTGGCCCAGGCCTTGCTGCATGAGCCGGACCTGCTGATCGCCGACGAACCAGCCTCCGGTCTCGACCCGGAAGGCCAGAGCGACATGGCTATATTGCTACAGCAGATACGCGCAGGACATACGCTGTTTTTGTGTACGCACCAGTTGACCGAAGTGGCACGTCTGTGCGATCGTGTCGGTGTGCTGGTCAAGGACGACTCGATCCGGTACCAGCTGATCGACTTGCAAGGCGCAGGGACATTCGGTGACGATCAAAGTGCGCGACCTGCCTGCAGAAACGCACGGAGCCTGAGCGGGCTGGGCTCCGCGTCGCGCGTGAGCCGCACCGAGATCACGATGTTTCCATTCAGCGAAGTACAGACAGGTGTCCTCGCGTATACTGCTTGATGACGAGGTATCGATCATGGCAGTAACCCCTGAAGCCGATGCGCTCGAGCAGTTCTATCTCCGCGCGATCCGTGACGATGAAAACGAGGCCACACCCGCCACATCCGTTCCATCCGAAGAAACACTGGTCGAAGTACTGATGAACGGGAGACCTCATGATGACTCTCCGACGTATAGTGGTCTTTACGCGCCTGAGTTGACCGAGTACATCCGTAGCGGGCGTATTCTGGTCGAACTGACACTGGCGGTTGCCTTCTGGGGGCTGTTCTTCCAGAATCCACGCGGTTTCGTAACCCTCAACCAGGTCTTTCAGTTGAGCGGCATCTTTACCCTGCTACTGACGCTGTATACCACTTCGGCGATGCTGAGCCTGGCAGACCGGCCGCAGGGCTATATCGTGCTGACCCGGCCGCTCGGACGACGTGGCTATCTCCTCGGGCTCTACATCGCCTCTGTGCTGGTCGTCTGGGTCGCGTTTCTTGTCATCCTCTGCTCACTCTCCTGGTCAATCACCCGCTCGATTTCACCGTCCGCGAGGTCCTGATCGGCAGCGTACCGACGATGTTCAATATTGCACTGCTGGCGCCTTGATGATCCTGATTTCGTCGCTGGTACTGAAAAACACACCACGCCTGTTGCTGCTGGCTGCGCTCGCGATCGCGCTGTACAGCAACAGTTGGCCACAGGCGCGTACAAATCCGCTTATCTCAGCGCTACAATCGATCTTCTCGCTGCTCTTGGTGCCTTCGATGCAGGCTACCAACTGGCCCAGACGGGTCTTCACTGCCGGTGATTTCGCAATATTATTGGCACAAATAGCGATGACGCGCTCATTCTTGAGCCTGGCGAAGCTGGCGTTTTCGCGCCGCGATTTGATCCTGAGCGGACGTTAGGAAAAGCCGATGAACTTCACGTTACGATCCAACCACGCATCTCAGCCGGGCAGTTCAGCCGTGTGCTCAATTCGCTACCAGTCACCCTGCGCCCCAATCGCCCACGAGTGCTATAACATCATTGCGCAGACCGGTATCGATCCGGCCGTGTCGCTGGCGTTCTTTGGCATGAATCGGTGTTCGGCACACGTGGCTATCGGTCGGAGACGAAGAACTGGGGTAATGTTCGTGCGCCCTACAAACCCGAACGCGCTTCAGGTCGTCATCCGCGCAACTTCACGATCTATCCAACCTGGCAGGATGGTCTGATCGACTGGTGCGACCGTATCAACGAGCGCTATGTGAGCGAGCGGGGTCTCGATACGGTTGAAAAGGCTGTGCCAGTCTACGCGCCTACATCCGACGGCAACCAGCCTCAAGTCTATATCGACCATGTCAACAAGCTGATCGGTGACTGGATGGCCGAGGACCAGGGGCAGGGAGCACCGCAACCAGCGCCTTCGACGCCACACACTCCTCCACCCGCACCAACCGGTCCAAACGATCTGGTACTTCGCGACGCACTCCTTCAAACAACCTTTGCCAACGCTGGTAGTGCCTACAATCCCGGCCATCCTTTTCATCAATATATGCTCAGCGAAGCTAATGCGGGACGCCCACTCGGCAATCCGTTAGGCGATATCCTCCGCTTCACGATCGCCGGTCAGGAATACCTGATCCAGGTCTTCGCGCTCGACACGCTCTTCTCACCCGTCCAGAACCCCAACCGCGTGCTACGTATGAGCGAATTGATGCGAATCTGACGAACGACCAATGTTCAACAGAAACGGACGAGGGCGACCATTGCAGTAATGGTCGCCCTCATCATGTCACGTTCTCCAATAGTTCGTGATCCACGTTACTTCATTTCTTCCCAGTTTCGCCCAGATTCGACCTCGACACGCAGTGGCACCGTCAGATCCGTGCCGACGCCTTCCATCGTTTCGCACACAATCTTACTGACCTCGGTCATCTCATCATCGGGAACTTCGAGCACCAATTCATCGTGTACCTGCAACAGCATCCGAGCCTGGAGTCCACGACTGATTAGTTCAGCATGGAGCCGCACCATGGCGAGTTTAATCAGGTCGGCGTTCGTACCCTGGATCGGCGCGTTGATCGATTCACGTTCGGCGGCTTGACGACGCCCACCGTGTGATGAACGTAGTTCGGGAGCGTAACGCCGTCGTCCCATCAGGGTTTCGACGTAGCCGTGCTCACGACCAAACTCCAGCGTCGTGTCGATGTACTTTCGCAAACCGGGATAGGTCGCGAACAGACCATCGATCATCTTTTGTGCATCTTCGCGGCTCAGATCCGTGCGTGCCGCCAGTCCAAACGACGAGATGCCGTAGATCACACCAAACACCGTCATCTTGGCGATGCGCCGTTGGTTCTTCGACACCTTGTCGAGCGCGACGTTGAACAAGCGTGCCGCCGTCGCCGTATGAATATCGCTATCTTCCTTGAAGATCGCCAATAGTGCCGGGTCCTGCGTCACATGCGCCAGAATCCGAAGCTCGACCTGCGAGTAATCGGCAGCAAGGAGTTTCCAACCTGGCTCTGTGACGAACGCGCGACGAATTTCGCGCCCTTGCTCAGTTCGTACCGGAATATTTTGTAAGTTAGGTTGGTTCGAACTCAGCCGCCCCGTCGCCGCACCCAACTGGTTGTACGACGTGTGGATACGACCGACTTTGTCGACCTGGAGCGGTAACGCATCCACATAGGTCGACTTCAACTTACTAAGTTGGCGATGTTCCAAGATCAGGTCGATGATCGGATGCTCACCACTCAGCTTATCTAACACTTCAGCCGTGATCGAATAATGGCCGCTCTTCGTCTTGGATAGACCACTCGTCGGAACCTGAAGCTTGCCAAACAATACATCACTTAACTGTTGGCCTGAGCCAATATTGAAGTTGTAGCCCGCCAGCGCGTAAATCTCTTCTTCGACCTCTTCGATACGAGCGCCCAATGTGCTCGCCAACGAATGCAACGTCGGTACATCGACCTTAATGCCCATCCATTCCATCGCCACCAAGACGGGCACCAGTGGCATTTCGATCGACTCAAAGATATGCGCGATCCGGGGTACGGTCTGCATTTCCACCTTGAAGTGCTCATACAACCGTAGCGTCATATCGGCGTCGGCGGCGGCATATGGCGTCGCCTGATCAAGTGGTACGAAGTCGAACGTAATTTGCGTGCGACCGGTCCCAATCAATTGGGTGATCTCGGTCATCTGAATACCAAGGATATTGAACGTCAGATCCTTGAGTCCAGCAGCCTGCTGACCGAGCAGTTGGGCGGCGATCATCGTATCGAAGACCAACCCCTGCACCTCAATATCAAGACGGCGTAGCATCAACATATCGAACTTGGCGTTATGGGCGACCTTGGGTCGCTTGCCATCCTCGAAGAACGGCCGTAGCGCCGTACACACCTGTTCACGGTCGAGTTGTTCGCCGTCGCGATGGCCGATCGGCACGTAAAAGGCGACGCCAACCTCGGTCGAAAGCGACAAACCAACGATTTCGGCATCCAGGAACGACAACGAGTTTGTTTCGGCATCAAACGCGACGACCGCTGCGTTGTCCAGTCGCTTCACCAGGTCATCCAGTTGGTGGGTCGTCACCACCGTGGTGTAGCTGCCATGAGCCTCTGGCGGTGGACCCGACGGTGTAATCAATGCAGTCGTGTGAGCGACCTCGACATCGGCAGCTTCAAACATACCGATTTGCTGGGCCGGTCCCTTGCGCGCCGCAGCTTTCTTGGCTGGTGCAGCGGGCTTGGGTGCTTCGATCTGGACACCTTGTTCGTATCCCGGCAGTTTCTTCAGTAAACTCCCGAACTGGAGTTCTCGGAACAACTCGACAACGGCATCATGGTCATAATCATGCAACCGCGACTGTTCGAGGTTCAGTTCGACCGGCACGTCCGTCCGAATCGTCGCTAACCGCTTCGAAAACAACGCCGCATCGTTCTGCCCTTCGAGATGTTTACGGTAACGGTTCGAGACTTCTTCCAGGTGCTCGTAGATACCTTCGACCGAGCCGAACTGGTTGAGCATCTGCACGGCGCTGGTTTCGCCGATGCCTTTGACGCCGGGAATATTGTCAGTCGCATCGCCTTTCAGCCCACGCAGATCGGCTAACTGAGTTGGCTTCAGACCTTTATAGCGTTCGACAACAGCATCATAATCGTACAACTTGGCTTCCTGCGTTTTGCCATACGGCGTCGCCAGCATGACATAGACGCACTCGTCCACAAGTTGCAAGGTATCGCTATCGCCAGTGATGATATAGGTATCGACTTCTTTCGCCGTCGCTTGTCGCGCCAGCGTACCGATCACATCGTCGGCTTCGAAGCCTTTTGAAACATAGATTGGAATATTTAGCGCCTCGACGAGTTGCTTGATGCGGGCGAGTTGCACATGAAACTCGTCGGGTGTTTCAGCCCGTCCGGCTTTATACTCAGCGAACTCCTCGTGACGAAATGTCCGGCCTACATCAAATGAAACCGCCACATACTCTGGCTGAAGCTTTTGTAACGTCGTCAAGACGATCTGCCAGAATCCATAGACGGCGTACGTCGGCTCGCCGTCCGAGGTACGCAGGTTCGCGTCACGCAGCGCATGAAACGCACGAAACGCGACGGCGTGACCGTCGACCAGGGCTAGCTTGGGGTGCGCCATGAATCCTCCTTCGGTGTTGGTGTAAGTATACGAAGATGGCAGCGTATGGGCAACTCAAATCGGGGCCAAAATCGCATCAATTATGCACAAATGTTCGCACTCAAAGAAGGGGCGAGCGCGATTACTCGCCGCTTGCCCCTGGGCCCAACACTTCTTCGATCAACATATGCTCGTCAGGATATGACGGCGATATCAACCGTCCCGCCAGTTCGACCGCCCCCAACACATCAGGAACGACGTGATCGGCCAACTCCGCCGGTTGGTCCGGACCTTCAAGCAGAATGGTCGTGATACCAAGCCGCGCAGCGGGTGGGAGGTTCTTGGCCATGTCTTCGATCATAATAGCTTCGGAGCCAGCGATACCTAGCTCGGTCAACACCCGTTCGTAGCAAGACGGATCTGGTTTGCACACGAAATCGAAGAAGCGTGTATCGAAGATACGCTCGAAGTGATGCGTGAGTCCAAGCTCAGCCAGCACGCGGTCCGCGTATTCACGTGGTGAATTGGTGAACACTATTTTACGGGCCGGGAGTGCTGCCAACGCTGCGTCCAGCAACGCGTCAACGACGACAAAATCATTCAAGTTTAGCTCGTGGACATATTGAAGATAGCGTTCAGTATCGACATCGCCATGGTGATACTGCAAACCACGCAGGGTCGTCCCAAATTCCCCATAATACTTCCGCCGCAGGCTCAGCGATTCAACAGGGTCGAGACCAAACGTTTCCTCGAAGAACGTTCCGATGCGCATGTCCAGATGCTTCATCAGTCCATTCGAGGAAGGATACAGTGTATTGTCGAGATCGAATAGCACGACAGAGATCGCCATAGGACGGCATCCTTTCAGATTCGATGACCCCAGGGACAAAAAAACCCTTCCGTAGGAAGGGCGGAACATCAGCGGAGAGTCACCAGCCACCTAAACTATAACAAGGAGCTTTATGCTATGTCAAGTAGAGACAATACCAAAGTCACCGGTTGAGCATCCTGGCTCACCGTGGACAGTTTTTGGAAACTTGGTGATTGACAAAAATATTATGAGGAGAGTATTGTTTGCAAGCCGCATGATTCTGGCACCCAGATGTGAGCCCTCTACAACGTATGATCCGTTCGCTCCAGCGCATCGTTGCCATCGACCTCTCACGCGGCGTTGGAATCTGAGAATACCATTAAATACTTAGGAGACGTATGAAGCGGCAGTATCGAAGTTTTATTTCGTTATGTTCAGTCGTAGTAGTTCTACTCATTGGTTGGCCATACAATTCTGTAGGCGCAACCCAAGCTACGGACACCATCAAGCCAGTGCATCTGACGAAGCCCCTCGGGGATTTCAGCATTTCATTAGAGCCACAGGTTTTGGGCAATGCCGTCGGCACGTCAACGCAGGTCAACCTTGTAGTGACGCCGAATGTCGATGTGGCTGCCTTCACAACCACACTCAGAGCGCGAGGCGCGGTTACGATCAACAGCCCGCTGACCAGTGCGCTGCCTGCCGCCAAAGCTGGCCAGTCGTTCAGTGTTCCGCTCGACATCGTAGTCGAGCGCAGCGGTGCGGGTGAAGTATGGGCCACGGTTGCAGCATCAAATAGTGCCGGTCGCAAGCTCGGCACGAGGACTGATGTCCTCTATAGCCTTGCCACATCTGACACCGCGCTCTACAGTACCAGCGGACCTCTTGACCTTAAGGTGCGACAATTGCGAGGAACCCCGGGCGCGGATCCGTCTGCTGCTGCCAGTGCGGATGCGATCGAGCAAATCATGGGTGCTGGCGCGGCCGAAACGAATAGCAGTGCCCCAGGCAAAGCAACCACACCCGCAGCAGGAAACCTTACGATCTCCGGCAGGATGCTCTGGACGGATAGTGCCGGAGCCACCCACCCGATTGCCTTAGCGCCAGTAGAGATTCGTGATGAGAAGGATATCGGTTCCGTACTGGTCACGACTGTTACGACCGATGCCAATGGCAATTACACCACAGTCATCAATAACGATGAGGGCACCGGGGAAGGTGGACCCTTTTAAGGGGTAGATTTAGACAAATATGAAGCGAGACACAGGGTTCGGTATCATTGTGGTGTTCAAAGCCCAACGATAAGGAGCTCCCCATGTCTCGCCTTGATGGATTATCGCAATGGGAAACCATCGTGTCAACCCACCTCCCCAACCTGAGCCGTGCCCAGGCGACCGTGCTCGCCATGTGGAGCTTTGGCATGGTGCTCGCCCGCTCTTGTGGCATCACCTCGGTTGCCGCACTGCTTGCGCCCCTGCTTGGTGCCAAGGAGACGACCGTCCGCCAGCGATTGCGCGAATGGTGCTACGACAAGCACGACAAGCGCGGCCCCAAGCGCTTGGACTTCGACGTGACCACCTGCTTTGCTCCACTTCTGCGCTGGGTACTGGCGTGGTGGCCTTCCGACGAGCGCCGCTTGGTGTTGGCGATGGATGCCTCTACCCTCGGCCAGCGCTTCACCGTGCTCGCCATCAGTGTCGTGTATCGAGGCTGCGCGATTCCTGTCGCCTGGCAGGTCGTTGAAGCAACCCGCAAAGGAGCTTGGCGTCCTCATTGGGAAGCGCTCTTTGACCATCTCCAAGGCAGTGTGCCTCCCGACTGGACCGTGCTGGTGCTTGCTGACCGGGGACTGTATGCCAAATGGCTCTTTGAGCACATCGTCAAACGTGGCTGGCACCCGTTCTTGCGGCTCAATCTGGGCGGCAACGTGCGAGTGGAGGGAGCCGCCACCTTTCGTCCGCTGGCGCTGTTGGCACCCCACACGGGCAGTACATGGTGTGGACGAGTGACGTGTTTTTCGAGCAAAGAGAGTCAGCTTGCCTGTACGCTGGTGGTGCGGTGGGACGAAGGGTACAAGGAGCCATGGCTGATTGCGACGGACCTGGCTCCCGAGGTGGCGGAAGCAGCATGGTATGGGATGCGCAGTTGGATCGAAGGCGGCTTCAAGGATATGAAACGAGGAGGGTGGCAGTGGCATCAAACCAAGATGAGCGATCCGGCGCGGGCGATGCGCTTGTGGTTGGCGCTGGCGGTGGCAACGCTGTGGGTGGTGAGTGTGGGCGGAGAAGCGGACGCAACGCTGGGAGTGAGCAGCCTGGAGGAGTTGCCGATGCACCATCCGGCACGTCGACGGGTGACGGGACGGGCGCGTCCGCGGCTCTTGAGTTGTTTCCGGCGGGGGATATTGACGATCCTGGTAGCGCTGCTGCAAGGGCAGGACGTGCCGATGGGTCGGTTTGTGCCGGAGCCGTGGCCGAGCGAGTCGCCCGCCGTGCTGAAGCTGCCGCCTGTGCGCTTGCTCATCCCCAACGCTCCTCACTGCCATACCTACCCTTAAAGGAAGGTGGACCCCGTATCTTCGTTCGTGTCCTAGCACAAGGCCCTGGTTTCGTGATCCAGTTGCCAGGAGACCCTGGAGTCGACCAGCGCATCGATTCATCGGTTCACGCCATTCAGCCTGCCGACACCAATCTAATTATTGATCTGACCGCTAATAATACCGACGACAACAATACGGCCTTTTCAGTACAGGCGGCGCTCGTCCCAATCAACCAATACGTCCAACGCGTGCGTGGTAGCCGACTGCCAGACATTACGGTCGTCTTTCCAACCACTGAATTCACCTCGCTGTTTGATGGTACCAAACTCCATATTTTGCAGTTGGATCGGTTCGACTGGGACGTGATTGGCCATGAGTATGGTCATTACGCAATGAGCCGCTTTGGTATCGAGAACAATCCTGGTGGCGAGCATAGTCTGGGTGAGAACTTGGGCGAGCGCCTCGGTAAAGACGAAGGAACTCGTCTGGCATGGGGCGAAGGATGGCCTTCCTACTTCGCAGTCTCGCTTCAACAAGTGCTTGACGTCACTGCGCAGAACATTCCGAATGCGGGCGATACCCTGTATCAAGATACCGAAGACACGATGATCGCCTATGATCTCGAATCGACGGACGGAGCACCAGATTCAGGCGAGGATGCTGAAATCTCGGTACAGCGTAGCCTCTGGGATGTCTACGATGCCACAAATGATGCGGGCGATGAGGGCGTAGCCTATGGCGACAGCCGCATCATGGACACGCTTATCGCAGCGAGCACAAAGACCGTCTCGGAAGCTTTCCAAGCCTTGGCAGCCGGCCAGACGGTCAGTCAAACCGCCCAGCTTGGTTGCATCTTTAGCGAGCACAAAGATCTCGCCCGGGCTGACGGCCCCAGCCGATCAGAGCGTTGCCCCAACAGCATCGCCAACCTTCCAATGGGTTGCCAATGGTGGTGGTCCATCCTTCCGAAATAACCGCTTTGTCGTCGAGTTCTATGACCAGACGTTCACGACACTTCTGTTTGCGACACCCCCGCAGGCTGGCACGTCCTTCAAATCGACTCAAGCACAGTGGGATGATATCCTGGACCGCGCTGGAGGCACCGTGAACTGGATTGTCAAGGGAACGCAGACCAGTGCACCAATAACCGGTCCTTATACGAGTTGTGCCCGCAGCCTGATTCAGCCCATCATCCCTCCGACCGCGCCCACCAAGGTCGTCGTCGATGGCCCAACTGCAGGAATCACGAAGGCAGCCTATACCTTTACGGCGACGGCAAGCCCACTCACAGCCACGCAGCCAATCACGTTTACCTGGCAAGCCACCGACCAGCAAACGGTGGTTAATACGAGCGGGCTGACCGACACGCTTAAACTTTACCTGGTCGACCCCTGGACCAAAGGTCATCACCGTTACTGCCAGAAATGCGGGTGGTGTTGTGACGACAACACACACGATTACTATCGGTTCGCCGAAGGTCTATCTGCCACTGATTCGAAAGTAGTTGAAGTGACAAATAGGTGATGGCATGAGGTAGGGAGCGCTTACCTCATATCATCACCTATTCATACCAAGAAATATTTCGCCAGCGCCCCGTGCTTCATATCGAAAACGTCACAGCCACTCCATGATACTGTTGTAGCATCGTACGTGCGGTGCGCTCCCAGGAAAATTGGGCGGCGCGCTGGAGACCACGTTCGCGTAGTACATTCCTCAACGACTCGTCGGCGAGCAATCGGCGTATGCCTGCCGCCAACGCAGTCGGCGCGGGATCGACCAGCAACCCAGCATCACCGACGACTTCAGGCAAACTCGTGCGATTAGACGATACAACTGGCGTTCCCACAGCCATCGCTTCGAGTGGAGGCAATCCGAATCCTTCGTGGAGCGAGGGGAATACGAACAGGATCGCGCCGCCGAGCAGTGCAGGCACATCATCATCGGGAACATCTCGTACCATTGGATCTGCTCGTCCAGTCCAAGGTCTACCACTCGCCGCTGTGCTTCAGGATAGCGCGGATCTTCACGTCCGGCGATCACGAGCCGAGGCAGATCAACGCTCGATATATCGCCGACCAGCAGTGCCCACGCCTCGATCAACGCCACCAGGTTCTTATGCGGCTTGTTGCTCCCCAGATAAAGCACATAACGCTCGGGCAAATCATATGTTATTCGGACGTGCGCGAGCGCGGATGCACTGGGCGGTCTAAATTGAGGCTCGGTCGCGAGTGGGACAACGGTCAGACGCTCAGCCGGAACATGGTACAGCCGTTCGAGGTCACGACGAGCAGACTCAGACGCCGTAACGATATGTCGCGCCGTGTGCAATGAAGTTTGCATCGCCCAATGCCAGATCAACTGTCGTGGTGTGCGTTGGGTATGGTCAGAATTGGGAATCATACGATTATCGGTATATCTTGCCAGGCCAATCGTATCGAAGACGGTGACAATCGTCGGCGGCAGGCCATAGAACGGTCAGAAATCATACGGAGCGTGCCAGACCTGTGGCTTGAACCGTCGCGCCAGGCGTGGTCCGTTCCATTGCTGTGCAACCCCAATCGGAGCATCGGACCAGGGATGAAGGTAGAATCGCCGATCATCGGTCAATCCAACCGCTTCGATCAGGTCGCAATGTTGAGGCTGATACAGCACGATGAACTCATCGTCATGCTCGATTGATTGAAGGCCATGAATAGTCCAAAAGTCCCACGCCAATACCAGGGAAGCGCGCCCCCAAGGCTCTCGCATCGATCACGATTCGCATGTGGGTTCCTTTAACCGACCAACGTAGTGTAACCTTGACACCCGGAGTCCACAGCCGAAGATCCATCTTGACCTATCACCCCCGAAAGATTCTTCGGCTGCAGCCTCAGAATGACAGAGCGATGTGGCCCGACACTCGACACCCTCATCACCCATATTCCCGAATCACTTGCGCCGTTTGCTGCGCCGTCCGCTCCCAGGTATAGGCGGTCGCCCGGTCTTGACCAGCGCGACTCAACCGTGCCCGCAGGTCGGGTTGCTCTACGACAGCGCGTATGGCTGTGGCAAGTTCATGTGTGGAAGCGGGATCGACCAACAAGCCCGCATCGCCGACGACTTCGGACAGTGAACCTGCGTTGCTCGATACGACCGGCGTACCACAGGCCATCGC
Source organism: uncultured Chloroflexia bacterium (assembly GCA_963782315.1). Lineage (GTDB taxonomy): Bacteria > Chloroflexota > Chloroflexia > Chloroflexales > Kallotenuaceae > JBBSGA01. Next base: position 21,565 of record CAWAJS010000008.1, read on the forward strand.
CTCCAGGGGCGGCAGTCCAAAGCCTTCGTACCAGGATGGAAACGCGAAGAGTTCGGCGGTTGCGTATAACGCCGGAAGGTCGCCTTCAGCGACATAGCCGATTCGTCGGACACGTGCACCGATGCCTGATGTTGCAATACGTTCGAGGATCGGCTCATGGAGCCAGCCCACTTTACCTGCCAGCACCAGGTCGAGAGGCGTTCCGTCGGATGATCGCACCACCTCTACGAAGGCATCGACGAGTCCGACAATATTTTTACGTGGTTCAAGTGTTCCAACATATAGCACGTATGGATGCGGCAGGTCATAGGTCTGGCGAATCCGACGACGCTCGCTTGCGTCGACGGAACGCCAGAACTGAGCGTCGACACCTTCGGGTATCACGGTGATGCGCTCAGGCGGAATCGCATAGTGAGATACGATGTCGCGCTGCGTCGAGTACGAGGGAACGACGATATGGGTGGCGTGGCGTGCGAAATGCGGCATCATCAGGCGTTGGAAGGTGCGGCTGTAGCGCGTGTGATAGTGCGGAAACAACAGGTAACTAAGATCGCGAATGTTGATGATCGACCGGACGGCACGAAAGCGCGGCAGAAGGTGATCGGCGGCAAAGAATACATCCACACCAGGCAGTCGCGCATCGCGGTCGCGCCGTAACAGGTAGTCAGACGCTACCCGCAACCGCCATTGTTTGTTGGTCCACGGTACGGTGAAGCGCTCGAACCCATCCAGTTCGGGCGGTACCGAAAGGTGGCTCGCACCGTTGGCAAACAGGCTCAGCGAATCGGGTAGGAGCGCGTCACGCAAACGCGGCAGCATCTCACGGCCATAGCGTCCGATACCGGCAGACTGCTGCAATGCCGCCGAATAATCGAAACAGACACGCATCGCGGCTACCGTTCCACTGACGGATATCCGAGGACCCGGTCGTACACCCGCCGCGTTTGTGCGGCGGTGTGCGCCCAACTCAGCGTTTTCGCCCGTTCTAAACCACGTTCACGTAGGGTCGTGGCGCGTTCTGGTTGTTCGAGTACCTGTTGAATCGCTGCGGCGAACTCAGCGGCATTGTCAGGTCGCACCAGCAAACCGGCATCGCCGACAACCTCCCGTAGCGACGAAGCATCGCTGGACACGACGGGGACACCGCTCGCCATTGCCTCCAGTGGCGGTAATCCAAAGCCCTCGTAGCGCGACGGAAACACGAACACGTCTGCCGCCGCATACAGCGCCGGAAGATCGGTGTCGGCGATATACCCGGGCCAGCAGACCCGTCGTTCGATCCCGAGAGTATGCTCCTGCGCGTGCAGTGCATCCGTCGCCCACCCTGCTTTACCGGCGATCACCAGCGTGGTTGTCGGTTGCTCGCCGGCGATACGCGCCCATGCCTCCAACAATGTATCGATACCTTTACGCGGCTCGATCGTCCCTACATATAGTACGACCCGACCATCAGGAATGCCATAACGCTGTCGCACGTCGGCGATACGTTCGGTCGGTTGCGGGCCAAAGCGCTCATCCACACCGTCGAGCACCACGGCGATACGGTCGGCTGGAACGTCGAGCAAACGTTCAAGGTCGCGTCTGGTCGACTCCGAGCCGGTGATGATATGACGCGCCCGTCGCACGCTCCACGGCAACCAACGCGACCAGTACCAGCGCGCGATCGGAGGAAGATTCGCGGGAAAGATCATGCCGATCAGGTCATGTACCGTGATGACGGTTGGCACGGGTTGCCATATGGGTGCGTCGAAGCCGGTCACGTGCAGAATGTCGAGATCAAGTCGGCCTGCACGGCGCGGCAACTCCCATTGCTGCCAGCGTAATCGACGGTCCACCCGCATCATGCGTTCGTGTCCCCAATCGACCGGCACAATTTCGACATCGCTCTGCGCCTGAAACGCACGTGCCAGCGATAGCGTATATGAGCCGATGCCAGTAGGCTGCCCGAACGTGGATTGGTAATCCAAGCCAACCCGCATTATTTCACCGCGACCAGTTCGAAATAGATGCGTTGTGCCGGAAATATAAATGCGAAGAACCGTTCATAGATCATGGGCGCACGGTCGGCGAGTAACTTCGCACCAAGCCAATGCTGTGGCCGAATATTAAAGAACCGCGGCAACGACCAGAATTGAATGTCGATGCGCAGTTTCCGGAAGCGGGCGCGTGAATAGAAGCTGTACTCAGGAAACTCACCCGTAAAATAATCGAACGAGCGCGAAGCAAAATAGTGCTTATGCGTCGGATCGGTCCAGGCGTCGACGCTCGAGAAATAAGGTGTCGTGATCTCGACGACGCCGTTGGGGCGACAGACGCGGTGTAGTTCTTCCATAACCTGTACTACGTCGTCGACATGCTCGATAATGCCGCTGCATACAATGCGGTCAAAGGTATCGTCGCGGAAGGGATATGGCAGATCGTTCAAATCGTGGATGATGTCGGCATCCGAATCACGATTGACGTCGATACCAATCGCACCTTTCGTTTTCGCACGTCCACACCCGAGATCGAGAACCCGCATCATCTATCTCCCACGTTTCATTGTATCAATCGAATCTGAGTGCGTAAGGCGATCCAGCAGCCTCGCGAGTTCTCCGGTCAGTTCGCGCCGTTCCCATCGTCGCAGACGGTTCGCATCGAGCGCGGGTGCCGCAAGTGTCCCAGCGCGGTGTTCCACCAACATCTGCCGGAGCGCCGTCACGATGCCATCGATATCATGTGGTGCTACGGAGCGCCCTAGTCCCTCCGCCGCGACCAGGCGCGTAATCTCACCGATTGGCGCGATGGCAAGCATCGGTCGTCCGACCGCCATATACTCGAATACCTTGCTGGTATGCACGATGCGTCCGTCCAGATCGTCGGGCCGCACCAGCAATAACACGTCGGCGTCCATCATACACGCGATCGCTTCGCGGTGTGGCTGGAAGGGGAGAAACGAAACCATACCCCCTTCGGTCAAGGAACGCCCACGCTGATGAATCGACGCCCCAAACGACCCGGCCAGTTGAAGATGTATGTGAGTCGCATCCATCCCTTCCGCACGCAAGCGTTCAAGGGCACCAAACACATTGGCGATACCGGCAGCTTGGGTCTCGGTGATCGTGCCGACATAACAGAGTCCGAGCGGCACTGTCCTACCAGCGATGGAGGCGGCACGGTGCGCGTTCATATGCGGCTCGACATCCTGACGGTCGAAGCCATTGGTGATAGTCACAACCTTATGCGGCTGCGCTCCCAGAGCATCGACCATCAATCGTCCCATACTATCGGTCACGACCGTGACCTGATCGGCACGGCGCACACATTGTTGCTCGATCCACCGGTTGAGTCTATACGGCACCAGCAGATGCTGATCGAACCCTTCGCTCCATAGATCGCGCATATCCATCACCCATGGCAGCCTGGGATAGCGCTGCTTGAGCAACCATCCGACGAGATGAGTCGAGAACGGTGGGCCGCTGGTCACGATGGCATCAATATCACCGCGTCGTAGTCGCCGTTCGGCGGCCCAGCATGCACCCGGCACCCATGCGAGTTGGATATCAGGGACGATCCAGGGTCTGATACGAGCAAGCAATCCCTTACTTGCTGTGGGCGTTGGAACGACAGACGCGGCTTGTGGCACCGCTTTAGGTCTGCGTTGGAGCGGCTGTACCCGTTGCACCTCGATATCCGCAGGTAGTTCGGCCAGCAAACGGTGGTCGGGGTGCGGACCCTCGCCCGCTACCGTCACCACGCTCGGCTGCCACCCCCACGCGGGCAGATAGCGCACGAACTTGGCGACACGAAACACACCGCTCCCGCCACGGGGAGGAAAATCGTAGGCGATCATTAAGACATGCTTCATTGGTTCGCCCGTACTTCCTCATAGATCCCCAGCATCTGCGCGACGTTGTCTTCCCAGCGATAGCGTTCCATCACCCATGCACGTGCGGCTCGTCCCATCTGATGCGCACGTTCTACATCCCCAAGCAACGCGACCAACGCCGCCGCAAGCGCAGCAGGATCGTCCGGCGGCACAAGGAGTCCGGTTTCGTTGTCGCGCACGACTTCATGGAGCGCACCGACTCGCGAAGCGACCACGGGGACACCACATGCCTGTGCTTCCAGCGCGGCGACGCCGAACGATTCCTCACGCGATGGATTAGCAAATACCGACAGTGTGTTTAGGAACGCTGGCACATGCGTATGGTCGAGCCGTCCCAACAAACGTGCCTGAGCATGAATACCTAACGTGGCAATCAGTTGTTCCAATTCGGGGCGCTGCACACCTTCACCAGCGATGTCTATGCGAGCATGCGGCTGAGCGGCGACGATCGCCGGTACACTCCGCAATAACACATCGATGCCATATTTCGGTTCGAGATGACGCACCGTACCGATTCGTTGCGTGGTGGGAATGACGTGCGCGGGACGAAAACGCTGTGCGTCGATGCCAAACGCGACCACATCGATCGCACGTGGCTCGCGCAGGTAACTCGCGACAACATCGGCGAGGTATTGCGAAGTCGCCGTCACACGTACGGCATGCTGGAACAACCAGGGATAGAACTGTTCCTTACGCCGATCCCGCCATACGACATCGGTACCCCAGGCCGATACGACAAGATGTCGTGTCCGCGACAGAAACGGTGTCGCCGCAGGCACCGGTATTGAGTGCACGTGTACGATGTCCGGTTGAAGGCTGGCTAGCAACCCTGGCACACGTGCCCATCCACCGAGCAGTCGCGCGAAACGTTCGCGGCGGCTCATACCTGGACGTGCCGTCGGTACGAGATAGCTCGCCACATCCGCCAGATGCCTCGGCAGCATATGGGGCAGCGGCGAGGTCGAAAGCAGACTGACCTGATGACCGTGTGCGAGCAAAGCTTCAGCCCAGCGGTGCACATGGACGTTAGAGGCAGGGCCGATCATACATATACGCATCGCCGCTCGTTATCCTCGTCGCAGCCGTACAAGTAACCGGCCGTAATATGCCACATCTTCCCGACATGGCACCACAAGTTCGCGCCAGTTGACCGGCGTGACCCGCAGGTAGAACCATAATAACAGCAGCGTTTGCAACGTATAGGCCAGTGCTGATGCGGTCGCAGCCCCAATGATACCCCAGCGTGGGATCAGCACAATATCGCCGACCACGGTTATGATGAGAGCCACCGCCGAGGTATAGGTCGGATACTTCGGCAAGCCCTGGCCCAACATATCGCCCGATATCACCTTGTGGACGCTCAGCGCGATGACACCGATAAGTAAGATGCACATGGGAACAAAGGCTCCGCTATACGCCGGTCGTACGAGCATCAAGGTAGGCCACGCAACCAACACGAGGCCAAGTGACGAAAGGACGGTCAGCATTAGCGTATGCCGTACCACGCGCGGAGTAGCATCACGGTTCGCCGTCGCGGCGATTTCGGGAAGCAGTGCGACACTGACAGCATTCGGCAGGTACCAGACAATCTCGGCGAGTGTTACGCCAGTTTGATATAGGCCGACCGCCGCCTGACCAATATATCCCTGCACCAGCAAGGCGTCGAGACGATAGTTGAATGTTTGCACGATATTTCCGGCGTGCGCGCGAAGTCCAAGGCTAAACATTGGTCGTAGGATCGGCCAGGACAAGCGCGGACGCAAGCTGCCATAGAACAGTGCACCATGGGCAGCGGCGAGGCAACCGATCCAGCCTGATGCCACGGTCGCCCAGACGGCACCCATCGGACCTGCACCCAATCCCACGACCAACACCATCGCTAGTACAAGCTGTGACACGGCCTGCACAGCTTGCGTTACAGCAACACGCCGCAAATCACGTCGCGCAGCTAAGTACGCACGAAGGTAGTCGCCAAGCAACGTTGGAGGAAAGAACAGCAATCCGATCACAACTTCACGCTCGGTCACAACATAGCGTTGTGGGTCGCTGAGATAGTGTGCCATGAGCGGCACAAGCGGCACCAGCACCAGCGTCACACAGCCGATCGTCACTAATCCCAGACCAACCAATGTTCCCAAGAGACGCTTCTCATCGGCTCCGCGATACATCACGACTGGCGTCGCCGTTCCAACTCCGAGCATCGACAATACCGCTATCAGACTTGGCAATAAAATCAGCAGACTTTGCAGACCTCGCGCGGCCGGATCGAGCACCGCAATCAACAATAAGGCTGTCGCCAGACGGAGGATCTGCGAACCAAAACTCCACAGCGTGTTACGGATCAGCACGACAATAGTCTATTATGATGTTCCGACCGCAGCTCAGAATAACAAATAAAAAGCGTTTGACAGGCACGGCGCTCCTGTGTATAATCACCGACACAAATTGATCCTCGATAGCTCAATGGTAGAGCACCTAACTGTTAATCAGGGGGTTCCAGGTTCGAGACCTGGTCGAGGAGCCACAGTATACCGCAGGAAACAGCGGCAATAGACGAGAGGGTTGGTATCATTACCGGCACTCTCGTCTTTTGTACTTGCGCATTCGTTTCATTGCGCTAAATTGATTACGATCCACACGATCATGGTTGAGCCCGCCAAGAGTGTATCTGTCATCGACTATACAAAACGCCCAACCCGTAGCGGGGTTTGGAACAGCGATACAATAGATAACGAATTGAACGATGGAGCGGCCGTGGTCCAGGAACAACGCATCCTAATCGTAGAGGATGACAGAGGAAACCGCCGATTACCTCCAGCGCCTTTTGATCGAAGCGGGCTACGTAGTGACCATCGCTGGTGACGCACGCACCGCGAAGTTGCTACTTGAAACACATTCGCCCGACCTGATCTTGATGGACGTCGTGCTGCCGGATATCGATGGATATGCGCTTACAAAGCACCTGCGTGCCGATTCGCTCCGCGATATTCCAATCGTCATAGTATCGGCGCTCGGAGAGCCAGACAAGCGCGAGCGTGGCTTCGACGTCGGTGCAGATGATTATCTTGTCAAGCCGTTCACAAACGGCGAGCTTTTATCACGGATCGCGTTACAACTTCGCCGCCGTTCCAACGCCGAATCGCTTATACGGCAGACAATGTCGTTACAACAGGTGCTCGAACACGCACAGCGCTACCGGCAAGAAGTAGCCAATGACTATGAGCTCGAACGCACAATGCGTCTCGAACTGCTGCGCAGCGTCAACACCCATCTGCAATCGTTATGTTCAATCTTCGAACTCGAATATCGGCGAGAAGCACCAGGGCCGGGACGACAGGCGCTCGACCGCGTGCTGCCACGTCTGCGGAACGCCGCGTTGATCTACCAAATTTCGGAGGCACTGGTCGATGAAACGACCAATATCGCAACTCTGATACAAACAATCGCATCATCGCTCAAAACAGTGTATAGTCCGCGTAAGCGTATTCCGGTCGAGGTCGAGATTCCGAATCTGGATGTTCCAAGCACGCTCGCATCGCCGATGGCGATGATCGTGACGGAACTGGTGACGAACGCCTTCAAACACGCCTTTCCGGGGGGGCGCTTCGGCAAAATTAGCGTAGTCGGACATGTGATCGGCGACCGATTGATCCTCCAGGTTCTTGACGATGGCGTCGGACTGCCAACGCCTCACCAGTTTCAGCGTGGTCTATCCACTGTACAACGTCTGGTAGGTGACCTTGGCGGAACGTTCAGGGTGAAAGATCTGCCACAAGGGACCTGTGCCGAAGTCGAAATTCCGGAAATGGTTCCAGGCAACATCTAGCGTTGTTGTGCGCCGAATAACGTACATTGTGTGAGGATACACTGTGGAACATCGTACAATAATGGCGACAAATCTCCAACCGTTAGCAGCGTACTGGTCCGCATCCGTACGACGAGCTACCCAGAGACGTGTTGTTCGCGATCATGGATCAGACGGCGGTAGGAATAGCTGTCGTCTTTACAAACGATCTTTCCATTCATTTTGCCAACGACACATTCTGGCGAATGTTCGCATAACCATCCCGGCAAAGAAGGCATCTCGTTCCGTGACCTCGCACCTGGCGGCGAAGCCTGTGGTTTGTTTCACAGTTTGCGCCATGCCCATCAAGCGCCCGGCACAGTCCGACATGAGTACCGCGTCGAAGGCATCAGTCATGGCGCACAGTTGTGGGATACGATGATCACACCGCTGCCAAGCCTGTTGAATGGCAAAGCAGTAGTCTTACTGCAGATCATCGATAACACTGATGCCAGCCATCTGCGCGAAGACCGCGACCGTCTCCATTCCCTCGCTGAACAACGAGCAGAACAATTCGCCATTGCCACTGAAAGTATCGACAACGGCATTATCGTCGTCGACAATAACGGTCGAGTGCGACGTATCAATTCAGTCGGTATCACGCTTCTCGACCTAAGCGAACAGGAAGCCGATGCTATTCCGTCCGCTACCAGCGCCGAACGAAGGCAGATCGATCTGCCGCCACTTCATCTGGCGCTACGGGGACAAAGCGTGCGGGATTTCGAGCATTGCATAACGCGGCGCGATGGCGAACGCACCTGGATCAATGTTTCAAGCTTCCCGCTCTACGACCGCCATGGTGGCATTTACGGCGCGGTCGCGGCGTTTCAAGATATTACCGACCGGAGGCAACTCGATCAGATCAAAGAAGATTTTCTCTCCGTCACCGCACATGAGCTACGCACGCCCGTCACCGCACTGCTCGGCTACACAAATCTACTGGTACGGCGCGCCGAACACGGCGACTGGAATGACCGTGATCTGCATGCCTTACGCATGATCGAGACCCAGGTGCAACGTCTGACACAGTTGATCAACGGTCTGGTTGATGTATCGCGTGTTCATGCGGGAGCACTTGAGATCCACGCGCAGCCAGTCGAACTACAGGCGCTGGTGCAGCAGGCGGCGGGTCTGATTCGGGGCAAAGCACCCGATCACCTCATCGTGGTCGAGGGACACACGGAGCCCGTCGTGGTCGCCGGCGATCCGCAACGACTCGATCAGGTCATATCACACCTGATCGAAAATGCGCTCAAGTTTAGTCCGTGGGGTGGCACGATCACCGTGCGCGTATGGGCTGACGACGAAGCTCATGTATCACGTTTCGGACGTTGGCATCGGCATTCCCGAAGAAGCCCTATCACAATTATTCCAGCGATTCTACCGTGCAGCGAATGTCGATCCGGGCCGTATCAGCGGTCTAGGTATTGGCCTGTATCTGGTCAAAGAGCTCGTGACCGCCCACAATGGCAGAATCGACGTGCGAAGTTCCCCCGACAACGGCGCGACCTTCGAGATTATTCTGCCGCTGCGCTCGCACCAGGGTCGCAGCCTAGCACAAGCACCGCGGCACCCTACACGCTGCCGACCAGCAGGTGGTATAGGCGTGCGTGACGTTCCGCGCCCGCTGCATATGCTTCGCGATGGTCGGAAGAGGGCTGAAATGTTTCGCCCAGTGCAGCAGGCAGCGCGTCGAGGTCATTGATCTGCCCAAGTGACTCGAGCGTCGAGGACCGCAACACCCCGGCTGGTTGCCTCGTTTTCCGCGGTATTGGCGATCGGTCGCTGCAACACATCGGCGATAATCTGCGACCACACCGCCGAGCGCAGAATTGGATTGCCTGAGGCGACGACTTCCTGTACCTCATGCGCTTCCTGCGACACCAACTTCACGAGTTCGGCAAAACGATAGGCGATGCTTTCCAATCCTGCACGTAGTATTTCCACGGGCTGCGTATGGAGGCTCAGCCCTGCTATAACCGCGCGTGCATCGCTATGCCAGCCGGGACTACGCTCCCCTGCGAGAAACGGCAACACCGTCAAACCGTGAGCATTCGGAGCGAATGCCTTGAGTTCGCGTTCGAGCGTCTCGGCATCATCGGAAAGCTGCAATGTATCGTGCATCCATGCCCAGATGCTGCCACCCTCGCTTAACGCACCACCTAGCAAGCTGCGTTTGCGATCCACACGATAAACCCACAAACCCTGCGGGATCGTTTCAATCTCGCGTGTTGTCGTGATACGTAACGCGCCACTCGTACCAAGCGCCAACGCCATGCGCCGCTGATCCGTGCAACCGCACCCGATGCTCGACGCCGCACCATCACCAACGGCGGGATACCACGGGATGTTGGCGAGGGCAGGCCAACGTTCCGCCCAGGCCGCGCGCAACCCCTGGGCTGGTTGGTCGCGGTCGACCAATGGAGAAAGGTTGGGTCTGTGATATGTACCGCTTCAAGCAATGCGGCATCCCACCTGAGCGTGCGACGGTCGAGCAGACCGCTCCACGACGCGACCGAATAGCTGACGGCTGTTTCACCGAAGAATTGAAGATGCAAGTATTCGCCGATCGTCATCCACCGCTTGACCTTCTCAAACACGTCCGGCATGGATGTGCCGAAGCCAGCGAAATTGGGCAGGTAGGTAGCTGCTCCGCAGTCAGACAGCCTGTGCGATTATGAACTTCGCGCTCGTTCATTTCCGCACGCAACACGGCGGCGAACGGGGCGCTACGAGTATCTGCCCAGGTATACACCGGCGTGATAGCCTGAGCCGATGCGTCGACCCCAATAATGTTGCCGACGAGGGTCGCACTACCGACTGCCGCGATGCGCGATGCAAGTTGACCTGCTTTTTTGAGCAGTTCGTCGATACATGCGCCTGCGGATGCTTCGACAAGGTCGGGTGCGTCGAACTCAGCACCGCCGTCGGGGGTCGTCCGCGCTTCATGTTCAACACGAGCTTCCATATCAGGCACGGGGTTGGCATGGCCATCGAACAGCATGGCTCGCACGGACGAAGTGCCAATATCAAGTGTAAGAATCAGTGGGTCGGACGACAGGTTGCATTTTCATCAATGATTTATCGCTCATAAATGTGAGGCGAAACTATAGCAGCGCCTTCGGCTCGGTGTCAACCGGACCAACGACAAATAGTCGACATCAAGCAACGTATGATGGCGTGGATAGGGTCTGCACGGTTGGCTGCGGAGCCCCTACATTGCATCAGGCAATTAATCGAAAATAGTACGTAGCATCAGCAAAAAATCGTGCAGGGACATTTGCTTTACGTGTTATCCTAGTAGCCGCCATCTTTGGTGCATGCTTCAAAACTAATTTTAAGCGAGGGAGACGACGATGCGGTATCGTATGCCATTCCTGACGGCGATTCTGGGACTGATGATGGTATTCGGACTGGCAACGCCAGGGTATGCGCAAAGCCCCAGCGATGCGTTCACGCTTCAGCCTGGTGGTTCTGCAACGATTTCGTTTGAATCATTTTGTCTGGATTACGGATTGCAGTTCCCATCGTCAGTCGGTTTGCCACAGGCATCGACCGTCGATCCGTCCGTCGTCAGTGCGCTCAATTACGCCATCAGCCGTGGCTACACAGCTTCACAGACTGAAGAAGCGCAACTCGCAATCTGGACCGCACGCGGCGCGCCTGGCGTTCCGTCGCTCGAAGCAGCGGGTCAGGATATCACCGCGAACCTGGGCGCGGCGCCCGTCGTTCCCGCCGGCGCGACCTCGATCGTCGATGCTATCGCCAACAACCAGGTAGCGGCGACGTTGTTGTCGTTTGGCAGCACAGGAAAGCGCCTGAGTTTTATCGACGATTCGTTCCAGGGCCAGGGAGAACTGAAGATCGACAACACGTCAGGTAGCGCTCTCACGCTGTATATGCCGATTGGCACCTATTTCCCGGCTCATGACGGCGGGTCATCAGAACATGCTCGGTTATGCTACTGGCATCGATATCATGACGCCGCAGCAAGCACCGACCAACACAGCCGCGCCAACCAATACGCCTGAAGCACCGACCAACACGCCCGCCCCCGCAACAGCGACGTCGATTCCAGCTACCGCAACCCCACTGCCAACCGACACGCCTGCACCAACCGACACGCCTGCTCCGACCGACACGCCTGCACCGACCGAGACACCGGCACCGACTGGACTTCGGCCGCCCCGACGGACACGCCAGCCGGAGCGACGTGAAACGCCAGCCGGCTGCGCGGAAATGCCGAGCTCGAGCGACACCGACCGACACCGGTGCGGCAGCAGGTATCCGAATTCGAGATCACCCCAACCGCGCAGCCAGCACCCGCTGGCGGCGGGCAGATGATGCCCGATACTGGCGTACGGTTCCAACAGTTTAGCTCCAGCCAGATTATCAGCGCGATCATCCTTGGTCTGGACGTGGTAGCACTCGGCTTCGTCCTCCGCGACGCTCGCGGCGACGAAGGTAACGCGGACCACCGACGACGGACCACGCGACCAACGTAAGCACAGCAAGAAGGGCGACTATCCACGGAGAGTCGCCTGTTTCTTAACTAAATGGCCTGTCGAAACGCTCTATCTATGACCACGCAAGACGTGTGATGACGACTGAACTGACCTGTCGTAATCATCTGCCACAAACATCCGATGCAGTCGTCGCTCATCACATCATCCGGTCGTTGGTCCGTCGTCGGTCGTTCTCCGACCGTCGGCGCACGAACGCGATCTGCTCGCGCACCTCTGGTACGCGAAGCGCCAGCGCCACGCCGAGATAGACCAGAATACCCAGCCCACCCGATGATCGCCAACCATGCCGCCAGCACCAGTGCATCTGCACCACTTCCATAGGCTCCTGCGAGCGTAACCATCGGCAACACACGGCTCGATAGCGCCACGATGCCCCACAACACTGCACCCATCATAAGGGTACTGGCGGCGACACCAGCGAACGATCGCAGGAGCGCCGCTTGCGGACCTGGAGGCGCGGAAAAAGCAGCCATACAACACCAGGGCTTCGGCGTTGTTCGCCACACTGAACGCCAGGGCCAGCCCGGCCGCGTTCCAGGTCGTCCAGGTGACGACCGCGTAGCCCAGCGCGATATTCAGCGCGACCGTCAGGAGCGCGATATACACTGGCGTGCGTGTGTCCTGCATGGCGTAGAAGGCACGAATCGCCGGTTCTGATACCGAGAAGGCCACAATCGAGGTCAGGTAGAGCAGCAAGGGCGCGGCGACCAGCGCCGTCGAACGCGCATCGAAGTTGCCACGCTCGAAGATCAGCCGGATTACCGGCACGCGCAACACCGCCAGCGCCATCGCGATAGGCATCGTGACGAAGATCACCAGACGAACCGCCCGCACCGCCGTATCCCGAAACGTTGGTCGTTTCGCCACGCGCCCAGAGTTGCGACATCTGCGGAAACAGTACCGTCACCAGACTCATCACGAACACGCCATGCGGCAGCAGCATCAACTGGTACGCGCCGTTGAGCGCGGCGATCTGGTTGCCCGCCAACAATGCCGCGAAACTCGTCGTCGCGATGAAGTTGATCTGGACCGCTGACTGACCGACCAGACGCGGCACGATCTGTCGTCCAACGCGCCGCACCGCCGGATCGCGCAGGTTGAACACCGGAACATAGCGCATCCCGGCTTTGACCAGCGCGGGTATCTGCACCAGCACATACATCGCCGCGCCCAGCACGACCCCAAAGGCGACGCCCTCGATGCCCCACCATGGCGACAACACCAGTGCCCCAAAGATGATCATCAGATTATAGATGTTGAACGCGAAGGCTGGCACGCTGAAGCGTTCGCGGGCGTTGAGCAGCGCCATGCGATGCCGCCGATACCAAGCAGCAACGGCGAAAGCAGAAACAAGCGCGTCAGCGTCGTAATCAGCGCTTGCTGCTGGGGCGGCTCGGCACGAAACAGGATTGCGGTCAACGAGGGCGCGAAACACTGCGACGACCGCCAGCACCAGCACCAGGATGACCAGGACGATATTAAAGACCGCGCTGGCGAGTTCCCACGCACGCGCTTCGCCTTCCTCATGCCAGACCTGCTGAAACACCGGAATCAGCGTCGTCGCCAACGCGCCACCGATCACCACAGCATAAATAAAGTCGGGGATACGGAACGCCGCAACATAGGCGTCAAGTTGCGGGTCGCCAGGGGCAAAGCGGCTGTAGATCGTCGCGTCACGAACAAGGCCAAGAACGCGGCTGAGCAGCACGCCCACCATCACAATCGCCGTGTTGAAGATCGGTCTGCCAGCGCGGGTGTGGCGCGAGTCGCTCGATACGTTCGCTCGGTTGATTGTTGTTCAAAGGTTGCACAGTCCTTTCGGATTTGCTATAATCGCATGTTTAGTAACGTATGAATGGGAACGTGCGGGGGGAGCGTCGCGATTCCTCGACCGTTCTTTTTTGTGTTACCGCATTATAACGAGAACGAAGGAAGGTCATCCGTTGGCAAATACCGACTCAGCAAAGAAACACATGCGCTCCGATGAGCGCAAGCGCGTTCGTAACCAGAAAGTACGCTCGAAGGTCAAGACCTTGATCAAGCGTGCCGAGCAGTCGATCGCTGGGCAGCGAAGAGTGACAGTGGAGACCGTTCGTCTCGCGTGTGCCGAACTTGACAAGGCCGCCTCGAAGGGCGTGCTCCACAAGAACAACGCAGCCCGCCGCAAGAGCCGCCTGATGGCGAAGCTCAACAAGAGCACTGCTGCCGCTGCCTAAGCAGGACATTGTCTGAGCGCATTGCTCCGACGAACAATCATGAAGCGCCACAAGGATCATTCCTTCGTGGCGCTTCGTGCTATCGAAACCATTCCGCAACCAACAGCACCCATATCATCTTCATTGCTTACAATCATCAAGCGCAAACATACACCCAAATGGCTCGCTGTCCTCTCGTGAAGATGATTCCAATGCTACGATCCCCAGGATTCAAAGATGTGGTCGAATTTTACACGGCGCTAATTGACGCCGCTACACTATTTTACCTATTGTTATTTTTTGGTAGTCAGCACCACGCTGCCGTGGTCTGGCGTCCGTCGTCTGTGCCATCACCGCCAGCGATCACCGGCCGGTCGTCGTTGGTCGATCGTCGCTGGACGTCGGTCATTCGCCGGTTGCAAGCAGGTTTCGGTGACGAGCAGATCGAGCGCGGCTTCTGGCTCGATGCGGCCAGTTTTCGACCAGTGATCGAATTGCACCAGGCGATCGTGCAGTTCGAGGAGCGTAGCACGGTCGAAGCGTGCCGCCTGATGACAGCTTTGCGCACGACGAAGGGCTTTTGTCCGATCTCGCTGGCGATTGCGTCGGGTGACATGCGCTGTCCCTGATATTCCGCGATCGCGATCAGGATGCGCACCTGACGACCGACCATAAACAGGAGATAGAACGCGGCCTGTCCATCGTCCAACAGATCCATGCAATAGTTTGAGCGCCGGACCAGCCTGACGCGAGGCCAGCGCATCGACGAACTCAAAGACCGATGTTTCGCCATCATCCGGCACCAGCAATTGGATCTCCTGCGATACCAACCGTACCACCTGGACCCACATATGCCGAGAGTTTGTTGAGTTCGTTGACGAGACCGCGACTGTCTGACCCAACATACTCTACCAGCATCGCGCTGGCATCGGGCGACATGTTACACCCAAGTCCACGCGCCCGCTCGTGCAACCAGCGTTGTAGGTCAGCCCCCTGGCGTGGCTGAAACTCGCGCACTTCCGCCGACTTCTTGAGGTAGGTAAATACCGCCGACCGCTTGTCGAAGTCGTCGCCTTCG
This sequence comes from uncultured Chloroflexia bacterium, assembly GCA_963782315.1. GTDB lineage: Bacteria > Chloroflexota > Chloroflexia > Chloroflexales > Kallotenuaceae > JBBSGA01. The sequence goes on from CAWAJS010000008.1 coordinate 37,076, forward strand.
ACAAACACCAGGTCGGTCGGTTGGTGGCACCGTCGGCAGATATGCCTGAATCTCATCGCGCGCCTTGCCCGCCTTGAGCGATTTGAGCATCCCCTCGACGATCACCAGGCGACGGTCGGACAGAAACGGCACCGCTTCACATGCTATCGCAAGCGCGTTGCGCGTGATCTTGCGTCCCTCGATAATCGTGATATTCATATCGCCAAAATCATCGGGGATGCTGGCTTTGCGTGCCGCAAGTTCTTCATCGCGTGCGAGTTCGTCCGCACCATATAACAGCGTAATCATCGTGGTTTGCTCACCATCAAGGGTTTGGGCGAAAAACTCGGCCACGCGCCGCACATATTCCTGGACGATCGGTGAAGTACGCCGCACAATGTTCGGTGTCGGGGACGATCCAGAGCTGTTTCGGCTCGCCAGCGGCAGCAAACAATGCTTCGCTATGGTCGACCGGAATCAGGCTATCCGCCGCGCCATGGATCAGAAAGAGTCGGGCGTGGCGCGATAGCGGCAACGGTATCGATCGGCTGCATCGCGCCGAACGTGTAGCCATACTGCAAGCGGTTAACCGTATCAGCCAGGCGTAGCATCGGACGCAACGGCATCCGATAGCGCATGATAGGCATGTTCGATGATGCCACGTATCGTGGCGAACGGCGAATCCGCGACCACCGCAGCAATGCGTCGATCACGCGCCGCGACCGCCAGCGCCACGGCAGCACCCATCGAGTAGCCAATCACGCCCACAGTGCGCTCCGGTATACGTTCGAACACATACTCGATCGCCGCTTCGAGATCAGCCATCTCGTAGTATGCCAGCGAGAAAGGCCCCTGCTCGCTTTCGCCCCGACCACGAAAATCAAACAGCAGGACATTGTTCCCGGCGCGCCATAACCATGAGCCGATGCCCAGCAATTCATGCTTCGCGCCACGGTGTCCGGTGCAGCCGATGACGACGCGGTCGACTGCCTGGTTGTGGAAACCACCAACCACGTAACACGATGCCATCTCTCGCGACCAAACACTACTGGCTCATACTCGACGCCAAGTTCCCATGGCGTAAAGGTGTAGGGGTTGACTTTCCGCATCGGGGCATTGAGCTTGAGGGTCGTATATGCGGCGACGCCCAACGCTCCAACAGCGCCCAGCGCACCCGCGGCGAACGCACCACCATAACGCGCGGACAATCTGCGGTCGAGCGGCGTGTCATCGCGTAACACCAGCATTGACGCGAAAAGGACGTATGCATTATTTAGTTCCGGCGGAGGCGCTTCGTCAACGTCTGATAGAAATATTCGGGCGAACGTACCCGTGCGAACCGTGCCACCTGGGTCGAACGACGCACCTTGATCACATCGTCCAACTGCAATGGGATCGAAATTTGACCATCCACGCTCAGGCTCGCGGCATAGCGCGAGCGCAAACGTAAGGAAATTTCGGCATCCTCGTGCAGCACCAGCGCCGGAACATTGGTCAGATGTGGGCGCGATCGACACGAGCGACAGCACATGCGAACGCGGATCGAGCACTGGACCACCCGCCGCGAGAGCATAGGCGGTCGAACCAGTGGCCGTCGAAATAATGATGCCGTCGGCATGATATTCGGTCATCGGAACACCATCGATCGACACTTCGACGATGATCGCACGCGCCAGATCGCCGCGCCCGATCAATACCTCGTTGAGCGCGGTCCATTCGTTGGCTTCACCCGACCACAGGTTCAAGGCGTGCCCAGGCCAGCGTGCGCTCGTCGATCCAGAAGTCGTTGTCGATGATCCGTTTGATCGCCGGACGTGCTTCTTCTGGCGTGACCTCCGCCATGAACGACAGGTGTCCCAGCGCGACTGGGAGCATCGGCGTGCCGATAGGGGATCGCGACCCGCGCCGCACGTAAGGCCGTACCATCGCCACCCAGACACACCAACAGCGAACAGTCAGTCAGCGGTGCAGGAATATCGCGAGCCTCGCTGGGTGCGCCACGCCAGGTCGGGATGCCCTGTGACACGATCCAGGCTTCAAGTTCTTCGCCGAACGTGACCGCCGAGGGCGACAACGGGTTATAAAAAATGCCAATTCGATCTCTCACCATACCACCTTGCTGACCACGCAATGACCGACGACAGACAACCGGCACGCTTTTTACCGGCGCTTCAGTATAGCACGCTGCTCTTACGCATCTGGATTGACGCGTCTGCTTTCGAGGCCACAATCGATACCTCAGAATATCCGAGCGTCCCCGCACGTCGCTCAAGGAGCAGACCGCTATCCGCGCGTCACACAACCGTTGTCGGCAGTATACCAGCGTCTCCCGTGGTCATCGCTATTGGCTATTCGTCAACGAAACATCTCGGCAATCGTACGGCGACCGCGGGCAGCACATGCTGCTCGTCAGCCTCGATGCCGAGTTCGGCGGCCGCCTGTGCGCTTGTCGCGACTAACGCTCGGGCGGTAGATGGAAGCACCCTCGTGGGTTCGCTATGCGTATGTGGTCATGGGTTGAAGCATGCGTCGTGTGCGACGCGCTTGGTGCAGACTGTTGCTCGACCGCTGCCAGAGAACCGGACGTTGTATACCAGTGGTCCCCAGCCGCCCAGACTCGCCGATAGAAGTCGATGTAGCCACGGGCCGAACGTTCCAGGCTATGTTCGGCGGCGACAAACGCACGCGCATTGGCGCCAAGTTGCCGCGCAAAGCCTGGGATGCTGTTCCAGCAGGCGAGCATACGCCAGAATCTGTTCCTGCTCGGCTTTGCCAGGATCGACTTTCGCACACACATCGTCAGGTAGTTCGTGCATCGAATCGACAGCGGACACCAGCGTTGGGCGACCCGCGCTCAGCAAACGTAGCAGGCTCGCCGACGTTTCACCGGCGGTCGGATAGCGCAGGTTCAAGCACAGATCACTCGCCGATACATAGGCGGCGAAGTCAGGCGGCGAGACATAGCCCGTCACGATCACCGATGCGCCGAGATCGAGGCGCCGCAAGACAGCGGCAAGGTCGTACGAGCCGGACACCGAGCCGACCAGCATATAGAGCGCATCGGGTTCAAGTCAGTCTGTAGCGCCGGAATGCCCGCAGTGCCCCTTCTATGCGTTTATATGGGTTGACATGGCCGAACGACGCCCAGACCGGCACGTCCAGCGGGCAGATCCGAGCGGCACGCGCGCGCCATGGGCTCTTATCGAGCGTCGGTAGTAGCGGCACGCCCATCGGCACGCGGGCGACGGCACGTCAGGACGCAACGCTGCGCGAGGCCACGCAGATGATCACTGTGAACGATCAGCCCCTGCGCACGCTCGACCACATCTTCCACGAGCGGCATCGTGAAGGCAGCGTCCAATAACTGGCCCTGCGCCATGCGCCGCCCTACGGCCGCGCCACGCTCGCCATAGCGCTGCTCCATTTCCGCGAGGTAGCCCCGACATCGCCACGTCGAGTGCGGCATACCAGAGCTTGAAATGATGCAGCACCCATTCGTGCAGCACGACAACACCGGGCAACCGTTGCGCCATCTCATAGATGCCAGCATGAACCGGACTATTGCCAAGGTGATAAATCAGCGCGTCGAAGGGGCGCGCGGCGTGCATCTGCGGCAAGCGTTCCAGCGGGCGCACGTCGAGATGCTGGCGAAGTTGGGGATGCGTGGGCGCGATGCCATCGACAAACACCGTAATATCGACATACTGCCCCAGGAACGGCAGCAAGATCTTCACTGTAATCCGATATACCGGACGGCTGCGGATTGAGCGGGGAGCAGTAGGCGATGCGCACGCATAGAGTGTGCACGGTGGATGTCATTCATGCACGACGATATCATCGGTCGTCCGTGACGGTAGTTCGTGATCATCGAGCCTGACTCGCACGCGCCACCATAACGTCGTGTGCGGTGCGTTCCAGATGATCGTCGAGTGGCGCAAGTTCAGGCGCCGCGCCATAACGCCGTGCCAGCGCGAGGCCGATCAGATGGTCCGCGAAATGGGGATTTTTGGGCAACAATGAGCCGTGCATATAACATCCGTGGACGTTGCGATACACTGCGCCCTCGGTCTGGTCCTCGCCGTTGTTGCCAAATCCCTTGACGACCCGACCTAGCGGCGCGGCTCCCGATCCCAGGTATGTACGACCACTATGGTTCTCAAAACCAATCAGACGCTGACGATGCCACGCGTTCCAATCCACGACGATATTGCCGATCAAGCGGCGCGTGCCACCGACAGTATGCACATCCATGACGCCAATACCCGGCAGCTTCTCGCCAGTATGGGTCAGAAAATAATGTCCCAGCAATTGGTAACCACCACAGATCGCCAGCATCACCAGTCCATCCTCGACGGCTGCGGCAAGCTCCTTGCCCTGACGCTGCACGAAATCCTCGGCGATCAGCGACTGACCACTATCCTGCCCGCCGCCAAAAAATGCCAGATCGTAGCGTGACCAATCGGTGCGAGTTCCAGGCTGGATCGCATCGACCTCGACACCGATCGACCGCCAAAGGCTGCGTTGTCGCAGCGTCAGGATATTGCCCCGGTCGCCATAAATATTCATCTGATCGGGATACAAATGTGCGATGCGTACCTTGTACTCCATTCTATAATTCCTTTGGTAGCGCTCGCAGCGGTCGCATCCTCGACGACAGCACCTGCGACAGGTGATTGACCGTTCCATGCGCGTCATCGGTGACCATGGGCAGCGCGATACCGAACAGAGCTGCCCTGGCCTTCTTCGCTTTCGGCCCACAACACACCACCATGGCGCTGCACGATCTCGCGTGAGATGAACAATCCCAAGTCCCATGCCGCTCACACGGCCTTTGACATTCGATGCACGGTAGAATCGCTCAAAAAGACGCTCCTGCGCGGCCTTCGGGATACCCAGGCCATGATCACGCACAGTATCACCACCACCCATCGGCCCGTCATGCCGTCATCAGCCAGCCGTTGGCGGCAGCACGTCGCGGTGCTCGACGATACCTCGACCTTGCCGCCATCAGGGCTGTATTTGATCGCATTACTCAGCAGGTTCCTCAGCACCTGTTCGAGCCGAAACTCGTCGACCGAAGCACGACAGGGTTGGGCAGGGATGTTGACTTCGATCGGGATGCTCGACGCTGGTCGATTGCAGCGTGGCGACCACTCGCTCGACAAACGGCGCGAGTTCTTCGACCTGGGGCTCGATCTCGAAGCGGTTGATCCCGATATGCGATACATCGCGCAACTGATCGAGCAGAGTGGTCATACGGCTGACTTGCTGCTCGATGACATCCAACCCCTTCGTGGTAGGATGGCATTGGTCGAATTAGCACGCGCCCGTCGTGCCAGCAAACCAGCATAGCCCTTGATCGATGCAAGCGGGTTCTTTAGTTCGTGCGCAACGATCGAGATAAACTCATCTTTGTCGTTGTCAAGGGCTTCGAGTTGCTGCCGTTGCCGGTCGGTTTCCTCAAACAACCGCGCATTTTGCACCGAAGTCGCCGCCGCATCGGCGATAGCCCGAAGGAACTCGATCTTTGCGGGCAAAGCGTGCGCGCTTGCTCGCTCCACAAGTGAACCATCCCGACCACTTGCTCGCGGTGAATCAGCGGCAGCACAACAGCCGAAGCATAGCGATTATGTCGCGCACCGATAGGGAAGATGTCTGCGATGCTGACCAGACTGAATCAACGCGCGACTGCAGAATGTTCTGGCAGCATCATGGTGGCAGCCTGAGCAAAGAGGTCACGTTCTGTGTTCTGCTCCGTCAGACCTTCTGCCGCCAGCAACCGGGGTTCGTCCTGCTCGACCAACCAGATTGTCCCCGCTTGGACAGCAGGCGGCAAGCACGATAGCTGAATCAAGCGCGAGCCCGCTTCCACCAGATTGAGGGTACTGTTGCCGGCCTGAATCACCGACAACAGCGTACGAAGCTGGATGTTGGCGTTCGAGAGATCATTTTGTATCTGCTTGGTGCGAAGCAGCGTCTTGATACGTGCAATCAACTCATGATTATTGATCGGCTGCGTCAGGTATTCGTCGGCACCGAGATTGAGACCCTGAATTTTGAGGCGTTGGTCGGGGGCATTCGCGGTGAGCAAGATCACTGGAATATTCTGCGTCGTTTCCCCTTCGCGCAGACGTCGCACGACCTCGAAGCCATCGATACCGGGCATCATGACGTCCAGCAGGATCAGATCGGGCTGTCACTTGCGGCGATTTCGAGGGCTTGCTCGCCTCGTTCGGCTTGCACAACGTCGTGTCCCTCGCGCTTGAGCAGCCGTTCGAGCACATATAGGTTATCAGGCTGATCGTCAACGATCAGAATCGTCGTCACCGCGCGCCCCTCCCAGATAGTATTCGATCAGTCGTACGAGTTCCCGTGTATCGATCGGTTTTGACATGTAATCTGTGCAGCCAGCCGCCAGCGATCGTTCACGGTCACCCGGCATACTGTTCGCCGTCACGGCGATCACCGGAACATCCTGCATCGACGGAATACCACGCAGTTTACGCACAGCGGCATATCCATCAAGTTTCGGCATCTGCATATCCATCAACACAAGGTCGTACTCATTCGTTTCCAACAGACGCAACGCCTCATCACCGGATGCAGCCTCTTGCACGTGATAACCATAATGCGTGAGGATACGGTCCATGACATACATATTATCTGGATTATCCTCAACGACCAGGATTCGCTTCACTATCCCTGCTCCTTACACAACGTATGATTCGGCGGGGGGACAAAGGACGGTCGGAGCGTGATGGATTTACGATGGAGGCATCGTCGTTTCACTTGCACGACGGTTCTGCAGTTGTTCCCGCACCTCCTGTAGCAACGTATCGCGTTGTGCCGGACCTTTTTGAATGATCGCCGCGATTTGATGATTCAGCCGCAGCCGATCTTCGGGCAAAATATCCTTCGCCGTGATGATCAAAATCGGCACCTGTCGCAAGTGTGGGCGTTGTTTGATCTCGTCTAAGCACCTGAAAGCCATCCATACCAGGCATCATCAGGTCAAGCGTGATCATATCAGGTATATGAGCATCTAACCACTGCAAAGCTTCAATGCCGGAGGTGAATGAAGTAACCTGAAGACCCGCTTCCTGCAGCGTCAGTTTTAAGCACGCGCTGTTCCACCAGGTCATCTTCGACAATCAGTGCTTCGGTGAGCGTCATCGTCATGCGCAATTGTTGGAGGCGATCCAGCAGAGCTTTACGCGATACGGGTTTGACAAGATATTCGGCAGCGCCCAGGCTGTAGCCAAGTTGACGATTATCCAGCATCGACAGCACGATGATCGGAATATCGGCGGTTTGCGGATCGTTCTTCAGTTCCTGGATGATCTCCCAGCCATCGCGACCGGGCAACATGATATCGAGCGTAATCGCGAACGGTTGCAGCGAGCGCGCTTTTTCAAGTGCCACATCGCCATCGCCCGCCGTCGCGATGTTATAGCCATTGTCACGCAGATATTTTTCGAGAATATAGATCACTTCGGGATCGTCGTCCACGACCAGCACCAGCGGCAACTCCGGCTGTATCCTCCGTCTTCAGCGGCAGCGCTGCGTGGCACGAACGGGCGTTGGCGACACCGTACGCTCGCAATTGTTCGACGATACGGTTGTTCGATGGCAAACGCAGCCGGGATCGTGAAAGTAAAGCGTGAGCCTTTGCCAACATCGCTTTCAAGCTCGATCGAGCCACCAAGCATCATTACCAGCCGTCGCACGATCGCTAGCCCCAGGCCGGTGCCTTCGTAGCGCCGCGACAGCGAACCATCGACCTGATGAAACTCCTGCCAGATATCGGCCTGATCGGCACGAGCGATGCCAATGCCGGTATCGATCACATCGACGGTGATCCAGGTGTTCGCGGGAGAACCTCGAACGACACCGCCTTGCATACGCCCGGGACTGCACCCGCACCGTCACAGAACCCTGCTTCGGTGAACTTCACGGCATTCGATAGGAGGTTCAGCAGAATCTGTTTCAGCTTATTATCATCTGTGTGCATCTGTGGCAGATTGGGCGTGATCTCGATCTTCAGCTCCAACCCTTTGGACATCACAAGCGGAACCACTGTACCACGCACGCTATGAATCAATTCGTCCATCGCGAAATCGACCGGGATCATTTCAAGCTTGCCGGATTCGATCTTCGACAGATCGAGGATATCGTTGATCAGACGCAACAGGTTTTGAGCATTACGCTCGATGATACCAACCTGCTTCGACTTGCTCGTCGTTGAGTTCGCCGTCCAGCCGGTCAGCCAAAATCTGCGACAATGCCAGGATCGAGTTGAGCGGGGTACGCAATTCGTGACTCATATTCGCGACGAATTCGGACTTGAGCCGATTGGCACGCTCCACTTCGGCGTTCTTTTGTTGCAACTCGATGGCACGCTGTTCCACGTTGTCGCGCTCGGTACTGAGTTCGGTCAACAGGCGCGCGTTCTCGATCGCCACCGACGCAAAACTCGCCAGCGCAGTCGCAAGGTCGATATCCTCTTGCGAGATCGAGTGAGAACGCCGGAACGCTACGATCAATGCGCCGACCGGACCATCTCCACGCGATAGCGGCACACCCAGCGCTGACTTCATACCTTCGGCAACATGAACGGCGAATTCTTCGAGCGGAAACTCTGGATTCTCGCCAAAGTTTTCGATCACCACAGGAGCCTGTTGCTTGATGACACGCCCAGCCGTTCCTTTTCCAGGTGGGAAGACGACATCGCGAAACATTCGGAAACGGCGCCATCGACCGCTGCCCAACGCGTCGAGCCAGTGTCGTCGAGCATCGTGGCGACCGCCGTATAATCGGCACGCAGCAGGCGCCGTGCTTCACGACAGACCAGTTCCAGCAGCACCTGGAGGTCGCGTTGTGCCGCCAGCTCACGCCCCATTTCCTGCAGCGTGTCGCTTTTTTCAAGCAACCGTTCCAGATCAAGATTCTTGTCGTGGAGTTCTTCGCGCTGCCGTTGCGTTTCTTCAAACGCACGAATATTCCTGCAGACTGGTGGCGAGTTGCGAGGCCATCAAGCGTAATTGGTCGATTTCGGCGTCGCCGATACGATTGATACGTGGCGATGGTCAGCACGCCCATCGTTTCCTCGCCGAAACGCATCGGAGGTTGATTACTTGTCGCGGCGCAGCCGCGCCAATACCGGTATTGATACGGTATGGCGTATCCGTGCCCAGATTCGTGACGGACATAACGCGATTCTGTTGCAACGCGGCGCCGGGCAATCCCGCGCCATAGTGGCAGCGGTTCGAGCGGCGCGCTATCAAGACCGACGGCACCCGCAACTTCAAGGTGATGATTCTCGGCAGTATACAGCACGCCCGCCTGAGCATCGACGCTTTCGAGCACACGCGGGCAGCACCTGCTCGACAAGTTGACTCAATTGCAATGGACCATTGAGCGCAGAGATGACATGAGTATAGCGTTGCTGCTGTTCCTGGCGGGTTTGCAGACGATTGGCGAAAATGCCAATCTGCCGCACAATCCAGATGCCCCACAAAAGCGTCAACACCGATGAAAGCGTCAGCAGCGTGAACAGAACTTCACCGATCCGTATCAAGCGCTGATAGTCGGAGAGGATTGTTCTCGTCATTCGCCCGAATGGTGGTGATAAACTGATTGAAGCGTTCTTGCAGGTCCGAAGAAGCGAGTATCGCGTTCGATCAAGGTCGTAAGATCGGCGTCCGAAAGTTGCGAATCGAACGCAAGCTCGTTCCCATGCTTGCTGCCAGCCATTCGGCAGCGGCGATGACATCTGGAGTTGTTCGGGCAGTTCGCCGCCGATGGTTGGAGCGTTCTCTCCAGTGTCTTGCCACAGAATAGGTAATCGGTTACCGTTCTGCTGAAAGGTATCGAGAAATAGGCGTTCCCTGTCAAGAAATAGGCATGCGCATTGGATTGCATCCCGCGCAGAACCGCAGTGCTTCGCGCATACGGGTACCCAGCGCGGCATTCGTCCGTGAATGCATACGGTTATCGACACGGGCGCGGTCGACCAGGATTGAACTGACCAGCAAGACGATGACCAGCACAGCCGCGAGGATTGAGCCCGTCACACTTTGTCGTGTCCGGCGATCTGACCATGTAACCTTGGTGTTGAGGACGTTGCTGCATCATCGCCTAATCTGTTTGATGTGTGCCAGCCGGTACAGAAACATATTTGCCGCGAGTCTAATGCTAGTGGGAACAGTCGCCAGTATACCACCCGTTATACAATATTCCGAACGGGAGCACTATGTGTGATGGCCGGAATCCGTGAAATAGCTGACGATGAACGGATCATATTAGAATCCGTCCACGTGTTCGTCCTAGGCATCCTCTACGCGACAGCCAGTAAGAAACTCGTTGGCAATATCCTTGACAGCCCAAGCCAACATGCTATAATACCGGACGCCGCGAGGAAAGACGCGGCAGCACATTTCAAATCTGGTGTGCCGAAGTGGCGAAATTGGCAGACGCGCTACGTTCAGGGCGTAGTGAGAGCAATCTCGTGTGGGTTCGAGTCCCACCTTCGGCACCAAATCGTGACCCCGTAGCTCAGTGGATTAGAGCGCTTCCCTGCGGAGGAAGAGGCCGGTGGTTCGAGTCCACTCAGGGTCGCCATTATTTTCGGGCCATTAGCTCAATTGGTAGAGCAACTGACTCTTAATCAGTGGGTTCTAGGTTCAAGTCCTAGATGGCTCACCAGATTTGTAGGACAGGACGGGAATATATTCCCGTCCTTTTCTGCGTCCCCAAGACTAAGCCTTCATAATCAGCCACTACCTTTGTTACCATCGCATCCCAACACCCTCGTTAATTCCATTCGAGCCATCCGCCGTGAGCATCGCAGATGCCGAGAGTCTTTTCCAAACGCACACCTGATGTATGTAGTCAGCTTCAGCGAAGAAGCAGGTTCTTGCCATTCGATGCTCACGACCGAGAAGTCCCTGGTTGCTGCATACCTGTCGAGCAACTGATAAAACTGCTCGCGTGCTGCCTGAGAAAATTGATTGAGGACGAAACTGTGATAAAGACACAGTGTTGCCTCTGGTGGTACCTCGGCAAACACTGCTGGTAGCAGCGCAACGGCATCACCCGCGCGGATCAGTGGTGGTGCCGTTTGAGCTAACGCAATCGCCTGCTTCAAATACGCCGCTCGGTCGCGCTGTTCCGGCCAAATCAACGCACGCAACCATAGTGTTTGTGCATCGTCACGGACGTCGATCGGGTTGAGATCGAGCCCGACGCGATAGACGATTTCAGGTATACGGAGCGGAAGCGGTGGCCGCCTTGGACCACGAAGTTCACATCGCAACTGAACGGATGATGCAGGGTCACCACATTGCTGTTCTCCATAGTGATAACTGTAGCGATCCCACAGGAGATTGAGCCCAGCACTCGCACCAATCTCAACAATGGCGAGTGGCCCGTCACGTTGGGCAACCAGAGTGAAAGCAGGGAGCAGACAGGCACAACGTCGTATTTCATTGGTCTGTACACGACGAGTTGCCAGCAAGGTCGCGATCGCTTCGGCATGCTCCAGGCAAAAGGCACGAAACACCGGAACGGGATCGTGCTGCCTTAGCTCGAGCGGCGCATCGCTCAAACCTGGATAGAATGCGGCGAGTGGGTGGGGAATGCCCCGCAAAAGCAGATATTGCACTGCACCAAACAACAGATTTGGCACTGGGCGCGACTGCGCAGCTGATGCAAGTTCCAGGAGCATTGAATCACCGGCAACCCCAATGGCCAGCCGCGCATACAGCGGTGAGGACGGGAGGCATTCGTGCTCACCAAAACGCTTGAAATGCCTGAGCAAGCGTTGTAGGTGTTTCGTTCATGACTAGCCTCCTGAAGGAGTGAATCCATGACAGGTCATACCACTCCAGTTTATCAGGCCAGGTACAATGGGAGCTTCGTTTTTGGTTGACAATTGGTGGTCGGCACGGTACACTTCTCTGCGTTGTCGGCAGATGAGCGTTGCTTGAAGCTGGCTGCGAATATGTTTGGCCCCATCGTCTAGCGGCCTAGGACGTCACCCTCTCAAGGTGAAGACCGCGGGTTCGAATCCCGCTGGGGTCACCATCAGAAGACCAGGCGCACATCGTATGATGTGCGTTTGCAATTCGACAATACTTGACAAGCAAGGTCGGAATCGTTAGGATATCGGCTATGTTTGCGGGAGTGGCTCAGTTGGTAGAGCATCTCCTTGCCAAGGAGAAGGTCGCGGGTTCGAATCCCGTCTCCCGCTCCACTTTTAACAATCGAGCTCGAAAAGGTGCTCCGTCGCTGGGATGATCTCCCAGAGGAACTTCCCGACTTTCCGATCGCTTATGGCGATCAGGTTACCCCGCGAAACAGCAAGCGGGGGCAACTTAGGGCAACCGAAGTTGACGCAAGACGGCAACAGCAAATATCGCCCGCCGACGGGCCACGGTTCTTTGGAACCGCTGGCACGGGTGAGGACTGAAACGGGTGGGGTAAGAGACCACCAGCGTCGATGGCGACATCGGCGGCTAGGCGACTGCGCTGACTGATGGGAAGCAAGGTGTGTGGGGCGTGCTCATTGGTGGCAGCGAGCGAGTACCGCAAGGTACTGCCGCGTTATGACTACCTCGTTCGCTCGCATCGCAGCGGCTACGGCTACGCTGGCTAACAGCCAGCACGTTAGGAACCGCCTGCCATTTTGGCAGAGAGAGATGACGGACATAGAACAGAATCGGGGGTACAACCTTTTTCGAGCGAGATGATGGGGTATCGTCTAATGGTAGGACAGCTGATTCTGGATCAGTCAATTGAGGTTCGAATCCTTGTACCCCAGCCAAATTAATCGATAAAGGGCATACGATTTCGGTCGTATGCCCTTTATCATTAACATCCAGCCCGATTGCCCATTCCCTGTATGATCACACAAAGACCCTCTCCCAGAATAACCAACGTACTCAGTAGCATTCTGTTCGACGCACACGTCGTTCCGGCTCCTCTGGAGCATCGCCATCCTTGGCTTCGCTTACTTGGAATGGTAATGGCGGGCGTTGGCTCGGAGCGAAGAGCCTTTGGTCCCCAGTGTCCGTGGGTTGGCTCCTGACTAAAGGCAGTGTACCTGCGTCCTTTGAGGCCTCACAAGTCCGATCATCGGAGCGAGCCAATCATATGAGCCGAAGCTCTGGCCCGAAAGCGTCATAAAAAAAGCGAGACAAGCATCATGCTCATCCCGCTTACAACTTCTATATCAGACAGCTACAGTAGCACTATTAACTCGCCACTGCTGCCTTGACCCGCCGCATGCCGCGTGCTGCCGGAGCGCTATGCTTTTCTTTATCGACATCCATGATCGGTGGCGCGAGGCGCTCGCCGAAGCACGGTTTGTAACGCACGTACACGACTCTGGTTATTAATTTTATAGACTGAAACGCATGCATCTGCCGGAACATCTACATGGGACCACTCCTCTGGCAATGGACCACGTTCATAGCTGAATGCTGTGGGATTTTCTTCAAAGTAGACGCGATCTAACTCTTTAGCTTCGGACATTATTCAGGCTCCTTGCACATGCTGTAATATGGGCGTTCTACGTTTCAACACGAATACTCGGCCTCCTACATTTATGTCTAGTAGAAGTATACCACACTTATGACAACTTCGCCAATCGATGCTTACACCTGCTTTGGAGCGGCTCAATGCTTGAGTTCTGCGGTGGTCACCCTTCGTAATCAGTAGTTATAGGAGATACCTATGGAGCAGAAAACGGTACTTTGCTTTGGCGATTCGAATACCTGGGGCTACGATCCGGCGACACAGCGGTCGGCTCGATCGTCACGACACGCTGGCCTGGAGTGATGGGGCATACGCTGGGCGACGGATATCACATCATCGAGGAAGGCCTAAGCGGGCGCACAACCGTGTGGGACGACCCGCTCGAAACCGGCAGGAACGGCCTCGCATATCTCACGCCCTGCATTGAAACACACTGGCCTTTCGATCTTACTTGTCATCATGCTTGGTACCAACGACCTCAAACGTCGCTTCAACCTCTCGGCGAACGACGTCGCCGAAGGCGCACGTAAATTGGTCGATACCGCGCAGCGGCTACGCTCCTACATCGTGCAAGACACGCCACGAGTCCTGTTGATCGCCCCACCGCCCTTCACAACACTGACGGGATTTGCCGACATGTTCCAGGATGCGGAAAGACAGTCAACACTGTTTGGTCGCCACTTCGCCCGCGTCGCCGCCGAGCAGGGCTGTGCGTTTCTGGACGCTGGCAGTGTGATAAGGTCGAGCGACCTAGATGGTATTCATTTCGAGGCCGCCGAACACGCCAAGCTTGGGGCCGCCGTCGCCGCGACAGTGCGTGAACTGGTTGGCTGAAGGCATAGTGCCTGGTATGCCCTGTGGCGCGTGACGCACGATGGATTTTTGATTATCGTCGTTTGTGCGCTCACAGGGAACGCCCTAACTATCTGATTCGGCGGCGACCTCCACGTGTTGGCCGACCAGCCATGTACCAACCAGCAACACCGTCAACGCCAGCGTCATCACGATGGCAGAGATGCGAAAAATTACGAAAACGCCGTAGCGGTCTAGCAGCACACCGCCGACGAGCGAACCAGTGATTTGACCAAAGGCAAAGGTCGATGAGAGTAAACCTTGTGCAGTCGCCGCATATTGCTTGCCCAGCATCTGGTGCATCAACGTTACTGATGACATCAGGTACATACCAAAGGTAAGGCCATGCAGCAGCTGTACGGGTAATACCCAGTATGGCTGTGGCACGAATGAATACAACCAAAAGCGGATGACGTAGAACATCAACGAAATAGTCAGCATCCGCCGCGCCCCAAGACGCGCAAGCAACCAACCGCCAAAGAACATGATTGGCAACTCGCTTACCGCCGACAATCCACTGGCGACGCCGACCAATCCGGCACTGCCGCCGAGTTCCGTCAGATAAATACCAAACAGCGAATAACTGGGGCTCGTGCTACACGAAATCAAAAAGAAGGTCAGCAGCAGCACAATCATCGGTGGCTGGCGCATAACCGCGGCTGCCCCACCCCAAACATGCGCTTGCGACCGTAGCTTGAGCTTCGGTAAGCCTAACGTGGATACCGCGATCATCAGCAGCGTACCTGCATACGCCAACAGAAACCAGCGACTGATCGATTCCCCCCATGAACCAACCGCCAAGCCAGGTTGCTACGATATATCCGATCGACCCCCAGATACGGATTGCGCCAAAGCCAATGCCGCGCCGTTCGCTGATTGTCACGCCATAGCTGTCAAGCAGCGACGAACTCGGCGACACAAAGAAAGCCAACATGGCGATCAAAGGCAGGAACTGCCAGAACGAACTCGCTCCCAGCAGCAAGAGTGCGACAGCCGCCGAACCGATAACGCCGATGCGTAGCACCATACGGTGCACGCCCCAACGATCAGCCACTAACCCCCACAGCGGCGCGAGTACCGCGGTCGCCAACGGCTGGATCGCGGCGAGTATCCCGATGTCGGGTCCACTCAGACCAAGATTACGATAATACAGCGTTAGATATGGAGAATATGCACCAATTCCGGCATATTGAAAGAAATAAGCAGCGCGCATCCATTGGCTTGCGCCAACGTACCTGCGCGGGGATTCCTCGCCGACCGCGGGAGGCACGTCAAGATTGCTCAGTGGTAGAATCTCCGCTGGTCGGTGACATTGCACGGACAACCGACTCAAGTAATATCGTGTTTGGAACGACCGTCGTTCCTTCATTGGTGCTGACCACTGTGTTGACACCGCCGATACCGGTAACTTCGCCTTCGATCTGTGCCAACACGATCCTCTGACCTAGCCCAAACCGCTGCCGCAAATAATAGCCAGCCAGAACATGTTGTACGATCGTGCGTGCGCCCAGACCGAGCCCTAACCCAATGGCAAGACCGAATGCCGCCAGAGCTATTGTCAACGCCGTCACCAGAATACTGGTGTCGAGGCCAAGCACCCCAAGCGCGAAGATTACCACAAACACGCTGATAAGGTATTGCGCCAGCCGTCCCAGGCGTGTGCCATAGGAAAGGCCACCGCTCGTGACGAGCGCCGCCACGAGATTGCCCGTAAACTGCGCTGCGATTCCTCCTAGCAAAAAGACGATCAGCGCGGCGATGATATTCGGCAGGAAATTGAGCAGTCGTTCCAGCAGGGTCGCGACGGCCTCCAATCCCATCAATCGGGTTGCGGTAATCAGAAATGAGAGCAGAAGCAAAGCGAAGACCGTTTGCGCCAGAATCGTAGACAGTGGCGTTTTAACACCCAGGCCACGAAGCGCGCCTGTGATGCCAGTCCGTTCCACCAGCGGATCGAAACGAACCCGCAATAGGATCTTCGAGAGCAACCAGCGCACGACGCGAGCTATCAGGTAGCCAACGATCAGAATGATCAAGCCATTGATGAGGTTCGGAATGAAGTTAATAATATCGACGAGAATATGCGTCAAAGCATCGATCACCACGCCAAAGTTCATCCGGTTGCTCCTTCGCCTGCGGATGGGCGTGTCGTCGCTTCGGGAAATGCGCCGAACAATGTGTTGAGGAGCTCAATCAGCGCATAGCCAATGCCACCGAAGCCGAGGTCGAATAGGTCGAGCAACGTTACATCCTCCCGGACCCGCGCCATCAGGCGCGCTTCGAATCCTGACGGAACGGCGATATTTGCGCGCTGAGCTCGGCCATGAGCAAGCGCACCCGCCGCGCTACTGCGATTTCTGCGGCTTCATCGGGATGTACCGCCAACCAGGCGTCCCATTCGGTGCCTGTCAGCGTCCCCTCGGCCAGGTCAGTCAGCGAAACGTCACCTGGATCAAGCTGCATGTATTCCTCATATACCTATTGCATCATCAACGGAAACGAGCGGGTATGTCATCATATTGACGTTGAGCGCCAAACGTCAGGGCAGATACGGTCGAGCGACTGTTGAAATGCCAGGCGGGCACGATGGATACGCATCTTGACCGCACTCAGCCCGATGCCGAGCATGTCAACGATCTCCAGATATGGGCGGTCGTCGATGTCGCGCAGCACAAGGATCGCACGGGAGCTATCGTCGATGTCACGCACGCTCCCTCCAGGCAGCGCCGCACCTCCTGGCGTAGTGCGGCTTCTTCTGGACCAGGAGCGTGGATGTCGGCAAATTGGATCGGTTCGTCGTGCTCGTCCGTTGGCGCAATCGTGACAGTCATCGGACGGCGTTGTTGAGTTTCAAGGAGGTCAAGGCACATGCGTACAGTCATCCGGTCGAGCCACGAGACGAATGCAGCGGGTTCATTCAGCCCTTTGATCGAACGAAATACCTTCAAGAACACTTCTTGTGCCTGGTCCTCTGCGTCCTGCCGGTTGCCAAGCAGTCGGAAAGCGGTACGAAAAACACGGCCTTTGTATTGCGCGACCAACTGCTCGAACGCCCGAGTATCGTATGGCAAGCGAACGCTGGCAATGCACGACCAATTCCTGCGATGGTGACTGCAATTCTGCTCCTTTGACCATACCCACCGACGCTCGGCACCAACCCACCACAGAGATCGATACATTCATCCCCCAGGGTAGGACGCATGCACGAAAGTATCTTTCGGCACCGCGTCGCGCCAGCAGGCAGCAATGGCCGCACGAACGAGCATCTAATAAACACCAACGACGGGAACACAGCGCCGAATCAGTCAGGACTACGCTACACAAAGCACTGGCGATTGTCAATCCACCATATGTCACGCTATTTCGATCTGAGAACCAAACCATAGTATTACAACGAATACTATGTTAAGCGCATGTGACTTTTCAATATCCTTGCCGTCCTTATACATCACAGACTATTTCTGATCGACAAGGCATACTGCTTATGATATTCGTCAAAGCCGCTCTCATCTTATCTCTGGTGGCTGGGCGACCGCACATTCCGACGGTATACGAAATTCGTTCTTGCACCGTCGCCGGACGCCCCACATAACGAGCTTCAAAACCTTCCGAATCGTGGTGCATTCCTGAAGCATCTCGAAACGATGCTCCGTAGTATCGATAGGCGTTCGCCGATGCTAGCGGTACTGTATATCGACCTGGACAATTTCAAGCTCACGAATAATAGCTTCGGGCATGTCGCGGGCGACCAATTATTGACCGTCGTCACTCGCCGCATAATGACATGCTCCACGGTGGTGCGTTTCTCGCCCGCATCGGCGGCGACGAGTTTATCAATCACGCTGCCGGTCAGCGCCGACGACCGCGAGGCGATCAAGGTCGCCGAAGCTATCACCCAGGCGATGCGCGAGCCGATCCATATTTTTGACCACGACCTGTATATTTCGGCCAGCATTGGCATCGCCTTCAACCACAACACGTATGAAGGCGCGGACATTCTACTACGCGACGCCCATGTTGCGATGTGTCACGCCAAAGCCCGCGGGCAGGGGCATTATCAGGTCTTCAATACGGGGGCGGCTCATGGGGCGCTGGCGCGGCTCATCCTGGAAAGTGATTTGCGTCGTGCGGTTGAACGAGGAGAGTTCCGGGTCGATTACCAACCGATCGTTTCACTTTCAACGGGTGCAATGGTTGAGGTAGAGGCACTCGTGCGTTGGGTTCATCCGCATCGCGGGATATTACTTCCCGCTGACTTCATTGGCGTAGCGGAAGAAACCGGCATGATTTTGTCGATCGGCTATTTTGTCCTACGTGAAGCATGCCATCAGGCAATAGTATGGCATATGGAGTTTCCAGAGCACCCTATTCACGTCAGCGTTAACCTATCTGCACGCCAGTTCCAGTATGGCGGATTAGTCGCGGAAGTTGCCGAAATCCTGGACCAGACCGGCTTACAACCAGGCTACCTTAAGCTTGAAATTACCGAAAGCGTGCTGATGCACGATGTCGCGTCTACGCTGGAAACGTTACGCCAACTTAAGGCGCTAGGGGTGCGGCTTGCCATCGACGACTTTGGTATCGGCTATTCGTCGCTCAACTATCTAACGCGCTTCCCAGTCGATGTCTTGAAGATCGATCGTTCATTTGTTGACCGGCTGGGGATCGAACGCGAATCAACCGCTATCATTCAGGCGATCGTGACGCTGGCCAACACGCTAAACCTGGAAGTCAGTAGGGGAAGGCCTGGAACACGCCGATCAGTCGACGCGCCTCCAAGCACTGGGCTGTGAGCGCGGGCAGGGCTATTATTTCGCTAAGCCCCTGCCGAATGACGCGATACGCGCCCTGGGTGGTGGCTATGTATTTCCGTCCGTCGCGAGCGTTTAAGCATCGTCGCCATAGAAGCGGCGTGATGAATAGCGTTCGAGCAGCCGGAGCAAGCCGTTGGAGAGACCAGCAAGCGCTGCAGCGGCAAGGCTACCCGCCACGATCTTCTGGGGGTTACTTTGCGATACACCGTCGAACAACAGACGACCAAGCCCACCAGCGTTGATCAATGCGGCTAGCGCGCCGATGCCAATTAATGTCACCGTGGCGATGCGGACACCCGCAAGGATGATTGGCAACGCCAGGGGTAACTCCACGCGTGTGAGTTGTTGCCAGCCGTTCATCCCCATGCCACGCGCAGCCTCGACGGTCATGCGGTCGACGCCGTTGATACCCACTACAATGTTTCGCACCAGAATCACTTGCGCGTACACCACGAGAACGATCACCGCATTGTCCAAGCCTAATCCAACGAATGGAATGAGCAGGATCAGCAACGCGAGACTTGGTATGGTATACATGACTTGCAACACACCAAGGACGGGAGCTTGCAGCCAGCGCACCCGCGTGACGAAGATACCGATTGGTAACGCAATCGCAAACGCGATTGCGAGCGCGATTCCGGTCATGCGGAGGTGTTCGCCGAAACGGAGCGCGACCTCATCAAAATTATTGAGTACATAATTCATTACCGCGCCGCCGTTCCATTGAGTGATGTACGTGAAAGACTTTCCTGACCATCGCGCACGAACGCGCCGCGCACGTCGTCGAACGTGACATGGCCGATGGTTGTCCCGGCTGCATCAACGACGTTTAGAGCGTCGGCCTGACTGGTCAACAGCATACTGAGCGCTGAACGCATATCATCGTCGGCAAAAATCGGCGGCCCAGCCGGACACGACAGCTGGACGTTCCAGCCCCACCACCGAGCCGACTTTGATCAAGCTGAGTTGTCGCAGAATGTCGTCCGAATCGACCAGTTGCCCCACGAACGCATCGACGGGACGTGTCAGAATGTTAAGGGGCGTATCGAACTGCACGATCTTGCCCTGGCGCATCACGATGATCTTATCCGCCAGACGCAACGCTTCTTCGACATCATGGGTTACGAACAGAATAGTTTTGTGCAGCTTGCGCTGTATCGACAACAGTTCGTCTTGCAGACGTGTGCGATTAATTGCATCGATAGCTCCAAACGGCTCGTCCATGAGCATCAGTTCGGGATCGGCGGCGAGCGCCCGAGCGATGCCAACGCGCTGTTGTTCACCACCGGAGAGTTGCCGGGGATAGCGTAGCCGGTAATCGGGCGGCAGACCCATCAGCGCCAGTAATTCATCAATGCGCGCGTCCGTACGCTTTTTATCCCATCTCAGTAACCGCGGAACAACCGCAATGTTATCGGCGATCCGCATGTGTGGGAACAGACCTGTCTGTTGAATCACATACCCGATCTGACGACGAAGCTGTGTGACAGGGGTTTCCGTCACGTCGACGCCGTTGATGATGATGCGACCGCTCGTTGGCTCGTACAAGCGATTGATCATCTTGAGAAGCGTCGTCTTACCGCAGCCAGATGGTCCCAGAAAAACGATCAGCTGACCAGGGTCAACAGAAAAACTGCATTCGTCGACCGCCACTCGTGGAGCGCCGCTAAATTGCTTGGAAAGCCGATCGAGCGTTATTGCGGGAGTGTTCGCCATACGAAGTCCTTGGTATTGACCTCCAACCACACTCTAGCAACCCAATCAGCTAGGAGGGCGGGGCGAGCTAATGTCGCACATTATCACCGAACATGGGCATCGCAGCATCGTGTAGCGATGTATCTCGGAAGAAGCGAGCAGGGACGGCACGCCTGCGCGTCCCTGCCCACCTACCAGTCTTACTGGATGATGCCGTTGTCGGTCAGGAACTGACGTGCGACTGCGGCGGGTTCCATCTTGTCCGGTCCGTCAACCATCCAGTTCAGGGTTGCCATCGTCTTGTCATCGAGCAACGGCGAAACACTGTTCAGGATCGTAGCGATATCAGGGTTCTCCGACAGGGTATCCTGACGGATCACGGGAGCCACCTGATAGGGCGGGTAGAAGTTCTTGTCATCCTCTAAGGCGACCAGATTAAACCCACCGATCTGGCCGTCCGTACCAAACGCAACAACGACGTCGATGTCGCCGTCCTGGAGCGCCTGATAGCGTATGCCCGGATCAAGCTGGCGCACTTCCTTGAAGTTAAAGCCGCCATAGGCTGTATACAGGTTTTGCGTATCCTGGCGATCGATGAACTCCGGTGGGCCGCCCAACACGACTTGATCGGCCTTCGCCGCCAGGTCCGAGTACGTCTTGATCCCCAATTCATCCGACTTCGCTTGAGTCATCGCGAAGGTGTTGGTATTGTTGAAAGGTGCTGGTTCGAGCCACGTCACCTGGAACTGCGACTCATACTGGCTCTTTACGGTGTCAAAGATTGCCTGACGATCGGTTTGAGGTTCCTGCTTCAACACTTCCAATAAGCCAGTGCTCGTATATTCAGGATACAGGTCGATCTCATCGTTCACGAGCGCCTGCTGCGCGATCGGCGTCGCTCCCAGGTTCAGTTTACGCTCGACGGTGAAGCCGTTGGCTTCGAGCGCCTGCGCGTACAATTCGCCCAGGATGAACTCCTCGGTGAAGTTCTTCGAGCCGATGCGAATCGGGTCACCGCTCCGTGGGCCGGAGGTGGTCGCGCCAGTGGTAGCGGCGGCGGTCATGTCCATCGGCATCGACGTTGCTTCCATGGTCATATCTGACTCCATGGTCGCATCCATCGCAGCAGTTGCTTCGGTGGTCATCTCCATCGGAGCAGTAGGTTCTGTGGTCATCTCCATGGGTGCGGTCGTCGCGCTCACACCGGCGTCAGTCGTCGGGGCCGGGGCAGAGGTATTTCCGGTGGTGGTAGTGCCGCCACACGCTACGACGACGAATAATAGGGTCAGCATCAAGAGCTTCGGAAAAAATTGTGCTTCATGGGGTCCTGTCCTATTCCTTATGGTTTACGAAATAACAAGGATTCAAGCGTCACGAATCGTTACGAATCGCTGCGCACCGGCTAGAATGCCTTCAGCTAGCAGCGCCAGTAGCGCGATCGGAATAACACCGACCAGCATCGTACTCGTTTCAAGAACGGCGAATCCACGCTGGACGAAATTACCTAGTCCTCCAGCTCCAATAAAAGCGGCTAATGTTGCGCTCGCGATCACCTCGACCGTCGCGATGCGTAACCCCGCCAGTACAACCGGCAACGCAAGCGGCGTTTCGATCGAGCGAAGAACATGTCCGGTACCCATCCCCATGCCATATGCAGCTTCGACGATATTACGGTCGACGCCCCGATACGCGGCATAGGTGTTGATAAGAATGGGCGGACAGGCGAGCACCGTGAGGGCGACCAGCGCCGATGTAAAGCCAATGCCAAGATAGGGTTGAACGATGAAGAGCAGGGCGAGACTTGGGATAACACGAAGCGCGTTCGCAGTATTTAGCACTGGCGTCGCCGCCCATCGCTTGCGTGCAGCCCAGATGCCCAGAGGGATACAAACGACCAACAGCGATCGCAAGCGCCGAGAAGCTCAGCCGCAAGTGCGTCGACATCGCCACCCAAAACTCACGCTCGTGCCTGAGATAATACTGATACGCCCCGGCGATCTCGTCCATCTACTTCCCCTTCAACGGCACAACACGATCATCGCCTGACGGGCCGTATCAAGTACAGCACGAACCGTGCAACCAATCACTCATCATTGCGGTACAAACGTTTCATCCCACCCTGCTCATCATTCGCTACACCCAATCCCTCGTTGCACGCATTCCAGAAAGAAAGAACGCGTAAGGCTCACCACGTCTTAACATTGTAGAAACACAATCTTCATTGGTCATTTGTACACTGTCGGGTATGAGACGGAGCAAAACGATGGAGCGCAAATCATTCTGGCCCCAGATGTGGATGCGACGTGGGGTCCTCGTTCAAGATCGCGATGGTCGTGTGCGTCGGATGTTGGTCCTCGGAAGACCTCCTCTACGTGCACGCCTGCACGCGATGCTCCTCGGTATCACCGTGGTCGAACGCTTACCGATGTATTAGCCCACTCCATAGTCCGAACGATGTTATCATGCTCGATGAGAATTGTAGACGTCGTAAGCATCGAGATGACAATGGAAGTCCAGCCCTCCGGTCCACCAACCCCATCCTGGCCGATGAGCCTGTTATGGCCTCCCACACTCGACGCACATCACAGCGTACCGCTGAACAGCGCAGCCGCGACCGATCTCGCGCTCGACCACATCGTGCGTGCGCTCGATCTCGATCATCGTCATGATCGTCATATCCGCGCAATCCTCAGCCAGCTTCCGACGAACCCACTGGTGATCAACTATCGTCAAGATATTATGGATGACCTGCTCGCGTCTCCCGCGCTGACGACAGCACTGGAAGGGCTCCTCCCTGAGCTCCAGGCGCTGCAGGGACAGGTCAACACGAACTGGCCCGACGAATCGCCGCTCGGCACGATCGTGGCTCGATTGCGCGAACTCGATCTATATGTTGATTGCATCGACCGTTTGCACGAATCGCTCGCAAACGCGACACACATCCTATCCGAAGGTTTACGCACATTACGTGCTTCGGTCGCGATGCTCGCGGCAAGCGACGACGTCGTAGCACTCCGCGACGAGTTGCCAGCACTGCGCGAGATCACCGGCGAAGCATCCAGCGTGACCATCGGGCTCAATCTCGGACGCGACTTACAGCCCGAATCCGTGACCATTGTCGAACTCAACCGTTTCCAGTTTCGTGGGCCGCGCACCCTGCTTGGGCGGCTATTGCCGCGTTCCGCAGACGGCACACCCAGCGGCATAACGCCATTGCTAAGTGCAGGTCCGGCACCGATCCGTCGCGACAGCCAATTGTTCAAGGAACTGCAACGCTTGTTGGAAGGCGTGACCGCACCATTGACCAAGGCACTGGCACGCTACCGCGACCTTAATACCGGACCACTCGCCGCCCTGGAAGGAGAGCTCGCCTTCTGGCTCGGTGCTACAGCGCTGGCGCGCAAACTCGAACTGGCTGGGCTTCACCTGTGCCGTCCGCAAATCGCCCCAGTAGACGAATACGCTTTCACAGTGCATGACCTGGCAAATACAACGCTTACGCTTCAATTGATGCCACGCTCTGCGTGGGACGATACGCAAGCAGTGGAACCGCTAGCCGCACAAGTAATTACTAATAATGCCGTCTTCGCGCCTGGTTGCCGCACGTTGATGGTGACGGGACCGAACCGGGGTGGCAAAACCACCTTTTGCCGTGCCATCGGGCAGGCACAGTTGCTGGCGCAATGCGGATTGCGGGTACTTGGCAGTAGCGCCCGCATCAGCCCCGTCGACGGTATCTGGACGCACTTTCCATTGCCCGAAGCCGACCTCCGGGCTCGGGGCGGCTGGATGAGGAGGTGCAACGCTTACGGCGTATATTCGCCGAAGTGACAGCAGCTTCACTCGTACTGCTCAATGAACCGCTTACCAGCACCTCTGAGCGCGACGCCTTGTACATCGCAACCGACATCGTGCGTGCCTTTCAACTGCTGGGAACGCGTGTGGTGCTCAGTCACCCACCTGCACGAACTGGCACTCGCGATCCCCGAGCTGAACGCACGCGGCCCACAGGATCGCACGATCATCAGCCTGGTCGCTCAGACCGTCACCATGGACGAGCATGTGCGCGGCACATTCCGCATCGTAGCGGGTACGCCGGACGGTCAGTCTTACGCCGCCGAGGTCGCCCGCCAGCATGGACTGACGTTCGAGCAACTCGAACAGCTACGAGCGGACGCGGTTCATCAATCGCATAACGGCTTCCGGGCGCTCGCGGCACTCATCCCTGGTCAGATTGATAGTAGCTCGAACCTACCCACTTGACTGGTACCGCCGCGGGCCGAACGGCGTATGCTTATCCTAGAACACGACCACAGTTTTAAGGAGCATACAATGGACGAATCAACAGGCGCCCTCACAGACTTTTCTACCAACCTGGCGAACGCCGTCGAAACGATCAGTGCATCAGTCGTGCGCATCGAAGCCCGACGTGGCAACGGTTCGAGCGGCATTATCTGGACCAGCGACGGTTATATCGTCGCTTCGGACCACACCATCGAACGCGAGGAAGATATCCCGGTCGGGCTGGGCGACGGTCGCAACTTAACGGCGAAACTCGTCGCCCGTGACACCAGCAGCGACCTTGCGCTGCTTAAGATCGATACAACGGACCTGCACGCCGCCCAACGCGCCAATGATAGCGATGTGCGCGTCGGACACCTGGTGCTGGCGGTGGGACGTCCTGGTCCGGCGGGCGTCATGGCGTCACTCGGCATTGTTAGCGCCCTGGGCGGCCAATGGCGCACATCGCGTGGCTCGCAGATCGAACGCTTCGTACGCACCGACGCGACGCTGTATCCCGGCTTTTCAGGCGGTCCGTTGATCGACAGCGCCGGACGTGTCGTCGGCATCAACAGTTGGACGCTGAGCCAGGGCGCGGGGCTTGCCATTCCGGCAGGCATCGTGACGGGCATCGTCGATCAACTTCTGAGCGGCGGTGTCAAGCGAGCTTATCTGGGCGTTGGTACCCAATCGGTCGGTCTACCCGCCTCGCTACGCGCTCAAACCGATAACAACCAGGAAACGGGCCTGATGCTGATCGCCGTCGAACCGACGGCCCAGCCGAGAAAGCAGGTTTATTGATCGGCGACATCCTGCTTTCGATCGATGGCAAGCAACTCAACGATACCGACGACTTGTTGCAGGAGCTATCCAGCAGCCGAGTCGGAACATCAGGCACATTTAAGATCGTGCGTGGCGGCGAGATTCGGGATTGGAGCGTCCAATTTGGACAGCGTTCGTAAGGTGCAGTAGCGGTCGCTTCGACACAAACGTACCCATATTCTCTTAGGTATAGGAATGACCGTCGGTCATTCCTATACCTGTATACAGAAAGCAACGACATGGCACTTTCAGCTTTTTCTACGACCGCTGGCGTTTCCGACGACGCCGCCAATGTAGCAGCACGATTGCTCCAAAGCGTCGTGCTGATCGAAAGCAACCCCGGTTCGGGATCGGGCATCATCTGGGAGCACGATGGACTGATCGTGACCAATAGTCATGTTGTGCGCGGCGAACAGGCCAGGTGACCCTGCGCGATGGTACACAGTATCGCGGCAAAGTGGTTGCTCGCGACGAACGGCATGATCTGGCCGCGTTGCGTATAGACGCAAGCGACTTCCCGGCGATCACCGCCTGGTGACTCGGCGCGAATTCACGTCGGGCAGGTCGTGCTGGCGGTAGGCAACCCGATGGGGATGCGCGGCGTCGTCACAGCAGGTATCGTCACCGGAGCGGGTCAGGTGACGATCGACGGCCAAACACGACTGCGCGACATGATCCAGGCGGATGTGGTGCTGGCTCCTGGCAATTCCGGCGGTCCGCTGGCGGACGCAGCAGGTCATATACTGGGCGTCAACGCGATGATCGGTCCGTAACTGGCATCGCGTTGGCGATTCCTACAGCGATCGTTCAAGTCCTTCCTATTGCCAGTCGGTAGCCGCCGTCCCTATCTGGGGCTGGCAACACTGACGGTACACGTGCGCGCGAACGGGCAGCACGTGGTGCGTTACTGGTGACAGCAGTCGATGAAGGCAGTCCCGCGGAACGGGCGGGGGTCTTGCAGGGCGACATTGTTCTTGACTTCGACGGCGAAAACGTCGAAGACGATGAGGCGTTACGGAGTCGACTCGCACATTGGAATGGGGTTGCCCCAATCTTTCTCAACGTCATGCGCGGGAACGAGGCGCGCGCATTTACGTTCGTTCCCACCATGCAAACGGCGGTCTGATGATTCACGTTCTGGTCATTTCACCGTATCCAAGCGTACGGGCAGGTCTGCGTGCATTGCTGCAACTCGACGATATAAAAGTCGTGTGGGAGGGAGCGGGCGCGGACGATCTGCTCGATCCATGGCCTCTACGACCCGACCTCGCCATCGTCGATGGCGCGAGCGGTCAGGCGATCTTCGATACCCTCCTTTCGCACATTCCCGAACTCGGCATCGTCGTGCTTGGTGCCGACACCAGCCATATCCGTAACACCACGACATGGCAGCACGCGGCTATCTGGCGCAGGATGCCAACGCCGAAGAACTCGTCGTGACCGTGCGAACGGTCGCTACAGGACTGACCGTGATCGACCCAACCTTGCTGTCTGAGGTTGGGGCGATGACCGATGGCACGCACCAGTAGCGCACGCCCGGTGACGAACCGCTCACCCCGCGCGAAACAGAAGTCCTGCAATTGCTTGCCCGTGGCTTGCCGAACAAAACCATCGCGACACAACTCAGCATCAGCGAACACACCGCCAAATTCCATGTCAGCGCCGTGCTATCCAAACTCGGCGCGGCCAGCCGTACCGAGGCCGTGACCCTCGCCGCCCGCCGTGGCCTGTTGATGCTATAGAGATGTGGGACATCAATTGGCACCCTGTGGCTATGGATCCACCATCCCCTGTAGGGGCGTCAATTGGCACCATGACAACCACGACGACGGTTGCGCATCCACAGGTTCACTTGACCGGCGACACGTTCGGCATATGTGGTGCCCATTGCGCCCATGCCTGTCACCCCGGTACGCATTGTTTACGCAAACGTTGCCACACAAATCGCCATTACGTCACCCGATGCACACGACGGTGAGGCGCAATGGGCACCTCATTTATATCGCGCGATGCGACTTACGCAGCACTTAGATACGCCACACATGAGGATGTCTATGTGGGTGCCAATTGCGCCGCTACATTGCTGCGGTCCCCATGATTTTCACGTCCTATATACCATGAGCCCCAACACCCAATACCCACCATCCAATCCAAAATCCCCGATTCTGGTATTCTGACCGTAGGAGGACCAGGATGAAAACATGGTATTTCAGATTTTCTAGCGTACTCGCGTTGACCGCCGTACTCGCAGCATGTGGCGGCGATAGTGCGGCTGATCTCAGCCCACCGACCACGCGTAGCGCTGTCGTAGCTCCCACCGATGCGGTGAGCACCGCTGCCATCACAGAACCGACGACGCTCCCGCTCGAAAGCACGGCTGAACCAGCAACTGCTGGCCCCGACATGGCGACCACCGCAGAATCGGCCACCGCGAGCACAGCGATGATGGGGACAAGTGCCCCAGATTCGACGATGGAAAGCACGGACGTCGCGCCCCTGGGGAGCGAAGTGGCAACCGTCGCGGCCGTGGAATCCGTGACTGCAGTCGGAGGGACCACCGCTGTCGAACCTGCCGAAGAATCCGCGACTGCGGACACCGCCGAAGAACCAGCAACAGCCAGTGCATCGGCAGTCGCCGTCGATCCTGCGGTAACCACTGTCGCGGAAGCGGCGACGGCAGCGCCTGACCGTTGGGCAGAGTATGCGCAATACACGATCGAAGGGCTACGCACTCGCACATATGGTGAGGGCGAGATCGAAATCGTCCAAACCCTGGAAGAAGCGCAAAACTTCACACGCTATCTGATCGCCTATCCCAGCGATGGGTTACGACTCACCGGCATGCTCAACCGACCACGCGGCGATGGACCGTTTCCGGTCGTGATCCTCAACCACGGCTACTACGCGCTGGATGCCTACCAGACCGGCAATGGCACCAAGCTCGCGGCGGATTATCTGGCCGAACGCGGCTACATGACGCTCTCACCCGACTTCCGTTCGCACGCGGGCTCAGACGATGCCCAAACCAGTTCAGGGCGGGTCATGTCATCGACACGCTTAACCTATCCCAATGGCGCAGCGGCTTCCATCGGCCAAGCCGGGCAAAGTCGGTATGTGGGGTCATAGCAACGGCGGCGCGATCACCTCGAAGGCGATCGTGGTCAGCGATCAGATCGGCGCTGCGCTGATTTATGCCCCAGCCTCATCAAACATCGTCGAGGATTACCAGTTCCGCGTCGAACGCGCTCAGAGTCGTGGCGGCACGATCGACCGTGTGGAATGGCCGGTGTTGCCTGAAGAAGGACCAGATCTCTACGAGCGACTTTCGCCACTGCCATCTCTGCAATACGTGACGGCTCCGGTCCAGATCCATTGGGGCACCAACGACGAAACAGTGCCACGCAAGTGGCCGGAAGACCTGCGTATCGGCCTCGAAACCGCTGGAAAGCCAGTCGAGTGGTTCGAGTACGCGGGAGAGCCACATTCGTTCACCGCCACCGGCAACGGCGTCTACCTGCCACGCATGGTCGAGTTCTTCGCTCAGCACATTCGGTAGAAGACTATTGGGTTTTGGGGTTTGGTGTTTGGTATTGCGGGAAATCGGGCAGAAGCAATAGCATTGAGTAAATGTAGGGGCGCCGCGGCGACTTGTGCAGGGCTGGTATTCCGCCCTCAGGCCATGACGGTCGACGACATCAGGCCGCCGCGCCCTGATGCGTGACGAACCACCCCTTCCAATGTCTTACGACAACCGGTAACCGTCCACATTTGCTCAATGCAATCACCAGGATCTCATTGTCTGCGCTCTTCGCTTTGCGCTCTGCGCTCTGTGGTATATCGGCACCTGCGAACATACACTCCAACCGATAAGCACTAGCAAAGAAGACAATCTCATCCATTTTAACGGATGCTATACTCATTTCACCCATGTCATGAGGTCGAAGATGGTCGCTTCATTGAATCTCGAGTTCCTTGGCGGTCTACGGATAACACAGGATGGTATGCCTGTGACCGGCTTCGTTTCGAGCAAGGTCCAGGCGCTACTGTGCTATCTTGTGGTGACAGGGAAGGAGCAGTCCCGTCCGGTGCTCGCGACACTATTCTGGGGTGAACAATCCGAAACAGCCGCCGCGACAAACCTACGACAGGCGCTCGCCAACCTCGACGTCTGGTGGGTTCACATCTGCTAATCACCCGTACAACTGTCGCCTTCGACACCACTGCGCCGCACAATGTCGACGTCATCGACTTTGAGCGTGTGCTGCGGGAGCACCCACGCTACTCGATGGATCGGGCAGCAAGGTTTCTCCCGAAACGCTCATGCTACTTCAACATGCGCTCGATCGTTACCAGGGCGATTTTCTGGCTGGTTTCACCGTGCGCGATGCACCCACATTCGAGGAATGGGCCCTGACGCGCCAGGAACAACTTCGCGAACTAGCCTTGCACGGCCTCCACAACCTGGTCATTCAATATACGCTATACGATGATTATAGGGCGGCGATTCGTGCAAGCGAGCATCTGCTTGCGGTCGATCCCTGGCGTGAGGAAGCGCATCGCCAGCAGATGCTGCTTCTGGCACACTCTGGTCAACCGCAGGCCGCACTCGCACAATATCAGCGCTGCCTACGTGTCCTGGCTGACGAACTTGGTATCGAGCCGATGCCTGAAACGACGGAGCTTTACGAGCGTATCCTGGCTTCACAAGCGGAGAAACCACGACCGATCGCTCTTCCTGCGACATCGTTTGTGGGACGTGATGCCGAACGGATGCTGATCCGGCAACAGTTATCAAATCCGCAGGATCGACTGATTACGATCCTCGGACAAGGCGGGGTTGGCAAAAGTCGTCTCTCACTGCAGGTCGCCATCGATCACCAGCAACGCTTCTTGCATGGCGTGGCCATTGTTTTACTCGCCCCAGTTACTTCGGCCGATCTGCTCGTACCAACGATCGCGGGAGCACTTGGGCTCACCTTCCAACGAGCGACTGCCCCGGCCGCGCAACTTATCGATTACCTGCGTGGCAAAGAATTGCTGTTGGTGCTTGATAACTTTGAGCAGCTTGTCGAGGAAGGGTCGTCACTGGTTATGGATATTCTGAGAAGTGCGCCACAGGTCAAACTGCTGGTCACATCACGCGAGCGGCTGAGACTCCAGGAAGAATGGCTGATCGAACTTGAAGGATTACCATTACCGTCCGACGATGCCGAGCTGGAAAACGCGGGAGCACTGCGTCTGTTTGTGGATCGTACACGCCAGATCCAGCCCTCGTTCGACCCGCAGCACTCGGAATGGCAACATATACACATGATCTGTAGATTAGCCGGTGGTTTACCACTGGCAATCGAACTCGCGGCCAGTGCCATGCGTGCACATACCTGCGCTGAGATAGCACGCGAAATGGCGCGCAATGAAGACTTTCTACAGACGACGGTACGCAACATCCCTGAGCGCCAGCGTAGCATGCGTGCGACCTTCGAATATTCGTGGCAACTGCTTTCTCCGGCGGAGCAGACAGCGTTTCGACGTGCGTCAGTATTTCGGGGCGGATTCGACCGTGAAGCCGCCGATGCCATCGTAGGCACAGCGTTGCTCGCGGCACTCGCGGACAAGTCGTTGCTCTATCGTGCACGCTCGGGACGGTACGGCGTACACGAACTCCTACGCCAGTACGCCGAAGAAAAACTCGGCATGTTCTCAGAAGACTATGTCGCCACACGTGATCGTCACATGCGATGGGTCGCAACCTTACTTGACCGACAAAGGCAGCGTCTACACGGCCTGGATCAGCAAGCAGCCCTGGAGGCAATTGACGCAGAACTCGAGAATGTGCGTCATGCCTGGCAATGGGGCATCGAGCGTGCCGATGCCGACGCGATCGACCTAACCTTAGATGGTTACTATCATTATTATGAAATGAGCAATCGCTTTCAGGAAGGGGTCGATGCCTTCACTGCTGCGAGTACACGTTTCGCAGCAATTCCTGAGCCCGATACATCATCACGGCTCGTGGACAAGTTGCTCGCTCGGCAGGCCGTCCTACTCCACCGGCTCGGCGATTACGAACGGGCCCGTGACTTACTGCGGCACAGCCTCCATGCGGCTCGACAACACCACGACCTGCGTGAATTAGCGTTCTGTTCGGATAATCTAGGGTATGTAATCTACGATCTGGGGGGCTATACCGAAGCGCGTCTACTCTTTGAGGAAAGCGCACAATGTTATCGCGAACTCCATGATATGTGGAACCTGGCGGCTGTACTCACCAACCTGGGACTCGTCGGAACCGTGCACGAGCAAATCGCACGACTCCAGGAAAGCCGCGCGCTCTGCGAGGAGATCGGCGATCGACGGACCCTGGCGCGAGTGCTGAATAACCTGGGTGCACTGATTTGCGCCCAGGGGCGTTATGGTGAAGCGAGAGAGTTATATAGCAAGAGTCTGACGATCTTCGAGGAGATCAGGTATCGGCGCGGCATGGCGTATGTGATGTATCAACTTAGCACCCTCAACGGCGACACGGGTGATTATGCGGCTGGCTGGGGTTTTGGACAGCGTAGCCTGGCACTCTTTGGTGAGATCGGCGAACAGCGTGGCGTCGCGCTTTGTTACAGCAACCTCGCCACCCTCGCGACATATCGTGGCGAATTTGATGAGGCCCGACGTATGCTGCACCATAGTCTGTCGATCGCCCGTCAGCTTGGCGATCAGTACATCCAGGTGCATGCCCTCGATCAACTCGGCACGATCGCTGAAGCGCTTGGGAAGGTCGCGGAGGCTTGTCACCAACACCACGAGGCCCTGACGATCGCTCGCACGCTCGGCGACGAATCGACCGTCGCGACCGTTTTGGTGAATGTCGCACGCGCGACGGCCCTCGCAGGCGACCCATCACAGGCGCATACATATCTACGAGATGCACTGGCAATTGCTGTGGAGCGACAGATCGTAACTGTCGCGCTGGAGGTACTCTACAATCTTGCAGTGCTCGTCCAGGAGAACGAGCCGGTCGGTGCCGTCGAGCAATTGACGGTCGTCGTCGAGCATGCCGCATCCTTCCACGAGACACGCGCTAAGGCGCGCCACCTGCTCGACCACACCTTAGCGCGTCTCACACCCGATGAAGCTGTCAATGCAATACGACACGACAACGTACGTTCCCTCGACCAAATTGCCGCGCAGATCCTAAAAGAATAGCGACGTTCAGAGCGGTAATTACCTATCGCTCTGAACGTCGCTATTCTGCCTTATGTTGGCTCGCTTCTACGCGTAGCCCTCAACACTCAACACCTACTTGAAAGCTGCAGTATCCGGGTCCGCGCCGATACGCTTGCCCACGTCCATGCTTTCGATAGCTGCATATCTTCCGAGGAAAGTTCGAAGTCAAACAGGTCGAAGTTCTCCTGGATGCGCGCGGCTTTGACCGACTTGGGGATCACGATGAAGCCGTTTTGTACATGCCAGCGCAATATGACCTGAGCAGGCGACTTGCCGTGGCTTTGGCGAGCTCGGCGATGACCGGATGCTCCATCGCTTCTCCCGCCTGCATCAAGGGGCTGTACGACTCGACCACGATGCCGTGTTCGTCGCAGAATGCACGGGTTTCTTTCTGCTGGAGCATCGGATGCAACTCGATCTGGTTGACCGCAGGCACCACCTTGGCCGTCTTGAGCAGATTCTCCAGATGGGCTGGCTTGAAGTTGGAAACGCCGATGGCACGCACACGCTTGTCTTCATAGAGCTTTTCCATCGCCGCCCATGCTTCATTGTATAGCCCATACATCGGCAGCGGCCAGTGGATCAGGTACAGGTCGATATAGCCACAATCAAGCTTTTCGAGACTTTCGTCGAACGCACGCAACGCATCGTCGTAGGCATGGTTGGCGTTCCATAGCTTAGTCGTGATGAAGATCTCTTCGCGTGGCAATACCGCTGGCTTTGATCGCGTTTCCAGTGCCCACTTCGTTACCATATATCGCAGCGGTATCGATCGAGCGGTAGCCAGCCTCAAGCGCGCCATTGACCGCGCGTTTCAACTTCCGCGCCTTCCTTGGTCTGAAACACGCCCAGACCCACTTGCGGGATTTCCACCCCATTATTGAGGGTAATTATCGGGCCACCAGGATTCGTCATGAATGCTCCTTCAGCGCTAACTTCGCGAGTCCAGTACTGCAAGTTCATGACCAACATCCAGGTTTTCGCGTCTGCTCCATCGTTCCCGACGCCAGCATCCATCAGCCCGATCCAAGCACATTTCGTAGTGCGCCTTCCAGCGTCGGGTGTTTGAAGTATAGCCCGAATCTTCGAGCTTGCGTGGTACGACTCGCTGCCCGGTTGATCAGCATCGTGGCGAGTTCGCCCACCGCCAATTTGAGCGCGAATTGTGGTACCGGCAGCCACGACGGACGACGGAGGACTTTACCCAACGTTGCCGCGAGATCGCGGTTCGTCACAGGATGGGGCGCGGTCAGGTTGACGGCATCGTGTAATCGTTCATCCTCCAAGTGCCATGATGATCGCTCCAATCTCGTCGTCGGGATGAATCCACGAGATCCACTGTGTACCGGGCAGGAACGGACCGCCGACGAACAAGCGAAACGGGGTCAGCAGTTTTTGTAACGCCCCACCTGACGGATCGAGGACGATGCCGGTGCGAAGCACTACGGTCCGTACCCCGAACTCTTTGGCACGACGTGCCTCCTGCTCCCAGGCGATACACACAGTGGCGGCAAAATCGCCGCCAGGCGCGGCGCATCTTCGTCCAATGGGGTCGCATCGCGCGGCCCGTAATATCCGATTGCCGAAGCGCTGATGAGAACCGACGGCTTGATCGTCGCCGCTCCAATCGCGTTGACGATGCCATGCGTTCCCGCTACTCGACTGTCCAGAATTTGCTGTTTCCGTTGCGGGGTCCACCGCTTGTCGGCAAGGTCGCCGCCGCGAGATGCACCACTCCGAATGCGCCGTCGATAGCGCTGGCCCATGGTCCCTCGGTGGAGGCAGTCCACGCGACATACTCAGCCATGCCGGGCAATTGCTGTCGCGCTGCATTCGGGTCGCGTGAAAATACCACGACCGCATAGCCACGTTCTTTGAGCCGTTGACAAAGCCGTCCCGATCAACCCCGTCGCTCCTGTTATCACCACACGTTTCATTTCTGCCATCTATTTGTGCCCCTTACGACCAATGACACCAGATCAGCCTAAGCAATATTCGTCATGACCCTTCGATCTTGGCCAAAAGTAATCTGAGCAACGTTTGTTGCTCAGCCAGTAACCTGCTCTGTTCATCTAATAGTGTTGCGACATGCGTCTGGAGATGCTCTTGCACCTTCAAAAGCTCACGATAGCGCACAAGCGCCAATCTGATTTGCTCCTGGTCTCGCCGCTGCGTACGGTAAGCTATAAGTGGCGGACGATTGAGTCGAATCCGCTTGATTGTAAATGCGCCAACTTGCGTCAACGGACCTAGTATTCCACCTTCAAGTTCAAGGAAATGTGCCGCACGCGGGGAACTGCGGGGATT
>CAWAJS010000009.1:0-202542 GCA_963782315.1 uncultured Chloroflexia bacterium
CACATACCAACTTTTGCGGCGTTGAGCCGACGTCTCACGCAAGAGTTCCCTGAAGCGTGCGGGATGGGGCGCGTTGAGGATGACCAGTTTGCGAACGAGCTCAGGATAGATCGCCGCCGTGTGCCATGCCACAACACCGCCCCAATCATGCCCCACCAGGTAGCCACCGTCTGCACCGCCAAACGTACGCAGGAGCCCGGCGATGTCTGCAGCGAGCGTATCAATGTCGTAGGAACCCACACCCTGCGGTTTTTCTGAGGTATTGTAGCCACGCATGTCGGGCGCGAGCACGCGGAAGCCAGCCGCCGCAAGCGCCGGAATCTGACGATGCCAACTCCACCAGAATTCCGGGAAGCCATGCAGCAGCACCACCAACGGCCCTTCACCAGCCTCGACGTAATGCAGCCGAACGCCGTTCACGATCGTTTCATGATGCTTCCAGCTTTGTGTCGCCATCACGACCCTCCTCGGCAGATCAGTCTACCATGCAACGGCGAACGAACCGTGCGCTACAATAGCGCACGATTCAACGCGAACGAGCTTGCCCACTAACGACAACGGAGTTTTGAATGACCGCACGCACCTATGATCTCGTCGTACTAGGCGAAATTAATGTCGACCTTATTTTGACAGGCGATGCACAACCAGTTTGGGGACAAACCGAGAAACTTGTTGACGACGCACAATTGGTTCCTGGTGGTTCCTCGATGATCTTTGCCAGCGGAGCCGCACGACTGGGACTTCGGACCGCCTATGTTGGCGTGGTCGGCGACGATGCGTTCGGCACGTTCATGCTCGATTCATTAGCTGCGGCTGGCGTCGATACAACCCACGTGATCGTTGACCCAACTATTCGTACCGGCATCACCGTGCTACTGTCGCGGCCTGATGGCGACCGTGCGTTGCTTACCTACCTTGGATCGATCGCCGCGCTACGTGTCGAACAGATCGATCGCGATCTGATTGCTCAGAGCCGTTTCCTTCACACAGGAGCCTATTATTTGCAGCACTCGCTACAACCAAGTCTGCCGGAACTCTACCGCTACGCACGCTCGGTTGGCACGATCACATCACTCGATACAAATTGGGATCCCGCCGAACAATGGGATAGTGGAATTCAGGCGGTGCTGGCAGAAACCGATGTGTTTTTGCCGAACCGTGCCGAGGCGTGCAACATTACTCGCATCGACGATCCTGGCGCGGCGCTAGAGCAGTTGGCACGGCAGATACCAACTGTCGGCGTCAAACTTGGCGCGGAAGGTGGACTTGCCATGCAGGGGACAAAGCGCGTCGCCGTGCTACCACCAGCGATGAACCCCGTCGATACGACGGGCGCGGGCGATAGCTTCGACGCGGGTTTCATTGCGGCCCTCGCAAAGGGTCTGTCACTGCCCGACACCATCGCTGTCGCGACCGCATGTGGCAGTCTGAGTACACGCGGCATTGGTGGAACGGCGACGCAGGCAACCTGGGATGAGGCATGGGCTATCGCGTCGCGTCTGGAACCAACAATCAGCACGAGGTGACATACGGGTGCCTGTGCATGTATACGATGCCAGCAACCATCATTCGCGGCCAGCGAGATGTGTCGCGCCGCAGGAGCACCCTACTGATCGAGCGCATCCTTGATGTGCTCGATCAGTACAGGAAAGTTGAACGGCTTCACAACGTAGCTATGTGCCCCATCACGAATGGCTTCCGCCATATCTTGCTCTTGCCCGCGTGCCGTGACCATGATCACAGGAATCTGGACTGTACTGGAATCCGTCTTGATGCGGCGTAGCACCTCGAAACCATTTGCAATCGGCATCATCACGTCGAGCAGCATCACATCAGGACATTCATCCCGTGCGAGCACAACCGCTTGATCGCCATCAGACGCCCAAGAAATTTCATGCCCAAGGTGCTTGAGGCGGACGTTGATCAACCTATAAATATTTGCATCGTCTTCTGCGATCAGAATCCGCGCCATTCCCACCAAGCTCCTTCGTCACCTTCGGCACGATTATGCATGTGCGGCTTCTACAATAGACCATAATTTTGCCCCTGAATACGCCGCGTTGCACTAAGTTCGTCGATGGCATCGACTGCCAATGGTTTGACGTAGTAAAAGCCTTGTCCATAGCGGCAGCCGAGATCACGCAGTTCGCGCAACTGTGCGGTAGTTTCGATACCTTCGGCGATCACATCGACACCAAGCGCCATTGCGAAGGCCACTACCGCGCGCACGATTGCGCTATCTTCGGCATTACGTCCAAGACCCGTGCACAAACGAACGATCGATCTTGAGCGTATCGAGTGGAAAACGCTTGAGTGAACCAAGCGCGGAAAAGCCCGTGCCGAAATCATCGACAGCGATCTGAACGCCCATGCTTTGAGTTCACGCAACACACCAACCGTGCTATCGACATGCTCCATCATCACATATTCGGCGACTTCTAGCTTCAATAGACGCGATTCGAGTTGCGTTTCTTTCAAAATCTGTGCGATGTGCTCGACCAGCATGGGATGCCGGAATTGGCGCGCCGACAAGTTAACGCTGACGGCAAAGCCTGGTCCTTCCGTATTACGTTTGCGCCACTCCTGGGCCTGCTGGCAGGCCTGGTGGAGCACCCACATACCAATCGGGATCAATAGGCCGGTTTCTTCGGCGAGCGGCAAGAATTGTGCTGGTTGCAAAACCCCACGCTTGGGATGATCCCAGCGTAATAGCGCCTCGACTTCGGAAACAATGCCGGTTTCGAGTTCGAGAACAGGCTGGTAGGCGAGAGAAAACTCATTGCTATCGAGTGCACGCCGCAAATCGGTTTCGAGTTCGAGGCGTTCCCAAGTGCGCGAGTTCATACGCGGGTCGAACACTGCATAGCGATTCTTACCCTTGTATTTCGCCTCATACAAGGCCATGTCGGCATTGCGCAACAAATCGTCCGGTCGCTCCTGGACCTGACCCGCTCATCGCGATGCCAATGCTGGTCGTTACAAACAGTTCGTGACCTTCGAGTGTAAAGGGCGCTGTGAGCTTTTCGGCGATGCGTTCGGCGACCTGTACAGCATCCTGTACGCCGACAATATCTTCCAGCAGCAATGTAAATTCGTCACCGCCAAAGCGTGCAGCAGTATCACCTGGACGCAAGCATTCTTGCAGACGAATGCCCACGCCCTGCAACAACTGGTCACCTGCTTTGTGACCGAGCGTATCGTTGATGGTTTTGAAATGATCGAGGTCCATGAACAGCAAGGCAACAGAATTATCTCGTCGTGCCGCCCGTGCGAGTGCATGGTCCAGACGATCCATGAATAACGCGCGATTGGGCAGGTTGGTCAGACGGTCGTGGAAGGCCTGATGTGACAACTGTTCTTCAAAAAGCTTGCGCTCAGTCACATCGGTGATGAAACCTTCCAATGCTACGAGCGTGCCTTCCGGCGACAGCACACCGCGTCCCTGTTCCCAGACCCATTTTTCCTCGCCGCTCGCGCACATGATACGATAGGTGAGTTGATACGCGCGCTGGTCGCGGAGTGCGTTTTGTACATCGTTGTGAACAACCTCGCGGTCGTCGGGATTGATCAGTTCCGCATACGGGATACCGTTCTCCGACACCAGTTGGTCGGCTCGAAATCCGGTCAGTTCCACGGCACCTTCGCTCACGAAGGTCATCGTCCACAAAGTATCGTTTGCGCGACGATACGCCATGCCTGGAAGGTTGCTCAACAGCGTTGCCAGGCGCCGTTCGCTTTCTCGCATGCCTTCCTCGGCATGCCGTGCCCGCAGCAAGCGCCGCACACGCTGGCGCAGCACCGCCCAATGGATCGGCTTCGTCACGAAATCGCTGGCACCGGCGGCGAACGCCTGGTTGACCGACACATTATCGTCGAGGCTGGTGATCATCAATACCGGAGTGTTGGACGCCAGTGGGTTCCCTTTTCAGATGCGCGCATGCATCGAAGCCATCCATGACAGGCATAACGCCATCCATCAACACGATGTCTGGACGCAGTTCACGAAAGGCTTCCACTGCGCGCGCACCATCAGGCGCTTCGGCCACGCGGTAGCCTTCCTGCTCCATCACTCGTCGCAACAGCATGCGCATGGCACGATCATCATCGACAATGAGAATCAGCGGCTTAATCGACTGAACGCTGGTCATGTCTGCACGCTCTCCTGTGAGGTTGGCAGCCAACGAGGGCATAATTGTGAAATGAGATCCTGCCATTTATATAACGCTCGCCCCTCATAATTCAAAGTCGAAGCATCTGTGATTATGGGAAGTAACGCATTCAAGCACCCAATGAGTGTGAATTGTAAATGCATGAGTAGGCGATTGCACAAGTAGGCATACCTTGCGATCCCATGACACATGCAAGAGCCGTTCCACCTGCAACGCTCCTGAACGCCAATCGGGCAGCGACACAGCACACTGTACATCCCTGCCGAGTGTTTCAAAGGAACTACCAATGGAGGATGTGGCAATGTCCTGAGGACACGTCATCGAATTGCCTCGTCTCGACGGGATATATTGATAGCTCCTCAGGTGGCGGTTGGTCTGGTGGCGAGGATTCCGCGATCTCACAGATAAAATAGAGTGGCTCATACGTCGCGTCGCGTGCCAGAGTGATATGGCGTTCCGCCCAAACCGTGTGTCCCTGCTTATGACGATAACGCAATATCCCATGGTACGTGCGAACCTCGCCCTGGAGCATCTGGTGGGCGATAGCCAGTTCGGCCTCATACACATCCGGCGGTGTAAGGTCGAGCCAGGACATATCGAGCAATTCCGATTCGCTGTAGCCAAGCAATTGACACAATGCACGATTGACTGCAATGTAACACCCATCAGGGTTCACCAGTGCCATCCCGACCGGCGCGTATTCAAACGCGCTACGATAGCGTGCCTCCTTGGATTCAAGCGTAATCGTCGCGGCGTGGTCCTCCGTCACATCCCTGGCGATACCGTACATGCCCACCACCAGTCCATCCATGAGCAGGGGAATATGGGTTACAACCAACACACGCTGGGGTGTCTGTGCCAGGTGTACGTTGAGCGTGCGAGTCGTGCCGTCGGCAACAACGTCTAATACGTTTAGCCAGCGTTTTTGGTCGCGAGCGTCGAGGAACGATGCAAACGAATGATTGAGCAAATGCTGATCATGTTGACCCAGCACAGCACTGGTCGCAGCGTTGACGCTCATGAACCGACCGTCGAGGTCCAGGGTGAACACAGCATCGGGATTGCCATCATAGAGCGAGCGATAGAGTTGTTGACTCGCGACCAGATCGGCACGTTGCAGCATCAGATGACGGTCGAGGAGCGTCGCCAGCAACGCCAGCACCGAAACGATCAGAGTCAATAAACCTACCGAGCCAGCCATATCGATGAACGAAGCCCGTTCTGCGTAGGCAAAGGTATCCGCGCCCCATACATCCAGCACGATCATGCCACCACAAAGCAGCACTGCCGCGCCCACGCATCGAGCAAATGCCAACCGGGGCGTAAGATACGTTCGCGGAAATGCAAGTGCGAGCATCGCCCAGGCAACGAGGGTTGTGGCACAAAGCATCGCCAGGATCGCGAACGGCGTCGATCCCGACGGCCGCCCGAATGCCGCATTGCCAAGATAATAGATTGATGTGAGTGCCGAACCCAGGCATAACGATGCCAGAGGCCAGCGAAGGGTCGTCGCTTCGTTTTGCTGCACCACGACGAGTGCAGTCGACACACCAACAACGCAGATCAGAAGCGCCAACAAAGGGGCCAAGGCCTGATCGGCGCCGAACATGTGTTGGGGATGCATTACAAGTACACCGGGATACAATACACCGACGCCCACCACGATCAATATCGCGCTGCCCGCGGTTCGCACCGCACCGCCAAACGAACGCAATGATGTACGCCGTGCGATCATACAGGCAATCATCACCACAATCACAGCACCGCAAAATGCAAGAACACCAGTCAGATCACTCGCACTCAGTATCGACAACGCCTTTTCCCCATTCCTCGTTGTATGGACGCGAAGTCCGCCAGCGTTTCAGCACGCTCACCTGTCGTGACATCACCATGGTAAACCATGCTAAACATGTAAGGAGTATTGTCGCTTGTTTAGATGAATGTAGCTAAACCGAAAGGTCCCATCCTGCGCTGTCCATTGTACCCGTACGCTATTTCTGCGATCATATCCAGGGTACTACACGCGAACAGGACGAACCGCATCAGGTTCTGTGGAAAATGTCAGATATCCATAGTCGTTCAAAAAGAATCACGAAGTTGCATATCAGTATCAATCATGGTAGAGTAATCGCGGGTGATGGACAGATGTTCCATCATACACGTAGACTATGTGCTCTACGCAAGGCTATTGGCGCTCAGCCCAGTCCGCTGTTCTGCCAGGAGGCACACAATCTATGTCACGTTCAGTCGGCTTGCCCTGTCGCACGTCGCCGGACACAGACCAGTCTTCTGTTTCCCGTTCCGTTCGCTCACGTCGTTCAACAACCAGCCGTATTCTTCGGGCCACATCAGGTGGAATCGTCAGCCTAACCCTGTTATCGCTGCTCGTTCCGTCCTCGCGTCCCATTGCCTCCGACTATGCAGTCGCGCCTTCCGCGGCTCGTTTTGCAGCCGCCGGATTTGTCGGCTTGGTGGGCGATGCAAGCGGCATCGACGATACCGCCACCTTCTCTGATATCGAAACCGTTGGTGGAACACTCGCGTTCGGCGACCCAATTACGCCGCCGATCACGCTCCCAGCACTGCCCGGTGTTCCGACACCAGCAGACCGCACTACGGCACCCGCCGCCTCCGAGACAACCACCTGGTACCACCGACCAGCGCCAACCGAGCCGGTAGAGCCAACACCGCCGCCACCCGAGACGCACGAGCCGGTAGAGCCAACACCTCCGCCGCCGGAAGCGACGCCACCGCCCGCTGCGGAAACACCTCCGCCCGCCGAGCCAACCCCGCCTCCTACCGAAGATGTAGGCAGCGTGGATCGTGGTACGGATGCGTCCAACTTCGCTCGTACGCTCGTCGGCAAGAGGTATCGGTATGGTGCCAGTGGGCCGAACTCGTTCGATTGCTCCGGTCTGACGATGTATGTGTATCAGAAGTTCGGTGTGAAGTTGCCCCACAAGGCCAGCGATCAGTTTAGCTCGCGCTACGGTACAGTGATCGGGTCTATGAGCGACCTGCAAGCAGGTGACCTCGTGTTCTTCAAGAACACCGCCGGACCTGGTATCACCCACACCGCGATCTATGTTGGCAGCGGCAAAATGGTCAGCGCCAATACCCCACGCACGGGCGTTCAACTCAATTCGATCGGCGAATCATATTGGCGCAAGCATTGGGCTGGTGGCTTACGCCTCAATAGTCCACAGGTTTTCGAGCCAATACACATAACCCGAAGCAGGCTCGCCGTATCATCGATGATGCGGCGAGCCTGCTTCTCTCGTACCATCACGTTCTTGCGCTCAGGCATCCCCGCACATGTGCGTGTGCAGAAACTCCGCGACAGCCGGATATGCTACCAATTTATTCTTGAGCTTGACCAGGCCGTGTCCCTCGTCGTCAAACCCATTAACCGCGTCGGTACACCGCGCTAGTCGAGCGCCGCCACCAGTTGTTCGGCTTCGCCAACCGGCACACGCGGATCGTTTGCACCATGGATTACCAACAGCGGCGCTGCGATGTTCTGGACATGGTTGATCGGCGAAATCTGCTCCAGAAATTCGCGGTCGTGTTCCAGGCTTCCATACTCAGCCTCGCGGTGTCCACGTCGATACGCACTGGTGTTTTCCAGGAACGTCACGAAGTTGCTAATTCCTACGACATCTACCCCCGCCGCCCATAGTTCAGGGTTCGTGGTCAGCGTCGCAAGCACCATGAAGCCGCCATAACTACCGCCATAGACTGCCAAGCGTCGCCAATCAATCGACGGCTGTGCTTGCAGCCAGCGTGCCGCATGGGCTAGATCTTGCACGGAATCCATACGCAATCGCACGTCGTCGAGATGGCTATAAGCCTTGCCATAGCCTGTCGAGCCACGCACATTCGGCACGAGGACAGCATACCCACACGCAATGAAGTATTGCACCAGAAATTAAAGGCTGGCACAGACTGACCTTCCGGCCCTCCGTGAACGATCACCACTGCCGGAGCGGGGCTTTGGGTGGGCTGGAAGAACCAGGCAGGATCTTTCGCATGTCGAAGGTGGGGTAGCGTATCAGTTCTGGCGCGGTAAACGCATGAACAGGTAAGCCGCCATGCGCCGAGCGCGTGGCGGCACTGATAGTATCGCCCTCCAAATCCCACACTAAAATGTCGGATGTTGCCGTGGCGCTCGTGTACGAAAACGCGAGGCGGCGGCTATCCGGTGACCACGCAAGCTGCCCATCGAGCCA
This sequence comes from uncultured Chloroflexia bacterium, assembly GCA_963782315.1. GTDB lineage: Bacteria > Chloroflexota > Chloroflexia > Chloroflexales > Kallotenuaceae > JBBSGA01. The sequence continues at coordinate 8,399 of CAWAJS010000009.1, forward strand.
CGCCGCAACTCCTGGCACATCGTCGCCCAGGGATGGAACACGATCCTTGGCGGTCGCCAGATCGCGCACATGCACGCGGCTGATGCCGTCCTCGTTCACCACATACGCCAGCAAACGTCCATCCGGCGACAGCGCCATCTGGTTGATATCCCAGGCGGCAGTAATGACGGGCATAATCGCGCCTGTCTGGATGTCGAGCCGACCGACGAACAGGAAATCCGATTCCCAATCGGTGAAAACCAACAACGAACCGTCGTCGGCATAGGCGAGCGCCTCGTAGCGCACATCTTTCGGTCCGATGCTCCGTGCTGTTCCTGCCGCACGATCGACCTCGAACAATTCGTGGCTATAGCTCGACACAGTTCTGACCACCGCCACACGACGACCATCTGGTGAATAGGTTGCATGGTGTAGATACCCAGGGGCGTCGCTTTGCCATAGGGTGCGCTCCGTCCCATCGCTATGTAGCAGCAGATCGAAGCAAGAAGGATCGCGGCGATTGGCAGCGAAGATGATTTCGGAGCCATCGCGTGACCAGGTGCCGAAGGTATGCATGGCGTGTTCATAATCGCTGGTCAATGGTTGTTCGCCCTGATCGTCGAGCACGTATAACTGCGCGTTCTCGTTGCCGCCACGATCCCGCGCAAAGATGATACGTGCATCGTCGGCGGCAGGCGAACACCACAACCCCATCACGCGGTCGGCCTCGAAGGTCCGTTGCGTAGGCCACGGAATCGCAGACTGGTACGGCGTCCAGGCGACCGTCCAGACTTGCGGAACACCCGTCATCGTAGATAGGAACGCGATACGTTCGCCCATGCCCATGAACGCCGGATAATATGCTTGCTGCACGTTGAGATATGGTGCAATGTTCAAAACCGATTGCGTCGGCTGGTTCATCAAAACACTCCTTCTCTAGTTCGGTAGCTGTGGCTGGTAACGTCGATTGACGCTTCGCACACTCCTCCCGTAGTATAAAGCCGCACGACGAATGAACGTTCTAGCCATAGGCTGTGTGTATGCCTGAACGAACACCACACCTGCACACAAGCCAGACGTGCTATACTGCGCTTGTCTCAGATACCTTCTCAGCCAGATAAGGAACACCATGCAAGCAGATTGCTTGAGCGATTCACGCTACGCAGACCAGCAACAGACCCAAACGCTGTGCGATGATCTCGACGAGCGTTCTCGCAACATGGAACGGGAGCAAGTAATGCTCGCGGAACTCGTCGACGCGACGGAGAAACGCCGTCCCTACCAGGCGTCGCGCTACCGCGCCATGCTCGAAAACGTGCATGGGCGCTTCATCCAACTCCGTGCAGCCATCGACCGCTATTGCCGTTGAGATGAGCCAGGGTGTAGACGGTTTCGCTCGAATAGTACGTGTTGCGAGCACGGTACCATTTCGCTCTGCCAGACTCCTTTGCCCAATTCTGAACAGATGTTAGGCAGAATATTGGTGCACCACGGCACTCTGTTATAGCTCTCCACAGGCCAGATTCCAACTCACATCAATTACAATCTACCTATAACACACGCCCGCGTCCGAGACGAATCACTGCCTGTCACACCATGCTAGATACCGACATATGTATTCGATCAAGAATCCACTCCTCCGCGACCTTTTGTCGCTCATTGAGCCTATAGGCGATGTGAGCGGTGGCTTGGCAGAGGCGCTACGTACAATCATGAGCTAAACCCACGTCGAAAATTCACATTGACAACCATCACAGCGATATGCTATGCTGCTCCACGGAAATTAAGCATGGGCGATTGATGCCCAAGGATAGATAATGAAACGTATTGCTGGAAACGAGGTATACCTTCAGATCGCGGCTTAGCGCGGCGATTCATAGGATACTTGCGCCCAGCGTTTCCCACTTAAATTAGACTTAACCTTTCTTGACCGAAAGCCGTGGGCGCATCACATGCCCACGGCTTTTTTGTTTTTTGATGCGCGGAGTGATCAATATGCCTATTCTAAGCGGTGCGAATCTTGGTAAATGGTTCGGAGCCGAACGTATCTTTGATGGTGCTAACGTCCTCGTCAACCGAGGAGATAAAATAGCGTTAGTAGGTCCAAACGGTGCTGGTAAATCGACGTTGCTCAAAATCCTCGCCGGAATCGACGACGCGACGGAAGGATCGGTTAGCAAAGCGCGTTCGCTCCGCGTGGCGTATCTGGCGCAGGAAGTGACGTTTGAGGGTGGCCTGACGCTGATGGAGGCGGCGCAGCGTGCGTTCGACCATCTCAACGAAATGGAAACCGAACTACGCGAACTCGAAACCCTGATGGGTGATACCGAGCATCCCGATTGGGAAGAACGCATGGACCGCTACGGCGATCTGCATCTACGTTTCGAACATGCTGGCGGCTACGAAACCGAGCATATGATCGAGCGCACGCTCGAAGGCTTGAGCTTCCGCGAGGAACATTTCGAACAACGGCTGGATACTTTTAGCGGCGGTCAAAAGACGCGGGCGGCGCTAGCGATCACACTCTTGCAGGACCCCGACCTGCTGCTGCTGGACGAGCCGACCAACCACCTCGATCTGCGTGCGCTGCAATGGTTAGAGGAGTTCCTTCGCACCTGGCCCGGAACGTTGATGGTGATCTCTCACGACCGCTACTTCCTCGACCGTGTGACGACGCGCACGATGGAAATGGCCTTCGGCAAGCTCGAAGATTATCCCGGCAACTATTCCAAGTTCCTGCAACTGAAAGGGGAGCGTATCGCATTGCAGCAAAAAGAATACGATGCCCAGCAGGATTTTATCGCCAAGGAGGAGGAATTCATCCGGCGATTCAAGGCTGGACAGCGTTCCAAGGAAGCACGCGGACGCGAAACACGCCTCAACCGCTTGAAGGATGGATGGGTCGGCGTGAATCCCAACAGCGAACGCAAACTGGTCGAAGCGCCACGGCAGCAGCAAGCACTTAAGCTGAACCTCAACACCCAACTTCGTTCTGGCGAGGTCGTGTTACGAACGGGCAACGGCCTAACGGCGGGCTACCGAACGCCACAGGGCGATAAGGTGCTGGTCCGCACGCCCTCGCTCTCGATCGAGCGCGGCGAACGCATCGCGTTGATGGGACCTAACGGTGCAGGCAAGACCACGCTCATGCGTACGATCACCAACGAACTACCCGCGCTCGCTGGACAGGTGTCACTCGGCGTCAACGTTTCCGTCGGCTACTACGCACAGATCCATGAAGAACTAATCATGGAAAACACGATCCTGGAGGAGGTCCACCGTCTAAAGCCATTGGAGCCGACCGAGCGAATTCGGGGGCTTCTAGGTCGCTTCCTGTTTACAGGCGATGACGTATATAAGCGCGTTGGCGACCTGTCGGGCGGTGAGCGCAGCCGCGTGGCGCTGGCGCAACTCACCCTGCGTTCGCCTAACCTCCTGCTGTTGGACGAGCCGACCAACCATTTGGACATCGCGGCACGTGAGGCACTCGAAAGTGTGTTGAAGGAGTTTCCAGGCTCGATCATGTTCGTTTCACACGATCGCTACTTCGTCGATGCATTGGCAGACAAGTTGTGGATCGTCGAAAACGGCACGGTCGCCCAGTTCGAGGGTGGCTACACAGCCTATGCTAACCACCTGGCAGCCGAAGAACAGGCACGCAAACGTGCCGCCCAGCAACCAGTCAAGCAAACGAGCGCGCCACGCGAGCCAACCGACGAGCGCGAGGTACGCAAACGTCAACGGCAACTAGAAACGCTAGAGCAGGAGATCGCAAAACTCAAGTCACGTAAAACCGCGGTCGGTGAAGCAATCAACACAGCATCCCAGACCGAGGACGTAGCAAAGGTCACAAAGCTAGGGAAGGAATACAGCGACATCGAGAAGCAATTGCTCAGCACCTATGACCGCTGGGCGATGGTCGCGGCGGAGGCCTAGACATGTCGCGACGCTATCCCCACCTGTACTTAATTGGTCTAACCGGAAACATCGGCTGTGGTAAATCGACCGTCAGTGAGATGCTCGTCGAGCAGGGAGCGGTCGTCAATGATGCTGACCAGGTGACGCGGCAGGTTATGCTGCCGTTTCAGCCGGCCTATCATGCAATTGTCGAAGCGTTCGGCACAACGATCCTGGCGGAGCCGGACGGACCAATCGATCGTCGTGCACTTGGACGTATTGTGTTCGCCGATCCGGCGGCGTTGCAGCGGCTCGAAGCCATCGTCCATCCCGCTACGCGGCGCACCAACGAAGCGTGGTGCCGAATGGCTAATCAAAGCATGGCTTGCCGAACACGATAAACAGGCACAGGCCGCCAACACGCGCCGTATCGCCGTCATAGACGCGATCAAACTGATCGAGAGCGGGTATCCTGCCATATGTGATGCTGTATGGGTGGTGGTATGCGACGAGCGCGAGCAAGTGCGGCGACTGGTCGAAAGCCGCGGCATGACGAGCGAGGATGCACGGCAGCGTATCGCGGCACAGCCACCGCAACACGAAAAAACAGCCGTAGCTGACGTTATAATCGACAATAGCGGCACGTTGGCAGCGACACAGGTACAGGTGCTTGCCGCCCTTCAGGCAATCGCAGCCGTAATGGATAGCTGATGAACCAGTATGGGTGGAACGATTGTCCCGCCGACGTGCGCGACGTGGTCCTACGGCTCGCGGATTCGCTTCAACGGCTCACCGGACCGAACCTCATCGGCGTGTACCTGCATGGTTCACTGGCAATGGGGTGTTTTAATCCGGCACGTAGCGATGTCGATGTGCTCGTTGTTACGCACGATGGCATGGACCTCGATACAAAACGCCGCGTGGCGGAGCACCTGCTCGAAACATCGAACGCGCCGTTCCCCATCGAAATCAGTTTCCTGCGTTCGCACGACCTCAAGCCGTGGCACTATCCGACCACCTTTGACTTCCATTACAGTGAAGGTTGGCGCGAGCAGACAACTCAGGATCTCAGCAGCGGCGCATGGCTCCGTTGGAACGACACCTACCGCAGCGACCCGGATCTGGCTGCTCATATCACGATTCTGCTTCAGCGTGGCATCGCGCTCATCGGACCACCACCACACACTATTTTTCCTGCCGTACCCCGAAATGATTACCTTGATTCGATCTGGCTCGATATCGAAACGATGGAGGAATCGATCGATAGCATGGTCGTGTATGGTACGCTAAACATTTGTCGGGTGTACGCATATGTACGCGATGGCCTTGTCTGTTCAAAGGACGAAGGCGGAACGTGGGCGCTGTCGAGCATCCCGCCTCGCTTTCACTCGCTAATCACACAAGCGCTGCAAGCGTATCGCGGCGAGCGCACCGACCAGGACATCGATCATAGTGATGCGACGGCCTTCGCCCGCGTCACGCTCAGCGAAATCAAACGATACAGGTAGGCATATGAGAATAGCGGCAGTTGGAGATATATGTTGTGAAGCGACACATGCGGGCTACTGGTCGTCACAACTTCAGGGCGTGAACCAGGAGGCTGACGTACTGTTGTTAGCAGGCAACCTGACGCGCGGCGGCACGAAGGAAGAACTCGCGGTGTTATTAGACGAACTCGGAACGTTCACCGTTCCGGTCGTCGCCGTGCTCGGGAACAATGACTACGACGACGGTAACGCCACGACGATTTATGATTCGCTGCGGCGAGCAGGATTTCATCATCTTGAAGGGTCGTCCACAGACATCGAAGGCGTGACCTTCGTCGGCTCGATGGGCGTAGAGGGCGGCTTTCGGAGTAGCACTCGGCGACGGTGGAGCTATGCCGAGCAACAACTGATGACCCGTTTCGAGCATTATCTCCAATCGTCCGCGGGCGAGCGGCGCGTGGTCCTCCTGCATAATTCGCCGATCCTCGCAACCGTCGAGGGCGAAGAGCCGGAACTCCTCGAAGAGTTTGGATCGTCGGCGATGGAAAAGGCCATCGACACGGCTGGAGCCGATTTGATTATTCATGCTCATGCAAGCAACGGCACGCTCGAAGGCCGTACCCAGAAGGGTATCCCCGTTTACAACGTGTCGCTACCCCTGCTCAAACGCCATGGCTACGCCCGCCCCTATCGTATGTTCGAGGTCTGACCGCAGCACCACGGAGCGGACGTACTCTACTCAACGATGTACGTCCGCTGTGCGGTGCTATTGCCCGCTGCTGTATAGGTCGGCAAACTGCTGTAGGGCCGTTTCCAGAATAGGAGGGGACGGGGCAGCGTCATAGGTTTTGACCGTCTTGCCGCCCGCTTCGATGGTATAGGCGAACGCATCCGGGAACTGCTGCCCGTATTCAGGTTGTAAGGCCGCCCAGTCGCTGCTAGCAAACGTCGCCTTCAGCGATTGGAGCGCCGAGGGCGTGATCTGTTCGGTCGTGACCGAGCCATTGCGGTCGATTTCCATCCGTCCGTCAGCATAAACCTTGATCGAATCCTGGAAGCCAGCGAAACCACCCGAGCGCATCCACACTGCGACCACATCCTGGGCAGTATCAGCGCCAGCGGTCGTCGTGTCAGCGGACTCGACCGTCGGAGCAGGATATGAGGTCACCTCTTGAACCGCTGACGTCGCCATCGGGTAGGCATCGATACTGTCTGTCTGAGGCGACGGATATTGCGTATCGATCGGAACGGCGGTTGTTCCTGACTGTGAACTCATTGCGGGTGCCTGGGTGTCCGACACGTTCGCCGCACCACAGCCCACAAGCATCACGATCAAACACCCAACGGTCAGGATTCTATAGATCATCGCATCACTCCACTCATTACTAGGGAATGACGTTCACACGTTGATGTTAGTTCCCGCCGCAACGGACACACTACCCAAAGCGGGGTCTTGCAGTGGCTGCAAGACCCCGCTTTGGGTGACGCTATTGCGTAACAGCGGCTTGCGTAGCAGTCTGGATGAGCGGCAGAAAGAGTGTCGGAAACACGCCCATCACGATCACGAACACCGCCGCGACGATCAGTGCGAAGCGTGTACCACGTCCTACCGTGACCGGATAGGGTTCGAGTGCATCGGAGCCGAACACCGAGCGTACCACCCGCAGATACGCGACGGCACTGAGGACGACCGTGACCATACCCACAATTGCCAACCAGGCTGCACTGGCTTCCCAGCCAGCGGCCAGCACGAAGAATCGCGCCCAGAATCCACCCAGCGGCGGAAATCCGGCCAGTGACAGCAGGAAAATCACCAGCAGAGACGCAAGCCCAGGACTACGTCGCGCAAGACCGTCGATGCCGTCATAGGCATCTTCTGTAGTGCTATTCGCGAGCACCGACAGCACACCCCAGGCACCCAGCGTCGCAACGACGTAGGCTATCAGCGAATAGATTAGGGAGCGCACGCCATAGCCGGTCCAGGCGATCTGTCCCTGCCGATTAATCGCATACGCACCGACAAGCGCGATCAGCAGAAAGCCGGCGTGCGCGACGCCCGTATGAGCGAGGATGCGCCGTACGCTGTGGGACCGGAGCGCGCCAAAGTTGCCTACGATCATGGTCAGGATTGCCACGACAGCGAGGATGCTCGCCCAGCCACCGAAGCCGGGCGCGATCGTTGCCGAGCCGACCAACGGTTGCAGACCCAGGCCGACGATGCGAAACAGCAACACAAATGCGGCTGCGACCGACGCACTCGAAAGTAACGCTGCGACCGATGCAGACGTATGCTCATACACATGGGTCGTCCAGGCGTGAAATGGCACGACGGCGATTTTGTAGGTCATGCCGATGACGACCAACACGGTCGCCAGGATCATCAGCGGTGACGTACCACCCTGACCGATCGTTTGGGCAATGGTTGGAATGCTGGTCGCGTTTGGCGCGCCGCTGAGCGCGGCATAGCCGTACAAAAGACTGAAGCCATACAACAAGATACCCGACGACACCAGGCCAAAGATCGGGTAATTCAGACTGGCTCTTGTCGTGCTCCGCGACCGTCCAAAGTTGACCAGCACATACAGCGATACCGACGCAAGTTCCAGGGCGATGAACATGGACACAAGCTCGCCCGTGCCAGCCATCAGATTCATACCGACGATGCTCAGCACCAAAAGCCCGAAGAATTCTGCTCCATGCGCGATACGTTTGTTGTCTTGAACCAGCAGCGCCGTGACCATGCCAGCGCCGATGAACAACAACCGCGCCACCATCAACAGGTCATCGACAATCAGCGAATTATTGAGCAGCGTCGTACCCTGAGCGCTTTGCAGGTTCCGTAACAGGCCGAGCAGCACACGTCCGGCGACCTGCGTGACCGCAGCCGGATCGAGCGCCGGATTGACGATACGGTCGATGATGTAGCCGGATTGAAGCAGCACGACCACGAAAATCATGCCCAGGCCAAGTGCGGTTGTGCTGGCAGCATCGCGGAAACGCTGTTCCTCGGTGGCTTCACCTGCGAACAGATCGCCAAAGACGATCAGCAATGCTAGCAGCGCCAGCATAAGCTCCGGAAGGAGCTTCAGAATATCATTGAATGTGAATTGCACTGAAGTCCCCTATCTGCCGAAGAATGGATTGCCGACGGCTTGCACCAGCGCTTGCGCGTCGGTTAAGCGTTGCATGATGGGACCCACCCCTGCGAGCGAGAGCGGGTGAAGGACCTTCGGAAACACCCCGACGATCAGCGCGACCAACAGGCCGCCGACGACGTACTCCTGCCAGGTCAGGCGCTCGAACTGGGCGACAGGCTTGTTTTGCGCCGCGCCAAAGAACGCCGCACGCATCACACGCAACAGGTACACGATGGTAATCACCACGCCGATCACGGCGACGATTGCCGCTATGGGATAGCTCGCCCAGGCACCCTGCACGATCTGGCTTGTCCCCAGGAACGTGGTGAAGCCGGGAACACCGATCAATGAGAAACTGCCGACGATAGCGACTGCAGCGATAAACGGCAGAATCCGTCCAATCTCACCAAGTTCGGCGAGTTGTCCGGTGCCGGTTCGTGCGATGACCATACGCCCGGCGACAGCGAAGAACAGCGCCAGCGTCAACCCCTGCGTGAACAACAGCAATACCGCCCCGTCGAGGGCGGCAGCGTTTAGCACCGCAAGGCCGAATAACACCAGTCCGCTACGTGCGACCGTGGCATAACTGAATACACCCACCAGATCGCGCTGTAGGAATGCCAGCACGCCACCGTACAACAGCGAAAGCAGCGCCAGCGCCATAATGACTGGCGACCAGACGACAGCACCAGCGGGCAACAACCATAACGCCACTCGCAGACAACCATAGGCACCAAGGCCAACCAACACGCTGGAAACCAACATGGCAACCGCGGTCGGAGCCGACGACAGCGCGTCCGGCAACCAGCGATGGAAGGGGAACAGCCCCGCAATCACAGCGAAGCCCAAAAATAAGGGCACGAAGGCAGTCGTCTGGAAAATCACCCCGAAATCGTTGTTTTGGGCGAGTTCGATCAGGTTGAAGGTGCGCCCACCAGCGAAGTAAATCGCCAGGATTCCGGCAAGGACACCCATCAGGCCGCTCAACAGATAGGCACTAGCATGCGTGCTTCGTTCCTGCGGTTCGTCGCCGCTCGCTACCAGCGTCAGCAGATAGGCCGCGACGACGGCGATGCTGATGCTCATATACATGAGCAACAGATCGAGCGCCATACACGCACCCAGCAGGCCAGTGCCAAGCAGCAACAGCAACACGAAGTATTCCTTGACGCGATAGGTGACGTTCCACGACACCAGCACGGCGCTAAACAGCACGATGGCGGTCAACGCGAGCATCAGCACGCTGAGTCCGTCAGCGCCGATGAAGTACGCGATGCCAAAATCGGCGACCCAGGGCAGGCGTTCGATGTGTTGGAACGTCAATCCCGCCGGATTGTAGGAAAAGAACACAGCGGCGACGAGCAGCAGCGCGACGAGGGAAGCGATTGTCGCCGTCCAGCGGATCGCCGCAAACGCGGTGCGCGGCAAGACGGCACAAACCACCGCTCCCGCCAGCACCACCAGCCACACCAGACTGAGATACGGGTATACCATCCGGCAATGCAAGCAGATTCATCAGTTCAACCCTTCGGGAGCTTCAACAGCGACATCGTGCTGCGGGCGCCGCACAAACGCGATCACCAATGCTAATGCGACCGCGATTTCGACAGCAGAAACGATGCTCACGAAGATCGCAAAGACCACGCCGTTGGTGTTAGCAGGTTCAAGGTAGCGCCAGAAGGCGACAAGGTTAACGTTGACCGCTGTCAACATTAATTCGACGCCCATGAGCATCCCGAGCACGTTACGCCGGGACAAGGCACCAAAGAGTCCAATCGCAAAAAGCGCAGCACCGACTGTCAGAACCCATTCCAGTGGCACTGCCGTAACTATACTAACCATCTCATCCTTTGTTTATTCAATGGTATAGATGCGAGCGATGCGCCTGCGGGTGGTCGCCCCAGGGGCGTCGCCCATATGTTCGTTGCGGACGACCACGACAGCGCCGACGATGCCGACCAGCAACAGGACCGTCATAACCTCGAAAGGCAGCACGAACTCCTGCATCAGCGAACGACCGATTTCGGCAATACCTGCCACGGACCCACCCACACCCGCGCCTGTTTCAGCTGGCGATTCAGCGCCGAGGTCGTTTCGAGGCCAATTACCACCGCCGGGTAAGCCCGGTCGAAACAAGACCGGCACGAGGACGAGTGCAAAGAGCACCAGCGCCCCCAGCGCGGCGAACCACCAGCGCCTAACGAGGCCACGTACAACAAACGTTGAATCGTCGTTGGTAAGTCGCAGTGCAAAACCAAAGAGCATCGCAACTACGACGACGCCGGCAAGCGCCTGGACAATGCCGACGAATGGTGCTTGCAGCAAACAAAACAGCGCTGCCGCGAAAGCGAACGTCGAGGCCAGCCATGAGGTCGCACGCGACGCATCGCGCACACTGACGACCATCAGGGCTGACCCGATCGTGAGCGCACCAAGCACGAAAAAGAGACCCTGTACTACCGTACTCATTCCGTTGGCTCCGCCGGAACGACAACCGAGCTATGTGATTTCAACAGCCCTTTGCGCCACGCATATAAGATCCCCACGCCCACCACCACCAGCGCCACCACCATTTCAATTGCGGTCAACATCACCAGTGAATCGAAAGCGAACGCCCACGGTACCAGCACGAGTATCCCCATGCCGAGCAACGCCCACACCAGGGTCGTTAGGAAACGCTCCGTAGTAACATCACCAGCTGTGAAACGTGCGGCGATGCCGCGACGTGACGATGAAGTCTCGGAAACGGTTCGCTCGTCGCGGGCGAAACGTACGACGAAGAGCGGCGCAAGGGCAAAGATCAATGCGATGATCGTAAAGACAACAATGCCGGCATAGCTGGCGATCATTGCAACTCCTCACAACGTTTAGGAACAATCGTCCCGCGGGACACAGGTATAGCCTTCTTCAACTGCACACAAGAAGTGCTTATAGCGGTGCCGGGACGTGGCGCATTGTATCACATGACGACTGATGACCAACGAGCAACGAAGCAAAGCCATATACATTGTGGTGCTGCCAGCCGAAACAATGGAGCGGCCATCACGTTCGTATGCATACGACTGTCACAGCCACGCATACTCGTGTTGAGGAGCATGTTGAGTGGATATCGACCCTTGGCCACCACCGTCGGGTGACTCCTTCACCTGCGATAGCCAGCGTCCGTGTTCGGTGGTCCGTCTCAACAGACCGCGCTACAATACGCCCCTGGAAAGAAGCCGTGTCCGGCAACGCCGGATCGATGATGCTATAGATTAGATGAGGAGGAATCGTGGATAGAATGATTGGCTTGCTGGCACGAAGGCATAGAACAACATGCTTTTTTGTCATCGCATGGGCGTTCATCACGATCGTCTCCGGTACCGCCACCACATACGCCGCCGCGCAACCGTCATGCGCTGGCCTTACCATCCGTAATGATAGCAACGCCACGCTGGACGAGGACGCGCTTTGCGATGCGGCAGCAGCGTGGACAGAGCGGGGTAACCAGGTGTACGTGTTCGTGACCGATGAGGATGCCACAAGCGAGGACGATTGGTTCAGTATCCGCGACGAGGTTGAATCCAGTTGGGAGATCTACGATCCCGCATCCCAGGAGTTTTGCTAAAAATGCCTTCGCCGTGGAGATCATGACCAATACTTCCCATCCCTGGGGGCACGATATCGCCTTTGGCGAATCGGTGTTCGGCACGCCGCTCGACAACGATGCTACCATCGCCCAACTTGAAGGGCGCTTGAAAAACCGCGTCGATGGGGGTGACATCTCGGCGGCACTCATCGACACCTTGGCAGTCACCTATGAAACGGCGTTTCCCGCCCAAACGCTCGCGCCAACGCAGCCTCGCTGCCCCCACGGACCAACGGAGCGACCCCACACCACAGACCAGCACGGGTGCCGCTGGCAGCGGCAGCACTGACAGTACCAACCAGAATGCTGATTCTAGTTCCGGCGGCTTGCCTGGACCCATTGGCGCATTCTTCGCGGCAGCCATGGCAGGACTAGTTGCCCTCGTGGCGACGCCAACGCTGATTCTCCCAGCGTTGCGGCGGCGGCGCGAACACAAGCGTTTGCTGGCGCATCTCGACGATCTTTCCGATACCGTCGGGAGTTTCCTGTACGCTGCCAAAACGCTGTTCACGGGCGAAACAGTCGAGGAAACGACGCTGTGGAAACTGTACCTCGTCTATGGCGGCGACCGCTATACCGACCTCGCCGCCAGCGTGCGGGGTTGGACCGAACAATCCATGAAGGCACTCGGCGAGGTGCTGGTACTGCATGAGGACATGGACCATCGCACACCGGGCAAGAGCGACGAAGATGTCAAGGCGATGATTCGGGCATACGAAATCATGTATCTGACGCTTGTCGGAACCAATCCCGCGATCTTGCAGATGAACGAGGAAGAGTTCAAGAACTTCATCGATCCGATGGCGGGAGGCATCGAGCCGCCCACCAACGAAAGCTCACTGGTGACACAGGTACGCGATCTGCGTCGCCAACTCAACGAGCAGCCGCTACGTGCAACGCTCGAAATGGTCGATCCAAAGCAATTGGACGCAGACGGTGTATTCGGCTACGCCAACCGCATCAAGGGGGCAATCGGCCAACTCGTCATCGCCCAGGAAACAGCGCCGGGAAAGTTATTGGCGGCTCAGCAGAGCCGCGATGACGCCGCGACAAGAACGATACTACCACCCGGATTAGACACAACTGTGGCCTTCGGTGGGGTCGATGCGCTGATCCAGGCCGCGAATGACGAGCGCGAGAGCGACCGCTGGTTGTACGTCCAGGCACATGCTGAGGCCGCGACCGCGCTGCTGGCGCGCCTAGAACAGGCGTTGCTATCCACTACACGTACGATTCTCGAACACCAGGCCCGTGAGCGCGACATCGACGCCATCACCGAGGCCGGATACCGTTTGCCAGGACTGGAAGCTACCCGCCAGGAATCCGGCACGCTGATTCAGAAGATCTACCGACACCTCCGTTCGGGCGATATCGACCAATTGCAACCCGCGCTCGACCATCTAGCGACCCATTCCGAGGCGACACGCGCCGGAGCACAGGCACGGGCGGCGCTCCGCGAGAAGAACACCGCCGATCTTCAACGCCTCGCCGCCGAGGTCGCCCGCGTGGAGCAGACACATATCGCTGAAGCCGAACCGGCCTTCGCGGCGCTCCAGGCCTATTCCGCGCCTAACTGGAACGACCTCGCCCAGAACATCACGAGCGCGAAGGCGACGGTTGCGCGGTTATTCGACACGCCGGCCGATGCCAGTGACCTGGCTTCGACCATCGAGCGGCAGAACAGCATGGAGCGGCAGGAATTCGACGCTGCCGAACAGGGACTTGCCGAGGCGTTCGCCGACCTGTACACAGCCGAGGCACAAGCGACAGCGGTTCAGGCACGACTAGCCGAAATTCGCGAGATCGAGCGCACAGCACCCCTCATCCTAGAGCAGGTAACGACCGCACTCGCAGCAGCGAAGGAACGACGCGACCGCGACAATCCGAAGATCGACGCGACGGTGGACCAGCAGATCGACGAGGCCACGCAAGCACTGGAAGAAGGCCAACGTGCGCTCGGGGAACGTTCCTACATCGCAGCGAGCACGGCATTGAACCGGTCGCGCAGCCTGTCGGCGGCAGCGCTGGCAGCGGCGGATGAGCAGGCACGCACGATCGACGCGCTGTACACTGAACTCGAACAAATCCGCGCTGCTGCCCAGTCCAGCCTCAATGCTGCCACGACCGAACTCACGGCGCTGCCACCATCAGCCCGAACCGTGCCGACCGTACAGGCTGTCGAGGCGGCACAGGCGGCGTGGCAAACAGCGGAACGCGCGACTGCGACTGCGGCGGGCAACGAAGATCGAGCCCTGATGGCAGCTTTACAGCGGATCATTGCGGACTTCCAAAAAGCGACTTCACAGTCTGAGCAGGCTCTCCAGAGCATCCGGGCCGATAAGCGAACGTATGAACAGGCAATCGCTGACGCGCAGAAGTCGCTAGCGGCGGCACAAGCAGCACTCGCTTCAGCGAATACGTTCGTCATGCAGCCGGACGCTGGAAGGAGTGGCGGCGATGCGTTGCGGCAGGGGCGCGAACTCTTGCCGACGCTGCCGCCGTATGGCACAGCGTTAGATGCTTTCGTGCGTCTGGCGGCGCAAGCGTTGCGTGCCCAACAACTCGCGGAGACTGCGACCAACGCGGCGCGTACGCGCATCATGCAGGTGGAGGCCGAACGCGCCGCAGATATGCGCAGACGCCAAGAAGCCGCGCGACGACGGCGCGAAGAAGAAGCCGCGCAGCAACGACGACGTGAATCCAGCCGTCGAGCGTCGGCGCACGCCCGTAGCTCCTCGTCATGGAGTTCCAGTTCGCGCTCCTCGTCACGCAGTTCAAGCTTCGGTCGGTCGTCGAGCTCGTCGCGGTCGTCATCCATGGGATCAAGCCGCCGCAGGTGATCACAACGGTCCCTATCAAGTACATTCAATCAATGGTGCGCATCCACAACCGCTGCGGTATGGAGTGCTCGTCCGCGAGCAGACGCGGCCTGGAATGAGATGCTCAACGTGGCTGGACATAACTGTTTTATCATATGTCATCCAAACACCCTACTCCTGCGCCATATCATCTGGTGCAGATGTTGGTGGCGCAGTGTTTGATAAATGACGCAAGCGGGTTCTCGAATATTGCGGCGCCCATACTCGTCAATAACTACTATAATCACGCGATAACAAAAGAGGAGCTTATTCTATGCCCGATCCACGCGTAGCATCCTATGCCAAACTCCTGGTCGAGCGTTCGATCGACGTGCAGCCAGGATGGCAGGTGATGGTATTTTCGTCGCCGCTGGCAAGGCCGCTCGTCGAAGAAGTGGTCCGGGCTATCGCACGACGCGGTGCCTACGCGTTGGTGCGCATGCCATATGAATCGATCGGCCTGGCGTGGCTTAATGAAGCGTCTGACGAACTCGCAGGCGCACTTGCTCCCGTCGAACAGCACGCTCTTGCATCAATCGATGCGTCCATTCATATCAGCGCACCAGAAAACACTCGGGAGATGTCGTCGGTTTCACCCGAACGCCATGCGCTTGTCGGTCGTGCCAACCAGGATTTTCTCAAGCGCAGATTATCTTTCACGATGCCATGGGTCGGTTGTCAATTTCCGACACCCGCCCTAGCACAAGATGCTGGGATGTCCCTGACAGCCTACGAGGATTTTCTCTATGGCGCATGCCTGTTAGATTGGGATGAAGAAGGTCGTAAAATGCGCCACCTCGCCGACCGTTTCGACCGAGCCACAGAAGTCAGGGTCCTCGCCGAAGGCACCGATCTTCGCATCGGACTTCAAGGCCGCAAAGCGATGGTGGACGACGGACATTTCAATATGCCCGGTGGCGAGTTCTTTTATAGCCCGGTCGAAGACGCCACCGAGGGCATCGTTTCGTTCACCGAGTTCCCAGGCATCTATAACGGCAACGAAGCTACGGGCGTACGACTGGAGTTCAAAGCGGGACGCGTGATCGAGGCGACAGCACAACGCAACGAGGCATTCCTGCACGCGATCCTGGACACCGACGACGGGGCGCGTGTGCTTGGCGAACTTGGCATCGGCTGTAATCCCGGTGTTCAGAGCCATATGCGAAACGTCCTATTCGACGAAAAGATGTACGGAACGATCCACCTCGCTGTCGGCGCGGGCTTCCCATTCCTTGGCGGCACTAACGCCAGCAACGTTCACTGGGATATGGTCAAAGACCTGCGGCAGAACGGACAAATCTTCTGTGACGGCGAACTTGTGCAACAAAATGGTGTCTGGAAAGTATAAAAAGAGGAAATCTTTATGCCGGACACCGCCGTTCCGGCACCTACCCGCTGATAGCTTTCTATCCAAGGAGCGATTATGACAACTACGTCGGTAGAACGGCGTAAACCACAGCGAAGCCGGCTCACACGCTGGCTGCTCGACGATCAACCAACCGAAATGGAAGGACCGCACGAGCAGGAGGGACATCACGTAAAGCACTCCTGGTGGCAGGTGATGTGCCTTACCGGTGTTGATTATTTTTCGACGCTGGGTTATCAGCCAGGTATCGCCGCGCTCGCTGCGGGGGCTTTATCTCCAATCGCGACCATGGTTCTGGTGCTGCTGACGCTGTTTGGCGCACTTCCAATGTACAACCGCGTTGCAGCCGAAAGCCCACATGGCGATGGTTCCATTTCAATGCTGGAGCGGCTACTGAAATGGTGGCAGGGCAAGCTCTTTGTACTCTGCTTGATCGGCTTTGTCGCCACAAGTTTCATTATTACGATCACCTTATCAGCCGCCGATGCTGCCGCGCATGTTCTGGAAAACCCGTTCGCTCCGTCCTGGCTCGAACATCCGGTGCTCGTCACCCTTGTCCTGGTCACGTTGCTGGGAGCAGTGTTTCTCAAGGGTTTTAAGGAGGCGATCGGAATCGCGGTTGTTCTTGTGACGGTTTATATTGTTTTGAATTTGATCGTGATTGGAAATGGTTTTTATGAAATTGCACTGCATCCGACACTCTTGAGCGATTGGCAGCGAGCGTTATTCGTCAGGCATTCCAATGTATTGACTATGATTGCAGCGTCATTGTTGGTGTTCCCAAAGCTTGCCCTTGGTCTTTCTGGATTCGAGACCGGGGTGGTTGTCATGCCGCTGGTACGGGGAGACGCGGACGATACCGAGGAGCATCCTCGTGGGCGCATTCGCAATACCCGAAAACTGCTGGGTGGAGCCGCAATGATTATGAGTGTGCTACTGATAGGCAGTAGTTTTGTAACGACGCTGTTGATCCCACCCGAAGCATTTCGCGCCGATGGTGGAGAGGCGAACGGACGCGCACTCGCATTCCTGGCGCACACGATGTTCGGAGATGTGTTCGGCACACTCTACGATATCAGTACAATTTCGATTCTCTGGTTTGCCGGTGCTTCAGCGATGGCTGGATTATTGAATATCGTGCCGCGCTATTTACCACGCTATGGGATGGCACCTGAGTGGACGCGGGCGACGCGACCGCTCGTGCTCATTTTCATGGTGATTTGCTTCCTTGTGACTATTTTATTTAGGGCAGACGTAGATGCTCAGGGGGGTGCTTACGCGACTGGCGTCCTCACCTTGATGAGTTCCGCAGCAGTCGCCGTAACGCTCTCTACGTGGCGTCAAGGCAAGATAGGTCGGACGATTGGATTTAGCCTGATTACGCTGGTGTTTCTCTATACAACTGGTGTCAATATCGTCGAGCAACCCAACGGTATCAAGATCGCAGGACTATTCATCCTGGGGATTATCGTCGTCTCGCTGATCTCACGGGTATGGCGTTCGACCGAACTACGCACAGAAAGGGTCGAGATCGATCCACTCGCCCAACAATTCATCGAAGATGCCAGCAAGGGAACATTACGCATCATCGCCAACCGTCGGCAGGCTGGTGATGAGGAGGAATACCGCCTGAAGGAACGCGAACAGCGTGAGGATCACCTCATACCAGACACCGATCCGGTACTGTTTCTGGAAGTGCGGGTCTGCGATGCATCGGAATTCTCGGATGTCGTCGAGGTGACCGGCAAGGAAGTACACGGTTATCGTATTCTCCGCGCCGAAAGTTCGTCGGTTCCGAATGCCATTGCCATGCTCCTGCTACATATACGCGACACGACCGGCAAATTGCCGCACTGTTACTTCACCTGGACCGAGGGCAACCCGCTCAAATTCCTGTTCCGCTTCGTCGTCTTTGGCGAAGGAGATACCGCACCCGTCACCCGCGAAATTCTGCGGCAGGCCGAGCCTAACCCAGAACGACGCCCAGGCATCCACGTAGGCGGATAGGCACAGGTTGCCAACGCTCAGGGAAGGTACGAATACGGAGGGACTATGCGTTCCTCCGTATTCGTATCTATGCGCCGTCACGCCGCCCGAGCGTGCGACCTCAAGCGAACGCCCCATTCATCATGCTATTATGGTCCTTTGAATGGATGCCCGTTTCTGACGACGCCTTCCATAAATGAGCACATATGAACGACCTATTTCTTAACCAATTATTGTCGCTACCGACAGTGCGGCGCTTCGCCATGTCGCCAGATCGACGTTGGATCGCCTTTGGCTGGTATCGCATCCATCCAAACACCGATGTGTTTGTGGTGCCAAGCGACGGCTCCGCGTTGCCGGTCGCCCTCACTAGCAGCGATGAGGATACCGAGTTCGTCGGCTGGACGCCCGATAGCACAGCGATTATCGTTGCAGAGGACCACGACGGCGACGAACGAACGCGCCTGTTTCGCGTTGCCCTCGACCGCCCCGGCGTCATGGAAGCCCTGACCGAGGATCGCCCGCCCTACTTCATGCGTGGCGGCTCATTACTGCCCGACGGTCATACACTGATCTATGGAATGAACTTTGACGTGACGGCTGGGGTCGAGATTGAACCGAACTGGGTCTACCGTCACGACCTCCGCACAGGCGAACGTACGCCCATCGCCCGTCCCGAGCGAGCAGCCTGGGGTGCGCCATCACCGAACCGCCAGGGCACACACATCCTCTACGCTCGCCAGGACCGACATCCGGCGGGGCAACAAATCTGGCTCGTTGGTGTCGATGGGCAGCGAAGACCGCGAAATCCTTAACTTTGGCGACGATCGCAAAGTCGAAGCACGTTGGTTTCCCGACGGCGAGCGCATACTCGTATTGTCCGAGGCGACGAGCGCCTCATCACAATCGCACCGCAGCCTTGGCATCTACAACTGGCGAGCCAACGACATGCGATGGGTCGTTGACGACCCCGAACGCAACATCGAGGATGCCTGGGTCACGCCCGATGGCACCATCATTATCGATGAAGTGCGCGGCGCGGAACACATCCCATCGTCGTACGATGCGGACGCAGGCATCGAAACAGCTTTCCCCCATGTCGCGGGTAATCTTATCCCGATCGGTCGTGCGGTCGACGGGACCTGGATCGCCGTGCAATACGCCGCTACAATGCCCCCAGATCTTGTTCGATTTGAGGCAGACGCCAAAGGTGTGGTTTTGCAATCATTGACCGGATTATGGCAACGCACCGCGCTCGACCGCACACAATTGACTCCCGCCGAACATTTACGCTGGCGTTCCGACGATGGAATGGAGATTCAGGGATGGTTGTACCGCGCACGGCCTAACCCACGACGAGCGATCATCTACGTTCACGGCGGTCCCACGGCGATGTCCGAAGATATATTCAATCCCGAGGTGCAATATTATGTGAATCTCGGCTTCAACGTCCTGGACGTAAACTATCGCGGCTCAACCGGCTTTGGGTTACCCTTTCAAGAGGCGATCAAGCAGGATGGCTGGGGCGGACGCGAACAGATAGATATCGCGACAGGAGCCAAGGCTTTGATCGCGGCAGGGTTAGCAGAGCCAGGACGTATCGGCGTCACCGGCACATCGTATGGCGGCTATAGCTCGTGGTTTCTGATCACGCACCAGCCACCGACGTGATCGCCGCCGCCGCACCGATCTGTGGCATGACCGATCTCGTAGTCGATTACAACACGACCCGTCCTGACTCTACGACCTTACAGCGAGGAGATGATCGGTGGCACACCCGACCAGATGCCCGAACGTTATCACGAGCGTTCGCCGATCAACTTCGTCGAAAACATTCGTGGGCGCCTGCTGATCGTCCAGGGGTTGCAAGACCCCAACGTGACGCCCGACAACGTGCGGGTGGTGGTCGAGCGCCTGGACGCCGCACATATCGCCTACGAGGTGTTGCAATTCGCGGACGAAGGCCATGGCATCGGAAAGCCCGCCAACCAAAAAATACTGTTCCAGCGTTTAGGCGCATTTTTTGACGCTGCACTGGGACCACCTGAAACATCGAAGGATACAAATGCGTCTATTACCCGGGAGTAAACGTACCTGGAACCTTATGAAAGGTAAGAACATGCCGAAAAGTCTAGCCGATATGCCAGATATCCAAGCCAGCGGTGAGCAGTTCTGGCTCGGCTTTCATCATTTGCAAGCCAGGATGGCTCAGGAGCACGGACCGATCTTCAAAGCGGCCTCGTACGATCAGGGTATGCCTGTGCAGGATTATGTATTCATGGTTGGACCGGAAGCAAACAGGTTTGTTCTGCACACCCATCGCGAGCATTTCAGTCACGACCTGGGATGGACACCAATCATCGGCGAGGACCTCGGACACGGGTTGTTGAATATGGACGGCGCGGAGCATACACGCCACCGCAAGATGTGGAATCCGGCGTTCACGAACGCTATATGGAAACCTATCTTCCGATCATCAATCGTGTGATCAGCCGAACGCACTAGCACCTGGCTCGAACGTGGTGAAATCGACCTGTACACAGAAGCACGCGAGATCACCTTCGACGCCGCCGCCGCCGCGCTTGGCGGCTTCAAGCCGGGGGCCGAGGTCGATCGTCTGCGTCAGTTCTTTTACATGATGCTGCATGGGTTCGATCCGGAAAAAGAAAGCTACGAAACATTTGCTCAGCGTTGGCTCGTCGCCCGCGCCGAGCTTGCACAAACCCTGATCAGCCTCATTCACGAGCGACGTGCCGCGCCCCGCGACCAGCAACCGACCGATGTGCTGGGGATGATCGTTCATGCCCGCGATGAGAACGGCGATGAGTTGAGCGATGAGCAAGTGCTGGCACACATCAATATTCTGCTGGTCGCCGGACACGAAACGACCACAACGCTTGGATCATGGGTGTTGTACCTGTTGACGACCGAAACCGAACATGCCGCGAAGGTGCGCGACGAACTTCAAGACCTGATGGGCGACGAGGACAAGCCGCTCACCGTCGAAGCGCTGCGCGCCATGAAGTCGCTCGACCTGTTCATCCGCGAAGCCGGACGGCTGTATTCGCCCGTGATCAACGTGCCACGCGGCGTGGTCAAGTCCTTTGAGTTCGGCGGCTACGAAGTTCCCGCCGGAACGCAGGTGCGTCTTGGATTGGCGGCAGGGCACCGGTCTGCCGTCCAGTTTCACCGATCCCGAAACATTCGACCCCGACCGTTTCGCACCGCCGCGTGAGGAAGATCGCCGCACGCCCTATTCGCTGGTCACGTTCGGCGGAGGCTCGCGCATCTGCATCGGCATCAATTTCGCCCAGATCGAAACCAAGGCACTGGTGGCGCACGTACTGCGGCATTTCGACCTCTCTGCTGTACCGAACCAGCGCCTGCTCCACGTCGGGCATTGGACTGCGGCGCTACCACAGGGCATGCGTATGCGCGTTGAACCTGCCAACATACCCTTGCATGCCGAGGACGTATGAACCTGCTGATCCTGGGCGGCACCATCTTCCTGGGAAAACACCTCACCGCCGCCGCGCTCGAACGCGGACATACGGTAACGCTGTTCAATCGGGGACGCCATACCAATCCGTTCCCTGAAGTCGAAACCATTCAGGGCGACCGTGACGGTGGGCTGGACGCGCTAGCGGGGCGGCAGTGGGACACGGTGATCGACACATCAGGCTACGTTCCCCGCATCGTGCGGGCATCCGCCGAAGCGCTTGCCAACGCCGTGGATCAGTACGTGTTCATCTCCACGATCTCGGTGTACGCCGATATGAGCGCTCGCTGGCGCGGACGAAACTGCTCGGGTGGGACACATGGACGACCCGACGACCGAGCAGGTGACGGGCGAAAGCTATGGACCGTTGAAGGCGTTGTGTGAACAGGCAGTCGAGGACGTGTTCCACGACCATGCGCTGGTGATACGGCCCGGGCTGATCGTCGGACCGGACGATCCGACCGACCGCTTCACCTATTGGGTGCGGCGCGGCGCACAGGGCGGCGCGGTGCTTGCCCCCGGTCGTCCCGACCGTGCGATCCAGGTGATCGACGTGCGTGATCTGGCCGAATGGACGCTCACCATGGTCGAAGCGCACGCCAGTGGCACCTACAACATCACGGGTCCGGCGACACGACTGACGATGGACGACCTGCTTCAAGCCGCGCAGCACGCCAGCGGGAGCGACGCGCATTTCATCTGGGCGGACGAGGCATGGCTGCAAGCGCAGGGCGTCGAACCGTGGAGTGAGATGCCGTTGTGGATTCCTGAAAACGATCCAGCGTTTGGCGGTATGCTGGCCATTAACATCGACCGTGCGTTGGCGGCGGGCGCGACCTTCCGCCCCATCACCGCGACCGTCCGCGATACCCTGGCATGGGACAACACGCGTCCGCCGGATGTGGCGCTCAAAGCAGGGCTAGCGCCGGAACGCGAGGCAGCGCTGCTCGCAGCATGGCGGGAATCCAGGCAATAGACCTTGTACGCATGCTGAACAAGCGGCTCACCCATTCCACGTCGG
This sequence comes from uncultured Chloroflexia bacterium, assembly GCA_963782315.1. Lineage (GTDB taxonomy): Bacteria > Chloroflexota > Chloroflexia > Chloroflexales > Kallotenuaceae > JBBSGA01. Next base: position 31,257 of record CAWAJS010000009.1, read on the forward strand.
CAGTGAACGATGTGAGGACGGCAATCAGCCTAACGCACCAGAGATGAACAATTGCGCTGGCGTGTAACCAACAAACTGCCGTAGCGAGCGGGTCATATGTGGCTGGTCGTAATACCCAAGCTCGAACATGGCATCGGCGATGGGCGTTCCTTGTCGTAGCAGCGCCGCCGCCCGTTGAGCGCGTTCGACCTGATAGACATGCCGTTGCGTCAGGCCGGTGGATTGGAGGAACCGATGCCGCACCGTGCGCGAAGCCAAATCCTGTGGCTGATCCTGTAACACATCTTCGACCAGCGGATCGCAGGCTAGCACACCACGTCGCCGCAGACGCTCGATGAAGGTATCGGCGTTCTCGAAGTCGGGGAATTCCCAGGCCGCGCCGTCGAGCCAGAAACGCTGGCTGCTGGCATCTGGTAGCATCGTTTCGCTGTTCAACATCATTCGCACCGGCATCTGCGGCATGTATGAGCCCAGCTTGAACCTGATCCAGAGCACTTCGGCTTCGCCGCCGAACGTCGCGATACCCGCTGTTGTCCAGGGACCGACGACGATGGCACGTTGTACACCTTCCGCCCGTACCAGCACCATGTGCCAGCTCGTTTCAGCGGGGCGAATCGTCGTACCCGCACCCGTGAGGAATCCATGGGTGATCGTTGCGACGAATGGCGAATCCGACGCTCGCTCCTGGGCGTCAATGTTCATACATGCTCCTATTCAAACGCAGCTTCCATCATGCTAGCACGAACATGTGACAGGGACGATGACATCTTCCTATACAATAGTATCGCCTGATGAGCGAGCCGTGCGGGAGCGTGCTATTGTCAACAAGCGTTGAGGTGGTCCGTTTGCGTCGAGCAGATTGTTCCTAACGCTTCCGGTTGGCCGTTTGTGTTTGGTCGTCGGTCGATATTCGAAGGAGTATACCAATTATTATGGAACGCGAGGCGCAACGTTCATTCGACCGCATCATGCCACGCATCGATGCGCGGTTCGCGGCACAATCCGATCCCGCGACCTGGCAACCTTACCGCACACGCCTCGAAGCGAACTTCGAGCGGCTATTTGGGACACTCGTGCGGCTGTACGGTGGACAATACGATTTCTTCTATCACCTGGAACATATCATCGCCATGACTGCCGAATCGTGGCTCGCTCGTCCGACCGATCTCAAGGCGTTGGATACAACCCGCGAAGCCGACCCTGCATGGTTTCAGTCACAAAAGATGATGGGTGGTGTGTGTTATGTCGATCTGTTCGCGAACGACTTGCAGGGTATCCGTGAGCGCATCCCATACTTCCAGGAACTTGGCCTGACCTACCTGCACCTGATGCCGTTGTTTCGCGCCCCCGAAGGCAATAGCGATGGTGGCTATGCGGTCAGTTCATACCGCGAGGTCGATGCCAAGCTTGGCACGATGCACGATCTGGCAGCGTTAGCCGCTGATCTGCGGCAGGTTGGTATCAGCCTCGTCGTAGACTTCGTGTTCAACCATACCTCCGACGAACACGCCTGGGCGCAGGCCGCCATCGCGGGCGATCCTGAATACCAGGATTACTACCTGATGTTCCCCGACCGCACGATGCCCGACGCCTACGAGCGCACGCTGCGCGAAATCTTCCCCGACCAGCGACCGGGCTCATTTACCTGGCGTGCCGACATCGGGAAGTGGGTCTGGACCACGTTCAACAGCTTTCAATGGGATCTACACTATGCCAATCCCGACGTGTTCCGGGCGATGGCGGGCGAGATGCTCTTTCTGGCAAATCAGGGCGTCGAAATTCTTCGGCTTGACGCAGTGGCTTTTATCTGGAAGCGCATGGGGACCAGTTGTGAGAACCTCCCTGAAGCGCATCTCATCATGCGTGCGTTCAACGATCTGGCACGCATCGCGGCTCCGGCGTTGCTCTTCAAGTCTGAGGCAATCGTGCATCCCGATGACGTGCTCAGCTACATCGACTGGCATGAGTGTCAGGTCTCGTACAATCCGCTGTTGATGGCACTGCAATGGGAGGCGCTGGCGACACGCGACATTCGATTGCTGCGCAATTCCATGCGCGAACGCTTCGCTATTCCCGCCGACTGCGCCTGGGTCAATTATGTGCGGTCACACGACGACATCGGCTGGACCTTCGACGATGGCGATGCCGGGCGTCTTGGTATCAACGCTACGACCACCGCCGCTTCCTCAACAATTACTATATCGGTCGCTTCGACGGCACCTTCGCACGCGGCTTGCCGTTTCAGGAAAACCCACGCACCGGCGATGCCCGCATCTCCGGCACCAATGCATCGTTGGCGGGGCTAGAACGTGCGGTATACGAAGGCCCTCCGACCGAGGTCGAGCTATCGATTCGGCGCATCACGCTGATGTACAGCATCGCGCTGACGATGGGCGGTATCCCGCTGTTATACCTGGGCGACGAACTTGGGACGCTCAATGACTACTCGTTCCGCGCTGATCCTGCCAAAGCCGGTGATAGCCGCTGGGTCCACCGTCCTACCAGCGATGCCGCACGCACCGCGCGACGTCATGATCCAATCGAGCACCGAGGGACGCATCTTCGGTGAAATGTGTCGATTGATCGCGCTCCGTAAGCAGCACGTCGCCTTCGCGGGACACACCACCGAGGTGATCGATACTGGCAGCAATCATGTGTACGGCTTCGTGCGGCGGCATGAAGGAGAGAACATTCTGGTGCTTGCGAACTTTACCGAACGCGAGCAGACGGTCGATGCCAATCAGATTCGTTTGTATGGACTGGATTACGCCTTTAGCGACCTCATAGGCGGCATGGACGTTACGCTCGGACACGATTTGATGCTTCAGCCATACCAATACCTATGGTTGACACCACGGTAGAAGGGAACACGATGTTTTTGCCCAACGACATCATCCGACCGATCACACGCTTTGTACTAGGGGATCGTCTGGTGATCGCCGATGGAAAGGTCGGCGAACTGCAGCGCATCATTTACCGCACCGAACAGCCCGCCGAGTACGAGGTTGTTTGGGCTGACGGCACCGAAAGCACCATCCGTTATGAGGACATCAAGGGGGTGGAATCGGACGACGGTGTGCAATTGCCGCTGTGGTGAGGCAGTGTTAAATCACTGGCGGCTCTTGTTCGGGTCCTAAACCTGGCAGAGAACAATTACAGTGGAAGGGGACTTCATGGCTCGTCTTCCACTCAAGGGAGATGGTGCCGTTTCGTATATACGATGCTCAGGTCAACGGCCTGTCCACGCTTCGTTCCTGCATCGGAGGTTCCGGTGTGATTCCAAGCGCCTTGCTTACCATCTCGATCAACACATCGCCATCCAACGGTTTGTGATGCAGTAGCGCTCGCTGTGCTACATAGTCGGGAAAACGCTTTTTCAGATAGCCCGCGTCTCCAGTAAGGAAGATGACCGCAACGTGCTTCATAAATGGATCTTTGCGAAGCTGGTGAAAAACTTCAACGCCATCTACCCCCGGCATAAACACATCCAGAATGACCACACGAGGTCGACGGTGGATGATATATTTGAAGGCGTGCAATCCCGACGGGCAAGCTTCGGCGGTAATGTTCGCATCGGCGAGAAGCTCACACACGGTACTCAAAATCGAAGGATCGTCGTCGATGACGACAACCTGAGGAGCGGGATACACTGAAGCCACGATGCCAACCTCCTACATCGCACGTTCTATTTTTAGTCGCGGTATGTATCGGTATTTGCTTCTGTGCCACAAGCATAACATATGCCGTGAAGATCCACAGGACCAAACGTGCTCAAGGGCTCATCCCACCCAGAGCGACGACATCCACTGACGATCACGAGGATTGGTATAGCTGATAGCGTCGTGTGGCGAGGCTGCGTTCGTTACAGCGATCATCAGACCTGATGGTGCCTGTTCCTGCGGTCAGTCAGATGAACAGAAGCACGATTGGCGAACAACGGCGCATGGCATCAAAGCTGCAAGAAACGTCCGGCGTTTGATGCCGGTCGCCGTACCTGCCGATCAGACACAGGCGCAAAGGATGAGGTGCCAACAGCGTCTGGTGGTCAACGTTGCGTCGTTGGTGGTTATCAAGGAGAGTCAATCATGCCACGTGGTGACAAATCAGCCTATACCGACAAGCAAAAACGTCAGGCGGAACACATCGAAGAATCCTATGAAAAGCGTGGTGTCCCCGAGGATGAAGCCGAAGCCCGCGCCTGGGCGACCGTCAACAAGGAATCAGGCGGTGGCAACTTGAGCGGTTCGGGACGTGGCAAGCCTGACAACAACGATTCATCCCGCAAGGGTGGCGAGAAAGGGGGCAAGGCGTCGGCAAGCCGAACCCCCGAAGAACGCTCGGCCTCCGCGAAGAAGGCAGCGGAAACGCGCAAGCGAAACCAGGAGAAGAAGTAATCCACGTTGGAAATTGACGGTTAGAGGCTATCTCAACTAGCCACACCCAGATCAGGTGAATAGCCTATTGAGATAGCCCTGCCTGCACTACGGTCGGATCTGCCCCTCGCCCTCGATCACCCATTTATATGTCGTGAGTTCGCGCAGACCCATCGGCCCGCGTGCATGCAACGGCTGTGTGCTGACGGCGACTTCCGCGCCCAGCCCAAGCTGCGAGCCGTCGGTGAAGCGCGTCGAGGCGTTGACATACACAGCGGCGGAATCGACGTCGTCCACGAAGTGCGCGGCGGCGCGGCTGTCGGTCGTCAGGATCGCGTCTGAGTTGCGCGTGCTATGCTCGGCGATATGGTCCAGCGCTTCCTGTATGCTATCGACCACCCGCACCGAGAGGATCAGGGCCAGAAACTCCTGCCCGAAATCCTCCGGTGTAGCGGCGACGACGTTGGAGCGTCCACTCGGAACTGACCGCCATCGCACGTTCGTCGAGCCGAACTTCGACCTTCGCCGGCGCTCAGGTCCTCGACGACACGCGGCAACAACTCGGCGGCAACATCACGATGCACCAGCAGCGTTTCCAGCGAGTTACAGGCCGTCGGGCGCTGAACCTTGGCGTTGTGGATCAACGGCACAGCCTTATCGAGATCAGCGGTGGGATCGACGTACATATGGCATACACCAAGGCCGCCGGTGATGACCGGAATCGTAGCGTTTTCGCGACAAAACTGGTGCAGATTCGCGCCACCACGCGGGATGATGATGCTGACATATTCGTCCAGACGCAACAGTTCGAGCACCAGAGCGCGGTCAGGGTCAGTGATAACCTGCGACTGCTCCTTCCGGAATATCGGCACTGTTCGAGGGCGGCAGCGATCGTCGCGACCCAGCGCGGCATTGCTGTCGGTGGTTTCCTTGCCGCCGCGCAGGATCGCGGCGTTGCCCGACTTGAGGCACAGCGAGGCGACGTCGATGGTCACATTGGGACGCGACTCATAGATCACGCCAATCACGCCCAGCGGAATCCGGCGCTTGTGCACGCGCAGGCCGTTCTGCAGCATCTGTTCCTCGAAGCGTTCGCCGACCGGATCGGGCAGCGACGCGACATGTTCGACTTCGCGAGCGATACCTTCGATGCTGGCGGCGGTCAGCACAAGCCGCTGTACGGTCGATGCGCGGAGGCCATCGGCTTCGGCGCGGCAATGTCCAATGCGTTGGCAGCCAGGATTGTGTCCTGCTGTGCGCGGAGGCCAGCGGCGATGGCGCGCAGCGCGGCGTTCTTATGATCAGTAGAAAGCGTGGCAAGGGTCCGCGCTGCGGCATGCGCGCGTTGTCCCATCGCTTCGATAATGTTCGACATAGCTAAACCTCTAACTCAACATCACCAGATCATTCCGGTGAATAACTTCGGGCCGGTACAAATATCCCAGAATCTCCTGAATCTCCGACGAGCGGCGACCCATGATCCGCTGGAGCGCCTGTGCATTGTATTGGGTAATGCCGCGGGCTAGCTCGCGTCCATCGCCGGAGAAAATGCGCACGGTTTGCCCACGTTCGAACGAGCCTTCTACCGACTTGATGCCAGCCGCCAGCAACGAACGACCGTCATGCAGCAGCGCGTGGGTCGCGCCATCATCGATGGTGATGTGGCTATGGCGCACGGTTTCCGCCAGCAGCCAGCGTTTTCGGGCTTCGACCCGCGACGTTTTGGCCTTGAACAGCGTCCCGACTGCCTCGCCACTCGCCGCTCGCAGGATCACGTCGGGAGCATCGCCGGACGCGATTATGACATCCGCGCCAGCGTTCGTCGCCAGATCCGCCGCCTGGATCTTGGTGAACATACCGCCTGTGCCGCGATGCGATCCGGCGGCTCCAGCCACCTCCCACACACGTTGATCGATCACCGGAACTTCGGGGATCAGCCGGGCGTTGGGGTCGATGCGCGGGTCGGCGGTGTAGAGCCCGCGAATGTCGGAGCAGATCAGCAGCAAGTCGGCTTCGAGCAACCCGCACACCAGCGCCGACAGATTATCGTTGTCGCCAACCCGTATCTCGTCGATCGCCACCACATCGTTCTCGTTCACAATCGGCAGCACGCCGCGCTCGATGCACAACCGGAGGGTATCGCGAGCGTTGATGTAGCGCCGCCGGTCGCGCAGATCGTCGCGTGTCAACAGTGTTTGTGCCACATGCAGACCATACAGATCGGCAAGCTGTGCATACAGGTGCATCAGCCATCCCTGCCCAACTGCCGCCAGCAATTGCTTGTCGGGGATGTTGCGGCGGCGTTGCGGAAAGCCAAGTTGCTCCCAACCCGCCAGGACCGCACCAGAAGAAACCAGGATCGGCTCGCAGCCAGCCGCACGGAGCGCGGCAATCTGGCGCATCAGTTCGACCATGCGAGGCCGATTCAGACGGTCGGTACCAGCACTCAGGACGCTCGTACCAAGCTTGATGACGACACGTTTATAAGTTGGATGTAGTTTCGACATACTGATGCCAGTATATCATTCCAGCCGACATCCGGGGCGGAGGATGTTACTATGTGCCAGGACAAATGGACCATGGAGACACGATGACGACACTTGAAGAGTCGATGGACCTTCCGCATACATCCATCCGCACGGCACGTATCGCTGTCGCCACAGTCTTTTTCGTCAACGGGACGCTGATAGCGAACTGGCTCACCCGCATTCCCGACATCAAAGATCGGCTGGGGCTAAGCACGAGTGTCCTGGGTTTCGCGCTGCTGATGACGGCGGTCGGGGCGCTGATCGCGCAGCCAACATCCGGTTGGATCATCGGGCGACTGGGCAGTCGCACCGTTACGACAACAATGGGATTGTTGTACTGCGTGTCGGTGATTCCGCTCGGCTACGCCCCCAACCTACCTTTGCTGATGCTCGCCTTGTTCGTGATGGGCGCGTGTAACGGTGCGCTCGACGTTGCGATGAACTCACAGGCTGCCCTGGTCGAGAAAGCCTACAAACGCTCGATCATGAATTCATTCCATGGCCTGTGGAGTGTGGGCGCTCTCGCGGGTGCCGGGATGGGAGGCATAGCGGTAGCATGGCACATATCCATAGGAACACACTTATTGACGATGGCGCTCGTCGGCCTCATCGTTATGCTGATCACCATTCGGTATCTGGTTGCCGACAGAGGAACACAATCGGGGGAGGCAAGCGGATTTGTTGTGCCACCGTTGGTCCTGCTTCCGATGGGTGTCGTCGCGTTCTTCGTGCTATTCTGCGAAGGAGCAATCGGCGATTGGAGTACAATCTACTCTGCGCGACGACCTTGGCACCTCACCCGGACGAGCCACGCTCGGCTTCGCGGTCTTTTCGCTGCTCATGGCGGCGGGACGTCTGACCGGCGACTGGCTGACCACGCGGTTAGGCGCGGCGCTGCTCGTGCGGATCAGCGGCGTTCTGATCCTCGTCGGCATGGTGATGGCACTGATCAGCGTGTCGTTATGGGTATCAGTCGTCGGCTTTGCGCTGGTGGGAGCCGGAATCTCCTGTATCTTCCCACTGATTCTCAGCGCCGCATCACGCACACCAGGCATCGCGCCCGGCACCGCGATCGCAGCGATGGCAACGGCAGGCTATACCGGCTTTTTGGTTGGTCCACCGCTGCTAGGAACGCTCGCCGAACTGGTGACGCTACGCGGTGCGTTGGCGCTGCTGGCGATTTCAGGGCGTCCTGGTGATTGTCCTGGGCGCGTCGATCGGGCGCGGACCATCGGCCCATGCACACGAGTAAAGCCAGCGCCACCGCCTCAGGCGGCGGCGTTCGCCAGGGTCGATACACGCTCCGGCATCGCGAAGCGACCATCCGTACCAGGGGGAAACGGCACGACTTCGATGACGGCATCGAGGTTCAACGAGCCGTAGATGTGAGGGAACTGTTGGTCGATTTCGCTTTCCTCGTAGCGTAGCTCGGAACTGCAAACGGTCGGCATCGATGCACACCAACAGCAGGTCGGTGCGTCCGACGAAGCGACCGTTGGCGACCCACAGCGTTTGTTGTGGCGTTGAGCAATGGATAAACCCTTCCGTCGCCAGGGTATCACCGTCGTACGAGCCACGTTCCTGAGCGTCGGCCCATTGGTCGCGTGCCACCATATGGATGATTAGGTGCATGAATAGTCCTTTCAATCGTCGTTCGGTGAGTATACTATCGATATCGTTCGATGGAACGTAGCCATCGTGAGCGCAACAGGTACATGCGCCCAGCGCTGATCATCGTTACCGGGCCACCAGCTTCGGGCAAGTCGAGCATCGCACGCAACATCGCCCACGATCTCGGCTTGCCATACGTTGGCAAGGATGACATCAAGGAGCGGTTGTTCGACACGCTCGGCGTCGGCGACCGCGACTGGTCACGCAAACTTGGTGGCGCTACCTACGAATTACTGTACTGGACCATCGAACTATTCCTGCAAGCCGGACACTCGCTGGTTGCGGAAAGCAACTTTCGGGCGCAGGACAGCGCACCGCAGTTGCGCGAACTACAAGATCGGCATCCATTCGATGCGTACCAGGTGATCTGCCATGTCGATCGCGAGGTCCAGCGTGCACGATATGAGGCACGCTGGAGCAGCGGACAACGTCATGCCGGACACGTTGACGACGTTTCCATCAAGGACGTGATGCAAGAGGAACCAGGGGCGTATGCGCCGATGGCACTTGGCGGTCCAGTGATCGAACTCGACACGAGTATCTGGGACGCCATCGACTACGACAGCCTTATCGTGCACTTGCGTCAATATCAGCAAGACCGCACATAACCCGAAGCGGAACGCTTGGTACAGCATCCCTGTCCATAAACTTATCAAACGAGGCACTTGTGACAGACCAGCAAGGACTTACCCATCTCAACGAACGCGGCGAAGCCCATATGGTGGATGTGGGAGCGAAAGCCGATACGCAACGCGAAGCCATCGCGCGTGGCAGTGTCGTTATGGAACCCAGTACACTTCAGATGATCACCGACGGTACCGCACCCAAGGGCGACGTGCTGGCGACGGCACGGATCGCGGGCATCATGGCGGCGAAACGTGCCAGCGAGCTTATTCCACTGTGCCACCCGCTGATGCTTACACACGTCGCCGTCGAAATCGAGGCCTGACCGCGACAATAACATGCTCATGGTTGAGGCACGAGTACGCACGAGTGGCAAAACCGGGGTCGAAATGGAGGCGCTCACGGCAGTATCCGTCGCCGCACTGACAATTTACGATATGTGTAAAGCTGTGGATCGCGGGATGCGCATCACAGATATTCGTGTCGCCGAAAAGCGCGGCGGCAAAAGCGGCAACATCGTACTGGAATAACAGGAGCCGTGGAACGATTCGCGCTCTTACTATGACCTATGACGAAAAGACAGTGAGGGAAATACATAGTGAGGGTGGCACTCTGTGGTGTGCCACCCTCACTATGTTATGCACCAGTTGATGTCGCTGGCTTCTTGTCCTCGATTTCGAGCGCTTCACGCTTCCCGAACGTCAAGACGGCCTTCCACGAGCATCGACCTCGACGCTATCGCCCGATACAAATTCATGGCTGAGCAGCGCACGCGACAACGGCGTCTCAACCATGCGTTGTACGGTGCGGCGCAGCGGACGCGCGCCATAGATCGGATCATAGCCCTCGCGCACCAGCAGTTCTTTCGCCGCTGTCGACAGCGACAACGTGATATGCAGGTCGGCAAGCCGCGTCCGACAACTTCCTGCGCTTCCAGTTCGACGATCTGCGGTCAGATCATCCATCGTCAGCGAGTGGAAGATGATCGTTTCGTCGATACGGTTGAGGAACTCAGGTCGGAAGGTTTTCTTCAAGCCCTTCCTCGACCTTCTTGCGCGTCGAACTCGGATCGATGCGGTCATTGTCGCGTCGGAATCCGATCGTTCCCGCCCGAATCTCGTCGGTGCCGACGTTCGAGGTCATGATAATGACGGTGTTGCGGAAGTTGACCGTATGTCCTTGCCCATCCGTCAACCGACCGTCGTCCAGCACCTGCAACAGCGCGTTGAACACATCAGGATGCGCCTTCTCGATCTCATCGAACAGCACCACCTGATACGGGCGGCGACGAATCGACTCGGTCAGTTGCCCACCTTCGTCGTAGCCGACATAGCCTGGAGGTGATCCAACCAGCCGTGCGACGGTATGGCGCTCGCCGTACTCCGACATATCGACGCGGGTCATGGCATCTTCGGAATCGAACATAAACTCCGCCAGCGCCTTGGCTAGCTCGGTCTTGCCGACACCGGTCGGTCCCAGGAAGATGAACGAGCCGATCGGACGGCGCGGGTCTTTGAGGCCAGCCCGCGCGCGGCGGATCGCATCCGACAGGGCGCTGATAGCTTCTTCCTGTCCGATCACACGCGCGTGCAGACGTGCTTCCATATCGACCAGTTTCTCGCGCTCGGTTTCGAGCATGCGATTGACCGGAATACCCGGTCCACTGGCTGACCACCGTCGCGACATCTTCCTCGTCCACGATTTCGTCGAGATGGTTCTGCTCCATCCACTCGGCGCGTTGTCCCAGGTAATGTTCTTCCAGGCGTGCGGCATCGGCCTTGAGCATCGCGGCCTTCTCGTAGTCGCGACGCTCGACGGCGGCTTCTTCTTGCTGCCGCAATGATTGCAGCGAAGATTCCATCTGCTTGAGCGAGTCCGGCATCGAGTAGATGTCGATGCGTAGCTTCGCCGATGCCTCATCGACCAGATCGATCGCTTTGTCGGGCAGGAACCGTTCGGTGATGTAGCGATGCGAAAGGTGTGCCGCGGATGTCAAGCGCGTCGTCCGAGATCGCCAGATCCATGATGGTCCTCGTAGCGCTTCCGCAGGCCAAACAACATCTTGACCGTCGTTTCGACATCCGGCTCTTCGACAAAGATCGGCGAGAAGCGACGTTCGAGCGCAGGGTCTTTCTCGATATGCTTGCGGTATTCATCGATCGTGGTCGCGCCGATCACCTGCATCTCGCCACGTGATAACGCTGGCTTGAGCATGTTGGAAGCATCCATCGAGCCGGCGGCGGCACCTGCTCCGACGACGGTATGGATCTCGTCGATGAAGATGATCACCTTGCCCTGCGCCGCCCGTACTTCTTCGATCACGGCCTTGAGCCGCTCTTCGAACTCGCCCCGGAACTTCGAGCCTGCGACCATGCCTGCCAGGTCCAGCGCAAGCAGACGTCGATCGCGCAGGGTCGGCGGCACGTCGCCCGCGACGATGCGCTGGGCCAGTCCTTCGGCGATCGCCGTTTTGCCGACGCCAGTTTCGCCGACCAGCACCGGATTGTTTTTGCTGCGGCGCGAAAGAATACGCATCACGCGCAGCAATTCGGTATCGCGCCCGATCAGCGGATCGAGCTTACCTTCGCGCGCCAGCGCAGTCATATCGGTCGAATACTTTTCCAGGATTTCGTAGCGCGTCTCGGCACCAGGATCATCGGCGCGTTGCGAGCCACGAATTTCCATCAACACCTGATAGATCCGCTCCTGGCTGATGCCCAGACTCGCTGATGATACGTGCGCGATGCGCCCTCGCGCTCGCCCGCCAGCGCGATCAACAGATGCTCGGTGCCGATATATTGATCTTGCAGTCGGTCGGCTTCCTGCTCGGCGCGCTTCATCAGGCGTTGCGCACGCGGCGTCAGATAGACCTGTGAGCGTCGATAGCCATATTGACTGCCGAACGACTTGGGAGCGCGTTCAAGTTCGCGCTCGACCAGCCGCTGCACTTCGTCGGAAACACGCCCAGCTTTTCGAGCGCGCGTTGCGTAAGCCCTTTGGGCTGGCGCAGCATCGCCAGGAAAATGTGCTCGACATCAAGCTGCGTATGATGCATCTCCTGCATCAACTCCTGTGCATCCTGAAAGGCTTGCTGAGCCTTTTCTGTATATCGTTCTAATCGCATATGTCGTTCACTTTGACTACGGTGTCCATTCATGGAGCCATGCCCGTATTCCATACGTACGTTCAAACCAGCTTAACAGATTAAGCTGATACGTATATGATGCTGCCGCTATGTTCGCACTCCACTCTGTCGCAGCCGGTCGAGTTCCTGCTGCATCTCCTCCATCTGCGCCCGCATATGTAGGATCACCTCTGCCCCCGCGAGATTGACTCCCAGATCACTCATAAGACGCTTGATCGTGCGTACACGTTCCACATCGTCGTCGGAAAAGAGCCGGATATTGCCTTCGCTGCGTTGCGGACGGATCAGGCCACGCCGCTCATACATACGTAGACTTTGCTCGTGCAGTCCGACGAGTTCGGAAACGATACGAATCGTATATTTCGGCTGATGGTTCGACATATCGCTCATCCTTGCCTCCGCTACGAGCGAATGCTGCGTAGTTCCTCCATCAGTTCTTTTTCGCGTGACGAAAGATCGGTCGGCAGCTGTGCCTCGGCCACCACAAACAGGTCGCCACGCTCGTTAGATCGTCCAAGTTTCGGCATGCCCTGTCCGCGCATGCGGAACGTCTTGCCGTTAGGCGTGTTGGCCGGGATCGTCAGCGTCAGCGTCTTGCCACTGAGCAACGGCACACGCACATCGCCGCCCAGCACCAGCGTATACATATCGATCGGTGCGCGGAACTTCAGATCGGTGCCAGTGCGTTCGTAGCGTGGATGCGGCAGCACGTTCACCACCAGGAACAGGTCGCCCTTGGGACCGCCGCCGATGCCTTGTCCGCCTTCTCCGGCCGACCCGCACACGGTTGCCGGTATCCACGCCCGCCGGAATCTTGACGGTCAGCGTTCGCATCTGCTGCCCGCTCACGCCCGTGCCGCCACAGGTCGGGCACAGATTCTGGTTCTGCGCACCGGTGCCGCCACAGGTCGGGCAGGTCTGCGGCACTTCGAGCCGCACCTGGCGTTGCGTTCCGCGAAGGCTTCTTCCAGTGTCACATCGATCGGCTGTTCGAGATCCTGACCTTTCTGCCGTCGCCCACCGCCCATGCGCGGACCATAGCCACTGGTCTGGCGGCTGCCGGTATTGCCGAAAAGCGTCTCAAAGAAGTCGGAGAATCCACCGGCACCAGCACCGCCGAAATCGACATGCACGCCACCGGCACCAGGCGAGGCGTACTGCGACCAGTCGAAGCCAGCACCACCGCCCTGACCATAGCTCCCTGTTTGTTGATAGCGGTTGAAGTCCGCACCAAAGCGGTCATACTTGGAGCGCTTATCCGCATCGGACAGTACCTCGTAGGCTTCGTTGATATCCTTGAACTTGGTTTCGGCTTCGTCATTGCCGGGGTTAATATCGGGATGATATTTGCGCGCCAGCTTCCGATACGCCTTCTTGATATCGTCCGCAGTCGCCTTGCGCTCGACTCCCAGCACGTTGTAATAATCCTTGATATCCATGCTTCACTCCAACCAGAATAGAATGAATCTTGTTACGCCATGAATTATAAAAGTTGATAGCATCACTGTCAAGGTTTCTGACACCCTGTCCACCAACAGGACATGTAAAGAATGTATGTTGTTGCGGCAGCCTCAAACAGTTGTAGCTACAGGGGAGCATGGTATACTGCTCCATCAGCCCCTCTACAGTCACTATCATGTTGCCGCTCCGCGTTTCGTTTTCATCTTGTGGAGGAGCCAGTACCCGTGAAGCATCGATTGTTGCCAGCATCAGAAACTGAAACGAAACCATCTGGTGCACGGAACACCCGTCATCGGTATCATCATGGCCTGTGATGATGAGCGCTTTATTGGCTCACTGGTGCTATCCATGCGGTCGCGCATCGATGAACTGATCGTGGTTGACGATGGGTCGCTCGACAATACCGCGAACATCGCACGCTACGCTGGTGCGACGGTCTTGCAGCATTCCTCTCATATGGGGCGCATCGCGTCGGTGAATACAGGCTTTCGTCACATCCAGGAATCCGGTCCCGCGACCGTCTTGATCCTCGACGGTGGCAGCGAGAGTTATCCCGACGACTTCACACATTTACTCGAACCGATCGAGCAAGAACAAGCCGACATCGTTCGCGGGATCCGCTCGCAGGGCGACAATACAATGGGCACCGCCACCAGTAGCCCGGATACATCCGATTTACGCACGACAACCTATGCCCTGTCGTCACAGGCGGTCAAACGTCTCGTATTCGACGAGCACGGTGCATCATTCGAGCATCAACTCGTCCACAACGCTGCCCACGAATGGCTTACGCGTCGCCACGTTGGTGCTGACGAAACCCGCGGTCAAGAAACGCCCACAGCCACAAGTCCGTGAATGGCAAGTGTTCAGCACGCTCTTTCGCATCGTCGGCGAAGATCGTCCACTGCTCTTTTTTGGGCTGTCTGGCGTGTTGATATTCCTGCTTGGTAGCCTGTTGGGTGTCTACATCACGCAAATCTATGCTGACACTGGCACACTCGCCATTGGCTATGGGCTGCTGACCGTGCTGCTCTGCGTGATCGGCACGGTACTGTTTTTTGCCGGGATTATTCTCCATTCGACACGCGCCATGATGATCGAACTTCGTCGTTCATTGCAACTGCATGGCGTGGGCAAGGAACAACCAGCAACACACATCGCCATGCCAGGAGATGAGATCGTGCTGGCTGACACCCAGCAACCCGAACGATAGCGCTCCACGATCCTCGATTAACCCAACTGCGTATTCAAACCACTCTCCAGATCCAGTCAGGGAAGCACAGAGCGCATCCGATCCTTCGTCGAGCGCTCCTTCTTACCGCCCACATGGATTCGGCAGCATTCACCTACCCATACAGTACTTTCTCCGTATCGAAGTACCGTCTATCGACAGACGTAGGCTCCATAGTTTCTACCGGCGTATTTGCCTCGGTAGTAAGCAGACGTCACAGTATCACTGATACATATGCACTATACGTCGGCTCATGCTCGGCATCGGCTGCCATTCGTTTTTCCAATATACCAGCGTATTCTGAGCCCGTTCGCCTCGTTGACAACAGTACCGGTACACTCCTTGCTTCTTCGGTTAACAGAATTTCATAATTCGTGCAAAAAGTGCTTGACACCACGGGCGTTGAGTGAGTATCATTCGGACGCACCCTAGTACTTCGGTACTACGGTGGCTGACCTGAAAAGGTTGGAATGTGAATACGACGAGTACTTTTATCAGAGTTTGGATTGTGGGACCTTCCTCCTACAGCATGCCGGGCTCCCCCCGTCCGGTCCAGGATGAACGTTTAGGCACAAGCCAGTGTTGATGTTACAACACGAAGCTGAACGTCAGAACGCTTTCAAGCGATCAGCGCGAACCACAAACGACTAGACGTTGGATCAATTTGGTAGAACATTTTCGAGGAGCACGGTTATGACACGCGATCTAGAAACTCGGAACAATCTCACGGCACATGCGAACACCCCCGAACTAACACTGGCATTGATCCCGGCACACAATGAAGAACGCTTCATTGGGTCGATGGTGCTGGCTGTACGTGCCTATGTGGACGAAGTGATCGTCGTCGACGACGGTTCTTCGGATCGCACGTCTGAGATCGCACGCCAAGCTGGAGCGACAGTGTTCAGCATCGTCGCAATGGTGGTAAGGCAGCGGCAGTCAATACTGGCTTCATGTATGCTCGTACCCTCAATCCAACTGCATCTCGTAATGCTCGACGGGGACGGCCAGCATAGCGCTGACGATATTCCTCAGGTCCTCGAACCGAATCACTCTCGCCGCGCCGACGTAGTGGTTGGATCACGCTTCTTACAGGTCAAAAGTGATATCCCAGCCTATCGACAGGTCGGTCAACACGGTCTGACGCTTGTGACCAATCTGGCGTCGGGCGTTCGGGTCAGCGATTCACAAAGCGGCTTCCGTGCATTCTCTGGTCGCGCGGTGCAGCACCTGACCTTCACCCAAGGTGGCTTCTCGATCGAATCGGAAATGCAATTTCTGGTCAAGGAACATCACCTGCGCGTCGTCGAAGCACCAATCAAGGTCATTTATGCCGAAAAGGCCAAGCGCAACCCCGTTCGCCATGGCTTACAGGTACTCAACGGCGTGCTACGTCTGATGGGGCAACTTCGCCCGTTGCTGTTCTTCGGCGCATCCGGTTTCATGGTGTTTCTTGATCGGCGGCTTACTTGGCATGTACCTGACCCAGATTTACGCGGTGACACAGGAATTAGCGATTGGCTACGGTCTGCTGACGATTCTCTTTGCGTGGTGGGCATGGTGTTATGCTTCGCAGGTGTAATCCTTCACTCGACACGTGTGATGATTCGCGACGTACGCTACGGCATTCTGCACCGCCAGTCGACAGAACCCGCCGCTGCTGCTGATGTCTTGCGCCCACAATGGCCGACGTTGCGCCACGCTTGGAAAGTGCTCCTGCCTTGGTTGAACAGTGCGGTGGGAGCATAAGTTTTTAGATATCACCTCCTCCCCCCTCCCACCCCCTCTTTAATTTCTCCTCATCGCGATGCACCTCATTCTACCCAATCGTCCTAGGCTCCTTAGCCCACCTGGTCGTCTCCACGGCACGGACGACATTCCCATCATCAATTGCATAAGTCACGGTACAATCTCTGTATATCCGTGTGGGAAGGTGTGTGTCCGTTCAGTGCCAAACCAAGGGGGACTACTATCAAGCCTTTTGTCAGCATCATCATCGTGAATATGAACGGTCGCGCTGATCTGGAGCGTTGCCTGCCGAGGTGCCTCAAGCAAACCTACCCTAATTATGAAGTCGTCGTTGTCGACAACGATTCCACTGATGGCAGCGCCCAATATGTCGCCGAACACTTTCCCGATGGTGCGATTGATCGCCAGTGGCACGAACCTGGGTTATACCGGTGGGAACAATCTGGGGTTCGCACAAAGTTCAAGCACCTATCTGGCTGATCCTCAACCCTGACACCAGGTCGAGTCCAGATTGGTTGTCTGAATTGATGGCATGCACTCGAAGCGGATCCGACATGCCGCGACTCGCGACTTCCAAGATCCTGTTGATGGATCGCCCGTGGTTGATCAACACCTGTGGCAACATGATCAGCGTGGCTGGACTTACATTTTGCCGTGGTGTCGGGCAACCCGCCACGCGTTATATGCAGCCGGAAACGATATCGGCTATTTCTGGTGCCGCATTCCTGGCTCGACGGTCGATGCTAGACGAAATCGGATGGTTTTCGACGAACAGTTTTTCGCATATCTCGAAGAAACCGACCTCTCGCTACGGGCGATGCTGGCAGGATACACAAGCTTATACGTTCCGACCTCTAAGGTCTACCATCGTTATACCTTCCGATTCAGCGAACGAAAGAGCTTCGACCTTGAGAAGAATCGACTGTACATGTTCGCGAAAATCTTCCGATGCGCCGCACCTTGCTCGCCCTTAGCCCATAGTGCTGTTCACCGAACTGCTGATCTGGTGCTACATGATGATGAAAGGGCCACGCTTTCTGCGGCAAAAATGGCGGAGCTATGGCTGGCTATGGCGTAACCGCGCAATGATCCGCGCTGCCCACAATCAAACACAACAACTCGCGGCGTGTACCGACCGCTACATCCTGCAACGCCTCGCGCCCAATTTGTTCTTCGACCAGATGATCGAGGCTCAGTTACGCCAGGCTTTTACAGATGATCACCACGCCGATCTTGTCAGGCTTGACAAGATTTTCTTTGCGAGCTGATCCATGACTAGTGAGGTTCCGCCGACGAACGGGCAACAGGCGCCCACCAGCGCCACACGCTCCGGCACGTGCGAACTGGCGCGCCAGACTCCTGGTAACATTCCTGGCGCTCGTTGGTATCGCGGCGCTGCTGGTGGCGATTGGCGCGGTGGTGCTGCGAGGTCGCATCCTGCATGCCGTCGAAGCCACCCGTCCAGTACTCGACGCCGCGAACGCGCAGGACATCGGCGCAATTTGCGCTACCTTGCCCACTGCCGCCGATGCCTGGAGTGACGCCTCCGTATTCAGCCGACCTCTCGCGCCCGTGTTGCATGCGCTGGCTTGGGTGCCACGTCTTGGGGGCGACCTTCGTATCGCGCCTGAAGCCGTAGCCTTGGCGCGTGCCGGCACCTCTGCGGGAGCCAGTGCATGCAGCATCGTGGAGCCGGTCCTGAGCAGCGCGGGCGGCACAAGCCGCATTGCCACACTCGTACAACACCTTGCGACACAACCCGAGGATCTCACAAACATCCTGGTGCAACTGCAACAGGCCGAACGCCGCATACACAGCGATTGGCACCGTATATCGACCGAAGCCAGCAATTGGCACCCTACCGCGAACAACTGGCGACCCTCGGCACACAACTCCCGCGTGCGATCAACGCGCTCGCGCCCGTGTACCAACTTCAACCGCGCTTGCCGTGGTTGTTCGGCCTCGAACAACCACGGCGCTATCTCCTTGCGCTACAAAACCCGTTCGAGCTACGGGCGACCGGCGGCTTCATCGGCCTGGTGTGTTCACTGCGCGTCGACCAAGCGCAACTGACGGTCGAGAGTTGCCGCGCGAGCGAAACCTACGATGTACCCGCGCCTGCGTCGATCCAGATGCCCGCACCATATTCACGGTATTTGCGACTGGGCAACTACTACCTGCGCGATGCGAATTGGTCGCCCGACTTTCCGACCACTGCCGCTCGTATTCAGGAGTTCTGGAAGCTTAATGGACAGCCAGCCGCCGATGGTGTGTTGACCGTCGATATTTATGCGCTGATCCCATTGCTCGCAAGCAACGGGCGACATAACGCTCGACAATGGCACGGTCATCAGCGCCGATGAGGTGGTCGATTCGCTGCTGTCACGCTATTACGACGATTCTGTATACCGTGACAAGGTCGGCATCGGCCAATTGCTGCCGCCCTTCGTGCAAGATTTGTTGAACTCCGATCCTGCCCAACTGCGTTCTATCGCCGGTGCGCTTCAGAGCGCCATCGCCGAACGCCATATCCAGTTCGCGGTCAACAATGCCGCAGCGATGACCGTGTTGCAACGTCAGGGCTGGACCGGCAGCATCGGCAAAGTAGCAGGCGATGTCGTGCGAGTAGTGGATACCGACGTGGGCTACGGTGGCGTGAATGCCTTTATCGACCGTCTCACAAGCTACGATGTCGACCTCGACGCGGCAGGCAAGCCCGTTTCGGCAACCCTTACCCTTACGTATACGAATCGTTACTCGCCCTGGGCCGAAGCGACGACCGCGCAGGCGGTGTTCGGCAACTGCACCGATCCCAAGACATTGCAACTCGAACGCCGCATTGGATGTTACGCCGATTACGTACGTGTGTACGTGCCGCAGGGCAGCGTGCTCGAAAGCCAGGACGGCCTCGAAGAAGCCTTCACCCCTGACCAGAGCTATGGACGTACGGTCTTTGGTGGCTACATGCGTGTCAACGCGGGCGAACAGCGCATCTTGCGCTTCCGGTATCGACTGCCCGATATCGAACCTGGGTCGATCCGCATCGAAAAGCAATCCGGCACCGATAAGCCAGCGGTCATGGTGCGGGTCCGTCGCGAAGATGCATCGGCCACCATCTACTTCGTGGCTTGATACTGACCTCGAATTTAGGTACACAGTCGACGGCGAAGGCATCACGCTCGACGGCGTAGAAGGCCAGGATGCACAACGCACCCTTCGCCAACGACCTCGCCTTCCACGCTGGCCTGGACGCATGGCATAGCGGCGATCAAGCGGGGGCGCTCGAACGCTGGAGCGACCCACAGGTACTCGATCTAGTAATGGACTATGCCCGCGCCATCAACGCACAGGGCGCGACCGAGGAAGCGCTTGAACCTGCTGCGTGCGGTGGCACCAAACGTAGACGGTGGGCGCAGTTTGTTCGAGCAAGCCACGATTTTAGCTGCCGCGAACGATCCTCAAGCCGACGTTGACTATGCGCAAGCCGCCGCCGCTAGCCCCGAGCATCCACTGGCGCAACTGATGTGGGCATACCGTGTCGCGCTTGCACAACAGCCGATTCCTGAATTCACGGTCGAACAAGGCTCATCGGCGCTGCGCCGCTGGCGCAACTTCATCTATCAGGCCGACCGCGCCGATGCGGTCGAGCAAGAGATCGCCGCGATCGCCGTATTTACCAGGGTTGTCCCTGACGACCGCGTATTGGCGCTCAAGTATGCAGACCTGTTGTTTCAAACCGAACGCCGCGAAGAAGCGTTTGCACGTTACAATGACCTGGCACGAACGGAGGATATCTGGGGTCTGCTGGCAGGCGGGCGGTACGCACAACTCAACGGCCAGCAAACCGACGCAATCGAGATTTTTCTGCGCGCCATTCCATTGGCACCGGATGAATCAAGTGCGACACGCATCGGCGATGCCTTGCGTAACCTGGCGTTCGCCAGATGACGCTCAACGCGCCTACGAGCGTGCGCTGGAAATGTCGACCGCTGAAATCCCGGAGGCGATTCGCCCGATCCTGGCACGCGGCCTGACGGTTCGCACGAGCGATCCCGCTGCCGCACGGCAAGTCTACGAGCAAGCTCGCGACCTGGCACCAGACAACGGCTATCCCGACTACGCCATCGGACGGCTCCTGTTGGAACAGAACAATCCAACTGATGCCATCGCATCCTTCGAGGCCGCTATCCAGAAGCAACCGAATGTACGGTTGTATGCGGACTTGCGCGATGTGGCGACCAGGCGGCTCAACGGGACGACGAACTAGCATGAACAGCGGACCGACTACGAAATGAGGTATAGAGGGTGATCAGCTCGACGATGAAAATTGGGATCGTATGCTCGCACGGCGGTCATCTGACCGAAACACTACAAATCCTGGACGGATTCAGCGGACACGACATCTTCTTCGCCACCTATCATAGTGCGCGTGCGGATGAGGTGCGTACGCTCGCTCCAGCATACTTCACCACCAACATCGGCACGAGCGTGTGGCGCATGGCGCTGGCATTTCCGTGGGCGCTCGGCATCCTGCTACGCGAAAAGCCCGATGTGATCGTCAGCCTCGGTGCCGAAATCGCCCTACCCTTTTTTTATTTAGGCTGGTTGCTACGCATCAAGACCATGTTCATAGAAAGCTGGTGTCGGGTCGAAAATCTGTCGCTGACGGGCCGTTTGGTCTATCCTATTGCCGACGAATTCTATGTGCAATGGCCCCAACTACTCCAACACTGCGGACCGAAGGCACAATATAAAGGAGCAGTGATTTGATCCTGGTGACGGTCGGGACACATCACGAAGGCTTTAATCGGCTGATCGCGGCAGCCGACCAGTTGGCGTCTACGCTCGACGAACGCATGGTGATTCAGCGCGGGTCGTCATCGTATGTTCCACAACATGCCGAGGCGTTTCAATTCACGTCTGGCGCGGAAATGGCACGGTTGACCGAGGAAGCACGTGTGATCGTCATGCACGCTGCCGCCGGTTCGGCACTGATCGCCTTGCGAGCCCGAAAAGCCCTGGTCGTCGTGCCACGGCTCCAACGCTACGGGGAACATATGGACGATCACCAGCAACAACTTGCTCGCGGCCTCAGCGACCATAAGCACGCGATCGCCGTCGACGACCCAACCCCCTTGACATTGCGAGCAGCGATCGATGCAGCAGCGAACCTGTCGCGTACAGGTCGCCGGACCTGACCAACTGATCGCGAACGTGCGGACGCAACTGGAACGATGGCAAACCGGACCACGTTTGCCGCATACATCGAGGAACAACACTTAACCATGCGTATCTGCATGATCCTTTCCACACCGCTGCCGCCACGTGAAGGCATTGGCTTTTATGTATGGAACCTGTCGCAGCAACTTCGCAGCAACGGTCATGAAGTGCATGTGATCACACGCCACCAGCGCGGGATGGCCGCACAAGAAAATGTAGATGGCATAACGATCTGGCGACCGCCATTCTGGCCTGTGTACCCGTTCCACGTTCACGTTCATGGACAATACGTACAACGGCTGGTTCAGCACCTAGAACCGCAGACCGATGTGTTTCACTTGCACACGCCGCTGGTTTATCCGGTCGTCACATCCAAGCCGATGCTGGTGACGGTCCATACACCACTGATCAGCGACATCGCGTCGATTCCAGCAAACAATCGGCTCGCATGGCTGACAAAACTCCAGGGACCGGTAAGCTATCGCCTGGAACGCCAGTTATTCGCACGCGCCGACAAATTGACAGCCGTCGCCACCAGCGTTGCCGAAGAACTGCGCGACTATGGCATCGCCGCACAGGATGTGCGGGTGCTGGGCAACGGTGTGGATACCGAAGTCTTCTTCCCGTCCCCTGATGGACCAGAGCGCGACCAGCCGTATTTTCTTACTACCGGACGTCTAGGGTTACGGAAAGGGTTGGAGGACCTGATCGCATGCGCGGCGTTGGTACGCGAGCACGCCCCAAACTACCGCTTTCTGGTTGCCGGAACCGGACCGCTCGAAGGCGAACTACGCGCCGACATCGCACGGCGCGGGCTCCAGGAGCATGTCGTGCTGCTGGGTCACATTGGCGAGCGCGCGCGGCTGGCGGAACTTTATCAGAAGGCAACAGCCTATGTACATACCGCACACTATGAGGGCTTATCCACAGCCTTGATCGAAGCGATGGGTAGCGGGCGTCCGGTGATCGCAACTGCGGTCAGCGGTGCGCTGGATGTCGTGGCGCATGAACAGAACGGCTTGCTGGTTCCCGTCCGCGCACCGCAGCAGTTAGCCGATGCCGTCCTGCGCCTCATCGCGCGATCCCGAACGTGCCGAAACGTGGGGACACGCTGCCCGAGCTACTATCGAAGAACGCTACACCTGGCCCGTAGTATATGCGGGCTATATCGCGGAATATGAACGCCTGGTGACTGGTATAGCAACGTGAACGTTCGCCGTCAAGCGCTTCCCGTAGGCCGTACCATTCAGGTATCATTATGACGTTTAATACCCAACGAGTACTTTGATGCAAAAAAAGTCTGTGTGCCTGCTTTCCAGCGGCATCACCAGTTCGAATCTGCGGCTCCAACCATGGCGCTATCTCCATGAAACGGCACGACAATTGATCGCGCAGGGGCATGCGGTCACGATCCTGAGCGATGGCGCGGCAGAGTCGCCAACCGAGGAGATCGCGGGCGTGCCCGTGCGGCGTATTGACACCGTCGATTCCACACGTTTGCGCCCACACGCCGCAATGGATGCCGCGCTAGCGCAGTTGCAGCCGGACGTAGTGCTGTGGCATGTTGGCGCGACCAGCTTTTTACCACACCGTAGCTTCACGGCGGACATTCCCACGCGTTGGCATCTTCACCAGTCCATTGTATACGCCGGGTGAACTGGCGCGGCTCGGCATGCGCCGTCTGGTGAAAGGCTATAAACTCAGCGCGATGCATGTGCTTGGCACGAGTGTACCCGACGCGGTGCTACGACGGGGCACCACCACCAGTGGCTTGCGTCGGATCGTCGTTCAGACGCGCACCACCCAAGACCGCCTCATCGAGCGCGGCGTACGTCCAACCCTACTCAAGATCATCGCCCCGGGCGTCGATCCAGCGTGGGAACGTCCAGGATTTATGCCACTTGCGCTGCGCGAACGACTGGGATTTGCCGCGACAGATGCGGTCGTGGTGTACTTCGGTTCGCCCGCGCCATTACGCGGCCTCCATAGTCTGATCCAGGCGGTCGCGCTCGCACGGCAGACGGAACCACGCCTCAAGCTGTTGATCTTGAGCCGTCGCCGCGCTGACGAGTTGATGCGCGAGGATGCCGACCTGGCACATCTGCTGGGACAAAGCGATACGCAGGCGTATGCAAAGGTCGTCAGCGGCTTCTTGCCGGAGGATGAACTGGTCGAACATGTCGCCGCAGCCGACATCGCCGCGCTGCCGTTCGAGATCATCCCATCAGACGCGCCATTGAGCATTCTGGAAGCACAGGCGCTCGCCAAGCCGATCGTCGTGACGACGGTCGGATGCCTGCGCCGAGCTTGCCGCGTATGGACCGACGTACATGGCACAACCAGCGAACCCGCCATCACTGGCGAGCGCACTAGTGCGGGCAGCGCGCGACCTCGAACACCCCAGGTCTAACGCTGAAGAACGCCAACCCACGCTCCCCAATCGCCATTGGCATGAAGTCGGAGCGGAATGGTCACACCTCATCGAGCAGCTATGACACAGAACGTTCCCCGCTTTTTATATGTATGTGGAGCAGATGGCACTGGCAAAAGTACCCAGGCACAACTTGTGTTGGGGCATCTGAAGGCGGAAGGCATCGCCGTCGAGCATCGCTGGGTGCGCTTTCCGTTCTTCTTGAGCATCCCACTGCTGGCATACGCCAAGCTCCGCGGCTGGAGTTGGTACGAACAAACTGGCACCGTGCGCCACGGCTACTGGGATTTCCGTGGGTCGCCCGTGCTTCGTACACTCTTGCCCTGGACGCTGCTCGCGGATGCAACCATCGCCGCAGTACGACGTGTGTACGCGCCGCTGTGGCGCGGACGCACCATCGTCTGCGAACGTTTTGTTCTCGATATGCTCGTGGATTTGAGCGTCGCCATCGGCAACCCTGCGATTCACCGTACCATACCGGGGAGCTTGTTCCCACGCCTGATCCCGCGTGACAGTGGCGTGGCAGTCATGGATCTCGACGCAGATACGATTCGCTCACGCCGCGCCGATCTCCAGTTGGATCGCCGATTGGAGGAGCGTCTTGCGATGTTCCGCATCCTGGCGCATGATCTATCATTACCTATCATTCGGAGCAGCGACTCAGTGGACGAAGTAAACCGACATCTGGAAACCACATTGCGACAACTGCCACACACCACAATCGGCAGGAAGCGGCTACGCGAAGATGCGTTCGGCACCATTACAACGTGTCCTGCGCCATCCTTTTGTCGGTATCGCCTCGCACTGGCTCGTGCAAAGCACCACCTACATGGATCGCACCGAACGCACGTTTAAACTGCTGCTTGATGGGATGATGACACTCCTGCTCGGCCTGGTATTGGGACGATTTCTGCGGCGGAGCAGCGCCTGGATCGTTGCGTTCCTGCTCGCCCATACCGTCAATTTTCTGTTCAACGGGCATTTGTGGGGGTTGTTGAAGCATTACAATCGCGTGCGTACAAGCTACCAGGACTTCGTGGACTATTATGAGGCGTTTCGGGGCAGGGTCGAGGGCGAACCCAGCCTCGCATACGCGGCAGTATACGGCAGTCTCGCACGCGGCGATTGGAAACCATCGTCGGACCTGGATGTGCGTCTGGTGCGACGCCCCGGTTTATCGAACGCATGGAGTGCCTGCGTGTTCACCATGCGCGAGCGTTCGCACGCGCTCGTCCACCGCTTCCCGCTCGATATTTATGTCGTCGACGACTTCGGTGCCTTGGAAGCCATGGGGCTGGAAAAAGCGCCAACCGTGCTACTGGATCGACGGGAAACGTCCGATGAATAACCGGGAAACGCTGGCCTGTTGGTCCACGAGGGGCTTTTACCTTAGCGCACTCTGGGCGACGGCGACGGCACTCTATCTCCATCGCGCCTACCAGGATAGCTGGATACTCGAAGGATTGTGGCTACCGCTTGCCGCGATCATCGTCTTCTATTTATTGAGCGTATGGCTAAACACCCACCTTAGCACGGTCGCGATTCTGACCTCGATAGCGACCTTTCTACTGCATGGGGTATCAGCCCTCAAGTATTCCAACGTGTATCTATCGACGATCGATAACACTGTACACGTTTCGCTCATTCGCACCATCGCACGCACAGGGCATGTGGAAGCAATATCGTCGTATGCGTCCACGCCCGGTTTCCATTCGTTCGTGGCAGCGTTCTCACAATTGTCTGGGATTCCGCCCGAAGCACTCGCGCAGATCGCGCCAAGTTTTGTTGGATGCGTCGCACCACTGGCGATCTATGTCCTGTGCCTCCATTTCAGCTTTCCAGCACAGCTTTCCAAGATCATTATCATCCTGTCGGCGTTCAGCCTTCCGGCCCTCAACACGCTCAACGGCACTAGCTTTGTGATCCCAATTCTGCTATCGCTGATTACGATCTTCTTCATCTATACGTCGGCGCAGCGTGACCGATTAACGTATTTATCGCTCTTGCTGCTATTCATTCTCACACTTACCCTCTGGCATCCCGGCACATCGGTGATCTTTCCAAGCATCCTGTTGCTTGTCGGCATCGCGGCATCGCGACTGTACCGTGGGGCGATGTTTCCCCGGCTTGCGGCAAACTTCCGCTCCATCGGCGTTATAGGGATAACTGGCACAATCGGCTTTTGGCTGTATGGCTCGGACTTCGTATGGAATCGCTTCCGGCTCAACATCCGTACCGCAATCTTCGCCGATAGCAAAATCGTGTTAATCCCATCCCGGTTGTTTCAACTCGGCCTGGAATACCAGGTGTTGATCGCCGCGTTCAATCATTCACGTGACCTCATCATCGTCGCGCTGGCGTTCATCGGCGTCGTATTCCTGACGTTCACGCGCAGATCGACGCAGTTATCGCAGTTCTTCCGCGCCTATGCATTGATCTGGGCTGCTTTTGTCGGTCTACTGGTAGCGGTGTTCGTCGCCAGCTTCGGGGACCAGGGCTACCAACGCTTTCTCGGCTATGTGGTCGGTCTTAGCCCGATCCTGGCGGGCTACGGGCTGTGGAAGATACTACAGTTCGTGCAGCAGATGGTGCGAAACATGCAGGATCGGTCCAATGGCGGCGACAGCGATGATGGGAGTGGCGGCGATGTTTGCCGTGCAAATGTACCCCTACCAGCCGCTCGTGCCGACGATCCCAGGTGCGACCCAGGGGAGTGTGCCAGTTGTGTGGCTTCATCAGGTTAATACAACATATCAGCACCATCTGATCACCTGGACCTTCGAGCGCTTGATGCCGACGGTGAACCTGAACACCACACAGATCCTGGCTGACTACATCGGCTACCAGCAGGGCGCGTTGTACTACAACATCACATCGAAGCAATTGCTGCGTCGATCGATAGATCAGAAAAAACAACCCGCCTTCATCCTGTTGCATTGGCCGGGACGGGGCGGCGCGTTCATGGAGCAAGCGGAGTACCGTTCCAGCGTCGCGATCGAACGCTGGTTCGATAATCCCAACATGAGCGTTGTCTACGACAACGGCGCATCGTTCGTGTTATATAACCCGTTTAACGCCGAGGACCCGTTCTACCTCGAAAGGTCGCGATGATACTCTGGTCGGTATTGCTGCTTTTCCGCTTTTTCCTCGCAAGTATTGTGATCGCCGTCCTGCCGGGGCTGGTGCTTCACCTCGCGCTATTTCCAAGACGGCAGTTCGATGGCGCAGAACGAACCTTCGTGATTCTTTCCACCAGCATCGCCATGTCGAGTTTGACCGCCATGGCGCTGCTCCTGACACCCGTCGGCGTGCAACTATGGAGCTTTACGCTGCTGTTGCTACTGGTCGTCGTCCTGCTCGGCGTCATGGCAGTCGTGCGACATGCGGGAGCATCGGCATGGCGCGAAACCCTACGTGCAGGCAATGGCGCAGGTCGCGAAGCTACCGCGCACCTTTCGGACATCGCGCCGTAACATCGAGTTGCCGTTATTCTTGCTTGCGATCCTGATCCTAGTAGGCGCAGCGTTGCTACGCGGCGAAAGCTCTACCAGGGTGACGGAGTTCTACTTCCCGCCGGAGCAACTAGCGGCGGTGATGGCTCAGGCACAACAGCCACAGACCGCGCTTGCGGTGCCATTTGAGATTGCAAACGGTGCAGCGCAACCGGCGTCTTTTCGCGTCGAGGTCTGGTCGAACGGCGCAAAGGTTGCCGAAAGTTCCACCATCGACATTGCTGCACAGGGGACGGCACAGGCGACCATCGAGATTCCTGCCGCCCTCACAGGCGAAACACATGCCCTTGAGTTTTTGCTTTACAGTGCCGCGCAACCCACCCCAATAGCCCAACTACGTTTACAACGAGGTGCTAACGATTCCGGCACCGCAGCACGCGATTAAGACTATGACCTTCATGATGCGCTATCTTCGCGGTCACTTCAACAGTTCATTAGTGATCAACTCGTACTTGATTCTGATCATGCGCTTTTTGGGTAGCGCGACCGGATTCATCTTCTGGGCGTTAGCAGCACGTCTGCTAAGTAAAGAAAATGTTGGGCTTGCGTCCAGCGCGATCGCTGCATCAGCGTTACTGGCAGGATTGGCGCAATTAGGGTTGGGCTACGGCCTTGTGCGGTTCGCAGCACAAAGCCCACGCACCGCGACACTGATCAACACGACCTGTGCGGTGGTTGCCTTGGCGGGTGCAGTCCTCAGCGCCGGATTCTTGCTTGGCCTTGAGTGGTGGTCGCCCGCGCTGGCACCGCTGCTCGCGTCAGCGGAAGCCTGGGGCTCATTCACGCTCCTGGTAATTACAACTGGCATGTTCCAATTACTCAACTGGGCGTTTTTATCGAAACACCGTACCACGCTATCGCTGCTCAACAATACCTTTCAATCGGTACTGAACATTATTCTCTTCGTGCTGCTGGTTTGGTGGACACCGAACTATCTGGCGGCGGTTCATGCCTACACGATCGCGACAATCCTAAGCGTTTTGCTCGCTTTGTTCACACTGCTACCCATGACTGGACATACGTTCCGACGCTCGTTCACGTGGCCTCGGTTCACGCATGCGCGGTTCGCCCGCTATTCACTTTCGAACTACGTCACGGACCAACTGCAAAAAGCACCTGATACTTTAATGACGCTGGTGGTCATCAACGTTCTCGGTCCAGTGATCGGCAGTTACTTCTTTGTCGTCTGGAGCGTCAACGCGGGACTCCGTGCGCTTGCCAGTTCGACGGCGACGTCGCTGTTGATGGAGGGATCGCAGCGCCCCGAATTGCTTGCGCAACATGCGTATAAGTCGTTGCGGCTGGGCCTGATCCTGGCTATCGGCATGGCGATATCAGTGAGCGTGTTCAGCCGCCTCATCCTATCCTTCTACGGTCCAGACTACGTCGAACGTAGTACGGTCCTCCTTATCCTGCTCTCGCTTTCACTCGTTCCGAATGTTCTGGTCAGCGTCCTGACAAGCGTGCTCCGTATCAACGGCAGGCTATGGCCCTTGATTACCGTCACGGGTGGCGACCTGCTCCTCGGCCTCGTTACTGTGTATGTGGGGATGACCTTTTTTGGGTTGCTAGGTGTCGGCATCGGGTGGTTGATTTCGCGCTGTATCATGGTCATCGCCATGGCACTGCTTTGGCGTTGGAGTTCATGGATGAACACGATACCAACGCCGGTGACGGTCGATACAGTTTCATCTTCCTCATCCTGAAAACGAATCTGCGCCTAGCGTATAATCAATCCTCGGAAGCGATTATCGCACGCGCAATAGGTTCTACTATCGCCCAGTTAGGCAACACAAGGGTCCCAGGCTCCGTACAAACGGTCCTTATCACCATATATAGACCTGGCGCTGATATGTGTCATTTTCTCGGCTTGATAGTACTTTAATACTGTTTCAAGGCATGACAAACCGCTAAACTAGTCCTTTTTGATGCTTGATTTTTGCAGATGTGACTGCTATAATAGCCCAACAGTCATGGGAGACGGCGGTACTTTAGCGAGTGAGTTGATAGAACCGTACGTATCCTAGCGAATAGCGGCACAACTTAACCGAACGTTTAGACAAAGCACCCCCCTAATGCATCTGTCAATGGAGCACGCCATTCGTGGTTTGTTACGCGACTGATGTCGATAGATAGGGGGGTGCTTCTGTATGTATAGACGAAAAACGATCAAATGTTGCGATGGCATTCCCCCCATGTCACGCAAGGTACGGTAAGACAAAGGCTCACTCGAGCGAACGTTCCAAATTCGCTACAACAATCACTCGCAAGGAAGTCGCGACATGCTTACTCGAACGCCAACAGTATTATTAAGCACTGATGAACGAAATAAACATCAATTGGGGGGAACATGGACACTGGCTCCACATATAAGACACCGACCGTTAGCGTCGTCATCGCGGCCTTGAACGAAGCCGAAAATCTTCCGCACGTCCTCCCCCGTATACCTGAGTGGGTGCATGAAGTATTGCTGGTCGACGGCAATTCCACAGACGATACCGTTGCGGTCGCCTGTCAGGTTCGCCCCAGCATTCGTATCGTCATGCAGCAGGGTCGTGGCAAGGGGGCAGCCATTCGCACCGGATTTGCTGCCGCGACAGGCGATATCGTCGTCTTGCTCGACGCTGATGGCTCGACTGATCCGGCCGAGATTCCAGCTTTTGTTGATACACTAATCGCTGGCGCAGACTTCGCAAAAGGCTCGCGCTTCCTCAAGGGTGGTGGCACGGTCGATATGCCACTTTATCGTCAGGCAGGCAACTGGGGATTCGTATTCCTGACGAACATCCTGTTCAACACCCGCTACACTGATATCACCTATGGATATAATGCCACGTGGCGGCATCACCAGGATGCCATGGCGCTCGAAATCGACGGTTGGGCGAATGAGATCATTAGCAACATTCGGGTCGCACGCAACGGGCTTAACGTCGTGGAAGTCCCGAGCTTCGAGCATGAGCGCATCGCCGGTGAAGCCAAGCTCGCAACCTTCTCCGCTGGTTGGACGATCCTCAAGGCAATCTTCGGCGAAGCGATGACGAAGTCCAGGAAGCCAGCCCTCAAAGCCCAGTATCAAGAAGTCATATCACAATAGTACTTTTGGTTAGGACCGGTTCCCTGCCTCAGCAGTATTGATGCTTCAGGCAAGGCACCGTACAATACCCGCATGCTAATGACTACCGTGCGAATGTTATTCGCACGGTAGTCATGTATATAAGGACGCTCGTAATGCCGATCAGAGGAAGCAGCGCGACTGGAGCACCAAGTAAGAAGACACCGCACCATGTATGCGTTGTCGGTCCCGGTACACGTTTCCTCAGTGGTGTCACCTATTATGTCACCCGATTGTCGAACGTCCTCGCACGACGAATGCCGGTATCGGCGATCCTGATGCGGCAGTTGATCCCGACATTCCTGTATCCGGGTCGTCGCCGGGTCGGTGCCGCGATCACCGAAACGTCCTATGCACCCTCCATCGCCGTCTTCGATGGCGTCGATTGGTTCTGGGTGCCGAGCATCTTTCGGGCGATCTGGTTTATGGTACGCCATCGGCCTAACGTGCTGTTGTTGCACTGGTGGACTGGAGCGGTCCTACATAGTTATCTCTTGCTGGCAGTCGTAGCTCGTCTGCTGCGTGCGAAGGTCGTCATCGAAGTTCACGAAGTACTTGAAACAGGTGAGGCCAGTATTCCGGTTGCACGTATGTATTCCGAGCTATTTGGTCCATTGCTGATGCGCCAGGCCAGCGGGTTTATCGTACATTCTGCGTTCGACCGCGCCGCGGTGGAAGAGCGCTATCGGCTGGGCAGTCGGCCCGTCGCGCAAATTCCGCTCGGTCCGTTCGACCAATACCTCACCAATGAGGCAGCGCCGATCGAGCGCCCATGCCCACCAGAATGTTGCAATCTGTTGTACTTTGGCGTCATCCGTCCATACAAAGGCGTCGAGCACTTGATCAACGCCTTCGACGCCATACCAGAAGATGAGATCGGCAACTATTGGCTAACGGTCGTCGGCGAAACCTGGGAGGGTTGGACCTTGCCGACTGAGTTAATCGAACGAAGTCCGCGCCGCGACCGCATCACCTTTGTCAACCGCTACGTGCGTGACGAGGAAGTTTCCGGCTTCTTCAATATCGCCGATGTGGTGGTCCTCCCATACTTGCGCTCGTCGGCGAGCGGTCCGCTCCATGTCTCGATGAGCCATGGCCTACCGGTGATCGTGACAAGTGTCGGCGGTCTGATCGAGGCGGCGTCAAACTATGCTGGCGCGATCTTCGTGCCGCCTCACGATCCCACCGCCATCGAACACGCCATCAAACAGGCGGCAGCGATGCGCGGGCAGCACTTCGACGATCCGTTGTCGTGGGACCACATCGCGGATCGCTACGAGGCACTGTTCGATACCGTGATGGAGCAGGATAGATCATCGAAAGCCCTGCCAGCATGAACAGCATGACGCGCACGATCGGCATGGTCACCCCGCGTTACGCACCCGCCATCGGTGGCGTCGAGCGTCACGCCGAAATGCTGGTGCGTGGGTTGGTCGCACGCGGCTTCGCCGTCGAGGTCATCACGACCGATCCCGGCAAGACGCTCCCGCCCGTCGAGGAGATCGACGGTGTAGTCGTGCGCCGCTTTCCGACTGTCGCCAAGGATGCAGTTTTCTTCGTCGCGCCCGAACTTGGCGTCTGGCTGTTGCAGAATGCTCACCGCTACACGCTGCTGCACGCCCATTCCTACCACACACCACTGGCATTTCAGGCAGCTATTGCCGCACGTCGGGCGGGGATTCCGTTCATCTTCACACCGCACTACCATGGCACGGGACATTCCACGTTGCGGACCCTCATCCACCGTCCGTACCGCATCATCGGCAATTGGCTGCTCAACCAAGCCGAGAAAGTTGTGTGCGTTTCAAAGGTCGAGCAAGCGTTAATCACACAGCATTTCGGTACAGGCATAGACACGATTGTGATTCCAAATGGTATCGAGCAGAAGTATCTCATACCGTCCAACACACCAGCATCGCCGACACCAGGACGGCAGGTGCTGACCGTCGGCCGTCTGGATCACTACAAGCAGGCTGATCGCACTGCCAAGGCATTGCCGTATCTTCCGCGCTGCTACGCTCTCACGATCATCGGCAACGGTCCGGCGCGTGCAGAAATCCAACACCTGATGCCGGAATCCACGCCGCGCTTGCGCCTGCCCGGTCAGGTGTCCGAAGAAGCGCTGATGATGGCGTACCGTACCGCCGATGTATTCGTCACGATGTCACGTCAGGAATCATTCGGCATGACGGTCCTCGAAGCCGCAGTCAGTGGCGCACGGGTTGTCGCGAGCGATATTCCAGCGCATCGTGAGGTCGCAACATATCTGCCGCCTGGACGAGTGACCTTCGTTGATGTCGACTGCTCACCTATGCAACTGGCACGAGCGATCGAGACAGCGGCGGCGAGCGGGCGGACCAGCACTAGCGACGGTGAACTCGTCCCCACCTGGAACGGCGCCGCGGATGCGCTTCGACGGGTGTACCATGAAGCCCAGCCGACGTTCGGCACACCAGGACCGTGGCATGAGTGAATACGAACATCCGGCACTCGCCGACCAACACATCGGCTGGGATACAACAGCACCTACGGAAATGACTGCTCCGACGAGCGACGCCAGCACCACGCCCTGGTGGCAGGGGTTCGCTGCAGTATCTTGTGCCAGTTCACTTGGCTTCCTGGTCGTTGCGATCGCTGATACGCTGGCACGGTTCGAATATCCGCGTGCCGAATTCGTCTTCATCGCGGGTTTGATCGTCACGTTTCTGCCGCTCGCGCTCCGGTTGATCGCAAGCTCGCCCAGCCGGAGCGAACGTATTGGGTTGGTAGTCCTCGCCGGATTGCTTTGTTATGGCATCAAGATATTGCATAGCCCGATCCATTTTACTTATTTCGATGAGTTCTCACACTGGCGCACGGTGATCGATATCATACGTCATGCGCGTATGTTTTATGTAAATCCACTGCAGCAAATCAGTGCTCTGTATCCAGGCCTGGAAGTTGCCACCGCCGCGCTCGCCTCGATGAGCGGTTTATCGGTGTTCCAGTCGGGTCTGCTGATACTTGCTGTCGCCCGTATCGTCCTGAGTCTTGGGCTCTACCTATTCTATGAATATATCTCCGGCTCGGAGCGTGTCGCCGGCATCGCGGCACTATTGTATGCAGTCAACCCGAATTACCTCTTTTTCGATGCTCAATTCTCCTACGAGTCGTTGGCGCTGCCGATCTTCGTGATGCTACTGTTCGTACTGGCTCGCCGCCAACACGCTCAAGGGGTCGACCGCATCGCGCTCACCGTGCAAATGATGCTCGGGCTCGGCGCGATGATGCTGATCCATCACGTTTCTACCTACGCCTTCGTCGCGCTGGTAGTCATCTGGCAGATGGTGGCATTCATGCGCTATGGGCGACACACCCGCAAAGGTCTGGGCCAAGCACCATTAATCGCGTTCATCCTTGCGGTCACCTGGATGGCCTACGCTGCGTTGTTGACGGTCGACTATCTTGCTCCACAATTCATCAACGGGGTCGTTGAACTATTTAAGATGATCGCGGGCGAGTCCGAGCCACGTCAATTGTTTCAGGCACGCACAGGCGCCATCGCGCCACTGTGGGAGCGCATGCTGAGTTTCGGCACGGTGCTGTTGATCCTGTTTGTATTGCCGTGGGGTCTATGGCGCATCTGGAAGCATTACCGCGAAAACGTGCCGATGCTGACGCTAGGAATCATCGCCATCACATATCCTGGGACCCTTGCGCTCCGTTTCACCGAGCGTGGCTCGGAAGTGGCCAACCGTGCATCAGAGTTTATATTCCTGGGGATCGCGTTCGTGCTGTCGATCGCCGTGCTCGAGGTCTGGATGATGCATTACAGACGCATCCTGGTCGCCGCATTTGCCATTGGAGCAACCGCGATTTTTGTCGGCGGCATGCTGATCGGCTTCGCACGTTGGGCGCGCCTGCCAGGACCTTATCTGGTCGCAGCCGACACACGCTCGGTTGAAACGCAGGGCATACGGGCGGCACAATGGGCTGGCGAGCACCTGGGTTCGGATAACCGTATCATCGCTGACCGTGTCAATCGCATGCTGATGGGGACCTATGGTTTGCAGCGCACAGTCACGGGCTATGGAGACCAGATCGACATCTGGATTCCCTACTTCTCGCCCCAACTGACCCGCAACGTACGGCAGGTATTCGCGGAAGGCAACATTCGCTATGTGATAGCGGACCTGCGTTTAACTACATCGCTACCGACAGCGAGCGGCTATTTCGAGCGTGGCGAGCGCTACTACCAGTACCGCACGACACCTATGAAGATATCCGTCCTCAAGAAATTTGATCAGGATCAAACGATCAGTCGCGTGTTCGACAGCGGCGACATTCGCATGTATGACGTAGAGGTAGCGAAGGATGAATAATATTTCCAAGTCGCTCGCTCTGATCGTCATAACGCTCGCCTGCATGGCGCTCGTGGTATATGGTCAGGCGCTGTCGCTGCTTCGACCTATCGCGGCGATCCTGCTGGTGCTATGCATACCAGGGTATGCGGTCACACGTACCGCCTTCCTCAGTCAGGCATGGGGCAGACCTGAGCGGATTCTGTTCAGCCTTGGCGGTAGCCTGAGCCTCGCCGTCCTCAGTGGCCTGGTACTCAATTGGTCGCCGTGGGGATTGCAAACCACGTCGTGGACGCTGTTCCTGGGTGGCATTACCCTGGTCGCGACGGCGATCGGCTTTGTGTGGCAGCGCGACGATCGGATCCGTTGGACAAAACTGGGACGAGTACAGCTTCGCAACGTCGCGCTGCTGGCGCTGGCAAGTGTGTTGATCGCGAGCGGCTACAGTGTTGCCGCCTATGGCGCTCGGCTCCGACCGGAATCACAGTTCACACAACTCTGGATGCTGCCAGCAGACGAATCGGCTCGTGCAGTTCGGATAGGTATTCTCAACGAGGAAAATGCCACCATCGATTATCGCCTGGTGCTGCGTGCCGGGGTCGACGTCATACAGGAATGGCCAATTATTTCCCTGCAAGCCGGGGAAGAATGGCAGGCTGTCGTGACGCTCACACCTGACGGGGCGGGCGGTGACCTGGTAGCATCGCTCTACCGACAGGATGAGCCGAACGCGGTATACCGCTACGTTACGCTGCGGTCGCAAGGATAGGGAGAAAGATCGACGATGCGTATACTGGTCGTGAGCGATTTCTACCCACCGTTCATCGGTGGTGCGGAACGCCAGACTCAGCTACTCAGCCGTGGTCTCGCGCAGCGCGGTCACGAAGTCAACGTTGCAACCGTTTGGCATGCCAGGCTCGCGGCACAGGAAAACGACGACGGCATTATCATCCATCGTTTGCGGGGCTTATCGACGTGGGTGCCGTGGTTTTCGAGCGATCCGAAACGCCGCTACCACCCACCCTTCCCTGAGCCGGGGATCGTGTTGGGACTACGCGGATTGATCAAACGCTTCAAGCCAGAGCTCGTTCATGCCTCGGGATGGATCAGCTATTCGTGCGCGGCAGCGTTGCTTGGCTCGTCGATCCCGTTTGTGTCATCGGCGCGGGACTATGGCTACAGTTGTGCTGTGCGTATGCTGTTGCACGTCGACCGAGTATGCGACGGCCCTGCGCCAACAAAGTGCCTGGCCTGTGCCAGCCATTTTTATGGCAGCAGACCCAAAGCGGCTGTCGCAGTGGCAGGTGTTTTCGCCAGTAAGCCTTTGCTGCGCCATAAAGTCACGGCACTACACTGCGTAAGTTCGTATGTGCAACGCATCATGCAGCGCGATTTCTTTAAGCGTGGCTTGAAGAAGCACGACACGACAGCGATCATCCCCGATTTCGTGACACCCGACGGGCCAGTGGCGAACGTCGACCAGGCCATGATCGATAGCTATGCCACGCTGCTGCCCGACGAGCCGTTTATGCTGTTTGTCGGCTCGCTGCAAGCTCATAAGGGTATGTATACGCTGCTTGCAGCCTATGAAAAGCTCGAAGAGCGTCCTCCACTGGTGCTGATAGGGACCAAGTGGCCCGACACACCAGACACATTTCCCGACGGCGTGACGGTATTGGAAAACGTCCCTCACGCCGCGGTGATGTACGCATGGCAACACTGTTTATTCGGTGTCGCGCCATCACTTTGCCCGGAAACGTTCGGCGGTGTTATCACCGAGGCGATGAGTTCGAGCAAGGCGATCGTCGCGTCCAACATCGGTGGTCCACTCGATATCATCATCGACGACCAGACCGGTTATCTGCTCCCTCCGGGAGATGCCGATGTGCTGGCCGCAACCTTACGCCAGTTGCTCGACGATCCGGGTCTGCGGCAACGACTTGGCACAGCGGGCCGCGAGCGCGTCAAGCGCTTTTATGCCGACGCCGTGTTGCCACAATTTGAAGTGTTTTATGAACAACTCGCGTCTCGTGCACACGCACGCGCAAACGACATAGGGAATGGATAGAGAATGAAACGTAAGCCAACAATAGGTACCGCGCTCGTCCTTGGGCGCGCCTTACATAGCCCCTGGAATGAGGGCACACGAGTCATTGGACGTGACATTGCGCGTGCGATAAGTTCGCGGCGGCCTGTTTCGACGATCTCGTTGACGGGCGAAGCGTATCGCGGGCGACAGGACGAGCGCCTTCCGGTCGATCATGTGTATAGTTCGGCACCCTATGGCATCATCGGCGATTATGTTGGACTAGGAGGCGTGCTCCGGCGCATTCAGAAACGGTTCGCGCAACAGCGCGTGGATGTGACGCATCTGGTCGGTCTGCCCCTGGCGATCGCTCCCTTCCTCAGACTTCGCAGGAGTCGCGTTGTATCACATGTCGTCATGACACGACAGATGTATATGGGACGTATCGAACATATGCGGGCGGCACTCGCGTGGCGCGTCTTTGACCGCTGGATCGACATATACGCGTGTACGTCCAAACAGATTCATAACGATCTGCTGCAGAAGGGATACAATCCGGCAAAACTTTTGACGATCCCGCCACCGTTAGACGTGGAACTGTTCCAGCAACAGGATCGAGCATCAGCCCGTCAGCAGCTAGGCATGTCGCCGGACGCGTTCATCGTAATCTATGTCGGCACGGTTTCGCCGTTGCGCTTTCCCGCGCCGGATATCATGCGCGGCCTCAGCCTTGCCTCGGCGACCGTTCCGAGTCTTGCAATGGAAATTTTCGCGCCGGTCGCAACCCACGGTTACAACAAGCAGTGGGCCGAAGAAAACGTCGGGCGGGCAGCAGACAACGTTAGCGTGCCTGTGCATATGCACCTCAAAGACCTGACGGAACCAGAAAAAGCATTGGTGTATAGCGCGGCAGATGTCGTGCTGCTGCCATTCGTCGCGCCCGTTGCCGTAGAACCCCCGCTAACGCTACTGGAAGCGATGGCGTGCAAAGCGATCGTAGCAGTCGCACCGTTCGCAAATCGCTCGGATATCGTGCAGGACGGTGAAAATGGACTACTCTATGCAAACGCGGAGGAGTTCGCTACACGACTGGAGCAGGCGCATGCGCTCGGCGCGGAAGGCCGAGCTGCGCTTGGCGAACGTGCGCGAACGACGGTCGTAGAAACCAATAGCTTCGAAGTGATCGCTCGTACGATTGAAAACGTCTGGAAAAAGATCGGGGTTCGATCCTAACCATATGCTTCACCAGCGATCGAGAAAGCATTGTCCCCACCAGTGCTCTACCTCATAAGACTCGTTCATTTGGAGGCAGCACAGGTAACAGAGATGGTAAAATAACCAACGACTTTGACATCGCTACTCGCACATACGCGCAAGCCGCTCTTTCGCAACGCATACGCCCTGATCCTGAGCGCCGGATTAACCTCGGCACTTGGATTAGTGTACTGGGTGGTAGCGGCTCGCTACTATCCCAACGAGGCAGTCGGGCGAAACTCGGCTCTGATTTCGGCAATGACGCTGATTTCAGGCCTATCACAGCTTAACCTCCGCAGCTTTTTGACGCGCTTCGTTTCGCAAGCGGGACTCGGTACGCGACGGCTCGTCCTGGGTGCGTATATCGTAAGTTCTATTACGGCAGTGATAGTATCCTGTATCTTTCTCTGGGGAATCGATTTCTGGTCACCCCGGATGAGTTTTATCACGTCAAGCTTAACGTTGGCGAGTGGCTTCGTCGTCGCCACGATGGCATGGGGCATCTTCGTGTTGCAGGACAGCACCCTGACGGGATTGCGTCAGGCGTTCTGGGTACCGATTGAAAACACGACATTTGCTGTAGCTAAGCTGCTAGTTCCTGTTTCTGGCAGCAGGCTCCATGCCGAACTACGGCATATTCGCATCATGGAGTATTCCCCTGGTGCTGTCATTAGTTCCTATTAACTTCTTGATTTTTGGTCGTCTGGTGCCGCGTCACGAATCGTCGACATCCGAACGGTCGTTGAACCTCACGATGCCACAGATTGCCCGGTTTGTTGGCGCAGACTACATCGGGGGCTTATTTTCCCTGGTCGCAACAGCATGGCTGCCGATCATGGTGTACGATCAGGCCGGGGCCTCCATGAACGCCTATTTCTATCAACCCTGGATGATCGCAGCATCGCTACAGATTGTCACCGTAAACATGGCATCCTCGATGACGGTCGAAGCGGCGATCGACCAAGAGCGGCTTTACGCATACGGTCGTGATGTCTTACGTCATTCTGCACTGATTCTGGTACCTATCGTCGCCGTCATCACCCTGGGCGCACCATATATTCTCCAGGTGTTCGGCGCAGATTACGCGCGCGAAGGTTCGACTTTGCTACGTCTGTTGGCGCTCGCCGTGCTCCCTAACTTGGTCAATGTATTGTTCATCGGTCTGGCTCGTGTGCGCCAGCGCATGCTGGAACTCATCGCGATACAGGCTGCACTATGTATCGGCGGGCTAGCCCTGAGTTTCATGTTTCTACCGCGTTTCGGCATTACTGGTATAGGCTATGCTTGGGTTATCAGTCAAAGCGTGGTTGCGGTCACCCTGCTGGCGACTCAGTTTACAACGCTCATGCACTCGGATCAGACTGATCGCCCCGCATGATGTTGCGAGGGCTTGTGTGGCACGTCACACGTTTGATTCAGTCGCATACAACGCGAACAAAGGTTAAGTAGCATCCATGAAAGAACTATACGTTATCGGCGGTCAACAACGCTTCATTCGTCCCCTGATTCAGACATCATCATACTGGTACGAATACGAACAAGGGTTGATCTTGCACGTCGATCTCGAAACAGGCACAATCCGCACCTGTGTTGAATACGTTACACCGCCAGACGCCTGTCCGACCGAGAACCCGGCAATTTTGTTCAAGTCGGGCACACTTGTCGATAATACATTGTACGTGACCACACAAACCGAGGTGCTGATCTATGAGGTCCCATCGTTCAAACGCGTGGGCTACATCTCTTTGCCCTGTTTCAACGACGTACATCATGCTCGTCCCACGCCGGAGG
Source organism: uncultured Chloroflexia bacterium (assembly GCA_963782315.1). Classification (GTDB taxonomy): domain Bacteria; phylum Chloroflexota; class Chloroflexia; order Chloroflexales; family Kallotenuaceae; genus JBBSGA01. The sequence continues at coordinate 71,725 of CAWAJS010000009.1, forward strand.
GCAACCTGCTGATCGCAAACTCCGGCCTTGATATGGTGCTGGAAACGACCATGGAAGGGACGATACTACGAGTATGGAACGTGCTCGGTGAAGACCCATGGGAGCGCTTTTCGCGCGACATCGACTACCGCAAGATCGCCAGTACGAAACCACATCGTGCCCATCCAAATCATGTCTTTTATATTGACGGTGAACCGTGGGCAACGCGTTTTCAACAGAAGGACGCGATCTGTCTAACGAATCCCAGCCTGCGAATCAGCCTTGATGTCGAAAAGGTTCACGATGGTGTTGTGTATGGCGAGCACATTTATTTCACTGCTGTCAACGGAAATGTGGTGATCGCCAATACCAAAACGCTAGAAGTCGAGGAAGTCATCGATCTCAATACGATCCAGAAAGAGGATACGCTGCTTGGATGGTGCCGTAGTATTCTGGTCAACGGCGAAAACGCCTGGGTTGGATTTTCACGTATCAGACCAACCAAGATCCGTGAAAACGTTGGCTGGATCGTGCATGGCTTCAAACGTGTATTCCCGACGCATATCACACTGTATGATTTCAAAGCGGGGCGTATGATTCGTGAGATCAGCCTGGAAGATCATCGTATGGGCGCGATCTTTGGTATCTTTCCTGTACCTGAGCTTAAGGATCTGTAATGTGCTGGTCCTATATAAAGCTGCTATACTATGGTCCTGCTACGATACATGACAAACATACTTGATTCTGGTAGGCAATGATGCACATTTCCAGGAAAAAGTGCGGTACGGGTATTGCATAGGACTAATGGGCATGTTAGAATATATCTCAGCACCCCCCAAGTGTAGACGAGATCATAGTGTCTTGTGTGCACTAGATACATCGCAGCACACATAGTACTTTGGAGGGAGTGCAAGTGACCAGTTACCGGCAAAACCCTCGCAACGAGATTGTTGAAGTGTGTGTGTTCGGACGAGGCTAGCACCCTCGGCGTTCACGGCGGAGCCTGTTTTTAGTGGATTCGCAGAAACAAGGAGCGTTTTTCATGTCAAATCGACGTAGGCGAGGAATTGCAGCGTCGCTCCTAGCGACCAGCTTACTACTCATGATGATGAGTATTGGTGGTAACTGGGACACAGCGTACGGCCAGAGTGGCGGCCCAACCCCCACAGTTGTTATTAGTGTCGTTGCACCGGGCGGTGGTGCTGAAGGTGAAGATCCAGGTCGTCTCGAAGCAGTTGCCGGCGAATCGGCAGAGGCTGGTGATTCGGCAGCGCGTCCTGAAGCCGTAGCTGGCGAATCCGGCGAGGCAGCGGAAGCAGCCTCGACAACACTGCCACTAAGCGGTGCGGAGTCGGCGGTACAGTGGCCTTTACTGGCGGCAGGCGTTGTTTTGTTTGCATCGGGCGCTCTTATCTTCCGACGTACACGAAACCTTCAGTCATAACTCGTCGCAACTGAGCATGTGTTTTTAGACACTTGAACTACATGGCTTGTAAGGAGCTTACACATGATCACTACGGTGACAACGACCACAACAGCGTCGTTGCTTGGAGCAAGTTCTCTCGCGCTGGTCGCGATTGGTACCTTGCTCGTGCTGTTGGTCAAAAAGGAAATTATTTCGTCAAGCCAGAGTGAATGGTCAGCCCGGCTTGAACAGGTCATCAACGTGGCAATCATTCCCTTGTTGATGATTTTTGGAATGACTGTCGTCGTTCGTATCTTGACTGAAATCAGCTAAAACTGCTTGGTCATAATCCTGATCGATTGAGGCAAACGCGCGGTTTGCATGCTTAGCATGCAAACCGCGCGTTGTTTATCGCAACGTATCCCCAAAGAACTCTCACTTTTCTGCTATCATATGCTCACGTTCACGAGGTTCATACCAAGCAGATGATGACACCCGCAGCACTACGACGCATCTCGGGAAACCCACAAGTGCTTTTGTGGGGCTATTTATTGTTAATCGCCCTTGCCGAACTGCTCACATCCTCCGCCTACCCGCAGGCGGGACTTCTATTTCATGCGATCATCTTGATCGGCTTGTTGCTCCATGGCGCGCTCGAACGCAACGAACAGGTGCGTCGCCTCGCACTGGCGCTGGTGCTTGCACCGCTGATCCGATTGTTGTCACTTTCCCTCCCGATCGCTGCGTTTCCGCAAGCAACCTGGCATCCGATTATTTCGATCCCATTGTTGATTGCCGCCTGGATGATCGCCCGCCAACTCCATATATCGCGACGCGACATCGGCCTGCGCATTGGCAATCCGTTAATCCAGTGTATGCTTATCAGCGGTGGCATCACGCTTGGTGCGCTTGAATATGCGATCCTGTCGCCGACAGACGAGCGATTAGCAACGGGACTGCTCCTGGCACCCACCTGGAGTACATTTTTTCTCACCAGCCTGAGCCTGTTCGTGTTCACCGGGTTTACAGAGGAAATCATTTTCCGTGGCTTGTTTCAGTCGTTGGCGATGCCAGTGCTTCGTCGCTGGGGCTTGATTTATGTCTCGCTGCTTTTTGGTGCGTTACATATTACCTACCGTTCGTGGTCCGACTTCGTATTCGTAACAATCGTCGGGCTCATCTTCGCGTACATCGTCATGTGGAGCGATTCGATCCTGGGTGTCACGCTGGCGCATGGTCTGACCAACGTCATGCTGCTCGTGGTGCTGCCCTACATTTCGCAGCACACGACAGGACCGATCGCAACGTTGGTATATTGGAGCATCTGGATCGGAACAGGACTGTGGCTGATCGCGTTTGGTATGCTTATGTGGCGTGCTGATGTTGAAGGTCGCCTGTTACTGCGCGACCAGGCAGCGATGTATGAGGACGGAGCGCCACCCGGAACAGCCAGTAATCCATTGTGGCGAAGTTCGCAGCGACAACTCGCCGCAATTGGTCCACATGTCCAGGGAACCCGTGTCTGGCGGCAACTCGAATCGCGTGGTGCCATCGCACGTGTCAATCGTATCCCCTGGAGTAAACTCACACCACGAGTCACGCTTGCATTCATGCTCGGTGGTCTGTTTGGCATCCTTGGTAGTGCTGGGCTGCTGCTCGCATTCGGCAACAGCAGGGCAAACCAGGTGGCTGCCCCTGCAGCGACGAGTGTCGCCATCGCTGAAGCAACGCCGACGACACTGGCGACCGCTTTAGCAGAAACGCCCACCGTACGAGCGGTAGCGGTAGTTGTGCCAACGCCAAACGTCGCACCAACACCGAACCCAGTTGTGACCACGACCGTCAGGACCGGCACAAACGGCTACGACTGCCCCAGAACCGGACGTTGTCCCAACGGCGGTACTGGCGGCAAGCTTGCCGTGGCCTGAGGCGATACCAGCAGGAATGAGCTACGCGCCAACTGAATCGTGGCCGTTCCGTTTCATCGACCTCGAACAAAACAACCAACCCTTCCTGATCTTCCGTGGTGACAATCGCTGGCTTGTCCTGCGCGATCAACCCACCAACGGGCATCCAGTTCCCGCCAGCGCAGCACGCGAAAGCGTCGAGATCAACGGCACCCCGGCAACGCTGATTACGTATGCAGACGAGGGACGACAATTGATCTGGGATCGTGAAGGCGCATCACTTCAGCTAAGCGCGGCAGGGCTATCTCCCGACGAAATGCTCGCGGCAGCAAACTCACTGGTGACGCTCGACCCCGCAGCGTTTGAAGCGCGGCTCAAGAGCGCGACCGATGGACAAGCGAGTGGTCCAACGCTCCTGTGGCCCAACAAGCTTCCGGCAGGCGTTGTATTACAGCCTGTCGAATCAGTCATCGAGCCCCAACAGGAAATCGGGGGTCCGGCGAAGGTGGATGGTTATGTATTAGTCTTTCGTAGCGCCACCAGTAACGTTACTATTGGCGGCGGCAATATCCAGGCTCCGCCGATCACTGGCGATGAGGAGCAAGTACGGTTTGGAAAACTCAATGGGCGCTTGGTTACGAACGCCGACAGTTTTCTGCTGACCGTCGAAACACCGGACATTGCGGGCGCGTTACCTCACTTCGATGTACTCCAGGATGGCAAGCCCGCTCTGCTGCCACCCGTGCAGCGCGGACCTTTCTTTGTCGCAGCTGACAACATCAGCCGCGCCGACTTTGATCGTGTGATCGCCAACTTACAACCGCTCAGCCCTGGTGAGTACGTGCCACGTTCGCGAGGCCAGGATATCACCAGCCTGACCTATATGTGGCCCAGCTCGCTGCCAAGAGGATATACAGTCGTCCCCGATTCGGTCACCTTCGGCTGGGATGATTTCCTGCTCCAAGGTGGAAGACCATATTTCTCAATTACAGCCGCAAACAGCGGCAACAATACGATTACGATCAAGGGCGGACGAGAAAGCAATGGCGCGGCGTTCGTGATCCCAGAAGGCGAGAATGTCGAGTCATATTTCCCGACGATCCGTGGACAAACCGCCACAGCAGCCCGCGCCAGCGAAGGTTCGATTGTGCTGTGGTCGGAAGGGGATGTGTTTTATTCGATCACATCACCAACAGTCGACATCGACACCCTGGCATCGATCGCAGAAAACCTGCAACGCCTGGAAGCTAGAGGGTTCTATGGCAATCTGCGCTAGTTTCCATGTGACGAACAGACGATCTTCGCATACAATGGCGGCGTGTCATATTCGCTAGTGCGTGCGACCATTGATGAGATGCCATCACATTTGAATGTGTGGTAGCCCGATGTTGTCCTGAACCATGTTAATTAATCATCATGCCACTACTTATAGGCAGTGAAACTGCTAGGCAGCGAGTTGTATTACGTTCGAAGGAGCGGTCCATGAATGTTCGCTACCGGGTCAATCATTGGGCGTTTATTGGGTTATTGAGTGCATTACTCAGCAGCTCGCTGATGTATGCGACTGTATTACAGGCGCAAGCAGCACCAACACTCAGGATCGTCGCCCCCGCTGATGGCTCGACGGTCGACCGGCCTGTCACTATCCGCATCGAGCATGCGGGGATCCGATTTGACGGCGTTCAAATCGGTGGAACCAACGAAGCCGGGGTCGGACACTGGCATGTGTACGTCGACGACAAATTTGCTGGGCTTGCTCCGACGAATGTCATCGAACTACCTAACGACGCCTATCCGACGATCACAGCCGGGCGGCACAGAATTACCGCGACGCTCAACGAGAACAATCACGCGCCACTGAATCCACCGGTTTCGCAAACAATCGAGCTGAACTTCTCCAAAGACGTCTCGATTCCAGTAACTCAGGGTGGTACGCCAAGCGTTCAGGTAATCTTCCCAACCGCGAGTGCGACGATCGACGCGCCATTTGTCGCCCGGGTCGAGCATAGCGGTTTCCGCATGGACGGTATCAACAGTGGAAAGGATCCCGAGCCCGGCACTGGCCACTGGCATATCAATATCGACGGACGGTATGCTGGCATGTCAGTGTCTCGCGTACTGGAGCTACCGAACAACTCGTTCCCGACAATTACGGCAGGACAACATACCCTGACGTTTTATGTCCATCAAAATAACCACGTCGCAACCAATCCTCCAGTCGCCGCCAGCATTCGCATCAACGTCAGCAAAGACCTGACGGTTGCAAGTGCAAGCGCCCAGCCAACGACAGCAGCGACGCAAGCAAAGCCGACAACGGCGGCAACCTCAGCGGGAACCTCGCCCACCGTGCGTGCGACGGGAACGACAGAGGCAACGGGTACAACCCGAGCCACCGGCACGCCGAATGCAACCGGAACGACAGAGGCGACGGGAACACCAGCGGCGAATCTGACAGCTTCAGCCGGACCGTCGGCGACTATTGGGCTGCCAGGCATTCCAGACACGGGCGCCGTAGCAGCAAACATCACATTGCCAAGCTCCGTCGCGATCATGTGCCTGATCATCGGGTCCATGTTACTGTACTGGAGCCGCGTGGGTAGTTTCGAGTCGGCAGCGTCGACCAGCACCGGACGACAACTCAGCGTCAATCTCGGCACATCCTTCACACAGCCGTTGCTGCGGGTTCTGCGCCACACTGATGCGCAACCAGCGCAACGGTTAGCGCACCTCCTCCAACAACTGAGCGCCCAGCCTATCGTCATACGGCTGAACATCAGCGCCACGAACCTCATGCGCGCTCGAACAGCGATGGCCTTCTCGGGCGGCGCAATCACAGGCTTTAGCCTGAGTGCGATCTTGATCCTGATGTGGACGGCCCAGCCGACTACGTATATCAGCCAGCCAGTAGTATCTGGCCCGGTCGTTTCGGCACCCGCGGCTCCCATCACCGACAGCGGCATCGCAGTCGCACCAATCACGGTACCGGAAACCACCAGGGTCTTTGGGCCGGTCGCCGCCACGCTGCCATGGCCTGCGCTTCTGCCAAGCGGCATGGAATTTGCGGCAGAAGATTCCTGGCCACTACGTGTGATGAATGCTAGTAGCGTCAGCGAACCATTCCTTGTCTTCCGCGACGAAAGACGCTCGCTGATCGTGCGCTACGCTGACGGCAGCCTACAAGGATCGACGGAACCGTTCAAGGTTGCAGGAACGGAAGGAGCGCTGCTCCACAACGCCGATGGCAGCTTCCAGGCGACCTGGCAGCAGGATGGGCGAACAGTGGAGATGAGTGGCGTCGGGCTTTCGAGCGACGACATCGCACGCATCACCAGCAGCTTCAAGCCGATGTCTTCTGCACAACTCCAAGCACAATTGGTCAAGGAAGCAGCACACCGCCAGCTTAACATTACCCTGTTGTGGCCTGATTACATGCCCGCAGGCGTCAACCTGGTGACAGGCGAGAGCATCGTCGAGCTGAGCCAACCCGGCACGATTCCAAACGAAGATCGCTACCAACTCGTGTTCCGTGGTGGACAAACGACGGTCAAGATCGGCGGCGGCACTGATACCGCACCAGCGATGTCGGGCGTGACCGAGAACTTCACGGTCGGCAACGTCACAGGCCAGTTGACGAGCGGCGAGCGTCGCTACTTGCTGACACTCGACGCCGGCAATGCCGACGAAGCTTTGCTCAATTTTGCACCGCTCCGCGACGCTGCAGGTCGCCAGTTGCCGATGCTACAGCAAGGCAAGGTGTATGTATCGGCGGAGAACCTCGACCGTGCTCAATTCGAGCGCATCGTAGCAGGCTTGTTCGCCCTGCGAGCATCGGAGTTCCAGGCGCAAGCACGCGGACAAACGATTTCATCACTGCGTTACATGTGGCCGACCAGCCTGCCCGAAGGCTTCACGGTCGACCTTGGTTCGGTGACGTATGCCGACACCAACGCAATCCTGCTGGGCGCTCGTGCCTACTACGCGATGAGCGCAACTGGACCAAATGGTGATACGATCACACTCCAGGGCGGTAGGAATGCCGATGGCTCAGCGTTCGTGGTGAAGGAAGGTCCAGATGTCGAGCAATTCATGACCAAGGTCCATGGACGCGGCGCGACAGCAGTTCGGACACCCGAAGGTCAGGCAATCGTGTGGTCCGATGGTTCGTCCTCGTACCAGATCACTTCCGCGACGGTCGACCTCGAACAACTGTTGGCGGTTGCACAAGGCATGGCCCGTCTCGACAGTGACGACTGGGAGCGGTACCGGACCAAGGGACCTGACACCTCGCCTGGCGTCACCCGCCCACGGCCACTGGAGGCAACCGATGCCACGACCGTCTTTACGCTTGATGAAATTCCCGAAATCTCTCAGGCAGTGGCGGCAAACGCAAAGGGCGTAGTACAGGCGGACGTACATACAGCTAGCCTCAAGTCCGCTCCACACGTGCAGCAGATCCCAGTGGCATTGCCCGCTGCGCCAGACCGGGTTGTTATTCCTGGCATTGGCCTCGACACCCCGATCTTTAGCGTCGATGCGACGGTGCCGAAGCACAACGTCGGCTGGTATAAGCACAGCGGACGCCCGTCACAGGGAACGAACATCGTGTTATGGGGTCACGTGATGCGCTGGAAGGATTCGCCGAACATAGCTGCACCGTTCGCCGATGTACATCTGCTGGGTATAGGCGACCCGATCATTCTGGTATCGGAAACAGGGGAGAAGTTCAGGTATGCGATCACTAAGCAGATTCGCGTGACGCCTGATAAGGTGAGCTATCTTGCTCCAACCGAACATGAGCAATTGTTGCTAATTTCGTGCATTGGCGACAAGATCATCGTCAACGGTGAACTCACGAAGGCCGAGCGTTTGCTGACTATCGCCGAACCCATCAACTAATCGACGCACCTTTTCGACAGGCGGTGGCCTCGTGCCACCGCCTTTTGCTTTAAGGCGTACAGCGCGACTGTCGCCGGACCAGATTCCGTTGGTTTGCGTCATGGCACTCCCGTTCTGATCTACAGCATAGACTGGACGGTCGCTACCTCGTAGCGCATCGCACAATGGCGTAGCAGCGGAGAGGTTCAGTCGGCGCCGTAGCTGTGCTACGTACCAGGGACGATCGAGCAGCCGAACATCTACTACGACCACATCCTGACGCACACCGAGCGCGGTTTGGACATACCATGTCCCAAAGGTTGGTGCGTCGTCACTGGTCAACAGTAGCGCATCTGGTTCGATTCCTTCCAACCGCGCAGTCGCACGGTCGCGTGCGCTGGTGTCGCCGCGGAGGTTCAAGGCTGGGTAGCGCCACACGGTACGTCACAGCAAGCACGCCCACCAGTAGCGTCAGAAACGCCAGTCTCATTCGTTGGCCCGTAAGGCTCTCCTGGATCGCATACACGCCCAGACCAGCCCACACACACCAGCACCACGTCCACGGCAGCAGGTATACGGTGCCATCCGCCGCGCCATAACTGACGGCGAACACAATACTGACCAGGGCGATACAGCCAGTGAACAACATCACGCACGCGCTGGTGGTTCCAACCCTGGGAAAACCCAGCCCCACAGCACGACCGCACACCCAAGCACTCCCAGTTGTGTAGAATACGTCACGCGCCGCAAAGCTGATTCGTCCCAGGCGTTCCGACCATGGTACGATGCCCACAAGATAGCGGTACTCGGCTCCAGTGACATGTTGCCAGAAGCCACCAACCGTTTGGAAGTCGCCCCAGGACGGAATCGCACCACGCGCTCCCCATAGCGGCAAGCATACATAGATCGCACAGCCTACGACAAATGCACTGAGACCCAACCCAAGTTGGCGCACAGTAAGACGATGACGACCCGTGACGAGCACAACCGCCATGGCAACGGCGACCGTGCCAACGGTCAGGTGAGCGCCGCTGCCAACACCCACCACCCCACAAGCCGCAACAAAGACGCTCGGACTTACCATACTTGAGCCACACCAGCACCAGCAAACAGGCACCGGCAAAAAAAGCCAGGTACACCGCATAGACTTCGGCGATGATCGCTTGCGACCAGGAGCGTGGACTCAGGCCAAATAGCAGCGCTGCAATACACTGCCGGAGCGACCGTATGGAACGACGAGCGAGCCGATACAGGCGCGAGGTGCAGCACGAATAGGCTGGTACAGGCGGCGGCGACCGCCATGCTTATGGCAGACAACACCGCAAGCGCGTAGGCAGGTTCGCCGGGCATGAGCCATAGCGCGCATCGCGCAAGCAACATATAGGTGGGATAACCGGAAGGGTGTGGCACGCCACCGCTCAAGAGCAGTGGCGGCGAGTTCGCCGCCGTCGACGCCACCAAAACGTTCGGTGATCGTGGGCGCAGCCGTCGGCACGATACACGACAAGTGTGAGCAACAAATGGGACGCTCGCTGCCACCACAATCTGCATGGGTGGAACATAGGGGAGTTGGCTGAGTGTCGGATTGAGCGGTAAGGCATTCATAACCGCAAGTATACCCGTGGTTGCGCCGTACTAAATGGCAAACGGACAAGAAACGGTCGCATATCGACCGTTTCTTGTGTATGCAGTATGAGAGAAATGATTAGCGCGGTTTCGCGATTTCCATGGCCCAATAGTCAAAGTAGAACGATGGATCATCGGCGCGGAAGGTGTGACCAATGCCGATCTCGGTAGCCTTCAGATGCAGGATGTTCGCACGGTGTCCTGGGCTTGCCATCCAGGCGGCGACCAGTTGTTCGGGCGTCTGCTGCCCGGCAGCCAGGTTCTCGCCGTAGGACGACCAGATATAGCCAGCAGCGGTCAGGCGTTGTCCAGCGGTCGTACCATCATTGCCACTATGGTTCAGCGTACCCATGGATGCTTGAACGTCACTAAAGCGACCAGCTTCATTCATCAATGTCATGTTGATGGTCACAGGTGGAAGGCAAGCCATCGCTCGCTCGTTGTTGATAAGTTCAACGACACGAACAAGAACCGGATCGATCGGGGCTTCTTCGGCGGCAAATACGCCTCGCGCAAAGATTGGCGAGGTGGCGAACAGAGACACAAACAACAGCGCAACAATACATACGACGAAACACGAGCGTACTCCCTGGTTCACATCGGTAGCCCGGCTATCCGACAATTCGGACCCGTGGCTTTGCGTCCCCGTCTCACGACGGGTTTGCCTTTTCGGTTAAACCGCTGGAGCTAATCAGCTCTACGGAGGGGGTAGCCAGTTGTTCTGGGCTGCATGTAAGATACCATGGAGGGATCAGACAAGACATAGTGCGCAAGTCATCCTCGTTCCCGGTACCTCCGGGCACAAAAAAAGGACCACAAACAGAGCACCCGCAGCGACCCACTATAGTTTGCGAGGCATGTATCACGCAGGAAGACCCGGGGGTATCAGGAACATAACGCCGTGGACCATTCATAGGAGGAAACTACTGTGGATCATTCGATGAACAAGAACCAGCCGAAGTCATTCGGCATACCGGACGCCATCGAAGAGCAACTGAACGCACAACTCATATTGTTGTATGGTGACGAGCGTGCGCCTGTAGTCAAGTCACAACTCATCGCGATGCTTGGACAATTCGCCGCACAGCATCCACGACTCTACGATGGACAGCGTGGGCAAGTCACAGCCGCCGACGCTATGCTGATCACCTATGGCGATCAACTTCCGGCCGACGGGATGTATCCACTGGAAGCACTGCAGAGTTGGCTCGAAACAAATATGGCGGGCAAAGCATCAGCAGCGTGCACGTATTGCCGTTCTATCCCTATACATCGGACGATGGGTTCTCCGTGGTCGATTACAGCGCGGTCGATCCCGCGCTCGGTAATGGTAACACATCGAAGCGATCAGTCGACAGTACAAGGTCATGTACGACGCCGTGATCAACCATATTTCGGCGCAGAGCGACTGGTTCCAGGGCTTTCTTAAGGGTGACCCACGTATGCCGATTACTTCGTCGTGATCGACGATCCAACGGTCGACCTTTCACTGACCACGCGACCACGTACCCATCCACTCCTGACGACCTTTGAAACAGCGACCGGTCCCCACCGTGTTTGGACGACATTCAGCACCGACCAGATCGACCTCAATGTCGCGCAACCCAGATGTACTACTGGCTGTCATCGACGTACTGCTCGGCTATGTCGCCCATGGCGCACGCTACATGCGGCTGGATGCGATCGGATATTTATGGAAAACACCGGGTACCCGCTCGATTCATCTTCCCGAAACCCATGCCGCCGTTCAACTGGTTCGGTCGGCGTTCGACGCGGTCGCTCCTGATGTGTTCATCATCACGGAAACCAACGTTCCGCACGCCGATAACATTTCCTACTTTGGCGACGGACTACAACGAAGCGCAGTTGGTCTATCAGTTTCCGCTCGCGCCGCTGGTGCTCAACGCCTTTCAAAGCGGCAGTTCCCATCATCTGCGCGGCCTGGGCGACAGCTTGAGTTCACCTTCGGCGGACACCACGTTCTTTAATTTCCTGGCATCCCATGATGGCATCGGCGTCATTCCAGCCTCTGGCATCCTGAGCCCAGACGAGATGGAAGCCCTCGTAGAAATGACGCTCAAGCATGGCGGATTAGTCTCATATAAGACCAATAGTGATGGAAGCCAAAGCCCCTACGAACTCAACATCACCTTCTTCGACGCGATCTCCGATCCGAGCAAAACGCCCGCAGCCGATCGCGACGACCGATTTATAGGGTCACAGGCGATCATGCTGGCGCTCGCGGGTATGCCCGGGATCTATATTCATAGCCTTGTGGGATCGAGTAATAACCATGCTGGAGTAGCGGAAACCGGACGCGCCCGCACGATCAACCGTCAGAAGTGGCAACGTGACGAGCTACAAGCACGGCTGGACGACAAAGCAGCCGCGAACGTCGCGTCCTCGAGCGGTACATCCCACTGCTGAAACGCCGCGCCAATCATCCGCCTTCGATCCGCAAGGCCGCCAGCAATCGTCCCCGCGCCGGACATGCTATTCGTCGTCCTGCGTGTCGCGCCCGACGAAAGCGAGGCGGTAATCTGCATCCAGAATTTATCAGACGCCACTCAGCGCTGGACCTGGAATCGGCGAAGATCTGGGATGGACACCGGCGCATGCCTCGATCTGCTCGGCGGCGATGAGCTCCTTATTCGCAGGATGGTTCCATGCAGGTGGATGTCGCGCCCTATGCGGTGATGTGGCTACGAGTCCAGCGCGCCGAAGCCTATCTGATCTTGCAGGCAAAGACCACCCAGGGAAGCCATCACACGTTCGCCCTCGGTTTGTTCGTCAGCACGGGTCAGCGTAGGCGGTACTCAGGAATCGTGATCATCGGCGGTCGCTCGTGGTCGCGAATTTCCTGGACCTCCAGGCTGAAACCTTCGTTTTGAGCGTAGTGGATCAGCTTCAGACTCTGGTTGACCGCATCCACGATATGCACATTGTTGCGTTGCTCAAGACGACCAAGCACAACCTGCAGAATGGCGAAGGACATCTTCGACAGCGACGGTAGTTCCTGGTTACGATGGATACGCTGCGTCAGGTCGGCCTGGGACAAACTTTTCAGACCATAGTGATCCAGCAGATCGATCAACAGACCGATTTCGACGCCATAGCCCGTGAAGAACGGTACCCGTTCCAAGGCCGTCCGACGTCCGGCATATTCACCCGACGAGCGGCTGCACGAATCCAGATAGTTCAGGGTAGAACAGGTTCAAGAGTGGACGGGCCATAAGCTCGGTGACGCTGCCGCCACCCGTGGCCTTGAGTTGATCCTGATCGAGCATCGGGCGGCGGTAAAAGCCTTTGCAGTACATCAACTTGGGATCGCGTAGCATCGGTCCCAACAATCCAAACACAAACGAGGGTGAATGTTCTTGATATCGGTGTCGATCCAGGCGATGATATCGCCCTTCGCGACAACAGTGATTTCCACAGTGCCTCGCCTTTGCCGCTGAAACTACCATACTGCGAGCAAAATATCGGGGTGGTTGATAGACCGGAACATCGTAGCTACTGGGCGATATCGGCGGTGCGATCCACCGAATTACTATCCATCAGGATCATTTCGTCGACCAGCGGGACTTCATCCATCAGCGCATTTTCATAGAACTGCGATAATTTCGCCGACGGTTTGCTCCTCGTTGCGTGCCGGAAGTACCAGGCTAATCTTGAGGTTCTGCTGCTGCTTAAGCGTCATGCAGCCGTTGTCAAATCCTCGAACTCCGCGGCAGTAAAGGTGTTTTCGGCGAACCACGCATCGACGGTGGAAGAAAGGTCACGACGCTGGTGCCAGAGCAATTGCGCCTGTTCCTCGGTCTGTTGTAGCTTGTGCCGCACCAGGATCGTCGTTTTATCGAATTGGCGAAGAGCATGTTCGGCAACCGGTCCGATCGGGGCTTCGGGGTCACTGACGCGACCAGCCACACCTAGTACAACCGCCTGATGGTGCTGCGACTCTGCCAGGATCGCCTGCTGCACAGGAATCGCTCGTTCGACCCAACGCTGTACACGTGGCATGTCGCGTAAGTCTTCCAGGCTAGCACGTGCGGCCAGATTATCGGTCTGACGCGGGTCATTGGCGTAGAGCACCGTGATCGAAGCATCCGTGCTCGTTGGCGAGCGCCAAGCGCGAGATCGCTTGCCAAACGCGTATGAGGACCACCGCGCACCGGTAATAGGATACGGCGGCAATCCGCAAGATTTCCCAATTTGACGACGACGGTATCGCACGGTGGGACGCGCAACAACGTGTCGATCGGCGGGCCGAACAATCGTTCGGGCGACGATTGCGATTCCTGCCAGCCAAGCAGAACAGATGAACGCCGCCTTCGGCGATAGTATTCCGGACCGCGCTGTCAATGCTATGATCAACCCGAACGGCGAAACTGACCGGCACAGTCGAAGTTGGTGCACGCATCGAAAGCACGATAGATTTCGGCGCGATAATCACGCGCTCGCAATACACCATCGGCAAGCGATTGTTCTTCCGGCACGACTACGACACCCAGCACCACGACTTCGCCATTGTGATGGGCCGCGATACTGGCCGCCAGTGGCATCAGCCGCAGCGATTCCTCAAGATCAAGCAGTGGCAGCAAGACAACGTAGCGCCTATCACTCGGCGGCGTCACCCGAAGGTGTAGTTACGGGTTGGGTCGTGGTATCGATGATGATTTGCTCGTTGCTCATAGGTATGCCCTCCTACACTGGGTCATGACACGAGTAATGGCGCGATATACGCTGATAAATCGCTTCCCATGTATACGATGCCCGTACCTTCTGTCGAAACATCCAGCGTCGGTCGGAGCGCAACTCAGCCAGTATCTGAGCTGCGATCGTGCCTGGATCGCCCTCGGGATCGAAATACGTGGCAGCATCGCCTGCTGTTTCTCGGAACGGCTTGATCGCACTGCAAAAGATCGGTATGCCGGCAAGCCCAGCCTCCACGATTGGAATACCAAAGCCTTCCACGCGTGAAGGGAAATAGCAAGGCGTCGGCAAGCCCGTACAGGTCGGCCATCATTGCATCACTTACGGGGAGCGGGGCACCGTTGTGCGTCAACGCACGATACAGAAATACTAACAGCATCGTCCGCACCACTTGCGGCGCGTCCTGCTTCTAATATAGCAAGATATGCGCTATTGGTTGGATTGTGCGGTCCAGGCGGCCCCGTAACAATCAAGCGTGGCCGTGCTCCCTGTTGACGCATCGCACCGACGATGGCGATCGCAAGTTCGATATTTTTGCGGCGGGTGATGCGTGCCGGGAGCAGCAACAACGGGTCGGCGTCGAGCAGGTCGAAGCGTTCGACCAGTTCGACGATCTCTGGTTCAAGTTTGAACAACACTGCCGGATTGACTCCGGGCGTGACAACCGTGATCTGATCGGCTGGCAAGCCCAGCAAATCCGCCAGGATTTCGCGCCGGTCCTCGGACACGACGACGTAGCGCACATCCGGCCATGCTGTTCGCAGATGATCCCAGGGCGCGCCAGGATGCACTTCGGCAGCATATAATGGATCGCTCCAGGCAAAATCATGGCACCAGGCCAGCGTACGCGGCGCACGACCAGCAACGGAGCGACGATATAAGGCTTCCGTGAAAGCCAGATTTTTATGGAGCGTATGCACATTATGGACGATCAACACATCGACACCGGCAAGCGCACTGATCGAGCGCCTGCTTCGATCTGTCATCACCAGCTGTTCGAATTCAGGGCTGACCTGCCGCGTCGCTAGCTCGCGATTGACCACATCTATCAGCGGGCCCACGGGAGCTGAGTTCGGGCACACACCGTTTCGACGCCGGGCATCACATCCGCGCCCGCGCCCACGATGATGCGGACCTGGTGGCCTTGCTGGCGCATGACATGCGCGTGGGCCGCCATCGTCACTTCGACGCCGCCAATGCCCGGCGGTCCAGCATAATGCGCGATCGCGATAGTAAGTGGCATCGTTAAATCTCGTTTCGAGCTGACGCGGATCGCCAGGTCGATATAACACGCGGCACTCCATCCAAAGATCGGTGCGGCCTTGGGCGGAGCCGCGCCGGTATCAGGATGGTAATACTCAAAGATATCGGGTTGGCTTTCGACCAGCGCCATCGTTCTTTTCGGTCAGCGCGCGGGCTTCCTTTTGTAAAGCCGTTGCGCAACAACGCCTCGATGAAAATATGGTTGATGTTGATCCACACCGGCCCGCGCCACATCTGATTCCCATCGTAGTTCGGATCGCGTGGGGCGACCGTCGGCAACGGATAATTGGTCCAGAAGGTGCGTGGATTCGTCAGATGGTGGACCAGCCGCTGGTTGATCTCAGGAGGCAGCAAACCCGTCCACAACGGATACAAACTGAACGGCGTCAGGAACGGGACGGGCTTATTATCGTATTGGTTCCAGAACAACCCTTCCTTGGGATCGTACAAATGCTCGATCATGCGCCGCACCAGCGCATGACGCTTCTTACGCCACACCTCGGCGTCACGGGCGCGTCCCAGAATATGAGCGATCCGCTCAAGGCCTTCCATCTGGATACACAGGTAGGTGTTGATATCGACTGCCTCGACCGGCATGCCAACATCCCAGAGCGGACTGTCGTCCAGGCCACTCGAAAAAGGATGGCTGTACTGCACGATGCCATCGGCGTCGTCGTCGTTCATGCCAAACCACCAGGAATTCAGCCGCACGACCGGATCGTAGATCGTGCGGAGCAATTGCTCATCGCCCTGCAGCTGCATAGATCTGTAAGGCAACCCAGGTGATCAGCGGCGGCTTGGTGACCGCGGCGGCGACCGGCACCTCCAGATGGGTGATGGCTCCTTCATCGTAGACCGCGTCGGGGATCATGCCGTCAGGTAATTGATGGTCAAGCATGAACAACACCTGATCGATCGCCAGTGGAGGATCGACATAGCGCAGGGCGATCGCATGAAAGTAGTTATCCCATTGCCACGCGCCGATGTAGTGCGCTTTCGAAGGCACGACGGTTTCGCGGCGAAACAAACCGTGCGGTGACAGGATATTGTTACCGAGCACCCACCAGGCATAGTAATACTGTGCCTGGTGCTGCGGCAGCACTTCAGGCGAACGTTGGAACCACCGCTTCCCAGCGCTGTTCGGCGGCGGCGAGCGTTTCACGGAAGTCCACGACTTTACGGCTAAGGTCCAACCCACCATGGATGTTCAGCGCAATTGCTGTGCCGGGTTCTCCGGCGACAACCATGGTCACTTCAAAGCCACTCGGCGTATCATTGATGCTATTGAGCATGACATGCCCGTTGGTGGAGTACGAGCAGTTACGAACCGTCTTGAATTCGCCACCCTGGGAATCATGCCGCGCCATATTCGGGGTAACGTTGAAACGGATTCCCGCGGCGACACCATACGGCACGCCGAAAGAGATGGTTTCGATATCCTGAAAGACGAGCACGAATTCCCCGACCAGCGTTTGAAAGACCAGCGCGTGAGGATAGGTTGTTAACTCGAAGGCAAGCGGCTGGCCTTCGGCATCGACCAGGCAAACATTAGTGATATAGGGAGGGCGGTTGCGGTAGGTTGAAAGACCAGGTTGCACCGAAGTCAGTCGTTCGCCAAGTTTGACGTAGAGAGCATGTGGCTGGCGTGTGTCACGATATACCAGGAGCCGCGAACCTCGATCACTAAAGGGAACTCGCTCGATCTGGATGCGATTTTCCAGCAGGTTCAGGAACTTCGACTCCGAAATATACATCGGCACTCCTTTTCCTTAGAGCCAGCCAGTCGCCCCGGTCAGACCGAATCTCGCTCGTTTACAACCATGGTTACATCTCATGTTAACACGGTAGCATAGATTGGTCTGCTGCACCAACCAGAATCGTAGGGCTCCGGTACAGTCTGGTGTACGGAACAATGTTCAGGGAGATTGTCACCCTGAGCGGAGCAAAGGGTTCGTCATGAGTTCAAGAAAGATATTACGTTGCACAAGCCCTGACCGGAATCGGCCCCGTGATGCACTATCAACATGCAATCTGGTGAGCGAAACAACTACATGGGCGCGTGATCGAACAGCGGAGTTACACCCTGGTCAGGAAGGACCCTGGCGAACACCCGACGAAGCGGCTATGGTGATTAACCATAGCCGCTTCGTCGGGTGTTCGCTTCCGTACAGATTACGAACGTCGCACGATGCCGAACTCAACGGTTTCGCCTTCCAGCACCACCGACGACCGGTGGGCGCCTTCGGGCAACACGCCCAGCGTGAGCTCCGTCGCCAGCGTTTCGTTCTGGACGACCGCACCGTGCGTTTCGACCAACCTACCAGCATCTCGGACCGCCGCCGTCCGCATTGAGCGTCAGGATGATGCGATCCGAGATCGCCAATCCTGCTTCCTTGCGCCCATCCTGTACGGCACGTACCAGGTCACGGGCGGCACCTTCCAGCCGTAGCTCCGGCGTGAGCGTCGTGTCGAGCGCCACCAGCACATCGCCATCCTCGGCGACCGCGTAGCCCGCCGGAGCGGACGTTTCCACGATCACGTCGTCGGGTTGGAGTTCAAGTTGTTGCCCCCCAACTTCCAGCATAAACGACTGTCCGGCTTCGACGGCTCGCCCCGCCGCCGTTGCTTCGGGGCCGCTCCAGCGCTTCCAGCACACCCTTGAGCGTGGGAACCAGTTTGCCGTACTTCTTGCCGACCGACGCGCAGGTTCGGCTTGAAGCGATACTCGACCAGACCCGCGCTCGGATCGAGATAGCGGATCTCCTTGACGTTGAGTTCGTCGCGCAGTTCGTCCTCGAACTGACCCAGACGCTCGGTGCTGCCGGGAGTGGACGAGCGCACGTACAGTGCTTGCAACGGTTGCCGCACCTTCAGCCCCGACGCCTTGCGGGCGGCGCGTCCGGCGGTCACGGCATGCAGCAGGGTTTCCGTCGCTTCGAGCAGCGCCACGTCGATGGCGGCTTCGTCGGCGACAGGCCATCGGCGCGAGGTGGACGCTCTGCGGTACAGTGGCGTCATGCTCGGCGACCAGGTTGCGGTACATCGACTCCGACAGATATGGCGTGAACGGCGCGAGCAGTTGCGCCAGCGTTTGCAAGCAGGTATACAGCGTGGCATACGCGGCTTGCTTGTCGGCGTCGCTTTCGCTTTTCCAGAAGCGGCGGCGATTACGGCGCACATACCAGTTCGACAGCTCCTCTACGAAGCCCTCGATGCGCTGCGTCGGCGTATGGACATCGTAGTTGTCCAGGTCGGCGGTGACATCGCGCACGAGCCGATTGAGCGACGCCAGTGCCCAGCGGTCGATCGGCTGTAACGTCGCGTCGTCCAGGCTTGCCGCCTTGGGCGTCCAGCCATCAAGGTTGGCATATGTCACGAAGAAGCTATACGTGTTCCAGAGCGTAAGCAGGAACTGGCGTAGCTCGTCGTTGACGAGTTCCAGACTGAAGCGACGTGCGTTATACGGCGGCGCGGACGCGAACATCCACCAGCGGAACGCATCGGCACCGTAGGCGTCGATGACACTCCATGGATCGATCACATTGCCCTTCGACTTGGACATCTTCTCGCCGTTGGTATCGACGATATGCCCCAGACAGATCACGTTCTGGAAGGCCGGACGGTCGAACAGCAGGGTCGAAAGCGCGTGCAGCGTATAGAACCAGCCACGGGTCTGGTCGATGGCTTCCGAGATGAAATCGGCCTGTTGCGCGAGTCTCGAACACCTCGCGGTTCTCGAACGGATAATGCCATTGCGCCACCGGCATCGCACCCGAATCGAACCAGGCGTCGGCGACATCGGGAACGCGGTGCATCGTGCCGCTGCCGCACGATGAACAACTCCACGACGGCGCATCCACATACGGACGGTGCAGATCGAGGCTGGACATATCGTTGCCAGCGCGTTCGCTCAGTTCGGCGACCGAGCCGATGACTTCGACTTCGCCGCACCCGTCACAGGTCCAGATCGGCAGCGGCGTTCCCCAATAGCGTTCGCGGCTAACCGCCCAGTCGATGTTGTTTTCGAGCCAGTTACCGAAGCGCCCACGCTTGATATGTTCCGGCACCCAGTTGATCGCGTTGTTGTTGTCGATCAAACGGTCCTTCATCGCCGTCGTGCGGATGTACCACGACCGCTTGGCGTAGTACAGCAGCGGCGTCTTGCAGCGCCAGCAGAACGGATACGCGTGCCGTACTCGCTCACCCTTGAACAGCAGCCCACGCTCCTTCAGGTTGCGCGTGATCAGCGGATCGGCGGCCTTGAAGAACATCCCGGCAACGCCCAGGTCGGCGAAATCGGGCAGCACCTTACCCGCCAGATCGACCGAGAATAGCGTCGGCAGTCCATACTTGCGTCCAATTTCGAGGTCACCGTAGGCCGGAGCGACATGTACCACGCCCGTACCATCTTCCAGGGTCACAAAGTCGTCGGCGATGACATGGTAGGCGGTTTCCCAACGGACAGTATCGCCCGGTCCCGGCACACCCTTGAACAGGTTTTCGTAGTGCAACCCAACCAGTTGCTCGCCCGTGAAGGTCGCAAGTGCCGTGAAGTCCTCGCCCAGCACACGCCCGGCCAGCGCCTCAGCCAGCACTACGCGCTCGTCCTGGTACTCGGCCAGGACATAGTTCGCTTCGGGGTTGACCGCCAGCGCGACGTTCGCCGGAAGCGTCCAGGGCGTCGTGGTCCAGGCCAGCATCGACGCACCCGCAAGTTGTTCGGCGTGGGGATGCGGCAGGTCGGTGGAGCCATCGGTCGATAAGGCAGGCGCTTTCAATCGGAAGCGCAGCCATACCGAAGGATCGTCTACGTTATCCTCGAAGCCTTGCGCGACCTCGTGATCGGACAGCGACGTGCCGCAGCGCGGACAGTGCATCGTCACCTTGTAATCGCGGAACAGCAGCCCACGATCCCACAACGTCTTGAAGATCCACCACAACGATTCGATGTAGTTGTTATGGTAGGTCACGTAGGGATCGCTCAGATCGAGCCAGTATGCGATGCGGTCGGTCAGGCGCTCGAAGTCCTTGATATAGCGCCACACGCTTTCTTTACAGGCTTCGTTGAAGGCTTCGATGCCGAATTTCTCGATGTCAGGCTTGCCCGAAAAGCCCTTTTCGCGCTCGACCTCGATCTCGACGGGTAGACCGTGGGTGTCCCAGCCGCCGCGTGCGCCGATGACGTGTTCACCGCGCAGGCGATGGTAGCGCACGACTACATCTTTGGTCACACGCGCTTCGACGTGATGAACGCCAGGGCGTCCGTTGGCGGTAGGTGGTCCTTCAAAGAAGATGAAGGGACGCGAACGGTCACCACTTTCGAGTGATTGCCGCACGACACCGGCTGCGCTCCACCAGGACGCAACCTCATCCTCCAAAGCGGGAAACGATACCCGCGTGTCAACCGGTTTAAACGCCATATTCTTTACCTTCTCGGCGAACGACCAACGCCGTTCATTACGACACTCGTTCTCCATCTGTTGGTGCGAAAGCTACCAACAAGCCATATACTTCTCCGTTGGTCTCTCCGTTGGTCGTTCGTCGTTGGTCGTTCGTCGTATTCGGCGGACAACAAAAAACCCCGTCCCCAACAGAAAAGGGGACGAGGTGTTAAAAAACCCCGTGGTACCACCCCGCTTGACGCTTGCGCGCCCGCTCGGCAAGGCCAGGACGTGCGAAATGCACATCTTTACCTTTCTCCTGATAACGGTGGATAAAACCGGACAGGTCTACTTCACAATCGGGCAGCTATTTGCCCATGCGGTTCGGCTGTCTGCTCAGGGGCGATATTCCACATACTCGTCGCGTTCGGTCGCACCAACCCCGAACTCTCTGAAGGCGAATTGCTGGTATGCGTACTGGTCCCCGTCATCGCATTAATAGCTAAAGTATAGGACGGGGTAGCGGCGAAGTCAAGCACGTTTTCATGGTCGCGGCTCCGTCCCATACCACCCGCGAAGATTGAAAAAGGGAGGCCACCAAACGGCGGCCTTCCTCACGTTCTCGATAAGGCGAACGACTTACGGCTCGATGACGGTCGTTGCGCGGAAGTCATCGTAGCTGAACAACACTCCAGCGTTGGTCGCCGAAGCGGGCAGGTAGGCGCGTACACCCATTGTCCCAGCCTGTTGCAGCAGTGGCGTTGTATCGGTCGCCGTGTTGCTCCAGGTGGTCGGTTCTGCCTGACCATCAGCCCAGGCACGCATACCGATCGTGGTTGGATTCGTGCCGCTCACCTGCATTCGCAAGCGAAGCGGCGTGTTGGGCGCGAACAAGAGGTTTGGCACCGACTTCTCCGTACCAATCGGCGTTTCGACGCGGTTGGCCACGCGAATGGCTTGCAATCGCACTTTGTTGTCGGATGTAATACGCACGCGCATCTGGTATTCATTGCCAGCACCGACGCGACGTGCCACCAGGAACGCATACTGTCCACTACCCGTCGGCACCTTATCGGTTTGCAGCGTGACCGCGATGTTCACATCCTGTACTTCGTTCCAGGTCAGAAGTGCGCCGCGACCATTACCGACCGCCGGAATCATGAGTCGCCCCATGCCACCGTTGACATCAAAATCGGCGATAGCGCCATCCGTCACCCAGCCGCCACCGGGGCGAGCCGAACCCCAGTTATCGCTGAACGTACGACCGAACGAATCGACGGCGATTACGCTTTGATCCGGTGCTGGCACGGCGACCGACGCGGCAGGTTCGCCAGCGGTGACGACCGAGAAATCGTCGAAGGAGAACAGTGCAGGAGCGTTGGAAAGGCTATTAGAAGCATAAGTACGCAGTCCTGTTACGCCTGCCTGTTGCAACACCGTCGACGCATCGGTGACGGTGTACTGCCAGTTGGCAGGTTCGACCGTAGCATCACCCCACGCCTTCATTGCAATCATGGTCGGGTTGGTTCCCGTCACCTGCATCCGAAGGCGATAGACAGTACCAACCGTGTTGATCAACCCTGGCACCTGTAACGGCGTGGTCAGGTTCGTCAGCACATTGTTGGCGTTCGAAATGGCTTGCAGGTAGACTTTGCCTGATGGGTCGATACGGAGCCGGCCCTGATATTCGCTGCCTGAATTGACGCGACGTGCCGTTATATAAGCATACACGCTGCCGCCGACCGGGGACTGTGCGACCGCAACCCGAACGGTCGTATCGGTGTCGAGTGCGGGAATGTTCTGTGCGATAGCGCCACGGTTACCACCGGCGGGCGTCGACATCGTACCAACCCCGTTGGCGACATTGAAATCAGCCGCCGTGCCGGATAGCGTATACACGCTGCCCCAGGTGTTTGTATTCGTGCGCTCAAAAGCATCCGTGACCAGCATCGTCGCGCGGCTGGCAGTGACAGGGGCGTTGAGCGCGAACTCGGACGTGTTGCCATTGGTGGTGTCGGTCGCCGTCGCGGTCACGAATTGCCCTACTTGTAGGTCGGATGCGGCGACGTTGAAGGTGCCGTCCGCGCCCACCAGCGCCGCGCCCACGAACGTCTTACCCTGTCCGTACTCGCCAGCACCACGGTCGGAGACGAAGACCTCAACCGTGCAGCCAATACAGGCCGTCCCATGAACTTCACCGGGCTGTGCGCTGGTGATCACTGGAAAGTTCAACTTTCCGTTCGGACCGCCGTCGAAGTCGCCCAGGTCGTTAGGTGTGGGTGTCGCGACATCACCAAATGATATTCCCAGCTTGGTGTTACCATAGATTGAATTTCGAGTAATGGTATGACCCACGTTATCGACGTTCAGGATCTGGATACCGATGGGGTTGTTGGTGATGACATTGCCCGGTCCGATCTGCGAATCAATCGCGTTGAACCAGACACGCACCCCCATACCACGGTTGCCGATGTTCTTGCCCGTGCGCGAGATGCCGATCAGGTTGTTATAGACGCGGTTGCCGACCGTGTAGTGACCAACGATATCGACGCCGCTTTCGTCGGAGTTGCCGATGACATTATCGTGAACGACGTTGTTGCCCACGCCATCCTCGATGTTGACACCGATACAACTCTTCGTTTGAGCATCGGCGATTTCCCCAGTCACATCGGTATTAATAAAGTTACCGACGACGCGGTTACCGATGGTCAGCCGGAAGTGCGAGATCTCGACCGAAGGACTTGACGCACCGCTAATAACATTGCGTTGTCCCGGTTCGGTGCCACCAATGACGTTATAGGCAGAGTGGGCATCGATGTCGATGCTTTCGATCCATATGTTGCGACGATTCCGACCATCCGGGGCGAGCCCGATGATATTGTTGTAGACTAGGTTACGCTCGGTGCCTTCGTATTTGAACGAAATGCCATCAGCCGCCGCGCCAGAGATCACGTTCCGATCTGCCATGGCTGTACCGCCGATCAGATTACGCGACGCGCCGCTGTCCAGCGACACGTTGCCGATCGCGGCATCGCGGCGGGCTGTCGCGCCGCTGTTGCCGGTCGCGTCCAGGCCAATGAAATTGCCCGCGATAACATTTTCGGTCGCGCCCGGTCCGGTCAAATACACACCTGCCATGGTGTTGAACAGCGCCAGGCCACGGATGATGTTGCCAGGAGAACTGAGCACAATGCTGTTGAACGCCGACGGGCCATTACCGCGAATTTGCACACGAAGTGCCGCATTGCTTCGCAGTTCATCAGTGTTGGGGGTCGCTCCCGTTTGTGTATAACCGTCTATGGTCGTTCCGCCGGTCATATCGTTGAGCATCGGGAGTTGACTTCCGAGTTGAATCTGCTTGACGCCCGTACCGGAGATATTGAAGCGGATAGTGTCCGGTCCTTGGTGCGCGTTCGCTTCAGCGATGGCAGCACGCAGCGTACATACAGCAGCGCTCGTACGGCAGACCCCGTCGCCGATGTTCGAATCTGTCGTATCCGCTGTCGAGTTCACGGTAAAGACGAGGCCAGCCTCGGCTGTCCCTACGGCATCCGGCGCGACACCCCGGCGTGTATCTGCGGGACTGACGCGCTGACGTGCGTTCGCCGCGCTGTAATTCGCTGCGATAGTTTGCAGGTCGGCGATGTCGATACAGCCGTCGCCATTCACATCGCCGCTGAGCGCCACGCTTGTCGAGCAGGTGGTTCCGTTGCGGCGTGCCAGCGTCCATGATAAGGCGGCATCTGACACGTCTGCGAAGCTCACTAGTCCATCACTGTTAAGATCGAGCGATGTTGCGGTGCGAGTTATGCCTTTTGCGGTAGTGAGGTTCGGTGCCACGAGGCGCGTACCGCTGACGGCTCCGACCTGTACGGTGATAAGCTGGCTCGGGTTCGCGATGGTGACGGTCTTGCCGTTGACATCCACCACTTTGGTTCGCACGACACGCAGGACCAGGGTGCCAGCCTTACGTGGTGTGATCGACAATAGGCCGAGCGTGATGGTACCGTTGCCACCTTGCGCCTGACGAGCACCGTTGCGCGTACGGCAATCCTGCACCGCGCAGCTATACAGGCCGAACGAAACGCCCTGACTCAATTCCACCGGACCAATGGGCGTAACATCACGGCCCAGCTTCGCCAGGTCGTTCTGGCCTTGCGAAAGGCCATCGAACTCGGCAGCAGCAGGATCGTAGAGAACGTTGGTTTCGTATCCAGCAACATTGGTTGCGTTTGTCACCGTCAGCGTCAGTTCGATCGGCTGATCGACCGCCACCTGGCGCGGCGCTGTGACGTGAAGCATCATTCGTCCTGCTGCCCCCGCGACCCTCGCTCCTGTCGTGACGAGACTTGCGAGCAGAACCATTGCCAGCATCAACCGCACACCACGAACAAACCCGGAATAAGAATCATGAACGTCGAGATACCGCATCATCTCACAAACTCCTCGAAACGTACTGCGACGGTAGGCTTGCGGATGGCGTTCGTTTAGACCAAGCTGCAATACAGCGATGGTACTTGAACGAATCCGAAGCGCACAAACAACAAAATAATGACGTTCTAAGGGGGTGTTCCACTGGGGGTGGGATGATTCCTATAGGTGGTACTCGCATGCTCTTGAGTACGTACTCCGTATAGGACTAAAGTAGTATATCATGGGCATATCGTTTTGCAACAGAGCAAAATTGGCGTGTACCGTATGAATTTTGTTACGGTGCGATTTCTCTGTGTAGGCCTCGTATGTCCTTTGCAGATGAGGCTCTCTCAACGTTGCACGAGTATTCCAAGCTGTGCGGGACAGGAGAAGCTGTATGACGCGTTTTAGAACGAAGCTTCGTTCTACGCAACATGGCCAGCGTGAGACTCAGCGCAGCTATAGTGGCGATGCGACAAGCTCTACCTGCAGTTAGAATGAAGCAACAAACACTCGTACAATACGACAAGCGCAGGAGCCGACGACCATTGTGACAACCTATTTGATGACAGGCCGTTTGCACAGAGGGCACAATGATACAAGTTCCTGAACCATTCGCCGCAACGATTAGTGCGTGGCATGGCGCGGCGGGGCAAGCGTGGCTCGCGTCGCTGCCCACGACCATCGAGCGTTTGTGCGCGGAATGGAGTTTAATGCCCGACGGCGAGGTGCTGCACGGCGCTCAAGGTATCGTTGTCCCTGTACGCGGCACGGACGAGCCAAGTATCCTCAAAGTCGCCTGGCACAGCGTGGCGACGAAGGACGAGGAGCGGGCGCTACGTGCCTGGGACGGACGCGGTGCGGTGCGTACTGCTTCGATCGGAGCCAGCATCCGGCGCGATGCTGATTGAGAGGCTGGACTGGACGAACTCGCTGGAGCAGGTGCCCATCGGCGAGGCTGTTACGGTCGCCGCCGGGCTACTACGCCGTTTGGCGATCGAGCCATTGTCCGATCTACGCACCACTCAGGGCATCGCACAGGAACTCGCCGACGAGCTATCGGAGCGCTGGGAGCAGGTCGGGCGGCCCATGCCGCAGCCGATGCTCGACAAAGCTCGTGCGCTGGCGGCAGACTTGACGCAAACGACAACCTCGCATCTGGTCAACAACGACCTGCATTACAGCGATATTCTGGCTGGCACCCGCGAGCCATGGCTGGCGGTGGACCCGATGGTCGTCAACGGCAATCTGGAGTTTAGCGTCGCGCAACTGCTATGGTGGCGGCTGGAAGATGTGGAAGCGAATGGCGGCGTGCGGCAGCACCTGGCGACGATCATCAACGTAGCGGCACTCGACCCCGAAGTCGCGCACGCCTGGGTGTTCACGCGCTGCGTCGATTACTGGCTGTGGGGGCTGGCGCACGGCCTGACCATCGACCCAGTGCGCTGCGAGCGCATCATCGCCGCACTCGGAAAGCGCTAACGGTCCCGACAACTAGGCTCAACGTAGATTAACGGTTCCATCATCGGACGTAGCAAATCGACTTGGGAGCCCGGTTGTTTGCAGACGTCGCTGGCATACACGCCAGAGCCAGCCCCGAGGAATGCACGACCCGCGCAATGCTGGTACGATAGACGACATATCCGTGCCGCCCACGACCCCACATCAGGCAAATCAGCGCCAGTTGTCGTGAGACACCCAGGACTGATGTCCATATTCCTTGCATTAATAGTTCCCGGCGCGTATAATTATGTCAGGCCATGATGTGATCACGATTACATCCGGTCAATTCTGTTTAAAGGATTTTGGTATTGATGGAAGAAGCAACGCTTGCAAATGGTTCTGATGGGGCAACGGATATAGCTCCGCAGGAAGACACCGCCATCCCAACGACCGCTGCAGCGAGCGAACCGCAGGACGACCGAGCGCTGATGGAAGCGTTCCTGGACGATCCGGCGAATAACCTGTACAACCTTCAGTATGGCGACACGCTCGACGGCATTATCATGCACATCGACCGCGACGAGATTCTGGTCGATATCGGCTCGAAGTCGGAAGGCGTCGTACCCTCGAAGGAAATGTCCTCGCTCCTCCCAGAAGAGCGAGAAGAGCTGCATGTTGGGGAAGAGATTCTGGTCTTTGTCGTTCAATCGGAAGACAAGGAAGGTCGCGCCGTATTGTCGCTGGACAAGGCACGCCAGGAAAAAAGCTGGCGCCGACTTCAGCAGCAGTTCGAAACGAGCGACGTGCTACAGGCCAAGGTCATCAACTACAACAAGGGCGGTCTTTTGGTTAACCTCGATGGCGTGCGCGGTTTCGTGCCAGCATCGCAGGTATCGGGCATCAGCCGTGGTCCCGACGCCCAGAAGCAGTCTGATATGGCTCGATTGGTTGGCAGCGCGCTGACCCTGAAGATCATCGAGATCAACCGCAACCGCAACCGCCTCATCCTGAGCGAGCGACAAGCCGTGCAGGAAGTTCGTGAAGCGCGTAAGGACGAGATCATCGAGAACCTCAAGGAAGGCGATGTTCGCACCGGCACCGTGACCTCGATCACCGACTTCGGTGCATTCGTAGACATCGGCGGCGCGGACGGACTGGTCCACCTCAGCGAACTATCGTGGAGCCGCGTCAAACACCCAGGAGAAATCCTCAAGGTCGGCGACAAGACGAACGTCTACGTTCTGAACATCGACAACGACCGCAAGCGCATTGCGCTTTCGATCAAGCGCACTCAGGACGAGCCGTGGAGCACGATCAGCGGCCGCTATCAGCTTGGACAGCTTGTGAACGCGACGATCACCCAGCTTGCCTCGTTCGGTGCATTCGCCCGACTTGAGGATGGCGTCGAAGGTCTGATCCACGTTTCCGAGATGGGCGATGGACGCATTCAGCACCCACGCGAAATCGTGGCTGAGGGCGACACGATCCAGGTTCGCATCATTCGCATCGATCCTGCCCGCAAGCGCATTGGCTTGAGTATGCGGCGCGTGGAATCGGACGATGGTGTGTATCCAGTTGACGACGAGGATTACGACTATCCTGAGGAAACGGACGAAAGTGCCGTTTCTGCTGCCGTTGTCGACACCGCTGATACTGCCGATACTGCTGATACTGACCGATACTTCGCAGGCATAAGTATTCGGTTCAGCCCGAATCGAACGAAACAGCCCGACGTGTATACGTCGGGCTGTTTCGCATACTGGTATCATCACGCCCGCTAAACAGTAGCGCGTTTCATCACCATGTACACATTCTGATCTAGCCAGTTTGTGTTCCCTGGTGTGTCTTACTCGTTCGTATGAGCCAGTTTACC
Organism: uncultured Chloroflexia bacterium; assembly: GCA_963782315.1. GTDB lineage: Bacteria > Chloroflexota > Chloroflexia > Chloroflexales > Kallotenuaceae > JBBSGA01. The sequence goes on from CAWAJS010000009.1 coordinate 100,603, forward strand.
TAGCACCTTTGCAAGTTGCTCCTCTTTGTCACGGCGAGCACGGATGGCGAGTGGGGCGGCGAGATGGCGGCGGATAGTGGCCTCCTGGTCGTCAGGGGCGAAGAAATCGCGGAACAGTTCAAGCGCCAACACGCCCTCACCCGCGACAGGTTCTAGCGTGACAGGATCGCCCTCCTGCACAAAGCCCTCCTGGATCACGCGGCAGTACACACCGGGACGTTCGGCATGGCGAAAGCGCTTGACGAACGCTGGGTCGCCCATGCGCGTGGCAAGGGTCACGCACGGGATACGCGGCGCGGTCACCTCCAGGATTGCCGAACCCACATGCAGACGGTCGCCGATACGGAGCGTCGCACTTTCGAGGTCGGAGATCGTGAAGTTCTCGCCGAACGTGCCGGGTTCGAGGTCGGATTGCAGCGATTCGGACCACCACGCATAATCGGGCATTCCATAGACATAGATCGCCTGATCAACGCCACCGTGATGCTCGACGTCGCAAATGGCATCGTTAGGAATACCCTCTGCGGTGATGGGAACCGAACCAGGGGCGGGCATTTTATAGATGCCGGTGACACCGCTGGCTTTGGCATTGCGCATCGCTTGCGTGCGTCCAATATTGACACTGTGAAGATACATGGTTTGCTCCCGGTCTCATAGAGCAACCAGTGTAGCGCGATGACGCCGCATCTACAAGTTTATGGCGAGCGTGCAGCTCATCAAGCTAAGACCGCATAGGCAGCGCATACGGATGTGGACGCCTCGTTGAGTTGTAATTATCCAGTGTCACTTACACTCATGTACGATGCGTGGATAATGACCAGAGCGCCGCCACATGTGCAACCGACCTGGAGGTTCATATAACAACATGTTGGTTAGCGTACGCTCGGCATGAATCGGTTGTCACGGTTTACCCCGGTATGCGCGTTCGTTGCAGGCATTATCCACCATGGCGAATACGCAGATGATGTAGGCGATGCATACGAGAGAGGCGCAGGTCATGGGTCATCCCGACACGATCACCAACGTTGTAGGCCGACCTACCACTGCTCATTATCGACTCGTTGCGTATAACGACGCCAAACGGTGGCAACATATATGCTCCGTAGTGGAGTAAGGAACAAGCCTCCTGCGTTACCCCACTGCTATGTTGTCCTGAACAAGGCGTGCGCTTGGAATTAATCAGGACATGAGGCGATGGCGGTACGCCAAAGCATGCCCCGGCATGGCGCCACGGACGGGGCAAAAGAACATGAGTGCGGTGGAGGAAGATGTGCGCTACACATCTTCACACGATAAACGGTATAATATAAACATGGTTTGAGGTAGTACGTTCGTCCTTGTCTGTTTCACCCTACTGTCATTGGCGATAGTGATACCGTTATAGGATACTGGACTAACGCGAACCTTCGCCCTAGATTGGAGCACGTTATGGGGCTACTCGACAGATTTACAAAGCGGGCCAAGCAAGTGTTAAGTCTTGCTCAGGAAGAAGCCCGTACCTTCAACCATCCGTACGTGGGTACCGAACATATCCTGTTGGGACTCATTCGTGACCAGGAAGGCGTAGCAGGCAAGGTTCTCGACGACCTTGATGTTAAGCTACAAAAGGCGCGATCTGCGGTTGAGTTCATCGTCGGACATGGCGAAGGACCAACGCGCACGGACGAGGCCGAGCTTACCGCACGCGCCAAGAAGGTCATCGAGTACGCAGTGGAGGAAGCTAAAAAGCTCAACCATCACTATATTGGTACCGAACACCTTCTGCTAGGGTTGGTACGCAACGGTGAAGGCGTCGCGACTGGCGTGCTCGAGATCATGGGAGTCAGCCTGGAGCAGATTCGTACGCAAGTGCAACGACTGCTGCGCCAGGGTGCGACGGGTCCGGCGGACCGTCCGACGCAACCCAAGCAATCCAAGACTCCATACCTCGACGCGCTTCTCAACCGATCTGACCGACTGGGCCGAAGCTGGCAAGCTCGATCCTATCGTCGGACGCGACAAGGAAATCGAGCGCGTCATTCAGATTCTGTCCCGCCGCACCAAGAATAACCCGGCCTTGATCGGTGAACCCGGCGTCGGTAAAACCGCGATCGCCGAAGGCCTCGCCCAACGTATTATCGCGGGCGATGTACCCGATTCGATCAAAGGCAAGCGTGTCGTGACCCTTGACATGGGCTCATTGGTCGCCGGTACAAAGTATCGTGGTCAGTTCGAAGAACGACTCAAACGTGTGATCGATGAGATCAAGGAAGCACGCTGTATCCTGTTCATCGACGAATTCCACACGCTGATCGGCGCGGGTGGTGCCGAAGGCACGCTGGATGCTGCCAACATTCTGAAGCCAGCCCTGGCCCGTGGCGAACTGCAAACGATCGGCGCGACGACGCTGGACGAGTTCCGCAAATATATCGAGCGGGACGCAGCCCTTGAACGTCGTTTCCAGCCAGTCATGGTGGATGAGCCGACCATCGAAGATACGATCGAAATCCTGCGCGGCATCAAAGCCCGCTACGAGGATTTCCACCAGTTGCAGATCGCCGATGAAGCAATCAAAGCTGCTGCTAACCTGTCGGCACGCTATGTTCCCGACCGCTTTTTGCCCGATAAGGCGATCGACCTGATCGACGAAGCGGCATCGCGTGTACGGATGTATCGTTCAGCGACACCAGCACCATTGCGCGACGCGCTGCGCGGACTGGAAGCGATCCGCAAGGAACGTGAATCCGCTGCTCAGGCCGCCCAATACGACCTCGCCCGCGATCTGAAGGAACGTGAAGACCGCATGGTTGAGCGCATCAAGAAGATCGAGCAGGAAGAAGTCAAGGGTGATGGCTCGGCCTACGATCGACCGTATGTGACCGAGGAAGACATCGCCGAAGTCGTGCAGATGTGGACAGGTATTCCGGTTTCTAACATGACCGGCGACGAAACCGCCCGACTGATGAAGATGGAAACGACGCTTCACGAGCGTATCATCGGACAGGACGAAGCGGTCAAGAAGATTTCTCAGGCAATCCGCCGCGCACGCGCAGGTCTTAAGGACCCACGCCGCCCGGTCGGCTCGTTCATCTTCCTGGGACCAACCGGCGTCGGCAAGAGCGAACTCGCCAAGGCATTGGCTGCGTTCCTGTTCGGCTCGGAGGAAGCCCTGATCAAGATCGACATGAGCGAGTTCCAGGAACGCCACACGACCTCGCGGTTGGTGGGTTCACCTCCTGGATACGTCGGCTATGGCGAAGGTGGGCAGTTGACCGATTCGGTGCGACGCAAGCCGTATTCGGTGGTGCTGTTCGACGAAATCGAAAAAGCACATCCCGGATACCTTCAACATGCTCTTGCAGGTGCTTGAAGATGGCCATCTGACCGACGGTAAGGGCCGCCGTGTCGATTTCCGCAACACGATCATCATTATGACCTCGAACGTTGGTACAGAGCATATCCGGCAGGGTTCGCGGATCGGCTTTGGTGGTAAGCAGGGCGTGATTGATGAAGACGATACACGCAAGAAAGTCAACGACGCACTCAAGGAATTGTTCCGTCCTGAGTTCTTGAATCGTATCGACGGCACGATCATCTTCCATCCGTTGACCGACGCCGAGATTCGCCAGATCGCATCGCTGGAGCTTAACCGCGTGCGGAAGCAAATCGGCGAACATAACATCACACTTGAGTTCAGCGATGAATCAATCGACCTGATCGGCAAGCGTGGCTATGATCCGACGTTTGGCGCACGACCGTTGCGCCGTATCATCACCAACTTGATCGAGGACTCGCTGGCAGAAGGGCTGCTGGAAGGACGCTTCAAGGCGGGCGATAACGTCATGATCGATGTGAAGGACGGACTGCTTCGGTTGCGCTCGCAACGCGAAATCGAGCAGACCGAACCGGACGAGGAACCAGCGTTAGCGTAAATCGAAGCCGGTTCTATGAGTAAAGGAGTGAGGCGTTCGGAATCCCGAATGCCTCACTCCTTTATGCTATCATGCGACCTGCACACGAGAGCAGGACAGCATCGGCTGAATACTTCTCACCATACGCGCCAGGACAGCTAAGCACCACTTGTGGTGTCTTGGTAGCTTGGCGTTTGATATCACGTCAGGGGAACTAATTGGCGAAACAGCGCAATGTGTTTGTGTGTCAACAGTGCGGCAATCAGCAACCACGCTGGCTTGGCAAATGTCCCGATTGCGGCGCGTGGGATAGCTTCGTCGAGCAGGTTGTGACCAAGCGAACGTCATCATCACCGACGATGGTGCAAGGTATGGCACGGGCGACGCCGATCACGGAGGTTGCCACGGGCGGCTTCGAGCGTCTTCCGGTCGAAGGCGAGGAGTTCAGCCGCGTGCTGGGCGGCGGACTGGTTCCTGGCTCGCTGGTATTGATGGGCGGCGATCCCGGCATCGGCAAGAGTACCTTGCTGCTGGCGGCGGGCGTAAAGTTCGCAATGGAAACCGGCACTGTGCTGTACATCTCCGCCGAGGAATCACCCCAACAGATCAGACTACGAGCCGAGCGGTTGGGCATGCTTTCACCACAATTCTTCGTGCTGGGTGAAACCAACCTCGACGCCGCTATCAACGCGATCATCGAGATGAAGCCCGCGCTCGTCGTCGTCGATTCGGTGCAGACGGTGTACCTGGAAGAGATCACATCAGCGGCTGGTAGCGTTTCACAGGTGCGCGAGGTCGCGCTGCGCTTGCTGCGGGTTGCCAAAGAAACCGGCATTCCGATCTTCCTGGTCGGTCATGTCACGAAAGAAGGCACCATCGCCGGACCACGTATGCTCGAACATATCGTGGACGTGGTGCTGTATCTTGAGGGCGACCGCTTTCACCAGTATCGCATGTTGCGCGGCGTCAAAAACCGCTACGGCTCGACCGACGAAGTTGGCGTGTTCGAGATGACCCAAACCGGCATGCAGGAAGTGACCAACCCATCACAAATATTTCTGGCTGAACGAAGCACGGGAACACCTGGTTCGGCGGTGGCAGTGACCATGGAAGGCACACGACCAATCCTGGTCGAAGTGCAAGCCCTGACATCACATACGCAGGCGGCACAGCCGCGCCGTACCGCTAACGGCTTTGATCCCAACCGCCTGGTCATGCTGATCGCGGTGTTGTCGAAGCGTGTGGGAATCCCGCTATACAATCAGGATATTTATGTCAATATCGTAGGTGGTATGCGTATCACCGAGCCGGCTGCTGACCTCGCAGTGGCAGTGGCGATCGCTTCATCGTTCCGCAATCAGCGTGTCGATCCTGATCTGGCACTCGTGGGAGAAATCGGCCTTTCGGGTGAGTTACGGAGCATTGGTCATATTGAACGACGATTAGGCGAAGCGGGGAAACTTGGCTTCAAACGCGCACTTTACCCCAGCCCTTCGACGGTCCCCAACCGCACTGGCGGTCTGAAGCTCGACGGTGTTCGGTCGCTGGATGAGGCGATACGGGCAGCCCTCCTTGGAAAACCTCGTCCTGATGGTGAGCAAGAGTGAAATTCAGCACTAATTTTTACGCACGTGTGCTCGGTGGCATTTTTCTAGGGTATGCAGGTTATTATTTTAGTACTATTCATTCCATGAATCCGCCGTCCGACGTGCAGGCCTGGGCAACAAGTCTGCTAACGTTATGTGGTATCGCGCTTGGCATGGTATTGACCCCGTACGCCACTGTTACCCCGATCCAGCGGGCAATCCGGCGGAGCCGCGAGATGGAGTTTCCTGACCTGGTGGTGATCGTCCTCGGCGCGCTGGCTGGGCTGATCGTTGGGGTCTTACTGACATTCCCCCTTTCACAGCTTCCGGGCATCCTGGGACAATTCGTTCCGGCAGTGGTGGCAATCATCCTGGCATATGCCGGAAGTCGCATCGCTTCAACTCAGAAACAGGCGTTGATTAATGTGTTTCGCCCGCAGCGCGAAGATTCAGCCCGAGTCGTCGGACCGCGTGTGGTCGTCGATACCAGCGTGATCATCGACGGGCGCATCGCGAAAGTTGCCGAGATTGGGTTCCTATCGGGAACGCTCCTTGTGCCACAGTTTGTACTGCAAGAACTACAACAACTCGCCGACTCCAGCGATGACTTCACCCGTGTGAAGGGCAAGCGTGGATTGGAAGTGCTACGCGGTTTGCAAACCAACGAACATATAGGTGTTGAAATCGTCGATACGACACTACCCGATGTCGAACAGGTCGATGACAAACTCGTGGCATTCGCCCGGGCCGAGCATGTGCCGCTGCTGACCAACGACATGAATCTGCACCAGGTCGCGCAACTGCAAGGCGTGCATGTGCTGAACCTGAATCAACTCGCAGACGCGGTACGGTTGCAGTTCGCCAACGGCGACCGTGTGCGCGTGGCAATTCGCAACGAAGGGCGCGAACGCGAACAAGGTGTAGGTTTCACCGAGGACGGGACAATGATCGTGGTCGAGGATGCCCGCCGCCTGGTCGGGCAGGAAGTTACCGCGACCGTCACCCGTGTGTATACCACGCAGTCAGGACGCATCATCTTCGCACAGCTTATTAGCTGATATGACGGGGAGTATGTGTGAAAAGGACTGTACCCCAGAGGGAACCGCAATGCTACCGGATACGTATTGCAAGCCATTATTAGGTGAGCAACAATGAGGGCATTGATTCAGCGGGTTAACCAGGCATCAGTCGAGGTCGAAGGTGCCATCACCGGAAGAATAGACACCGGGTTGCTTGTATTGCTAGGCGTCGCCGAAGGTGATACTGATGAGATAGCCCAAAAGATCGCTCAAAAGATCGCGAACTTGCGTATCTTTTCCGACGCAGCCGGAAAATTCAACCTGGCGCTCGGAGATGTCGGCGGCGCGGTACTGTTAGTTTCACAGTTCACGTTACTTGCCGACACGCGTAAAGGCAACCGCCCGTCGTTTATCGATGCCGCACATCCTGACGTCGCTCGCCATCTAGTTCAAGCAGTTGGCACGTACATCAGTGCTGCGGGTGTTCGTGTCGAACATGGCGTATTTGGCGCGCATATGCATGTCGCTCTGGTAAACGATGGACCGGTTACACTCATGCTTGACTCGGACGACTGGCTGAAACCACGGCGCTCATCATGAGTGACGTATCTGACGCCGCCATCAAGCATCTCGCGCAGCAGATTCATGCACGCGGTCTTGCCACTCCTGCCCTTATGCTGTTCGACACGTTCGCGCCGCTTGGGTTCCTGGGCGAACAAGCGCTGGTCGCATTTGGTCCGTTATTGCCGCACCAAAGCTGGCGCACCAGCGCCGCCGACCTTATGCACATCTTGCAGCAACCCTATGCACGCGAGCGTCTACACCAATTGCTCGCGGACCCCATCGAACGCCAGGACTGAACTGCAAGACCCTCAGCACAGTGCATACGAGGATAATCTATTCACTTCGAGCTTAGCTTATTCTAGGCGTGCCAGTCAGGGCGCGTGCAACATGCTGGCGGACCACCTATGTCAACAGCATGCAATCGAGCGTGTGCAAGCCCTTAAGCCGCTTATGCTGTCGTTGACAGTGCTACCGCTTTCTAGTACACTCGGTCGTACGGTTTCGTGTCGTAAAGGCCGCTATGCAGATTCCCTACCTCAACGAAGTTCTCGCAATCATGTTTCCCGCGCTGGCGGTCGTATGGACGTTCGTCCATCATCGGCGCGCCATGAATGGACGCTCCCCCGCGTTTCGCCCGCTACGTGGCGTTGCGGCGTTGAAGCATCGCACTGAAGACACCGTTGAAACGGGACAACCACTACACGTCGCGACTGGCTCAAACGTACCCGGCACCGTGGGTGCCTCAGCCGAAACGATCGCAAGTTTACTCATCGCGCAACGCATTGCCGAGCATATCGCACGTCAGGGCGGCACGATGAGCGTCAGCAGCGGCGATGCTGTCGCACACGCTGCAGTGCGCGGCACGTTGCATCACGCCTATAAACAAAGCAGTTTTATTTCGGAATATCGCGGCCACGAACCCATGCTTGTGACGCACCAGACGCCGGTGGCATATGCGATGGGCGTCGCGCAGCAGCGCACCACCGACCCACCAGATGCAAGTGTCATCGTCGGCAGCTACGGGTCCGAAGCATTGCTGATCGGTGCCGAAGGCAATGATGGGCAGTTCCCACAACTCGCGGGAACAACCTCGTTTGCTGCGCTACCCGCCCTGACACTCAGCACGGAAGCAACGCTGGTAGGCGAGGAACTCTACGCGGCTGAAGCATATATCTCGGATGCAGCAGAGCCAAAAGCACGACTGTTGACCCACGATGCTCTACGTTGGCTGATCGTCGCGATCATCGTCGTCGGCGTGCATCTACGAACTGGTGAATAATCTGCTGGTTCTAGGGCTTCCGACCTTCTAACCACTTATCGTCGAGGCACAATGCGCTTGTTCGATCCAAAAAGGCTCATAGCGGTTGTACTCGGGTGCCTTGCGGGCATTCTGGTGATCGCAGGAATGGTGCTTTCTCTCGGATTCCTGGATGCACTGCTCCAACTCGCCCAAATTATGTTGGCGGTCGCCCTGCTGATCGGGGTACTCAACGTAATCGTGCGTGCAATTGCGCGGTCTGCGGACACGTATGCCCGGGATAGGCTATCGGCTCGTGCTCGTTATCGCGGCGATGGTGGTGTTTGCGCTCGAACTGGTCGCGCCGCTGATCGGCGGTGATATTGGACGCAACCGCGACCGCGCTCAGCACCAGCGTCTTTCAGTACATGTATCAACCGTTGGCGATGAGCGTGCTTGGGTTGCTGGTGTTTTTCGCGCTCCAGGCAGCATGGCGTGCACTTGCGACACGACCGGGAGAAGCCTGGATCGTGGTTGGCATCGCCTGTTTCTTTCTGATCGCCGGTGGCCCATGGGCGACGTTCGTACCGGGCTTGTCAGATACACTCGCATGGATCACAATTTATCCTGCGAATGCGGTGGCTCGTGGCATTTTGATCGGCGTAGGTATCGGTGCCGTGGTCGCAACGGTTCGGGTATTGCTCGGATTCGACCAACCGTATCTTGATCGTTAATAGTGGGGTTCTTCCGATGGCGATAGGTAAACAATGCGAACGATGTGGCACAGAAAATCCAGCCACGAATAATTTTTGTGGAAACTGTGGCTCGGCCCTCCCTGCCCTGCCCGTTCCCGTTGCCGAGGACCCGCAAGCATCAACTAGCAACGACCAATCTGCGGACCAGACGCCAACCACGTCATCTCCGGCAGGACCCTTTGCGGCGAGCGGCGAGATGCCCAACGTGCCACCGCGCTCACCCCAACGACCGACCAGCGACGACCTGCCGGAGTGGCTGCGTGACTTGAATGCCTTTCAGCAGGAACAACCACAACCGTTGCCATTACCAGCGTCGTCCCGACAATCCGACTCCGAGGCACCGACGGAAGTCGTCGCCGCAACGCAGAACGAACTGCCAGCATGGTTGCATGCGGATATTGACGACCTACCTGCCGAAAGCGCGAGCACTCCGACCGGAGACGTTCCAGCACTTCCAGCCTGGCTCGTCAATGACCCAGATCGTGACAACGCGACAGCTGGCCGATCCGGGACGGAAAGGGGCCGCCCTGCAGATCAGACCGGGCTTGCTAGCAACGCTTCTGACAACGTAGCAACGCCGGAATCCGAAGCGGACATCGGCTTGCCGTCGTGGCTGATCGCCACTCCTGCATCAGCGCCTAACGCTACGCCGGAGGGCCAGACCAAACGTTCCGCGCCCTTCCAACGAAGGAGCAAGTTCAAGCTTGCCACGCTGGCTACTCGACGACGACGAAGACGAAGATGACATCGTGCAACCGAATACGCCGTCGTCGGGGAGCAACGTCAGGTCATCGCATGAAGAGACACTTCCAGCATGGCTACGCGATCCGCAACCAACCCAGAACGACGACGATACTGCGCCGTCGTGGGCGCAGCCTGAATCGCAGGCCGCACAACCAGCAACGCAGCAGGATGCACAGCGCGGGGCATCGGTCCCACCTGATGCCGCACGTACAGAAGCGTCCACCCCACCCTTGCCCGACTGGTTGCTCGACCCCGATCCAACACCAGCGACAGATCCGCCAGCCGCACCAAACCAGGGTGACAATTGGCTGGGCGCAGCGTCTGCCGCACCGAACCAGCCTGAAATGCCGCGCTGGTTGGTCGACCCGGAAGGTCCAGCGGACACGACATCGGGTGCCGCGCCTGCAAGTACCTCCGGCGTACCCGACTGGTTGCTCGATACAACACCGAACGCTACGCAACCCCCATCGTCAACTGAGCAGCCCGACTGGCTCCAAATGCTGGGACAAACCGACGCTGACACGCCCGCTGTGCCGCAAACGCAGGATAGCTCCAGTCGATATGGCGTTCCAGCGGCACCGAACGTGACACAGCAGTCGCAATCCATGAACGCGCAGGCAGCACCGCTGCCCGATTGGCTGATGCCAACGGCGGAAGAAACAGCACAGGCGGATCAGGCAGCACAAGCGGCTCCCGCCGAGCCAGAGGATGATGTACCCGACTGGTTGCGTGACTTTACCAGCAGCCAGCCACCAACCATTGACCAACAGCCGGAACCACGCGCGATCGACCAATGGCTCACCGACACCGGACCGGAGCCGCCGTCGTTCGCTGCGATCCCGATTCCTTCGACTCCTGAATCACGCGCGCGCATCTATGACGTTCGCGACGAGGAGGAGGACATCGATACCTCGGCTCCACGCGAGCAGTCCCCGCCTCTACCGTCATGGCTAGCAGGTCAAACGAATCAGACGGGCGATGCACCCTGGGCGTTGCCACCATGGCTAAGCGAAGCCGATGCTCCGCCAGAGCAGCCTGTCGCTGCCACCGCTCCCGTAGCCGAAAACCCGGCACGAACGTCTAATCTGCCATCCTGGCTTCAGCAAGACGACCCGGATATGCCGACGGGCATGCCCTCTCATACGAACGCCGCGCCTTCCTGGTTACACGCCGACGACCCCACGCAAGCCTCGAACCAGACAACCCACCGCTACCGTGACAAAGCTGCTGACGAGATACCTGTCGATCCAGCAACGGATCAGGCTACATCATCGGAGATCCTGGAGCGCATTGTCACCGAACCCGAATCCGAACCCGTGGCAGTCCTGGATCCGCCCGCAGCGCGCCGTTCATCGATCTGGCGCACGATCATTCCATTTATTGTATTTGCGCTGATCGTTGCTGCGATCTTGTATGTGTTGTGGTCCGGCGTGGACATCCGAACCTTCTTTGGTGGTTCGAACGGTCCCGTCGTCGCCAGCACCATGCCGGTATTCCAGCGCAATCGCGACCTCACCGTTGGCGTTGTACGGTGGCAGGAACATCTCGCACAGCTTCCATCAGACGCTCCGGTGCTTGTCGCCTACGCTACGGACGGTGCACACGGTACGGAACTTGCCGCCCTGGAGGCCGAACTTGTCGCGCAACTCCAGGCACGTTCACATCCGCTCGTATCTGCTCGCGACCGACCCGCAAGGAGCGATTCTGGGACGCCAGCGTACCACCTCATCGACGGGCGATGCACCAGTCCTCGACCTTGGTTACAAACCGGGTGGAGCCGTCGCGCTAGCGCGCCTCGCAAACAATTTTAGTGGGGCGTTCGACCGGACCGCCGACGGGCGCGATCTGCGCTTCGATGCGACGACGCTTCGCACGTTCTGCGGCAGCAGCGATGGCACAGCCGCAGGATGTAGCCTCGCTCGTGTCGGTATGATCGTCGTGGTCGCCAGCGATGCGGGCGAGGCCCGTACCTGGGTTGAACAGGTTGGCAGCGTGGTTCCTAACGTTCCACTTGTATTCGCGGTTCCCGCCGAGAGTGCGCCCTACGTTCGACCGTATCTCCTGTCCGACCAGACTACCATGCTGGCGGGGTTGACTGATGCCGCCGCGCTTGGCGCATCCGATAGCGCAGTTTCCGCGCTAGCAGGCCGCCAATCCGACGCTGTCGCCGTTGGCAGCGCCATTTGGGGCATCGTCGTGCTGGTGGGAGCAATTCCAGCGTTCCTGGGCGGCCTGGTGCGGCGCAGCAAACGAGGCAACCTATGGCAGCGCTGATCGGCGGTGCGGTCGCGACCATACTATCGCTGTGTGTGTTTAGCCGAACTCTCGGCAACAACCCGGCCTTTCGTTTCGCACAAAATGTACTGGTTGGCATCGCGCTCGGCTACGCTGCCGTGTTCCTGGTACGCAGCACGATTCTTCCTGCCGTCGATTCGCTCGTTATGGGAACTGCGACACCGTTGCAGAGCAGCATTAATGTGGCAGGTCTCATACTCGGCTTGCTGCTGCTGACACGCTATGGTCGGCAACGTGGATCGCACTTTGCGAATTATCCTTTGGCGATATTATTTGGCGTGGGAGCGGCCCTGGCGCTGGTTGGTGCGGTGCGTGGCACGTTGGCACCACAGGTTATCGGCTTGATTCGCAGTTCTGGCTCATGGAACGCCACGACGTGGCTGGACGACGTTGTGGGAATTTGGGTTTCCCTCGCGATCACGCTGATAACGCTGGCATCCTTTAGCTATGTTTCGAAACGCCGAACGGACGAACCGGGCGCGACCCAGCACCCACCTATTGCCATACGCTCGATGCATGGATTGGGTCGCGTGCTGATTCTGGCAGCATTCGGTGTGTTCTTCGCGGCTACCGTCGAAACCTATCTCGCCGCGCTCGTCGGGCAGATAACGATGATCGATAACTGGTTCGCCTTGGTGTGGGTATGGATCAGCGGAACATAGCCCCCCACATACCTGAGCAGGTGGCACCTGCCACGCTCCCGATGCTGATCGCTGAGATTGGCACGGTCACGACCAGGCTTGCGATGGTCGACCTCGTCGATGGGGCGTACCGGTTGATCGCTCGTGCGGAAACAACCAGCACGCTCGATGCACCGAATCCGGACGCGATGCGAGCAGTACGCGAACTGATCGGCACTATCGAAGGCATCACAGGGCGGACGTTGGCTGACGCAACCACAGCAGACGAACCGCCCTACCACCTCGTCATGACGACCAGCGCGGCAGGTGTAGCTTCGGTCGCGATCATGGCGCTCACCGAAGCGTCCGCCCACGAAGCAGTAAACGCAGCACGTGGTATCTATAGCGACATCGTCCATAGATTTAGTCTCGACGAGGCTGGCTCATCGGACGAGCACTGGCTGAGCGAACAATTAACATTGCTGGCTCTCACCAAGCCCGAAGCAATCGTGCTAGCAGGAGGACTGGAAAAAGGTGCCGTCGCACCAGTAGAGCGACTGGCGCATTTCGCAGGACTGCTTGCGCGTAGCATGCGCCCGATACCGTGGGTATTGTACGCCGGGAACTCGACGGCCGCAGAGCGCGTGCGTGCGGCGGCTGGCGATGTTACAGTTGTCGCCAACTTGCGTCCGACCGCTACCACGAATCGCCTCGAACCGGCGCGTGCGGCATTGCGGACATTCTATGCAACGCATCATATACCAGGGGTGGCTGGCTACGATGCCTTCCACACACTCCTCGCCGCTCGCCCGACCACCGTCGCTGATAGTCAGGCAATCATGGTGCGCTTCCTGGCAGAACGCTATGATCGCAGAATCGTTTTTCTTGACACTGGCGCGGCACATGCGAGCGGACATGTACAGGCCGACGGGCACTTTACCCAGGTCGTCCTCGCCAATCATGGCATTGGCGCGGGAGCCACAACCTTGCTGCAGCACGTCGGCGACACTGCCATCGCACGCTGGTTGCCCTACGTCACCGAACACAGTGGTATTGCAAATCGACTGTTCAATCGCGCGATTCATGGTAGTACATCACCCGTCGATGGCGCCGAACTCCTGCTCGACTATGCGCTGTTGCGTGAGGCGCTGTTCAAAACGCTGACAGCGTTGCGTGCCGCACGTCCGACGCTTCACTACGATCTGGTGGTCGCCGCTGGCGCGATCGCACATACGCCCCAACCCGGTCTGGCCGCGCTCGCGTTGCTTGATGTGCTGGCAATGGATACGTATTACGGCACACTTGCCATCGACCTGTACCTTGATAGTCTGGGCCTATTCGCCGCGAGCGGAGCGCTAGCGCATCTGTATCCTGAGGCGGCAACAAGTGTGCTGGAACGTGATGCTCTCAACAGCGGACCGCTGGCGACATTACTAATCCCGCAAGGCGCGGTTGTCGATGGCGAGGCGGCACTTGATGTTGAACTCACCAGCACCAAAGCAGATGGCACATCAGACACCCAACGCGTAACAGTGCTGGGTGGTCAAATCGTGCGCTTGCCGATGCCGCGTAACGCCCGTGGTACGCTGCGTGTGGAGCCCGTCGCCGGTGTGTCGTATCGGCGCGAACGCACCCGGAGCCGAAGTGGCATCCGATGACCGTGCAATCACCGGCAGCACACTCGGGGTTATCGTCGACGCTCGCCCTCGCCCCCTGACGCTGCCCGCCGATGACGCTGCTCGCATCAAGCGTTTGCGTGCCTGGATGGATGCGCTTGACGCCCTCCCATCAGACCTCGATACCGCAACAGCGACTGTCGTGCCGAGCGCCGCCAGCACATACACAGCAGATACTCTGGTAGCAGGAGGCATGACTGAAACAGCAGGTACAGCAGCCGACGACGGCATACCTGAACCAGATGCTCCCGTCACCGCAGGCGAAACAACCCCAGACACACAAATAATACCCACGGACGTCATCGTCACACAGAACGAGGATGAAACGCCCGCCACGAAAGACCCGTATACAGCCGACGTAGAGGCAGAACCATATCACGATGCCTGGTCGGTAACTGACGAACTATCGCCAGCACGATATGATCTGACGCTGATGGAAAACGATTCCGCTATGCAACCAGGTGAGTCGGTGCCTGTCGAAGATGAAGTGCAATTTACGCAGTCGCCGAATGTGGTGCCTAAGGAAGATGCGGTGCAATCGACACAGCCACAGCATGTGGTGCCTGTGGAAGATGAGACGCAATCCACGCAGCTAGATGATGCGGTATTCGTCGTGGAGGAATCAGAATCGCTACGACCATCGAGTACGGAATCCAACGAATCTGGCGAGATTTTAGTACCCTACATCGTGAACGAAAACTCCATCCCCGTCATACAATCGAATGATTCCGTCGAGGACGTTGATGGTTCAACGGTCGACGCAGAAGATACATCAACGCTGCACGCTATCTCTGCACAGTCTCGTGACGACATGTCTAACACCGTCAACGAGCCTGCGCCGGAAGTCACCGCTGACGAAGCAGACGAGCCAGCGCTGGTGTCCGCGATGCCCGACGAACCCCAACAGGATGATATACCTGCGCTCACGGATGTCTCAACACCTTTGTCCACACACGTCGAGGAGGGCGAAACAACAGAATCGGTATCCGAAACATCAACTATACCCATCGCAGAGCGTGACGATGGGGATGGCTCGCCCCAGGCCTCGCCTGAAACATCTGAAACACAGGCAATACCAGTCGCTCTGTCCCACGACATGCCGATCGAGGCACCTTCAAGCACGACCATCGACCAGAACGAAACGTCGGCAAGCACGGCACAGCAGCAACGTGATGACGACACCGATTTGCTGATTGAGCATCTTGTGATCTCGCAACCAGAGCAAAGCGAGGTCCCCTCACCAGAGCCGGATCAGAAGCCGTCGAACGAGGAGCCGGCGACCACCGAGCCTATGACCAATGAACAGGCGACGCCTCAACGCAGCCTTGCCGTTATGAAGGACGACGCTCCCTCCGACGACACAGATGCACCACGCAAAAAACGCCGTTTCCTGTGGTGGTAAGCCCAGCACTCACACAGCAAAAAGCTTGCGTTTTGTCCTTCTGAGATTTCCTACCTCGCACAATACGCGATCCCGTAACCATTAACTGTATTTACAACCGGAGGGCATTTGACGGCAGGAGTTTCGGCTTTACAATAACAGTACGCTATAGAGCACGTCAAAGGAAACGCGTATGGTCGAACGCATCTGCCCCGAATGTCGCATGTCAAACACCATCGACGCCGATCGTTGTGAGGAATGTGACGCCCTGATCGAGCAACCGATGGTACAGCGCCAAACTACCGGCCTGGTACATCAGTCGTCGACCGTTCCGATTAGATGGCAGCGTGCGGGAAAAGCCGTTGCCCTTGGTGCGGTAGCCCTGGCGGTCGAGGTCGGTGCGGCATGGCTACAGCAGCGCTCGAACAAGCAAGCCGCCCCGCTCGCACGTCGAACGGCTCAGACACCACAAAACATGCGCCGTTACGTAGCGCGCCAGCGTGTATGGGAAACGTATGAGCAGGGGGCGCTCACTCGTCGCGTCGTCGAGCAAACCGTGTGGCATCTGCCCGAAGATTGAGGTCTATTACGACTGCCGGTGGGTATTGACGGTTGTCCCGTTGGAGCCTTCAGGACGCTGGACACGCTCCTGTTGTTCCATGAGCGCGAGTTGGCGTGCGACTTCCTCGACAGCAACGCGCTGCTTGCGGTAAAAGTCCAACTCGCTCATCGCGAGGCGCGAAGCGATCTCGCGGATACGTAAGCCCTGCAAGAAACGCAGGTGTAGCACGTTGTATAACACCCATTCCTGTGCAGTAGGGTCCAGTTGATCGTCTGGTCGCATGTTCTCGATGGCGATGCGCAGAACGCCTTGCAACGCCTTGGTGGAACTCCCGCCGCTGTCAAGGGCATTGCGGACCGTCCGCAACCCCAGCAGCGGACTTTCGGAAAGCTTAGGACCACCCCAATAATGATCCAACGCTGACTTCACCAGTTGCTCGAAACTTGGTAATAATGCCACGTCCGAATCCAACTGCTCTAACGTCGCGACCGATGTTGTTTCAGGTTGGGCGGCGATCTCTTGCAAGGTTTGCATTTCCGGGGTCAGGCTGCGCAAAGCCGTATAGATGCGGTCCTGAAGTTGCACGTTTTCAAGTGCTAGTTCCATTTGGTGCGCCAGGGTGCCAATCAGGCCGCGCACCTCGAGCGTCAATCCAGCCTGTGGTTGGGCTACTGCCACAACCCCGAGGAAGTCGCCAGCAGGAGCATACAGCGATAAAATGTTGTAGCCACCTACCGACAGGAAACTACTCGCTTCGGGGGTAATGCCGCGTGCACGCGGTGACATTGCACGAGCCTGTTCCAGCACTTCGACCAGCATGTGGTTTTGCAGAAAGCGCTTAATAACATGGCGCGGACCCGCCGACGCTTTGACGATCGCACCCTCGCCTTCGGGAGCCGCGACAAAACCCGATTCAGCTTGCATGACGCCGCAAATCGTCACGAGCGTGTTTTCCAGCAGGCGGCGCAAATCACTGTTCGTGAAGGCACGACGGTCAAGGCGACGAAGCCAATGCAGCTGATCGAGGTCTTGCCACAATGCCAACCCTTCCAGGCGGGCACGCAAATACTGAATCAGGCTCGGCATAAGCACCGTCGCGATCATGATCACGAATACGATGATTGTATCGCGTGGCAGACCAAGCAACTGTTCTAGTGGCGGCACGAGCTGCACACATAGCACAATCGAAACGCCGACGAACGGACCGACCAGCAACCAGCGGATGAAATCCTGTTTCACGATACGTTCGGGCAACAACACGCCCTGAAACGCAACGCTATAGGCCAGCACCAGGATCATCACGGCAACACCAACATTCGCAATGTTGGACAGCAGCAGCAACAGCCATGGGTGCCAGGTTCGCCCGATGCCAGCGATGACAAGATACGGGAATACACCCAATCCCGGCGCGAGGAACGAAAATCCAAGGTAGGTCAAGCGTCGACGTCCCGCCGATGTGTATGAGCGGCGACGGGCGCGATGGATGTTATAGATGCCACCGCAGGTCGAAAGCACAAAGGCCAGCGCGAACACGGGGAGGAGTGGTCCCGCACCAAACTGCGCGACCGGCCCGTTCTTGACGAAATCACGCACAAGAAGGTCGGTCGTTGCGGCGAGCAAGAAGAAGATCACAGCAGCAAGGTACCCTGCGATAACCACCCACCAGCGTCGCAGCGATTGGTAGCCGACCGATGTCAGAAGAGCGTCAGATAAGTGTAAATAGGCCGCCGGCACCAGCACGATCCCGAGCCACTGGGCGCGTAACAAAAACTGTTGGGTGGTAAGGCGTTGTGCTTTATCTAGGAGCACATCACCACCATATACCACAACGACACCCGCCAACATGAGGGCGGTCGCACGCGCTACACCGTTACGCCAATTTCGCGATGCAACATAAAACAGGAGCGAAAAGGCAACGATGAGCGCAGTTTGCGCCATGAGTTGGTGGAATGCGAGTAATAAATCAGTAAGCGTAAATGACCACTGCGTGAACAAGAAAGAATACTCCTCCTCGCTATATTATACCGGAGGAGAAGCCACAGCGTTACGTTAAACACTGGACGCCACCAGTACGGGCGACCGAGACGGACCGACGTGCATAGAATGCTACAGGGGAGCATGTCTTTGCTGAAGCCTTCACTCCAGCTTAAATGTCCGCCGGTCGCTTAGAAGATTCCTGCGCTTCGCAATGCGAGGACGAACGCAATAATGCCCGCCACAAGGCCGAGACCCAGAAGCAACCGTTGCCACTGCGGCGCATAATTGTTGAGGATCGCACCGTAGCAACCAAACACGATGCCAAGGGCGTAAAATAATCCTGCATCGAACCATTGCCCGTTGACGACGCTCATCCAGAGCGCAAGGAGCACCAGAAAGACGGCGAAGATCATCAGTCCTCGCCCGGTATGAACGTTCGGCGGGCCTCCCATGCGATTAATCCTTATCACAAAGCCACGTTCGCACGATCGCTGGTATAATGCCGACCCAGCATCGCGATGGTGGTCACATCTGGCGCTGAGCGTTCCAAGCTCGGACATGGCATACCTATCGACCTATAGACCACAGGTTCATCATAATACATGGTTCAAGCAGGAGATATGCGATGGCAGCAGTACACATCTTGATGCTTGGTGATTGCACGCTTGCCACAACCTATCTTCCTAGTGCACTCAAAAACGAAACTCGTCTCGCCGCAACGCTCCGTGCAAGCTACCCGCACGACACAATCAATGTCATCAACGAAGGGCTCGACGGCGAATCGGTTCAGGACTTTCTGCGACGCTATGACCGCACGCTCCAGCGCGTCCCGCCGCCTGATTATGTCATCATACGCTACGGCGTCCAGGACCGCCGCCGCTATGGCGTGGTGGGGTTTCGGGATCAGCTTCATACGCTGTGCGACAGGTTGCTCGCAGACTCACCGGATATCCGCATCATTCTCGAAACGGGCATATATGTCGATTATCCGGCTCATTACGAGTTCGACCGTAATCTCGTGCTGCAACCATTGTACGATGTCGTACGCGAGCTAGGCCAGCAGTATGGATTTCCGGTCGTCGATATTTACAAGCGCATGCACCGCGAAACAGAGCAGGGCAACTGGGACCTGCGTGTACGAGGCTACGGCGTCGTGGATGATGAATTTCCCGTGTTGGGTGCGGGCCAGGACCACTTACATATCGGCGACGTGCGCTGGTTCACCAATATCCATCCCAACACGAACGGCATCGAGGTGATCGTAGACGAGGAGGCACGAGTGTTCGTCCAACATTGGCCTGATACCCTACACTTCCACCGTACTCCCGAGCATCCGCCAACATTTTCACGGGCACGCTCAGCTAGGACTAGCACGCCCCCTGCATCGGACAATACTTAACTTCGCGACGGCAATTGCTCGGCCGTCTGGCGTTCGCGCCACTCGTGTTCCAGAATACTCATCTGCACGGTGTCGGCGTAGCGCCCATCGAGAAAACGGGCTTCGCGCCAGCGTCCTTCTTCACGAAACCCTATACGATGGTACGAACGTATACCGCGCTCATTGAAATCTGCGACCCTCAAGTACACACGATGCATGTTGAGGCCCTCAAAGGCCACGCGTAGCATCAGATTCATCGCTTCGCCGCCGTATCCTTTGCCCCAATATTCCTTCTCGCCGATGACGATGCCAGCCTCCGCCGAGCGCGCCGTCCAGTTGAAGCCACGTAGTTCGCAGTTACCGATCAATGTGCCATCCTTGAGAACAATCGAATATAAACGGCGCTGTGAATCGCTGCCCATTGATTGAATCAACTCGCGCTGCCTACTCATCGAAACGATCGGAAAACTGTCGCCGATGAACCGAGTAACCTCATGGTCGTTGAACCAACGATGGAACGCGGACGCGTCGGCCTCTTCTCGCGCCCGCAGATTAATGAGCATACCTTCGATCATAGATTCCTCCTGCTTGACAAATGCATCTTGACAATCTATAGTGCAGCACAAGTGAATAAATGACAACGCTCTTATCCAGAGGGGTGGAGGGACCGGCCCGACGAAACCCCGGCAACCGTAGAAGCGATGGAAGGCGTTACATCGGCAAGAAATACATTATTTCTTTCCAGCATGTAGCAATCATCCTTATCGCGGTGCCAATTCCGGCAGAGTTTATCTGGAAGATGAGAGGTACGTCGCCTAGCATCGTCTTTCAGACAAGCCTGCGCAACTGTAACCCTCATCGAAACCGATGAGGGATTTTTGTGTGTGGCGTAGAGCACCGGTCGGTAAGGAGCCCATAATGGCAGACGAAAGAACCGCGGCATATACCGGCTTTGAAACTCTATCCTTGCATGGTGGGCAGCAACCCGATTCGGCGACAGGCGCACGCGCCGTGCCGATCTACCAGACCACCTCGTATGTGTTCCGCGACAGCGATCACGCAGCAGCCCTGTTCTCGCTGGCGGAGCCGGGCAACATCTATACGCGTATCATGAATCCGACGACCGGATGTGCTCGAACAGCGCATTAGCCTTGCTCGAAGGCGGCGTCGGTGCGCTGGCGCTGGCGTCTGGTCAGGCTGCCGAAACACTGGCGATCATGAACATTGCCAACGCTGGCGACAACATCGTCTCGATCACCTCGCTCTATGGCGGCACCTACAACCTATTCCGTCACACCCTGCCGAAGTATGGCATCAAACCCGCTTTGTCGACTCCGAAAAGCCAGAAGAGATCGCGGCCGCGATCGACGATAAGACTCGCGCAGTCTATCTGGAAGCGGTCGGCAACCCACGCCTCAATATTCCCGATTTTCAGGCGATCGCCGACCTGGCACATGCCAAGGGCGTGCCGGTGATCGTGGATCAGCACCGTGCCGACACCATATCTGCTGCGGCCGTTCGATCATGGCGTCGATATCGTCGATCCACTCTGCGACCAAGTTCATCGGCGGACACGGCACATCGATCGGCGGTCTGATCGTGGACAGCGGCAAGTTCGATTATGCCGCGAGCGGACGCTTCACGGGCTTCACCGAGCCCGACCCGTCCTACCACGGGTCTGCGCTTCGCCGACCTGGGCGCGCTGGCCTTCATCCTCAAGGCGCGTGTGCAGTGACTGCGCGACATTGGGCCTGCCTTTCGCCCTTCAACGCCTTCATGCTGTTGCAGGGCATCGAAACACTTGGCCTTCGCATGGAACGGCATTGCTCCAACGCCAAAGCTGTCGCACAAGTTCTTCCAGGAGCATCAAAAGGTCAAATGGGTCAATTATCCTGGGCTTACCGGATCACCGTCCTACGAACTCGCACAACGCTATCTACCAAAAGGTCAGGGCGGCTTGCTCGGCTTCGGTATTGAGGGCGGTCGGACGGCAGGAAAGGCAAGTTCATCGACAACCTTAAGCTGTTCTCGCACCTCGCCAACATCGGCGATGCCAAGTCGTTGGCGATTCATCCGGCGTCGACGACCCACTCGCAGTTGACGGAGGAAGAACAATGGGCGACCGGCGTGACCGAAGATTTCGTACGGCTGTCGGTTGGCATTGAAACGATCGACGACTTGCTCGCTGACCTCGACGCGGCATTGAGCAAGGCATAAAACACCATGACCACGAGCGCATGCATGATTGGCGAAGATGTAGGACTGGTCGAGCGACGCACGTATACCAATACGGAGCCGTTGTTGCTGGAAAGTGGGGCCTCCCTGGCCCCGATCACGCTAGCCTACGAAACATATGGCAGCTTGAACCGCGCACGGAACAATGTCATTCTGGTCATGCACGCTCTGTCTGGGGATGCACACGTCGCCGGACGACACCACGCTACCGATAGGAAGCCGGGATGGTGGGACTCGATGATCGGCCCGGGGAAGGCATTCGATACGGATCGCTACTTCGTGCTGTGTGCGAACGTGATCGGTGGATGCCAAGGCTCGACCGGACCGAGTTCGATCGAGCCGCGCACGGGACGGCGCTATAATCTGCGCTTTCCGGTGATCACGATCGTCAGATATGGTCAACGCGCAGATACGCCTGCTAGACCACCTGGGCATCGAGCAGGTAATGGCGGTGATCGGCGGCTCGATGGGCGGGATGCAGGTGCTGGACTTTGCGGTTCGACATCCCGACCGCGCCCGTCTCGCTGTCGCCCTGGCGACGACGGCCCGTTCGTCGGCACAGGCCATCGCCTGGTCCACGATCGGCCGGCGTGCGATTATGTCCGACCCGCTCTGGCGTGGCGGGGATTATCATCCAAACACACCACCAGCGGACGGGTTGGCGATCGCCCGCATGATCGGCCATATGACCTATCTGAGCGAGGAACGGCTGGATCTGGCGCTTCGATCGGCAACTCCAGGATACCCAGAACATCAACTATACGCTCCAACGCGAGTTCGCCGTCGAAAGTTATCTTGATTATCAGGGACGATCGTTCGTTGATCGCTTCGACGCAAACTCATATTTGTACATCACCAAGGCCATGGACTACTGGGACTTGACCCGCAACGGTCGTTCACTCAGAAGCGTGTTGCGGCAAACCAAGGCCCCGTTCTTCCTGGCATCGTTTACATCGGACTGGCTCTACCCACCATCAGATTCCGAACGGATCGTCGAGGCGCTACAGGACGCCGACCGCGATGTGACCTATCACGCGCTGGAATCGCCACTAGGACACGACGCCTTCTTGTTGGAATACGAGATGTTGACACCGCTTTTGGAAGATGCCCTGGACCGTGTAAACAAGTAAGTGAGGCTGTAAAAGATGGGTGAGAACAAACAGGAGGGGGCGAATACGATATTCGCCCCCTCCTGTTTGTTCTCAGGCGAGGAATACGCGAATGTCCTGCTTCTCGAGGGCGCGGCGTGTCGAATCGGGGACGCCGTCGTCGGTGACAACAGCCGAGACACGATCGATCGGAGCAACGCGCACGGCCCCATTCCGAATGAATTTCGAATGATCGGCAAGTACGACCGTCTCATTGGCAGCCGCAATCAAGGCGCGGTCGGTCTGCACTTCCTGCACATACATCCCGCTCAGACCGTGCTCGACGTCGATACCATAGGTGCCATAGAAGATCGTATCAGCATGCAGGTCCTGCAACGCCTGGGTCGTCAGGTGACCGAGCAGCGACGACTCCGAGTGGCGTAGCCACCCACCCAGCACCACAACGGCGATGTTCGGATATGCGGTAAGTTGGCAAGCAAGGTTGACAGCGTTGGTAATGATCGTGATATCCACCTTCTGCGCGAGGTGGGGCACCATCGCGGCGACGGTAGTACCGCCCGTCATGATGATCGTGTTACCGTCGCGCACCAGGTCGGCGGCATATTGTCCGATCCTTTGCTTGGCATCGGCTTGTTGAACGGCACGTTGCTCGAACGGCGATTCGCGCCGATCCTCCACCAACACCGCGCCGCCATGCACACGCCGAATCAATCCACTTGCTTCAAGATCGCGTAAATCGCGTCTGACCGTCGACAAACTTACCGCAAACGCATCGCTCAGTTCGGTAATCTGAGCCGATTGGTGCGCGTTGATGTAATCGAGTAATAATTTTTGCCGTCGAACACTCAGCATTCAACCTCAGCAGTATGCAGTAATGAGGTACGTATCGGGCCCGGGCGTAGCCCAATGAAAGATGAACGATATATGAGTACGCATCCTAGCATGTGTTATCAAGGAGTGTCAAACGTCATTAGTCGCATCGCAAAAAAAGATGGCATGTAGTCTATGCTCCCGTGGTCGCTCCCTTTCTACAGGGCTTGTGCAACGTCGAGCCGATAGTAGCCGAACCTAAACGATTGTCATGCTGAGTGGAGCGAAGAGGCTGCCTCTGGTTCGGAACGATCCTTCACTGCGGTTCAGGATGACAGATTTCACGACCTTGACGGAACCCTGTGCTTCTCTGCTCCTCGGTCCGGAGACACTGGTCGATATGGTATGATGACACCGTGTATACCATAGGAACTGGTACAATCGGCGAACTCACGGGCGATTTCATCGCGTACCGAAGCCTGCGCCCCTGCGATCCGCGGCTCGTGAACTTTGCGGTACCTGCCGTACCGCCGCGCAAGGTCGACCGCGCTTATGGAAAGGTTGTCGGCGATCTCTTGCAACGTGCGCGTGCGATCGACGCGCCAGGAGTTCAGATTCGACGTATTATCGCGGTTGGCGACAACGCACAAACTGATGGTGTAGCTTTCGAGACTCTATGTGCTGAAAACGGCTGGGAAGGCACGGCATTGCTCGTACAAGAGCAATCCGGTTGCTTGCATGATGTGCCAGTGTTCGGCGACGCAGAGCCAGTGATCCATCTTACGCATTGGCAGCACCTGCGGTCATGGGCAAACAGCACACAGGCACACTCAATCGACCAACATACCGTCATCCTGCTTGATATCGACAAAACATTGCTAGGCGCACGCGGTCGTAATGATCATGTGATTGACGATGCACGGAGCCTCGCCATGCGCGAAACCAACGCACGCATGCTCGGTGCGGACTTCGACGCAGCGGTGTTCACGGAAGCCCGCCGGATTTTCAACGACCGTCGCTTCCATCACCTCACGGGAGATAACCAGGATTACGTCGGCTATCTGTGCCTGGTTGCCGGGTCCGGTGTCTGGACGACCGCCGCACTTGAGCAGGCTGTCATACGTGGCGAGATCACGGATATCAACACACTTGTTGCATCGGTAGCAGCAAAAACGGGCTCAGCGGCGGAGCATTTCCATACGCTATCAGCCACGATCGTCGAGCGTATAGCTGCGGGTGATCCCACGCCCTTCAAAGAGTTTCGTATCGGTGAGTATTATGAAACCCTTCGGCGCATGGGCTTGGACGACACGTTGACGGTCGCGGAGCGCCTGCAGCGTGAACTCGTCCTGACGGGCGAAGTCCTGGATGTCGCACGAGAGTGGCGCGACCAGGGCGCGTTGCTCTTCGCGCTTTCGGACAAACCTGACGAAGCAGCGTTGCCGCCCACCGGCGATCCTACTGCCCTCGCGCTTCATCACACCCGCACCCACATCATCACGTCCACTCGTACCTAAATTTCCGGGACAAACGACGTATATATCCCACCAAGATCATCATTCACTTAATGGAGTACCACGATGTCTTTGCTCGAACGCTACCGCGACTTTCTTCCAATAACAGACCAGACGCCCATGCTGACCCTGCATGAAGGCAATACGCCGCTGATCGAGGCTCCACGCCTGGCAAATGCGCTTAAGGTCGACCAGCTGTGGCTGAAATTTGAGGGCATGAACCCGACCGGATCGTTCAAAGATCGCGGTATGGTGATGGCGATCGCCAAGGCGCTGGAAGCTGGCGCGAAAAGCGTCGTCTGTGCCTCTACAGGTAACACGTCAGCAAGCGCAGCAGCCTATGCCGCCCGCGCAGGCATCGAAGCGGTCGTACTGGTACCGTCGGGAAAGATTGCACTCGGCAAGCTAGCCCAGGCGTTGATGTACGGCGCGAAACTGGTTTCCATCGACGGGTCGTTTGACAAGGCACTGACGCTCGTGCGGCAAATGGCGGAAGATCACCCGATTACGTTGGTTAATTCCGTCAACCCCTACCGCGTCGAAGGGCAGACGACCGGCGCCTATGAAATCTGCGACGTATTGGGCAGCGCTCCCGATTATCTCTGTTTGCCGGTGGGCAATGCGGGAAACATTTCGGCATACTGGCTGGGCTTTCGGCGCTACCACGAGCACGGGCGCATCGAAGCACGGCCCTGTATGTTGGGATTCCAGGCTGCTGGCGCAGCACCGCTGGTATCGGGCTTGCCCGTCGATCATCCTGAAACGCTGGCGACGGCGATTCGCATCGGCAACCCTGCAAGCTGGCAGACGGCGATCGCGGCACGCGACGAGTTGTGTGGCATGATCGATGCGGTCACGGATGAGGAAATTATGGCGGCGTGGCGCGATCTCGCTGCCCTCGAAGGGGTGTTCTGTGAACCAGCGTCAGCAGCGGGTATTGCCGGTTTACGGAAAGTCATTAATGAGAAGCGCGTTCCCGGCAATAAGCGCTTTGTCGCCGTGTTGACGGGCCATGGTCTGAAGGATCCGTCACTGGCGGTGGAACAGTTCGAGGCACCGACATCGATTCCAGCGACCATGAGCGCCATCGAAAAGGCACTCGGCTGGTAATCTACAGGTCGCCGCGCAGAATCGTCGTATTGTCATCGGGGGACGTTGTTTCGTTGGCGTCCTCCATGGTGACCATGATCCACTTGTAGCTTGTCAGAGGTTCGGGCGGCTGCAGGACCATCGGCTCGCTTTTGTCGGCGGCCTGGAACGCATTGATCGGACTTTTGATGGTATCGTTCGCCACCCACACACGGTACACCTTACCCGCCGGAGCAGGCTCGAAGTTTTCCAATACCAGTACCGCATAGTTGCTCGACGGCAACATGTACATCTTCGCGACGACGCTCTTATGTTCTTGATCCATCGGAAGCAGCACACGCGATAACGGCTCGGCCACCATCATCGTGCCGACCATAGTGGCGTGTTCGAGCCGTCGTTGAAGCTGGACATTCCAGGTCATCATCAGCAGCAAAATCGTACCAGCCGCTACCCAGCCGCTCCAGGCTGCGATTCTAGTGCGACTGGGCGTCGGACGGCGCAGGAACTGATCGTCCTCGATACGCCGCATGATGCTCATCTTACAACGGCGTGGGGGGTTCCGGGCTGGGGCGATAAACGCCAGCATGTGGGCTGATTCCTGTGTTTCTACAAGAAGATCGTTGCAACGAGGGCAACCCGCGCAATGCTCGTCTATTGCTCGTTGTTCATCGAACGTGAGCGCACCCAGCGCGCTCGCGGCGACATGTTCATCAATGTGGCCCATTATACTCATTCTTCAGCCAGACTTTGCCCTTCCAACAACGCTCGAAGTTTTTGTAATCCAAGACGCATGCGTGTTTTCACTGTTCCTAACGGGTTTCCTAACCGCGAGGCGATCTCCTGTTGCGTTAAGCCACCGTAGTAGGCCAGCATCAAGGCTTGTCGTTGCTCGTCCGGCAATTGCTCGATAGCGGCACGTACCGTTTGTTGCTGTTCAGCCAGGATCGCGGCTTCGCCAACATCGTTATCGTCAGGAATAGCGCTCAGGACCGGATGGTCATCATCCTCATATATCGGCTGTGGTCGAACCTTGCGCCTCCGTAATTCGTCAATACAGTAATTATGCGCTATTCCGAACAACCATGGGGCGAACGCCCGCGATCGGTCGAAACTTTCCAGACGCTGCCACACACGCCAGAAGATTTCCTGGACTGCCTCCTCGGCGATACTCCGATCACCAAGCATTCGTAGCGCCATGCCGAATACAACCGCAGCATAACGGTCGTAGAGCGTTTCAAAGGCTCGACGATCCCCTGCCGCGATACGTGCGAGCAGACGCTCGTCTTCGGCTCGTGCTTCTTCTCTTTGGCGATCTGGAACTCGCGCCAATTTCAAGGTTCCTTTAAGGTACTACGCAAGGATCACGCTTCTGGTTTTTTGGACATGTGACGACTTTATACACGGCGGCGCTATTATAACAGCACGATCGTCCTTCGGTTCGTGGATGTGCGCGTCTAATGCTATTCCATACATGACGTTTGAAGCCAAAATGATGTTCCAGGCGCCAGGTCATGTAGATCGCGTCGCACTGAGGACTATACCAGGATTCGCCGGCTTTCCAGGTGAACACCTCTCCGTCGAGCGTGGCCGAAGTCGCTGCCGACCAACCCATCGTCGATAGTGGAACGGGCGAACAGTTTTTGCTACGCCAGCGTCCAACCTAAGCCCATTACCTGTAAGCGGCCCGCTAGAGCCTGCTGCCGTGGGGACGGCGATCAACGTCCTACCAATACCTGATAGCGGCGGTCGTTGGCAAGGGCGGTGCCGTTCTCGAACACTTCCGTCATGAGTTTGGCATAGGGAATGAAGGCGTTGGCAACCAACACCAAGCGCCCACCCGGCACCAGCACCGCCCTTGCATGCGCGATAAAGGCATGAGCGGCCACGTAGTCGATAGACTTGCCAGCATGAAATGGTGGATTCGTGATCACCAGGTCATAGCGCTGGTCTGCGACCGGCTGCAAGGCATCGCCAGGCAGCGCGCGGGCGTTGGTGATGCCCGCGATGTTGCGCTGCGCCGATGCGACGGCAAGCATATTCACATCTATCATATCGACCTGCTCGGCACCTTCCGCGACTGCCCATAGCCCGATCAGCCCGTACCCACAGCCAACGTCCAGCACGCGCAAACCACGCGGCGCGGGTAGGTTCGCCAGCAAAAACGCCGTTCCTGCGTCTACGCGGTCGTAGGAAAAGACGCCGCACAGGCTATGGATGCGCCAGGTGTGTGGCGCGACGGTAGCTGCAAACTCATGCCAGGTGGCTGGCGCAATGCCGGGCTCGAACGCCCAGGACGGCGCGGGTTGATGCACGGTGCTTTTGGTCGCCCGTGCGACCCGGTTGCGTTCACGGTAGCCCAGCACGGCGGCATTGCCAAACAACGCCCGGGCATCGTCGATCACGGATTGGATGCCTTCGTTGTTGGGACCAGCCAGGTATACCTGCCCGCCTTCGCGCAACGCCGCATGGATTTCCAGCAGCCGACGACGGGCCAACTTACGGTTTTGTGGCACCTCGAACACGGCAACATCGAACGTGGCATAATCTTCACCAGCGATTGTCGCGCCAAAGCTGGCTTCAATATCAAGGTCATTGGCGGCGAGCGTGCGCGGCGCAAGTTCGAGTGCGATAGCGTTGATATCGATCTGCGAAAGCCTCGCGGGACGAGCTTTCATGCAAAGTGCGGCAGCGAGCGTTCCTGGTCCGGTATCGACCAGCAGTATTTCTGCGCCTGATGGGCTCGTAACCGTTTCAGCGAGCAGACGTTGGGCAGGCGATACTTCCGTCCAATGAGGTAACCCCGGTTTGGACACGAAGTGCACGCTGCGCCCGCCAAGCGTTTCGACGAATGTTTGTGTCTCATAATATGCAAGCTGCCGCATACGGCGCATGATACCATCAGGAACGCGGATCGCGAGAACGTGAAGATTCTATTGGTACGCGTCACCATTACAAGGATACAGACGGATGAATACAGAGATTAGCTGGTACATCGAACGCCTGGAGCAATTGCGCGACGATGTACGCCAGGTATTACTTGGCCTCGACAGCGACGGGCTAAACTGGAAGCCCATACCGGACACGACGAACTCGATCTATATGCTCGCACAGCAGTGTGTCTGGGTCGAGCAAGCGTGGATCAGTCAGGACATGACAGGGCAACCATTCCCGAACGATTGGCTGGACAATGAGAACCTGGAGGGGATCGCCGAAGACGCCGCCGACCTGCTATTCTGGCTAGACGAGGCGGCAACCGCCACAGCCTGTGCGCTCACCTCGCTTGATTCGGCAGCCCTCGACGAGCCAATTGTTGTTAAGCGTAATAGTGACGAGTTTCAACGCATGCCCCGCGCGATCATTGTCCATGTGATCGAACAATACGCCGAATGCCTTGGCACGATGCGCCTGATGCGCCAACTTTGGGAGGCGCAGCGTATGGCTTGAGCGGAGCATGCGAAACACAGGTATGTTTCGTTCGTCATTCGGCGGTATATGCTACACTAGGGTATGCTCGACCGATGATGGTACTGCCATGACGGTCGTTATTTGTGACACGGAAACCATCCTACCTATTGGCGAGCGGAGGATTCATCATGGCACCAATACGCCGGATCGGGGTTCTTACAAGTGGTGGTGACGCGCCTGGCCTCAACGCCGTCATTCGCGCCGTCGTCAAAACCGCCGAAGTCGAATACGGCTGGAAAGTATACGGTATTGAGGACGGATTCGAAGGCTTATTGACACCGCCCCGCACACGCACCTTAGGTCTTGAACAGGTCCGGGGATTACTACCACGCGGCGGAACGATCCTTGGTTCAACTAACAAAGGCCACTTCACCACCACCATAGTCGATGGCGTTCCTCATCGCGATGAAGCCCCGTACCGTGAGGTCGCGCAAAACATGCGCCGTCTTGGCATCGACGCGCTGGTCGTGATCGGCGGCGAAGGTTCGCAAGGCATCGCCAGTGACTTCGCGAAATATGGCATTCGTGCGGTTGGCGTTCCTAAGACGATTGACAACGATTTGTACGGCAGCGACCGCACCTTCGGCTTCGACACCGCGCTGCATGTGGCGACCGAAGCGATCGACCGCTTACACACAACGGCAGCAAGCCATGGGCGTGTGATGGTGCTAGAAGTCATGGGGCGTCACGCTGGCTGGATCGCGCTCCATTCCGGTATCGGCGGCGGCGCGGATATTATTCTGCTGCCCGAAATCCCGTTCAACATGGAATCGATCACCGCCAAAATCCTGGCTCGTGAATACCAGGGCTCGAAGTTCTCCATCATCGTCGTCGCGGAAGGTGCTGGATTGCAGGGTAAAGGCGAGATGTATGTCGAATCAGGGCGGCTCGGTGGCATCGGGTTATACTTAGCTGACGAGATCGCGAAGACCACCAATAAGGATGCCCGCGTCGTCGTGCTGGGTCACCTGCAACGTGGCGGCGCTCCAACCTCGTACGACCGCGTGCTGGCGACGCGGTTTGGCTGTGCTGCCGTGCGCGAGCTTGCGGCGGGCAACTTCGGCCATATCGTCGTATTGAAGGGCGGCGAAATTGGCACGATCCCAATGGAAGTCGCCGCGGGCAAGGTTAAAACCGTGCCGATAGATTCTGAACAGATAACCGTAGCACGCAACCTCGGCATTTCGTTCGGCGACGAAGAACCGAACGAGATCGAACATGAAACCGAGGCATTAGTAGCGCTCGAAGGACGCTCACCAGATCAAAGCTCGGTCAAGATCGACCTGCCGGAAACACCTGCTGATGCTCCCCTGGAAGAGATTCCAAGCGATGATGCAAAAGCCTAATGGCAGATGACATGCTGTGGTTGGGATATTCAGGGCTGACCGTGCAATGTAGCATGATCAGCGCCCTATTACTGTACCAACCACCCTGGGATCGACGCATCATTCAGTCTTATGGTACAGTTCCCGCAGATATTCAATGTGTTGTGCTCCTCGACGATGGGCGTGTCCTCCCGGCACAGCGTCGTATCGAGGACCTTCGTCGTCAGTTGAGCGCATGGCAAAACGAGAACACATCCTCCGACCACTCATAGGACTTTTCATCGCAGGCACCGTCACCTCCTGTACAGTACCAGTGCAGGGTGCTGACCCGTTGCGCCCAACTGTGCGACCGCTGCTCCGCATCACTCCGGCACCACCACAGGATATCAAGGGAACGGCAACCTCGTTCGCGCTGCGTATCGTGCCGACCGCAACGCCGATTGGCATGTACATCGTGAAACCTGGTGACTCGCTTGGTAAAATCGCCGAGGACTTCGCAACGACCGTCGACGAGATTCTGGCACTCAATAACCTGAGCGATCCCAACCAGATCGAGGTGGGTCAGACCTTGACGATCCCTTCGCTGCTACCAGCGACGACCACATCGCAGGAGGCCCCTGCTGGCGTGACACCCGAAGCGGTGAACACCAGCGCACCTGAACAAGCCCCGGAGGCGACCGCAGCACCGTAGGGAGCCCGCCGACCCAACAGGTATCCGCGACGACTGACCAGCGGAAACACGAATA
This sequence comes from uncultured Chloroflexia bacterium, assembly GCA_963782315.1. Taxonomy (GTDB): domain Bacteria; phylum Chloroflexota; class Chloroflexia; order Chloroflexales; family Kallotenuaceae; genus JBBSGA01. The sequence goes on from CAWAJS010000009.1 coordinate 132,580, forward strand.
AACGTTTCTGCTGGTCCCTAACTCCCCCCGTCGCCCCCGTTCGAGCACCCCAGCGGATGCCAGGCCTGACGCCTAGCGTGCTGTACGCGGAAACAACGGTCCATCGAGCTTATCGCCAGCATTCAAGCCGAGCGGATCGGTTATGACGTGCGGTGCGCCTGTGTAGATCGTGTCGGCGTCCATGAAGATGATGATGTGCGCGAAACGTGCATCGTCGGTGAAATTGGACGTAGCCATGTGCGGACACAGGCCATGATGAAACGTACAATCGCCCGCTTTGAGCGGAATCGTCACACGTTCGCGCCAGGTCAGTTCAGGCCAGATCGAGAACAGATCATGTTCGTCGGTCAGGTCCTGCGGGCGCAGGTCGTCGCGCTTGTGCGCTTCCGGCAAAAACGTCATACAGCCGCGCTCCACCGGCACATCGATCAGGGCGATCCAGGCCGAGAGCGTGTGACGGGTGTTGCCGTGGGGCCAGTAGGGTTGATCCTGATGGAAGTGGGTCGGTGCGTTGTTATGAGGTTGCTTGATCAGCATATGATCGTGCCAGATGCGTAGTGGAATCCCTGCCAGCTTTTCCGCAACCGAGCCGACGTTCGGATGGAGCGTCAATTCGCGCATCGCTTCGTCATCCTGCCAGACATTGACAAGCTGCGTGAAGATTTTGGTTTTATTGTAATCCTTGTCGCGCAGCCGCTCCATGGCCGCACGAGCAGCCTCGTGAAAGTGCGCTGCTTCCTCGGTCGTAATGATCTGGGGAACGCGCACAAACCCCTGTGCGCGGTATGCAGCGACGGTAGCATCGTCGAGCATATCCGGCGTGGTCATCGTTGCCATCTGTGTCATGTCAAGCCTCCTTGCTGTAGCTAGCCAGTAGGCAGCGCTCCGTCAACGTCCGGTGTAAGGAACCATGTTCCTAGTGAATATCACTCTAAGTCGCAGCGAAGGGTTTCCTCATAAGTTCAAGGAAGATGTTTCGCTCCACTCAACATGACAGTCGTTCGGCGTTGACGGACCCTGGCCTGTGGAGGCAGTATGCGGGACCAGCACACGCATGTGGTATGCTCTAGGGCGTGGAATCGTCATCAAAAAGTGGACGATTCAAAGGATCAATGACTACTGCTCCGCGTGTCCCAACCTATCCGCGCTCGATAGTCTTTCCCGTCGACGCCGTGCCAGTCGGCGCGAGCCTCTACGAGATCGACGGCGCGGTGGCGGCGCACCGTCATATGTTCGTGGAGATTGCGGTAATTCTGGGTGGCACGGGGCAACATGTCGCCGCAAGTGGCGTGTATACGGCGCACGTCGGCGACGTGTTCGTAATCCATCCCGGCATGTGGCACGCCTATCAGCATTGCCGGCAATGTATCATCGCCAACTGCTACTTCGGCACAGAACTGCTCGACCGCGAACTGGCCTGGATGCGCGACGATACCACAGTTGCACCGCTGCTCCAGGCAGATCCACATATGTCACTGCGTTCCGACGATGCGAGGACTCGCTTGTCGGCGCTGGGCTGCACGCGCTATCGTGGCATTCTCGACTTGCTGATCCGCACGACGCAAGATCTCACACCGGCGATGCGCATCGAATGTTTGGGGCTACTCACGACCGCCCTCGGCGTTCTGGTGCAAGCCATGGAACCCGTATCCCCGGCGCTGCAAGCACCAACCAGCGTGCATCCTGCTGTCCAGGCTGCACAGCAGATGCTCGAAGCCCGGATAGACTATCCCTGGACGCTGGTCGAACTGGCGTACCAGTTACATATCGACCGCTCGTACCTGGTGCGGCTGTTCAGGCAGCACACCGGCTTTGCACCGATGACATTCCTAGCGCAGCGCCGCGCAGCGCGTGCCGCCGTGCTGCTCCGTACCACAGGCGAACCAATCGGCGAGATCGGCGCAGCAGTCGGCTGGAACGATCCCAATCAGTTCAATCGACGCTTCAAAGCATGTTTTGGCATGAACGCCAGCACGTACCGTGCACGTAGCCAAACACCACCACCCGAAGCGTAGCGATGCGGCGCCTTGCGTCTACCATCGCAAGCAAGACAAGCATATTTCCGCATGTTCTCTACGATGACCACCCATCGCCTATGAGCATTCCTTGGTAGTCGATGGTCCTGTAGCACGTTCCCAATCTTCGAGCCAATACAGGGCCGCACACAGCGCGGCAACATCGCCGATACGCTCCCCAAGCGCGACTGGCACGATCTGGCAGCGTGCGGCGACCGCAGGGAGTACCTCCTGGTCGACCACCGCACGTGCGCCTGGTATCAACAGGTCGCCCAGCCGCACACCGAGCGCACCGAGCGCTACAATGTCGGGCGCGAAGACATCACAGAGGAGGGCGATCCCCTGACCGAGCATATGGGCGCTTTCCCGGAACACCGCCGCGGCATCGCCATCACCGGAGCGTGCGAGCGCCGCCAGGTTGGGGACACTCGTACGTGCGAAGCGTGTTGGATAGCGCCACGCCGCCAACGCCTCGATGCCGGCGCCACAGCAGTAGCTTTCCCACGAGCCACGCTTGCCAAACATTTCGGGACCGTCGACGGCGATGCGCCAATGTCCGGCTTCGGCGGTGCGACTGCTGCGACCGTGCAGGAGCTTTCCGCCGGAGATAATGCCTGCTCCAAGGCCGGTGCCAAGGGTCAGGAAAACCAGGTCGGCGGTGCGAGTGCCATCCGGCGCTACACCGGAACCAAAACGCCATTCTGCCAGCGCCCCCGTACGAGCGTCATGTTCGACGAACACGGGCAAGTCGAGGCGTTCTTCAAGCAACGTCCGTAGTGGCACCTCATCCCACCCCGGCAGGTGCGGCGGTCCGAGGATTACCCCAGCCTCGCTATCCAGCGGACCACCGATAGACACGCCCACGCCTTCAACAGTGGCAGGATGCGTCGCGAGCATCGACCGCGATAGCTCCACGATGCGATCAATCATCACAATTGGACCCAGTGCGTGCGGCGTCTCCATCTGTTCGCGGGCAACAACCGCACCGTTGCGGTCGCCCAGCACGACGGCGGTCTTGGTGCCGCCGATATCAAGTCCCAGCAGCATGCTCCTACCTAGCGTCCTTTGACCGCGATCTTGTCCACCGCCGGAACGACCTCGGTCGCCAGCAGATCGAACACGTCGGGATCGGTGACATTCACCAGGCTGAACAGCGCATGATCGATGCCCATCTCTGCCAGTCCGGCGAAGTATTCAATCGCAGCCGCCGGAGTAAGCGAGCCGTCGCGCCCATCCCGCGTGATGTGCATGTGATCGAGTGTCGTCTTTTCGATCTCCTGGTAGGGCCGTCCCACGTCCGCGCAATGCCCTTGCAGGATATCGAGCTTGCGCCCGAGTTCCTCCGGTCCGACCCGCCCAAACAGGTTACAGGCATCGGCGTACTGCGCGACGAAACGTAGCGTCTTGCGCTCACCGCTGCCGCCGATCAGGATCGGTGGATGCGGACGCTGCACAGATTGCGGCGAGTTGAGCGGTCGGGCAAGCTGATAGTGCTTGCCCTCGAACGGCGTTTCGTCGCCCGCCCACATCTGATGCGCGATCTGGAGCGTTTCTTCCAGACGCTCGAAGCGTTCCCCCAGCGGCGGAAACGGCACACCAAGACCGCGGTGCTCGTCCTCGTTCCAGGCTGCGCCGATACCAAAGTACGCCCGCCCATTCGACAGGACATCCAGGGTCGTAGCGGTTTTGACCAGAATCCCAGGATGGCGATACGTGATACCTGTTACCATCGTGCCAAGCTTGATACGCCTGGTGCGTCCGGCGACGAACGCCAGGGCGCTCCAGCCTTCCAGCATCTCGCTTTCGGGCGGTCCCACGAACTGAATCTGAAAGAAATGGTCCATCACCCAAAAGCTATACAAGCCAGCATCTTCGGCGCGCTCGGCGATCAGTCCAAATGTATCGCCAAGTTGCCCCTGATCCTGTGACCAGGTGAAGTTCGGAACCTGTAATCCTAAGCGCATACGCCACCTCCAGAGAACATGCACGGACACAATATCGTGACCGGTCGACGGGACACCCCGCGTATGGGATGCCGTTAGTTCGTCAGGCTCCCATTGTCGATGGATTGTAACGCGAGCGTATAGAGTTCGACGTAGCGTTGGGCGGAGCGCGACCAGGAATGGTCCATCGCCATTCCGTTTCGTACAAGAATACGCCAAACTTCCGGATCGTTGAACGCGGTGAGCGCTCGGTGTACAGCGTCCAGTAGATGGGTAGGTTCGTACTCCCAGAACACGAAGCCAACCCCAGGCTCGGCAGGGACACCTTCATGCACGGTGTCGAGCAGGCCACCCGTGCCACGCACGATTGGCACCGTGCCATAGCGCATGGCGATCATCTGTCCTAGGCCGCACGGCTCGAAGCGCGACGGCATTAAGAAGAAATCGGCACCAGCATAGATATGCTCGGGCTTGGCGGCATTGAAGCGTAGCCAGGTCTTGACACGTCCAGGCCAGCGCTCCTCTAACGACCGCATCAGATCGATATAGTGCTGTGCTCCGGTGCCAAGTAACACGATCTGGAGCGTGGTGCCGCGCAACAGTGGCTCGACCGCAGACACGAACAGGTCAATACCTTTTTGCTCGACCAAGCGTCCAATCATGCCAAGCAATGGCACCGAGGCATCCGGCTCGAACCCTGCCTGCTGTTGCAACAGGGCTTTGCAACGTGCTTTCCCGGCGAGGTCATCCGCGGTGTAGTTCGCCACGATGCCAGGATCGGTGGCTGGATTGAGCTGACCAATGTCGATGCCATTGAGGACACCGTACAGCCGATCTTGACGCGCCCGCAGGACGCTATCCAGACCCACGCCATATTCTGGCGTGACAATCTCACGGGCGTACGTCAGGCTGACCGTCGTGAGCATGTCGGCGTTGAGCAATCCCAACGCCATAATGTTGACCCAGCCATCCTGTGCTTGCGACGGCAGCAGCGCAGCCATACCACCTAACGCCGCACATTCTAAAACGCCCTGGTAGGTCAGGTTGTGGATCGTGAACATGCTCGCCGACGCACCTAGAAACGAACGTGGTGGCAGCGAGCGCATGATGACCGGCACAATCGCGGTATGCCAGTCATTCGCATGCACAATGTCCGGTCGCCAGCCAAGGTGCTCCACACAGGCGAGCGCCGCCGAGCAAAATGCCAAAAAACGCCGCCCGTCATCAGGCGCACCATATACTTCGTCGCGGTCGCTGAACATCCCCGCAACATCGACGAAGTAGGTTGGCACCCCACGACCATCAATTGCTTCGGTCATGCTGACCGCAAAGGTTTCAACGCCGATCGCGTGTTCAAACGCTGGGATCACGGTCCGCAACCGCGTGCCGCCTTGTTCGACCGAAGCATATTGCGGCATCATGATGCGAACATCATGTCCCGCGTGACGGAGCGCTTTCGGCAGCGCGGAGGCAACATCCGCTAAACCACCAACCTTGGCATAGGGATCGACCTCCGCTGAAACCATTAATATGTTCACGCAGACCCTGGTTGAACGGTTCCGCCACTTGGAATGTTGGTCGAAGCAAAGCTCTTTTCAGTCACGCCCGGATCAATGCGACAGTTGCGTCCGATCGTCGTGCTATCGGGAATCCTGGCGCTCTTACCGACGATCGTGATGCCACTCGTAATGTTCTTCGGTTCGGTCTGATTTGGCGTCATGTCGTCGCCATGCCCGACGACGGAATCACGGCCGACCACAGCCCCCTTGTCGATGATACAGCGATCGATCTGCGCTCCTGCCCGAACAATCGTATCATTCATGATGACCGAATCGCGCACGACCGCACCAGCCTCGATCACGACACCGGGCGAAAGCACCGAGTTGATGACCGTACCGTTGACCAGGCAGCCGTTCGATATCAGGCTACGGGAAATCTCCCCGGCGGTGCCAATCTTCACTGGTGGTCGTTCTTCACTGCGAGTATGAATCGTCCAGCGGTCGTCGTATAAATCGAGGTCAGGATTATCAACCAACAATTCGAGGTTTGTCTGCCAATAGGCCGGAATCGTCCCCACATCGACCCAATAGCCTTTGAACTGATAGGCAAACACGTTACTTTGTTCGATCATCAGCGGAATGATGTTGCGTCCGAAGTCATGCGCTGAATTGGTGTTGCGAGCATCTTCTTCAAGGCTGCGCAGCAAGAAATCCGTCTTAAAGACGTAGATGCCCATCGACGCCAGGGTACCTTTGAACTCCTGTGGTTTTTCGTGGAACTCGACGATGCGCCCATCCGCGGCGGTCGACATGATACCAAAGCGATTCGTTTCTTCGCGTGGCACATCCATGACGGCGATCGTCAGGTCCGCGCCGGATTCCTCGTGCTGCCGCAACATGTCACGATAATCCTGCTTATAGATATGGTCGCCTGACAGCACCAGCAACGTATCACTGTTTTCGGACGCGATAAAGCGACGATTCTGGTACAGGGCGTCCGACGTGCCACGATACCAGTCCTGGTCGTTACGCCCTCGATAGGGCTGCCAGATGCGAATACCGCCACGTGTACGGTCGAGGTCCCAGGGGCGGCCCGTTCCGATGTGTTCGTTGAGCGAATGTGGGCGGTATTGCGTCAACACCGCGATATCCGACAAGCCTGAGTTCGCGCAATTCGACAAAGTAAAATCAATGATGCGGTACTTACCAGCGAAGGGCATCGCCGGTTTCGCCCGTTTCTCACCCAAAATACTCAGACGACTACCTTCGCCACCAGCCAGGATCAGTGAAAATACGTTCATTGGACCTCCTTGAACACCATAGTCCGCAGTCCTCCGTTCGTAACAACTATGTCGTAGACACAATCATTCCCGTTCGTGCGTTGTCTATAATACGCTCGGCACATAAAAAGGAGCAAGCCTCGGACCGCGACACGATGTTAGTCATACAAGCGTCGGGCGTAGTGAACAGCGGCACATGCCGGTGATACGTGGACCTGTTCGACGGTCCATTGTACGTCGTCGGCAAGGGCCGCGCGAAAATGAGGCATGAGCAGCGTATACGCACCCCAGACACCACCAACCAGAAACAATGGAAACCTCGTCGTTGCTGGAACGTCGAGCGCCCGCACAAGCCGTCGAGCCAGTCCGGCTAGCTCGACGCTCGTATCGTACACCAGTTGCTGGGCCAACAGATCATCCGTGGCAGCGCGAAGGATCAGGATCGCCGCTCCGGCAAGCGCGTTCACGTCGATCACACCACGGGCATAGAACATGCCGGGGATATGGCGCAGATCGTCCACGCCGAAGTGCCGGCACACCGCCAACGCGAGATCGGTTTGCCATGGTCCCACATCGGCGATCCGCAACGAGCGCCGGATATATTCGAGGACGATCCAACTCCCGGCTCCTTCATCACCGAATAGATACCCATAGCCACCGACCGTTGCCATCAGTCCATCATAGCTGCCAACCGCGACGCTGCCCGTTCCGGCGATCAAGACCCCGCCCGTTTCGTTACCTACATAGCTTCGCAACACGAACTCGCCATCGGGGACCACGCGTATCTCAGCACGCTCGAATCGATGGTGTAGATGCCCCTGGACGGCTTCGAGCCTGCCAGGAATCTGTCCACCTGTCACGCCGACAAACACCGCACGTACGTCGGTCGGCTGCACGCCCGCCGCCGCTATCGCCGCATCGAACGACGCCCGCACGACCATCGACCCATCCTGAACGTAAGATGGACCACTCGACCCCGTGCCGATGAGCTTGCCGGCCCGGTTGACTACCGCGCATTCCGTGTGGGTTTGACCCGCGTCGATTGCTATGAATACATCCATGCCTACAAACGCCTCGTGTTTCGTCACTCGTACGGTGGGTTGCATCTACACATACAGCATCCGGTTGCCTTTCAAGGGAACGTGCCGAACATGGTATCGTAGTGTGCGTATCCAAGCATACATCAGCTTGGACAAAGGGTGTAGGACGAGCAGCATGAGCGATAGGCTTCCACGCGGGTTGATCGTATCCTGTCAGGCATATCCGGGCGAGCCGATGTTTGGATCGCAGATCATGGCGGCGATGGCACGCGCCGCGATCGAAGGCGGTGCGGTTGGCATTCGTGCCAACTCCCCCGACGATATCGCCGCAATACGGGCTATCACAGAACTACCCATCATCGGCCTCGACAAGATATACAGCCCTGATTCACCAGTTTTCATTACGCCGACCCGTGACGCCGCTACGGCGATAGTCGCAGCAGGATGCGATATCGTCGCCATCGACGCGACACCGCGAGCCCGCCAGGGCGGCGAGACGCTGGCAGAACTGATCGAGCATATTCACAACATTCTCCATCGCCCGATTATGGCGGACGTGTCGTGCCTCGACGATGCACTCAACGCCGAATCGCTGGGCGTCGATATCGTGGGTACGACGCTCGCCGGATACACGGAGCATGGACGCGCTATGCAGGACGGTCCCGACCTCGAACTGTTGGAACTCCTGGTCGAACAGTGCCATGTGCCAGTGATCGCAGAGGGAAGGTTTCGCTTTCCTGCTCAGATCGAACGAGCGTTCGCGCTTGGCGCGTATGCCGTCGTTGTCGGTGGTGCGATCACTCGCCCGCAAGACATCACCCGCCGCTTCGCGCGTGCTGTTCCTACGCATTTTTTTACAGCACGCGAAGGGGATACATCACACCAGACCAACGAATGACCGAACGTGGTCATTCGTCGTTGGTCGTTCATCGGTACTAAGGGGGCATTCACGTGATTCGTTTTGGACTCGTCGGCACCAACACAAGTCATTCGCCAGCGTTTGCAAGCATCCTCAATGGCGAGAACGAGCGCCCCGCACGAGTTTCGGGAGGCAAGATTGTTGCCGTGTGGGGGGATCCTGCGCCGGAGTCGCGTGCGCTCGAAGCAGAGCGTAATCTTCTTGATGAAGCGGGTTTAGCGAAGAAGTTTGGCATCGACAGCGTTGTTACGAATCCAAACGATATGATCGGCGAGATCGACGCCGTGCTGGTGGTGGACGACCTCGGCCTGGGCGCTCGCCACGGTTCACTCGCACGACCGTTCATCGACGCGGGTATCCCAACATATATCGATAAGCCGATGACGCTCGATCTGATGGAAGCGGTAGAACTGTTTAACCTCGCCGAACAGCGCGGTGCTCCGGTCATGAGCGCATCTGTCACTGCGCTTCGCACATGAGATCGAGGATCTACGCACACGCCTGGCAGATATGGGGGAGATCAGCACTGTCACCAGCGTTGGCCCCGGCGACTGGTTCAATTATGGCGTTCACACGGTAGAGATGTATCAGACACTGATCGGACCCGGCGCGCGCTGGCTGCAAACGTTCCCATCGCCCGACCGCGACATCACGCTTATTGGCTATGACAGCCGTCCAGCCGTGATCGTCCAGACCCTTCGCGACAGTACCTACGAATTTCATATGACCGTGTATGCCGCCAAAGGCAAGGCCGATTGTGAAGTAAAAGACTTCGACGGTTTCTATACTGGCACCATGGCAGCCATGATAGAGATGGTCCGCACAGGCAGATCGCCGATCAGCCGCGAAGCGACACTCGAAATCATGGCGATCCTGCATGCTGGCCTGCGCTCCGCCGAAACTGGCGAACGTGTCATGCTCGCGGACATGTTCAAAAGCTAGATCGTTCGTACCATCGTCACGTCGATGCCTCCACGACACATGTTGGAGGCAACACCTTGAAGGAGGCTCCATCGCATGCAGGAGGCACCAGAATTACCAGCACTACGTGTTGGAATCGTCGGTTGCGGCGGCATCGGTCAAACGCATTTACAAGCGTATCGCGCTCTGGGGATCACGCCGACGGCGTTAGCGGATACGTCCGCTGCCGCACGTGAAGCCGCAGTTGCCGCATATGGTGGACGGCCATACGCTGATTACCGCGAGATGTTCGCCTCAGAGCAACTCGATGCGGTCAGCATTTGCACACCGCCCTCGCTTCACCGCCCAATCGCCGAGGCCGCACTCGAAGCGGGTATCGCTGTATTATGCGAAAAGCCGATGGCAACGACGACAGAAGCATGTGAAGCGATGATCGCAACAGCGGAACGCACAGGTACGCTACTGAGCGTGGGCTTTTGCCACCGATTTCAACCACACATCGAACGACTAAAGGAACTGATAGCAGCAGGCACCTTCGGCAAGGTAGTGATGTATCGCAATCGCTTCGCGGGACATCTTAAGGATGTTGAAAACACCTGGTTTTCCAAACCGTCCATCTCCGGTGGTGGCGTGCTGTTCGACACACTTATCCATTCGGTCGATCTATTCCGCTTTCTGATTGGCGATCCCGTACAGGTGCAGGCCGTAGCATCGACCTCAGCCAACGACCTCGGTCCTATGCTAGACGTTGAAGATACGGCGATTATCATCTTGCGCACAAGCGATGGGACGGTTGGTTCGCTCGAAGCAAGTTGGCGTACACCTCCTGGCGAATGGTTCGTCACAATCTATGGCACGAAGGGCGCAGCAACCGTCGATTATGGAACCGACGAATTACGCGTGCGGTTGGTCGGCGAAGACGGTTGGCGCGTCGTAGACGTCGAGCCAGGCAACCGCTTCGAGCGCGAAATCGCCTCATTCCTGGCCTGCGTACGGGGTAACGCAACGCTTGCGCGTCACCGGTGCCGATGGCACTGGCAGCGACCCAAATCCTGATTGATGCGTATACGTCCGCGGGCAATTTTACGAATCATTGATTGGATTAGGACAAAAGATTCTGGTGGAGCCAATCCGAGCCATACCATGCGTGTTCAGAGTCGAAGCGTCCGTCAAGTACATGTACAGAGAAGGACGCTTCGGTTGCGATTCACTGAAACAAATGGTTTCGGCTGAGCAACTCAGAGGTGCAGACGTTGCTCGAAATGACAGCAGCGCGCTGCTCCCGCAACGGTGGCGGTTTCCGTCCGTGGTAGCATAGCGCGATGCACATTCTGCACGTTATCCAGCGCTTCTACCCGTTCATGGGCGGCTCGGAGATTTACTTTCAGGAGTTGAGCGAGCAACTCGCCGCCGACGGACATCATGTGACGGTTCTGACGACGGACGCCTGGGACCTGGATCACTTCTGGGCGTCCGGGCGGCGGCGTATCGACGAACGTGAAACACACCACCACGGCGTCCGGATACTACGTTTTCCGGTCGAACGTATCGCCGGACCACCAATTATCTATCCGATCATTCGTCGCCTGATGGTCGAGTTTGGGCGCGTCCCTGGCACGGTGCCGTTGCTACGCCGCATGGCGCAGATCACGCCGCGTGTCCCCGGGCTCACGCACTACCTACGCACGACCACCGACCACTACGACCTGGTTAACACCACCAACATTACACTGGATTTCACGATTATCCCAGCGTTTCGCTTCGCGCACCAGCGCGGCATCCCCCACATCTGCACGCCGTTCGTGCATCTGGGCGAGCCGGGGAGCGACTATATCGTGCGCTATTATTCGCAACCCCACCAGATCGACCTGCTCAAGCGATCCGCTCGCGTACTGGTGCAATCGTCGCTCGAAGGTCGCTTCCTGAGCCAACGCGGAGTGTCATCCGAACGTATCGTGGAACTTGGCGGCTGGGTACGACCAGAAACACTCGTGGGTGGCGATGCGGCCCGCTTCCGCGCCGAACATAGTATTGATGAGCCGATCGTCCTTTCTATCGGTGCCGCTGCCTATGACAAGGGAACGATGCACGCAATCGAAGCCATGCAGCAGCTATGGCGCGACGGGTCGAACGCACGGCTGGTGCTGATCGCCTCCAATCTCCTGGCGCAGTTCGAAACCTATTGGGCGCAACTCCCCGCCACCACACGCGAACGTATCACGCTGCTTCAAGCCGTGCCGCACCAAACCAAATTAGATGCGCTGGCTGCGGCGCAGGCGTTCGTGCTGCCATCGCGCACCGATTCATTCGGCATCGTCTTTCTGGAAGCGTGGATGTACGATGTGCCGGTTATCGGTGCGCGTGCCGGTGGCGTTCCTGACATCATCGACGACGGCAGGGACGGTTATCTCGTGCCGTTTGGGGATACGATTGAGATCGCCCGCAAGCTCGCCACGCTGCTGAATGACCGTGAACGCGCCCAACAGATGGGACGGCAGGGTCACGCCAAGGTGCTGGCAACCATGACCTTCGAGCGGAAGTATCGGATGTTGACACAGGTTTACCGCGAAGCCATCGAGCGAGGCACGTAGGCTCCGAGCCGCGCCCGGAGTTTTGCGACGAAGCGCCGCATGTGCGGATCGCTGCGTTGCCACGGTACAGCGTCGAAGCCGAACCAGCACACGCCAGCGAATTCACCCTGGTCGAAGTGCAACGGTTCGTCGGCTGAGCCGTGGAGGATGTACCATAACGACACGTCGGTGTGTTGCGCGACCGCGCCGACGGTGCGCGTCACCGTCAGGAACAACGGCGCGTCGTCGACGAATAGCGCCTCGACGCCAAGCTCCTCGCCAAGTTCACGCGCAGCGGTCGTGCGCGGATGTTCGCCCGGTTCGACATGCCCGCCGCCCGGAAGCCACAAACGCGCCTTGTGGTGATCCACTAGCAACAGCTTTTGTGCAGCATGATCCACCAGCACCACATACGACACCAGATGCTGGGGTGGAACATCGGGTGGCACGGTGCGAACGAACGGCGCACCCGACGCAAGCCAGCGGATCGTCGCGTCGATATGCTCCCGTTCTTCAGAGTCGAGCGGCTCGATTGCCGCGACCAGCGCCTGGAGCGTGTCGCGCATCACTGCATCGTTCACACGTGTATTCCGTGCTATGTTGGTTCGTCTGTAAGCGGACCAAGGCGTGCCAATACCATGCCATGTGGCGGTGCTGCCGCGACCAGTTCGCGCACCGTCCGCGACATCCCCGGTGGCACGAGATCAGGCGCGAGGTCCATTAACGGTTGCAGTACGAACGACCGCTCATGCATACGTTCGTGTGGGATTGTCAGGTCCGACTGCGCCATCCGTAGGTCGCCATAGATCAGAATATCCAGGTCGATTAGTCGTTCGCCCCAGCGCCGTCCCACCGTACGACCGAGGTGCTGTTCCAGGTTTTTGAGGCAATGCAGCAGGAGCGTAGGGTGCGAGTTCAGTGGTTCCTGCTATTACCATATTGAGATAGCGCGGCTGATCGAGGACATAGGCGGGTTCAGTTTCATACACATCTGAGCAGCGATCCACGAGCACACATGGCGTAAGGGACGCGACAGCCATTCGCAGATTTTCCCAACGCTCACCTTCGTTCGTTCCTAGGGCGATATAAACGACCGTTGACGACATGCAGTTCTCCTGTTTCTTGTTCGCTCAACTACCTCTAGCCGCATGGCCGATATGATAGCCTGTTCATGCACGTTACCGACCGCATACATCGCCGCTCATAGGTCAGGGGTCGGTATGCGCTCGCGATAGATCGCGGACTGTCCTAGCGATTCCTCAACCTCGATCTCGACGGTTTCAAGCCGCACATCGGGAATCTGCGCGAGAAACGTTTGCGCTCGATTACAGATGTGCTGTGCAAGCATTTCGGCGGTGGTATTGGGAATCGGCAGCAGAACGACATCGCTGACGGGAAAGCTATACTGACGATCCTTGTACCGTGCCGTTATGTTAGCACCCTCATAGCTGAGCGCGATCAGCGGATTACGGTCGGGGAGCAGCATACGGTGGTCGAGTTCATCACAGATCTGCTTCATCATACGTTTGATCGTGATAAAGTTGACGACGTAATGGTTTGCATCCGGTTGCCCAGAGATACGGATCGCCGTGCGGTAGTTATGCCCATGCAGCGTTTCACACTGCGAGCCATCATAGGTGATGAAGTGACCCGAACAAAACGTAAGGTAGTCCTTGGAAACGTAGATTTCAAACTGTGACACCGAAACTCCTATGGGAACTAGCCAATGACCAACTGATGTGACGGCTTCAGACGAGCGCATCAGACTGTTCGTTTACTGTTGTTGCATATCCGTCGATGTATACGAATCGACCACCAACCACGATGCGAAAGCATCATAGCTGGTGGTCGTTCGCACCCAGCATCCGCAACGTGCGAAAGCATGTGTATCGAATGCTATTGGTGCATGTTCAGCAATGTCGGGCCGTCAATGAGTACCACCGGGCGATCTTTCGCCCAGCGCACCGCTGCATCCTGAAAATCCATCGATGTAATCACCAGGGCTTTGTCGCCTCCGGCCTCGCGTACATCCTGCACGAACTGCAACACCACACCCTGCTTGACCTTCTCCTCCACCGTTACCCGCACTATCCACTTTTCTTCGCCATGCAGCATGTCCATGTCGAGGAAGTTTGCCACGCTCGAAGCGGTAATCGGTGAGCTTGAAATCCTGCTTGCGGAACATTTCGGACACATAACCGCCAAGCTGCGGCAACGACAAGGAACGCAGTTCCTCGACGGTCTTGACACGTCCCGGCTTGTCGAGTGCGCCGCCGCGACGTTCACGCTCTGCCCGTGCTGCACGGTTGCGCTGCTCGCTCTGACTGGCAGTATACACACCAAAGGCAGGAAAAGGCAGCAAAGCGATGATACCTAGAAACAAAACCTGTTGAGCAAATACAACGTTTGTCTGACCCGCTACAACCAATACCGCAGTCATCGAAACGGCGGCGACAACAGTGATAAGACTCAGCAGCACACCGTGCCACAAGATATGACCCTTTAATGCGGCGTCCGACGAAAATACCGCCGAGCACAGGAAGAAGACCAGCAAAGAACGCAAACGTTCCAGCAGTCCAAGCAGCAACGTCCACACCACGCCGCCCGCAATGCCGGTAAGTAGCAGCAGTCCCCAATTTAGCTCGCGTAAAACCTGACTGACAGGCGTGCGTGGACCAGTCGATGCGCCGAGACGAAAGCGACGGCGGCGTCCAGCGTCGATCGTTTCAGGAGGCTTTTCATCTTGGATGGGTGATTGGGTCGCCATTATCTTCCTTAATACGTATGAAGCGTCATCAATTTATCGGGTTTCAGGGAGCGGTGGTAATATCCATGAGCGCATCGACCGCTTCGCGTAGCTTACCGAGATCGGCAAACGAACGATATACCGACGCGAAACGAATATAGGCGACCTCATCGAGATCGCGCAATCGCTCCATCACCAGATCACCGATCAGCGCTGAAGGAACCTCGCGCAGTTCGCGCTCATCAGTTCGATTTCACAGCTCGTCGACCAGCTCTTCACGTGCTTCAACACTGACTGGACGACGATAACAAGCGATCTCGATACCTTTTTGCAGCTTTTCCCGGTCGTACTGTTCACGCACACCATTTTTCTTCACCACCATAAGTGGCAACGATTCGATACGCTCGAGCGTGGTAAAGCGATGATCACACGCTTCGCAGCGCCGCCGTCGACGAATCTTCGCTCCATTATCGAGCTTACGGGTGTCAAGCACCTGTGTATCGGCGGCTTGGCAATATGGACAGCGCATAGCCGTCATTATAACATGACGCTTTCCGTTACGCACGGTGCTTGACAGCAGCGCTTGCACTTGATGGAACAGGTAGTATTACCGGGCTATTGCTTCTATCATAAAAGGTGTCACACACCTTGCGAAGCGTGTCGTCGGGGTGTAGCGCAGTTGGTAGCGCACAGCGTTTGGGACGCTGGGGTCGCTGGTTCGAATCCAGTCACCCCGACCATTTTTCTCACAGGCGGGATTAGCATAGTGGCAATGCTCTTGCCTTCCAAGCAAGCTAGACGGGTTCGATTCCCGTATCCCGCTCCACATGTTCCCCGTTCGAACGGGAAAACAAAGCCCCAGGCTGAAGCCTGGGGCTTTGTTGTGACCACAGCACTAGGCGAAAGTCACTACAAGCCTTGGAGAACTTCGGCAGCGACCTCGTATCGACCGAACGACGGCATGATATAGACACCATCGATCAGGTCGCGCACTTCGCGGATCAGTTCCTGTGCCATACGCACACCTTCCTTACGCCCATCAGGACCGGCGGCCTTCATGCGATCAAGCGCCTCCTGAGTAGGAGCGATGCCAGGGACCTCGTTGAGCAAGAACTCCGCCTGACGGAAGCTCTGCAACGGCAGGATGCCGAGTATCAAAGGGATTGGACGCGGACCGAGCCGACGTAGAAAATCGCGCAATCCCTCGACATCGTAGGCGATCTGGGTCATGGCATACCGCGCACCAGCATCGACACGATGGCGAAACTTCTCGATCTCCTGGTCGGGATCGGGCGAGTTGTGATTGAGCGGGCACGCCGATCAGGAAGTTCGTGGGGGTGCCGATATCATTCCCCGATGTGTCCTTGCCCTCGTTCATGCCAGCGACAACGCGCACCAGTCCCAGCGTATCGACATCGAACACGCCGCTGGTGCCGGGATAGTTGCCCAGCGTCGGCGGGTCTCCCTTGAGGGTCAGAACGTTGCGAATATTAAGCGCGTGCGCTCCCAGCAGGTCACTTTGCAAACCCATCAAGGAACGGTCGCGGGTGGTGAAGTGAATGATCGTTTCGAGGCCAGTTTCACGCTGGATCAGCGCACACATCGCCAACGGCCCCATGCGTACACGTGACATCGGCGAATCGGCGACGTTGATGAAATTGACGCCGACCTCCTTGAGCATCCGCGCCCCATCGATACACTTCTGCGGGTTATGGCCTTTCGGCGGGTCGATCTCGACCGAAACGATGAACTCTCGCGCCTCGATCTTTTGGGCGAGCAGCGTGGGCGGGATGGCAGTCGCAGGCCGGCGTGCCGGTTCGGGCGTCACGACCACATGCACATGTCCAGCGGGCGCATCTGCCTGTAAGGAGGCGAGTTCACTCTGGATCGCCCCAATGTGGTCGGGGGTCGTGCCGCAACAGCCACCGACCAGGCTCACGCCTAGCTCCTCGATCATGCGGCGTGCATAGCGTCCGACGTATTCGGGTGTCGAAGGATACAGGATACGGTTGTTGAGTTCGGTCGGCCACCCGGCGTTCGGTTGAGCCGCCAGTCGTGCCTTCGGCTCGGCGATGTGCATGGCCTCGATCACTTTGAATACCCGCTGCGGTCCGACCGAACAGTTCACGCCCACCACCGCGACATCCTGCGCCGCGAGCGCACGCACAACTTCCTCTGGTGTGTTGCCCATGGCGGTGCGTCCGTCGCTAGCAAAACTCATCTGCGCGACGATCGGCAGGTCGCCAATCGAGCGTGCGGCTTCGATGGCGATGAGCAGTTCACGCAGATCGCCGAACGTCTCGAACATCAGCAGGTCAGCGCCCTGCTCCAGCAGCACGGCGATCTGTTCGGCGAACACCTCGCGTGCCTGTTCGGGCCGAAGGTTGCCGTAGGGTTCAAGGACGGCACCGAGCGGACCGACCGCACCAGCGATCAGGATCGTTTTGCCGGATATTTCGCGGGCGTCACGTGCCGCACGGAGCGCCCGTTTGTTGATGTCGAAGACACGATCACCAAGCCCAAAACGTTCGAGCTTAAGGCGATTCGCGCCATAGGTATTCGTTTCGATCAGTTCGGCACCAGCGTTGATGTAATCACGATGGATCGTGCGAACGAGATCGATGTTATCTAGGTTAACGGCGTCGAAGCACCCTTCGAGGTCGATGCCATGGGCGTATAGCTGCGTTCCCATCGCGCCATCACCCAGAATCGGCCCCTGGGCGATTCGGTCCAGAAAAGGATGAGCCATTGGAGAATCCTTTAAGTGCTGCGTATGTTGCGACGCGCACGGTCATTACACGTCATCGTTGGGCGATGACAGGGGCAGTATAGGGACTTCAAAGACGACCGTCAAATAAAAGCGCCAGCGTTCACGTATGGTGAACACTGGCGCGACGCCGGACATATGGAACTGAACTTATTTTTTGACCACTGAAGGTTGAGCAGGCTTTTTCTTCTGCTCGTCCTTCTTTTTGTCGTGAACAGCCTTCTGCTTCTGCGTATTCTTAGGACTCTTGTCGCCCATGATGGAGCCTCCTTCACACGATAGAAACATTCTTGGTATGGCTGAGTACCATACAGTCGCCGAGTGGTCCTCGGTGTTAATCCATCATACCAGTATCGTCAAGTACGTGAGGCTACAAATGGGGCTTTAAAGAGCTAGAGACGCTGGTCCATCGTCAACCGTTCAGGTTTCCGTTAGCGTCGAATAGCGGTCAGGGTAAGCCGCACCAAAACATAGTCTTTGGCCCCACAGGGAGACATTCCGCTTCGGCTCAGGGCGACACGCTCCATGGAGAGCCTTCCGTAGAGCGGACACCGAGCCCTGCCAACAGTTTGGCGACCCCATTTGGCTGTGGCCATACGTGATCATGTTGCCTCGATGATGGTCGCGCTGGTGACGGCGATCAGGTCCTCCACGGCGATATTCAGGTTGAAGCCGCGCTGACCCGCGCTGACCCAGATGTCGTCCCATAGGATCGCGTGGTGGTCGAGGTACACGGGGAACTGCTTGTGCAACAACGCCAGCGCCGAGATACCGCCAGCCAGCAGTCCGGTCTTGGATTCGGCCTCTTTGCGTGTCGCCATCCGCAACCGCTTGACACCGACCGCCGCCGCACAGCGTTTCAGGTCAAGTTCGTGGTTGGACGGCACGATCACCAGGATTGGACCAGCGCCCTCTACCATCGCCACCAGTGTTTTAAACACACGTTCGGGCGTTTCGCCAAGCTTTTCGGCGACGCCTTCACCGGAATGGATGTCGGGCGAATACTCGAAGGCTGTGTAGGCGATGCCACGGCTGTCGAGCATCCGCATGGCGTTGGTCTTATGCATGCCCTTCCCCCGATGGGAGCGTCGCACGCAGACCGCTATAAGCGTTCAACCTTGCATGATGGGTCATGAAATACGCCTGAGCATCTACCGACTTGCCCTCCGCGTGACGATATGTTCCATCCGATTGCAAGATCGAGGTGTTTTCGGTGTCGTTGAGATACGTTTCCAGCACCACATCGCGCAAACGCGTGACAAGCCGCGAATCCTTGACAGGAAACACGATTTCCACACGCCGATCAAGGTTGCGACTCATCAAATCCGCCGAGCCGATATACACTTCATCGTTTCCAGCGTTATGAAAATAAAATATACGGCTATGTTCGAGAAAACGCCCGACGATCGAACGCACGGTTATCGTTTCACTTAACCCTGGCACACCGGGGCGCAGACAGCAAACACCACGCACGATCAAGTCGACCTTGACACCTGCCTGTGAAGCCGCATATAGCGCCTCGATCGACGCGGGATCAGTCAAGGAGTTAAACTTGAACACGATATGCGTTTTCTTGCCGGATTTGGCGTGGGCACATTCACGCTCGATCAACCGGATAATTTCGTTACGTAAACTCATAGGCGCGAGCAGGAAGGTGTTATAGGCTCGATGGTCAGAGTATCCAGTGAGATAATTGAATACATCTGAAGCATCAGCGCCGATCTCATCGTCGCACGTCAGAATGCCAATGTCAGTGTATTGGTGCGAGGTCGTCAGATTATAGTTCCCAGACGAGAGATGCACGTAGCGTCGTAGCATATCCCCTTCTTTACGTACCACCAGCGCGACTTTACAATGCACCTTCAAGCCAAGCAGACCATAGACCACATGTACGCCCGCCTGTTCCAGCGTTCGTGCCCATTCAATGTTGTTCTCTTCATCGAAGCGTGCCTTGAGTTCGACCAGCACGGTCACCTGCTTCCCTTTTTCACGCGCTCGCACCAGCGCGGGCACCAGCGGCGTGTCCGAACCCACCCGATAGAGCGTTTGCTTGATCGCCAGCACCTGCGGATCCTCGGCAGCGGCACGTATGAAATCGACAACGGGCAGAAAGGAATCGTATGGGTGGTGAAGCATGACATCACGCGCCTCGATCTTGTCGAAGATCGCACTGCCGCCTTCCGATGGGAACACCGAGGCAGGAAACACTGGCGGATATTTGAGATCGGGTCGATCTAGCTTCATCAATTCCATCAGGCTTTGTAACCCGAGCGGCCCACAGTAGGTGTAGATGTCGTCAGGATCGACCTCCATGTTGTCGGTCAGAATGTCGAGAATCCGTGCGGGCATTGTCGCATCGACTGATAGGCGCGTCACGAATCCAAACTGGCGTTGGCGAATACCATGCTCAATCGTCCGCAGCAAATCGGCGGCTTCTTCTTCCTGCAGTTCCACATCGGCATTGCGCGTGATCCGGAACGGATAGGTTTCATGGACTTCGAGGCCAGGAAAGAGCATTCCCAGGTTCGCCGCTATCAACTGCTCTAGCCATACGAAAGTGATAGGTTGACCGTTACCCTGAGGCAAGCGAACGAGCCGTGGCAGCACCTCTGGAATCTTAATACGCGCGAAACGTTCGTTGCCTTTCCGGTCGTGGACCACAACGGCGAGATTCAGGCTCAGATTAGAGATATGCGGAAACGGGTGTCCGGGATCGAATGCCAGCGGTGTCAGAACCGGAAAGATTTGATCGCGATATATGTGCGCGGCAGCCTCGACCTGTTCGCGGTTCAGCGCCTCATATTCGCGGACAACGATGCCCGCTGCAACAAGTTCGGGAAGTAACACGTCAGACCATAATGCTCGTTGTTGGTCGCTATACTGCTCAACAACCGGTTTGATCGCCACCATCTGTTCCTGGGGCGTGCGTCCGTCGGGCGAAAGCTGAGTGACACCTGCGTCGATCTGGGCACGAAGCCCCGATACGCGCACCATAAAGAATTCGTCCAGAATCGACGCGGAAATGGCAAGCATCTTGATGCGTTCAAGCAACGGATGTCGCAGATTACGCGCCTGTTCAAGGACGCGATAATGATAGGCGAGTGTACTGAGTTCTCGATTGAGATAGCGTTCCGGGCCTAGCTGTGGCAACAGCGCGTATGTGACGCCCGACCGTTGCTTACGACGTTTATGTTTCGCAGCCATCGCATCGTCCTTCTCGAATGACAGGCACACGCTATTGTAGCAATACGTGCAACGCGAGCATCACACGTTGCGGATGCTCCAGGAGCGGGGACCAGAATGAATCAAAACGTGCATACAGCCTTTGTACCGCAAACGGCGATGCTCGAACGTAGCAACCTGAGGTGTATTACGGCTGGGCAAGGCGAGCCAGTGGTTTTTTTACACGGCGTCGGTGGATTCAAAGAATTGTGGTGGGAAACCATGCGTGTCATGCAAGCGCAGTTTCGCATGTTCGCCTTCGACTGGCCCGGACACGGCTCACCGCCATTGCCTACCGACACACCTATCCTCGAAACCCTCGCCCAACAAACAATCGAGGCATGCGATGAGCTTGGATTACGCCAGATCGCGCTGGTAGGACACTCGCTCGGAGGCAACGTCGCGGCGCGTGTGGCGCTCACCCGTCCCGATCTGGTGACGCGCCTCGCGCTGATCGACGCTGCCGTGCTCGATACCCACTTACCCTTTTATGGAAAGCTGTATGTCGATCCGCGCTGGAGCAGATATACAGGTCGTACCCATGCCAGTGTGGCAGGATTGCTCGGGCGAATCGGCGCCCGCGTGCCACACGACCACGCGGGCGGATTACTCCAGCCATGGGCGCGACGTTGCTACTACATGATGCAAGCCGAGGAGCAGATCCTTCAGGCGTTCGTGCGGGCAGTCTACCAGGGTTCATTAGGCGACGACCTGCGCCACATCCAGCAACCTACTCTCGTGCTGACTGGCTCACGTGACATGCTGGTACGACCAGGTCAGGCACGGAAAATCGCCGCCATGATCCCCGATGCTCGGCTCGTTATCCAGCGTGGTGCCTACCATAATCCGATGGACGAACAGCCAGCGGCGTTCCAACGAACTCTTAGGGCATTCCTCCAAGGCTCGACTCCGACGGGCTAGAATGCTTCCGCGCCAAACTCAGCGGCTTCGTCGGCGAAGTTTTCCAGGTCACGGCTCGAACGCACGCGCTCCAGTTTACGCAACAGCACGCCCACGTTTGCATCGCCCGTCAAAGGCGCACGCTCCAAAAACTGCGTAAGGTACGTTTTTATTGCGGCCATCTGGGGCGGCTTCAAGGCATCGCCACGCATATATGATTCTACGGCGTCGGCCAACACGCCCGTTTGTTCCTCCATCCAGAACCTGGGTGGTTTAGGGATATTGAGCGGATAGGGAAACTCTGGGTTAGCCACAAAGTGCAACGCGCCGATGGTTTCATCTTCCGGAACGCTGCCCCCTTTGATGATCATAGGCTTGAGTGCTGGCTCCGACCCTTCGTCGTCCTCGTCATCCGCTTCGTCCAATCCTTCGTCGTCCTCGTCATCGCCTTCGTCGTCTAGCTCGATCTCCTCGTCGTATCCTTCGTCGAGCACCTCGTTTTCTTCGTTCACGTCGTCCAGTTCATCGTCCGGTGTATGGTCAGTCATGTGAACCCCCAAGGAATTTAAGACGGTGCGCCTTCGTGACGCACCATACCAAGCAACACAAGTTCCGCAGTTGCCAGGTTTGTCGCGAGCGGCACGTTATGGACGTTACATACGCGCAACAGGCTTTGAATGTCCGGCTCGTGTGGGTGAGCGAACAGCGGGTCGACCAGAAAGATCACAGCGGCGACCTCGCCCTGCGCCACACGCGCCCCGATCTGTGCGTCACCACCGAGCGGACCGGAAAGATACCGTTCAACAGGAAGACCAGTCGCGTCCATGATACGCTGCCCGGTTGTGCCAGTAGCGATCAGCTCGAAGCGTTCCAATACCTGTTTGTGGCGAACGCAAAAAGCTTGAATATCGTCTTTTTGTCGGTCATGTGCAATTAATGCGATGATCATAACACCTCACGGATGGGCGCAGGTACAGGACTTGGTGCAGGGTCAGCATGACTGGATTGCTCATTTGCGACCAGTTGAATCAGCGCGACCGACATCCAGAAGGTCATCGCGAGGTCGGCAACGAAGTAGAAGTTATCGAGCAACCCATGGACCAACGCCCCGCACATCGACGCCACCAAACCCACGACGAGCGCACGCCGGAGCAGGTCAGCGGAACGAAACGCACGCGCAGCCGTGCGAAAGAAACCGACGACGATCAGGATCATCACAAGGAGGCCGAAGGGACCAGTCCGCAGCAGAATGTCCAACACCTCGTTATGCGGGTGGGATGCGTAGCGCTCGCTGGTCGCCGCCGCTGCGGCAGTTATGTAGCGCCCCCCTTCGGGTGTCGCACTTCGCAGTTGGATGAATTGATCCAAGCCGACGCCCGTAAGAGGGTGGTCGCGCATCATCGCCAACGCACTCCCCCAGATTTCCAGGCGCGCGCTCGACGATCCGCCAAACGGATTGAGGCGCTCGATGCCTGTCGCCAGTACCGCGACCAATCCGAGTACGACCGCGGCGGCCGCTAGCAGCACGACCATACGCCGCCGCATGAGAACACCCAACACGACTGCCGCAACGACGCCGCCAACCATCGCGCCACGCGAGAAGGATGCGCCAATGCCAGCCAGCACGACTATCGTCAATAGCGTGGGCAGGAGTGCTAACCCTAGCGCGTTGGCGCTCCACACCGCAAGCCGGTCGTATCGCTTCCCGAGTCCGCTGGTCCAACGTTGGGCGTCGCTGGAACGTGCCGCTGTGCCGAGCAACGCGAACGCCGCCAGCACAGGCCACACCCGTCCCAGCGCCAGTCCCAGGTTATTAGGATGGCAATACACTGACGTGGCACGGCGCACACCTTCCACCGCCACGACATCGGCACTGAAACAGGTCTGACGTGCGATCAGGGGGGCGAGGTTGATGCCGGGCACTTGCAGGATGCCGACGATAGCCACCAGCACGCCCGTGATCGACCAGACCCATACCAGCCGATCGCGCCAACCCACCACACGCCCGTAGACGTGAATGAGGCCATAGAATACCAACGGTTCCACGATCAGCCAGCGCCACTCACGCAACGCCGCCCCACGACTTCCAGCGGCGACCACAACCCCCACGGTTCCTGCCGCAAGCCAGAGCAGCGGCAGTACGAAGGCACGCAGACGTCCGATCAGCGTGAACGGTTTGAGGATCGCACGCCACTGGTGCAACATAGTCCCCGCGACTGCCAACAGCAGCACGAACTCGTGCAACGGCACGAAATAGCCTTCGGGGCGGCTGAGGCCAAAGCGGGCATCCCACACGCCCTTGGGCGCAAGATAGAGAGGCACGGTGAGCGGCACGAACAATAGCGCCAGGTCCGGTCGCCACAACGCCAGCGGCAGAAAGACCAGCGCACCGACGAGCGTAAGTGGTAGCTGAGGAGATGCACGATAAAAGAACGCCAGCGCAAGCAACATCGCCAGCACGATCCAACGGTCGCGCACATGCAAACGAGGCGCGGTCCGATCTGCCCTGAGTCCGTCGTCCGACACCTGCGGCGGCATCGCGACTATAACGCACGATGGCGCTACCGGAACCCACGAGGGAAAGGATTACATGCGCGCCAAGACCAAGGAATGCCGACCAACCCCAGACGGTTGTGGCAACGACCGCAAGTGCCGCGACAAGTGTCGCCAGCGTCGCCACGAGCGACGGCTGTGTTAAGGCCAGTACGGGCGGGTTGTCGAGGTAGGAAGCGACGGCATCATAGGCAGGCAGGGCGTTGAAGTCGAAATCGACAAGTTGGAAGTAGGGTGTGGGATCGGTCGGCGCCGGAGGCTCGCCGCCCCAGCGAAACATCCATACACACATCGCGCCCATCCAGGGCCATTCGCGTTGCGCCCGTTCCATCGCGCCAACCAAATAGCGGGCTTTGTCCATTTCAGACACCGAACTCTCCCCACGGCTGGTCAAATCCCGGCGGCGCACTGTTCCAGCCAAGCTCGCTGACCCAGACCGCCTTGTTGGTGTCGCCATTGCGCGCCATAATCTCACGTTGCAGCACAACACGGCTCACATCAGCACGAGTTTCGATCGGACGTAGAAGATGATCACCCGGCGTGACGTAGCGGTGTTCGTCGGGCGGCTGACCCAGGCCATAAAATTGCGCCGACATGATATCGAAAGCATCGCGCCCACCCGCGTCATAGACGCCCTGAAGATAATCCAGATCGTTCGTCGCCACACCATCCGCGCCATCCGTTGGCGACAGCGCCGGAAAGAGGATCACCGCATCAGGATCGTTCGCCTTGATCGCATCACCAGCCAGACGCAACAGTCGCACGAAATCAGCCGGGTCCTGGCGCTGATAGTTCCACTCGCCCGGTAGATTTGGCTCGTTCCAGATCTGATAGAACCGCAGGTCGTCCTTGTAGCGTGCGGCAATTGCCCCCACAAAGTCTGCGTAATCCTCAAACCTGTCGGGAGGACCGACTACCGGATACCCGGCGGCGATGGCTGCTTGCACTTCAGGCGATTCGATCACCGCCGTGCGCGCCCACGGCGGCGGGCGATCCAGCCGCACGATCAATTCAAGATCGTTCTGCCGTGCCTGTTGCACGATGTAGTCGTATTTCGTCCACATCGAACTACCTTCGCTTCCGGCGCGGCAATCGACAAATACACCTTTGGCGCAGAACTCGATATCCTCCCACGGAAATTGCACACGTACCCAGTGAAGATTACCGTCGTGGATCATCTTGAACGTGCGGGCAACCTTGTTATCGCCTGTTCGACGCTGCTCGTCGGTCACGACTTCGAGGTGAAGCCCATAGGTGTTGACGCCACCACGCTCGACATCCGTCCACGGGATGGGCGGCGATGGCGCCACACCAGCGATGCCACGGTTCGCCGCGTTGTCCCACGAAACAGCAGCAGCTAGCAACACACTCACGAATCCTAGCACAAGCGTGGCTGTACACATCCGCATCACGTAATTGCGCACGAGCGGGGAATAATGTAACGCACGCTCGGCGCAACTCTGGTGCTCTCTATCAGAAGAAACACTCATGAGTTAACGGCACGCAGAACGAAGCGCCCGCATAATCGTTCTGGCCCATCAGTCGGCAGGTGCCATTGGATTGTGTTTCGTCGTTGGCGGCTATCGAATTTCATCGCTTGGAGTATAGCAGAACCGATACGGCAACCTGCCTGTACAGCGGCTGATACGGTTGTAGGGAGCGGGTAAGCCGACCATCAGACGGAAGCAAGCGACGGGGTTGCACGGGGGCTGTAGTATAAGAGGAGCGCTCACTGGTTTAGTCAATATACACAGACGAACGGATCGGGCATATTTATTGTATCACCCACCCGTTCGCTTGCTGGTCACGCTACTTTAAGGAGGGTAGGTCTATGGACTTGTCGAGCAAATCACGGGTCTGGGGCAGCGTCATAATGCTTTTCCTGCTCGCCTGGGCATTTTCATTTGGCGCATCTGGTGTAACCGCGAAGGAATGTGCAGATGATATCGTCCATGTCGTCCAATCGGGCGAAACACTGTCCGGCATCGCTCGGCAGTATGGCGTTTCGCAAGGCGCGATCATGGAAGCGAACAGCCTGGGCGATGCCAATTTTATCTTTTCCGGTCAACGCCTGGTGGTCCCGATGTGCGGGGGAGCCGAAGCGCCAGCATCGGACCCCAGGCCAACTACTCAGCAAACGGTTCACATCGTTCAATCGGGCGAAACCCTGTCCGGCATCGCTGCGCGCTACGATGTTTCCGTCAATGCCATCATGCAGACCAACAACATCACGGACGCCAACCGTATCTTCGTCGGTCAACGGCTGACGATTCCGGCCGGCGGCAGCGCGGCGACTCCGGTGACACCACCAGCGGGCGCATATGCCACTGGCACCAGACGCATCGAGGTCGATCTGTCGGCGCAATGGATGTATGCCTACGCTGGTGATACGTTGGTATGGAGTTCAGGCGTATCCACCGGGCGTGACGGCTGGAATACGCCGACCGGCACATTTGCGATTTATGCTAAACATCCCATTCAGGATATGCAGGGGTCCATCGGAGGCGAGACCTGGTACGTCCCTGGCGTACCCAGTGTCATGTACATCTTTGGCGGTGTCGCACTCCATGGCACCTACTGGCATAACGCTTTTGGCAGTGGCGCACGCTTGAGCCACGGCTGTATCAACCTGCCGCTTGATGTTGCTGCAGGTTTATATGATTGGGCGCCAATGGGTACGCCCGTGTGGGTCCATTACTAGGAAGTGGTAAGGTGTTGGGGATCGGAACTCGCGCACACTCGTGCGATGCACTCCCTCCCCAACCCATAACAATCCGCTACACTACACAGGGCAACATGCCCGCCGAAGCAGAAGGCGCGTGTTTGCGCGCCTCGGTCGATCTTTGTACAATTCCTGCTTCGAAAGGCATGTCATGCAGAACAGAAAACGTCTTCCCGCGCTTGTCCTCAGTTTCATGCTGTTTGTGGCGAATGGCTGTGGCTTCGGCGGGCAACCTGTCGCCCAAACGGCGACCAATACACCCCGTATAGCTTCGACGAGCGAAGCGCCAGCCACAACCGTCGCGGCACCTACCTCAACGGTTGCGGCAACGAACCGCCGAACCTACGACAGTCACCCCACCCACCGACGCCCACGACAGATGCTGCTCAACCCACCACAGAAGCTTCAACGCCTGCCGCAACCGCGGCGGCTGTAGAAACCAGCGTACCACCACGGGCGACGATCCCGGCGACGGCGACGGACGACCTGGCGACGATCGAAGTCGCTTGATAGCATCACGCTGCCACGCCGGGATGCCGTACAACTCGCCCTGGAGTTCGGGCGCACGACTTCGACCGAGCGCGTCGCACGCACCGAGCCGTTGCCGGATAAGGTGGGGGATGTTGTCACCTTTTGGGTATCCAACATCGCCGAAGATAGCTACTACACCACGACCGCACGACTCGAACTGGCGCTAGACCATGTGCTGATGTACGTCGAAACAGGCGTGCAGTTCCGCCAGTCCGACCTCGAACGCTCGGCCCAGGACTTCAACGACCGTATCTATCCACGCAACCGCGAACTATTCGGCGAGGAATGGTCGCCCGGTATCGATGGCGACCCACGCATTACGGTATTGAACGCACGCATCATTGGAGCAGGGGGCTATTTCTCCGGCAGCGACGAGGTGCCGCGCACGGTCAATCGTTACTCGAACGAGCGCGAGATGTTCTATATGAACATTGACGATAGACCTCTGGGTAGTAACACCTATAGTTCGGTACTCGCCCATGAGTTCCAGCACATGATCGAGTGGCGACAATCGGTGCGTCCGTCGACCTGGATCAACGAAGGCTTTTCGCAACTCGCCGAAGAACTGAACGGCTATGAAGCCTCCGACCTGGGCAATCTGTATCTGCGCGATCCTGACCTGCAATTGACCGATTGGGCCGAGGACCCCTCAATCGCGGGGGCGCATTATGGCGCGGCCTATCTGTTCCTATCGTACTTCTACGACCGCTACCAGGATCAGATCGACCTCAAAGCGTTAGTCAAGCAGGGCGCTGGCGAGCATCTACAACTGCTGGCGAACGATGCCGCAGAAGCCCGTCCCGACATTCAGACCTTCGACCAATTGTATGCCGATTGGGCGGTCGCGAATCTGCTCAACGACGCTGACCTCGAAAGTGGACGATGGAGCTACAAGGAACTTCCTGGCACCGTCACGCCGGAGCAGGACAACGACGGTGTGCTGACGGGTGACGTCGCGCAGTTCGGCGCGGATTACATAGACATCGGAGCGGCATCCAGCGAGCGCGTCCTGAGCTTCGACGGCAGCGACACGATCGGTGTCATCGCAAACGACCCCGACAACGCGATGTGGTGGAGCGACCGAGGCGACGACGCAGTGAGCACGCTCACGCGCAGCTTTGATTTGCGCTCGGTGCCAGCCGCAACACTTCAGTTTCGCACCTGGTTCGATATCGAGAAAGGCTACGACTATGGCTTCGCTTCGGCTTCGATTGACGGCGGGCAAACATGGCGGACGCTCGAAGGCCAATACACCACCACCGACGATCCGCAGGGTGCGAATTATGGCAACGGCTATACCTCGACTTCGGGCAGCGACGCCGCCGAATGGGTGGAAGAATCGCTCGACCTGACGCCATACGTTGGCAACGAGGTCTTGATTCGCTTTTCGCTGATCTCTGACGACGCCTTCAACCGTCCCGGTATGGCAATCGATGATATTCGTATCCCCGAAATCAACTTCGAGGACAGCGTGGACGAGAGCGCGAACGGCTGGGAAACAACGGGTTGGGTTCGTACCGACAATAAGCTCGACCAGCGCTGGCAGTTGCGCCTCGTGACCTACCAGGGCAACGAGCCGCAGATCACCACGCTACCGACCGATGCGGAAAATGTTGCCGAGATTCGGATTCCGGCGAACACCCGCACCGTCTTAATCGTCATGGCCACAACACCCCACACCTCAGAACGAGCAGCATATTCAGTGAGCCGTCCCTAATGACTGATAATAGCGATGGAGTTATGGCAGAAACAAGCGCCGACCACATGAACGCCGTCCCGCCGGTCATCCCTCCAGCATCGATTCTGGTCGTGGAGGACGATCCCGGTACGGGAGCGTTGCTACGCGAATTGCTCACAAGCGAAGGGTACAATGTCGATTGGACGCAGGATGGCGACGATGCCTTCGCGTTGGTCGAAGCTGGCAAGCCTGATCTCGTGCTACTGGACGTGATGTTGCCGCGTACCAGCGGCTACGAGATCTGCCGACGCATCAAAGCCATCGAAGGACACTTTACGCCGGTTATCCTGCTGACAGCCCGTAGTACCGTGAAAGACAAGGTGCGCGGCTTCGAGGCGGGCGGCGACGATTATGTCGTCAAACCCTTCATCAACGATGAACTGCTGGTGCGCGTGCGCTCGATGATCCGTATTCGGATGATGGAGCGCGAACACGAGCGCATGTCGTCGGAACTTGCCCGTATGGCGCACAGCAACGAAGCGTTATACGAGCAGGCACGCGAGGACGCCGAGATCAAGGCGGCGTTGCTGCAGGAACTCAACCATCGCGTGCGTAACAATCTGGCGGCGATCAGTGGGTTCCTGGAGATGGAACTCGTACGTACCGAGGTCGGCAGCGCTCAGGACGTGCTGCAACGTGCGACGGCGCGGGTACGCTCGATGGCGATCGTCCACGACGTACTGGCGTCGCACGAGAACCAACTTGCGCCTTTCCGTCAAGTCGCCGAAAGGCTGGCGCGAACGATTCAGCCGTTCTACGATACAGCAGGGCAAATCACGACAACCATCTTCGGCGATCCGCTGATGTTGCCGTCCGAGCAAGTGTCGCCATTAGCGATGGTACTGAACGAACTGCTGACCAACTGCTTCCGGCACGCCTACCCCGACGACCGGGCAGGCAAGATCAATATCACGCTCACCGAGCATCCGATGTCCTACGAACTGATTGTCGAGGACGACGGCATCGGACTGCGCACGGCGAACGAATCAGCGGGACGTTCCAGCGGTCAACTCGTCGTGAAGCGCATCGTGGGATCGTATCTCAAAGGGACGACGCGTTGGGTCAGCGAGCATGGTACGACCGTGTTCGTGGAGTTCCCGAAACGCAACGCCTCGTAGCCACCTAAAAAGGGCTCCGATAGGTTCCAGAACTGTATTCTAGAATCTATCGGAGCCCTTTCTGATTGTAGTGGATGACCAGGCTCGGTCATCCTTTTATTATATCTACGATGGAGATGCGGGAGTGCGACCGTTGAGTGCGCTGGCGTCCGTGTGTTGATGCACCACGACACGCACACGGTCGCCGACTGTGACGCCGAACCATTTCGACGCCGGAGCGTTACGCACGGCGATCTCCAGGTGGTCGCTCGACCCCAACAGCGCCATTGGCACACCGACTGGTCCGACACTATAGGTTTCATATAACCCAGGCACACGCTGCCCAGCCAGTTCAACAACCAGTTCAGTCGGTTGTGCGGCATCATTCGCCGCGAGATCAGCCTGTGTGACGTTGGTGACGCAATTGCCAAAGCGGTCGATATGGATAATCGAGCCTTCGATGACGCCTTGGCACTTATGCCTGGGCGGAGGGAGCACGCTGGGCACGATTTCGTCGATGGGTCGCCCTAGCGATGCAAACGATACACCTGCTGCCAGATGTGCGGCGACAGGTGCGAAGATATCACGCCCATGGAACGTCGAACTGACGTTGGGTCGCCAGTAGCGGGATTCGACAAGTTCCACGATACCTACGTCGTCGGGTGCATCGTCGCGTGCAGCATCTACCATCGCAGCAAGCAGTCCGTTATCGGGACCAATAAAGTAGGCGTGGTTGGTTTTGACCGCCAAAGCACGCCGATTGGTGCCGACGCCAGGATCGACGACCGCCACGAAAATCGTGCCGCGCGGATAGTATGGACACACCGATTCGAGTAGAAACGAGCCTTCGCCGATATCTTGCGGGCCGACCTCGTGCGTGATATCGACGACGTGTGCCTGTGGCGCTATGCCCAGAATCACACCCTTCATGCACGCTACGTAGCCATCCTTGAGGCCGAAATCAGTCAGGAGCCCGATTGTCCCGTTCGGCTGCATATCGCTCATCTAGCGCATAACCTCCGCACGCAGTCGTCCAAGCTCAGCTTCGATTGTCTTAAGTGCTTCCTCACTTGCGCCGATCTCCTCGCGTTGAGCGCGGACGAAACGTGTATACGGTCCGGTAGCTTCACGGATACGGTTGACTGAACCATCCAATTCGCTGTTGACCTGACGGTTGACCGTGCGTGCCAGTTGGTCGCGCAGGTCGCTGACCTTGGTATGAAAGTCTGCCTTGGCCTGTTTACGCTTGGCCGGGATGATGTAGAAACCCAACGCCGCGACGACGCTCGCCGCGAGCATGCCGGTGAAATCCGCTGCTGCTGTTGTAAGTACAGCCAACAGCACACCGCCAAGACCGACCGCACCGGCTTCGATCAGGGCGGTCGTACGCATAGCGGACTGAATATCACGCGCGAGTTCCTCGGCCTCCGTGCCTTGATCGTAGCTCGCGACAACCTGTTGGGCGCTACGCCCAACCGATTCCAGCAACGCGGCACGGTTATACTCAAACGAGGTGCCGACCTCGCCGAACAACTGATCGCGGTGCTGCGAGATGCGGCGGCGGTTGAGGTAGTCGTTGACACTTTGCCATAGCCGTAACTGGCGTTCGACCACCCAGTCGATGATCGCCTGTACGCGCTTCTCAATCTGGTCAGGCGTATCGGCGATCACGCGCTCCTCGAACTCCTCACGGATGCGCTCGCCGCGCATCAGATCAAACATGCGTCCTACCCGCACGGTATCGTCGAAGAACTGCATGCCGCGTAGCTCCATCTCGTGCAGGATATTCTCGATCTCGCTGAAAGGTGAAACTTGAAAGTCACGTTGCAAATCGGAGCGATAGAGTTCGATCTGACCGTCGATATTCTCGATAGTTTTCAGGTCGTCAAGCAGCAATTCCATGCGGCTTTCGGCGACGCTGCGGTACTTGGTGGTTAGCGAACTGGCGACGCCGAGTGGATTGAGCAATTTGAGCCGGATGCGTTCTTCTTCGTCGAGCGTATCGGTAATATAGCTTTCGATCGGGTCGAAACCACTGGCTTGCCAATCCGACTTCCGGTGTTTCCTTGTTGGCCTTGGCACGTTGCGCCAGCCGCGCCGACAGCGGGAACACTTCCGGCTCGCGGCCCGAGCAGCGGAGCGGCGTTTTCGCGCACGAAGTTCACCACTTGCTCGACTTCACTGGGTTGCAGGATATCGACCTTGTTGATCACCAGGACGACTTTCTTACCCCATTCGCGAATCTGGCCAAGGAACATCCGCTCGGATTCGGTGAAAGGACGGTCGGCGGAGGTGACGAACAGCACCAGATCGGAGCGTGGGATGAAGTCACGCGTAAGTTCCTCATGCTGTCGCGGATGATCGCGTTCGTGCCTGGCGTATCGACGACATTGATCTCGCGCAGAACGTTGGCAGGATAGAAGATTTCGAGCACGAATTCATCGCGTGGCTGCGACATTGGTTCGTCGCCATATTTTAGGATATTGATACGATCGGTCGTCGGTGTTACGCCTTCGCGCAGCACCTGTTCGCCGATCAGCGCGTTAATAAACGAGGACTTACCGGAATTGAACTCACCCGCGACAACCAGCAAAAACAGCTCGTCCAGATGCTGAATATTTTCGTCAAGGGTACGAATATCCGACGGTGCGACATCACTGCCGAAGCTCTTCCAATACCGCGCGGAGTTGCTTCATCAGCGCACGCTCCTCGGCAAGCAGCGCCTCCTGTCGTTCACCGAGTAATTTTCGTCGTGTCAACAATCCCAGCACAGCTTTTATCCTTCCGAGTGACAAAGAGCCACAGATATGGACCACGGACGACGGCCCACAGACGAGATATTATGCTACGTCATTGGGAAGATCGATCCTATTAGATTGTATAGCAAATTTGAGACCGATGGCGAGTCGTCCAGGTATTGAGCACAGCGTTGGGATGAGAAATAAAGTTTCGGTGAACTGTAGGGCGTCGTACGTCGTCAGCGCACGACATCGCGCAGGTCGCATTGTGGACCGTCGACGCAGGCACGCCAGGTTCGGCGAAAGGCGGGAACACGGCAGGCATCACAGATACCAACATAGCAGGCCATCGGCGCGAGGACCAGACCCTGAGCAAAGCCAGGCGTCCAGCGCATGCGCGTGGCGCGAATACGATCCGCCAATGCTTCGTAGGCCGGCAGGGGAAGCGTTGTATAGATGGCGTCGGCCCAGCGCATCAGATCAGCATCGACCAGTTCGAGCAGAGCCCGCGCTGGCTCGACTCCACGCGCGAACTGATATTCCACCGCAGGAGGGATCAGAGCGGTCGGAAAGGCCGGATGATGCGGGGGACGCACCCAGGAACAGCGCGACATTCGCCGAACGCTTGAGCGCGACATTGGCCAAAAACAACAAGGCACCCGCCGCGTCTTCCGTACCAATCAAGAGATGTTGCGCACATCGGAGGGAAGGTTCCAGCCGCGCCCAACAGGCCCAAGGACATCCAGCATGTCGCCCGTTCGCACGCGTGGAAACTGGTCCGAATTGGCGATCAGTGTCACGGTACCGGATACGGCGTCGGCCTCGGCGAGCGCACAGGGACACGCGCTAACGGCTCGACCTGCGAGAATGTAGGCCGCACCCCCAGTATCTGCCCCGGCTACAGCGCGGGTCGCGAGTGTAGGCGCTCGGAGCGTCAGATGCTCGTACGCGCCCGGCAGCGCTGCATGGCTGATGATAGGAACTTCTAACTGGAGCATGCTACAAGTGCGACTGCGCGATGAGGCTAATGTGATCATAAGCGCACTTAGCCTCCAAATCGGACCCGCACCAGACCTTTGATATCCTTCCACGCGGTCGATACAATCTTGACGCGGGTATCGAGATCCTCGATCCATTCGACTGGCAACTCGAAGATACGATAGCCCTGGCGTTCGCCTTTGAGCAGCAATTCGGTGTCGAAGAACCAGGCTTGATCTTTGACCTGCGGCATCAGATGCTCGACCGCACGACGCGTCGCACCTTTGAAGCCACATTGTGCATCGCGGAAACGGTGCCAGAACATCAAGCGAATCAGGAAATTGTAGCAGCGTGAGATCAGTTCGCGCTTCCATTGCCGCGAAACGATCGCGCCATGCACCAGCCGCGATCCCGTCGCCAGATCATAATCACTATGGATCAAGGCAGCGAGCATCGGCGGCAAGCGCCCGCAGATTGGTGGACAGATCGACATCCATATAGCAAACGACATCGGCGGTACTCTGGGTCCAGGCCATGCGCAACGCACGCCCACGACCTTTTTGCTCCAGCCGAACGAAGTCGACTTCGCCAGGATAGTCGCGCTTCAGGTCGGCGCAAATCTGCGGCGTTGCGTCGGTAGAAGCGTTATCGGCAACGACGATACGCCACTGATACGGACAGTGCTCGTGCAGAAACGTACGTAGTGTTTCTACACTCGAACGCAGGGCAGCCTGCTCGTTGAGCACTGGGATGATGACATCGACAGTGATGTCTTTCGGTTCTTTTTGATAATCGATCATATCCCGATCGGAACAGGTACGCGCTCAACACGGGCCTGTGATACAGCAAAAGGACGGGCACACCGCCCGCCCGAATGTCACACGACGATTATAGGAGTCGCGCCCAACGGGTGTCAAACATCATCTAGTACACTAAACTGCGTACGCCAGTCATGGTAGCAATCAACGGAATCGCGCTGGCACGCCGCCAAGCGCAGGGCGATTTATCGCCTTGCGACAAATATCGTTGCCTGAGCTCAGATCGATGGATGCAGCGCTGTATATTGACCATCGTGATGGCACGATTCTCGGGGTCATAGATCAGGCTACGTTGGTTGCGCCAGTCATCCAGCGCAAGTTCGCCGTGCAGTGCCAAGCATAGTGACGACATCATCCGCGCTCCAGCCTTCCGCATAAAAGCCGACCGTGCTGACGGGTACGCGGCGCGTTGAGCATCAGGCTCGATATATTGGGCAATCCCGAAATCCAGCCCAACCCGCGCTGCCGAATCCAGATACTCCAGTCGCCGCTGCGTAATCGCGGTCGTCGGACGGTGTGGTCAACAATTGCGCTGAGTTTCTACCACATTATCTGTTCGTAACGTCAGGCGATGTCCTGGTCCTGCATACACCATCACCAGGGATTCAGGGATAAGATTTTGTTGCGGTCGCGTTGCCCACCCAGATAGATGCGATCGATTCCGGCGGGCGGCTCAGGCAATCCAACGAGCGGACGTCGCCGCAAGGCTCAGCACAGATGACAGGCTAAACATATATTCTTTCTGCCAACTCGGGCAGGAAATATCGATCAGTGGCAGAGGGCGTTCGACTTCATCAGGACGTTGCGAAGCGGATAACAGAAAAACACTGGTCTGCTTCGCTTCTGCCTCCGTCGGCCATTCTTCTGCCAGCAACCGCCATGGCGTAAAAATGCGCGTGCTGCCGTTATCGATATGAATTTCCCGTACCTCGCGCAGATCGCCAGTTTGTGCATCCACTTTCAGCATCAGCGACCCGTCGATACTTCGCCTTCCGCGCTCAAAGTGGCGACATAGAACGCCGTTTTCGCTGGCAACGCCCAGCGAGCGTACCGTCGTGGCAGCACGTGCGGTTTCGATGATAGCGTTGCCCAATCGCCCATGGCCCGAATTGCCAGCGACGTTCGCGTAGCGTTCGTTGCTCGGCGGTGGCAAGCGGCCAGCGATTGATGACATCCAACACCCGTTGCGTGCCGCGTGTTTCCAATGGCACGCACGTCCACACGTTGCTGCTTCCACTGTAGCGGAACGCATCGACGCCATCGCCAATCTGCCATTCCCGAACCCGGTCGCCATCGGTGAGTTGCATCCGGTGCCGTGCCGGCTCACTCCCATCGGTCCAAACGTCCGCGTGCATCTTCTCACCGCCTTCGCCAATCTGTACATCGAATTGCTGATGCAGAACGCCGTCTCCCGTCGGCGCTGCCCCGTAGCGTTCGACGGCAAAGCCAATAGCTCGCGGGGCTGGCGTGGCCGATTGTCGTACCGTGCCGCGCGTGTTCGGCGCAAAAATCAGACCAGCCACAATGACGAGAACGCCCACGACAACCAGCGCGCGCCATACCATCGGGCTTTGCCATACCGGCGATGTTGGACCGTTTGGGTGTGTTATCCTTACGCGCATGGAAGTCCGTAAAGCATCGATATCTGATTGTGGCAAGTATTGCCGCGTTCGTGAATCGCGCAACAGCCTGAGCAAGCTCATGCTCTACTCTGCTCCCAGCGCTGCAGCACGTCACGACATTGCGTACACAGCAACAAATGCCCACGTGCGGGTACCAGTCCGTCCAGGTGCGACCAGCGACAAGAGCGACATGCCGCTTCGACGTTGCCCGGATGGTATACGCGCCAGATCGTTGAGTGCGTTTTCTGAGCGTAGAATGCATGGAATCGGGGGACGTTTGCAAGAATTGAGCGATCATCGTCGCGCATGTAACCACGTGACCAGCGTAAGGCGAGGGCGAGGCGAACATCGGATCCGAAGCTTCCAAAAGCGTCGCAGGAACGATGGCCGCGATATCCCCGTCGCAACTGTGCGCCCAGGCGGCGCGATTTCACGGGTGGGAGCGCAGCAATCAGCCGTTCCTCAATATGTTCGTCGGCGTCGAGCGCATGCCATTCAAGCGACGTAAATGCCTTAACGGTAGCACGGGCAGCATAACGTGGCTGCGGCTCACGTATAAGAGCTAAACCATAGATGCGATCAGCATAGCGATGAAGCGCACGTTCAAACATCATGTGTACTGACCTTGGTGATTAGGGCTCTGCGGATAAACCGACCGATAATCGCTCTCCGAGCATATGATGGACATCGAAACAGCAGGGTTCGGCGTATAACAGCTCAGGGAACTATACATCATAGAAACCTGTTGGTCCTGATCTACCCCCACGTTGGCACCAGTCCTCACTAGTACCATAGTACTGATATTCCGGTTCTCCCCATTCAGCGTACCAGATATAGCAGGTACGAAATACCCCGCGGACATGTATCAGCACATCGCGCATCTACTATGCAATCCAGCAGAAGGCGCGTGTAGGTATGCAGCATCCTAAGATTATTAGTTGTGCTGCGACATCTGTATCCATTGCGCTATTTTTTGGACACCGCCTTGTCGAGCAATATTACAGTTCGTGATAGGATATTCCGGCGAGTTACAGCGTGTGTCATAAGATCGATGCAGGCATGGCACGTCACTACATCCGGAGGATATTTTCTGACTATGGTGCGTGGCGGACTTACGATTTTATCAACGTGTCTGACTGCGCTAATCGTACAGGATATACAGCGTACGCTGGCAACTCCATCGTTGGACTCCACGCCCATCGCGAATCACACATTTGTCAGTGTTTTGATTCCGGCACGTAATGAAGCGCAGCGGATCGGTCGATTGCTCGAAGGTTAGCAGCACCAAGAATCACGAGTATTTCAGCGTGATCGTACTTGACGACCATTCGGACGATGGCACAGGAGATTTCGTCCGAACGTGGATCAGTAGGATCGCTGATCTGCGCGTGGTTGAAGGGCAGACATTGCCTGTGGAGTGGTCTGGTAAGTGTTGGGCATGCTGGCAGGCAGCACAGACGAGCACGCACCCTGGCTGCTGTTTCTTGACGCGGATACGGCGCCACAACCGGGGCTGATCGCGGCGCTGGTCCACGAGCGGAACAACGCCAGCTCGACCTATTAACAATCATTCCCCTCGTGGAAACCAAAACATTCTGGGAACGTCGTGTTAATCCCACCTTTCGGTGCCTTGATTCAGATTGTTTTTCCACCCGCCAGCGTCAACAATCCCGACTCTGCGATCGCTATGGCAAACGGACCATGCATCTCTGATGCGGCGTGATGCATACGAAGCTACGGGCGGACATGCGTCCGTTCGAGCCTCGATCCTGGAAGATGTTGACCTTGGCCGGTATAGTCAAACAGCGCAGGATACCGGATCGAACTAGCCGCTGCGCCCGATCTCCTTCACGTACGAATGTACACGCGTTTAGCCGAAATCAGTGAGGGGCTACAAAAGAACGCCTGGGCTGGATACACGCAGGCGGCTGGCGTTCGGCATGGTGCGGCATTACGACAGATCCTGCTCAGCGTCGTGCCGCTGGCGCTCGTTGTGACGGCGTTAGCTATGCGGCACAGATGTCGGACGCTGGTGCGTCGGTCATGGCGTGTAATGGATGCTCACCATAGGATTTTGGGGCTGGTACGTACGTCGCGTCCACCGCATCAACCCATCGTGGGGACGTTTTCCCGTTTGGCGTCGTCAGTTATTTCGCTCTGGCGGGTCAAGCGTGGCTCAAACTCTGGCGTGGCGAAGGCGTCATGGAAAGGCAGACATACGGCATCAGGTAAATGTCATCAATTGTAATTTTCCGCCCTTTCCTCTTGACAATATCGTGCTCCTACGATAGACTGCGTACGATCTCCTGTAGTACAAAGACACAAATCGATATAGTCTTTCTGGGAAGGCTTCTATGATACAACTCGCCATGGCCGCTGTTCTCTTTGTCGTGGGCATTGTGATGATCATCGCTGGCTTTATTCATCATTCTTGCCCGTGAATATCAGGAGACAATGAAGCTTCTTTCAGCCCAAGCCCCAAAACTAGCCGGTAAAGCTATTACAGATCAAAGTGTTTTCGCAGCGATTGAGGGGACGACACGCCTCCTCGACTCAGTCAAAGGGCTAATTCAGACTGCGGTAGGTGTAGGCGCATTTTTGTGCCTGTTCGGAGTCGGGGTATGCGGGCTGGCATTCTGGATGGCCAGACTCGCCGATAGCATTTAGTCGCCAAGGCGAGAACGAGGAGCTTCCGTGACTGCCAAGCAGCCTGCCCCCAAGCAGGACCCCAATACGGCGCCTTGGATTCGCAAATATCTTTTGGCATTAGCTCGCCGATCCGTCGCTTCAGTCGGTTCATGGCGGCTTACTATCATCGTGGCTGGAACAGCAGATCGATCCAGCCGTGGAACGCGACCAGCCCACGCAGGTCCGCGTCACACTTCAGCATGCGGTCATGCGCTCGCAAGCATCTGTACTGCTCGGTCCGGCCGGAAGCGGCAAGAGTACGCTCATCCGCCAACATGTCCGCGAACTTGCTCAAGATGCTCTCGATAACGAAAACGCCCCGTTACCCCTATATGTGCCATTGACCTTTTTCGCCGGCAGCATCGAAGGCACGCTGGCAGCCCAGGCACGTATGCGCGGACCAAATTTGCCGACGCTGGCACTGACACGACCATGTATTCTGATCGTCGACGCCCTCAACGATCTACCACCCGCGGAGCAAATGCCGGTACTTGGCATGTTACGCCGAGCGTTGAGTAGTCTGGGACCACAAAGCCGCTGGGTGATTGCCTGTCGCAGCGAAGTGTGGGGTTTATTCGACGCATGGTTTCCGAGCGGCAAGTTCCAGGTATGGCGCATGCGGCCGTGGAGCGATCAAACGATCATTTCGACCGCACAACGCGTCGGCACAGCGGCGACCGAACGCTTGTTACGCATACCCGGCGCGATCGAACTGGCACGTCGTCCGCGCTGGCTTGGGTCGTTTCTTCAACTCACCATGACGCTTTACCCGGACCGTTACTAGCGCACTGGATCAAGGCCACAGCCATCGAAGCAGCCCGCACACATTGTCTCCCCGACCAATATGCCGACATCGCCCTGCCACTGCTCCAAGAGATCGCCGCCGCACTGCAGCAGAACCAAACACTGAATCGCGCCGCGATCGCCAATATCGTAGCGGACGTCGCGGCTACAGCACGTCTGCAAACCGTGGATGTACATGCGCTCCTGGAAGCATTGGCCTTGCTCCATCCGGTCGGCGACGACGAGTGGGTGTTCCGAGCGCCAATCCTGGGCGACTTCGATCTCGCGCTCGAGCTCGAAGGCGTCATCACGCGTCAAAAGCAACAGCAAATACCGATCGCAGAACTGCTGGGCAAGGCCAATCGCACCGCTGCGCTCTCGCTGCTATATGGCTTCCTGCCTACACCGCAACCACTCCTTACAACCTATATCGCCACGGGCGCGTGGGAAACCACACAACAGGTGCTGGATGCGAATATTGGCGCGGCCGATGCGTTGACGATCATCGAGCAAACAATCAGGACGAAACCCCTGCTCGATCCGCGGTCCAACGATGTGAATATTGATATCGTCGCAGCGCTTAGCCGCGCATGGGCCCACAATGGGTCACCCGATGTCGCCATTCCACTGCTCGAATGGACCGTCTGGCAAGGACGAGACGATCCCGTACCTGTTCGGATTGCTTGGCAATTTGCAGCGACAAGTCGGCAATTGGACCGAAGCACGCAACGCCTACCAGGAGGCACTCCGTCGCGATCCTACCAACTCCAATCATCAGCAAGCGCTCGCGATGGTCCGCAAGGAATTGGGCGAGGCCGACGCTGCCTCGCACGACTCTGGAAAGTCTCCTCGACAGTCTATAACGATCAGATGGCGACGACAGCGTTTCAGCTCGGCACGATGCAAGAAGAGAAAGGGCTTGTTACGCGAAGCGCTTTAGACCAATATACGCGGGCAGCCGCATCCTGTGTTCGCGTACGAGTGCCGATTATGGCGAGATTCAGCTTGCACGCGCCCGTATATTGCGTGAACTCGGACGGCACGACGAAGCAGCACAGGTGCTTCGTAATATCGACCAGGAATCGACCGACCCAGTCGCACTAGCGGATGAGAGCGCGGCGCTTCTTCAAGCGACTGGTAACGACGATCAGGCGCTCGCCCATCTTGGGCAGATCGAAGCACGTGGTTCGGCGACGGCGCCGACGTTCCTCCGTATGGCCGAACTTCACCGCCGCCGCGACGAACTGGATGCTGCCGACCGAGCCTATCGTGCGGCGGTCGAGATCGATCCGCGCTGCGTAGAAGCATATCAAGGTATCGCCGAACTCGCGGCGCTAGTGAACGATTACGGCACGGCGATCAGCGCATACGAGCGTATCGTCGATATCGAAGCCAATGAATGCCGACGCATGGCGACATGCTGGGAAGCTTGCAGCGCCAAGCCCAACGCTATGTCGAGTCGACTCGTTCACTGCAAACGTCACTACGGCTCAGCATGATGCCAGAAACACAACTCGAACTCGCTCGTACACGCTGGGCGCAGGGCGATCAGGTCGCGGCGATCAGCTATTACCGTAGCGCCGCCACTAACGACAACGAAGGCCGCAGATCAGCAGAAGCAGGCTGGGCACTGCTCGAGTCCGGCGATCTTCAAGCCGCACAAGCTATGCTCGAACGTGCGGCAGCACTGCGTCCTGCCGACGGTCGCGTCTTATACGATCTCGGTCGTTGCTACGAAATTCAGGGCGCACCTACCCGCGCCTTCGAATGGTTCATGCAGGCCGCTCACGTCGCGCCGTCACCTTCCACGTTGCGGGCAACGGGCCGCATCGCGCGTATCCTGGGCGAACGTACGATGGCGCGGCAGATGCTGGCACGGCCGCTTTATATCGACCGCCACAACGGCGAAACAGCAGCGGAAATCGGGCGATTGCACCTGGGGGAACAACGCCCTGATCTGGCTGCCCGCATGCTCCAGCGTGCCAACATGGCAGGTGTCGAAGATGTGGAAGTTCAACGCGACCTCGCGGAAGCCTTACTACAACTGCATAATCCCCGTGGTGCCCTGGCGATCTTTGGAAGCGATCCCGATCGACGACAACGACCTGCAAACGAAGCGTTCGCGCGCCTACGAATTACTGGGCGACCCGGAAGGTGCGCTGGCGATTGCCCGCGCTGCCGCAGCAAGGCAACCACGCAATGCGCTACTACAACGCCGTGTGGGATCGCTGGCCCTGGAAGCACAGCTACCTGCCGAGGCGCTGGTAGCACTGGAAGCGGCTCGCGCCCTAGGCGATAAGGAACTGCCCACTCCTGATCGACCTCAGCCGCGCCATGCTGCAAACAGGACGTGTCACCGCCGCGCTCAGACCGATCGACGAGGCATTTTCGCGCATCTCGCAGGGCGCACCCGACGATATCCGGGTGCATGTCCAGCGTGGTTGGGTATTGCTCGCCCTGGAGGACTGGTCCGAGGCTCGCCGTGCGTTTGAACGGGCGCTCGATGTAAAAGAAAAGGCTGAAACAGCCACTACTTCAATGCGGCAGAACGCACCAAGCACGTACCCGCACTCCTATCATGGTGCGCTCGCAGATGCCTGGGCAGGTCTCGCGGAAGCCATGTTGCGGATCGGCGGTCCAAGCTCGGCGCTGCCCTATGCCCGTCACGCGCTCGAACTTATGCCTGGTACCGGCAAATATCTGCGCCTGATCGGGCAACTGTTGCTTGCTGCCAAGGATTACCGCTCGGCACGTCAGGTGCTGGCTTCTGACACAGCGATCGAACCGGCGACTTTACGCTTACGCCTCCAGGTCGAACTCGCCGATCAGCAGTGGGCGACTGCTGTACCACTTGCCGCCCGCTGCCATGCGATCATGCCCAACGACCTACAGGTGACGGCGGAATACGGCATGGCCTTACTCAACGCGGGGCAACCCAATGAAGCGTTGCCCCTGCTGGAAACGGCCTGTTCCTCGCCGAGCTCGCATCCAGGCTGGTGCGCGACACTTGGGCGCTGCTTGTTGACACTCGGCAACCTCACCGCCGCGCAGGATGCATTCAACCGTAGCCTGGAAGCGAAGCCCGACGACGCCTTTACCCATGCCGACCTTGCGCGCGCTCAGTTGCTGGCGGGATCTCCCGGAGCGGCGGCACACTCGTTGCGTCAGGCCCTCGAACTGGGTGGCGAACGCATCGAGTGGCGCAAGGGGTTGGCAAAGGCGTACGTAGCGCAGGGTTGGTACACCGAAGCACTCGACGAATGGGAACGAGCTCGCAAGCTGGCACCGGACGATGTGTCGCTGCGGCTCGAAATCGCCAACACACGCCTCGAACTAGGCAGTCCCGAACCGGCGTTGCATGATATGGAAGCCCTCGTCGCCGAACACGCCAATAATGCCGACGCCTGGCAACTGCTCAGCCGTGCGGCACTGGCTTCCGGCGCTCCGGCGCGAGCGGTCTATGCCGCAGCCTGTGCGTTGAGCCAGAAGCCTCACGACGCCTCGCTCCGTGTGCTACTCGCCGAAGCAGCACTCGCCGAAGGCGACGCCCGCCGC
The DNA here is from genome assembly GCA_963782315.1 of uncultured Chloroflexia bacterium. Lineage (GTDB taxonomy): Bacteria > Chloroflexota > Chloroflexia > Chloroflexales > Kallotenuaceae > JBBSGA01. The sequence goes on from CAWAJS010000009.1 coordinate 176,225, forward strand.
GCCCTGGATGCCGTCACGCCACTGGTCGAAGCCGAAGAACCCAACGTCAAAGCACTCTTGTTAGTCCATCGTGCCGCAAACCAGTTGCGCGATCCGGCGGCGGCGCGGGCGGCGCTCGAACGCGCCGGACGTGTAGCACCCGCCGATCCCGACGTGCAACTGGCGATCGCCGAACACCTGCTATCCACGGGTGAAGATGACAAGGCCATGATGTTGCTGCGGCGCTTATTCGTCCAGCACCCCAACGCCGCGCCGATCGCGGCAGCACTGGCACGGTTGGCACTGCGCGGCAAAGCGTTGACGCTAGCGCATCAGGCCGCCGAACGTGCCGTCTCATTGTCACCCCAGGACATCAGTTACGCGCGCTTGTATGGTGAGATCTGCTACGCCGAAGGTGATCGCGAAACTGCACGGCGGGCGCTGCAACAGGCGATGAAGGGTCGGCAAGACCCCAACACCGCCATGCTGCTTGGCAAGCTCGCCCTGGAACGCGGCGAAACATCGGAAGCCCAGCGTCTGCTCCGTATCGCCCACGAACATCGTCCCGGAGATTCTGAAGCCGCCGGATGGCTGGCGCTCGCACTACGTAAGCAGTTCGAGCCAGTCCATGAGGATGAAGCGCCCGAACCGCAGTCATCACAAGCACTCGACGCCGCGCTCTATCTGCTGCGGCAAGCCGAGAAGCAGCCAGTATGGCGTGCCGAGTTGGGGTGGACGCTGGTAATCAGCGGCGATTACGAAAACGCCCTCAAAATGCTGCTGTCCGCATCACGCTCGGACGAGCTACCAGTGGTTGACCGAGTACGCTCATTGCGTCGCACGGGCGTGATCTTGTTGGCGCTCGGACGCGCCGGGGATGCCATGCCGCCCGCGGAACGCGCCGCCGAACTGGATGAGACGGACGCCACCGTGCAATCACTGCTTGGACAGGGCGCCGAAATCCTGGGCGATTTACCCCGTGCGGTGGAACATTATAGTCGTGCGGCGATCCTTGACCCGGAGAACGGACGCTACCACCTGCGTCTGGGAACAACGCTGCTGGCACGCGGCGAAACCGAAGCCTCCCTGGATCATCTGCAACGGGCGACCGAGCTACAACCCGCGCGCGCGGCGACCTGGATTGCTCTGAGTCAGGCGTTGGCGCACGGGCGGCAAATCGAACGCGCCTGGAAGGCCGCGCAGCGTGCAATTCAGATCGCCCCGAACGACGGTTACGCATGGCGACAACTCGCGGCTGTCGCAGAAGAACACGGCGATTATCAAACCGCGATCGACGCCCTCGAACGTGCCATTGCCAACCCGCCCGAACGTGGTGGACCACAACTGACAAAACAATGGCTCCTGCATTTCGCCAACCTTGCAATTACACATGGCAAAACCGAGCGCGGTCGCAAGGCGCTGCAAGCCGCCGCCGACCTCGACCCACGTGATGCCGACCTTCTGCACCAGTTGGCACAGTTCTATGCACCTAACGAACGTATCCTGCTATTACAGCGTGCGCTCGAACTGCGACCCAACAAGGCGTCCTGGCGCACCGAACTCGCCAACCTGCTCGCCGCACGGGGCGACCACCGACCAGCGATCGAGCATCTCCAACGTGCCATTGTCGCCGAGCCGAAGAATGCTACACACTGGATTGCGTTGTCGAAGGCCCAGATGCAGACTGGTGACGAAGCGGCGGCGGTCAAGACACTCCAGCGAGCGCAGGAGGAGATCGAAGATCAACCTGAACTGTGCGACGCCTTCAGCGCATTGTTGGCACAACAGGGACGCTGGAACGACGCGCTGCAGAAGGCGCTGCAAGGCCTGGCAATGGCACCAACGGCGGATCGCCATGCACAATGTGGACGTTGCCAGCAAAAGCTGGAACGCTGGAACGAGGCACGCCGTTCGCTCGAAACAGCCTTGACGCTCGACAATAAGCACGCGGCAGCCGCGACCTACCTTGCCGAAGTGTATATGGAAAGCGATCCCCACGAAGGATGGCGCAAGGCGATTCAGCTCGCCGAGATTGCTACCAGGAACGCACCGACCGAGATCGGTGGCTTCAAGGTGCTGGCACGCGCAGCGCTCAACGGCAGATGGCAGGAGAAACTGGAATCCGCGCTCGAAGACGCCAAAGCGATCGCGCCCAATGACCCGGAACTTCACGAGTTACAGGGCTGGTACTACTTCAACGCAGGCAAAAATGATTTGGCCTACGCGCATGCCGAACAGGCAATCGCCTTTGATTCTAGCTCGGCGAAGTCACACTACCTGCAAGCACAGATTCTGCGACGCGAGAAGCGCTATCTGGAAGCGATCACCGCACTACGAACCGTGGTGCAAATCGACGGAAATTTCAAGGATGCGATCAAGGAACTGACAGCGCTTGGGCTGGAAGCCTTGATTCACGGAGGGAAGTAGCGACACAGGGAACGAGGACGCTCGTTTCCCTGTGTCGTCCATCATGCTCATACCCTACCCACTCGACGATGCCTTTGCCGGTGTTGAATTATTGCTGCGTGTCGATGCGACCGACCTCGCAGGAACAGCACTCGAAGCGATCGCAAACGTCACGCCCGAAGCCGCACGGCTCCATCTGTTTCGCGGATGGTTTATGTTGCGTGAACGGAATATGGGTCTGGCGACGAAATCCTTTCGTTTGGCACTTGGACGCGACCCACTCGAACCGCTGGCATGGCATGGCTTGGCAGCGGCTTTGCCCGCTGGCACGGAACAGCTATCCGCCAAAGAACGAGTTGCACGACTGAATAGTGCTCAGGCCGTTGCGGATCTACGACGTGGTAAAGCCTATCTCGCCCGGGCTGCGCTTGAAAAGCTGCATGCCGATTATCCCAAGCACGACGAGTGGAGCATTTTGCTGGCGGAATGTTTACGCCGGCTGGAAGAAGTCGATAATGCCCGCCTCGTGCTGGCACCGCACCTCGAACGTGTGCCCATCAGCGCACCGGCGGCGTTGCTGGCGGCGGCGCTTTCGCGCGACCCGCTGATTGTTCACGAGCGTCTGCGCGAAGCTGCCCGTAGCGACCCAGCCTGGATCAGTGCGCGGCGGCTGTGGTCCCCCGATGCACCGCCTGTCGCTCTCACCAATACACCGGATGTGTTACTTCCGCGTGTCGTGGTCGAACGCATCGCAGCCCTCAACGACGTTCCCGGTTTTAGCTTCAGCATCGAAGGGCGCAAACCGAACCCGTCCGCACAACCAAGCACTAAGGGCGCGGGTTCCGCGCACTATGGGGGGCTACAGGCGAAAGGACAAAGCACCGGAGATCGGGCACCCCAGGCTGACGTTGAACCAGATCTGGTGGACGTGTTTGGGCAAATCCAACGTGCTACCCAGCGCATTTTCGGGCGCACACCGCACCCATTGGCGACTGGCGACACCGTCGCGCTGCTCGTCACACACCGTGGGGCGTTGACACGCCGCTACGGCACTGCCGTCACCGACGAGATCGAAAGGCGGTTGGAACTGCTGCAACGTGCCCTCGCCGAGCGCGGCCTTTCGAGCGAAATCCTCATTGTTGACCAGCCAGGAGTAGGTGGCCTCGCCGGACTCGCACCCGTGCCACAACACGCACAGGGCAATGGCGTGGCACATGCGATCCGCGATGTGATCAGAGCGGCGCGTCGGCGCATCGAGAAACAAAATCAGCGCATCGATGCGGTGTTGTTGGTCGGCGGTGACGGCGTGATTCCGTTTCACCGTCTGCAAAACCCCTCGCAGGATGCTGACAAGGTCGTGTATAGCGATAATCCCTACGGCTCGGATGGCGGCAGCGAGCATGTGCCTGACTACGTCGTGGCACGCCTCCCCGACGGCGGCGCGGACGGCGGCGAACTGCTGCTGGCCTTGATCCAGCGGTCGATCGATTACCACGAAGGCTGGCTTGTTTCACATGGATCAGATTCGGGGCTTGCCATTCCAATGTTGCGGCGATTGGTCGCCAATGCCCGTGCCAAAGCACCCGTCGACGGCTACGGTGCGAGCGCGGATGCATGGCGCGAACCTTCCGAGGAGATTTACAGCGAACTTGGCTCGCGTCAACCCCTGCTCTATTATCCTCCTGACGTCGGCGATCAGCGTATCGCGCCCGCCGATGTCGACTGGCGGTCGGGGCGTATCCTGTATTTCAACCTGCATGGCCTGCCGGGAGGACCGAACTGGTACGGGCAGATTTCAGGCGCGGCCTCGGACGAGCCGCTACCAGTCGCATTAACGCCACCGGATGTGGACGAACTGGTTCCTGGCACGATCTGCGTGACCGAGGCGTGCTATGGTGCCGAGATCATGGGACGGTCAGCCGGGGATGCCATGGCGCTACGCTTTTTGGAACGCGGCAGCCTGGCATTCATCGGCTGCACCGCCACTGCGTATGGCGCGATCAGATTACCGCTGGGCGGTGCCGATGTGTTGGTACAACAAATCTTCCAGAACCTGCGCCGTGGGCAGCCGATCGGGCGTGCGATGTTGCTCGCCCGCGACTGGATGGCGCGTATCACCCTCGAACAGCAAGGGTATCTCGATCCCGACGACGCCAAAACCCTGCTCAGCTTCGTGCTGCTTGGCGACCCCTGGGCTAGCCCCTATGTCAAGCCCGTCACGGAATCGAAGATTGAGCTTCCGGCGATTTCACCCATCATTGCGACACGAATGCCGGTCGGAGCGACGACCATCGCCCCCGGCACGATCGACATCGCCCGCAAACTTATCGCGAAGCTCGCGCCACAGTTCTCGCGCTCGACCTTCGTAGCAGCCGGACAGGGACGACCCGACCGTGCGCCCAAAGGTGCAGCCGGAACATTGGTGTTTTCGGCGGCGACCGACCTCGCCACCAGGGACGGCAGACGAGGACCACAGATCGCCCGTGTCACCATCGCGCATGGCGTCGCTAAGAAAGTGCTGTTGTCGCGCTAACATTGACCAGCGCCTAGCATAAACTACCTAATCAATGGCGTCAGCCGTGGCGCATCTCCGCTGGGCGGCCGTCATCTTCTGTGGTCGGGGGTTGGCCGTCGGTCGTCGTCCTCAAAACGCACGTCACGCCCTTGATCCAGGCGATAATCCCCCGCATCGACGTGTGGCGGCTTACGCGCCTGGCTGATTGCGACACCGACTTTGATCAGGAACGTGAGGAATCCCATCAGTAGACCGCTCATCAGAACCAGAACAACGATGCCGACGATCACTATCAACCAGAACCAGATGCCAAAATCCATGCTCACCTTCATAGCGCTATGCTCAGCGCACTATCGCATACCGTGATCCTATCACTATAAACGACCAAAATAGAAGGAAAGTTGCCGTTAAACATCACTTGCACGCCCATAGTTCATCTGGTATACTCTCCTGTGTCCCGAGGGCGATTAGCTCAGTTGGTTAGAGTGCTGCCTTGACATGGCAGAGGTCACAAGTTCGAGTCTTGTATCGCCCACCACATGCGACGCCCACTGTCCCACCAGACAGTGGGCGTCGTTTTTGTTGTTCGCCGATTCCCGTATACACAGGGTAGCAATGTTGGACCATCAGCCCCCCATTTCACTCGATCCGTCGGTCCCACCCCCGCAATCGCGCAAACGCCAGATACCCTGGCAGCCGATCCTTTCACTCGCCGGAACCGTGCTGCTGACAATAGCACTCGTCCTCGTCCCATTCGACGCGAGCCGTTGGGGGGCATATAGTTACGGGGCTTTGTTCGTCCTGACGTTGCTGTCGAGCGCGACGATCGTGCTTCCATCGCCCGCACTCGCCGCTGCGCTCAAAGCATCGGCGACGCTTGATCCGCTCCTGGTCGGGCTTATCGGTGGCCTTGCCGCTGGCCTGGGCGAGATGACCGGGTATATTGCTGGACGAAGCGGTGGCGACATGTTACGCGACCGCCCACTCGGTCGGCGCGTTGAAGGCTGGGTCCAGCGCTGGGGTATGCTCACCGTATTCATACTGGCGGCTATTCCGTTGCCACTGATCGACCTGGCGGGCATTGCCGCGGGGTCATTGCGCCTGGGTTTCTGGCGATTTCAGGTCGCGTGTATTGCCGGGAAAACAGTACGATTCCTGCTGGTCGCGTATATCGGTCATACATTTTTATAGGAAGACAATGATGAATTATACTGATGCTCAATCTTCGGTAGCCACGAAGCTTCTCGTTGCAACCACAAATCCCGGCAAACTCGTGGAATATCAGGCCCTACTAGGCGATCTTCCGGTCGAATTGTTGTACCTACGTGACGTTAATATTACCGACGAGATTCCGGAAACAGGCACCACCTTTGAGGCAAATGCGTTGATCAAAGCTGAAGGATACGCACGTATTAGTGGCATCGCGACATTAGCCGATGACTCCGGTCTGGAAGTTGACGCATTGAACGGCGAACCGGGCGTATATTCAGCCCGCTACGGCGACGTCAACAGTGACAGCGAACGAACAAACCTGGTGCTTACAAAACTTAAGGATATTCCAACATCCCAACGTAGCGCACGCTTTGTGTGTGTGATCGTGATCGCATTACCGGACGGAACACATTTCGAGGCACGTGGAACGATCGAAGGGACGATCACCGACGCACCACGCGGCACAAACGGTTTCGGTTACGATCCCATCTTCGGGATCGCGGATGACACGACGATGGCTGAATTATCGCCACATGAAAAGAACCGCATCAGTCACCGCGCACAAGCAACACACGCGATCCGACCACAGATCGAAACGTGGCTCGCGAGTATATCCTCATAGTACGACGATGAAGTACATAGTGGTCCGACAAACGAGTTTCTCCGAACGGTGGATAAAGATTCCGACACAATCGATTATGTAGGCATAGCCATTTTTATGCTTGCAAACTGGCAGGTTTAATGTAGAATATGAATCCGAGCACTGTATTTCCTAACTTTGGGCATTTAAATTTTTGCGAAGCGTATGTTCCGAAACATTGTGTATACACATGTTGCACCGGGTTACTGATCACGCTTGCACGCATTGTCCATAAGGAGTGAGGATTAAAAATGGCGAAGATTCAGCTTTATTCACCAGAAGAACTCGCCGAGCGAGAGCAAGCCCCCAAAGAAAAAGGTCGCAGCGGGCGACGACGCAGTGAGCAACGTACACGCATTATCGAAGGATTCAAAGACACCATGCGCGGGATCGAGCCTGGGTATGGTGGTGATGTATCAATTGCTGAGGACGAAGAGAAGCGTCTCGTTCGTCAGAACCTCAGCGCAGCAGCAACAGAACTTGGTTTTGCGCTTGATTTTCGTCCAATCAAGGACAAAACACGTATTCACTTTCGTGTTATTACGATCGAAGAAAAACAGAGTCGGCCAAAACGTGGTGGGCGTCCACGCAAGAATCGACCAGCAGCATAACCTGACAGCAAAACGATTTAAGCGCTACAGAATAGACGACGGGCAGCAAATATTTGCTGCCCGTCGTCATTATTCAAGCACTTTCACTATCACGGCAGCGGCTTCGCCATAAGTAGCCGTGGAGGAACTCCCAGTCGTAGCAACGACAGCAAGCCACGTCGCGTCCGCACGACACTATAACCCTGGCGTTCATACAAACGCCGCGCCCACGTGTTATTTGCCACCACTTCGAGCAGAACACGCCTTTTTCCGCGCCGCTCCGCTTCCTGGTGGAGATGTTCGAGCAGCAGGTCGCTGATGCCCTTGCCACGCCACGCAGCGGTCACGACGACATTGTACAAATACGCTTCGTCGCCTTTTGGTTGATACGTTCCTGGTTCACTCATGGATGCACGCAGTTCGAGCAGGAGCGCGGTGCCAAGACCGATTTCCTCGATGGTGATTTGTTCTTCCATCCACCCGACCATTGAGCGCACTTCACGAGTGCGAAATCCAGCCATGGCGATGGGAGAGCTACCATCGACGGAAACGACAAAAATACCGGTGAGCCGGCCTGGGAGCATATGAATACGCTCCATCATGCGCCGGCCCTCCGGTGTCCTTAGCTTGCCACCGTAATCGTGTCCGAACCCTTCGAGCAATAGCTCCGCGATCGCGGGAGCATCGCTTGCTCGTGCGGGCCGAACTATCGCGGAATCATGAACCACGCCCCTCCAAAGCACGTAGCATCGACTCAGCCTCGTCGATCGCGAGGCGTCCTTCGCTAACCATCCGCAAAATAGCCAACTTTTCGGCCTGCGTCTCCTCTGGCGAACTCGTTGCCGCGGGCGCTTCGCGCTCGATCCGCACGGTCTGTCCCGTATAGGAGGGGCGTGGCGCGGACGGCGCCCCTGGCACGCCCTGCGGCGGTCGGGGTGCGTTCGGTGGAACCGGACCACGCGCCCGATCACGCTGGCTGACCATGTTAACCAACGCTCGCTCGACGGCCTCCTGAGCGCGTGCAACGCCACTGGCAGCAGCCTCGCGGGCTTCACGCGTCAGGCGGTCGATCTGATCGGCATCAAACTGGAACGACTTGTCGTTGAACTGCACCTGCATACGCGGACGCGCGCCAGGAGCAGCCGAACGTGTCGAGGTTCTCACTTCGCGTGCCACCTCACGGGCGATCTGGCGGCCCATGTTCTTCATCTCGCGTCCAAAGCGGCGCATTTCGTCGCCGATTCCCGCGAAATCTCCGCCGAAGAAGTCGGATTGCATTCCACCGCTGAAGGATGCGCCAGTCACCTGTCCACCTCGCAGATCGAGATCACCGCCCACACGCAACACGAGCGTCGTCATCCCATCACCGAAGGTTACCACAAGTTCGCCACCACCGGCCTCGATATTCCAAAGGTCAGATTTCACCGACGCCTCCTCCTGCTCGGCTTGGGTCGGGTGCATTCCTTCGCCGGATGCATCGCCGCCGACATTAGCGCGTAACGTGAACGACGCCTCCGGCAACAAGTGTACTTCGGCGTCGCCGCCGACCATCGTCTGCGTATTGGCGCTCAACCGTCCCGCCCAGTGGAGCGACAGATCGCCACCGATGCGGCCAAGGCTGACGATTTCTTCTACCTCGTTGAGTTCCGCATCACCACCAACGGTGTCAAGCACCAGTGTAGTGACCTGGTGCAATTCTACATCACCGCCAACCCGTCCGATCTGTGCCGGACCACCACGGAACCGCGCTTCGAGGTCGCCGCCAGTGTTGCTCACCGTAAGCGCACCCAGATCACGAGCGGTGACATCACCGCCCACCGATTCAAACTCAGCGCCCGCCAGGTTGGTCAGTTCGACATCGCCCGACACACGCATGCCGACAACGGTCGCGCCAAACGGTACCGTAAGGTGCAGATCGCCTTGCCCCCCGCTGATGACCAGTTCACCATCATTCTGCGTCACATGATCGGTGAGCGAACGGTCGCCCCGCACAACAACATCCTGGCGGTCCTCGCCCGTCGCCGTCAGGTCGCCGTGACAGCGGTGAATCACGATTCGGATATTCGAACCCGTATTAAAGGTTTGTTGAGGCATTACGTGTTCCTTTCGTGCATCATATGGGTGTCGCGTCGTTAGCCTTCGACGCTGATTTCGATAAGTTCACCATTTTCAACGTCTTCGAGTACCAACGGCGTGGCGAGATCACCTCGTGCGATGGCGTCAAGCACTTCCGCGTTGGTATGACCCGCCGGAACGAATCGTGCGCCCATCCGCATGGCGACGCTGACCAGACCCGCCGGTAATGACAATCCAACTTTGAGTTGGCCCGTCACTACATCAGTGATCCGCAGGCGCAGAACGCGCTGTCGTGGCACTCGCTCATCGACCAGGAGCTCATGCATTGGCAATACCGATCCCGTCTTGGATGTTTGTGGAACCAGGTACACCGGTGCTACTTCCTCGTTGCCTGTCATAGCCGTACGCTTAGCGCGTCTCCTTGAGGAGGTCGAGCGCCGCTTCGGGCGACAGGTCGCCACGTTCCAACCGTGCAAGAACATCGAGCCGTTCCGCCGACGGTGTAGGTGGTGCAGCATTGTAGCCAAGCGCCGTTACGATATCGTCCATACGATTACGTGCAGTTGTGTACGATACACCAAGCTCCTCAGCGACCTTGTTGATATTGCCGCGATTCTTCACCAACAATTCGACAAACTGAAGCTGGTCGCGGTGTAGCCGCAACAGATTACCAAGGTCGAAATGTCCCTCGATTGTTCCCTGGCAATGCAGGCATTGCAGCCGGATCGCCTCAAGCTCGCCCTCACAGATCGGGCAACGTGTCAGAATTGGATAGCCCATAATGTATGCTCCTCCATTTTTACTCAACAACATGTTGTTCTACGGGTATCGTACACCCTGGTCACATTAAATGCAAGTAGGCTTGTTACTTATTATCACCAATATTTATATTTTGTTAGTATTTTTCCTAAAATATCGCTTTGTTCGACGTTTAAAGGGGGCACAGGGTATAATATTCATCTTCGACGGAGCTGCCATGCTGGTGGGTACATAGCCATGTGATGGCACAGCAATGACGTTAGGGCAGGCTGTAATGCAGACTGAACGCTCCCGATGGACGATGTAGAAAGGGCAACGTGTGCAAGCAGTCTATGTCACGCTCGACGTAGAAACGACCGGACTTGAAGCCGGTACCGACGAGATTATCGAGGTCGCGGCGGTGCGCTTCCGTGGCGAAACTGTCGAGGGTACCTTTCAGCGGTTGATCAAGCCGCGTTATAGTCTGCCGATAAAGATCGAGCAGTTAACCGGCATCCAGCAGGAAGAACTGGAATCCGCACCATCCTTCCACACGGTCGCGCCCGAATTGGTGCGTTTTATCCGCACGTATCCGGTAATCGGTCATTCGGTCGGATTCGACCTCGGCATGCTTGCTGCCCAGGGCTTACGCATCTCTCAACCAAGCTACGATACGTTCGAGCTTGCAACGCTGATGCTGCCAAACCAGCCCTCGTATAGCCTGAGCGCGTTAGCCCATGCCCTGGAGATTCCTCACCCACAGGCGCATCGTGCCCTCGCGGACGCCGATGTGACGCGCCAGGTATTCCTGCGGTTGCTTGCGATGATTGATAAGCTCGACGACGGCGCAATCGACGAAATCGTGCGGCTGTCGTCCAAATCGAATTGGACGCTCAAGCCGTTATTCGAGTCGGCGTTGCGCCAGCGAGCGCAACGTGCCATGGCGACGCCGCTACCGAGCCAGCCAGAAACCGCGGGCGGTGTCGAATGGAGGCATCTGAAACCGCTTGAACCGACCGGATCGACAAGCCAACTCGACCTCGACGCGATCGCCGCGTTCTTTTCGCCGGACGGACCGCTTGGTCGCGCCTTTGAGCGCTATGAGCCACGCGCCCAGCAGGTCACGATGACCGAGAACGTGGCACAAACCTTCAATGAAGGTGGCACGCTGGTCGTGGAGGCTGGAACCGGCACAGGCAAGAGTTTGGCGTACCTGGTGCCTGCCGCGCAATACGCGGCTGAGCAGGGCAGGCGCGTGGTGGTGTCAACCAACACGATCAACCTTCAGGACCAGTTGTACTTCAAAGATATTCCAAGCCTCCAGAATGTGATCGACCGGAGCGTAATCCGGCACACTGACATTGAGGCTAAGCCGTTTACGGCAGCACTGCTCAAGGGACGCGGGAACTACCTGTGCTTGCGCCGCTTCGACGCGCTGCGTCGATCCGAACGACTGGCACCCGAACAGGCCAAGGCCATGATCAAGATCGGGCTGTGGGCGCGTGAAACCAAGACCGGGGACCGCGCCGAACTGGCGCTCGCCGACAAGGAAGCGGGGGTCTGGAACGATGTCAACGTGAGCATCGATACCTGCACAGGCCCGCGCTGTCCCGCCTTCGACCGCTGTTTCTTCTTTGGCGCTCGCCGCGCCGCCGAAGCCGCGCACGTCGTCGTCGTCAACCACGCACTCCTGCTGTCGGACCTCAAGGCCGATGGAAAAGTACTGCCGCCCTACGATCATGTGATCATCGATGAAGCGCACCACCTGGAGGATGTAGCGACCGACCAACTCGGTTGGCGGCTCGATCAGGCGGTCTTTCTGCACTTCCTGGACGAAATATGGTCAGTGGGTGGAGCACGGGTCGTCGGCGGACTCCTCTCGGAACTCCCAAATTTCTGGGCGGGATCATCGGCATCGCAGGGCGATCTCGACCGTGCCGAAGGCTTCGCCGCATCGATCAGGCCGTTGGTCGAGCGCGTCCGCGCAGCAAGCTACGACTGGTGGGGACGTTTACGCGAGTACATCCAGCGCTCGAGTCACGACAACAGTTACGAGCAACGTCTGAGGTTGACGACCCAGGCTCGCGCCTCCCGTAACTGGCAGACGATCCAGCAAAGCTGGGAAAATCTGATGCTCCCGCTCGCAGATATCGGGCGCGGTCTGACCAAGCTCGAAGAACATATCCGCACGTTGGAACACGCCGATCTGACCAACTATGAAGAACTGGTGATCCGATTGTCATCACTGGCAAACTTCGCGGTGGACACGGTGATCGAAAGCAGCAAACTGGTCTATGGCGACACCGAGTATATCCACTGGCTGGCCTACGAGCGCGCCCGCGACGAACTGCGTATCCACGCCGCACCACTGCATGTCGGCGAACTGCTCGAAAAGCAGCTATTCGCCAACAAAGAAGCTGTGATCCTGGCATCCGCCACGCTTTCGATCGATGGCTCGTTTGACTATGTCAAAAATCGGCTTGGCCTCGCGGATGCTCCAATCGACGAACTCCAATTGGATTCGCCTTTCGATTACGAGGCGTCGACGCTGATGTATCTACCGGAGGACATGCCCGAACCCAACGACCGTACCTACCAGCAGGTACTGGAAGACACCCTGGTCAAGCTTGCCACCGCAACGGGCGGGCGAATGTTAGCACTGTTCACATCGACGGCGGCGCTACGCCAAACCTATCGCGCCCTGGAAGAACCCCTGGAAGAACAAGAGATCGTGTTACTGGGTCAGGGTATCGACGGTTCCCGCCGCTCGGTATTGCAGCGCTTCCGTGAAACACCACGCGCCGTCCTGCTCGGCACCAGTTCCTTCTGGGAAGGCGTGGATGTGGCGGGCGACGCACTCAGCGTACTGGTGATCACGAAACTGCCGTTCGCCGTACCAAGTGACCCGGTTTTCGCGGCGCGTTCGGAACAGTTTGACGATGCGTTCAACGATTTTGCGGTGCCACAATCGATCTTGAAGTTCAAGCAGGGCTTTGGTCGGCTGATCCGCTCGAAGGAAGATCGCGGCATTGTCGCCATCCTGGATCGTCGCCTCACATCGAAACGCTACGGTCGATTGTTCCTGGACTCGCTTCCGGCGGCACGTCAGGAGCGCGGACCGCTCAAAGACTTGCCGCTCGTGGCGGCGCGCTGGCTTGTGTAACGTACTACCGACAACAGACCACTGACTACCGGGCTCGAGATGCAGATATGCACGCCTTTGCATGGTAGCGGCGACATATATACAATACGAGAATCATAGATGGATGAACTTTCACACAATGGATGGGACGACGACCTGGCGCATCTTACCAACGGCAAACTTGAGCAGATCGTCGTCACCGGCGATCCGGCGACCGAAGACGCGGTACGCACAATCCTGCATGGCATCGGTGAGGACCCCACACGCCAGGGGTTGCAGCGCACGCCCCTGCGGGTCGCCAAAATGTACGCCGAGCTAACCGCTGGCTACCATATCGACCCCGCCGCGATGATCAACGACGCGATCTTCGAGGTCGATTACGACGAGATGGTGATCGTGCGTGACATCCATTTCTATAGTCTCTGCGAGCACCATATGCTGCCGTTTTATGGTCATGCACATGTCGCCTACATCCCGAACGGTAAGGTACTCGGTCTGTCCAAGATTCCGCGCATCGTTGAAATGTATGCGAGGCGGTTGCAAGTGCAGGAACGCATGACCGTCGAGATCGCCGACTTCCTGAACACGACGCTGCAACCGCGTGGCGTTGGCGTCGTCGCGCAGGGCGTACATATGTGTTCGGTCATGCGCGGCGTCCGTAAAGAAAGCGCGAGCATGATCACCAGCGCCATGCGCGGACGTTTCAAGACCGACCCCAAGACACGCGCCGAATTCCTGGGGCTGATTACCGGACCGCACGCGAATCAATAGGCGACGATCAACAGAGCGAGAGCGGTGACAAGAATGATCGATGTTGTCAGAACAGACAGGAGGTACCAATGCAGGTTATAGGGCCAGGCAACCCGTTCGATTGCTTGTTCGACGACGATACGACCGCAGGACGTGTGTTGCCGCCGGAGTTCCAGGCGATCTACGGGCGCTGGCCTATGCCCGCCCCCACTGAGCGACCCTATGCTTATACCAACTTCGTTACATCGCGTGACGGGCGCATTTCGTTCAACGAGCCAGGGAAAAGCAGCGGCGGTCCGGTGTCAGGGTTCAACCGACATGACCGCTGGGGCATGGCGCTACTGCGTGCCCGCGCTGATGCGGTGCTGATCGGTGCCAGCGCGCTGGCGGACGCGCCGCGCCAACGCTGGACCGCATCAGCGATCTTTCCCGACGATACGGCAGCATGGGAATGGCTACGTGAGCAGGAAGCCCGTGCCCCGATACCCCTGCACGTCGTCGTCACACGCAGCGGTAAGCTGCCAACTGCATCGGTGGCGCTGCATGACCCAGATGTACATGTGCTGGTCGTCACAACCGACCACGGTGCGCAAGCGGCGCAAGCCGTCGCCGCGAATCTGCCGAATGTGCGTGTCATGGCGACCGGAGCCACGCTCGATTACCTTGAACTGATGCATACGTTGCGGCGAGAGTATAACGTGGCGCACCTGCTTTCCGAAGGCGGGCCCAACATCTACGGTGGTCTACTGGCAGCCGGTGTCATCGACGACGAGTTCGTGACATTCAGCCCAGTTATGGTCGGCAGCAGCGACGAAAAGCGACGCCCAGGCCTGGTGGAAGGCGTCGCGTTCAGCCCGGACGCCCCCCCACGCAGCCACTTGCTGACCCTGCGCCGTGTGGGCGACTTCCTGTTCTTGCAAAGCCGCTATAGCACCCCACCCACCACTAACTCGTAGGCGCGAACAACAAAGGGCGGGCGGTCATCACAGTGATGACCGCCCGCCCTGCGCGTATTGCTCTACACTTATCCGAGTTCCTTCAAACGCGCTTCCCATTTGCCGATCATGCGGTTGTAGATGTCTTCGCTGATCTCGCCCTTGGAGAATCGCATGTCGAGCGCATCAATCGCATCCTGCACCTGAGCCCTGGTGATCGGAGCGTTGGCGGCCGCTGCGGCGGGTGCCGCTGGAGCCTGTTGCTGCTGCGGCTGGAACGCCTGGCCCATCATTCCTGCCATCCCCGCACCCAGGCCAATACCAGCACCTAGCCCGACACCTGTTCCTGCGGCACCACTCTGGTTGAGAGCAGCATCGCCGAGCGCGCGCGCCGACTTGAACTTGAGGTACTGATCCATGTCGCCGATCGCGCCCATCGAGGCACGCTCGTCGAGCGCCTTCGCAGTTTCCTCGGTTGGCGTGATCGCGTTGACATACAGCGCTGTAAGCTCCAGACCTAGTGCGGTGAAGTCCTGCTGCACCCGTGTGCGGACGGTATTGGCGATCTCACCATACATCACTGGCAAGTCGAGCAGCGAGCGGTTCAGAGCGCCCAACGTTTCGATAAAGCGCTGCACGATAATACCGCGCAGGTAGCCCTCGATCTCACTGGTGTTGAAGATGCCCTGTTGTCCGGCGATAGTGTTCACCACGAGCTTAGGATCCTCGACCTGAAAAGCATAGGAGCCAAACGCCCGCAGACGTGCCAAACCAAAGTCCTTATCGCGGAAGGGCAACGGCTCGGCGGTTCCCCACTTCTGGTCGATGAACTGGGCCATGTTCACGAACACGACTTCCACCGGAAATGGTGTCTTGCCGTTCGTGACCAGATTGATCAGGCTCGCCAGGATCGGGATGTTATAGGTTGTCAGCGTATGGCGTCCCGGCTCGAACATGTCCAACGCTTTGCCGTCACGGAAGAACACCGCCCGCTGCGATTCACGCACGATCACCTGTGAGCCAAGCCGAAAGTCGCCGGGGCCACCTTCAGGCTCGCGGTGAACGATCTCGGTACCAGTTTCATCCAGGAACTCGACGACATCAATAATCCGTGCCATTGCCATACTCCTTATATACGGGAAAGAAATCGTTATGCTGTAGGTTGACCTTGATTCGACGGGACGGTTCCCGCCGGTGGTTGTTCGGGCGTGGCGACAGTCTGTGGTGCATCGGGCGGAATGAACAGTTCGACGCCACAGTATGGGCACTTGACGACACCCTTGCCAACCAGTTCACGTATGCCACCACAGTTCGGACACTTGTTGCTGCCGACCCGCGAGGCGTCCTGTGAATAAAAGGTCTGGCTTTTCCAGTCAATGTAGCCCGAAAACAGCCCCAAATTAACCAGATCGTAGATCGCGGTCTTGACATCATCCCGCGACATCTTGGACTCGAGCATCATGGTACTCAAGGACACTTTACCCTGCGCCTGGATGATGCCGAGCAAACGCTCCTTCTTGCGGACGCCTTCCATGTCGCGGGCTTCGCTCTGCCCGCGCATAAACAGGTACAGCCCACCACCGCCCAGGATCAGCAACGGCAGCACGCCGAAAACGCCGATACCCAGGATTGCACCAGACGTGCCGACCTGCCCCGAAGGGATACCCGAGCCAATGAATATCGACACGACCACGAACAACACCAGGCCAACCGCGATCAGGATGCCGCCAACCATTTTGCCATTATTCATGCGGAATTGGTCCTTCTAGCTACGTTCCCAACACTTGACGCACGCGATCTATCCAAAGCCGCTCGAACCACCACCACCGCCGCCACCGCCGCCACCGCCACCGCCGGAGAAACCACCGCTTCCCCCACCGGAGCCGGAACTCGAAGGTGCGCTGGTGAACGTTGACGACGCACTATTGAGCATACCGAAAAATCCTGCGCTCATGGCGTTGAGGCCAGTGAAGGCACCGCCCGCCGCGCTATCCAGCGACGGCGTGCGTCCGCCACCACCGCCACCGCCGCCCGAACTGGTATTCGAGCCAGTGCCTGAAGTGTTGTACCCACGCCCATAGCCGCCCGGATACATATGGGGGCCATAATAGGGTTGGTACCAGGTTGGCGCTGGCGTGTTGACCCGCTCGAAGCGTTGTACCCAACTTTTTTCGAGGCCGAACGCGACCGCATAGGGCAGGTACTGCTCGAACTGGTCCTTGGCCTGATCGACCTGGGTGTACTTATCCATCGACTCCAGGTAGCGCCGGAATGCTCGCCATTTCGCGGCAGCCGTCGCGCCTGCTTCGGTCTTTTTGGGCATCGAGAAGCTCATGAGCGCGAACACCAGCAGCACGATACACAGCGCGATCCAGAGCAAGAACGCCATTGACATATACGCAGGGCAGCGCCGCGACGGTGAAAAAGCCACCGACGCCGACCAGGACCAGCAATCCCACACCCAGACAGCCGAAGCGTGCGCGAGTTTTGTTGGGCTTTTCCCTGAAGTATCCGGCGGTCACGGTTTCGGCATACATGTCCTCTTTTAGCTCAGGGATGATCTTGTAGAACTTTTCCTTGAGGTCGGACATATCGCGCGAGGTCTTTTTGCCAAAGATCGCCCGCAGTAACTTCTGCTCGTACGGACGCAGCGAACGGGCGTCGGCTTCCTTCAACACAAAGGTAAAGTCCTGCGACCGCGAAAAGATACCGCTCGACGCTTCCTGTTCCTGGATTTCCATGTAGCCGCGTCGCGCAAGATCGATCATCGTCGCCAGGATATCCTGCATGTCGGCTGATTCGTCCAGCAACGTGCCGACCACGCCTGGAGGCATATCTTCGGGTGGCTTGGGATAGAACTCCGCGATGGCACCCACTGGCGCGTCGCGCCCACGGCGATACCAGAGCAGGTATAGACCCAGCAACCCACCAACGAATGCGACCAGCGCACCCGCGCCGAAGCCGAGGTCGTAGATCGGCCGGATAGCGGCGATTCTTGCGGCTTCCGCATCCGCGGCGGCACGGTTCGCGTCATCCTCTGCCTGCCATGATGGCTCAGGCGAAGTCACGACACCATGCGGAAACTGCGCCCGAATCTCCCACACATCACCTTCGCCGAACGATCCCCCGGTGTATTCGATGGTGCGTCCGTCGATGATGCGAGCGTTCTCAACCTGCTCGGTGTTGCCTTCGTACGTGGATGCGCGTAGCTCGTTGGGTTGGAACGAGCCAGGGACATGCACCTGTACCGTCGAATTACGGATTTCATACCCGCGATCGGCTTCAATGAACTTCCACCAGAACTGGTCGCCGCCTTCATAGATGCGCACCGCGCCCTGAAGCCGATACGCAAGGACGAAAGTACGCGTTTCGTCGGTGGCTGGCTCAAAGTACCAGGTGATTTTGCGCTCTCCACCTGTGTAATCGAGTTCATAAGTATAGGGATCGCCACTGGAGCTTTCCTCGTACACCTGTCCGTTCTCACTCACCGACCATTCATCGATCTCATTGACACGATCAAGCGGGATCGCACGAAACGCGAACCTGAACGTGCCGTTGAACTGCACTTGCCATGTTTCCTTGACCAGGACATCGCCGTTCTGCTCGATAGTAAAATCGCCATCGCGGCGCTCGACCAGCACCGAGCGATCCTGGGCTGCAACCGGCGCGGCGAAGTACGCCGGCACAAGCAACATGCCGAGGAGCATGAGCAAACTGATGTGTAAGGGCTTTATCGTTTTCATGTAGTCCAATTACCGCCTGTGTACGGCTCCTGCTGAAATGATACGCTCATCTACGTCTTTCCTTATCGAGCTCAGTCCTCATTGTTATACGCTGACCGAGGCTGGTTCGTTGCAGGACAAAGGTCATGAGTACGTGACACATCCGACACTGCCAGCTATCATAGCCTGTTTTTCAGGCTCGATGTGTCACGTATTGAACATTCCCACGCGCGAGCGGGCCGGAGTACGGCATAAGCGATGATACATCGGCGCACACTATGACAGAAGTTGCGCCCCGGTGCAAGCAACGGAACGGCTGGCGACGATGATATGATGGGCAGGTGTACACAAAGGACCTTGCCATGCCAAAGCTCGCGATTATCCATACCGCCCCAGTGAATATTGAACCGTTGAACGCGCTGGCAAGCGAACTGCTCCCAGCATATGAAGTCATCAATTTGATGGACGATTCGATCCTGCCGCATCTCAGAAATGGCGGCACCATCGAAGACATCGAGGATCGGCTGACGCAGTATGTTCGCATCGCCGAAAGCATCGGCGCCGAAGGCATCCTGCATGTCTGCTCGTCGATCCGCGACCTGGTGCCGCGTGTACAACAGCAGGTCGCTATCCCGATTGTTTGTATCGACGAGGCGATGGCGAAAGCCGCCGTGCGCGATTACGAGCGCGTCGGCATCGTGGCAACGCTGCCGACTACATTGGAGCCGACGCTTAGCTTACTGCAACGAACTGCTGCCGGGGTCGATCATCCGGTCAGGATCGTGCCGATGCTGGTCGAGGGTGCGTTCGCACGTTTGCAGGACGGCGACGCAGCCGGACACGATGCTTTGTTAGTCGAGGCGTTTCAGAATCTGGTGGACGATGTTGACGTGGTAGTGCTTGCTCAGGCCTCGATGGCGCGTGTCGTCGCCACACTCCCGGCGGCGGTGCAGGAACGTTTCTTATCCAGCCCACGGCTAGGGATGGCGCATCTGAAGGCGGTCCTCGAAGCCCGGGCGCACGAAACCGAACACGATTAACTACAATCCTGCCGGAGCAAATGCTCCGGCAGAACGCGGCAACGTTAGGCTGTAGGTTCGGCGGGCGTGTCGGCAAGCGTGGTTGGCGGCGATGTCGAGGGCACATCGCTGCCGGGAAATGATTCTTTGGAGCCTTCGTCTACACGATTGAGCCCGGTACTGGTAGTTTCGCGCTCGCTCGTCGGATCATCGTCGTATACCTGTGTTGCTTTTGGCGCAGATTCTTGCTCGGTGAACGCTTCCGGAAGTTCGTTCTTCGTTTCTGCCATCATAGTTCTCCTTCTTATAGCTAAGCACGATGGGAGCAACATATGTGCCTGTACAGTGGCGCCATCATGCTTCACGCAACAGATCAGTGCTTTGGATTACATCCAGCGCGAGCGAGCGATGACCAACGCTGTCGAACAACACCGTAAGTGTGTCGGCATCGACACGTGCGACAATGCCTGCTCCCCAGCGCTGATGCACAACCGAATCGCCCGCGGCAAACGGCGAAGCGATAGCAGTTGTTGTAGCGGGAACCACGACGCCCCGATCCGTGCGTGCAACATCATTATCGCAGCACCCGCAGACACTATTTTCGAATGTTTCGCCGAAATAGGCCAAAATATGCCGGCGACGACACTCATTAGTTTCCGCGTAGCCCCGCATCATGTCGAGTTTGCTTTCTTCATATGCCTTGCGCTGTTTTTCTGATGCTAACGGCAGCGCATAGGGATCGACTTCTGTGCGAATCAAACGCACACGCCCCCGCTTGACTTCGACGATCTTCTCTGCACGCACGATTTTGAGAAATTGGGCCGCGTCACGTTTATTCAGGCCGGTAATAGCCGAAAGGTTCGCAACGCTCGTTTCGGGATGCATCACGAGCGCTGCATGTGCTCGCACTGCTTCCTCGCGGGTAAGTTCACCAGTGCCGTTCAGGAACGACGCGCGGCTAAGGTCGCCAGGACGGTAGATGATCGTGCAACGGGCAAACGCGCCATCACGTCCGGCGCGTCCAGCCTCCTGGTAATAGGCTTCCAAGCTCCCTGGCACGTCGCGGTGGATGACGAAACGAATATCGGGCTTATCGATTCCCAACCCGAATGCGTTCGTCGCGGTGATCACCCGCAACTCGCCACACATGAAGGCGTCCTGCACACGTTCACGGTCGGCTTTACTCCGCTGACCATGGTAATAGTCGGCGGCGATGCCCCAGGCTTGCAGCCATTGCGCGGTTTCGCGCGCCGCCCTGGTGGTTGCCACATAAATAATACCGCTGCCCTGCATCGCCCCGTCGAGTTGTTCGGCAATGCCCTCCGGATACCGTGATCCGCTCTCAGTCAGCAACTGTTCGAGGACGCGGCGGTCATCATGTTCGTTCTCAACACGCCGCACTTCGAAGAAGAAATTAGGGCGGTCGATGCCATGCGCGACGATACGGGGATCGCGCATACCCAGGCAATTGACCATATCACGGCGGACCCAGGGTGTCGCAGTCGCCGTCAGCGCCAGCACTGGAGGTCGCCCAAGTTTGCGAATCGCATCTTCGAGGTCGAGGTATGCCGGTCGAAAGCCGCGCCCCCATTCGCAGACCGCGTGTGCCTCATCGATCACAAACAATGACACATCCATCTTGCGCAGACGCGCCATAAAGTCCTTGTTATAAAAACGCTCCGGCGTCACATACACGAGCTTGGATTCGCCGCGCTCGGCTTCGGCAAGTTCTTCTGCATATGTGCGTTCATTCTGTGTACTGTTGACGACGGTCACGGTGAGACCACGTGCTTCGAGTGCTTCGACCTGATCCTTCATCAAGGAGAGCAGTGGAGACACGACGACCGTAATACCTGGGAGCAGATAGGCCGCCATCTGGTAGACCAGCGATTTACCCGCGCCCGTAGGCAGGACGCTGAGTACGTCATGTCCATCGAGCAACGCCTGGATCGCCTCCTCCTGTCCGGGGCGAAAGGTGTCAAAACCCCATCGTTCGCGTAATTCTGTATGCAAACGTGCGGTAGTTCGCTTGTTCATGGTGTGTCATTCTGACGTGCGGGCGTCGATATATATGGATACGATTGTTATGCTTCGGTTCCGGATCGCGGCGTCTCGTTATTTACGGCTGCCGCATGATAAGTCGATTGGGTGAGGAACGACGGCGCAATAGCGGATTCGCTATCCCAACCACGTTTTGCTTCGTCACCGTCACGGTCAGTCGGACCAGGCAAGAAACGAACTGCCAGCGCAGATAGCGTAGCTGTGAGATTTGGGAACAGCGCCGCCACACGTGACCTTCGCCAGTCCCCCGGGAGTGGCCACCGGGTTCGCCCGGCGGGCGGTGGCCGAGCTGCCCGACCACCTGGCCGACCACCGGCAGGGCCTCCTCGCGCTGCAGCGGATGGGCGGCTTCCTGCACTCCCTGGAGGACGGCTGGTCCACGCCGGCCCCCGACCCGGACGGGACCGGCCCCGGGGCGCAGATGCTGGCGGCCACGGTGGCCCTGCAGGCGTTCGCCGACGGCGCCGATCGCGAGCTGGCGACGACGATGGCCCGCCGCGCCCACGAGGACGACCGGCTGATGGCGGTCGACGACGGGCTGTTCTGGATCAACGCGGCGATCGTACGCACCCTCGCCGACGACCCGCTGGGAGACTTCTGGATCCGGGCCCGCGGGGCAGCGGCGGCCCGAGGCTCGTTGTTCGCCACGCTGTCGATCAACGTGTGGGAGGGCTTCTGGCGCTGGCAGCGCGGCGAGCTGGACGAGGCGCTCGCGTGCCTGGACGACGCCCTGGAGCAGGACCACATGTGGGGCGGCACCGACATCGGCAAGGCGATGACCCGGGCCTTCCAGATCGGGTGCCACCTCGACCGCGGTGACGCCGCGGCGGCGCGACGGGTCGCCGACGTGGCGGGCACCCACGTGCCGTCCGGCGAGGGTGGCCGGGTCCTCCAGCAGGCGATGGCTCGGCTGCTGGTCGCCGAGGGCAGCAGCGAGGCAGCCCTGACCCGGCTCGACGCGATACCGCCGGGCATCGCGATCGTCAACCCGGTCTGGAACCCGTGGCGAGAGATCCGGGCGGCGGCACTGGACGCGATGAACCGGACCCCGGACGCCGTGGCCCTGGCCGAGGAACAGGTGAGGCTGCTACGTCGGTGGGGGGCGCCGAGCTACCTGGGACGGGGGCTCTGCCAGCTCGGTGAGCTGCGCGGCGAGGACGGCGTCGATGACCTGCGGGAGGCGGTCCGACTGCTTGCCGGGACGACGGCAGCGGTCGCCCTGGCCCGCGCCCAGTGCGCGCTCGGCGGCCTCGCTCGGGTCGCTGACGTCCAAGCGGTCCCGCTGCTGCTCGAGGCCCACCGGAGCGCCGAGCAGTCCGGCGCCGCCGGTCTGCACACGCTGGCCCAGGAGCTCCTCGGCCAACGCGGCCACCCGGTCGAGTCCTGCGCCGAGCACACCCGGCGGCTCACCGCCACCGAGCGCCGGATCGTCGAGCTTGCCGGTGCCGGCCTGGAGCACTCGGAGATCGCGCGCCGCGTGTTCGTGACCCCGGCCACGGTGCGCCGGGTCCTCGACGAGGTCGCGGACTCGGCGGACGCGCCGGTCTCAAGTCCCTCTCAACCGGCTCCGGCGATGATCGGTGACCCCGCAGCGAGGAGGCGTCCGTGACAGTGCAGCAGGACTTGCGGGCCTCCGGGCTGCGCGGGCTCTGCGGTGGGGCCGTGCACCTGCCCGGCGACCCGGCGTACGACCTGGCCCGCACCCCCTGGAACCTGATGGTCGACGACCGGCCGGCCGCCGTGG
Source organism: uncultured Chloroflexia bacterium (assembly GCA_963782315.1). Lineage (GTDB taxonomy): Bacteria > Chloroflexota > Chloroflexia > Chloroflexales > Kallotenuaceae > JBBSGA01. The sequence continues at coordinate 199,754 of CAWAJS010000009.1, forward strand.
CCTACCCGGCCGACCCCGACGAGGTCGCCGAGGTGGTTCGCGCGGCCGCGGCCGCCGGGCTGTCGGTCGCTGCCCAGGGCACCGGACACGGCGCGCCGCCGCTGGCCGGCCGTCTCGCCGACGCCGTGCTGCTGCGTACGTCGGCGATGAACGAGATCCGGGTCGACCCGGCACGCCGGATCGCCCGCGTGGGGGCCGGGGTGCTCTGGGGCGACCTGACCGCGGCCGTCGGCTCGCACGGCCTGGCCGCGCTGCACCCGACGTCCCCGGACGTCGGGGTGGTCGGTTACTCCATCGGCGGGGGGGTCGGCTGGTACGGCCGACGCCTGGGGCTCCAGTGCAACGCCGTCACCGCCGCCGACGTGGTGCTCGCCGACGGAACCTTCGTGCGGGCCACCGCGGACCACGAGCCTGAGCTGTTCTGGGCGCTGCGGGGTGGCGGTACGCCGCTGGGCGTGGTCTGTGCCCTGGAGTTCCGGCTGCATCCGCTGACGACCGTCGTCGCCGGGTCGCTGGCCTGGGACTGGATCGCTGCCGACCGGGTCCTGGCCGGCTGGGTGGCCTGGTGCGCGGTCGCGCCGCCCGAGGTGACCTCGTCGTTCCGGTTGCTCACCACCCCCGCCGACCCGTCCGTGCCGGCCCCGCTGCGCGGCCGTCGGCTGGTGATGATCGACGCCGCCGTCCTGGGTGCGGACCCGTTCTGCACCGAGGTGCTGGCGCCGCTGCGGGCGCTGGCTCCCGAGAGCGACACCGTGGCCCGGGTGCCGGCGGCCTCCCTGGCCCGGCTGCACCTCGAGCCGGAGGGCCCCACCGCGGCGTACGCCAGCAGCTCGCTGTTGACGGGCCTCCCGGACCCTGCCGTCGCAGCGCTGCTGGAGGCCGCCGGCCCCCGGTCCGGCAGCTCCCTGACCTTGGTCGAGGTGCGGCAGCTCGGCGGAGCACTGGCCCACCCGGCCCCCGACGGCGGGGCGCTCGCCGCCCTGGACGGTGACTTCCTCGCGCTGGGCGTGGGTCTCGAGGCCGACTCCCGCCGGTGGGACCGGCAACGGGCCGACGCGGCGCGGTTCATGGACGCGGTGACCCCGTGGGCGAGCGGGCGCAGCTATCTGCCGATGCTGGATACCACCGCCGAGACCCGCAAGCCGTTCCCGCCCGAGGTGCACGCCCGGCTCTCCGCGGTCCGTCGCGCGGTGGACCCGGGCGGCCTGTTCATGGCACCGCACCCCGGGTTCGTCGGCGAGCCGGAGGGGACTTGAGGCGCGGCTCAAGTCGGCTCCAACTGCGGCTCAAGGGGGCTGCGGCACCGTCGTCCCGGCATCACACCGGATGCCCGGACACAGGAGAGAACACCATGGCCACCAGCCCCCACGTCACCCACGACGGCCGGACCCTCGCGTCGGCGGGCACCCCCTTCGCCGAGCTGCGCGAGCGGCTGACCGGCTCCCTGCACACTCCGGAGGATCCGGAGTACGCCAGGTTGTGCTCGCCGTGGAACCTCGCCATCGAGATGGCGCCGGCAGCCGTCGTCGCGGTCCGCACCGCGGAGGACGTCGCCGCCACGATCCGCTTCGCCCGCCGGCACGGCTGCACCGTCGGGGTGCAGGCCACCGGGCACGGGGCCGAGTCCTCGCTGGCCGGGCACCTGCTGGTGACGACCGCCGGCCTCGACGAGGTGACGGTCCACCCGGAGGGGTGGGCCCGGGTCGGCGCCGGGGTGAAGTGGCTGCCGGGTCATCGAGCAGGCGGCGCCGTACGGCCTGTCCCCGCTCAACGGCTCGACGCAGCGACGTGGGCGTGGTCGGCTTCACCACCGGCGGCGGGGTGGGGCCGATGGCGCGGACCTTCGGAATCGCCGCCGACCAGGTCCGCGCCTTCGACGTGGTGACCGGCGACGGCGAGATCCGCCGGGTGACCCCGACCGAGCACGCCGATCTGTTCTATCACGCTGCGCGGCGGCAAGGGCGCGACCGCGATCGTCACCGCCGTCGAGTTCGACCTGATCCGGCTGCCGACGTTCTACGGCGGGGCCGTCTACTTCGACGCGGCGGACGCCGCCGGCCGTCATCGACCGGTGGCGCGACTGGTCGGCGTCGCTGCCCGAGCGGGGACGACCTCGTTCGTCCTGTTCCAGCTCCCGACCTGCCCGAGGTGCCGCCGCCGCTCGCCGGCCGGATGACGCTGGCGGTGCGCTTCGCGTGGGCCGGCGGCCCGACGAGGGGGCGCGGCTGCTCGACGAGATCCGGGCCGTCGCCCCGGTGGCCCTCGACGACGCGGCCCTCAAGCCCTACTCGGCGATCGACTCGGTGCACGCCGACCCGGTCGACCCGATGCCCGTCACCGATCCGGCCATCCTGCTCCGCGACTTCCCGGCCGAGGCCGCCGAGCTGCTGCTCGCGGTGGCCGGCCCGGGGTCCGGCTCCCCCCAGGTGCTGGTGGAGGTACGCGCCCTCGGCGGTGCCTACGCGAAGCCCGGCCCGCACCCGGACGCGTTCGACCACCGTGCCGCCCGCTACAGCGTGCTCGCGGTCGGCATGGCCGGCACCGGCTCGGCCGAGCATGCGGAGGGGCTGTTCGCGGCGCTGGGAGAGTGGGACACCGGGACGATCTGGCCGAACTTCGGTCCCGCTCACGACGAGCGCACCGCCCGGAGGGCCTACCGCCCCCAGACGCTGCAGCGGATCGGTCGAGGTCGCCGCGGACCTACGACCCCGACGGGGTGCTGCAGGTCGGTGGCTTCAGCCGGATGCTCGACGCGGTCGCTTCGGCGGCCTGATCGGGATGAGAACGCC
>CAWAJS010000010.1:0-79937 GCA_963782315.1 uncultured Chloroflexia bacterium
CCAATTGCTGCTCGGCTAGACCGGTCAGTCGACCAGCGAGGTGTAGACGAGCGAGCGCAGCTCGGTGCGGATCGGGTGGTAGCTCGACGGCACCAGCTGGCAGTAGAACGCTGCCGTGATCTGCTCCACCGGGTCGACCCAGAACGCCGTGCTCGCGGCACCGCCCCAGGTGAACTCGCCGGCGGACGCGGGGACCTTGTAGGCCACCGGGTCGACGAAGACGCCGAAGCCGAGGCCGAAGCCCATCCCGTCGTACGCCGTCTCGGAGAACTGCCCGGTCGCGAGGGCGCTCAGCTGCTGGCCACCGGGCAGGTGGTTCTGCGTCATGAAGCGCAGGGTCCGGCTGCCGAGGATTGATGATCAGATCGATAGCGTGGCAGTGGTCGGTAACGTACAACCACTCGCGACGGTTGGCGCTTGAGCGATAGAGCGGCAGCGAGAGGTCGTCGATGGCATTGGTGGTGAACAGCGGGATCAGCTTTTCGGGGAACTGGTACGGGCCAAAGTTGTTCGCACAGGTGGAAATCGTGACCGGCAGCCCGAAGGTTTCATGGTACGAGCGTACCACGAAGTCTCCACCCGCCTTGGCCGCGTTATAGGGCGTGCGCGGGCGGTAAGGGTAATCTTCGCGAAGCTGTCCGGGCTGTCGAGGTCGAGGTCGCCAAAGACTTCGCAGGTGCTGACGTGATGGATACGCGGCGTTCCTGCGCGGCGACACGCTTCCATCAGGCCCTGCGTTCCCAACACGTTGGTGCGGAAGAAGAGGCAGGGTCCAGGATAGCGCGGCTGTTGTGGCTTTCCGCCGCGAAGTTGACGACGGTATCGATCTTGTGTTCGCGCAACAGGTGCTCGACGAGATCTACATTGCCGATATCGCCGCGTACAAACGTATAGCGGTCACCATAGCGTGCACAACGTCGTCCAGGTTATCCAGGTTGCCGGCGTAGGTCAGCAGATCTAGTTCAACACATGGTCGTCGGGATAACGTTCCAGCCAGTAATCGACGAAGTTCGAGCCGATAAAGCCGGCACCGCCGGTCACGAGTATATTCACAAACACACTCCGTACATAGTCAACGACGACCGACGACCGATGACGAGAGGACCAACGCCAGGGGTGCGCAAGAGTATATTAGGACTCTGGGTCGTCAGAAATCGTGCATTGTAGGCGGTCATTGTTCGTGCATCTAAATCATATGGCCGGAAGTTTAACATACAATAGAAGATGTCACCTAATGCGAGCGTATTAAAAATGTCGTGACATAGGATCGCACCCACGCTCCTTTGATGGCGTGAACTGGGGTTGGACTTAGGAGCCGCGGCGACGCCTTCGCTATAGGTCCAGGGTCGTACGTAGTGGCAGCTATAGCCGCCGACATGCTTCTGCAAGATAATCCTGATGATATCCTCGCCAGCATAGAACGGCTGAGCGGATACGATCTCGGTGACAACCTTCGAGCGCCAGCGGCCCGATGCGTCGACCATTGCCTTCACCTTTTCGGCAGTTTCGCGCTGTGCATCGCTATGGTAAAAGATCGCCGAGCGGTATTGTGTGCCGATGTCGTGACCCTGGCGGTTGACCGTTGACGGATCGTGCATACGGAAGAACCATTCGAGCAACGCCTCGTAGCTCACCTTCTGGGGATCGAAGACGATCTCTACTGCTTCGGCATGGCCGGTATCGCCGCGGCAGATACGCTCGTAGGACGGGTTCGGCACTGTGCCGCCGGTGTAGCCGACCGTCGTATCGAGCACGCCTGGGATCTGCGGATCAGTTCTTCCATGCCCCAAAAACAGCCACCCGCGAACGTGGCAACTTCGGACGAACCTTGACTCCTGCAAGTATCTGCCTCCGTCTTGGCCAAAGAGTGACAGATACTCGCCGTAACCTTCTTGTTCCAGCTGTTCGACCGGAATGAAGCGCATCGACGCGGAATTCATGCAATAGCGCAGACCGTCCGGTCCTGGGCCATCGTCGAAGACGTGTCCCAGATGGAATCGCCGTCCCTGGAGCGCACTTCCGTGCGCGTCATGAACAGCTTGCGATCTTTGCGCGTCACGACTTGGTTTGATCGAGCGGCTTGGTAAAGCTAGGCCAGCCTGTGCCAGAATCGTATTTATCGAGCGAGCTAAACAGCGGCTCGCCTGACACGAGTCGACATAAATCCCGGGCTCTTTGTTGTTCCAATATTCGTTGTTGAATAGGTGGCTCGGTGCCTTCGTGCTGCGTCACTTTATACTGCGTGGGCGTCAGATCGTTCGCGCAGTTCTTCATCCGAAGGTTTCTTATACGTTGTCATACTTTCCTCTCACTCCCATGGGATGAGCGACATTCGTTTACTCGATATCCCTGGCAGCCCATTGATCATACATCGTTCATGCCATCCATCATATAGTACGCACACACATATCCGATGGATGCATATAAAAGGGAGGGCAAGATTAACTGTTGATCTTGCCCTCCCTTTCGCATGTGTCGTTCGGTGCGTTAGCGCCAGACAAGTGGTAGATAGGTACGTCCCATAATAGCGGTGCCATCTGCTACGTCGAGCGGAAGCGCGACCCATGGAAGCGTAGTCCCAGGCTGAAAGAACTGTGCCTGGGGATCGAGGGTCGTGCTCTTGAACGCCGCCGGATCAACGCTCAGGTTGAGGGTGACGATCGTGACCAGTTCGGTTTCGCGGTAGGAAGGGACGGTCACATCAATCGAGAAGGTATCGCCGGTTAGCCCTGGTGCGGTTGGGTCTTTGAGATCGACCCCGATGCTTTCGAGCGCGGTGCCTTTCGGCAAGGAGAAGCGCAGCGTTCCCCTTAGCGTTTCGTCGGTCTGTGTTAAGCAGGGTGTAAGTGAATGTCGCGGTCGAGCCTAGTTGCACTGACGGCTGTGCAGTGGCGTTAGACAGGCTGAACGGTGAAACGACCTCTACCGGCGTCTGGATGTCGGTGAACCGCTGCGACGGATTCGTGCCGAAGGGGGCGTTGGCGAAATGCGCGGTCGGCGTGATAACGGTGCCAATCGCCAGCGGTTCGGCGGCGCGTAACTCGAAGGAAAGGTCGGCGGTGGTGGTAACGACGCCATGCCAGTACACGCCAGGAACTTCGGGTAATCCCGGGTCAATGTCGCGGAGGCTAACGGTATACGTGATGTTGTCGCTGGCGATGTCGGCGCCGAGGGTATCGGGTACAAACGTTGTGTTCGCCGGAATCGGCACGGCGACGTAGGCGTTCGACGGCGATGCTTGCAGGTCGTTGTTGCGGCCCAGGTTATCCACTGTCACTGTCATGGTGAAGGTACCGCCGGGGTAGACACGCGGCGCTCGGAGAGACGTGTTGAATGATGTGCCGATCGCACGCGCGCGCGATGTATAGAGGGTAGGAGGAAGTCCGGTCAGGGTGTAGGTGCCGTTCCCAGGCGCGCCGATCAGGTCGGATTGAGCGGGTGGCGCAATCCCCGATACGAGTGCGACGATACGTTCCCCGCCTTCGTTGAAGGTGGGCCGGTTGGTCAGAGCGCTGAGGTTGAATGTCGTGTTGCCTTCGGCGTCCACAGGAACCTCGATGACATCGTCAATCGCGTCACCGTTTTTGTCGGCGAAGGTTACAAGGCGCAGCCGAAAGGTATAGCCGAGACCGCGTGCTTCGTAGATGCTTTCGGCGTTTGTTGGAATCGTCGCCTGATCCTCGTAGAGTTTGGTGCCGCCAACCTTGATGTTATCGATGTACCAGCCGGGATTCGGTGGTGCGCCGAACGCACCTGCATGTGACGAGTCGGTGGCATAGCGGAACGCGAGCAAGATATCCTGTCCTGCGTACGCCTCAAGGTTGTACGTCACCGTTTTCCAAAGATCGTTGCGGGTCTCACCGCTCGCGCCCGAAAAACCGGGGACATTGGCTTCGATAATCGGGTCTGCTCCATCCTCACTGTCGGATGTAGTTCCCTCCATCGGCAAACTGGTCCAGCCCGTCGCCCCGGCGGTATCAGTCGTGACTTGCGTGAAACCGAAATCCCAGCCGGTTTCGATGTTGTACATCGTGTCGAAGGACAGTGTGCGGTTGCCGCTTCTGGGGACCCTGACCGGAAAGATCAAGAAGTTATCCTGTCCGTCGATGTGTCCAGAATAGAGAATGTTGCCATCAGCATGTGCGCCCGTTGTGACGCCGGTGCTGTCAGCAGGAATCACATGCCAACTGGTCTTGATCGCGCTCGCACCGTCGAAGCGCAGCACCGTGCCGTTGGTGATCGCTTCGGACCAGCCGATCTCGATGAAGTCCGCGCCGTCAAGCGGTGCGCCGGGCGTGTCGTAGCCTTCGAAATTGAGATTATCCCGCATGCGACCAAGGTTGAGGGGTGCAACTGGCACGCCTGATTGTGCGTTCCACTGGCTGATATACCTGCCCTAACTGGTACCGTCGCTGGTGCCGCCGTACAGGTTCGCCACCATGAAGTCACTCAGCACATCGCGAAAGCGGAATGGTGCGCCAACCCGTTCGAGCATATTGTCGATGGCGGTGGCTCCATTCGCGGGGTCTGTTGTGACGCGTGACACATCTTTGATGAAGCCGAAGTTCTCGTCGTTGATGCCCGCTTCGTCCAGGCGTCCTGCAAGGTACAGCATGAACCAGTAAGCTACCTGATAATCAGCCAGGATTTCAAAGGACTGATCGGGATCGAAATCCTGATCGCCCCACGCTGTCAACGAGTTTTCTGGATAATCCGACCATTGGGTGCGGTGTGCTTCCGGCGTGGCTCGATAGCCGTTGATGAACTCCGCAAACTCCGAACGCCCCTCGTTACTCCAGGTCGATTCGCTGTCGGGGTCTTGATCTTCGTTGATCAGGTGCTGAAACTCGTGGGCGATGGTCGCTTCGTTCTGAAAATCGGGTGGTCCAGTGTTCTCGTCGAAGGCTTTGCTATCCAGCGAAATAATGTTGCGGTCGGCAAGGCCATTGACCTGGCCTGAAAAGAAGCCCGCGATATAGGAGGGGTTATTGACTGGATCATAGAAATTGGCATCGCGAATATTGCTGATCAGTATGATTGTGCGCTTGCCGGGGCCGCCGAAGTAGCCTGGTGGGAAATATTGGCATCCTTCAGGAATGCTTGTGAACCATCACGGTCGGCGTAGTCGCCAAAATACTCCACATCGGTGGCGATGCTGCGTTCCGAAGCCGTCGCCAACGCCTCGATTCGCGCCTCGTGTAACCAGTTCTGGATCGCGTGCATTCGGGTGAATTGGGTTGACGTCGCCATCGCGTCGTGAAGTAGCGTAGGTCAGTTTGTACCCATACTTCGACGGTGTCCGAAATCAACCGTACCTCATAGTCAGTGTAGAAGTATCCCTGCCGTATCATCTAGCGAGATAAACAAGCGTGTGTCGCCAACATCATAGCCAACCTGTTGAGGGGCCAGTCTGATTGGGTGGCAGACGCGCTACGTGATTCGAGCTGGCAATTGCTTATCGCGCACGACCGGGACCAATATCGATCGTGCCATCCGGCTTATAGATTGGCTGTGGCGTGCCGCGTGTTTGCTTGACTGGGCGTTGAGTGATTGTTCTGCACCGTATCAGAAGCAGTCCTGGCCATCGCAGTATGGGTGGCATCCGGAATGTACGGCTGATGCGCCGAGCGGTGCGGAGGTGAATGCTGTTGTGGCGAGAGCAACAGCAAGGTCAAGGGGGTGAACGTTCGCATGGTTTCTCCATCCTCTAAATGAGCGCACCAAGCGCTCACATGCCGAAAGGCATCCTTCCATCGACCATGCCATTATAATCTGAAAGCCACATGAGAAATTCTTGAAAAATACAAGATGGCTTCGCTCGTGCGTCGTTGTACGAGCAAAGATTGAGACCATCTCTGTATCGTGCCCATATGATTACGAACATGCTCTGGCACAGCTTCGAGCGTGAGTAGATATCATAAGCGTAAGGGTGGTCCGCAGAAACGATGTTCACCCGCCGCATCGCCGCATCTCCTGGTATACTATGTGATGCTCGTACGGTGTTCTGCCGTACGTTGTTGTGTTTATTAGGGCAGCGATGGAATATCAGCCGAATCTAAAAAATATTACAGGCGCTGGCGGCATGGTCGTCAAGGTCGAGGCGGGTAGCATCGCGGACCAGCTAGGTATGCGTGTCGGGCGATTATGTGGTCGCCGTTGACGACAAGCCCATGCGCGACGTGATCGATTATCGCTTCGCTGTCGCCGAAGAGCATATCGTGCTGCACGTCCAGCGTGGCGAGGAACATCTCCAATTCGATATCGTTAAAGATATCGACGCCGACATCGGCCTGGAGTTTTCCGAACCGCTCTGGGATCGTCTGCGTACCTGTAATAATAAATGCCCGTTCTGTTTTTTGACCCAGATGCCCAAAGGTTTCCGCAAGACGCTATACCTGAAGGATGACGATTACCGCCTTTCCTTCCTGTATGGAAACTTCGTGACCCTCACGAACCTCAAGGAGGATGATTGGCGGCGCATCGACGAGCAGCGTCTGACGCCGATGTATGTCTCTGTGCATGCCACCGACCGCTATCTGCGAGCGGTGCTGCTGGGTAAGAGCGACGTTCCCGATGTGATCGCCGATATCAAGCGTCTGGGCGACATGGGGATCGAGGTTCATACGCAGTTTGTGGTCTGCCCTGGCCTCAACGATGGCGAGGTATTGCGCGAAAGTGTGGAAGCGCTGGCGGCTCTGCACCCGGTGGTCCAAACCATCGCCGCCGTGCCAGTTGGTCTGACCAAGTTCCGCTTCACCGGCAAAGCGCCGCAGTCGATCAAGGCAGCGATTCAGGTGCATGAAACAACCGATTGGATCGATACCAACTGGGAACGTCAGCCGCTATGGAACGATACGCTTGCCAACAGCGCTGCAGCGCCTGATCTGGGTTTCTGTGCGCGTTCGGGTGCGACGGTCACCACCGATATTCCGTTGCGTACGTTCGGGCGCGAAGAGGCCGCTGCGGTGATCGCGATGCTGGAACCCTATCAGCAGCGCTTCCGCAAGCGAACTGGGTTATGGCCTGGTGTATCCGTCGGATGAGTTCTATCTATTGGCCGCAGCAGCCGATGCCGCCCGCCCGTGTGTACGATGGCTACGATCAGATTGAAAACGGCGTCGGCATGGTGCGCAAGTTCCAGGACGACTGGGAACAAGTGCGCGCCAAGCTGCCGTCGCGGTCGGCAACACCACGGCGCGTCATCATCGCGACTGGCACGCTGGCCGAGCCGGTACTGCGTCCGATTGTCGAACGCATCAACCGTATTCCCAACGTCGAAGCGGTGCTCAAGCCGGTACTCAATGACTTCTTCGGCGAAACGATCACCGTCGCAGGATCTGCTGACGGCGGCTGATGTCGTCGCGCAACTCAAGCCGATGATGCCCGCCGATCTGGTAATGTTGCCACGTGTGATGTTCGATTGGTCTGGCGAGCGCACGATCGACGACTGGAGCCTTGAGCGCATCGAGGCCGAACTCGGCACGCATGTCGTGCTGGGACGTGATCCAAGCGACCTGACGAAAGCGATCCGTTCGCTAGTGCGAGGACCGCGAACGCAGCCTATGGAGACTGCATCGATGGTCGATGCTTGTCGCTGCCTGATCATGAATGAAATCAAGCAGCTTGAATGGTTTTGTACGTCCGACGACGCGGAAACCGAGCCGGAATAGTGAGCCTGTAACCGTCTTCAAATCCTTTGCTCCTGGTTCCCTCGTGTGAATCCACGCACGCGTGGAGATTTCTTGGTCGGGTATATGCACCACCCGACGACTTATGCTCAAACTGCGCATGCAAGCGCACGAGGAGAATAGCATGCCCCAACCAATCGTCGCGATCGTGGGTCGCCCCAATGTCGGGAAATCCACGCTCTTTAATAAACTGGTGGGTGAACGAAAGGCGATCGTAGAAAATCTGCCTGGTACAACCCGCGACCGTATCTATGGCACCTCGATCTGGGGTGGCCATGCCCTGACGGTGATCGATACCGCCGGTATTTTGCCCGGTGAGGAAAACGACGTCAGCGCCTCAATGGCGCAGATCGTCCGTGGTACCCGTGCTCAGGCACAACTCGCGATCGATGAAGCCGACGTGATCGTGTTCGTGGTCGACGTCAAGGAAGGCATCACTGCCGCCGATGAGGAGGTCGCCGATCTGTTGCGGCGTACCGATAAGCCGGTTGATGCTGGGCGTGAACAAAGCCGATTCGATGCAGCGTGTGCAGGATGCCGTCGAGTTCTATAACCTGGGCCTGGGCGAGCCGATCCCGCTGAGTGCCTACCATGGCACCGGTACCGGCGATCTGCTGGATGCGGTCGTCGCCAAGCTTCCCGAGCCGGTCGAGCGAAGAAGAGGACGAATACACCGTCAAGATCGCCATCGTCGGTCGGCCTAACGTTGGCAAATCGTCAGTCTGCTCAACAAGTTGCTGGGCTTCGAGCGCGTGGTCGTCAGCGATATTCCCGGCACTACCCGTGACACGATCGACACGGTCGTGGAATATCTAGGCAACAAGATTCTGTTGATCGATACCGCCGGTATTCGACGTTCCGGCAAGGTCGAGCGCGGCATCGAAAAGTATAGTGTCATGCGTGCGCTGCGTGCGGTCGAACGCGCTGACGTAACCTTGCTGCTGATCGATGCGACCGAAGGCGTGACGGCGCAGGACACGCATGTGGCGGGCATGGTGCTGGATGCCAACAAAGGCATCGCCTTGCTGGTCAACAAATGGGACCTGATCGAGAAGGATAACTGATACCTTCGACGAGTTCCAGGACATGCGTGCGGAGCGCCTTTCACTTCCTGCCCTATGCGCCGGTGCTATTCATGTCGGCGCTTACGGGACAGCGTGTGACGAACGCGCTGGAACTGGCGCTCGAAATCAACAACGCCCGCAATACACGTATCCCAACGTCGCGGCTGAACACGATTCTGCGTGAAGCCGTGCGCGATCATCCGCCGACGTCGAACCACAAGGGCGCACACCTGCGTATCTTCTACGCGACCCAGGCACAGGTAGACCCGCCGGTATTCCTGTTCTTCACGAATGCCGCCGCATCAGGTGCATTTCGGCTATAAGCGCTATCTGGAAAACCGTATCCGTGAGGAGTATCCGTTTATGGGAACGCCGATCATCGTGGTATTCCGTGATCGTGAAGATGCCTGATGCCCGCGCCTAAACAACCACGACCCGCGGTGCGTCGCACCCTTCCATCGCGCAAGGCGCAAGTCAAACTTCCGCCGCAAAAGTCGCGTCCGAAACTTCCTGCCTATGCGGTGCAGACCCAACCTGGCTTCGAGGCGATCGCCGCACGCGAAATCGGCGCACGCTTCGGCACGGCGACAATTCACTCGACACACCTGATCGGCGATAAGAACGGCCTGGTGCTGTTCGACTACGATGGTGATCCCGCCGATCTGTTGGCGTTGCGAACGATCGAGGATTTGTTCGCGGTCGTCGCCATGGCCGACGACCTGCCGCCGACGTTTGAAGCGCTGCGCATCATCCAGGCCGAGATCGATCGTTCGACGACGCTCGCCTCCGCCGTACAACTCGCCCGTACCTTGCTGCCAGGAATCGCTGGACGTGGACGCATCATGTTTCGGGTTGTCGCACGACACGTCGGCGTCACCTCGTACCGTCGTATCGACGCTCAAGAGAAGGTGCTCAAGGCGATCGCGGCGCGACGTGAGTTCCAATGGCGTCCAATGGAAGAAGGCGGGGTCGAGTTCTGGTTGACCCTGTTCGGCGACGCTGCATTGCTGGCGGTGCGCCTGACCGATGAGCGTATGCGCCATCGCGAATATAAACTCGACCATCTGCCGGCCTCGTTACGTCCTACAGCGGCGGCGGCGCTGGTCTGGTTGACCGAACCCAGGGACGACGATGTGTTCCTCGACCCGATGTGTGGCGCGGGAACGCTGCTGATCGAGCGCGCACAGATGGGACGCTACACCCAACTGTATGGCGGCGACATCCGCGACGAAGCGTTGGTGGTCGCACGTGCCAATATCGGACCACGCTATAAGCCGATCGAGGTGCAACGCTGGGATGCACGATCCCTGCCGCTCGACGCTGCTTCAATTGATGCGGCAGCGGTCAACCTGCCCTTCGGACGGCAGATCGGGTCGCTCGACGACAATCGCACGCTGTACCCGCGTTCGTGCGCGAAATGGTGCGGGTGTTGCGGCCCGGTGGGCGGCTGGTGGTGCTGACGGGCGATACCCGCACGTTCGTCACGGCGCTGCGGGCTGCGCCGGCATTCGTGGAGCGAGCCACCTATCCTGTCGCTATCCTGGGACGACCCGCCACGGTGTACGTGCTGGAACGTCGCCCATGACCGCACCGCAGACCACACAACCCCGGAGCTTGGACCAAAGCATTTGTTGGAAACGCTGATCTTCGTGTCGGCTGAACCAGTCGCGCAAAGCGAACTGGCACGCGCCCTGGCGCTCGCCGAAGCCGATGTGGTGCGGCTGCTTGATGATCTGGTCGCCGATTATGCCGGACGCGGGCTGCGGCTCGAACGGCATGGTGGCCGGGTGCAGTTCGTGTCCGCCCCCGAAGCCGCGCCTGCGGTCGAACGCTTCTCTGCGGCTGGATGCCGCGTCGGGCAAGATTTCGCCCGCCGCGCTCGAAACGCTGGCGGTGGTAGCCTACCGCCAGCCGATCACGCGCCCCGGCATCGAAGCGGTGCGCGGCGTCGATGTATCTGGCGCGTTACGCACGCTGCAACAGCGTGGTCTGATCGCCGAAGTTGGTCGGATGGCCGCAGTCGGGCGTCCCGTGTTGTACGGCACCACCGAGGAGTTTCTGCGTCAGTTCGGCCTGAGTAGCCTCGCAGATCTGCCACCACTCGAAGAACCTCCTGTTACATAATCGTCTGCACGTCGCCGTCGATCATCAGTGCCTGGTCCTTACGCACCGGCTTATTCGATGTCGAACTCGTACACCATCAGCGCGTTTGGTCCGTCGATAGCGGCATCCGCTGCCGCTGCTCCAAGTGGTAGGCGTTCGCCATCCGTAAGGCTGTACATGCCGATCATCAAGCGGTAGTGTCCGGGCGGTGCGTCGGGCGCGAGCACAATCGGCATTTCGGTGCGCTGATAGCGTCCCGGCTCCCAGGTGCTGGTGGCGTATGGTAGGTCCACCTGCCCATAGCGTGCGCCATCAGGACCGATAAGGTGTCCGAACAGCATGTAATCCTGTCGATCATGGCGCGTGCGAACCAGGAGAGTTGGACTACCAGCGGCTGACCGCGCACGGCTGTCTCCGGCGGTAGAGCCATGCAACTGGAGCGCTGGGCTGAAATCGACGTCATGCTCGACCGCCATCGTCGGCGGTGCTTCATAAATCCAGGCGAACGGCAGGCCATGGACGCGTACGATGTGGAGCGGAGGCACGACACCATAAAACCGTCCGAGCGGTTCGCCAAGCGGCGGTTTCTGCGCACGGTTGATATAGACGACAACATATCCCGCATTGTCCGGTAATGCTTCCGCCGACCGAACGTCGATGACGCGTGCGTTGGTTTTCATATAGGGTTGTAGCGTACTGGCAAGTGGGCTGATCGTCGTCACGCCGGTAATATTAGGTTGCTGGTTCAGCCACGCCGCGACTTGCTCCTGTGCTTCGCCCGAACCGAGCGCAACCGTACGTGCTGCCACATTGAGCCCGCCCAGCGCCTGATTGAAGGCGTCGATGCTATAAGGATGCCAGTACACGGCATTCAACGGTGCGATGATAACCAGCGCGGCCAGCAACGTCGCGCCGACAAACTGACCCCAGCGCACTCCCTGTGCACCTGGACTGCGCTCCCAACGACCGGAACCAGTCGATCATGCCGATCAGGCCAACTGCCGCGAGCACGTCCAGCGCGGGAAATCCTGGCACCAGATAGCGATTGAGTTTCTTGGTAAAGATGCTCAACGCGAGTGTGAGCACGACCACGTACAGTGTGAGTCCAGCGACGTCATGCTGTGTGCTTGCTCGGAGACGTCGCCACACCAACGGCAGCACCAGGATACCCAGCATCGTCCACGGAGTCAGCCGAAGCGCGAGCGAAACAGGATAGAACAGCCAGCCAGGTCGATCGTCGCGCTGCCCAAAGAAGAAGTTACCACCCTGGTGCTCGCCATCGGCCTCGGCCTCGACGCCCAGACGCAGGAGATCGTACACTTGCAGGGGAGCGCTCCAGGTTGCCGGCCAGACAATCAGAACGGTCAAGCCACAGATCGTACACCAGATCAGGAAAGGTAGGATGACCTGTTTAATGCGCCATGGTGCCCCTTCTTCGCGCCACGCGGCGGCGATTGCGAAAGCTCCGAGCATCGGAAACAGCACGATACCGGGTGACTTACTGAGCATTGCCAGGGCACCACACACGGCGGACAACGCGAGCGGCCACAAGCGTTTGCCATGATGCCAGTAGACACAGGCTGCCAGCAAACTGAGTGTGGCGAAGGTCGCGAGGAGGGCATCCACATGCAGCATTCGGCTGTAGCCAATGACGAAGGGATCGACGGCCCAGAGCAACCCCGCCAGCATCGCCTCAGGCTTATGGAGCAGGCGCCGGAGCAGGCTATAGCCGACCAGGATCGCGCCGACATGAAATAACATGAGGGGTGTGCGGATCAGCGCCAGGAGCGTCGTGAACGATTCGTCCTGGACCAGGCCATAATCGAAAGCACCGCGTTGCAACATCAGTCCGGCCGCGCCTAGCCACATCGTCGTCACGCCTGGATGAGTCGTGATCGCCGTCGCGGCAAAATCGCCGGAACGCACCGCTTGGAGGAAGATATCGGAACGCTGGAGCCAGTAATTCGATTCATCGGCATTGACGAATAACCCGAGCGCAACCACACGTGGCATAAATGCGACAAGGCCAAGAAAAAGATAACTCAACGGAACCCAGGCTACGAACCAATTGTTTGAGCACAGGCTGTTTTCGTGCCGTCGGGATTGCCGACGTTTCCATCTGATGTCCTCGAAGATGTGTCGTGCCAGCGTTCAATGCGTCCAGCGAGTAGGCTGCCTGAAAGCTATGGCTATCATGACGTAGATCGCTACGTGCTGATACTGCGTGTTGCCAGGAAATCGCGGTTGCGTGCCAAGGAATTATGCGATGGAGTATACACGACTGCGTTGCACCCTGCCGAATCGGGGAGGGTTCCGTGGATAGACGGGCGATGGTCACGCTCGGTGGGAGCGTTTTGATGGTGTGAGGTGTTACAATCCAGCCATGATTGAGCAAACTGTATCGCCGGACGGCGACCGATACGTAACCTACGATACCATCGGGCAAACCTATGCCCGCACGCGCCGTCCCGACCCACGTTTCACTCAGGCGCTCATCGACGCGCTCGGCGTCGATCCAGGTGCGTTGATCGCTGATGTTGGTGCCGGAACTGGCAACTATGCGAACGAACTGACCGCACACGGCTTTGAGGTCGTCGCTGTGGAACCCAGCGCGGTGATGCGTGGTCAGCGCGAGGCGCAACTGCCTGTCGCTTGGCTCGCGGCAGTTGCCGAACGCATCCCGTTACGCGATGGCGCGGTCGATGCTGCCATGTGTGTGTTCTCATCGCATCATTTCGCGGATTTCGCGGCGTCGCTGGATGAACTTGATCGTATCGCACGGAGCGCGATCGTGTTCCTGACCATCGATCCGCGCCAAAGTGCGCCCTACTGGATCGACGAATACTTTCCGTCGGTCTGGCAGGAGGGTTTCAAGGTGTTTCGTCCGGTCGAGCAGGTGGCGGAAATGCTGGCAGTACGAACCGGACGTGATGTGACGATCAGATCGCTGCCTTTGCCATGGGACTTGCGCGACCTAGTTGCGGCGGCAGGATGGCGACGCCCCGAAATCTATCTCGACCCCGATGTACGCGCTGGCATGTCGCCGTTCGCGCTAGCGGATCAGGCCGAGGTCGAACGTGGCGTAGAGCGTCTGGAACGCGATCTCGCAAGTGGCGCGTGGCAACGGTCCTATGGCACGTTGCTGCAGCAAGATTCACTCGACGTGGGCTACCGCTTCGTGATCGCGACGAAGCAACGCCCTGTTTAGTGCTTGGAAACGCGCATGAACGAGTTCTCGCCGACGTGGTATTCCGTCTTTCTGGACACGATGCCAGCGAGTGCGAGCGAGGCTGAAACTGCGTTCGTGGCGCGGCACCTGCCGCCCCGGCAGTTTCCGCGTCTGCTCGATCTATGCTGTGGGTCGGGCCGCCACGCTGCACGTTTCGCCGCGCAGGGCTACCGGGTGTTGGGGGTGGATCGAAACGTGGCCGCTATCCGCAGGGCGGAGGAGTTACAACTTCCAGGCTGCACCTTCGCAGTCCACGACATGCGCGAACTTGCCTCGTTGTCCGCTTGCTTCGACGGCGTTGTCAATCTCTGGCATAGCTTCGGCTACTTTGACGATGCGACGAACGCCGACATCGTGCGCCAACTTCACCACACGCTACGTCCAGGCGGGCGGTGATGCTCGATATCTATAACCGCGATGCCCTATTGCATGCGCCCGCCACGCAGCAGTTCGAGCGAAACGGTGTGACTGTCCGATCCCGCTATATCTGGCATGGCAACCGTTTGACGTGCCGCCTTGACTATGGCGATGGCGGCGATACGTTCGAGTGGCGTTTGTACACGCCTGATGAGATGCAAGCGCTAGCTGCCGAGGCTGGCTTTCGCTGCATAGTGGCGTGCGCGTGGTTCGACGAAAACCTCACGCCGTCGCCGGAACATACCCGTATGCAGTTCGTGTTCGAACGCAACGATGCGTGTTTACCGTGAAGCACTCCGCTGCTAGCGCCCTTCGTTTGGTACGTGTGATCCTGGTAGGCACCCTCGACCTGTTTGCGTTCATTATGCTCATGAAATAGGGGTTTAACCAACGCACGCTATAATCCAACGATATGATCCCACAAGCCAGAAACGTCATGCGCGCTACGCGAAGGGTATGAACTATGATCAAAGGTATCGTCTTTGACTTCGACGGCCTGATGGTTGATACCGAAACGTCAGCCTACGAGTCGTGGATGGAGATATTCCGCGAACATAACTGTGACCTGCCGCTGTCGAAGTGGGGATTGGTGCTGGGTGGCTCAGGCGGCGAGTTCGATCCCTGCGCCTACCTCGAAGAACAGATGGGACGCACGCTGGAGCGCGAAGCGATCCTTACACGCCGCATGCAGCGCAAAACCGAGCTTGTCGCGGAGCAGCCGCTGTTGCCCGGCGTTCTTAGCTATCTGGATGCGGCACAGGCACGCGGCTTGAAGGTGGCGGTTGCATCGAGCTCTTCCCATCGGTGGGTCGATACGCATCTCGAACGGTTAGGTGTACTCCATCGCTTCGACGCGATCGTGTGTTCGGATGACGTGGAGCGCGTGAAGCCTGCCCCTGACCTTTATCAAACAGCGGTCGCACGTCTTGGATTGCAGCCGCACGAGGCTATCGCGCTGGAAGATGCGCCTAATGGTTTACACGCGGCGCAACGTGCGGGCTTGTTCGCGGTTGCCGTTCCCAACGCGTTGTCGGGGCAACTGGCGCTCGAATCACGCCAACTTACGGCTGGCGTCGCTCGCAGACATGCCGCTCGATACGCTGCTTGCGACCGTCGATGAACGGCTTGCGAAAACGCAAGCAAGATGAACGTACACACCTCGAAACGTCCAGGGGTTTGTAATAGCGAGATTCACAAACCCCATCTTTTCCTATCGACCGTCAGATGGTGTACGCGCTATTTCGGAGCCATCCGAATCGCGCCATCCAGCCGGATTGTTTCGCCGTTGAGCATGACATTCTCGATGATGTGCTGTGCCAGTGCCGCATATTCTTCCGGACGACCCAAACGTGGTGGGAAAGGCACCTGCTGTCCGAGCGAGATGCGAGCAGGCTCGGGCAGTCCAGCCAGCAAGGGCGTGTCGAAAATGCCAGGGGCGATACTCATGACGCGGATACCCCATCGGGCGAACTCGCGTGCAATAGGTAGTGTCATGCCTGCTACCGCCGCCTTGGATGCGCTGTAGGCTGCTTGCCCGATCTGACCATCGAAGGACGCGACCGATGCGGTCATGATGATCACGCCGCGCTCGCCTTCGGCGTTTGGCTCGTTCTTTGCCATGTGTTCAGCAGCCAGGCGTAGGGCGTTGAAGGTGCCATTGAGGTTGATGTCGATTACACGGGTGAAATGATCGAGCGCGAGCGGCCCTTCGCGCCCCAGCACTCTTTCGGCTGTGGCGATACCAGCGCAACACGTCAACACCTGAAGGCTACCATGCGCGGCGACAGCCTGTTCGACCGCTGCCGCCATCGACGCCGCTTCGGTCACATCGGTCGCAACGTATCGGGCACCATCGCCAAGTTCCTGCGCCAGCGCACCGCCACGTTCGCGGTTGAGATCGGCGACGACGACACGCGCTCCTTGCCCATGAAATCGTCGTACCGTGGCGGCTCCCAGTCCGCTTGCACCACCCGTTACCAAAGCACTGATTCCATGTAATTGCATCGTCGGTACTCCTTCTGTTTGTTGGTCAGCATCCTAGCACATCTGCCAGGACGGATACGTGCATCGCGTCATGCGCGACGCATACGACTGCTCGGATGGTGTCAACATTGTGGCGCAAGAGCAGGCTGCGGGTAGGGGTGTCGCTGCGCTCGTGGCAGTCGTCGGAGCGATGCGGATGGAAGTTCATGTGCGGTGTAGGTAGCCCGCACGATATAGGGTCCGTGGACGAGTGCCTACGGACCCTATGTCACTCTTTGGAGAACTTAGGCCAGCGAGCGGTTGAGGGCGCTCAGCACGGCCTTGATCGAAGCGAGTTCGATATTGGTATCGATACCTGCGCCAAAGCAGATCGTCCCGGCGCGCTCGATCTGTACATAGGCGACCGCACGCGCTTTCGCGCCGCTCGACAGCGAGTGTTCGGCGTAGAAGCGCACGTCAAAGTCGGGCACATTCTTCTGTCGCAGCGCCCGCACGAACGCATCGATCGGACCATTGCCGACGGCATGAATCGCGTGCGATGCGCCATCGATCACGACGGTCGCCGTACACGCGATAGCTTCAGTGCCATCGCTGAGCGCGCTCGGTATCGGATCGGAACGATTCGAGCGCGAACGGAGCGGTGCGTTGCAAGATACTCGGCCTCAAACGCGTGCGTGAATCTCGGCATTGGAGATTTCGTCGCCGCGTTTATCGGCCAGCGTATTGATGATACGCCCGAACTCGACGCGCATCTCGCGCGGCAACTGGAAGCCGTATTCGGTTTCCAGAATGTAGGCCACGCCACCCTTGCCCGACTGCGCGTTGATGCGGATGATCGCCTCATACGAGCGGCCCAGGTCTTTCGGATCGATCGGCAGATATGGCACTTGCCATAACGCGCCTTCGCCGTTATCCTGCGCGGTCATGCCCTTGTTGATCGCGTCCTGATGTGAGCCGGAAAAGGCCGTGAAGACCAATTCGCCCACATATGGCTGGCGAATCGGTACGTCAAGTCGTGTGCATTTCTGATACACATCGCGTACGCTGTTGATGTCGCTGAAATCCAGGCAGGGATCGATGCCCTGTGTGTACATGTTCAGCGCCACGGTCACGATATCGACGTTGCCGGTGCGCTCACCGTTGCCGAACAATGTACCTTCGACGCGATCGGCACCGGCCAGCAAGCCAAGTTCGGTGGCTGCGACGCCCGTGCCACGATCGTTGTGCGTGTGCAGGCTGATGATCGCCGTTTCACGCGACACGCAGGTTGCGGCAGAACCACTCGATCTGGTCGGCATGTACGTTGGGCGTCGCCATCTCGACGGTCGCGGGCAAATTCAGGATAATTTTGTTGTCCTCGGTCGGCTGCCACACATCCACCACCGCCTCACAGATTTCGAGCGCGAACGGCAGTTCCGTCGTCGAGAAACTTTCGGGCGAGTATTCTAGCGTGACATTCGTATCGGGCAGCGTCGGCACAAGATCTTTGATCAATTGTGCGCCGCGCACGGCGATGCCAACGATTTCGTCGCGGTCCATGCCAAACACAACCCGTCGTTGCAGCGGCGACGTCGAGTTATAGAGGTGGACGATGGCGTTACGTGCGCCACGCAGGGATTCAAAGGTGCGCGTGATGAGTTCCTCGCGTGCCTGCACCAGCACCTGAATCCTCACGTCGTCGGGGATGCGATGTTCCTCGATCAGCCGCCGCGTGAAGTCGAACTCGATCTGTGAGGCCGAGGGAAAGCCGACCTCGATCTCTTTGAAGCCGATCTCGACCAGCGTTTGAAACAGTTCAAGCTTTTCATCCACGCTCATCGGGATCGGCAGCGCCTGATTGCCGTCACGCAGATCGACGCTACACCACACTGGCGGTGCGACGATGACCCGCGAAGGCCACTGGCGGTCGGGCAGGTCGATCTGTGGGAACGCCTGATACTTGGTGATGTGTCCGCGCTGCATTCCGCCCTCGCCACGGCGTTTTATGGGCTTGGTTTCCGGGCGCTCCGTCGGCAACACGCTTTCATCTTCTATGGGCTGCACATCTTCCAGCGATGTGCTTTCGTCAATGGGTTTAAACAACGTCAACCTCCTATGAGGACGCCCACAAGTATACCCCGTTCATGGCATGTTCTGAACGGGGACAAGGACATTCGGTAGCATATGCGCTACCATTTACACCGTCGAGGGAATCTCGATTGATGGCACAACGCTGTGGGCTAGATGCTTTTCAACTGAAGCATTGGAACTCATCGAGCCAGATCCTGTGAATCCCAACCATTGACGACAAATTAGTACAACGTCTTTGGCACAGTTTCCTGGGCCTGTTCGTCGTACTGGGCTGCATCGACGTTGCCCCCGGTGTGTGCTTCCAGAATCGTGCCGATGCTTGGTAAGGCCGAGCGCGGTACATGTTTCTCTGGATTCCACAGGCCGGAGCGCACCAGGGCACGAGCACACTGCATGAACGCCTCGCGGACCGTGATCACGATCACCGAGCGCGGTGGCTTACCATCGATCACGAAGCGTTCGAGCAGCGCTGGATCGACGCTGATGTGCGCGTCGCCGTTTACCCGAAATGTTTCGTTGACCCCTGGCACCAGGAAGATCATTCCGGCGATGGGGTTTTGCACGATGTTTCTGAGGCTGTCGATCCGGTTGTTGCCGCGACGGTCGGGCATCAGCAGCGTCTTGTCGTCCTCCACATGCACAAATCCTGGCTCATCGCCGCGTGGCGACACATCGACGCCCGACCGTCCACAGGTGGCGAACAATAGAAATGGCGATGCGGCGATAAAGGCACGGCAATGCTCGTCAAGGCGGTCGATATGTTTGAGGATCGCCCGCTCGCTTGGCTTCTCATACAGGTGGGTCAGTTCCTCGACCGACCGGACGATATAGCGTTCATCCATGAATTTCTCCGGCAGTTTTACTGGTACGCCGCGAGCGCACAGAGCGAATTCGCGAAAGACTTTACGATGGCGCGAGGGCATTGGCATCGTCGACAACTGCTCCCGGCGGCGCGGCGACGAATCCATCAAGCAGCGGATCGGCGGTGTCGTGCATCCAGCGTTCGAGTTGTCCGCGCATGGTGTGCAGTATATCGGCGTAGGCGCTGTCACTCGCCAGGTTATGCTGCTCGGCTGGATCAAACACCAGATCATACAATTGCTCGGCAGCGATTTCCTGCTCGGCCCAACCGTGACGCAACCACACGTCCTTGCTTGGTCCGTTGTCGCAGTTGGGCAGGACAGGTCGCACACGGTCGCCCCAACGCCGAATGTATTTCCAACGCTGCGTCCGCATGGCACGTTGCGGCTCGTAGGCCGCGTGATACGTCACCTCACTGAACAGGGCGTCGTGGACTTCCGGCACGGTGCCGTCGAGGAGCGGCAGCAGCGATTCGCCTTGCAGCCACGCCGGACGCGGTAGGCCCAACAGGTCACACAGCGTCGGCACGATGTCGATATGCCCGACCATCGCCTCCGAAACCCGCCCACCCTCGAAGCCGCCCGGTCCACGCACGATCAGCATGACGCCCGTGCCACGGTCGGTCAGGCTGCATTTCATACCGGGAAAGGCGATACCGTGGTCGGTCGTACAGATCACCAGCGTCGAATCCGCCAACCCCGCGCCTTCGAGCGTATCCAGGATCCTGCCGATGCCACGATCCAGCATGCGGGCGCTCTCACAATA
The DNA here is from genome assembly GCA_963782315.1 of uncultured Chloroflexia bacterium. Classification (GTDB taxonomy): domain Bacteria; phylum Chloroflexota; class Chloroflexia; order Chloroflexales; family Kallotenuaceae; genus JBBSGA01. Next base: position 20,181 of record CAWAJS010000010.1, read on the forward strand.
ATTGGCGAAGTCCTGGCGCGTTTCAGGCGTATCCGGCAGCGACGCGGGCGGCAGCATATAACGAGCGTCGGAGGGCGGATCACTGATGGGAAAAGGTCGATGCGTTTCAAAAAATCCTGCGGAGAGGAAGAAGGGTTGTTGCGCGTGTGCAAGCCATTCCTCGACGGCGGGGGCGACCCGTTCGGCATGACCATCATGCTCGATGATTTCGTCGTAGCCTAACGTCGCAGGATCGCGGGCTTCATGCTGAATACCCGCCAGCGCAGTATGATAGCCTGCGTCGCGCAGCACATACGATAGGTGTTGCCGCACATCGCTCAGGCCGAAGCCACGATGCGCCAGGCCTAGCATGCCGCTCTGGTGCGGGTATTGTCCGGTCAGCAGCGCGGCACGACTGGGTGAACAGGTCGGTGCCGCGCAAAACGCACGGCGGAACACTACGCCTTCCTCGGCGAGTTGCTGAATGCGCGGCGTCGGCACCGCGTAGCCATATGGCTGCACGTAGCGTCCGGTGTCGTGCGAATGAATATAGAGAATATTTGGACGTTGCATAGTCACCAGGCCTAGCGTCAGGTGCCGCACAACGGTACCTGACGCCACCAGTTGCGATTACGACGAGTGTGCGCCGATAAACCCAAAGATACGCCGCCAGGCATCGGCTGAGGCGTCCGCGAACTCCTCGTAGCGGCGGTCGAAGAAGCTGTGTGTCGCATCGGGATAGATCACGATCTCGTGCTCCACGCCTGTCCCGTCAAGCGCCTTGTCGAAGGCTTCGACTTGCTCGACCGGGATGCCCTGGTCGTTGCCGCCATACAATCCTAGCAGCGGCTCCTTCACCTCGCCCGCGACATCCAGTGCGGTACCACGTTCGGGGTCGATAGCACGACTAAACCCCGAATAGAACGGAATCACACCGGCTAGTCCCCACGACTCAGTCGCCGTGTAAATGGTGAGGCTCCCGCCGATACAGAATCCTGTCACAAAGGTGGCACGTTCGGCACCCCCATGCGTTTCGAGATACAAGATCGCCGCACGCGCATCCGCCAGAATGTTGGATAGCTTCAGTTGCGCGACATGTGGCATGAACTCGAACGGTTCGTCTCGCGAGGTCAGGCCGGCGGTTCGACCAAAATAATCGACCGCAATCGCCGTAACGCCCTGCTCTGCGAAACGTGTGGCGAGTTCCTTATAGAAATTGTGTAAGCCACGTACATCAGGATAGATCACGATCTGAGCGTTCGACGGCTGCGCGGGGTGTGCCACGAACGCCGCAAATTGGCTCCCATCTGCCGACGTTAGCACCAGGTCCTCGCCCGTTGTCGCCTGTGGTTCACCGGATGGCAGCGGCGGACGGGCATTGTCGTCATAACACATCGTTGATAAACTCCTTCGTAGGCTATCAACGATGTGTAGCATATATCGTGCTTAGAGCATCTCCACCGACAAAGCTACCGCCTCGCCGCCACCCAGGCACAACGACGCCAATCCGCGACGCCCGCCGCGTTCTTGCAGGGCGTGCAGCAGCGTCACCAGGACACGCGCACCGGAAGCGCCGATGGGATGACCAAGGGCAATCGCGCCGCCGTTGACGTTCACACGATCCCAATCCAGCCCCAACACCTGCCCGTTGGCGAGAATCTGGGCGGCGAAGGCTTCGTTGATTTCGAACAGATCGTAGTCGTCCAGCGTTGTGCTGGTCTTATCGAGTAGCCGCCGGATCGCATCAGGCGGCGCGTCGAAAAGCGCCAGGGGGCGTTTCGCCGCCTGCGCATACCCTGCAACTCGTGCGATCGGCTGAACGCCCAGGGCGCGTGCGCGTTCGGCGCTCATCACGACCAACGCCGCCGCGCCGTCGGTGATGCCTGGGGCGTTGCCCGCCGTGACCGTGCCACTATCTTGTTTGAACGCGAGGCGAAGCCCTGCCAGTTGCCGTGCATCGGAATCGTGGCGCACTGGCTCGTCGTGTTCGATACGTGTCGTCTGCCCTTTCTTGCCAGGAATCTCGATCGGCGCGATCTCGCGTGCGAAACGTCCTTCTGTCTGCGCGGCGGACGCTCGTTGGTGCGATTGCGCGGCAAAGGCGTCCTGGGCCTCGCGGGTGATGCCATACTCGGCGGCAATCCATTCCGCCGACAAGCCCATGTGGTGACATTCCACCGCACACCAGAGCCCGTCGTTCACGGTTGCATCGACGATTTCGCCGTTCCCCAGGCGGTAGCCAAAGCGTGCCTGTGGCAGTAAATATGGTGCAGCGCTCATGTTTTCCATGCCGCCCGCGACGATCACATCGGCATCACCGACCCGAATCATGCCAGCCGCCAGCATCACTGCCTTGAGGCCGGAGCCACAAACCTTATTGATCGTCAGTGCGCCCACGCTGTCGGGTAGGCCACCTTTGAGCGCGGCCTGACGTGCGGGAGCCTGTCCTAGTCCAGCGCTGATGACGTTCCCCATGATCGCTTCGTCGACCTGTGCGCCGTCGATGCCAGCGCGTGCGAGCGCGGCACGGATCGCGTGTCCACCAAGTTCGGGTGCCGCGATTCCGGCAAGCGCGCCGCCAAACTTACCGATCGGCGTGCGTGCCGCCGCGACAATCACCGCGTCACGATCGTTCAATTGAGCCATTGGAACTCCTTGTATCCTTCGAGCGAGGGAACCTCAGATATACGTATAAACTACTCAGCCCGTCCGCGTGGCGTAACGGTGTCAACCGATTCCCACGGCAGCGGATTAGCACAAAAAGTGTAGCACGCACCGGCGCGATGACTCTCGCAGCGCCTGTAGGAAGGCTGTCAAAACCTACCGACCCGCGAAAAAGGGCAGGTGTAGGAATGAAACCGTCGCCGGAGATGACGCAAGCCCGCCGAAGCTACGTAGCATCGGCGGGCTTGCGATTCGTTCACATTCAAAAACGTTGCGGTTACAGCAATTCGCTCAAACGTCCGGTGCGGGTCCAATCGCCGGTAGGCGTGAACACGACATCGCGGGCATATGCGGCGGCAACATAGTCTTGATCGTCGATATCAAGTTGTTCCTCATCCGACAGCGGAGCCCCCAGGTCGTTACGAATGACGTACTTATGCAGTTCCCACTCAGGATGGTAGCGATTACCAATCCGCACGTACAGTTGGTTGAGCAATAGGTCGCGTAATTCGCTTTCTGGGGCTTCGAGCTGCACTGCATTGGTCAAGCCGCTAAGGGGCAGCACGACATTCCATTTTCCAACCGGCGAGAACAGGGTATCCAGTTGAAAGATTTGGACGACGAACGATTGTCCGGTGCTGATCGAAACGCTGAAATGTTCGCTGAGTGGAATACCAAGATCATTGCGGTCGGCATACTCATGGATCGCCCAGCCGGAATGGTATTGCACGCCAAGTTGCTTATAGGCTTCGGCTCTGAACACCGTTTTGAGTTCGCCATCGTCGAGCGCCGACAACCGCCGAATATCCTGCCACTCGCCGGTCGGCGAACAGATCGCATCGGTGCCATACATTTCGGCTTGCCAGGTCTTGCCCTCAGCTTGAAAGCGGAATGCCGGAACCATCGGTGGACCCAGGCGGTTCGCCAGGGCGAACTGGTGCGGCGCAAAGTCGGGATGGAACACATGGTTGACCCGCCGATAACTCCAATCGATCAGGATGTCGCGCAAACGGATTTCGGGGGGAATGACCGGGTTGGGCGGCGGTGGCGGCTCGACGGGCAAGCCATCATAGACGCTCGCCTTGAAGGACTCCCAGGGAAAACCTCGTGGGTCTGTTTTCCGACCAGGCGAAATATCGGAGTGACGCACGAAGCGCGAGCGTGGAATGTTGTATTGGCGCACCTTCGTTTGCATCAACCAGCGCAACGCATTGATCTGGTTATCGGGGTATTTGTCGATGCCGTTATTCAGGTTTTCCAACTCGACGCCAATTGAGAACTGGTTGCATAGCGAATCGCCTTGCCAGTACGACACGCCCGCGTGCCATGCAATATCCTTGTCCTGCACCAACTGGTAAATTTCGCCGAGTTTGGTGATGTAATAATGGATCGAAACGAGATGACGCCGGTCGCGTCCAGACAACGTATATAGATCGCCTTGACGTGAGCCTGCGGTCGCATGGACCACAATCATGTCGAGGCGTCGGCCTGGAGCCATCGATTCATAGGCGTGTGACAGCGCCGGATATGGCGTGATCGGATAATCCATTCGCAACGTCCTGGTTTACGAGTGTGTATCGTAGCGGCGAGCGCATGCCGTGTCAAGTAAACGACAAAAACCTCCGGCGACAGCCAGAGGTTTTGGGTACATGATGGCGACCCCGATAGGACTCGAACCTACAACCTCAGGCTTCGGAGGCCTGCGCTCTATCCATTGAGCTACGAGGTCATGCGATTATGTTTATACCATGGCGCTGCTGGAAGCGCAACTGACGAACGACCACCGACCACCGACCATTGACCACTGGAGAACGGTGAGCTAACAGATACGGTGGTAGGCCAAAACGCTTGTCACTACATATCGGCACTCCCTTTTCCTTGGTCATTGTCGTCGGTGGTCGCTCGTCAGTCCCCATCAAAAATACGCTATGATACCGCAGACACGTTCACAAACGTGCATGCTGCGCAACGCAATGCCGCGCCCGACCCAAGGCGGGTTCGGACGATTTTGAGATAGGGGTACACCCGGATAGCGAAGAAGGGCGAATGTATGATGACGTTCGAGCATGAGGTACAGTCATGAAACGTATTGGAATCGTCGGAGCAGGGTTGATGGCTGGCGTCCATGCTGCGCGCTGGAAACAGTTGCCGGTCGAACTTGTTGGATTTTACGCGCCAACCCGCGCCCACGCTGAAGCATACGCTGCGACGTATGGTGGGCGTGCAATGGATAGCCTCGAAGAATTGCTCGCGAACGTCGATGCCGTCGATGTGTGTACGCCAACATACGAACACATGGGCCCGGTGTTGGCGGCGGCAGCGGCGGGCAAACATGTCACCTGCGAAAAGCCGTTGGCACGGCATGTCGAGGACGCCGAAGCGATGATCGCCGCGTGCGAACAGGCGGGCGTACGGTTGTTTGTGGCACAGGTCGTCCGCTTCTTCCCTGAATTCGTCAAGGCGAAGGAGCTCATCGAAAGCGGTAAGCTCGGCAAGGTTGGTGTTCTCCGCACCGTTCGCGGTGGCAGCTTTCCGCGTCCCGACACCTGGTACGGTGAGTTCGACAAGAGCGGTGGCGTGATCCTCGATGTGTCGATCCACGACATCGACTATCTGCGCTGGTGCTGCGGCGAAGTCACCCGTGTGTTCGCACGCGGCCTGTCCTATGACAACATCAAAGCGACTGATCACGCCTTGATCACCTTACGCTTCGAGAGCGGCGCGATCGCCCATATCGAAGGAAGTTGGGCGTATCCGAGTGGTTTCCGCACGTTCCTGGAGATCGCGGGCGACGAGGGTCTGCTTACGGTCGACAGCGGCGAAACGGTGCCGGTACAGGTTACGCTCAAACAGGAAGCCATCGATGCGGGCGGCAACGTCACGATCCCTGGGGGCTTCATCGACGCCGCAGACGATCCCTACCTTCTGGAACTGGCGCACTTCCTGGATGGACTCGATAACGGCGGGGAGTTCCGCGTCAAGCCCGAAGATGGCCTCGCCGCCGTGCGTATCTCGCTTGCCGCTATGGAATCGGTTCGCACCGGACAGCCCGTTGACATCGCAACATTCAAGGAGACGCGAGCATGAAGATCGGCATTTTGAGCATCGCGCACTTGCATGCCATGAGCTACGCCGATGCCCTGACTAAGATCCCGGGTGTCGAGTTCGTCGGCGTCGCCAACGAAGATGCAGGAGCCGGACGACGCTTCGCCGACCAGTTTGGCACGCGCTTCTACCACAGCAACGAGGCGTTGCTGGCAGAAGAACTCGACGGCGTCATAATTTGTTCGGACAACAGCAACCACCGCCCGCTGACTGAGCTAGCCGCTAAACACACAAAACATATCCTGTGCGAAAAGCCGATCTCGACCAACCTCGAAGATGGGCAGGCGATGATCGATCTATGCGCGGCGGCGGGCGTGAAACTCCAGATCGCGTTTCCGGTGCGCTTCTCGCCGCCAGTCATGGGTCTGAGACAGGCCATGCAACAGGACGCGCTCGGCAAGGTCTATAGCCTCAAGACCACCAACCACGGCACGATGCCTGGGGGCTGGTTCATCGACAAGGCGCGGTCAGGTGGCGGCGCGGTGATCGACCACACCGTCCATGTGATCGACCTGTTGCGCTGGTTCTGGAACACCGAAGTGACCGAGGTGTATGCCGAGGTTGGTTACGATCTGCTGCACCCGGACCTTGGCATCGACGACGCGGGCATGCTGTCGTTCAAGCTCGCCAACGGCGCTTACGGCACGCTCGACACGAGTTGGTCGCGTCCGAGTGCGTTCCCGACCTGGGGCGATGTGACGATCGAAGTACTGGGCGAGCGCGGTATCATCCGGCTGGACGCCTTCAAGCAACAGGTTAACCTGTACAGCAACCAGGTTGGCAAGGCGCAGTGGATACCCTGGGGATCGAACATGGACCTGGGGTTGATCCGCGACTTCATCGACATGATCGCGACGGGCCGCGAACCCTCGATCACGGGACGTGACGGCCTCAAGGCGCTCGAAGTCGCCCTGGCGGCGTACCGTTCGGCTGCGACCGGACAGGTGGTCAAGCTGTAGCGGCGGACGATCGACTACCAGAAATGGACGACCGGAGCGATACAAGGGGCTGATACGCCTGGCAAAGTTCCAGCATATCAGCCCCTTGTATGTGATCTACATGGAGAACGTGCTCCGCGGTAAGCGGTCGTCAGCGGTCGGGCATCTGTTCTAGATGTTCCTCGATCTTATCAAGCATGACGTTCCAGGCTTGCATGCGTCCGATGTCGCCACCGGTGTCAGGGTGGTGGATACGTGCCACCGCCTTGCGTATCGCCGCGACTTCGCTACGAGTTAGATCAAAGCCAAACAGATTTGGGATCGATTGATCGTCGGCGGTAGTGCCATAGCGTTTCAGGCGCTCACATTCGTAGCGCAGAACGGTATTCTCATGAACGGTTCGCACGAGGTTTGCGACCATCTTGGAATACGCTTCGGATGTTTCGGTCAGCTTCTGCGATTCTTTTTTGAGATCACGCGTTAACCGGCGCACTTCGGCCTGTGCCTCGGACAAGTCATGCTCTAGCAGTTCCGTGCGGCTTGGTGGTCGATACATAGATCGTGCTTTCTCTTCCCGCCCATCCATATCTGAAAATGACATTCCTTCTACAATCCATCGAGTATACCGCATCTCCAGTATACCTTCGTCGCGTTGCACCTCGTTGGGAGCTCATTGGACACGACATCAACCCCAGGCATACGTCGAGATCTATTGATGTAGTTTACGTCAAAAATTGTTCCAAAAAATCCTACTTTAAGACGGTTCTATTTTCAGGACGAATGCAGTATACTTAAAGGAGCAAGGCTACGATCAGGAAGAGTAGTCACATGGACCTGATAGAGACGGTGGGCCACTGGCTGTAAGCCCGCCACAGGAATATGCGACGAACGTCACCTGGGAGCCGATGTGGTGAACGGCGCACGCGCCCTAATCGCATCTGGGTGCGCCCATTATAGCGTTGGAGAGCCGCTGGATTTATTCTCGTCGGCTGAACCGGGGTGGTACCACGCGAGGCTGAGCCTCTCGTCCTTGGATGGACGAGGGGTTTTTTGTATGTGGAGAATACGATGCATCCAACAACTGCGCGTGTCGATGCGGCACTCCGCGATGCAGGCTTTCCGTCCGAAATACGAACGTTCGAAACAGCGACGCGCACCGCGCAACAGGCAGCCGATGCGCTCGACGTTCCAGTGGGAGCGATCGTGAAGTCGTTGTGTTTCTTGGCAGACGGTGAGCCAGTGATGATCCTGGTTTCGGGCTCGAACCGCGGCGACCTTGCCAAAATACAACAGGTGCTGGGGGCAACGCAGGTGGTGCGTGCCAGCGCCGACGACGTGCGTGCCGCGACCGGCTATGCCATCGGCGGCGTCCCACCGATCGGTCATGCCCAACAGATGCGGATCGTCATCGACCGCGACCTCGAACGATACCCGGTGCTGTGGGCAGCGGCGGGAACCCCCAATAGCGTGTTCAAAACGACTCCAGTGGATCTTCAACGCATGACCGGCGGACAGATCGCAACTGTCGCCGAGGACGCCGGCGCGTGAAGCACGTTGGGCATACGATGCGCTGGGGGTTAGGGACCGCGATACTGTGCTACGCTCTGCTCATCGGCGTGTTGCAATTCGTGTGGCACACGGGCATCGGCGCTACCTGGTGGCTCGACGTACTCAACATCTTTGGGCTGTGGTTATACCTCCCGCTGCCCCTGGGTATCGTTGCGGCGGCCTTCGCCCGTCCACGTGCGTTCGCATGGCTGCTCGTCGTGCCGTTGCTGGCGTTCGGTTGGGAATATCACGCGCTCGTGACCTTGCCAGCGCCCACGCAAACGGGAACGCCGTTGCGTGTAATGACCTGGAATATCCTGTGGTCGCCGCATTTGCTGGAGCCAGTCGTCGCGACGATCGAGCAGCAACAGCCTGATATCGTCGCCCTCCAGGAGCTTGGCGTCGACGCAGGCAGCGGTGCTGGCACCGCTGCTCGCCCAACGCTATCCGTATAGCGCCATCGCTGCCGGGGGCTCCGCGGGCCTGGGCGTGTGGAGCCGCTATCCCATCACGGATGTCACGCCACGCGAGAAGCAGCGTGATGGCTGTGCTTGCCAGCGTATGACCGTCGACTGTCGCTGGCATGCAGATTCGGTTGATCAACGCGCATCCTGAATCCCCGCGTTACCACCTGCGCCATTGGCGACCCTGGAAGCGATTGCCATATTTCCCGATTCCGGTCGCGTTCAGCACAGCGTATCAGGATGCCGCCCATCGCTGCCATCGCAGCAGAAGCAGAACGTACCAAGGAACGGCTGATCGTCGTGGGCGACTTCAACGTGAATGACCGCCAACCAAACTACCAGATTGCTGCGGCGTTCGCTACAGGATGCTTACCGTGAAGCGGGCACGGGTTTTGGCCTGACGTTTCCGAACGCGAGCGTGCCACTGGGACGGTTCACTATACCGCCGCTGCTCAGGATCGACTATATCTTTCATAACGATGGTATCGTCGCGACCGCCGCGCATACCGTCGCCAATCCGGTATCCGACCACCGTGCGGTCGTCGCCGATCTGTTGGTCGTCCCCAAGAGTAATCCGTAATCTACCAAGGAGCTATCAATGGACGCAATCAAACATATTCTGGAACACGCTGACCTCGCGAAGCCATACAATGCCCGCGAAGTCGAAGAACCCCTCTATGCCTGGTGGGAAAAGCAAGGCTTCTTCCAGCCCCGCGAGGCCGAAGGCCGCGATCCATTCGTGATCGTGATCCCGCCGCCCAACGTCACCGGACGCCTGCACACAGGCCACGGGCTGACCTCGACGATCGAGGACATCCTGATCCGCTGGCACCGTATGCTGGGCGATCCGACCCTGTGGGTGCCGGGAATGGACCACGCTGGCATCGCGACGCAGAACGTGGTCGAACGCGAGCTCGCCAAGGAAGGCATCACGCGCCATCAGCTTGGACGCGAGCTATTCGTCGAAAACGTCTGGGAATGGAAGGACCGCTATGGCGGATTCATCACCGATCAGGAGCGCAAGCTTGGGCGCGTCCGCGGATTGGACCCGCGAACGCTTCACGCTTGACGACGGCTTATCGCGTGCCGTGCGCGTGGCCTTCAAGCGCTTGTACGACGACAAACTGATCTATCGCGGCGAATACCTGGTCAACTGGTGTCCGCGCTGTAACAGCGTGATCTCGGATATCGAGGTCGATCACGAGGAGCGCCAGGGATCGCTGTGGTATATCCGCTATAAGGTCGCGAGGCGATGACGACGATTGGCGCATCGGCGATGACACTGATGCACCGTCGATCACGGTCGCGACGACGCGCCCCGAAACGCTGCTGGGCGATACCGCCGTGGCGGTGCATCCCGACGACGAACGCTATCAGGCGTTCATCGGGCGCGATGTTCTGCTGCCGGCGATCGGGCGACGCATCAAAGTGATCGCCGATCCTGACGTGGAGCGCACATTCGGCACCGGTGCCGTGAAGATCACGCCAGCACACGATCCCAACGACTACGAGATGGGCAAGCGTCACGACCTCCAGTTCATCAACGTCATGAACAAGGACGCCACGATCAACGAGAATGGTGGTCACTACGGCGGCCTGGATCGTTATGAGGCGCGACGGCAACTGGTCGCCGATCTCGAAGCGACGGGCAACCTGGTCAAGATCGAGCCGCACACGCTCTCGATCGGCACCTGTAGCCGCTGTGGTACGGTCGTCGAGCCGCTGCTGAGCCTGCAATGGTGGGTGCAAGATGGAGCCGTTGGCCGATTCCAGCCATCGCCGCCGTGCGTGAAGGCCGCATCCAGATCGTGCCGGAGCGCTTCGACCAGATTTACTATCAGTGGATGGAGAACATCCGCGATTGGCCTATCTCGCGCCAACTCTGGTGGGGCCACCGGATTCCGGTGTGGTACTGCGACACCTGTGGTGAGCAGACCGTGGAGGTCGAAACACCGCAACACTGCGCGCATTGTGGCAGCGACGTCGATCAAGCAGGACGAGGATGTGCTGGACACCTGGTTCTCATCGGCGTTGTGGCCTTTTTCGACCCTGGGTTGGCCGGACGATACCGAGGATTTCCGGCGTTTCTACCCGACCAGCGTGCTGGAAACCGGCTACGACATCATCTTTTTCTGGGTGGCACGCATGATCTTCATGGGTATCTACCTGACGGGTAAGGAGCCGTTCCATACGGTGTATCTGCACGGTCTGGTGCGCGACGAGTTCAACCGCAAGATGTCCAAGTCGCTCGAAAACACGGTCGATCCGCTCGAACTAGGCGAGAAGTACGGCACGGACGCCATGCGCTTCACGTTCGCAACGTCGTCGTCACCGGGGCAGGACTTCTCGTTGCAGCCTCTGCGGCTGGAAGCAGCGCGTAACTTCGCCAATAAACTATGGAACGCCTCGCGCTTCGTGATCAGCAAACTGGGCGATCTTCCGCGTGATGCGTCGAGCCTGGTCGGAGCGGAATCGCTCCAATCGCAGCCCTTCACGCTTGCCGACCGCTGGATCGTCAGCCGCTACCATCGCGCGCAAATGGATGTTGATCGGCTGATGAAAGGTTACAACCTGGGCGAGGCCGGACGGCAGATTCATAACTTCTTCTGGGAAGAACTCGCCGACTGGTATATCGAGGTGGCGAAGGTGCAACTGGAAGGCGACGCCGAACGCCAGACGCCTGACACGCATGGTGCTGTACACGGTCCTCGAAGGCGCGATGCGCTTGTTGCATCCGTTCATGCCGTTCGTGACCGAAACCGCGTGGCAGCACCTGACGCGCGGGGCTCTTGGGCGTGCGCTGATCGTCGCGGACTACCCGCTGGGCGATACGGCAGCGCTGAATGCCGAAGCCGAGCGTGATTTCGTGCAGGTGCAGGAGATCATCGGCGGCATTCGCAACGCCCGTAACGAGATGGGCGTGGAAGCGGTGCGCTGGGTCGATGCGATTGTCGTTGCCGGAGCCAAGGCCGCGACGATCGAGCAGGAGCGTGCGTCGATCAGCAGGCTGGCGCGTGTGTCGCCCGACACCTTGCAGATCGTCGATACACTATCCGAAAAACCACAAAGCGCGACGGGCTTAGTCGCCGGAACCGTCGAGGTCTATCTACCACTGGCGGGCATGGTCGATTTGGACAAGGAGCGTACACGTTTGCGGACCGAACTCGAACGAACCGAGGCTGATATCAAACGGCGTGAAGGCAAGTTGGCGAACGAAAGCTTCACCAGCCGCGCACCAGCCAACATCGTGCAGGGCGAGCGTGACATCCTGGCGACCGCGCAGACCACCGCTGAGAAGTTACGTGAGCAACTGGCGGCGCTGGCATAGCGGAGCGACCGACCACCGAAGCGCTGACTCCGGTGGTCGGTCGTCAGGCGTCCTTTCATAGGGTGCAATAGACCAACGGTTTACCTGGTTCATGCTAGCCGCGTTACAGGGAGGAACACCGACACATGACTGATCAAGCGACCCAGCCACCTCGCGCCGCCGAAGAAGTTCATATGACCGACCTGGTACTCCCAAACATGACCAACAATCGCGGCAACATGTTTGGCGGTGACGTGATGGCGCTGATGGATAAGGCCGCTGGCATCGCTGCTCTGCGCTTTTCGCGCCAACTGGTCGTTACGGCGTCCAGCGAACGCATCGACTTCCAGACGCCGATTATCGCTGGCGAGATCATTGAGGCACACTCGAAGGTAATCTATGTGGGGCGTACATCCATGATCGTGCGCGTGCGTATTTATGCCGAACACGCCCAGGAGGGCAAACAGCGCGTGTGTACGACGGGCTATTTCAGTATGGTGGCGATCGATCCTGCTGGTCGTCCCGTGCTGGTGCCACCCCTCGACCACTCTGACGAGCAAGCCGAAGCCGAATGGGAGATCGGGCGCGAGATTCGTCAAATGATCGATGCTCGCCGCCGTAAGCAGGCATAAAGAAAGAGGTTGGAACCCGCGCGGGTTCCAACCTCTTTCTTTATGCCTGCTTTTAGATGTTGGGGTCGAGGCCCGCGGCGGTTTCGACGGCGGACTCAGCGGCCGAATCGCCAGAATTGCGGTGACGGATGTACTCGATCACCATCGGCAAGAGCGAGATCGCGATGATCACCAGTGCCAACAGTTCGATATGTTCCTGGATGCCTGGAATAACACTCCCCAGGAAATAGCCAATAAAGGTCATCGAGACGATCCAGCCGATGCCGCCCGCGATGTTGTAGATCGCGAACTGACGGTATGGCATGTTCGCCACGCCCGCCACCACCGGCGCGAATGTGCGGACGATCGGAACGAAGCGTGCCATGACGATGGCTTTGCCACCATGTCGCTCATAGAACGCTTGCGTTCGCAGCAGGTGCTTGCGCTTGAACAAACGACTATCGGGACGGTCAAACAACGGGCGCCCTGCCCGCCGACCGATCGTATACCCAACGGCATCGCCGATGATCGCGGCAGGAATCAACAGCATGTTGAGTACAAAAATATTCATCGACACTTTGTTCGTGCCGATCAACACACCAGCCGTCGCCAACAGCGAATCACCTGGCAGAAAGAAGCCGATTAATAGTCCCGTTTCCGCGAAAATGATCGCGGTCAGGCCAGCATAGCCACCAAGATTGACGAGTCCTTCGACATCGCGCAGGAACTCAAACCAGTGCCGGAGCGTTTCCAACATTATGCCCTCATAGGATGGGTTGGAGGAAATGTGGCAGGTTTAGTGGCCCACAGATCCCCACATGTAGGGTAAATACGTTCAAAGTTTCAGGAGAAGTATTCTTGTGTTGTCCGTTAGTGTACCAGCCAGAAACGGTGTGTCAATGATAGGGGCATTATCACCGCTCCGGTAGCAGGGAACAGCAAGGCCTTAGCAAGATCTCGTGGACGATAATCGAATCGTACTGGGACGTGCCTTTCCCAAGCCGTGTATATGCAACATCTCACCGCGGAGCATGTAAGATTTCGTTGACCTACTCCCGTTATCCTGGCACGAACGGCAGGGACCGGACTATAACAAACGCGAACAAGACAAGCCGCAACAGCCTGTCTTGGCGGTCGTCACCTAATTGATTGAATACCGCTTCACCAATCGTGCCACTGAGGGGAGTCGTTTGGGCGCGCCGCGCAGAGGCCACAGGCTCGACGCACGCGAACTCCTACGTACGACGACCACCGGAGGCGAGCCTCCGGTGGTCGTCGGTCCCTTGTGATAGAGGGCGAGGATTAAACGGCTTCGATCAACTTCCCGACTTTGTATTCCGACGCGGCTTCCGCCTTCTGGATGCGTTGAATTACATCGTAGACGGTGGTGAGCGATTGATCCGGCACCGCTGGATGTGCTTTGGTTGCTGTCTTGGTCTTGGCAGGTGCTGGTTTCGCCGGGGTCGCCTCAGGCGCTGCGGCAGCCTTTGAGGGCTTTGCCGATGCTTGTGGTGCGGTCGCCGCATCCGCGCGCGATGCTACGGTCGGTCCGGTGGGTGCCGCGGGTGCCACTTCGCTCGTTTGCATGCACCGCGTCGGCTACGGCGAGCCACCACAATAATCGGTCGAACGCTTCCTGGTTGAAATACACGTCGTCCTGGTAGCGGTTGACCTGCACGTAGTGCTGGACATCCTGATCCTCGAACAATGTTTCGAGGACGCTTGCTACATCGACTGGCTCGCTCGCCGTTCCAGATAGGATGCCCGACTGACTGGTCAGTGCTTTGATGAGCGCGATCGCAGAAGACGCCGCTCCTTCGTCCATGCCGCTGTCGGTGAACGCACGGCGCACGACGCGCGGCAACAACCACTCGTCAATGCCGTTGCGGCTTTCTGTCGCTCCATCCGTGGCGGCGACGACATCTCCCAGATGGTGCGTAAATATCCACGCCCACAGGGTATTCCAGGTTGCCGTATCGTCGTCACCCAACTTGGAACGAACATACGCGCTCGCTTTGTCGGTGGCGGGAGCGTCCGTCGTCAGGTTGAGCGCCGTGGCGACTTCCTTACGAATCGTAGTGGCGACAGCAGCGGGATCGCCCGTGCCATTGGTCCAACGTTTGACCGCTTCGAGGACGGTCGTCGCTTTTTGCTCGATCGTGTCCAGCATCGTGGTCACTTCGGTGGTGTCTGCCGTGCGTGCCGCCGCGAGCTCCGTGAATGTCGCCGCATTCACCAATGCTCCAAACGGTGCGTGGAGCGGCTCCAGGTAGAGTTCGCGCAACGCTTCGTCGATGCTCGGAACGCCACGACCGCCGAGCATGCCGGCAAGTCTGCCATAGGTCGTGCCATCGGCATCATAGGCTTCGCGGAAATCCAGCAACACGATGGTTTTGTACGCGCCAAGTTCCAGATAGATACCCTGGTTGTGAGATCAGCACCCGAGCGGATGAACTCAGAATTCGTCACCTGATCGCGGAAGATGTAATAGTAGCCATGGTCGCCGCGCAGGGTCAATCCTTCGCCGAGCGTTTGTTGGCGCAGAGCACGCTCGTCGCCATTGCCGGTACGGGCAGAATACTGGGCGGATTTGCGAATCCAGCCACTTGCCGATAGCATACTTGTTATGGACCACCACAAGCGCACGTTCGTCGCCCAAACGGTTAGAATAGGCGAACACATCCTCGTCCACGCTGCCATCGCCATTGAAGAAGTCATACAGCAGGAAGTGCTCGACACCCGCGAACAGATAGCGGCGATGCAGGATCGGGAAGACCTCGCGCTCATGGCGGTCGATCAGCCAGCGGTCCGGCGTTTCGTCGTAATAGGCGCGGCGGTATTCCATGCCATACTTTTCGGCGAAACCTTCGACCTGACCGTGACCGTACATCGGCAGACCGGGCATCGTCGACATCAGGGTCGTGACGGCGAAATATTTGTCGCCCTTGCCGAACTGTTCCACCGCGGTTTTTTCGTCAGGATTGTTCAGGAAGTTGACGTAGCGGCGCAGGATTTCGGGGTCGAACTCCAGCGTGTTTTTCATCACGCTACGATACTTCCCGTTTTCCTCGTCGCGTAGCATGTTCATAAACGCGCTGTTATAGACGCGGTGCATGCCAAGCGTGCGGACGAAATAGCCTTCCAGCATCCAGAACGCTTCGGCCAGCAGCAGCGTGTCGGGCGCTTCGACGGCAGCGCGGTCCACGACCTCGCGCCAGAACTCCTGCGGCATCAACGGTCGAACTCGGCCTTGGTCATACCCAGCCCTGCTCGCGATGCGATCGCGCCGCCGCTGCCCGGCTCCGGGAACCACAGCCGTTCGACATGCTTCTTCGCCAGCACCATCGCCGCGTCGAAGCGAATGATCGGGAACTGCCGTGCCACCGCCAAAATCGTCTGGATGACGGCTTCGCGCACGTCGGGCATCAGGTAGTTGAGCTGTGCCGTATCGTTCCAGGGCATGCTCGTGCCGTCGTTGCCATGGTAGATATAGCGTGCTTGCCCCGTTCCATGGTCGACCTACTTGAACACCACCGCAGCGTCGGTCTTTGAATAGTAATGATCTTCCAGGTACACGCCCGCTCGTCCATCCGCCGATAGATTTGGACCGTTGAAGGTGTACGAGGGATACGGGCTGTAGTCGAGTTGCAGGAACCAGTCAGGGTGTTCGAAGACCCAGCGCGAGTCGATGCCCATATGGTTGGGCACCATGTCGCTGGCAAGCCGGATACCACGCGCCCAGGCGCGCTCGCGCAATGTGTCGATGGCGGCAGGACCGCCCAGGTCATTCGCGATCGCGTAGTCGTCGAGCGAATAGGCCGACGCGACCGCATCGGTATTGCCCATGATTTCTTTGATGCGCCGCGATGCGATGCTGCGTTCCCATAGGCCGATCAGCCATAGGCCCGTGAATCCACGATGCGCCAGTTCGTCCAGTTCCTCATCGGGAATCTGATCGAGTTGGGTGATTGGTCGCCCATAGCTGTTTCGATAACTGGTCGAGCCAGACATAGGCATTCTTGGCGATCATCACCAGACGTGGCATCCATTCGCGGTCGAGGGTGAAGCGTTCAGGGTCAGCTTCCATGCCCGCGAATTGGTAAACTTCGGCGGGTCCGGGACCGCCACCGGCAAACACGACTTTTTCTTCCTCGGCGATCACGTCGAGGCTGCCCAACACGCGCAGCAGGTCGTTGCTGAGCAGGTAGCCCCAGTGGTCGCGAATGAACGCAAGTTGTCCACTGAGCGAATCTGGTGACATCTTCGCCGGAAGCCGTAACAGGTCGATCAGTGTGTACGATCCGGTCGGCATGCCGAGTTCAGCCCGTTTGCTGCCGTCGACGTCAAGGCCAGGTTGCGTGGCGAAGTATGCCTGGGTGCTCGTGAACATCTCGCCGTAGGATGTCGTTCCTTCAAGCCTCGCAGTCGTCGAACAGTTCCACGAATGGGTTAAACGCCGGGTTCAGATTCGCCACCCACAACAGCAGCATTTCCTCGAAAACCAGTTCACGGTGGGTAGCTTCCTCGGATTCGCCTGCGAGGAACTCCTGCGGTGTGGCCTCGCCACGATACACCTTCACGGCCGGAAACTCGTCGGCGAACTTGAGTAAGGCGGAATCGACCGCCTCAGCGCCCAGACGCGCATCCAGCGCTGCCAGAGCGTCGGACATTACCTGCGGATTAACTTCGCGCCGATATTCAGCGACGATCAGGTGAAGGATCTCGTCGATCAAGCCCATCGCGTTGAGTTGTCCAGCCTTGACGGCACGTTCGGGATAAGTGACCAGATCGCGCTTGTCGTTCATCTTTTGTGCGAACACACGCGCCGCGCGAAAGTTTGCAAACACAACATTGCCAATGAGGGTAAACAAATCTTGATCGAATTCGTAATAATCACGCGCATCGCGTGCAACATGAAATTCTCTACGGCGCCAGATCCGCGACGCACTTCTTTCGGCATCATCGTCCTCCTGTATTATTGATTCATAGCATCCATCCTTGTGATGTGCCGAACAGTCTGCTGCTTGCTGTTGCGTACAAAAATGTATTCATCTATGCTCTACAAGTATTCAGCAAGGTACGTATCGTCCGGCAAATTGCATTGAACAGCACCCGATCCAGCCATCGCCGAACGTCGCACTGTACATCCTATGCTACTAGCTAGCAACATAAATGCCGCCCAGAAGCGCTCCGAGCGGCACAACAAGCATATATGCACGCCAAAACGAGCGATTATTTACACATCGAGACACTGCATATGCTGATCGAAAACCTGGTCGGCACGCAGATCCGCGTGCGCCAACTCACGACCGCTCGTAACCGGCTCTCGGTTTCGCTGCAAGATCGACGCCGGTCGCGCGCTCGGCAAGCCGGACCGCCTGCGCCGCATAGGCGATGTTGTTCTTGGGCTCAATGCGGTCGAAGTCGTCGAAGAACCAACCACATGATGTAAACATGCGTTGGCGCTCTCGCTGCATCTCGAGTAGCAAGAGGCATACGTTCGATCGTCGCTGCTATCCAACTGACGACCGGCCATCTCCCCACCAGGTCATCAAGCGTTCGCTCGCCCAATACGACCTCGATAGAGCGATTACGCAGTTCCCAGGGGTCGGCGATCAGCCGGGCGTAACGCTTCATCATAAAGATGATCAAGGCGTGCGGCGAGTTGATCGAAGTGCATAGCGCAACGGCCATTTCCACTGCACCCTGTCCGCCGGCACAATCACAATTGCCGAGCCAGCGCACAACACCGTGATGGCAACTCCACGAGGTATTGTCGCGGATCTTGATCGTTCGGCGCGGCGGATGTTCGCGCAGCCAGCGTGCCGGATACGTCGGCGTGATGCCGATCTGGGCGCTGGCGTTCTTGAGCAAATGCGCCAGAAAATAATCACGGAACGGCTGGTGATGCCCGTACAGTTCGCCATCCGATGCCACCAGTAGCAATTGCGGCTCGTCACGCGACGCCTTCTCATTCTGGAAGTGCCGCCGCAGGTCGTTGATTGCGAACGCATCGGCATTGCTGGTCAGCGCCGCGTCGAAGCTCACCCGTCCGCTCAAATCGCGGTGGTAGAAGAAGGCGACGATACTGCGCCCATCCGGCAATTCGACCGTGTAAGGTTCGGTGGGATCGAGGTCCCAGGTATCGGCCTGCCAGGGTGCCAAAATCGTAAACTCGATGCCGTGAGCCGCCATCACCGACAGCGTTTCGGTATCGACGCCAGCTTCGGGCAACCACATACCCTGTGGAGCGCGTCCGAAGCGATGCCGGAAATCGGCAATGCCCCAACGGATTTGCGTTTCTTTATCGGCGCGTGTCGCCAGCGGCAGAATCGTATGGTTATAGGCTTGTGCCATCGCATTGCCGACACCATGGCGCGTCATGTTCACCCGATCTTGCGCCAGAATCTGCTGATAGGTCGTCGGGATCGTGGTGTTCCATCCAGCCAAAAAGTGTCGGCCCGACGTTGAAACTCAGGCGTTCGAAATTGCCCAGCTTCGCATTAGGTTCATAACATTCGGCGTGGATGCGTTCGTTCCAGTTGCGGTATGGGGCGGCACCAACTTCGGACGGAATCACGCCAAGGCGCGGGTCTTCGCGCGGCGGTTGGTAGAAATGTCCGTGTATGCAGATTGATTGCGTTGCCATATATTTGTCTTCATCGACTCCATAAGCAAGCCCGTTGTGCATCATATACAAGCGCGATCGCAAAGTCAATGCACAGTTCGGCCGTCAGCGATCAGCTCGCTCGAACCACTGCAGAACGCGTCAAATACGTGCACGATTCCGTCAGTCACACGATAGGTTATAGATTGAAAGAATCCAAAGCGAGAATAATGCAACAATCGAGCCACCAGCACGCGGAGCGAAAGCGGGTCTACAATAGAAAGCATGTGGATAGCAGTCGTTAACGATTGGAGGAGATACATTCCATGTCGGAGGCTCAATCACCGCTCGAAGTACGCACCCGTTCGGTCGGGCCGTGGCCGATGAATACCTATGCAGTCGTGTGTCCGCATACCCAGCAGAGCGTGTTGATCGATCCTGGTGCCGATCCCGAAACCTTGCTCGACATGCTCGGACGCACCATGCCCGTCGCGATCCTGCTTACCCATACGCATCCTGACCATGTAGGAGCGTTGACAGGAGATGCGCTCGCGACTAGGAGTACCGCTGATGGCGTATCCCGGTCCACATATCGACGACCTTGACCTGGACGAAGACCGCTTGCTCCATCATGGCGATACCGTGCAGGTGGGCGAGCATATGCTGACGGTATATCACACTCCCGGTCACACCGCCGATATGATCTGCTTTCGCCACGCGAGAACCATCAGGATATCATCGTCGGCGACACGATCTTCGCGGGCGGTCCCGGCAAAACCTGGTCGCCGGAAGGCTTCCAGACGACGCTCACCACGCTCCGCGATGTCGTCCTCCGTTGGCCCGACCACGCCCGCTGTCACCCCGGTCATGGACCATCGTTCACGATCGGCGAACGTCGCGCCGCGATCGAGGCATTCATTGCCCATGATCATGGGGACTTCTTCGGCGATGCGGAGTGGGCGTTATAAGTCAAGCACTCATTTCGTCCGCTGACGGCTTGTGGAAACATCAGGGCGAGACGCCACGTGTCGACGCGTGGCGTCTACGCCTTGATGTTGTGATTGTGCGACCATGTGATCGAGCATACTGATGTCGTGCTTGTGATCAGGCTGCGCTTGGTCAGAGCTTCAGTATAATTATGCCACCTATGTTCACACGTGGTCTCGCTGTACAGGCTCATTGAAAGGCTGAGGATCAATGCCCGCGAATCCACCATTACCAAATCTCGTTGAATCGGCACATGCGCTCAACGTTGAAAACCTGAAATGGTATATCGGCGTGATAACCGAGCCGGTACCAACCCGAAAAGGCGAACTTAATCGTCAAATATGTTTCGGGGTTGACCGATGCGGCGACAGTGCGACGATTATGGGACCAACTGACGCTACTTCAACAGCAGGTCGTCGCCGAAGTCGCCTATAATCCCGAAGGCCGCTTCGTGAGCGAACTGCTGGAAGCAAAGTACCCAGGTGTTGCAAATCCCCGTAATCCACAGGGATTCGACGGTATGTACTGGTCGTTTGGCACCGGCAGAGCAAAAAAAAGAAGCCGAACCCTACGACATGTTCTTTGTGCGTTCCTACGACTATGGCATATACATGCCGTCAGGAACTCGCCGCAGTCGTCCGGACCATCACACCCGCTCCCGCGCCGTTCATGCTGCGATCCTCAGAGGAATTGCCGACGATCCAGACGCCACCATATATGTCATATCCACCGGAGGTATTCGTCAGCGCGACCGAACGAGCGGTGTTTCACGATCTCGCCGCGACGCTGTTCCTGGTCCAGGAAGGCAAGGTGACCATCAGTGCCAACACGAAAGCGCCAACCCTGGCGACCGTGCGGGCGTTACGACAACGCTTGTTGCTGGGCGACTATGTTGGCGAAAGCTACAATCGTGCCGAAGATGCGTCGCGCACGCTCGCGCTCGTGATGCTGGTACAGGCCGCACGTTGGGCCGCGCCGACGACGGCTGGCACCAAGCTAGAACTCACGAAAAACGGCGAGGCACTGCTTGTACGCTCCATTAGGGCCAGAGCAGGTGCGTGAAGCCTGGGAGCGTTGGATCGCGAGCGACCTGGTGGACGAGCTTTCACGTATACGTGCAATTAAAGGGCAGCAAGCCAGGGAAACCAAGCTCACCAAGCCCGCCAGTCGCAGAAAGCAGATCGTCGCATCGTTGCGCGAATCGCCCACAGGGCGCTGGATCGATATGGACGACTTCTTACGTTTTCTGCGTGCCAACGATCAACTTCCCGCCATCGAGCGTAACAATAATTCCATGCTCCACCTCGGCTCGTCGGGCGAATACGGCTGGTTGGGCTACGGCGATGTGAAGTACTGGGACATTGTGAATGGCTCGTATATTCGGGCGTTCATGTGGGAATATGCGGCGACGTTGGGTATTGTGGAAGTCGCCTATACCAGGCCGGAGGATAGCATCCATGACTTCGGTCATGCCTATGGTCTGGAGGATGAACCGTTTCTGAGTCGCTACGATGGGTTGCTCAGTTTTCAGATCACACCGCTCGGAGCATACGTGCTGGGGTTGGCGAAGGACTACACACCGCCAGAGGAGATCGTGGAAATCGGACCTGCCGTGCTGGCGGTGCTGCCTAACCTGGATGTCGTGGTCGTCGATCCTGTCCATATAGCCTACAACGACCGTGCGATCCTGGAACGTATTGGAGTACTCCAGCACGACAATGTGTATCGCTTGCAGCGCGACCAGATGCTCGACGCTGTGGAACATGGGCTGACGCTCAGCCAGATCAAAGCATTTCTTGCCAGTCGTAGCGCGACCCCAGAAGACGCGATGCCCCAGACCGTCCAGGTTTTTTTCGACGAGATAGCGCGCCGGACGTCGGCCCTCCGTGAAGGTGGGCGCATGGTCGTGGTCGAAGGCGACGACGCGCTGCTGCTGACCGAACTGGCGCATAGCACGGAACTACGTGCGTCGGTGCAACTTGCCGTGATCGGTAACCGTACCGTGTTGCTTGTGCCGGAGGACCGCGAAGCCGCCGTCCGCAAGGGACTTCGTAAACTGGGCTACCTGCCGCGTAAAGGCTGATACGAGCGGTGCGTCAAGCCGCTACACCACCGGGGATAACCTCGGCGATATCCTGGATGTTGTAGCGATAGCCCTGTTCGGTCAGAAATAACTGGCGGTTCGCCGCGAAGTCCTGATCGCGTGTGTCGCGTGTGACCAGCGTGTAAAAGTTGGCGGTTCCACCATCGGCTTTCGGGCGCAACACACGTCCCAGGCGTTGCGCTTCTTCCTGGCGCGAGCCATAGGTGCCTGACACCTGAATCGCCACGTTCGCATCAGGGAGGTCGATCGCGAAGTTGGCGACCTTCGATACGACGAGTACCCGCACTTCGCCCTGCCTGAACGCTGTATACAGTCGTTCACGCTCGGCGGTCGGTGTTTTTCCGGTGATCAGCGGAGCGCCAGTGCGATCGGCGATCTGATGCAGTTGATCGAGATATTGACCGATGATCAGTACATTGTCGTCCGCGTGCCGTTCGAGCAGCGTGTCCATGACATCCAGCTTAACCGGGTTTTCGGCGGCGATACGATACTGGACGCGGCTATCACCTGCGGTAGCGTAACGCATGCGCTCGTCGGTCGGTAGCGGCATCCTGAATCTCGGTACAGATCGCCTCTGCGATCCATCCCTGACGTTCCAGGTCACGCCATGGCACGTCGTACTTCTTCGGCCCGATCAAGGAAAAGACATCCGTTTCGCGGCGGTCCTCGCGCACCAGCGTCGCCGTCAGGCCCAGGCGTCGCCGCGCCTGAATCTCGGCGGTGATGCGAAAGATCGGCGCTGGCAGCAGATGCACCTCGTCGTAGATGATCAGCCCCCAATCGCGCTCGTTGAACAAACCAAAATGGGGAAACTCGGTGATCTCGCCCGTCTCGGTGTTGACACGCGAAGGACGGTACGTCAGCATCTGGTAGGTGGTGATCGTCACCGGCTTGATCTCTTTGCGCTCGCCGGTGTATTCGCCGATCTGATCCCGCGTCAGGGTCGTTTTCGCCAGCAGTTCGTCGATCCATTGGCGCACGGCGACGGTGTTTGGCGACAGAATCAGTGTCTGGCATTGCAAGCAGCGCCATCACGCCGATGCCGACGACGGTCTTGCCCGCGCCACACGGCAGCACGATAACCCCCGAACCACCTTTGCTCGACCCTTCGTCATAGAATACGCGTCGCGCCGATTGTTGATAGGGGCGTAGCTCGAACGGGCGCCCATCCGCTAGCTCGTCGCGCATGGCAAGCGTCAGGTCCGCTCCCTCGACGTAACCCGCCAGGTCTTCGGCGGGAAAGCCGAGGTTTACCAATGCCTGCTTGATGTGTCCACGTGCCGCTGGCTCCACGATCAGCGCCTGGGTGCCGTCGCGTTCCACCAGCAAGGGACGGCACTGCTTGGTGTGCCAGACCTGCGCGATCAAGGCTTCGTCATCGCTTTCGAGCGCCAGCGCCCCATCGTCGCGTCGCACGAGGCGCAGCCGCCCATAGCGGCTCACGTAGTCGGCGATGTCTGCCACGATGTTGGGGGGTAGATCGAACTTGGCGAAGCGTTCCAGGGTCGCGATAATATCGGTCGCTTTCTCGCCCGCCGATGCGGCGTTCCACAACGACAGCGGCGTGATCTGATACGTGTGGATGAACTCCGGCGACTTTACCAGTTCAGCGAAACGCGCCAGTTCGTCGCGTGCCTCCTCGTAGCGTGCATTGTTGACTTCGAGCAACAGGCTCCGGTCACTTTGTACGATCAGCGGGTTCTCTGGAACATAGGCCATAGACGATCCACCTTTATAACGCTCACAGCGGCACAGCCGTTGCTTCCTTGTCGCAGTTTAACATGGTTTGATGCTAGCGGACGGTGAAGGTTGCGTATGGATGCTCCGTTGGTCGTTGGTCGTTGGTCGTTGGTCATATGGCATGGCTGAAGTACCTGAAGTCGAAACAATCGTGCGCGACCTGCAAAGCGCGGTCGTCGGCAAGACGTTCGCTAGCGTCGATGTGGTGCGTCCAGAAACGGTGCGCTTTCCCGCGCCGGACCAGTTCGCGGCGATGCTTGTGGGGCGCACGGTGATGGATGCACAACGGCGTGCCAAGCACATCCTGATGCCGTTGGGCGACGACTTGCTGCTCGAAATGCACTTCATGCTGTGGGGAACGCTGCTGTTGCAGCCACGCGGAGCACCCCGCGCCCGTGAGATTCTGATCGTGTACCGCTTTGAGGACGGCCAGGAACTGCATTTTCTCGACACGCTGGGCTACGCACGGGCGGCGGTCGGCACACCCGCGGCGGTCGGCGAACGCTTGAAAATGGATGAACTCGGACCGGAGGCACTTTCGCCGGACTTCGACGCGACTGTGCTGCTGCAACGCCTGAGCAAGCGGCGGGGTGCGCTCAAGACGGTTTTGCTCAACCAGCGCGTGCTGGCTGGCCTCGGCAACCGCGACGCCGACGAAAGCATGTGGCTGGCGCGTATCGATCCGCGTCGCACGCCGGCATCGCTGACCAGCGACGAGATCGTGCGTCTGCACAACGGTATCTGTCAGTTGCTCGAAGAAGGATTGGAAATGCGTGGCACCCAGACCGACCTGTTCGGGCGGCAGGGCAGAGCCAAGCATCGCCGCTACGTCTTCGAGCGCACTGGCAAGCCCTGTCCGCGATGCGGCACCCCGATCGAGCACCTGCGGATCGGTGGGCGCAACACGCACTATTGCCCAAACTGTCAGGTATAACGTTCTGGTTTCTCGTTCATGGGATGAAGGCGAACGGCGAGCGTTGTCGCCCACGGCACGAAACCTAGCGCACGCCCGATGGCCTGCGAGGCGGTATTGCTTTGCAACGTCCGATATTGGAGCACAAGGCCGCGCTCCAACGCGACGACGGCGAGCGCACTGACAGCAGCGGTCCCGAAGGTATGCCCGCGATAATGCGGATGCGTGATAATCGCGATATGTGCAAGCGCACCACCCCACACGCTATAACTGGCAAGTGACACGAGTTGTCCATCATGGAATACACCCGCCCGTACGTCATCAGCGTTGCCGCCACCGTGCTCCCAGTCGAGTTCGGCGCACGCCGCACGTAGGTGTGCGATCGCGCGATCGTCATCCGCGACGAGCAAACGTGCTACGTTTCCACGAGGGTGGAACGTGTATTGATCCGCATAGCTCACGATGGCTGGACCGACGACGCGCTCGATGGCTTCGCTGCCAAGTAGCGTGATGATAGTGTTTATGTCATCCAACGCTTCAATCGTAAGGTGTTGGAGTGCTTTTCGTTGCGGTTCGAGCGATGGTGGAATGGAGATCAGCAGTGAACGCTTGCGGGTAAAATACCAGACGCCGTGATAATCGCCTAGTCCCGTATGGCCGACGACGAGGGTTTGGGATGTATTGAAGTGCTCAGGCGTGCAACCCAGGAAGGTGGCCCAATAGGTGTCGATGCGCTGTTGGGTATGCTCATTGAGCATCGCCACGATATGACCTCGCAATACCATGGACGGCAATATAGCCGCCCATGGTTCGTTCTTCTCCCGACTAGCGTGTCAGGCGCTTGTAGGTGATGCGGTGCGGGCGATCTGCTTCCTCGCCCATGCGCTTGCGGCGATCTTCTTCGTAGTCGGAGAAGTTGCCGTTGAACAAGCGTACCTGCGAATCGCCCTCGAACGCCAGGATATGTGTCGCGATGCGGTCGAGGAACCAGCGGTCGTGTGACACAACGATCGCCGATCCGGCGAACGCTTCCAGCGCTTCTTCCAACGCCCGCAGCGTGTTAATGTCCAGGTCGTTGGTCGGCTCGTCGAGCATCAACACATTCGAGCCTTGCTTGAGCATCTTGGCGAGCAACACGCGGTTGCGTTCGCCGCCCGATAACACGCCGACCTTCTTCTGCTGATCCGAGCCAGTGAAGTTAAAGCTGGCGACATACGCCCGCGAGTTGATCTTCCGTGTGCCCATGTCGATGATTTCGTTACGCTCCGAGATCTCCTCCCAGACGTTGCGGTCGGGGCTGAGCGTATCGCGGAGTTGCTCGACATAGGCTAGCTTCACGGTTTCGCCGATGGTGATCGTGCCGGAGTCCGGCTGCTCGGTTCCGACGATCATCCGCAGGAACGTCGATTTACCGGCACCGTTCGGGCCGATCACGCCGACGATGCTGCCCGGAGGAAGATCCAGGTCCATGTCTTCGATCAACAGACGGTCGCCGAACGACTTGGATACGTCCTTGAACTCGATCGCGGTGTTGCCCAGGCGTGGACCTGCCGGGATGTAGATTTCGAGGTCTTCGCGGCGCTGTTCGCTTTCCTGATTGAGCAACCGTTCGTAGGCCGTGACACGCGCCTTGCTTTTGGCCTGTCGCGCACGCGGCGACATCCGAATCCACTCCAACTCACGTTCGAGCGTGCGTTGTCGCTTCGAATCGGTCTTTTCTTCCAGCGCCAGTCGTGCCTGTTTTTGTTCAAGCCACGACGAATAGTTGCCCTTCCATGGGATACCGTGTCCACGGTCGAGTTCCAGAATCCATCCAGCGACGTTGTCGAGGAAGTAGCGGTCGTGGGTGACGGCGATGACGGTGCCAGGATATTGCTGCAGGTGCGATTCCAGCCACAGCACCGATTCAGCATCAAGGTGGTTGGTTGGCTCGTCCAACAGTAACACGTCGGGTTCGGTCAGCAGCAGACGGCATAGCGCGACGCGGCGGCGCTCGCCACCCGAAAGTACCGCGACTACGGCATCGGGGGGAGGACAGCGCAGAGCGTCCATCGCCAGTTCGAGCTTGCTATCGAGATTCCAGGCATCCAGGCGATCCAATTCCTCCTGAACCTCAGACTGTTCCGCGATCAGCGCGTCGATGTCGGCATCGGGATCGCCGAAGCTATTGTTAATATCGTCGTACCGCGCCATCAGATCGACGATCGGCTGCACGGCTTCTTGCACGACCTCTTTGACCGTTTTGTTGGGATCAAGCTGTGGTTCTTGCTCCAGAAAGCCATAGGTATAACCGGGCGCTCGCACGACCTCGCCCTGGTAGTCCTGATCGACACCGGCGATGATCCGCAGCAGCGTCGATTTACCCGCGCCATTCAAACCCAGGACGCCGATCTTGGCTCCATAAAAGAAGGATATCGATATGTCCCGGATGACTTCTTTGTTCGGTGGATGCACACGCTTCACGCGCGACATAGAAAATATAATTTTGTCACTCATACCATAAGTGTAACATGCCGTCCGCTCTGCTTGCTGTGTGTGCACAGTTCTGTCAACGTTGGGCGGCGGCGAAAGATCGGCGTTTCACATTGTCATAATGAAGCCCCAGGCGCGTGATCATTTCCGCGCGTCGTTGAACAAACCATTCCGCGATCCATACGCGGGTATCCCGCTCGATGAATAGATGTTCGGACGTTGATGGAGTTGTGGCGTGCTGCTCGCTGAAAACTCACCTAGTGATCGAGTGCCATATGTTATGATACGTGCCACCACATGAACGGAACACGAGCCATCATTCATACAACAGCAACGAGCGACGAAATGCTCATAGATACAGACTGGTGGAGGAGAAGGCAATGGATCGACGAATGACGAATTACGGAGGCGCTGACAGCGCACGCATCATTGTGATCGGCGCTGGCGGTGGTGGCTCTAATGCCGTCGACCGCATGGTCAGTTCCGGCGTAACCGGCGTCGATTTCATCGCCGTCAACACCGATGCGCAGGCGCTCAAACAATCGCTTGCGCCGGTGAAAATACCAATCGGCGCACAGGCGACCCGCGGCCTGGGATCGGGCGGCAATCCGATGACCGGACAAAAAGCAGCGGAAGAAAGTATCTCCGCCATCGCCGCTGCTGTGCAGGGTGCTGATATGGTGTTTGTCACGGCGGGTATGGGTGGCGGAACTGGCACTGGTTCGGCTCCCATCATCGCCGCCATCGCGCAGGAAGCCGGAGCGCTCACGGTTGGCGTCGTCACACGACCATTCGCCTTTGAAGGTGCGCGCCGTGCCAAGGTCGCTGAGCAGGGCATCGAACAACTCAAGCCCGCTGTGGATACCCTCATCACGATCCCGAACGACCGCTTATTGCAGATCGCGACGCGCTCGACCTCGATGCTGGAAGCTTTCAGCATGGCGGACGAAGTATTGCGTCAGGGTATCCAGGGTATCGCCGAACTGATCACCGAGCGCGGTATCATCAACCTCGACTTCGCCGACGTTCGTGCGATCATGTCGCAGTCAGGATCGGCGTTGATGGCGCTTGGTCATGGCGTGGGACGCACTCGCATGATCGACGCCGTGACCATGGCGATCTCGTCACCGCTGCTGGAACAATCCATCGACGGGGCAAAAGGCATCATCTTCAACATCACCGGTGGCGCCGACCTGGGTATTCAGGAGATCAACGAGGCCGCGGACATGATTCGCCAGGCCGCCGATCCAGAAGCCAATATCATCTTCGGCAACGCAATCAATCCCTCGATGGGAGATGCCGTGCGGATCACTCTGATCGCCACTGGCTTCGATGGACAAACACCACGTCCGCGTGGCATGGTGCGCGATCAACTCCCTCGTGCTACGCAGTCACCGCTCGACTACGGTACACATCCGCGTAACATCGAGCCAAATGCGGGCCGCTCATATGCCCCGCCATCGACGTCACCCGCGCCGGCCATACGACCTGGACCGCTGCGACCGGACACCACGCGCCCGCAGTCGAACTCTGGTTCCAATGAAGATGACGATATCCCGCCGTTCCTTCGCCGACGACGATAACACTCGCCGCCAGACGAGCTTAACAAACGAATGAGGCTGCATATGCAGCCTCATTCGTTTGCAACAATAACGATGCTTTGGTTTTCAGCATCGCTTACCTGGCTACGGGTCCATCCGCACGACGACCTGTCGTGTGTACTTATCCTGTATCCAACGCACTTCGCCGTCATACGAAAAGAGCTTGACCCACCCCGGTTGACGCTCCGACACGGCGAAGCGTTGGCGCGTGTACACACTTCCGGCGCGCCCGGTGGTTCCATTGGGACCACGGAAGGCTGGCACGTTATCGTGGAGGACCTCGACGACATCACCACGTGGAATCCTTGGTGGTTCAGGCCATCCCGTTACCGGCTTCGCGCCCAGGAAACGGGCGATACCCAGGGCGGTCGCCCGCGCCAGAAGATCGCGGTTCTTGATCATGAAGGCGCGATCTTGCGCGTTCGATAAGAAGCCGAGTTCCAGGATCACTCCCGGCGTATCTTCGGCGATGGTGTGTTCGTACAGGCCGGTGTTGAAGGCGTAATAACCGCGCATGTTGGCGGTGATACGATGATCTTTGGGCAGTCCAGTTTGCTTGCCATATTCATCTTCGAGTTCGCGTACCAAGGTGTCGGTGGCAACCCAATCACGATAATATGTCGCGACCTTGAAGCCACGCGCCTGTTTATTATTGTTGCCATCGGAATGGATCGCGACGAACGCGTCGGCATGGTACGAGGGCGGAACATTCGACGGCAGCACGTAGGCTTCATTGCCCCACGACCGCAGATATCCGCGATACGATGTGCGATATCGACGTTCAGATCGACCTCGTGTACGCCACCGGCACTTGCGCCGGTCGATGTACGGAGCCAGGAAAACTCATCGGCATGTTCATTTGTTTTCCAGTGTCCGGCCTGAATTGCGACAACCGGAGGACGATTGCGCACGGGTGTGGGCAGGGACGACAGCGGCGATGAGGAGCAGCGCCAGCGCCGTCCAGAGCATGGGTGAGCGGCGGACCATAGAAGCCTCTTTCTGTTGAGTGACCAACGATGGTACATAGTATGGACGAAACACAGTGTATCACGCAATGATGTCACCCTTGTAGGTCGCT
This sequence comes from uncultured Chloroflexia bacterium, assembly GCA_963782315.1. Lineage (GTDB taxonomy): Bacteria > Chloroflexota > Chloroflexia > Chloroflexales > Kallotenuaceae > JBBSGA01. The sequence continues at coordinate 50,299 of CAWAJS010000010.1, forward strand.
TAAGGTCGTGTGTGCTGTGGCGGCATTCCATGTGCTACGTAGTCAGTCTGTTAGCACTAGTTATGAAGGGGATGACGATGGAGTACAAACGGCTGGGACGTACCGGCTTGCGCGTGAGTCCGCTGTGCCTGGGCACGATGAACTTCGGACCGCAGACGACGGAAGCGGATAGTTTCGCGATCATGGACCAGGCGCTCGAGCTTGGCATCAATTTCTTCGACACCGCCAACGGCTACGGCGGTGGCAAGCCTGGCGAAGGCGTTACCGAGCAGATCATCGGACGCTGGTTAGCACAGGGTGGCGGACGCCGCGAGAAGGTTGTGCTGGCGACGAAGGTGTATCGGCAAGACGGGCGACTGGCCGAACCATGGACGGCTGTCGGCCTACCATATCCGCAAAGCCTGCGAGGATAGCCTGCGACGGCTTCAGACCGACCATATCGACCTCTACCAGATGCACCATGTCGATCGCGACACGCCCTGGGAAGAAATCTGGCAGGCGATGGAGCAACTGGTCCGCGAAGGCAAAGTTGTGTATGTCGGATCGAGCAACTTCGCGGGCTGGCAGATCGCGACCGCCAACGGTGTCGCCAAACAGCGCCATTTCCTTGGGCTTGGTCTCGGAGCAAAGCCTGTACAACCTGAACGCTCGTATGGTCGAGCTCGAAGTCGTTCCGGCTTGCCGCGAATACGGCCTGGGCATCATCCCATGGAGTCCGCTCGCCGGTGGGTTGCTCGGCGGGGCGCTGCAAAAGGCCTCCGAAGGACGCCGCTCGTCCGAGCGGTGCGCAACAGCAAGTCGAGAAGAACCGCACCAAGCTCGAAGCCTGGGAAGGGTTCTGCAAGGAGATCGGCGAAAATCCCGCCGACGTAGCGCTGGCCTGGCTGCTCAACAATCCCGTGGTGACAGCACCGATCATCGGACCACGCACCGCCGACCAACTCAACGGTTCGCTGCGCGCCACCGAGATCAAGCTAAGCGACGACCAACTCAAGCGCCTGGACGAAATCTTCCCCGGTCCGGGCGGCGAGGCACCCGAAGCATACGCCTGGTAACGGGTATCGATTTTGAGTGCTAGGTTTTAGGGAAACAACGAGGGCGGCTATCGATCTCGATAGCCTGCCCTCCTTGCGTCGTTGGAACGCATGGTAGGCGTTAGTCAAAACGGATAGGGCGGTACCCACAGCCGACCGCCACCGACGATGCGCCAGGCGATCCCCGCGACGAACAGGATCAGTGCGAAACCAACAAGAGTCCAATCGATCGCTCGGCATGCGCCGCTCGTGCAGCCAGGTGCGCGGTCGCAGCCCGAAGCCACGCATATCGAGCGCATCGGTGATATCCTCGCCGCTCATGATCGCGGTCATCGTCACCGGCACAGCCAATGGCGCGAGGCGACGGACACGGGCGACCACGTCCACCACGAAAGCGTCGAGTTCGAAGCCACGTGCACGTTGGGCATCGATGTTGACTGCGGAAGTTTTCGGCATAGGTCGGCACAAGACGCATCGCCAGATCGATCGCGAAGGCGATCCGGTCGCTCAGTCCCATGCCCACGAAACGCAATGCCAAATTGTGTCGGCCTGATCGTGAAGGTGATCGGAATCGCCATAAACGCGCTGATCAGCATCCGCGACATCACCGCTAGCGCCTGGATCAGATTCGCCCAGGTGACCTGGATGCCAAATGGCAGACGCAACAGCACGACATCATTTGCTTCGCCCGATCCCGCGCCAGCGATAAGTGTATTGAATCCAACCACGACGACAATAAAGAAGATAAAAAATTCCAGGCGCGCTTGCGTCGCGCTCCACGGAAGCGAGCCAACGAGTAGTAGGTGACTGCGAGCACCAGCAGCACCGACAGCCCACGCAGATCGCGTAGAGATGCAGCGGTAAATGCAGCAACCAGCAGCAAAATGATCTTCGTGCGTGGATCAAGCCGATGGATAAAAGATGATTTTTCGACGTAACTAAAATTCGCGATCATGATCTGCCAAAACAGTGTGGGTGGTGAGCGCATCCGCTCACCACCTGCGTGCATGTTAGCGTCCGCTACGCTCCTGTAGTTGATTATAGGCAATATAGAGAATCGGTACCAATACCGCACCAGCGATCAAGTTCGGAATAATCACCTGCATGTACTGCAGCGGCACAAGCGCAGGCTCCGTATCATAGACCCAGATATCGGTAACACTGCTAAACAAGAATGCCAGCAATGTCCCGATTGCCGCCCACGTAAGGACCGAGCGCAAACTCGGCAGCTTTGCCCCGTGCGTTCGACAAACGCCAGGCCTGAGATCAAACCAAGCAAACCGTTTCCCAGGCTCCAGTTCCACGAAAATCCGTATCCAGAAAGCAAGTCGATGATCACGTTCCCGACAAACCCGGTGAAAAATCCGACCCACGGCCCAAAAATCGCCCCAAAGAACATCGGAATCGCTACAGCCGGCCGAATCGCACTATTGAATGGCCCCGGGATACGAATAAATGACGTCGCCCATCCCAACACGCCATACAGCGCCCCGCCAATCGCCATGAACACGACTTCGCGCGTTCGGATCGCCCACCACTTGTACGTCCTGCCAACATTGCCATACCGTTCCTCCTGAAAAGATATACACGATCTCATCACGCCCAAAAGGCATCTCACCGACAACGAACAATACATGGGCACACATCCGAGGGCATGAACCATCGCGCCAGTGGGAGGATAATCGATGATGTGATCAGGAAACGGCAGCGCCTGCCAGCATTTCAAGGCGCTGAAAAGATCCCGTGTGTTCGAGTACACGCAGGTTTTCTTGCAGCAACGATGTCGGCCTGAGGCGACAGCGTTCGAGCAACGCCTCGTCTGTCAGCACTTCATGTGGTGGACCATCGGCCACGATCTCGCCGTCGGCCATCATCACGATACGATTAGCATAGCTGATCGCCAGATCCAGATCGTGCGTGATAAAGATCTGAGCCGCGAAACTGTTGAGGCCAAGGATACCATCCATGAACTGGGTGTAGGAGCGGTAATCCTGACCAGCCGTTGGCTCGTCCATCAACAGCACTTCTGCACGCATGGCGATGACACTGGCGATACACAACCGGCGTTGCTGTCCAAACGATAGCGTCAAGAGGAGGCCGGTCCTCCATGCCGCCCAGATTCACCAACGCAAGCGCTTCGGCCATATTCTGCGCGATCTCGGCATCACTTTGGCCGATGTTACGTGGACCAAACGCGATTTCGTCACGCACGCTGGGCGCGAAGAGCATGTGTGAAGGACTTTGAAAGACGTAGCCAACGGTACGTGCTGCCTGCGCGACACTCAGTTTGGCGAGCGACTGATCATGCAAGCAAGACCGTGCCACGCCTGGGACGCAGCAAGCCGATCAAATGTTTGACCAATGTAGATTTGCCAGTGCCGTTCGGATCCAAGCAGCGCGATGCGGTCGCCGCATGCACCGCGAGGTTGATGCCGCGCAGAACTGAGACGTTCATCATAGCCGAACTCGACATCGCGTAATTCGATCAAGGGCGCAGATTGTGTGATGGTCGGTGTCGCCGGCGGAATCGGTGGTGCGATATCGAGTTCGTGCATACGTCGAATCGCTACGGATGCAGGCAGTTTCACAGCACGCGGATCGGCGTAGTCGCCAACGCGGTCAGCCTGCGCCATCATAAATTACCCGCCCACCGTCCATCAGCACGACACGTTCGGGCTCGATACTCAGCACTTCTTCGACACGATGCTCCACGATAACGACGCCGCGGCCCTGGTCAGCCAGACGACGACAGAGTTCCAGCGTTTCCTGGGCACTGGCAGGATCGAGGTTGGCGAGCGGCTCATCCAGCAGCAAGACCTTCGGGCGCAACACTAATACACCAGCGACAGCTAGTTTTTGCTTCTCGCCGCCCGACAGCGTAAACGTTTCACGCTCGGCAAGATGCCACAGATTGAGTTCGCGCAGCGTTTCCTCGACCCGTGCGCGGATTTCGGCCACGGCAACGCCTTGATTCTCAAGACCAAAGGCGACTTCCTCAAACACATGCGATGCGACGATCTGGCGTTCGGGGTCTTGTAGGACTGTTCCGGCGACTTCGGCGATCTCGCCAGGGACAACGCTTCGGCGTTCCGTCCGCGAACGTCGATCGACCGGTGAGTTCGCCACGGTATGTGCGTGGAGATAAGCCCGTTCAGGCAGCGCAGAACGTCGATTTGCCACAACCACTCGGTCCGGCGATCAGCAGACCTCGCCAGCGCGAACTTCTAAAGACACATCAACAAGCGACGGCTCAGTTCCCCGCCGGTAGGTGAAATTGAGTTGTTGAACCGAGCAATAAAGTGTCTGGGCTGACCATAGAATAACAACCACAACCCGACGACAATGTCGTTCATACAAATGGCACACAGCGGCGACGCTATTGTGGCATGAGGAACCCCGCGTGTCAACTATCTTCACGCCTGTTTGGAACAAAATCAGGAGCGTTGAAGAATGATATTGGCCCCAATGTTATCACCTTTATCATCATTCGAGTCAAGTCGAGGAACTCGAACGGGGATACAGGATATATAGCCAACGATTCATCAGGCTGCGCCAGGCATGACCCCTTATGTACGCCCAAGCCGACGCAACGCGGCGTGTGCTGCCCAGTAGCCACCCATACCATGCACTCCGCCGCCAGGAGGCGTGGAGGACGAGCAGATGAAGATATTCGGCTATCGGTGTCGTATACGGCACGAGCCGAGCAACTGGCCGCGTGAATAACTGCCAGGCGTCCTGCACACCACCATTGATATCGCCGCCGACGTAGTTTTCGTTATAGCGTTCGAAATCGGCGGGTGCCATGACATGGCGCTGGAGTATCAGATCGCCGAAAGCCAGGAGCAAAACGCTCGATCTGTGCCTCGATCGATGCTCGGTCATATCCTCATTCGAGCCGTGCGGCACATGGCAATAAGCCCACAGCGTATGTTGTCCATCGGGAGCACGTGACGGGTCGAACAGACTCTGCTGAGCTACCAGCACATACGGTCGCGACGATGTTTCGCCGCGCCACATCGCCCGTTCCGACGCGGCAATCTCGTCCAACGTACCGCCCAGATGGACAGTTCCGGCTTCGGCACAGGCTCGCGCCGTCCAGGGAACCGGACCACGGAGAGCCCAATCGACTTTGAACGCACCAGGACCATAGCGATAGCGTTCCAACCGCGCGCGATAGCCTCGCTGGAAAGCGTTCGCCCACGATCGACAGCAGTTGGCGCGGCGTGAGGTCGAACAGGATCGTGCGTGCTGGTGGGATATCCGCCAGCGAACCGACGCGCACGCCGGTCCGTATCTTCGCCGCCGAGCGCTTGCAGATATGACACCAGTGCATCGGCGATACGCTGTGAACCACCCTGCCGGGAAAGGCCATCCGACCAGATGCGCCGACGTGCCAAGCATAAGGCCAAACGCAGCGGTCAAGGGATGTTCGAGCGGCTGGATCGCGTGCGCCGCCAGTCCCGCGAACAATGCCCGCGCCCGTTCGCCACGAAACTGTGTCGCGCGCCAGTCCACGTGCTGAACGCACGGCTTGCAGACCAAACAACGCCAGGGCGATCGGGATGGCGTGGGACGTGCAGCGGTCCGAGGACGTTACGCTCGATTTTGGGCCAGCGCCGCACGATGGGGGCGACCAGGCGCGATACGCGGCGGCATCGGGTCCAAGCGTCGCGCCCGTCGCCTCGATCGAGCGTTGGAGCAGCGCGGCGGTGCCATCGTCGAAGGGGTGGGCGCACGCGACCGGTGGATCGATCCAGCGCAGGCCGTGTTCGGCCAGCGGCAAGTCACGAAAGAATGGCGAAACACGACCCAGCGGATGGATCGCCGAGCAAACATCGTGCACGAAACCGGGCAAGGTCAGCGCGGCAGCTGCGCATACCTCCGCCGAGCGTAGACGCCGCTTCGAGGACGAGCACCGAGCATGCCGGCGCGTGCCAGCGTGATCGCCGCCGCCAGGCCGTTCGGGCCTGCATCCCACCACCACGGCATCGTAGCGGCGTTCCTGCACGCTCATCGATGCGATCTCACGACCGAGGACCGTCTGCTGGTCGCCCGTACGCTGGAAACCGAACCGTTCGTACAGACGCTGTGCCGCGTGGTTATCGGCCTGGGTGTTGAGCGTCAGTACGTCGGCGCTGTTGCCGCACACAGAAATCGACGACCTCGGCGAGCAATCGCACACCGATGCCGCTGCCCTGGAACGCGGGCAGCACGGCGATACGCACCAGATGAAATAACTTGCCGCCATGGTGTCCGGTCACAAAGGCGTAACCCACGGGCTTCCCACCGAACTCAGCCACCACGAAATAGGGCGACTGCTCGATAGCAGGACCGTATATCTCCGCGCCCTTGGCCCAGGGCAGCGGAAAGCAGGCCATATCCAGCGCGATCACGGCCTCAAGGTCGGCATCTTCAGCACGCCGCACATTCACGGCCTGATTGCCAGTCGCCGGACGTGCGAAATGGATATTCTCGTAGCCGATCACTTCGACCATCGGCACGAAGCCGTTGAGTTCCAACGGACGGCGCAGCCATGGCTCGCTCCACTCGTCCAGGGTGATCGCCACCAGTGACACACCTTCGTGGCGGAAGATATCGAACAGCGGATCGCTCAACATATGGAGCACGCGGTCGGGCGCGATCTGCTCCGCGATCAGCAGGGTCCGAATCCAGGCTACCGGAGCCGCGCGCCAGCCAAGGGTGAAGGCGGCAACGAGGCGGTCGCCCTGCACCAGCACCGCTGTCGGATCAGAGGAAAAGAGATCGGGTGTTTCCTCGATGGTCGCCGTCAAAAAGCGCCGACTGGCGGAATGAATCATTCGCCCCAGCGACACGAGATCGCCAGGTCCAGCCATGCGGGCGGACAGCGTGTGCGGATCGATTTTACGGCGAAAGAATGACATCGTATGTAACCAGCGATCATGAACGACGGATCACGAAACGTTCTTTACCAGCAGCCGAAACAGTAGCATTTCACACCCACTCAACCCCTACGGGCAGACGCGATGTGCGAGCGCAGGCACGCCCAGATTCGCAAGCCGCACCGGACCTTCGCTGTCTTGCTCGAAACGCCAGTAGCGGAAGTATTGTACGCGCATTGTGCGACCGTCAACCGTTTCCTGGTATTCCTCGGTCAGCGGTTGACCATAAAAGATTTCGCCGCGCTTCTCCCAGAACGTCTTGAAGTCGCCACTCAGTGTATGCCCCGTATCGGAGAAGTAGCGCACGTCGGGCGCGTTGGGGTCAGGAACGCGCTCGATGGTGTGTCCCGCAAGTGATTGCTCGCCCAGCGGCGTCAGATGCACACGGTCGAGATAGACTTCCGGCGTTTGGCCTTCGGCCCAATCGGGGTCGATCGGCTGCACATGCACGCTTTCGTTGAGTTCAAAGCGCGCATGCTCAAAATATTGCACCAGCATGCCGATTCTTGTCACGATAGGCCAGCGTGATCGGCACGCCAAAGGTGGGCTCGCCACCAAAGAAGCGCCAGAAATGCTTGAATGAATCCAGGATAACCATGCCGTTGTCGAAATATAACGGTTCTTTTTTCGGCGGCAGGGCAGGCGTGGGAACGGTCGTAGGGACGATAGCGGTATCGACGATGCTTGGCAGTGCCGGAACGCGAGATGACGCGGAACGGACCAACGGCGGGCTTGGCGGTGCCGTCACGTCGATATAGACCATACCAGCCGTTCTCGTCATAACTATATGACAGGTGAACAGGCGGGTCTTGATACCACCAACTGAGCATCCCGACCAGCGCTCCCTCGCTCGGCCAGTTTGAGGGCTTCGACGATACATATACACCTGCGATGCTTCGTCAAAGTAGGGACCCCGGCAATCAGGTCCAGTAGGCCAGCCAAACTCTTCTAGCAACACCGGCTTGCTCGAACGATGCTTGACTCAGCGATCATTGTCCCGAACACCGCCGCATCGTAACTATGCACGCTGATCACGTCGCTGAAATCGGCGATAGTGCGACCGTCAGGTCCAGGTTGCCACAGGCTTTGCCACTTACCCACGCCCACCGTCAAGCGGGTGGTGGGTGTCGATGGCGCGTATCGCGTCCGCCATGCGTCCGAGCCAGCCTACCACGGCGACCGCTTCGCCCGCGCCCCAGGCCGGATAATGGTCGGGTTCGTTGTGGATATCCCACATCAGCACGCGGTCGTCGTCCTTGAAGGCGCTCACGATCGTGCGAAGGTAGCTCAGTTCGTAGCCTTCCTCGTCGCTGCCGGGAGCGGACACGCCATCCTGCCAGTCGAACAGCGTCACGATCACCTTGATATCGTGGCGTCCGGCGATCTGCACGAACTCGCGCAAACGCTCCAGCATCGAGGGATTGACGTTGCCGACGCCATCGGTCCAGCCTTCGACGCGACGGTATGGCACTAGCGCACGCACGACGTTCACGCCCAGATCGCGGCGTGCGCGTGCTAGCTCGCGTTCCACCAGCGGACCGTCCCATTGCAGCCACATGTATCCCCATGGCTTCGAAGATGGGTAATAGTTCAGACCTTTGAGCACGACCGGTCGCCCATTCTGTTGCAAACGGTCGCCCACGACCCGCACGAAGCCGGGTGCGGGTGGCACAGGCACGGCGGCAGCCTCAAGTTCGACCGCAAGACGACCTTGGAGCACCAGTCGGACCGTCGGCTCCGGTGTGGACTTCCAGCCGCGCCCGCTCGAACCATTGCGTCAACACTTCGTCGCCGGAGCTATTGGTTTCGACGGTCGCCTCGGTGAGCGGCAAGCCAAACAGCGCCGTGCTTTCGCGTTCCGTCGTGCCAGCATCGCCCAGATCGAGGCCGTGCGCTTGCCAGTAGTTGCGAGGATCGCGCCGCAAACGTTATGACCAGTCGGGGCGAAGAAGCGGCAATCGGCGATCGGCGACAACCGCACCGGGCGTGCTGCCGAGTTGTGCCAGACGGTCGGCTCCCAGCCGCCCAAGTTGCACGACGTAGGGTTCGGGGGCTTCGGGGTGGCGTTCAAGGCGATTACGCTCAAAATATTGCACGGTCCTGAGGCCGTCCGCCGTTTCTTCGGGGATCGCTGGTCCGGTGGGATAGCCAAAGACCGCGAGGCCGCCGTTGCGCTCCCAATAGGCGCGGAACAGCGGATCGATGCAATCGACCACGCCGGGAACATCGCCAAAGCAGAGCGCTTCATCGCGCGGCTGTGCCGCGAAACTGGCGGGTGGTAGCAAGGCGGCGAGGAGAAGGATGAGCAACAGCGTAGGTCGGATGTGCATAGAATGTCTTTCTAAGCTACGATGATGGCCTGTCGATTTCAAGTATACCAGGCTAGGGTTATGCGACTAGAGGCACAGCGTATTACCAAGGTGTTCGGCGATATCACCGTCCTGCATGGCGTGACCTTTGGCGCGGCGGATGGCGAGATCGTTTCGTTGCTGGGGCCGAGCGGCTGCGGTAAATCGACGTTGCTACGTGTGATCGCGGGGTTGGAATCGGACTACCAGGGTACGGTGCTGGCGGACGGCGCGCCCGTCGATGCGGTGGCAGTCCACGAGCGAGGCTTCGGACTGATGTTCCAGGACTTCGCCCTGTTTCCCCATCGCACGGTCGCCCAGAACATCGCCTTCGGTCCACGTATGCAGAAGCTCGACCGGCGCGAGATCGAACGTCGTGTCGACGAGGCACTTGGCGCTGGTCGGCCTTAGCGGCTACGGTAAGCGCACGATCTTCGAGCTTTCCGGCGGCGAACGCCAGCGTATCGCGCTCGCCCGCGCCCTCGCACCTCGCCCACGCCTGTTGCTGCTCGACGAGCCGCTGGGAGCGCTCGACCGTACGCTGCGCGAACACCTGAGCGATGAACTGCGCGAGATCATCAAAGAGGCGGGCATCACCAGCGTGTACGTGACGCATGACCAGGTGGAAGCTTTCGCGGTGGCCGACCGCGTGGTGCTGATGAAAGCGGGGCGTATCATCCAGAGCGGCACGCCCGCCGAGGTCTACCAACATCCCGTTAGCCCGTTCGCGGCACGTTTTCTTGGCCTCAACAACTTGATCGCGGGAACACTGGTGGAAGCCGAGCGCGCAGGGACGAACGCAGGTGCGGACCGCCCTGGGAACACTCGACGTGTCCGGCTACGCGCCGTGACGGTGGGAACTCGCACGATGGTGCTGATCAGGCCTGAGGCAGCGGCTCCGGCGCACGGAGCGACTACCAACATCGTCAGCGGCACAGTGGAGCGGGCGACGTTTCGCGGCGGTAAAGAACGCATCATGCTACGGGCAAGCGATGCCATCGCGCTCGAACTCGACGTGGAACCGGGGACGGTAGCGGCGCATGAAACCGTCGCGCTACACTTGCGACCGACGGCGATCACATTAGTCGACGCGACCGAGACATAGCGCATGACCGACGATACGTTGACACCCACACGTTGCCGATCTACTCCAGCGGCAGGATCGACTACAACACGATTGTCATCGTATTAGCATGGTGTGGCGAGATTGACTAATGGAACGATACGTCAACACGACGTTCGTACCCCCTGTTCAACGCCTTTCTGCGCGAACAAGGCAACGCAAAGCTTCACGTAGTTGGTGTAGCGGAGCTATTCGTATTCGCAGCACGCTCTTAAGCAAACGCGGAGCGCCATGCCTGAAAGCATGGCGCTCCGCGTTTGCTCGGGTTGATTATGCTAGCGTACGCTCATCGGCATGACGATATGCAGGAAGCCTTCGTGTCCGATCGGGCGGAACACGCCCGGCGTCGCGGCGGTCTGGGTTTCCAGGATCACCTGCGGCGATGGCATGGCGTTGAGCGCGTCCTGCAAGTACTTCACGTTGAGTGCGATGGAACCGCCCTCGCCGACGATCTGCCCCTCGATTTCGGACTTATTATCGCCCACCTCGGCGGCATTGGCGCTCAGCGTCAGGCGTCCCGGGCCGAACTCACCGCCCGATTCCAGCGTTACCTTGGCGATGTTGGCGCTGTTGGCGGCGAACACCGATGCCTGACGGGTCGATTGCAGGAAGCTGTTGCGGTCCAGCACCGAGCGTGTCGCGTATTGCTTGGGAATGATGCGCTCGTAGTCGGGGAACTTGCCGTCGATCAGGCGGCTCACGAGGTCCACATTATCGCTGTGGAACAATACCTGACCGCCGTTGGGCGTGACGGTGATCTCGACGGGGTTCTCTGAATCACCGATGATGCGACCAAGTTCGTTGAGCGCCCGTACTGGCACGATCAATTCCTGAGTTCCGGCTGGCTCCGGCAGTTCGATGGTTTTCACCGACATGCGGAATCCATCGGTTGCGGTGAACGTCACCGTGTTGCCGCGTATGCGGATCAGCACGCCCGCCAGCACCGGACGGGTGTCGTCGGTCGCGGCGGCGAAGGCGACTTGGTTGATCGCTTCGCGCAGCAATTCGGGGGCGAGTTTGAGGGTCGGCTGATCGGCCTGGACGATCGGAATCGTCGGGAACTCCTCTGCCTCAATGCCCTTGATGTTGGCTTCTGATCGCGCACACCGCACATTAACCGTCTGGGTGCGTTCGTCGAGCGTGAGGTTGATGGTATCGTTCGGCAGGTTGCCGACAAAATCGGCAAGCAGTTTCGCAGGAATCGTGACCGCGCCTTCTTCCTCGATCTTCGCGCCGATCCAGCACGTGATCGCCAGTTCAAGGTTGGTGGACTGAAGTCGTAGACGACCGGAGTCCGTGGTCAGCAAAATATTGGATAGAACGGGTAGCGTGCTTTTAGCGGCAACGGCATGGCTGGCAATCGCGATACCACGTTTCAGGTTCTCTTGTAAACAGGACAGCTTCATACCAGGGCTGCGCTCCTTCTATCTTTAGGCGTTTGGGCAAACAAAAAATGTTGTATATGAATTATATCATGCCTGTACTTATCCATGCCTCGAACGTGTGTCCTGGTAACCGTGGATAGGTCGAACGATTCTTGCAGCAACAGGCTCAGGCTACCTACCGCGCCACACGTCCTGCAATGCTTTGTAGCTCAGCACGATGATCCCTTCTTGCTCGATAATCTCGCGAGCATCGGCCGACATCAGGAAATCGTAATCCGCACGGCGCACGGGCCAGCCGTCGTCGATGGTCTGGGAGCGTGCGTCGGCAATGCTCGGATGCACCGCCCAATCGCTTAGTCCCGCGGGTAATTCGCGCAACATCTGGGCGTATCGGTCTGGCTTGCCCGCCGTTGCAATGGTGAAACTATCCATCAGGTTGTAATCGGCGGTAGGTAGACCCTGCTGTTGCAGCCGTTCACTGAGTGGTGGTTGGGCGACCCTCACCGCCAGCCCATATGTTTTCGCTAGCCCAAGCGTCATGGCGAATACGTCGGCGCGACCGCCGCTATGCAGACAATGCCAGTCCAGGTGGGTTGGTGCGAGGCCAGCGGCAAGTACTGCCTCGATCTGCGCCCTGAACTCGACTTCTAGTTCCCGTAGGTTGACCTGCGCCAAAAACGCTGGAATACGCTTGCTATCGTAGAACGCGCCGCGTTCGTCGATCAGCGATGGCACCTGCTCGGTTGGCGTAAGTGGACCGTAGGTGTAGGTTTCCAGGTCGCAGATGACCGTCAGATGTACGCCGAAGTCGATAGGCTGTTGCTTGAGCATCTGCATCCCTTCCTCGGCACCGGGGCAGGGCGTCATCAAGGTCGTGGATGACACGACGCCCTGTGTCATCGTTTGGAGGATGCCCTCGTTGATCGCCCCGTACATGCCAAAATCATCTGCGTTGAGGATGAGCAAGCGGGCATCGGCAGGGTAGCCTAAGATGTCGTTGGTGCGATGGTAGGTCATTGTCTGCTCCTTTGCATCGTATCACTTTAGCATGCTGGGTTGGGCTGTCATAACCTGAGTATTGGCAGCATGCTGGTGTTACAATGTGACGTATGGCTGAATCATTTTTGTCGGGCAAAACGATCCTGGCACTCGAAACGTCCTGTGATGAGACGGCGGCAGCGGTCATTCGTGACGGTCGCACGATCATCTCGAACGAAGTCGCATCGCAGATGCACCTGCACGAACGCTACGGTGGCGTCGTCCCTGAAGTCGCCTCCCGTGAACATATCCTCAACATTACGCCCGTGCTGGAAGCGGCAATCGCGCCGTTGCCGGGTGGTTGGGATGCAATCGACGCCGTGGCATGTACCTATGGTCCGGGGCTGGCGGGTGCGCTTCTGACGGGCGTGAACGTCGCCAAAGGGCTGGCCTGGGCGCGTGGGTTGCCGCTGATCGCGGTGAACCACCTCGAAGCGCATATCTATGCGAACTGGCTGGTGCCTGAGGGTATGGCACCAGCGGAGCATCCCGATCCACCGTTTCCGTTGGTTTGTTTGATCGTTTCGGGTGGACATACCACCCTTGTACTGCTGCGTGACCACGGCGACTACCAACTGCTGGGTCAGACCCGCGATGACGCGGCGGGCGAAGCTTTCGACAAAGCCGCTCGCATCATGGGTCTGGGCTATCCTGGTGGTCCACGAGTCGAGAAGTTGGCGACGAGGCGTCGCGACCGAGGGATTGCGCGTGCCACGGGCGTGGCTGGGCGATTCCTACGACTTCTCGTTCAGCGGCGTCAAGACGCATATTCTGCATGCAGTCGCCGACCATGCCGCCCAATATCCTGAAGGTCGATCCGCAATGGACCGCACGGCTGGCGGCGGCGTTCCAGGAAGCCGTTATCGACGTGCTGGTATCGAAAACGATACGGGCGGCACAAGCATTTGGGGCGCGGTGTATCCTGTTGGCTGGCGGCGTGGCAGCTAACCGCACGCTGTGCAACACGCTCATCGAGCGTTCGCCGCTGCCGGTTCATTACCCGCCGATTCGATTGTGTACGGACAACGCCGCGATGGTCGGTGCTGCCGCATATTTCCGCTACGAGCAAGGCCGCCAGCACGACTGGTCGCTGAGCGTCAAGCCCAACCTGAAACTCGTCCCGGCCTGAGCCAATCCTGGCAACGACCTACGTGACCAAAGAAGGATGCGTATGAAACTACTGGATCAGATCAAAGAGTTCGATGTCACCGCACCGTTGCCTCAGCGGCTCCTCGTCGTGGAGCAGCATTTCGACGCGCCACAGGTTGCCGATGTCGCCGCTGCCACACGCGCCGCCCTTGACGGAAAGCGAGCTATTGAAGCGCGTCGAGGCGGGGGCGACCGTCGCGGTCGGTGCTGGCAGCCGTGGCGTTGCCAACGTCGCGATCATGGTCAAGGCGGTCGTGGAGCAACTTAAAGCGATGGGCGCGAAGCCGTTCGTGTTTCCTGCGATGGGAAGCCATGGCGGTGCTACACCCGAAGGGCAGCGCGGTATCCTGGCAGAGCTTGGCGTCACCGAGGAGTTTGTTGGCACCGAGATTCGCGCCACCATGGACACCATCGAGATCGGTCAGGTTCCTGGCGGTCCGCGGCTGTATCAGGACGCCTATGCCGCGCAAGCCGACGCGACGATGTTTGTCGCTCGTATCAAGCCGCACACCGACTTCCGTAGCCACATCGAAAGCGGCCTCGCCAAGATGTGCGTGATCGGGCTGGGCAAGCATCGCGGCGCGATCGAGATGCACGCGCTGGGAACGGCGAACTTTCAGAAATACCTCGAACCCGCCGCCAAAATCTATGCTCAAAACACGAACCTGATCGGCGGCATCGGTGCGATCGAGAACGCCTACGATGGCACCGCCGAGATCGTCGCTTTGCATGCCGAGGAGATCGGCGGTCCACGCGAAGCCAAGCTCCTGGAGCGTGCGAAGTCGCTTGATGGCGAGCCTGCCGTTTCCGACCATCGACGTGCTGGTGGTGCAGCGCATCGGCAAGAATATGAGCGGCACGGGCATGGATACCAACATCATCGGGCGTTTGATGATTCCTGGTCAGCCCGAAAACTTCGGTCCGCCACATATCGCCACTATCGCCGTCCTCGACCTGACGCATGAAACTCATGGCAATGCCTCCGGCATCGGGCTGGCAAACGTCACCACGGCGCGGGTTGCTTCCAAGATCGACTGGCACGCCACCTATACCAACGCTATCACTGCCGGTATATGGGGCATGCAGCGTTCAGCGTTGCCGCTCACGATGGCGGACGACCGCCGCGCTATCGCCGCTGTGCTGCGTGGCTGCGCTCAGCCGCAGGAAACCGCACGCATGGTATTCATGCGCGATAGCCTGACGTTAGATCATCTGTGGATGAGCCCGAGTCTGCGTGAGGACATTGAGGCGCATCCACGCCTCCGGATCGTGGACGAAGCCGCGCTTGAGTTCGACGCCGATGGCACGATGCTGTCGCCGTGGAGCATGAGTTCTCCAGGGTAGTATTTCAGCCCTTGACGTGAACCCAACATACAACGATGTACCTAATGGATATGCTATGAAACCAATCGTCCAGGTATCGCTTGACCTTACGGATATCGACGAAGCGTTGCGGACGGCACATATCGCCGTCCAGGCGGGCGTCGATTGGCTCGAAGCCGGAACACCGCTGTTGCTCGCCGAAGGGCTGCATGGCGTGCGGGCGTCTGCGTGCGGCGTTCCCCGACCATCCCATCGTCGCCGACCTTAAAACCATGGACGGCGGCTATCTGGAAGCGCAGATGATGGCGCAAGCCGGAGCGACCCACGTGGTCGTGATGGCGCGAGCGCATCCCGCCACGATCAAGGAAGTGGTACGTGCCGGACGCGATTTTGGCGTCAAGGTCATGGGCGATGACCTGGGAGCCGAGGACAAACCCGCGGCCTGTCGCATGATGCAGGAGTTAGGTGTCGATTATATCGTTCACCATGTCGGCTTTGACGAGCGTCGCGATCCCGACGTGCAAGCCGCCTATGGTGGGCGGATGCCGAACCCGTTGGATGAACTTGCGGCCGTGGTCGCGGCTGTCGATATTCCGGTTCAGGCCGTGGGTGGTTTGAGCGTCGAACAGGCTGTGGCGATGCCGACTCATGGCGCACCGCTGGTGGTGATCGGCGCACCGCTGGTGATCGAGGCCGATGCCTTCAAGACCGTGCAGCACAACCTGTTATCGATCCTGACGGATATCGTCACCCGTGTGCGTGCCAATGGCGAGAACCAACCATAGGCTCACAGCGGCGCGGTACACATGCTGGTCATCCGGAGCGTTTGTTCGAGTTTGGGCCAAGCACGGATGCACGACAAAGGGATGGAGCAATTGCTCCATCCCTTTGTCGTGCATCCATGCTTACTCTCGGTCACGGGTCCCGACGTACTGACCGTGCTGTGGAACACGAGGATGAGCACTATACCTGCTGCGTTCGTCGGTGGTCAGTGGTTCCGCTACTCCACCATCGCGGTGCGGTCGATGCCCGGAAGTTCGGGCTGCAAGCCGCCGTCGTCACGTAGGCCGAGGCTTTGCGAACCTGGGGATGAAGTCACCACGATGGTCGGCATTGTCGACCAGATCGAGGTCGTCTGTCGTGATCGACAGCATCGGACACATGTCGAAGCGCCTGAACCAGTCCTCGTAGCGGTGGTTGAGGTGTTCGAGGTAGCTCGCCGGAATATTCTGCTCGGATGGACGGGCACGTTTGGCAATACGCTGTTGCAGTGTCGGGATCGACGCACGCATGATAAATCATCAATGTGGGCGGGGTCGCGACATCGAGCAAGGCCTGGTACAAGCGTCGATACGTACGGAAATCGCGATGTGATAGGATGCCTTGTTCGAGCAAACTTTTGACGAACACCTCATAGTCCTCGTACATCGAGCGATCCTGTACCACCGAGATCGGTGTGTCGGCGATCTCCTGCTGCTGCTCGAAGCGCTGCGATAAAAACCAGATCTGCGAGTGAAAGCCCCAGCGCTTTGGATCGACATAATAATCGTCAAGATACGGCTGGTCGGCGACGAACTCAAAATATGGTTGCCACCCGAACGCATCAGCAAGTAGTGCGACCGCAGTCGATTTGCCGACGCCGATATTGCCAGCGAGACTGACATACACGCGCGAACGCTGATTTTCCCCATTCATAAGCGTACTCTTGTTGCTCCTGGCTGTTGCTCTCGTGGACTATGTAGCTTGAGCGATCAGGCACGAAATGGCACAACGATCGTTACTGCGGTACCGCTACCCGGCATGGACATGATTTGCACTATTCCACCGATCTGCTTGGCGCGCTCGCTCATCGACAACAAGCCAAGCGAACCACGTTCGGCCTGACGGCGGCGTTGCGCTTCCATATCGAAGCCCTGGCCATTGTCGCTGATGACGAAGCGAATCGTGCCATCAACAGTCACGAATTGTGATCGTCGCCTTGCTTGCCGCGGCGTGCTTACGTACATTCATGATCGCTTCTTGAATGATGATAAAGATTGCCGTCTCATAGCCAAGTGGCAAACGTGGCAACTCGGGCGGGATATCGAGCGCGAGTTGTAATGTCCCCCAGGTCGGAAACTTGGAAGCATACTGTTCGAGCATCCAATATAGTCCGTGTTCTTCCAGGCCCACGGGATGAAGTTCCAGCAGTACCGTTCGCAAACTGATCATCGCTTGAGCAAGCTGGTCGTCGAGTTCATCGATGGCCTGGGGCATCAGTGTAGGTGCGCGTTCCATCACTCGTCGAAGATAGTTGATGTGCAGTCCAGCCGCGGCCACCTGCTGGACTGGTCCGTCGTGCAGATCGCGTCCGATGCGTGCGCGAACATCGGCTTCCAATCTGGTCAACTGCTCGCGGGCGACGCGTAGCTCCTCGCGCAAACGCTGCGTGTTCAGCGGAAGTATCAAACTGGCTTGAAGAGCGAGTAGGATTATTCATCATCAGAATCCGAAATCCGGTTGCTCGAATCGCCAGATCGCATACGTGCTCGCGATGACGATCAAGGCTGCGACAAAATAGGCTCCATAGAAGGGTGCTTGCGTAAGAAATACTGCTACCATACCGCATGCTGCCGCGATCAGCCAGCAGATCAATACGGCTTCACGGCGCGAAAAGCCGCATGTGGTCAGCCGGTGCGAAAGATGGTCCTTTCCGGGTGTTGTGAACGGGTTGAGGCCACGTCGTAGACGCGAGATCGTGACCAGGGTCGTGTCGAAAATCGGCAGCAAGCAGAATCACTGGCGGCACCATCCAGGTCACGACAAAGGTATTGGTGAAGCGTAGCTTGATCGCTACCGCTGCCAGGATAAAGCCGATGAACAGCGAGCCTGTGTCGCCCATGAAGATCAGCGCGGGATTGAAGTTGTAGCGCAGAAAGCCGATACATGCGCCCAGCAATGCCGCGCTCAGTACGCCCACCAGATATTGCCCATTGAGTGCTGCCAGCAACAGGAAATGTGCGGCGGCGATGGCGGCGATGCCGCCGGATAAGCCGTCCATGTTGTCGAGCAGGTTCAAGGGCGTTGGTGATCGCCGTGAACCACAGGATCGTGATCGCGATGTTGAGCGGTTGCCAGGGTACGATGTTGACCTGCAGCCCGCTGATGACCACGATTGAGGCGGCGGCGACCTGACCCAGCAGTTTGAGCGAGGGACGCACGCCACGGGCATCATCGATGATTCCGAGCAATGATACGCTGGTCGCACCGACGACGATCGCGATGGTTTGCCTGATTTCGGCGCGTCCGCCAAATAACAGCAGGGCGATCACGAACGCGCCATAGATCGCCGCGCCGCCCAGCAGCGGGGTTGGTTCCTGATGCACCTTGCGCTTGCTGGGCGTGTCGACGAAGCCCGTCGCCAGCGCCAGACGCCGCGCAAGCGGCGTCGCTATTACCGAAAACAGTAGTGCGACAACGAAGATCAGGAAGAACTGGGTCACACGCTACGTCCCACCACTAACCTTCCGCTGCTGCAGAGATTCGACCAACTTTGTAAGCGTTGTTACATCTGCTTCGCGCTTCTGGGTTCTGGCAAGCTCAAGGCCAGCCTGCGCCTGCTGCAAAGCCAGATCATATTCCTCAGTCGCACTCAGCGCCAGCGTATATTGCTGGCGGTAGGCGACGCTATCCGGCACTGTGGTGATGGCTTTGTCGAAGGCGGTACGTACTGTCGTCGGGTCGCCCATCGCGGCGGCGACACGTCCCAGGGCCGCCTGGATGGCGGCATCGTCGGGCCGCTTCTCTGCGGCGGCGCGATATGCGTCCATCAACCTTGCAAGCGCAGCGGGATCCGCGCTTAGCGCGGCGATCGCAGGTTCGAGCGACCGTTCGCGATCATCTTCCAGTGCATTGCCGCGACGCTCGATCGCCATGGCATATTGTTCCGCAGCCTCGGGCAACTTGTTCTGAATGCGGTACAGGTTGCCGAGCTTAACATACGTGTCGGCGAAGCGCGGGTCCAGGCGTTCGGATTCTTTTAGTTTCGCCTCGACCTCACTGTATACCGCCGCTCCCTTGGATGCGAGTGTGGTCGCCCATTCGTTCAGGATCACCACATCGTTTGGCGCGATGGCATGTGCGCGTTCGTACCATTCGAGCGAAGCGTCCAGATGCGCTTGTTCCTTGCGGAAACCATACCACAGCGACTGTAAGCGTCCGAGGTTGGCGGGATGGTCCTTGTTGCCGGGGTTGAGCGCATAGGCGCGTTCGAGCACCAGTCGGGCGTATTCCAGTAGTTGCTCGGCGCTGCTGTTCTGCCACACATTGAGCGCGCGTTGGTCGGACGAGCCACCTTCAAACAGAGTTGCGAGGGTGACGCTGCCCGGAACGAGCGGTGCGACATCGGCCTGGGTTTGCGGGTTGCGCGCCTTGTAGGAATAGCCAAGCTGAATCAGGCGAGTTGCCAAGCTGTAGATAGTAATAATCCTCGTCGGGCGCGTGGTCGATCGCGCTGAGCAATCGGCTTAAGCTTGTAGATTTCCTCGTTCTGGTTTTGGGGTTGGAACGAGGATGCCTGGTTGTACCACATATCGGCGTAGCTGACTTGAATATTCCAGAACCACACCAGTACCAGTACCAATGCAGCGAGCAAGGCGTAGGTCCAGCTATAGGAACCGCTCGTGCGCGTCGCCGTCGTGCGCGGCACGGTGCCTGGACGGGTGGTGGTGCGTCCACCCTGTCCGCGCCCCTTCTGGCGCTTGGGCTGTGCGGCAGGCGCTCTTCGGCGACTCGGCGCGGCGACAGATGCCGGCACTGCACCGAGGGTGAGTTGTCCGTCGAGGATGCCACCTGCTACCAGCACGCCCAGGGTGACCCAGAGCATCGTCAGGGTCGAAACGATCGGAATACCGCTGAGACCCTCGAAGATATGCGCGACGATCGTCGCCAGACAGGCGATAAATAACACCTGATAGTGAAGGTCGGTCGAGCGCCGAATCAGCCTCCAGGACAAGCCAGATCGCGCTGAAGAACAGGAAGAAATAGCTCAGCAGGCCGAGCGCACCCTTCGTTACCAGTTCGTCCAGCATGGCCTGATGTGAACGATCGGGCGACGCGCCACGCGCTTCGTAGCGTGCCAGTTCAGGTGGATAGAAAGGATTGTAGGCCGTGAACATCGTTTCGGGACCATAGCCGATGAACGTACGGACCGGGTTGGACGTGATCAAGCCGATCGCGCCTGTACCAACGCCGTCGCCCGCCCAGATCAGCGTCCGAACGCGGCCGGTGCCGTCGTCGGTTTCCAGGAACTGCCCAAAGCGTCCAACGTATGGCACATTGCGAAGTTGTTGAAAGAACGGTGCCTGCGACAGGTTGAAGACCAGCAGGAAGCGCGATGCTGGCAAGTTCGACCACGACCGCCGCCGTCATCAGTGCCGCGCAATAGGCCGGTACGGGATGAACCCGACCGCTTTTGCGTTCCATAGCAGCCGCAGGAGCAGGAGATTGATGAATACGGCAAGCCCGGCCAGCAGGCCAATCTGCGGACCGCGGCTTTGCGAATAAAAGATCGCCAGCAGCAGCACCAGCAACACGAATGTATATCCGGTGACCTCAAACCACGCCCATGGAGCGCTCGCCTCGGTGGGACGGGGTGGCAGAAAGAAGTTGAGCATGACGACTGCCAGAATGCCCAACCCGCCCAGGCTGGTCCACACCAACCAGTCAGCGACCAAAGGATTCGTGTCGGTTTGTTGTGCTCCACGCGACCCGGTATATACCAGCAAGAACAGCAGCGCCCAGAAGATGAACGTGCCTCCGGCAAACAGACGTGAGCGTGCGTGAGGGTATATGAGTTTGACGGCGATTAATCAGGGCAAACGTCGCGGTGATGACCACCAGACCCAGTGGGAACACCCACCAGTAGCGGAAATCGGATGTACGAACCGCCGCACCGAACTTGAGCAATCCGAGGAGTAGCGCCTGTTGTGATACGAGCAACAGCAGCATCGAACCGCCCCACGCAGCATCAGTAGCGAATGGCGCCGGATAGAGCGTGGCGAGCCGAAGTCATCGACGTAACGATCCGCATCAGGACGAACGGCACAACCATCATCAGGTAGGCGGCGACAAAGATCGAGTTGCCCATGGTCGAGGAAATACGTGTCAGTACGTCGCCTTTCCACGGCAACGGGTCGAGTCCGTAATGCTGGACCATGCCATACATTGCGACCGAGAAACCCGTTAGGATCGACGGTCGTCACCAGGCGGTCGATCTGTTCGCGTCGCCGCAGGTTGCCGACAATCGCGGCGAAGATCGCGATATAGGAAAGATTGGTGTAGGTGCCTTGCAGACGATTATATGAACCCCACCACGAGATGTCGGGGTTGACAGAGGTGACGGTGGTGAACAGAAACACACCGCCATAGGCCAGCACCGGAATAGCAAGTGGCGTTCGCCACCATGCCCGCCAATTGATGCGTTCGCCGAGCATGGTTACCTGCTCGACCGCTTTGATCGCCCAGGCTGCCAGCATCACGAGAGCCAGCGCCCTGACGGTGATTGCCTTGTCTGGCTCGAAGTGACGGGATGAAAGCAGACTGAAATAATATGGTGCCATCACCAGGGCCAGCAGCCAGCCACCTTCGATGATGCGGTCTGCGAATATACCGATACGTGTTGTGCGAATCAAAGTACCCTCGTGTTATACACAGAAGCACAGGCCCCGTCGACGAGGAGCAGGTTTTATGACGCCAGGTCGTAGTTGGAACGTGAGCCGGATTTCGCTCCTCGCTTACCCTTGCCTGGTTCGTTGTCGTGACGTGGTTCGTGCTGTCCGTTTGGAGATTGCTGCTTTTTGGCTTTGTGATCGGCGGCGCGTCCCAGCATTGAACGTGCAGAGGTACGGCTGGCTTCGGTCACGGGAATGCCGTCGAGCATCGCCGCGATCTCGTCCACACGCTCATCAGGATTGAGCGGTTGTACGATCGAGCGTGTCCTGCCATCTTCGATCTGCTTGCTGATGGTGTAGTGGGTGTCAGCGAACGCGGCAACCTGTGGCAAATGTGTGATGCAGATGACTTGATGGTTGCCGGTCATCGCCCATAGTTTCTCGCCGACCACTGATCCGGCGCGACCACCCACGCCTACGTCGACTTCGTCGAACACCAGGGTTGGCACGATGTCCACGCTCGATAGGATCGACTTCATCGCCAGCAGCAGTCGCGCCGATTCGCCGCCAGATGCGATACGCGCCAGCGGATTTCAGCGGTTCGCCGGGGTTGGGCGATAGCATGAACTCGACGCGATCGATGCCGGTGCGGTCGAACGCGATCGGTCGTTGCTCATCGTCCTGCAAGCGTTACCCCGCTCGCGTCGGCGACATATTCCATGCCGACGGCGAATTTGACATGCGGCATCGCCAGGTCGCTCATCGAGGCGACGATACGCTCGGATAGATCGGCGCCAGCGACCTTGCGGCGGCGCGACAGATCGCCCGCCACCGCGCTGAGTTGGCGCAACAACGCCGCTTCGCGCGCTTCGAGATCCGCCATATGCTCGGCGGAGTGAGTCAGGCGCTCCAGCTCGATCTGGGCTTCCTCGGTCTGCGTCAGCATCTCCTCGACCGTGCCACCATACTTGCGCTGTAGGTTTCGGAGCAGGAGGAAGCGTTCCTCGATCTCCTCGCCACGTCCGGCGTCGAAGTCGAGCCCTTCGCGGTAATCGCGCACCGCAGCCGTGAAGTCTTCCAGCCGGATACAGCACATCGTTGCCCTGTTCGAGCATGGCGGCGACGCCGGAATCGTAGCGCTGGAGTTCGTCCAACAGCATCACGACTTTGCTCAGACCGTCGACGACCGCCAGGCCTCCGCCGCGCCCTTCCGATGTTGCGGTCGAGCAGTGTGTAGGTGTTGTTGACCAGCCCGGTGATCTTGGACGCATTCTGTAGCACTTTGCGCTCGCGGGCGAGCTCTTCTTCCTCGCCGGGACGCAGTTTTGCGGCCTCGATTTCCTCGATCTGATACTGCAACTCCTCGATGCGGTCCTGGCGGCGTGCTTCCGAGCGACGTAGCTCGTCGAGTTGCGTGCGAACACTGCGCAGTTGGTCGACAATCAGGCCGACCTCCTCCCGCAATCCGAGCAGATTGCCGTAGCGGTCCAGAATATCCAGATGCGTGCGGGTGTTAAAAAGTGATACGCCTTCGTGCTGTCCGTGGATGTCAACCAGCCGTCCGCCGATCTCGCGCAAGGTCGCGCTGTTGACGGCACGACCGTTGATACGGGCAACGCTGCGTCCGGTTTGTCCGTTGATTTCGCGGGCAACGATCACCTGATCGTCGTCCTCGTCATACAGGTCATATTCTTGAAGCACCGGTACGATATCGGCGCAATCGGCGAGCGCGAACACGCCTTCGACACGTGCGCTGGTAGAACCGGCACGTACGAAACTCGTGTCGACCTTTTCGCCGCGCAACGTGCCGAGCGCGTCGATGATGATCGATTTACCGGCACCCGTCTCGCCCGTTAGAACGTTAAAGGCGGGGTCCAGTTCCAGATGAAGGCGGTCGATGATGGCAAAATCACGGATATTTAGCTCAAGCAGCATCGATGATCCAATCGATTCCCTGCTTGGGAATTCGCTTATGCAGGGTATAAAAATAGCTCATAAAAGCACAGGAATTGTACCATAGTCGTTGCATGGCGCTATGCTATAATCCCCCGACCTTATCGATCTATTCCGTCATGCGGACTATTCGCATCGACGTTTCGGAGGTTTCCCGCCTATGTCGCGTACGCACAATCCGCACATGAGAACAGGACCGGATCGCGGTGACGAGGTTGTGCGTTTACCGGCACCTCTTGAGCAGCAACTAGAGGAGATCGTGATCGATCGTTACGGGCGGTGCTCCGCTCGTTGAAACGCTGACTCAACTGGATATGGACGCCAACGCCGACCAGCGTGTCGTTATTACCGGCATGGGCGTGGTGTCGCCGGTCGGTATCGGCATTGAGCCGTTCTGGGATGGTATCTCGTCGGGGCGTTCCGGCATCGACACCTATACCTTCATTCCCAACTTCCGTGCGTATCCCAGCCAGATCGGTGGCGAGGTCAAGGATTTCGATCCGCGCAACTATATGGACTTCAAGGAAGCACGACGTATGTCGCGCATGTCGCAGTTCGCTGTCGCCGCGGCCCGCATGGCGCTGAAGATTCGCGGCTGTCGCTCGACGGCATCGGGGATGATGTCGCGGTGGTGATGGGCGTTGGCTCAACTGCGTTTCCTGAGACCGAACAAGCCATGCGAACGCTGATCGAGAAGGGTGGCTCGAAGGTCAGCCCGTTCTATATCCCAAGCTCGTTGCCCAATATGCCAGCCTGCCAGATCGCGATTCAGCTTGGGCTGCGCGGCAGCAACTCGACGATCGCGACGGCCTGTGCCGCATCCAGCCAGGCTATCGGCGACGGCGCGGCGATGCTCCTGCGCGGCGATGCCGAGGTCGTGTTTGCGGGCGGTGCGGAAGCGCCGATCTGCGAACTGACGCTCGCCGGATTCTGCGCGATGCGTGCGCTGTCGAGCGGCTACAACGACGATCCGCAGCGTGCCTCACGTCCATTCGACGCCGGACGTGACGGCTTCGTGGCGGGCGAGGGCGCGGCGGTGCTGGTGCTAGAAACCCTGGCAGCGCGCCCGCCAGCGTGGCGCGAAGATCTATGCCGAATTGATCGGCTACGGTGCATCTGCCGATGCCTACCATGTGACCGCGCCCGATCCGGTGGGCAGGGTGCGGCGCGTGCCATGATCAAGGCGATGCGTCGGGCGGGCGTGCACGCCACAGCAGATCGACTATATCAATGCGCACGCGACCTCGACGCCGGCGGGTGATGCGGCGGAAACGCTGGCGATCAAGGCCGCGCTGGGCGAGTATGCCTCGACGGTGGCGGTATCGTCGACCAAGTCGATGATCGGCCATCTCACCGGCGCGGCGGGCGCGGTCGAGGCCGTCGCGACGATCATGGCGCTCAAGCATAGCCTGATCCCGCCGACAATCAATTATGAAACGCCTGACCCGGCGTGCGATCTGGACTATGTGCCGAACGTCGCGCGTCCTGCGGCGATCCAGGTTGCCATGTCGAACTCGTTTGGCTTCGGCGGTCAAAACGCCGCCCTTGTGTTCCGCCATTGGGAGGAGCGGCAACTATCGCCCGCCGAGATTGCGCTTGAAGCCGAGATTGAGAAACGTCTGGACGAGCAATAAATGGAGCAGCAACCAGATTCCAACGCCTGTTTCGTGTGTGGGCGGGAAAATCCATCCGGTCTTCAGCTTGAATTCTTCCAGAACGATGGCGTGGTCGAAACAACGTTTACGGCACGCCCCGAACACCAGGGTTGGCCTGGCTACGTCCATGGCGGCATCCTGTTCGCCGTGCTGGACGAAACCATCGGGCGTGTTGGCTTTACCGATCGATGCGTGGTCCATGAGTGGCCGGGTAGAGATTCGATACCGTCACCCTGCGCCGATCGGTGTACCGCTCCATATCATGGCAACGCTGGTGCGCGACCGCAAGCGTGCGCTCGAACTCAAAGGCGAAGCGCGCCTGCCGGATGGCACGGTGGTGGCGGAAGCCAGCGGGGTATACATGCGCGTGCCGGACGACTTGCGCCGCACGCTCGAACAACAGATCGCGGACGGGTTTTAGCGGGCCACCGACGACGGGTCACCAACCACCATAGACCACAGGACCCATCCCAATCAACGGGATGGGTCCTGTGGTTTTGGGCGTACCGGGGGCGCATGATTTGGCAGCGCTTCCTACCCTAAATCGGAGCGCGCTCTCGCCCGCTCCTGGTGCATGGATTGCTGTGTTGATGTGCGGGGAATGCAACATTCACGAGGTTTCACGCGTCCTACTGCTTGTGCGTGTATGTATACTGTGGACCTAAGAGATTTATAGATACAGCTTGATGAACCAATGAGGATGACGAATGATAGAACTGCACAGATAGGCATTCTTTTCTATCAATGTCAGCCGTTAGTAATCAGTCCTCGGTGGTCGGTTTTAAGAGGAGGTCTTGTCCATGCGATTTTTTGATAACCTAAGTAAAACATTGTCGTCGGGTGTCGATCGTGCCAAGTACGAAGCGGACAAGTTTCAGCGTACCAGCAAGATCAATAGCGAGGTCGCGAACCTCAAGGCGCAGACTGACACGAACATGCGGCAACTTGGCGAGCGGGCGCTCGAACTCTACCAGCAGGGCTCGTTGCAAGCACCGGAGATCGCCAGCCTCGCGCAATTGATCGCGCAATTGCGCGATCAGCAGGTTGCCAAGCAACTCGAACTCGATAAGGCAAACGCCGAAACATTCGAGCAATACCAGGCGACGCTTCCGGCGACACCGCCTCCCGCGAGTTACACACCCAACCAGAGCGTGCCGATCTCAAGTGATACGTCCGAGCCTGACCATTCAGCATCGAACAGTTATGGCTCGCCCACATCGTCGAGTTACGGATCGAACGCGAGCGACTCATCGTTGAGTGGTGTCGGCCCGGTTGGTACGACGCCCTATGCCTGTGCAACATGCGGAAGCGCATTGCCCGATGGCTCGGTGTTCTGCCCGAACTGTGGAGCGCGCAACGGAGCCTCGTAATGACGGCGAAGGTGTGCAGGGGATGCTGCTGATCCAGAGGACCAGGTTGCTATAATGTAGCGATCTGGTCCTTTCGTCATTAAGGTATGGGATGGATGGATGTTATCGGCATGCTCATTGCTCTGTGAGCGTGGCTATGAAGTACATGCTGCGCTGAGAATTACAGCACAGTCTATTTGTAGCTAAGGAACGATCATGGAGCAACGGGTTTATGATGGCTCGCTCGATGCGAACGGATTGGCACAGGCACTTATCGACGAGTGGGACAGCGACGATACGGTCGCACAAGGGTTTGGCGAGGGCGACCGATTAATCGTACAAATCGGTCAACGCGAAGTGGGATGGTTCAGCGATGAACCACATCAAGCAATTACCCTTGATATCGAATCTGTTGCTAACGGCCTCCAGGTGACCATGGGTCAGCAGCAATGGTACAAAGATAATGGGGTGCAGATCTTTGCGGGTGGTTTGATCGGCTTTTTGCCGTTCTTCTTCACCTTTCCGCTGGGTCGACTTTTTGGTGAAGGTATCGATCAGCGTTTGCCATCACGGATCTGGCAATCAGTCGAACGTTATGCTGGTACTTCAGGTGGCGCGGCGACTGGTAAGACGACACGGTTGGCTACAATACCCTGTCCTGAATGTGGTGTCGCTAACCCAGAAGGAGCTACCGGTGCTCGGCCTGTGGCGCGAATCTCGCTGCTCCGCTGTCATGTCCGCGCTGCGGACATACGAACCCGCCGGGAGCTAAATTCTGTAATCGCTGTGCTACTCCGTTACGTGAGTAGAATACGGTGTGGCACGTAGGAAGTACACGGTGTAATGATAGCTTCTCGATGGTATGGTGGTCCATGGATCATGGCGCAGGTGTGGCACGACCTGCTGTTCGCGCATTGGCCCGTGGCCGTGGACGCGCTGCGCCCGTTCATCCCGGCTGAACTTGAGATCGATACCTACGATGGTGAGGCATGGATCGGCGTGGTACCGTTTCGCATGTCAGGCGTACGTCCGCGCTCGTTTCCGGCGGTGCGTGGGCTATCATCGTTTCCCGAACTCAACGTGCGAACCTACGTGCGTCCCCGCGATCCGAGCCAGGGGCGTCCTGGTGTCTGGTTCTTTTCGCTGGATGCCGGGAATCCGATCGCGGTCGCTATCGCTCGCTCGGTCTTTCACCTGCCATACTATCGCGCTCGCATGTCCGTACGGAATGACGGCGATACTATCATCTATGACAGCCACCGCACACATCGAGGCGAACCCGCCGCCGATTTTCGAGCGACGTATGCGCCAGGTGGTGACGGCGTGTTCGCCCGTCCCGGTACGCTGGAAGATTGGCTCACCAGTCGCTATTGCCTGTACACGCAGGACCGAGGCAAACGCGTGATGCGTGGTGACATCAACCATATGCTATGGCCTCTCCAACCCGCGGAAGCCCACTTCGAGCGCAACACGATGACCGCTCCTTATGGTATTGTTTTACCCAATGCCGCACCACTTTTGCACTTTTCCAAACGACTTGAAGTGGTGGTCTGGCGTCTACGGCGAACATAGATGCTACAATAGTGCGGGGAAATCCTTTAGACCCCAGCGAGAGTATGCCGACGACCGATGTATTAGTGCTAGCCGTCGCTCGCCAACCGGGCGGCTTGATGATTGCCGGAATGACGACCGAACGTGATCCCGTAACGGGTCTGCGTTGGGTGCGAAGTGCCCTGTCCACGCCCTTGTCGCTTGAAGACTTGCGCTATGCCGATGGAACTATCGTGCGACCGGGCGACGTGGTGCGGATGGAAGCACAAGGAGCCGAGGCACCACCACCCCATCAAGAAAGTGTTGTGCTGGATTTTGAGGCACAGCCGGTGGAGCGTGTGCGCCAACTGACGGAAGAACGCCGTGCGGGATTTCTTTCCGCGCATCTCGACACCGAATCCAGGGGCGGTGCTGCGCGAGCGCACCGCTCGCTGTGTCTGGTCCGTCCTGATTACGCGCATGCGGTGATTTCGTTCGACGAAGATACTGGGCGTTTCGAAACGCGTATCGCCCTCGTAGCGGGCAAGCTGCGCTCGAACGAAGAAGGTATCGCTGTGGGCGATATTTATTGGCGTGCGCTCGCACGGACATGGCTGGGCGATGAGCCGTATATCGAGGTCGATGATGTCGATCTGCAAGCGCGGTTGGGCGACATGTACCTGGTGATCGGCCTCAACCGAAAAAGTAATCCGTTGATCCTGGCGTTCATACCGTGCCACCCTACGAGGCCACGCTCGATGAGGACGCACTCTGATGATAGGTGAAGCGACGGCTTCCGTCGCTCGGCGCAACGTCGATAGCACACACCCACCATCGAACCCGCTGCTTGCCCTGACGCCAACGCTGCTGCATCTGATCACTGGCGACCGTCGCAAACAGGTCATGAGTTACCTCAAGCAGTGGGAACATCACACGACGCTGCTGCGCTACCTCGATGTATGGCTGGCGCTAGCGCCTACCCTGGCGACGCTGCGTCAGGCGCGAGCCGAAGTTCTGATCGCGCTCGATCAGCCCGAAGTCGCCATCGAAGAACTCGACGCCATCGACGCGGAACGGGAGATGAACGCGGGACGGCGACAATTGCGTTTCACCGCGCTGGTCGCTATGCACGATTGGGAGGCTGCCGCCGCCTTCAGCGGTGGTGGTCGGCGAACGGGGCG
>CAWAJS010000011.1:0-10842 GCA_963782315.1 uncultured Chloroflexia bacterium
AGCCTGTCCTGGATGCCAGGTACGACCATCACCACGTGTTGTCATGTACCACACCGCCGGTACGATTTCAATGGTGAGAGGGTGGCTTCGCCGTTCGACGATGGACACATATCGCCGACCACAGACATCCAAAAAAGCGTATAATGCGTGAAACGACCACTGCACAAAACCTGACGAACATCCCCGCATCGCTTGCATCCCGCCTTCGGCAAGCAATCGTTCGTTTGGCAGCAGCGGAAAGCTAGCGTTTATACGCGCACATTGGTCAAACATCATCATTCTGTCGTTTGACCAATACCGTAATCTCGGCTATATTCTTGTAGAAATCGAAAAGTAAATCCGGCATCGAACGCACCCCGCACGTACGGTCGCCTGGATGACTTAATGGCGAAGAAACGGTTCGAGTGAGAAGGATGAGGGTACGGCATTTGCTGTAGGCCAGCATCCGCAAGCAACAACCAGATCGTAATCGTTCGGCAAGATTCCACGGCAAGTCGTGACGGGAGGCTATCAAGCATGAGCGCAGTTCCAACTGCCCCGGTTGTTGTCTCGCCAATCGCGTTGTCGCTCCAATATGCGCCAGGAGGGCTGCAATGACACCCGCAACCCCTCCAACACCGCGCCCGGTGCGACCGCGAGGCGGACAAATTTTTCGTCCTAGTGCAAACATCATCATTCGTGGTGCCATCCCGGCGCTGCTATTAACGCTTGTCGGGCTATTCTGGTTCGGTGACCGAATCTTTTATTCTGCGTACCGCTCGAATGCCGATGTTGCGGTACATCAACCAATCCCTTTTAGCCACCAACACCACGTTGGTGGATTGGGCGTTAGTTGCTTGTATTGCCACACATCGGTTGACGAGTCTGCGTTTGCTGGTATTCCACCAACACAGACCTGCATGAGCTGTCATTCACAGATATGGCTCAACGCGCCCATGCTCGAACCCGTGCGTGCAAGCTACGCGTCGGGCTCACCGATTAAGTGGAATCGCGTCAACGATCTCCCCGATTATGTGCATTTCAATCACAGCATCCATGTTAACAACGGCATTGGCTGCACAAGCTGTCACGGCGTGACCGCCGAACAGCAACTGACTGCCAAGGCTCAACCGTTGACAATGGAATGGTGTCTGGATTGTCACCGCGCACCTGAGCAGAACTTGAGGCCAGCCGATCAGATTCTCTCCCAAGACTGGAAACCGGCGTCCAATCAGGCGCAACTGGGCCAGGAGCTACTGGAGCAGTATCACATCAACAAAGAAAGACTGACGAATTGTTCTACATGTCACCGATAGAGGACGCGCATAATGCAAGAGCAACTTGATCTCGGAACCGTTCGTGCGCGTCTTGCCGGTCAAAGCGGCCGGCGATTTTGGCGCAGCCTGGACGAGCTCGCAGAAAACCCTGGATTCGACGAGTTCCTGAAGCGCGAGTTCCCGCGCCAGTCGAATGGCTGGCTCGGTCCGGTCAGTCGTCGCGAGTTCCTAAAAACGATGGGCGCAGGACTGGCCCTTGCTGGTTTGACCAGCTGTGGCACCGCGCCCGCCGAGCGCATCATTCCCTATGTTAATAAGCCGGAGGAACTCGTTCCTGGCAAACCGTTGTTCTATGCAACGGCGATGACATTGGGTGGATATGCTACGGGCATCCTGGTAGAATCGCACGAAGGCCGCCCGACCAAGGTCGAAGGGAATCCATCGCATCCAGCCAGCCTGGGAGCCGCGGATGTCTTTTCACAAGCATCGGTGCTTTCGGTCTACGATCCAGATCGCTCGCAAGCGGTCCTAAATCTATCGCGACCAAGTACCTATCAGCGCTTCGTCACTACCTTGCAAACACGCATGAA
The DNA here is from genome assembly GCA_963782315.1 of uncultured Chloroflexia bacterium. GTDB lineage: Bacteria > Chloroflexota > Chloroflexia > Chloroflexales > Kallotenuaceae > JBBSGA01. The sequence continues at coordinate 1,847 of CAWAJS010000011.1, forward strand.
TGCATTGACGAGCAGCAATGGTGCAGGGCTTCGGGTTCTCACCGAGGTAACAACGTCGCCGACGCTGACCGCCCAGATGACCAGCCTCCTAAGTACCTACTCTGGTGCACGCTGGACACAATACGATCCGGTCGGGCGGACGACCCTCGCCGAAGCAACGCAAGCAGTGCTTGGGCAGAACGCGAGCCTGTATTATCGTTTCGACCAGGCAACCCGCGTACTGTCCCTGGACTCGGACTTCCTGTATGCCACGCCTGGCACACTTCGCTATGCCCGTGACTTCATGAGTTCGTCGCGGTGCCGAGGGCGATCAGGCCGAAATGAACCGGCTGTACGTGGCCGAAAGCTCATTGAGCAACACTGGCGCGACCGCCGACCATCGCGTGCGCGTACGTGCTTCCGACATGGATGCACTGGCACGGTCGCTGGCAAGCGCCCTCGGTGTAGACGTAGGTGGAGCAGCAGCAGCGCCTGCGACCGTTCCTGCCGACTGGCTCAGCGCTGTTGTCAGCGATCTGCAAAGCGCTGCCGGTTCAAGCATTATCCTCGCGGGGGATCACCTGCCGGCATCGGTGCACGCGCTGGTCCATGCGATGAATAACGCGCTTGGCAATTTTGGTCGAACGATCATCGTGACCGAGCCTATTACTGCGGATGGGGGCGAGAGCGCACAAACGCTCGAACAACTCGTCGCAGACATGAACGCTGGCAGCGTCAGCACACTGATCATACTTGGTGGCAACCCGGTATTCGACGCACCCGCTGACCTCGATTTCCTCGCCGCCTTGAAGCAGGTCGAATTTCGAGTGCATCTGTCACTATACGAGAATGAAACCTCGGAATGGTGTCAGTGGCACATTCCCCAGGTCCATTATCTGGAAGAATGGAGCGACGCCCGCGCCTTTGATGGCACTGTTTCAATCGTGCAACCCTTGATCGCCCCGTTGTATGGTGGTATCTCGGCACACCAGATTGTCGACGTAATGCAAGGCAACGCTGGCGATTCTAACTACGATATCGTTCAGGGCTACTGGAGTGCTCAATACGAACAAACCAGCGGTGATTGGACCGAACTACCACGCGAAACGAGTTTCAGTGATTTCTGGCAAACGGTGCTGCACGACGGTATCGTCCCTGGCACGGCCGCAGCACCAATTACGCCAACCGTTGGTGGCACTATTCCAGCAGCATCGGTGACTGGCGCGGGCATCGAAGTCGTCTTCCGGCCCGACCCCGGTCTGTGGGATGGACGCTTCGCTAACAACGCATGGCTGCAAGAACTGCCACGCCCGATCAGCACACTGACGTGGGACAACGCCGCGATGATGAGCAAAGCAACTGCCGATCGGTTGGGCGTCACGACGAACGACCTGGTACGTCTCACAGTCGATGGTCGGGTCCTGGATATTGCGGTATGGGTCGCGCCCGGTCATGCTGATGATTCGATCACGGTCCATCTTGGCTTCGGTCGATCCAAAGGTGGCACGGTTGCAGATGGCACCGGCTTCAACGCCTACCTCATCAGAACCAGCACAACCATGGGCATCGCGGGGGGCGCACAAGCCACCCCTCTAGGTGGCATCTACGAACTCGCATCGACACAAGAGAATGCTGCACTCGTCGGGCGTGAACACGATATCCTACGCACGACGACGTTTGAGGAATATCGTGCCCACCCTAACATCCTGCAAGAAGGCGAAGGCGGTACACCTGCTCAACCTGATGCCGAACACGGCGCGGGCGGCGCAGCACCCGGTGAGGGCGAGGAACACCATCCATCGTTGCTGCCTGAATATGATTACTCAAACGGCTACGCCTGGGGCATGGCGATCAACCTGACCGCATGTATCGGCTGTAACGCCTGTGTAGTTGGCTGTCAGGCAGAGAACAACATCCCGACGGTTGGCAAGAAAAACGTTCTGCGCTCCCGTGAGATGCACTGGCTCAAGATCGATCGCTACTTCGTGGGCGAGGATCCCAACAACCCGAAGGAAGCCGAAATGCAGCCGCGCCTATGTATGCACTGCGAGAAGGCACCTTGTGAGCTAGTGTGTCCGGTGGGCGCAACCTCGCACAGCAGCGAAGGTTTGAATGAAATGACCTACAACCGCTGTGTGGGGACGAAATACTGCTCGAACAACTGTCCTTATAAGGTCCGGCGCTATAACTTCCTTGATTACAACAAGCAGGAAGTACCGGTGCTACGGCTGATGGCAAACCCTGACGTGACCATACGAGCACTCGGTGTGATGGAAAAATGCACGTATTGTGTGCAGCGGATCGAATTGAGCCGCATTTCGGCAGATAATCAAAATCGTCCGATCATGGACGGCGACATCAAGACAGCATGTCAGGAAACCTGCCCGACAAACGCAATTGTGTTTGGCGACATCAACGATCCAAACAGCCAGGTAACACGGCTGAAGCAAACCAACCTGAACTTCAGGATGTTGGACGAACTCGGTACGCAACCACGAACATCCTATCTGGCGCGGGTGCGTAACCCAAATCCAGATATCGCATAGTGTATCCAAAGGAAGACGGAGAGACGGTATGGCAACACAACCTGTGAACCACCACGGTTCCGATTCCATTATCGATGAGCGCCCGATCATCGGTAAAGGGTACACGTTTGCAACAGTGTCGGATAAGATCTCATCGATCGTTCTGACCCCACGGACACCACTCGGCTGGGTTATCTCGCTCGCAATTGCGGTGCTTGGCGTCGTGCTGTTCGTCACATCGGTGTTTTGGCTGTTCCTACGCGGTGTCGGTACCTGGGGTATCAACATTCCGGTGGCCTGGGCGTTCGACATTACCAACTTCGTGTGGTGGGTCGGTATCGCGCACGCCGGAACGCTAATCTCGGCAGTGTTGTTCCTGTTCCGGCAGGAATGGCGTGCCTCGATTAACCGCTTCGCAGAAGCGATGACGATCTTTTCAGTGATCTGCGCCGCCATGTTCCCGGTTTTACACCTTGGTCGGTGGTGGCGCTTCTATTGGTTGCTACCCTATCCAAACTCGATGGATTTGTGGCCGCAATTCCGCTCGCCGCTCCTATGGGACGTTTTCGCGGTTTCGACGTATGCCACAGTATCCATCTTATTCTGGTATGTCGGTCTGATCCCCGACCTTGCGACCCTCCGCGATCGCGCACGCAACACGCTCGCTCAACGTATCTACGGCGTTGCCGCACTGGGATGGCGTGGCTCGGCCCGTCACTGGAGCCGGTATAACATCGCCTTCATGTTGTTGGCAGGTCTGGCGACACCGCTGGTAGCATCGGTGCATACGATCGTGTCGTTTGACTTCGCGGTATCGGTTTTGCCGGGTTGGCACACGACGATCTTCCCACCTTACTTCGTCGCCGGTGCTATCTTCTCCGGCTTCGCGATGGTGCTGACGCTGACGGTCCCGATTCGTCGGTGGTATGGCCTGGAAGACATCATCACGCCGCGTCACCTCGACAACATGGCAAAGGTGATTATCGCAACGGGCTTGATCGTGGCCTACGGCTACCTGATGGAAGCGTTCATGGCCTGGTATAGCGCCAACACCTACGAACGTTTCATGTACTACAACCGTATCATCGGTCCGTACAAGTATGCGTTCTACGCGCTGATTCTGTGTAACATCATCATCCCGCAGATGTACTGGTTCAGGCCAATTCGCCAGAACCTGTGGACGTTATGGCTCATTTCAATCGTAGTCAACATTGGCATGTGGCTAGAACGCTTCGTGATCATCGTTCTGTCGCTGCACCGTGACTTCGTGCCGGCGGTATGGAGTATGTTCTATCCAACCTTCTGGGATATATCACTGTATGTTGGTACGCTTGGATTGTTCTTCTTCCTGCTGATCCTATTCATTCGGGCTCTGCCAATGATTTCGATCTTCGAAATGCGCGAACTTGTCGCAGTCAAGGAAGGCCATGAAGCCGTGCAGGGCGGTGACTTACCGCTAACAACGCCGCAAAAGCCGCATATCGGACGACGACGACCATCGGAGGTATCACGATGACCCATCGACCTTTGCCTGACGCACGAACGATGGAAGTGCTGGGCGAAAAAACCTCACGAACGATCTATGGCTTGATGGCGGAGTTCGACGACCCGAACATGCTGCTTAGGGCAACTGAGCAAGCCTACGAAGCCGGATATCGTAAGATGGATACCTATACGCCGTTTCCGGTTCACGGCATGGAGGATGCCCTCGGCATCCGGCGATCTCGTCTACCTATCCTGGTAATTTGTTGCGGTTTCGTCGGCCTACTCTTGGGCTATGGCCTTGAATATTGGGCATCGGCGATCAACTATCCATATAACATTGCCGGTCGCCCCTTGCATACGTGGCCCATGTTTATGCCAGTGGCCTTTGAGACCACTGTATTGTTGTCGGCGTTCGGAGCAGTGTTCGGCATGTTGGGGTTAAACGGCTTGCCGCAACTCTATCATCCGGTCTTCAATACTCCGGGCTTCGAGCTAGCTTCGCGTAACCAGTTCTATCTCTGCATCGAATCGAGCGATCCGCAGTTCGATCTGGCAAAGACACATAACTTCCTTGAGTCTGTCCAGTCGAGAAAGGTGTCGGAAGTTGAATTCTAAGTTGTTCGACCGACGACTACGCACTGTGGTCGGTCGTAAAATGATGTCGAAGGTGGGTGCGGCACTCCTCGGTGTTGGTCTGCTTTCCGGTTGTTCGCAGGAAATGTCCTACGATTCGCGTGTAAAGCCATACCAGGAAAACACGTTCTTCGAGGATGGACAGTCTGCACGCCCACTCATTCCCGAAACTGTTGCCCGCGGCAACTTGCGTACGGATAATGAATTTTACACCGGCAAAACCGGTGCGACCGCTGAAACCCTGGACAGCAACGACCCGTCATCGAGCGGACAGGGCAGTAGCGCAGCAGAAACGGCGACTGCAAGCAGCGGACAGGATACCGAAACCACCGCCACGCCGCGCAACGAACAGGGTGGCGGGACTGGACAAGATGGAATCGGCACCGATGGGGCAGCAAGCGGTGAAGGTGCGGCGACGTTTTCCAGCGACCTGGTAACAGAAATGCCATTTCCGGTCACCGCCGACGTTCTCGCCCGCGGACAGCAACGCTTCAATACCTTTTGTGCGCCATGCCATGCCCGCACTGGCTACGGCGACGGTATGATCGTGCGGCGTGGTTTTAGCCCTCCGCCATCATTGCACGACGAGCGTTTGGTAAATGCGCCAGTCGGACATTTTTATGATGTCATTACCAACGGCTACGGGCGTATGTATTCCTACGCTTCGCGGATCCGTCCAGTGGATCGGTGGGCAATTGTTGCGTACATTCGTGCGCTCCAACTCAGCCAGAACGCAACTATTGACGATGTACCAGAACAAGAGCGCCAGCAGATACAGGGAGGCGGCGGATGAGCCGGACGCAGGCAGTACGGGTATATGACGCGACGGATAGCTACGATTATACCCGAATTCAACGCATCGCGTTGATTCTGGGCATTGTCGGCATCATCGCATGCGTTGATCGGCGTTGTGCTTGATAGCCAACAGTTCTTCCGGTCGTATCTCTGGGCATATATGTATTGGCTCGGCCTCGCGCTCGGTTGTACCGCGCTGGCGATGGTGCAACACCTCGTCGGTGGCAAGTGGGGCGCAACCATTCGACGCTTCCTGGAATCGGGAGCGAGCACGATGCCAGTAATGTTAGCGCTCTTTGTTCCGATTCTGTTCGGGATTCCAGCACTGTATGAATGGTCGCACGAAGAAGTGATGGCCACCGACGCGATTTTGCAACGCAAAGAGTTGTATCTCAACGTACCGTTCTTCATCGGGCGTGCGTTAGTCTACTTTGCGGTCTGGATTGTTTTGGCGTACTTGCTGAATCGTTGGTCAACAGCACAGGACGATTCGGGCGACATACAGTTTCTTGGCAAACTCCGCAAATTGAGTGCGGGCGGACTAGTGCTCTATATGCTGACGATGACCTTCGCCGGTTTCGACTGGGGTATGTCATTAGAGCCGCACTGGTATCTCGACTATTTACAGCGTGATCCTGATCATCGGTCAGGGCCTACAGCCTTTGCTTTATGTGCGATCACAATGGCACTGAGCGCCAGGAAGGGCGTCATCGGCCTGGAGAAAGATCACCCAGCAATATCACGATGTGGGGAACTTCATGCTCGGTTTCACGATGTTATGGACGTACATGTCGTTGAGCCAGTTCATGATCATTTATTCGGCCAACTTGCCTGAAGAAGTGACATGGTATCTCACACGCACTGCTGGTGGCTGGTGGCGACGTCGCACGGTTGGTGATCGCGTTACAGTTCCTGTTGCCGTTTTTTCTGCTGTTGCAGCGACCGTTGAAGCGTAATCCGCGTTTACTCAGAGCGTATATCGCGATGCTGGTGTTGGTCGCGCACTCGGTGCATGATTTCTGGTTTTCACACCGGCATTTCACCAGGTTGGATTTCAAATTCACTGGATGGACCTGGCGGCACCAATTGCAATCGGTGGCATATGGATCCGGCTTTACCTTCGGATGTTGCAGCGTCGCCCATTGTTGCCGTTGCACGACCACAGGTTGATGGAAGAAGCGGCCACCATTGACGCCAAACTGTAATCCTCGTAGGCTATATGAGGGCGAACCAATGTACGCATATCTGACCTACCAGCGCGATCCGGCATATACGATGGGTAATAGCTTATGACACACTCGACTGCAGAACGGGATGACATTCACGGCGAGACCAGTGAGGGCCACGAGACGCGTGATGTGCTTTTCCGTCCGATCTTGGTAACTGGAGCAGCACTATTTGGAACGCTGTTCGTGGTTATGGCGATCACATTGGGGTTGTATATCTATAACGTCAATCGTCTTGCTCGCGCCGATGTAGGGTTGCCGCCGTTGGCTGTGTCCGATCAGACCCCGCCCGAGCCGCGCTTGCAGCCTTTGAACAACGTAGACTTGATCGCCATGGAGGCAGCTAATGACGAGCTCCTTGGCAGTTACGGCTGGGTGAACCAGCAACAGGGGCGTGTTCATATCCCGGTTGAACGTGCCATGGAACTTCTCGCCGAACGTGGTATCCCCGTCCGGCCCAACGCAACTGCGTTGGCGATGCCGATGAACTACTACGGGGTCGAGAACAATGACGGGAGTGGCGGGCAGCCTCTAGAGGACCCCACCGTTCAACCATGATGATGCACATACAACGAATGAGACGTTTCGTTCCGTTTGCGGTGCTGGTGATGCTGCTGCTTGCTGCAACACCAGCCTTCGCCGACGATGGACCACGGCCAGAAGAATTATTGGCAACCGCTCGTTTCGAACAACGTCTCGACCAGCAAATACCGCTCGATCTCCAGTTTAACGATGAAACTGGTAAGTCAGTTGCGCTGAGCTCGTATTTCACCGGTAAGCCAGTCGTGCTGGCAATGATGTATTACAACTGCCCGAACATTTGTAACATTGCGGTCGAAGATCTGATCGAAAATATGCGCGACGTAGGCTATACGATGGGGACAGATTATGATGTTGTCACCGTAAGCATCGATCCGCGTGAAACTCCGGTCATGGCGGCAGAAAAGAAAGCTGAGTACGTAAAGCACTATAATCGCGTTGGAGCGCACGATGGTTGGCATGCACTGACAGGCGACGATGTGATGATCAAGCGGCTTGCTCGCTCGATCGGTTTCACGTATGCGTGGGACCCCGAACTCAAGCAATATGCCCATCCAAGCGGATTGCTCGTGGTAACGCCGCAGGGAAAGATTTCCCAGTACTTATACGCCTTAGTGTATTCCACCACCGACCTACGCCTTGGACTGGTGCACGCATCAGAGAACCAAATCGGAACGTTGGTAGATAAGATTCTTCTGCGTTGCTACCACTTCAACCCGTTAACCGGGCAATATACACCAGCAGTCATGACCATTGTTCGGGTTATCAGCTTGATCGTGCTGGCAGTATTGGGAGGTTTTTTGGTACGAACATTGTACAAGGAACGGCATAGCAACGCCGCCCTGCCAAGTGCATAATCATCCAACGGAAGTCCCGCCTTCCTTCTCATCGGCGATTTGTTTCGATCTATCGTTCACCGAGTAGTGACTACAGAGAGAAATTATGTGGAGTTTTCCTTTCAACCCTGAACAAGCCTCGACGATGGCCGCGCGCGTAGACTTGTTCTTCTGGGTACTTGTCGCACTCAGCTTGTTGTTCATCATCCCTATCGGCTTCGCGATCGTGTATCTCGCGATCAAGTATCGTGCGGGCGCGAATGTGGATCGAACGAATCCGCCTGAGACCGACATCCGGCTTGAGATGACGTGGATTGTCGTGCCATTAGCGCTCTCATTGGGCGTGTTTATGTGGTCGACCTTGTTGTACATGGACCTCGTGCGGCCACCAGACAATGCACTTCAAATTAACGTGGTTGGTCGCCAATGGATGTGGAAATTACAGCATCCAACTGGCCAGAGTGAGATCAACACACTGCATGTGCCGCTGGGACAACCGGTCAAGCTGATCATGACATCCCAGGATGTCATCCATAGCTTCTTCGTTCCGGCCTTCCGCATTAAGCAGGACGTGTTGCCTGGGCGCTACACCGAAACCTGGTTCGAGGCATCTAAGGTTGGCACATACCATCTATTCTGCGCTGAGTATTGCGGTACTGAGCACTCATTGATGGGTGGCAGCATCATCGTGATGGAGCCAACAGCCTACCAGGATTGGTTAAGCAGTGGCGGTGTTGCGGCATCAAGCAGCAACCAGTCACCCGTCGCGGCAGGCGAAGGACTGTTCCAGAGCTTGGATGTGTCGGGTGCCACAATCCGAACGGCGGTGGTGCGGGTCCATCATTGGTTGGTGTCTTTGGCAAGGAACAAGTACTCGAAGGCGGACAAACAGTTACCGCTGACGAGACCTATGTCCGTGAATCAATCCTTAACCACAAGCCAAGATCGTCGCTGGATTCCAACCTGTGATGCCTTCG
>CAWAJS010000012.1:0-46947 GCA_963782315.1 uncultured Chloroflexia bacterium
GTGACGCGGTTTTCTGTATGTTTTCGAACTCATTTGTATTCGGTATCTGGCCGCTCGCTCGGCTGTTACGCAAACCGATCGTGTTATGGTGGGCGCACGGGGCGGCTCACTGGGATTTAAGATCGCTGAAAAACTCGTCGATCGTGTCGTTACATCATCAGAACATGGCTTCCGCATCCCAAGCAGGAAGGTGCGAATTATCGGTCAAGGCATCCCTACCGATGTCTTTGTTCCCGCGCACAGCTATCAGCCGCGTCCTTTCACGATTATCACGGTCGGGCGGCTTAAGTCAGTCAAGCGTTTCCAGGATGTGGTCGACGCTGCGTCCCTGCTCGCATTGAACGAAAATCTCGCGTTTGCCGTACGGATCATCGGAGCAACAGAGCTTGGTGATACACCCGAGTATCAACGCGAAATCGAGCAACAAATTCGGGTCTTGAACCTGGAGAAACAGGTTACGATCGAAGGCGACGTACCACAAGAAGAAATGCCACGACGCTACCAATCGTCCGATGTCATGGTCAATCTCGGCGAAACAGGCAGCATGGACAAAGTTGTTCTGGAAGCGATGGCATGCGGAATCCCGGTGCTGAGCGCCAATGAAGCCTATTCAGCGCTGTTATCTGAGGTCGATCATCGTCTTGTCGTGGAAAAACGCAACCCGCGCCAGCTCACTGAACGTTTACAGTGGTTATATGCTCTTTCACAGCAAGAACGTAGCGACATAGGTAGACGACTGCGGGCTATTGTCGTTCACGACCACAGCCTTGACGCACTTGGTCGCAAAATCGTCGAACAAACGCAGCTTGTTCCGTAGCTCGGACGGTATGCCGGAGAATTGCCCGTGGATTTGGGAAACATCATAGCAGCCTTCAAATTAGTTCTGCTGAGTTTAGCCTGCTTATGGATAGGGTTAGTCATCACCCGCCGGGTTGTCGCTTCTGCTGATCACTCGTTGATGACGACACTCTTCATCTCGGGCTTTGTCTTGCGGATCATTTCGTCATTGATTGTTCTGCGTGTGTTCCCATTATTCATCCATAACCACCAATACCTTTCACATGGATTCGTCAACGATGATGGAATCCTGTATGATCAACTTGGGTATGCGGGCGCAATAGCGATGCAAAAGGGCCTGAGTCCGCTCACAGGCTATGGATTTGGGCAAACTTCGGCAATCGCATACCTGCTGCTCGTCAGCTTCGTTTACACGCTCGTAGGACACGAGTTACTGGCGCTCCAAATCATTAATTTGTTTTTCGGGGCGGTCGTCCCCATCTTTAGCTTCGTATTAGCTCAGAAATTCATGACCCAGACCCAGGCAAGTTGGTCCGCTATACTCATTAGCTTCTATCCCGAACAGATCCTCTATTCCGGTAGTCATCAAAAAGATATTTCAATCGTGTTCGCGTTTGTCGTGGGATTGTGGATTATCACCAAAATGGTCCAGGCACAATCGAAACGCCAGCAAGCACGAAACATTGCTTTGCTGCTCACCTGCACGATCTACTTGACCCTGGCGCGCTTCTATTACACACCACTGCTTGGTTTAGCGTTCCTTCTCAGCATTAATGCGGAGGGACGATTACGAAAGATATCAGTACGCCGCATCTTGCAGGTAGGATTGATGCTCTTTGCGATGCTCGGGCTCATGCTGCTGTTGCTTGCGACCGTCGTGCCAAGAGGTATTGAAAATATCAGTACGCCCATCGTTGCTATAACTGGCTTCTACCAGGCGTTTACAGAGAATGCGTCAGGTAGTGGCTCGTTCTACAGTATTTTTCGGTTCCCTTTTAACATCGTCCTGTTTCCTGTAGTTGTTCTCGGCGTACTCCTAAATCCATTCATCCTCTGGCCATTCATCTCACCAGCGGCTTTTTACTGGGTCTTGTTCCCGTCAATGCTCAGCTGGTATATCGTCTTACCATTTGTGGTGTATGGCTTTTGGGTGTCTCGCCAGCAAGGCTACGGCAAGATTCTCTTTTACGTTGTTGCAGCATCTCTGTTTATTTTGATTATCACCGGTAGCGGCCTCAATACTGCAGGTCGTTCGAAATTGCCCATTCAACCATATGCCCTGATGTATGCGGTCCTTGGCATGTCGGCATTTGCAGAAGGAAAAGTATGGGTCAAATGGATTTCAGGAACGTATGTCCTGGCCCTTACCGGCATTATCGTGCTATATCTCATCCTCAAATTGTCGATCCCACTCCCGATCCTGATATTCGCTGTTTTGCCAAACCTCGCAATTGTCGCAGGTATCGCGTGGGCATATTGGTGGCATCGAAGCGCGGAACAGCGCATGCAACAATGACATCAATGTGTACGAATACCCCATTGCATAATCAGACCATATCATTTATTTAGGATAAAGCATGACCCAGTCTCCGCGTGTCCGTGTCCTGATGCCAATTACCCGCCTCGTTCTTGGAGGAGCACAAGAAACAGTTGTCACGACTGCGGATCAGTTGCTTTATCGGGAACCATACGCCGGGAAATATGATGTCGAAATTATCTGCGGTCCTGACCTTGGTTCCGAAGGCGAGCTACAAACCGACGTTCGGAAACGCGCTATTCCGTTGACAATTATTCCAGGGCTTGCGAATCCCATCCGGCCCCATAAGGATGCGAGAGCATTGGTTGGCCTGTACTCGCATATGAAGCGCAAACGCTATGATATCGTCCACACGCATAGTACTAAGGCTGGACTTGTTGGTCGCATGGCAGCAAAGCTCGCAAGAGTTCCTGTCATCGTGCATACTGTCCACGGGTGGGGCTTCAGTGCACATATTGGTGGCACACAACAGACCGTGTTGGTACCAATGGAACGATTGGCTGCACGGATCACCGACCGGATGCTCACCGTAACACACCTCGATACGACGAAAGGGCTTTCGCTTGGTATCGGGCGCCCAGAACAATATACGACAATCCGTAGCGGCATTGATCTCAAACATTTTGGCTGTGTCAACGATGCTGGTCCACGTATCCGTCAGGAGCTTGGAATACCACTACATCTCCCCGTTATCGGCACGGTCGGTCGATTTTCACCGCAGAAAGCTCCGCTCGATTTTGTTCGCGCAGCAAAAGTCGTCGCCGATGCTGTTCCAGATTGTCGGTTCTTGATGGTCGGGGATGGCCCGCTACGAGATGATGTCGAACAAGCGATCGCGGCTGCGGGATTGACCGAGCAATTCGTGCTACCTGGATTGCGTCGTGACATACCGGAACTGATGGCAGCATTCGATGTGTTCGCACTTACATCACTCTGGGAGGGCCTGCCGCGTGTGCTCCCACAAGCGATGGCAACAGGCTTACCTGTCGTCGCAACATCGGTCGATGGTAACGCCGAAATCGTTCAGCATGGCACGAATGGCTACCTATCACAAGCAGGCGACCCAGTAGAACTCGGGAATCACATCGTTCGCCTGCTCCAAAATCCTGCGGAATCGCGCACCATTGGTGCTACTGGAAAGCAACACGCGCAGGACTATGGCGAGGACTTGATGGTCGACCACATAGTAGCCGTGTATGAAGAACTCCTGAAAACAAAGGGACTTAATGAGTTTTTCTATGTTAAACTCCTAGCCGGGCAACAGCGCTGCGTTGCTCAGGTGCTCGATTCCTGAAAGAAGGATTACAACGTGAACACGTATCTCGTCCCACTTCTGACGGCACTCTTCGTATGTGTTGCCTTCACGCCTATCGTTCGCAGGCTCGCATTGCGCGTCGGCTTGATCGACAAGCCGGAAGCCCGCAAAGTTCATCTTCGCCCTACACCGCTGCTTGGAGGTCTCGCGATCTACCTGGCCGCTGTGCTGGCTCTGCTTTTTTCGACTGAGTCACAAGCATGGTCACAGATAGTAGGGATTTTAGCGGGAGCAACGCTCCTGCTCGTCGTTGGGATCCTCGACGATCGGGGGATACTGCACCACCAACTCAAGTTGATGGCGGCGATGCCACTTGCAGCGATTATATTGCTCATTTCAGGTATCCGAGCAACCGTCTTTTCTGCGGGCTGGCTCGGTGGTCCCGCAGAACTCTGGGTCGCACTCGATTACCTGCTTTCCTTTATTTGGATCGTCGGCCTTACCGCTAGCTTTAGCATTCTCGACCACATGGATGGGCTTTGCTCGGGTGTTTCGGGTGTTGCCGCGCTGTTCTTCCTCATCATCGCTGCTTCCAATGGACAGGTACTCGTCGCGACACTCGCAGCAGCTGTGTTTGGCGCAACGATGGGCTTTCTGGTTTGGAATTTTAATCCAGCAAAAATCTTTATGGGCGATGGCGGTGCAATGTTCCTCGGCTTCATGATGGCAACACTAAGCTTAAGTCTCAGTGTGCCAACAACCGCAGGAGCCCCAAGTTTCATTATTCCGGTTCTAATTCTTGGCGGTGCGCTCTTCGATACCTTGCTCGTCATCATTTCACGAACGCGACGTGGCTTAGTACCATTCGCGTCGCCGGGCAAGGATCACACCGCACATCGTTTATCGAATCTTGGACTTGGTACGCGCGGTGCGGTACTGTCCATGTATGCCATTGGTGCAGGGTTTGGTCTGCTGGCGATGTTGACACAACAGTTGACCATGTTGCAAGCAGTAATTGTGGTTCTTGCGCTGATTATTGCAGCCTTTGTGGCAGTAATCGCACTCGAACGTGCGCCCTACCAACAACAGGGTCGTGCAACCCACTAAACCCGAAGTTCCACACATGGTGTCCATCTCATTCGGGAAGTGTTCTCATGTAGGATAGACCCGACTACGATGCTCATTATCGTTAGGAACGCTGACCGTAACGCTCACGAGATCCCGTGAGCGTTACGGTAAGTGCTATCTGCCAGTGTCGATCCGAGGTATCACTCGAATCGACACTGGCAGACACGCAACATATGGACTCGCACGTATATCGTTCCCTGACAAAGAAATGAATCACGTTCTCGCCGGACCCTGCCGTTATCGCAGAATCGGCTTGACTAGAATGCAGGATGGAGCGGGATTCACCTCATGTGACCCGCTCCATCCTGTGCTACCACATTGAAGGTTGACCAGTATGATATTCCAGGCGCTCACATGACGGTGCCACACACGCTGCCCACCGAGCCGATTCCTGTACTCCATATCCAGAAAGTAACATCCCTCTCTGGCTCTGAGAATCACCTGCTTAGTCTGCTCCCTCGTTTGCAACAGTATGGATACCAGCCTACCATGGTGACGTTGGTCGACGGGAGCAGTTCCGCAGATCTCTTTATCGAACGTATGCGCGAGGCAGGTATTACAACCCTGGCGATACGTATTCGCACCGATCTCGATCTTACCCTTCCGCTCCGTCTCGCCCGCCTCATTCGACGCGGCAAGTACCGCATCGTCCATACACACTTGATCCATGGCGATCTCTATGGCGCACTCGCAGCGACTATAAGTGGAACAAAATGCCGGCTGATCTCGTCACGTCATAACGATGATGCGTTTCGCCGGTTGCTACCCGTTCGTCTCATCAATGGGGGGTTGGCCCGCCTCGAAGACCGCATCATTTGCATTTCTGATCATGTACGTCGATTCGAGGAACAGGTCGAGTTTACACCGCCGAAGAAGATTGACGTTATTCATTACGGTCTTGGCAGCGACGTGCCTGAAGATCGCTCCTGGCGCACGAGCAAGGGATGGGACACTATCCCGGTTATTGGGATCGTCGCACGTCTAACAGCCCAGAAAGGTCATTCGACGTTGCTTGATGCGTTCCAAACGGTTCAAAACGCAATCCCAGATGTTCAACTCGTTATCGTCGGCGACGGGGAACTGCGCGAGCCGCTCGAGGAACAGGTCAAGCGACTCAACCTGGAGCATTGCACCCATTTTCTGGGCTACCAGCCAAATGCCCGTGCTTTTATGTCGAACTTCGATGTGCTCGTTCATCCTTCACGGTGGGAAGGATTTGGCTTAGTGTTCCTGGAAGCTATGGCTGCAAAACTCCCAATCGTCGCGACGCTCGCGGGGGCAGCACCAGAGATCATCGTTGATGGTGCGACGGGTTTACTCGTCGAGGCAGATGATACATCCGCCCTAGCGAACGCATTGATTACATTGCTCCAGAATCCACAGAAGGCACGTCGCATGGGCGAAGCAGGCTATCACCGCCTGATCGAACAATTTACCATGGATGCGATGGTCCGAAAGACTGCCAATGTATACGACCAGGTTCTAATGCTCGTGAGATGATCTGACGTGCTACAAGCAGAAAGAACATAGAGCGGGGGCATGTCAGTGTATGATATGCCCCCGCTCTATGTTCGCCTGTTTTGGCGTTACGATTGTGACTGGTTATGGAATTCCGCCAGTTCGTCGCTGTATACTTTTGGATCGAAGATAGCCATACGCTTAGATGGGTAATGGAAATCAGACCGTTTCCGGCAGATCGAGTAGCAAGAAATACTGTATGGCAAAATGAGGCGCCCAAGAGGCTTTGGCAAACGTAAGAGCCACGGTGAATACTGCTCAATGACTTCGAACCCGGCTCGTTCGAGTGTAAGCTTTACCGTTGCAGGTGTGAAAAAGTTTATATGTTCGACCGCAAGCCAGCCATCTACCCCGATTGCTTTCCAGAGCCATCGTACACTTGTAGGTGGCACAGTTGGATGACCAATCGCGAGAATCCCATCGTCGGTGAGTAATCGATGGCAGCGCATCAGAAACATGTGCGGAGCAACGAGATGTTCGAAGAGATTGTTCGTGTGAATCGCGTTGAATGTATTGGCTGGCAATGTTCCTAGATCATCTTCTACGTTAAGTCGATGTGCGGGAAAACCGAGCGCGTCAGTGAAGGTTGCCGCGTTATCTTGAACTTCGACGCCCTCGCTCCCCGGTCCCCAAAAGAAAAGATGCGTGCCAAAGGTGCTGCCAATATCTAATACTTTTTTCTTCGCAAATCCATATTTCTGCGCTAGATAAGGTATACCGCGGGGAAGTTTAATGAAATAATGTTTGATAAGCCGCTCATTTTCGCTCGACGGGAAAGGAGATTTTTCGCGTATTTTTTGGTGGAGCGAACGTAGCGTCGCAGGATCTATAACAGCCATAAATGCTTCTCCATATTCAATAGCTTCTAAGGAAAAATACCTTGGTGCTAGCACGAGATTAATTGAAACTTGTGTCCCTTTGGTATCTAGGAGTAGGGAGCGCACGTGGTCATTCCTCGGTGCCGGCAGATTATACCATGGGTCCATAGCTGAAAATGGTGGGGTGAACGCGTCGAACGTGCCTCGAACGAACGCCAAACTAGATGCGATGTATAACGCGCGGATACGATTATACAGACAGATCGGTAGGGTATTGGCAGGTGTTAACTTCTCTGGCGAACCCGCATAGAGCGCCCCTCGCCGACACCACACATCCTCGCCTCACGAACTGCCAGTTGGCGCAGATGGTGACAATCTCGCCAACTGGCTTAAGATGCACCGAACGTGCGGCATAGTCCAAACAATGACCCCGATACCTGGACAGCAGCTGCGAACGAGCATTCGCCAGTGGTATGAGGGGTGTCAGACGCGGTTGATACGAGCGTGTGTATGAGCTAGTCACCACCGTTTGTTTCTCATCCGGAGCCGGGGCTCTCGGATGCGGATCGACGAATCTTTTGATGCTTTAACGACCAGAAGATCCTTTGCAGACGCGTATGCGGTCGCGGTCTCCGGATGACAAAGAACGCAACTATTGCGTGCTGTCTCCCGGTGCCTGGCAACCTTTGACAGCATCCAAACGGTATCGAACGCCCCTATGGACAACCAAGGTGTTGTATACTAGACGCTTAATGTATCCGCTACAATCGAAGAAGTACGCGTTAATATGAAGCGGTCTTCGGTGTACCGCGATGCGATGCGTATCCAGCGGCTGGCTCGAACGTGTTCATCGCCAACCACCCTCGTAAGTGCGGAACGCTGAATGAATATAACTCGCAATTTACGTATGTGGAGAACCTCGTTTTGAATCTCGATGTCGCGATCATTGGTGCCTCATCATCAGGTCTATATGCAGCTGAGCTCCTTGCTCGTGGCGGAGCACGTGTCGGAGTATTCGAACAATATCAGGTACTCGAACCCGCTCGCCGTACACTCATCGTCACTCCCCAACTGCGACGTGTCCTCGGTTTTGATTTCGATGAGGCCATCCTCCATCGTATCGACATCATGACCGTCGCTACGCCAGGAGAGGATGTTTCGATCACACTGCGTGACCCTGATGTCATCATCGAGCGAAATCTCTTTGCTCAAATGTTGTTGAAACGCACGGCAGCAACGAGTGCCGAGATTCATTATGGGTACCGTTTCCAGGACCTCGAAGCCACCTCGAAGGGTGCACGCCTGCGATTTCGCACAATCGGCGGTGACCTCGTTTCCGTCAATGCGCGGGCGATTATCGGTGCCGATGGCATCGTCAGCCGTGTCGCCACCGCCGCCGGCATTCCGTTGCCGCCCGCAGAACCAATCCTGCACGCTGAAATCAATCTGCCACATCATTGGGACCCGAACGAAACTAAAGTCTGGTTCGACACCAAAGATTCACGCTACTTCTACTGGCTCGTACCTGAATCTACCGAACATGGTGTCGTTGGCCTCGTAGGCGATGGACGTGTAAAAACCCGTGGTTTGATGGAAAAGTTCCTCGATCATCACGGAATGCGTGCGACTGGCTGGCAGGGTGCGCGTGTGGCGATGCATCACCCACGCCTCAAACCATGGGGACGTGTTGGTTCAACGCCAGTATTACTGATCGGTGAGGCGGCGGGTCAGGTTAAGGTGACCACAGTTGGCGGAACTGTCACCGGGCTCTGGGGCGCTGCAGCAGCCGCAGAGTCACTCCTTAAGGGAACATCGTATGCGTCAGAACTGCGTCCCCTCAAGCGCGAGCTCGACGTACACTGGTACATTCGCTGGTTGCTGGAACGTCTCGACAACCATGGCTACGATCAACTCGTGCGCCTGATCAACCCCCAGATTCAACAGCTGCTGAGTAATCGCAACCGCGACGAGATGGCTGGCGCAGCATGGCGTATTCCGCTGATTCAACCGCGTCTAGTTCCACTGATGTTATTCCCAGACCGTTTTGGGAACGGCTCCATGCCAATACGCCCGCTCCCACTCACAGTCCGCACCAACCGATAATATGTTTGTCACTCGTCCAGCTTTCATTGAACAACGTTCATGAAGTCGTTACGAAACGTTGCCACAACATTCGCATCGATTGAACTCTGGGTCGTCGCCCTCGCGATAGGAGGCAGCGTTGTCATGACGCGCCTCCTGCCCGTTGCCCTCCTCGTAGCAGGGATATTTTGGGTGATACGCCCGATTGCCGTAGGACGTGTAAGCGTTCGCACGCCGCTAGATCGGCCTATCGGGTTATTCATCCTGCTTATGCCAATGACGCTGGTCGTAACGCCAACACCTGTCGAAACCCGCGAGCAGGTTTTTCGGCTGCTGTCGGGCATCGCCCTCTACTATGCAATAGTCAATGCGAGGCAAAGCGATCGACAGATTTCTCTGCTTTTCTATGCCACAATTGCGCTTGGAGCGCTGATGGCGCTGAGTACACCATTCATCGCCTCAGGGTCGCCCTCCAAGTTCCAGTTGATCCCCTCCGTATTCTATTCTCAGCGCTCTGCATTCATCACCGATGTCGTCAACTTCAATGTCATGGCGGGGATGCTTGTGTTGTTTCTGCCCATTCCTGTGGCTGTGCTACTTTCTGGTGACACATCACTCCAGCGATGGCAGATGGTACTGGCAGGGCTAGCAGCCTTACTGCTTACACTCATGCTCGTCTGGACGCAATCGCGTGGCGCGTGGATTGCCAGCGTCGCGGTTGGATTGTTGCTCGTCAGTCTGCGCTGGCGATGGGGCTGGATCGCGATCGCCATCACGTTCGCGGTGCTATTTATCGTCGCACAATTTCCAGGAGTTGCGACTGTTCTCAACCCACTTGCGGTGGAAGGTCCAGGCAGCAGCCTGGGCGACCGTGTGCAAATCTGGAAACGTGCATTGGGCATGATGCAGGATTTTCCCTTCACAGGGATTGGCCTGGGCGCGTTTGGTCACGTTGCCAACTCACTCTATCCGTTCTTTGTCGTTCCTGCACCGTTCCCTCACGCGCATAACCTGTTTCTTCAGGTTGCCGTCGATCTGGGAATCCCGGGGCTACTGGTATGGCTGACCTGCGTTTGTACCGTTGGTGTCTGCGCCTGGAAACTACGCCAGTTCGGACTACACACGAATCAAACCACTGCTACGCTCTACGGTACCTCAATGCTTGGGACGCTTACCGCTTTAGTGGTGCATGGATTGACTGACGCAGTGACCTGGGGCATGGTCCGCCCAGCCGTGGTTGTGTGGGGGTTCTGGGGTTTTACTATCGTCGCCTACATGTCATACGTTAGAGCAGTTGTAGACCAGCGAGCAACCGCCCACGTATCCGCAGAAACAGCCGCTATTTCACCTCATCCTGCCTCCCCACGGGAGGAGCTTATATGAGCATTCTTTCACAAAGCTGACAGGCATAATCCGGTGAGTGGTGCTAAAATGTGGTACTATCCCTAGACAAAGGATTGCTACAGGAATGTAGCTTGAAAAGTCAATTGTATATAAGCAACCCGCACCTTGCGGGCATATACTTTTTGAAGTCCTGGGCTCCACTGACCAATGGACATTTGGATACCTGTGTCGCTTTGCGAGGCTATCCTTTGACAGTTGGCCTACTTGTGGACGAGTGCACAACATCGTGCATTTTGCCCGACATTGAACCACAAAAGGATCGCTCATGTTTTCGTCGCGTCGTGTCCTGGTTGTTGGTCTTGACTGGGCTGAATCCAGCCCCCTTTTCGAGCGCAGGCAGCAGGAGCTATCGACGCTCAGTCGACGAATGGACCATGGCGCAGCGAGGCTTCTGGAAAGCAGCCATTCGCCACGCGCGGAACAGGCCGATGGGGTAGGCAACCAGAGGCATTGCAGCGACGATTGGCACCACACGAGTGCCTGGACACCGCAGGATATGTTCCGAGAAGGCAATGGCGTTGCGCGCACCCTCGTCACATATTTCAGCGAACTGTATCGGCATTCCGTCGGTAGCCTGGGCCACATTGGCTGTTACACTTTCGAGAACGATACCGCCCCCGATGACGCCACCCATGCGCACAGCGGCATGAGCATCGTTAGCGATTGCAAGCACTCCTTCAACGAACAATCATCATGGACTACAAAGCGGATGTGTCGCACCCTCGCGGCTCAGTTGCGGGGCGAAGAAGCGACTTCGGCTCATCACGCCACCTGGGATACCTATAGATGATTGAGCCTACCATGCAAACGGCGAACCAGGCTCCGCGTGTGAATTGCATGAGTATCTCTGCAACACCAGATTGCCTACGGCAACGTTTAGCACCTGAGGGGACTATCCCACCACCAAGCCTCAATCAGGTAGCCAACAGAACCACCGCGTATCGTCTTGATCCCGGATTTATTGCCCTTACCGTGCGCGGACGCGAACAATACAGGCGAGTGCGTAACGAGGTCATCGCCGCGGCTGAGGAGCCAGGCGATCCGTCAACCAGATATGCAGCCGTGGACCGTGCTTATCGCTATAAACAAGATGGCGATGGCCAATTACTGATCCAGGCTACCAACATCATCTCCGCACCCATCGCCGGGTACGATCCAAAAGGGGTCGATGCATAAAAACCATGTTCACGTATAACGACACATTGGTGGTCGGGATGCACATCTATGGTGATGCCTTTCGATATATATCTGAGAGCACGTCCCATGACGGACCTCTGTCTGTCATGGATATCACGCCATCAACTTTGCATTGCTTCGGTACAGCCGCACCAGGAGACTCAAGTGAGCATAGCCTCCTGTAACGCGGGCGTATACCTAACCTCATATTTATACACACGAGAATTTGAAGGAGTACTTCATGCCGGTCCAATTCAGTCAAATCTTTAAATTGCTCAGAATCCCGTTCCACCGTCTGCGTTTGCTGATGATTCTTACGCTGCTGCCTGCAATCTTCGCGTTAGTGTCTGGGTTATTATTCCCACCACCTTTTAAGTCCACAGCAGTTGTGGCGATGATCAAGTCGCGTACGAATGTTACATTCGACGATCGGATTCAAACCGTTACCGGCGAAAATCCACTCATCACCGCCAGACAAACAAACGCCGTTCAAGATCGAGCAACAGAACTTTCTGCGCTCGTCAAAAATGGCGCGATTGCCGAAAAAGTACGTGATGCACTCAAAGAAGAGATTCCAGACCTGCAGCAAGACCCGCGAAAACTGGTCGGCAAAATCAATACGTCGGTTATCGGTCCGGGTGGTATGATCGCGATTACTGCTACTGACCCGAATCCTGAATATGCGGCGCTGATAGCGAATACGTGGGCGAGCAACTACGAATCCTACGTTAATACGCTCTATAGCGGCGCTCCCACCGGATATTCACAATCCGTACAAACCGAGCTTGCACGGGCGAAAGAAAGCTACAATGCGACCCAGAAAGAGTTGGAAGCGTTTCTGCCCAAAAATCAATCTGGCATCCTATCGCGAGAGATTGAGTCCCAGACGAGCGCTCTTGGACCTGCTCAGCAAAAATCAGACAACGGCGATCTCATCGACGATTGAGAAACAGCTAGAAAATCAGGCTCTGATCATCAATACCTATATGTCATCGCAAATCGCAAATCAGATGTTGGCTTTCAACAAGCAGCAAGAAGCAAAGCGCAACATGCTGAGCCAATACATCGACTCTGAGATTGAAGCTCGTATGGCAGCAGTTCGGCGCGATCGTGACCTGCGTCAGAAGGCGTTTGCGGTTACGTCCGATGCCGACATCGACAACAAGATGGCAGTGATTCAACAAGAAGCGACAACGAAACGCGAAGCACTCGCACAGGCCTATAGCGAGCAAACGCGCCTGGCAAAGTTGCTGGGGAACGCACAAACGATGCGCGACCATATCAACGAGGGTGGCGATTCGGCGGCCGCCAGTAATACACTGGCGCTGCTCCTTCTGAAGACACAAATATTCTCCGGTCAGGGGACCAGTGAGAACGACAAGCAATCAAATTTACCTGGCAACCTTCAGATTCAGACATCCGGCACAACAGCGACAACTGCCGCCGGTCAGTTGCGCGATATCGAGGCTGTGATTACCGCGATTCAGGACCGTATCAGTAACCTGAGCACAGAGATTCAGAATCGTTCGAACGAACTTCTCGAAGGCACTGGCTATAATTTCCTGAGCGAGTTCTCAGCAAATACAGTCCCTGTTACGACTACGCCGCTGCTATCCACGACGCTTGCTATTAGCATTCCACTAGAAACAGCGATCGCGCAGCGGTACGAAGAATTATTCGATTTAGGTGGACTGACACAGGCTGCCGAACAAACCTCTGATGCGACACCATTGTTCGCCGAAATCAAGAAGCTCTATCCCGATCTCTTTGACTTCGATGCGATGGGTTTACTCAGCCAGGCTGTCACAACAGATAATCCGTTATATAAGGCAGCAATGGCCCGTACCCAGGAACTGCTAGAGCTCAAGAACCTGCAGGCACTCCCCGGCGACGATACCAATACAACTATCACCAAATCGATGACAACCATCCAGGATGAGATCAACACACTACAGTCTCGACTTGAAGCCGAGACCGCAACGCTGGAAAATCTCACGCAATCGCGTGATATCGCGAAAGAATCGTATACAACGCTGAGCAAAAAGCAGGAAGAGGTTAACATCTCATCTGCGATCACTGGCAGCGAGGTGCGATTGGCGATTCCGGCGATGACTGCGGTCGAACACACAGAGTCGCGCCTAGCAACAATCATCATGGCTGGTATACTTGGTTTCTTGTTCGGCTTAGTTGTATCGTCAGCGTTGTACTTTTTGATGGGGAATGAGCCATTGCGTACAGTTGAGGGAAAATCACAGCCTGTGTGGAGCCGTGCTGTTCGCTGGCTTCTCACGCCGGCAAGGTTCAGATTGCGATGGATGCAGCCTTCTGATGATATTATTCCTCCCCATGGCGGCAGTCCGACGGCAAGCTAAGCAATTAGGTACTCAATTTTTAGGAGTTAGGATATGGGGCAAGCATCCACGCGACGGGTTCCTCCAACACGAGCACTCATCACGGGTGGTGCAGGGTTCGTCGGATCACATCTCGCCGAAGTATTGTTAGAACGCGGATATCACGTCTCCGTGATCGATAACCTCAGCACTGGACGCATTGAAAATATCGAACGATTGATCAAACGCTATCCAGCCGGCGGAAGTGGCTCACGCTTCTCATTTGCGATCGATACGATCGATAACGAAATTGTTCTCGATCGTCTAGCAAGCGAAAGCGATGTTATCTTTCACCTGGCTGCTGCTGTTGGCGTAAAGCTCATCGTCGAAAACCCTGTACATACGATCGAGACCAATATTGTAGGAACGGATCGCGTGCTTAAGGCCGCGATGCGATATCGTGCCAAGGTCGTTCTGACATCAACGTCTGAAGTGTATGGTAAAGGTATCCGTATGCCATTCCGTGAGGGTGATGATGTTGTCCTCGGGCCTACGCATCGGAATCGGTGGGGCTATGCGGCGTCCAAAATGATCGATGAATTTTTGGCTCTGGCATACTATGATGAAAAACAACTGCCTGTCACGATCGTCCGGTTATTCAATACCGTCGGTCCCCGGCAATCCAGCCAATACGGCATGGTGCTTCCTCGATTAGCCGAACAGGCTCTGCGTGGCGACCCGCTTACAGTCTACGGCGATGGCGAGCAGTCGCGCTGTTTCCTGCATGTTGATGATGCAGTTGCTGCACTGGTAGCATTGGCGGAATGCCCCGAAGCAATTGGTCAGGTGTTCAATGCTGGTTCGACGGAGGAAGTTTCCATTGGTCAGCTTGCCCAGATGATTTTGGAAGTTATCGATTCCAAGTACCCCAAAAGCACTCCGCTTTCATCGTCCGCAGAGCGCATACGGCTCGTTCCTTATGACGAGGCATACTCACCAAGTTTTGAAGATATGCGCCGCCGAATCCCCGATATATCGAAGATCAAGGAATATACCGGATGGGAACCCAGATATTCTCTTGATGCGATTATCAACGACGTGGTCGCCTCCGCTGCTACCTATACAACCACTGAATAGGAGAACGAGAGACACGCGTATGGTGCCCCTCCGGGCGAGATATGCGTGTCTTGACGTTTCAGGCCGCTCATGCAAAACCCCCGGATACGATGGTGGATCGCAAGTGTCGTCATGCTGCTCATTATGCTAGCAGTCTTTGGACGTTCCTTGATTAGTGCAGCGTACGTAAACGCTGCTGCGGTCGTCCTTACCCATGCAGAAGGACAATCAGCGTGCGCCCTGGGTCTACCATATTCCAGTCTTCAACCTGCCAAACGAGATCAGGCGATAGCTTTCCTCAGACAAGCTTTGCGTTGGAATACGAACAACGAGCGTGCGTGGCGGCTCACCGGCGAGATCGCACTTAATCAGGGCGACCTTCTGGAAGCGAGCCAGGCCTTTGCTAGGGTCCAACCGCGTACCGTTGTATTTTCTATATCACAGCTCTGGCAAGGATACGCCGATACCGAGCGTGGTGTTACGCAACATTCACAGGTCTGGAGATCGTCAGGAGCCGAGCGATTTTTGTTAGCAGTTGGCGACTGTTTCAATGCAAATGAGCACTTCGAACAAGCTCAGCACTATTACACCATTGCACGCGATGACGCACATTCAATGATAGCGTCGATCACGCCTCGGCGACCTCTTAACCAACCAGGGCCGATTGGACGAGGCCCTGACATCCTACCAGTATGTAATCGCTCAGTCACAGGATGCAGCCCTGCTGGCCGGCGCGTACGTGGGGGTGGGTCAGATTCTCGTCCGGCAAGAAAAGGCTGCTGAGGCAGATACGCGGTTTGGCGAAGCGTATTCGCTCACTCCATCCGGAGCCCTGGCCTCAAAGATTGGGCTAATCCTACGGGATAGCAAACAGTACGAGCGCTCGAATACGTGGCTCAGAATATGGATGGAACGCACACCAAACAGCCCTGATCCATATCGCGTCCTTGGCACGAACGCCCTCGACAACGGTCAACCAGCGGAAGCGGTTCACTATTTCAACGATGCAATCAGGTACGGCGGAAAATCGCCTGACCTCTATTATCGTTTGGGTAACGCATACGAAGCGCTTGGTGATATCGCGAAGGCACGGCAAGCATACGAACGTGTCCTTGCTATCAACGCTGGACATACGAACGCGAAGAAGCGTTTAGAATCACTGAACTAAGAAAGGACTATCATGAACGCATCCGATACCGTGACGGTCGCACTTCCTCGTCACCTCTATGAACTCATCGAACAACGCGCCCAAGATGCCGATTTTGGCTCGGCTGAAGAATACATTGTGTTTGCGCTGACGACATTGACCGAGGACGAAGCAGCGCAGGATGAGCAACCCGAAATGACCGCCGAAGAAGAAGGCAAGGTCATGGAACGCCTACGAGGTCTTGGTTATATCGAATGACAGCGGCGAACCGAACATTCGAACAAAGTATCTCCAGTATGGCGCGTGGCAGCAGTATCATTCTCTTTGGGAGTGTATGTGGCCAGGCGCTCGGGCTTTTCGGCAATGTCCTCATGCGCCGCAGCTTCAGCGTCCACGAATTTGGCCTGATATCGCTGGCGCTCAGCGTGGTTTTCTTCGTTCAGCCGATTGCCGAACTCGGGTTTTCGGGTGGTGTTCCGCGGTATGTAGGCTATCATCGCGGTCGTAACGAAACCGCAGAGCTACGCGGCGTCATCTACCTCGGCGTTATTCTCACGACCATTGTCGGGCTACTCTTATCAGTTGGAATTTACTTGGGTGCCGATCTGATCGGACAGTGGAGGTCGACGCCCGAACTGGCACCGACGTTGCGGGTCATGGCGTTCGTAGCAGCCAGCCTTGCAATTATCAATGTGTTACTCGGCATTTTCCGTGGGTTCGCACAAGTACAACAGAAACTGATTTTCGACGACCTATTTCCCAATATCGTCCGCATCCTGATCCTGCTTGTCGTCATCGCATTCGGTGGTTCGTTTCTCTGGATTGGGGGAGCCTATCTTAATCTCTGTCATCGCGGAGATTGCGCTACTGACATGGTACGTCCACCGTACTGTTCTCGAACGCTTGCCATCCTCGAAGATAGATTGGGGGGCGGGTTGGAAGATGGTACGGTTTTCCATCCCTATGATGGGCAGTAGCCACCTCAGCGTGGTCAGCCGCCAAACCAACGTCCTTCTGCTCGGATTTTTCTTATCTCCCTCGGACGCGGCACTTTTCACCACCGCCATCCTGATCGCGCCCGCGATTCAGGTATTCTACGGTGCGGTACGATTTATTTTCCTTCCAGTTGCATCACGGCTTGCCGGAGAAAACAACGTCGAGGATT
The DNA here is from genome assembly GCA_963782315.1 of uncultured Chloroflexia bacterium. Lineage (GTDB taxonomy): Bacteria > Chloroflexota > Chloroflexia > Chloroflexales > Kallotenuaceae > JBBSGA01. The sequence goes on from CAWAJS010000012.1 coordinate 17,475, forward strand.
TCAACAAACTGTATGCGACGGTCACAAAGTGGGTGACGACCTTTACGCTCCCGATCGCAGCAGTTGTCATGGTGCTACCGGAGCCAATCATCACAGTACTTTTTGGTGAGCAATACCGCCCGGCGGCGCTCACGATGCAGTTAGTGCTGTTAGGCTACTTCTTCAGCGTTTGGGTTGGTCCCAATACTGGAGCGTTGATGGCACTCGGCTACTCAGGGCGGGTATTCTGGGGGGTTTCCATCGCGAACGTATCCGCTATAGTATTGAGTATCGCACTGATTCCGCTCGTGGGGATCATTGGGGCAGCCCTTGCAAGTATGGCGTCGATGCTGATCTCAAACATATATCTCTCGTATTCGCTGTATCGGGCAAGTGCTACAACGCCACTGTCGCGTGGCAGTATTGTAGCCACACTCGCGACCGGCGTCGTGGTTGCGCTATTATTGCCATTTAGTAGTCAGCTTTCGGCATTCCCAACACTCGTAGTCGTGCCAGTTATCGGATTGCTCTTCGTCGCGGTATCATTCGTCGGTACGTGGCTACTGGGCGGCATCGACGAAGAAGATCAACGCATGTGGCAGATGGTCCGGGAACCAATTCGTGCGAGAATAGGTCGATGATGGTCACTGATACAATCATATTCGGTTCGAGGTACGCATGCAAACACCCACAGTAGCACGGAAGGTTATGATAATCGGGCTTGACGGCGCAACGCCCGAATTCGTGTTCCCCTGGATACAGGAAGGCCGTTTACCAAACCTGGCAAAATTGATGCACGGAGCCGCTTATGGTCCGATCGACTCAACGATGCCCCCTTTTACTCAAATGGCATGGCCCGTCTTTTATTCCGGCTACAATCCCGGCAAAACGGGTATGTTCACGTATTTTGACGATGTTAACGCCCCCAATCGTGGTCCGGCGACAGGCAGTGCGTTGCGTGTCAAGCCGATCTGGAAAGTACTCAACGAACACGGAAAACGTTCTATCGTCGTCGCTGTTCCCGTCAGTTATCCACCCGAAGCCATCAATGGTGTGATCATCTCCGGCATGGATACTCCCGACGAATCCTCACAATTCACCTACCCTCCCGAGCTACGACAGGAGTTAATCGAGCAGGGATACAAGGTATTCCCAGACCGCTCGTTGGGGTACAGCGGCAACACCGAAGCGCTGTATGCGGATGCATTGCAGGTCAGCACGGTCAAGACGCAGGTATTCACCAAGCTGCTGCGCGAAGAAGCCTGGGATTTCGCCATGATCGTGCTCAATGAAGTCGATGTCGTCTCGCACTTCGTTGCGAGTGAAGAGCGCGTTCGAGACTTCTACGAGGATACCGACAGGCTCGTAGGTCAGATCATGGATGCAGTCGACAAGGATACGGTCGTGTTGGTGATCTCAGACCATGGTGTGAAACCAGTCAAAGGTCGCTTGTTCGTCAACGAGATTCTCAAGGACCTCGGGCTGCTTCAATTGAAGGCTGCGCCGCCAGCGTCTCGCTTGTTAGGACGTATCGGGCTCACACGAAACACCATGCGCTCGATCATCCAACGCCTTGGCATCGGTGGACTACTCCGCCGTCACGCTGGTCGCTCGTTCACGTTGGTTCGCGACACACTGCCAACCGCTGCGCTGAGCGAACGCGCCGATATCGACATGACCCGTACCAAGGTATATCTCAACTCGGGCTATTGGCTACGCCTCACCGGCAAAGAAGCTTTGACAACGGCAGAGTTTGAGCGACTGCGTGATGCGCTGGCACCATATAACTGTGAACTGCACCGCGGCCAGGATCTATACGCAGGTCCATATCTGAGTAAAGCGCCGGATTATGTCGTATACTCACCAGACTACATGAATGCGTCACCGATCGGTACTGGCTCCTGGACAGGTCCTATAACAGCCCGACCGGGCGATCATAGCTTCCACGCGACTGCAATTCTTTGTGGTGACCCACGTCTGGTACGCGAGGGCGAGATACGAGGGCGGCTCGTTGATTGGACTCCGACCTTACTTTACCTGATGGGCATCCCGACACCATCGGACATGGATGGTCAGGTCTTGACCGATGCAATCGCGCCGTCGTTGCTCGAAGCACGTCCGATCCAGTCGGCATCGACATCAAAACAGGATGAGCTTCGCCAGCGCATTCGACGATTGAAAGTTCAAACTCGTGTATAACCCTACAATGAACAGATTTTACACACCATTGTTGTGCCATCACGGGATCATCTGATGCGTCTGGTTATCTGCGCATCAGAATTTCTTCCCTCCCCTGGTGGGATTGCGATTCATGCCCATCAGCTTGCACAGCATCTCGTCCAACTGGGATGGACGATTACGGTTGTGACGCCACAAGATCATGTTCCTTCGGCGACGATCCGGGCGTTCAATCGAAAGCAACCGTATAGTATTGTCCGTCAGCGATTGGGACGCACCTTTGTACTGCGTGAAACAATCCGATTCGTAACGCTCTTGTTTACTCTGGCGCGTCAACGGCCTGATGTCGTGCTTGCGACAGGCGAACAGGCTGTGTGGAGCGCGACGTTAGCATCCAAGCTGTTGCGCCGTCAGGTACTGGCAGTGGGACATGGTTCCGAATTTTTGGAACCCCATTCACTAGCGGGACGTTTGACGTATGCAGCCTTTAACAACGTCGACGCGGTTGTTCTCGTAAGCCAATATACTCGCCAGTTTATGGACAGTGCCGGGATCAAGCCACGCCAGTCGTCGGTCATTCTCAACGGTGCTGATGGCGATGAATTTCAGCCGGGATTAGACACAACTCTAGTACGTGCGAAATACAATATTCCGCCTGGTCCAGTTATTCTGACAGTTGGTGCAGTCAAGGAGCGCAAAGCGCATGATGTCGTCATTAAGGCATTGCCCCGGTTGGTGCAAGAATTTCCGACGCTAACATATCTGATCGCGGGGCGTCCATTCATCCGACAAAAACTCATGAACCTCGCTGCATCGCTAGGCGTTGAGAAACACGTCCTGTTCCTGGGAGCCGTCGATCAGTCCGAGCTACCCTTTCTGTATAACCTCTGCGACATCTTCGTGATGGTCAGCCGCACACGCAATGCCCGCGATATTGAAGGCTTTGGCATCGTCGCGGTCGAGGCTGCGCTCAGCGGTAAGCCCTCGGTTGTGACCCGCGACTGTGGCTTGCAGGAAGCGATCTACGATGGCGAAACGGGCATTTTGGTACTTCAGGATGATCCCGAAGATACAGCCGATGCCATCGGACGGTTACTACGCGATGATGACTTGCGAGCGAGGATGGGCGGGCGGCTCAACAACGCGCACGCGCCGAGGCGACATGGCAGCTCCGAACGGTATTATATGAAGAAATTCTCCGCAAACTTGTAAAATCCTAGCACAATAAACACCTTGTACACGCGCTCCGTCATTTGACGGAGCGCGTTTGTCATTGATTTGCTTTGGATAGGTACAAAGCCATGATGAAGTCAGGACCACCGTACAAGGTCAGTTCGCATCACCACTACCGTATAATTGCATCAAACACCCAACCCACTTGTAGCATACGGCTGGCCTGCCAACGAATGAAAGACAAGCCAGCGAAAAGCCTCGGACAGCCTTTGTTACAAGCATCGTTCATTGCAAAGGCATGATTGTAGATACACCCGTTTTAGTTTCCGCATTACTCGTCGCAGCCACACTTTCGTTGACGATCGCTGTCATTGCCTGGCGACGCCGTCAGGCAGAAGCAAGCATCCCGCTTTCGCTTCTATGCGTTGCAGTCACGATTTGGACCGCAGGGTGTGCGATGGAGTATGCCACACACTCACTCGGGGCAGCGATAGGTTGGGCGAAGTTCGAGTACCTGGGGATCGCTCCGTTACCGTTGCTCTGGTATATCTTCGCACATACCTATGTCCACTCCGAGCAGCCTCGTATACGATGGCTGTGGGTCATGCCAATCACGACGATTATCATCGCAATAACCAACCAATATCATGGCTGGCTTTGGAGCAACATAACTATTGTTGATCGAGCCGCAGGTCAGCGGCTTTTGTTTGGGCATGGGCCATGGTTCTGGGTCGTCATGGTCTTCAGTTATGGGTTTCTGCTTGCTGGCGCGGCAACACTTATCAAAGGTGTACGCCGCTTCCCCACACACTATCGCAGCCACACGAACAGCATACTCATCGCGGTGGCCGCACCCTGGATCTCCAATGTCATCTACCTGGCGGGTTGGAGCCCCTTAAACGGTCGCGACCTAACGCCGTTCGCCTTTGTGCTGAGTGCAACACTATTTGCTCATAGCATGTATCGAGGACGACTGCTCGACCTGATTCCGGTAGCACGCGACCAACTCATCGAATATATGCAGGATGGCATGCTCGTGCTGGACACCCGGTGCCGGATTGTCGACATCAACCCGGCGGCACACCATCTCTTGATGCTGCACGATTCCCCAGTCGGACAATCGCTCGACGTGGTATTCCCCGCGCTCGCAGCGACCGTTAGCGAATGTGACGTCGTATCCACGCTCCAGTTCGACTTACAGCGGCAGGATGGCCCACGTATCATCGAAATACAGGTTTCACCCCTTGGCCGACATCTCGCCATGGGGAAACTGCTCGTTCTGCGTGATGTTACGGAGCGCATGCGAGCCGTCGAAGCGATGGCTGCCGCGAACCGCGCCAAGTCGACATTCCTGGCGACGATGAGCCATGAGATCAGGACACCCATGAACGGCGTCATCGGCATGACCGAGCTCATGCTTGATACACCATTGACGAGCGAACAACAACAATACATCACTATGGTGCATGATTCCGCGCAAAGCCTCCTCACCATCATCAACGACGTTTTGGACTTTTCAAAGATCGAGGCGGGGCAGCTCGAACTCGAAGCGATCGACATCGAACCATATTCGCTCCTCGGCAACATCGTCGGATTACTGGAACCATCGGCGAAAAGCAAAGACATTGCGCTCGGCATCGAGATCACCAGCGATGTGCCACGTCTGCTGCGCGGCGATCACAATCGTCTACGTCAGATTTTGTATAACCTGGTTGGCAATGCCATCAAGTTTACCGAATCCGGCTCGATCACCCTACGGATGTCATGGCACACCGGCATGACATGTATCGAGGTGCAAGACACCGGCATCGGCATGAGCCAGAACGTGCTCGATCATCTGTTCATTCCATTCAAGCAAGGCGACGATTCGATCGCTCGGCGCTACGGCGGCACCGGGCTTGGCCTCGCGATCACACATCGTCTGGTCGAACTGTTAGGCGGTCGCATCGAAGTCCAGAGCGAGGTCGGACGCGGCAGCACCTTTGTAGTGACATTGCCACTGGCGGTCACCCAATCTGCTCAGCCACTGGAACTACCACACAGCCTCGATGCCATTGAACCCATAACAGAACCAAAGGCACAAGAACGCTTAGTGCTTGTAGCGGAAGATAATCCAGTCAACCGGAAGCTTGCCGTACTGCAACTCGAAAAACTTGGCTATCATGCCCATGTCGTAGAGAATGGACACGAAGCTGTCAAAGCCGCATCGACCGGTAAGTACGCGCTGGTATTGATGGATTGCAACATGCCACAGATGGATGGGTTAGCCGCGACGACGGTCATCCGGGCGTCAGAAGCGTCACAACACCTGCCGCGACTGCCGATTGTTGCGATGACAGCCAATGCGATGCACGAGGATCGCGAGGCATGTCTGCAGGCAGGCATGGATGATTATGTCAGTAAGCCAGTCAAGCTTACCGCGCTCCAATCTACGCTTGAACGCTGGCTCAATGCACCCGTGCATGCCACTGGCTTGGTAACAACAGAATAATGCAGAGCGTTCATTGACCTGAGGACGGCGGATCGCGGCGTCGCAGCGTCGCCGAGCGGAGTAACCATCGCTGTAACCGACGCCAGTGCCGTCGAGCTTGTTGAAGGTGCGATGGTTCTTCGGGGTTTGGTCCATATTCAGCCGCGACATAGGCTTCGGTCAGCCCGCGTACATCGTCACCTGCTGCTGCCAACGTACGTTCAAGCTCAGCACTATACTCATATGGTGTTTGTGCCATCCGTGACACAACCCCACGGCGCACGCCTGCCCCTCGCATGCGCCGATACATCGCTCGTAACTGCGCCTGTATTCCCTGAGCGCGGAGCCGCGCTTTTGTGCGGTTGCGTGGCCTACGCATCTTTCGCAGCGTGGTCGCCGCCAATATCGCCCATCCTCGTGCATCGGACCAGAATTCCCCAGCGGTCAAACGGATCCACCGAAAGATGCGCCAACGACGCAGCGCAGCGCCGATGTCGGAACGTCCACGGAGGTAGCGTGCGAACGCAAGACCAATCAACACAAGGATGCAGCCCCAGAAGATCAGAGCAGGCCACAATGGGCGCTCGCCAGCGACCTGTGCGATCTGCGGCGGTTCGAACTGGGGCAGGGCAGGCGCTGGCGGCGGTGTAGTGCCGCTATTAAGCAACGACAGCAGAAAAATGATCGGTGCCAGCAGGATGCTAATCAGCAGGAGCACCACCGAAACGACGACGGTCATACCGACCAACAACAAGTTTAAGACCGGTACGATTGGCGGTGGTGGGGCGACCAACATTACCGCCCCCAGCAACGGAGCAAGCAGCACAAGTACGCCGATCAACACCATGCCCATGCGTCCCCAGCGACGGTTGACGCCCGCATCAACGACAATGTTGTCCAACGCCCAACTACGCCGCAACAGGCTCAAACGTCCTTCGCTTTGCAGCACCAGACCGGCGACAAGTGCCGCGATCGTGCTCACCACCAGCAGCGTGGAGTTAATCGCAGGCATAGGACGTCCGCCATATACGGCCAGCGTTGAGGCTGCCAGCATCACGAAAACCAGCATCACATAGCGCCGCCGGAAGCGCGCAACCGATTCATCCCATTCCTGCTGAAGATGATCGCGTTCGATCGTGGAATCATTCGTGGCAGCTATATACGATCCACTCTGCCAGTCCAAAACATCGCTCATCAAGAATGCCGTCACCATCCACGCCACGAGCACCCAGACGAAATATTCAAAGAATCGTCCACTCAAGAATTGTAACGGTTCGCGCAGCCAGGGTGTGATCGACACCAGCAGCGGCTCGCCTTGCGCGGCGAGGCTCCACAGCCGTACGACGACAACAATCACCAATAGTTCGAGCAGTCGTACTTTAACTTGCTCCTCGAACGTCTGATGTTCGTGTGCGATCAGCCATTGTGTCACCATCGCCTCGACGACGATGATGAGCACCAGGGGTATGATGCCGGGGGCGTCCCAACTCGTGACGAAGCGTTCGGCAGCGCTGATCAAGGCCAGGATCAGCCCGTGCACGACAATCATTACCAAGGCCCCATGCCAAATAGTTACGGTAAATCGTTGCATCGGCGTCCCTCGCTCTCTATCCTGACGGTACACCTATTCTTCGTTGTCAGACGCTGCGCGATGGCAACGGCACGCCACGCTCATCTACCTGCACCGCCGGTACGCCCTGGCTTCGGGCGAAAGCGAGCCCCGCAGCAGTTGGTTCGAGCAAGTAGGCAACGATGTGCTGTCCGCGTCGTCGCAAGGCGTCCAGTTGCGGCAACATCGTTATGTCGAGGTCGCCGACGACGAGTGCCAGCGTGCCGCCCCAGGGCAACACCTGGCGCGCCAACAGTTCGGGCAGGCCCACCTGCGTTCCAACATCCAAGCGTCCCAACAGATGCAGCATGGTCTGGAGATGTCCGTCGCCTTTGCCATGCACCAGCACAATATCAGCGGCTGGATTCTTGGGATCGATACCGTTCGTCACCAGACCAACCGGGAGTTTACGCTGGATCAGCGCAGCAGCCAGCGAGGCAGTCGCGACGACCGCACGTTCGAGGGAGTCCTGTGCCACGTGAGCCGGATAATCCGACGCACGAAACGCGAGCGCGAGCATCGTTTCTGGTGCGACCGATGGTTCCGCTCGTCGCACCAGCAATTCGCCATGACTTGCCGAGGCCTTCCAGTCCAATCGACGCACGCCGTCGCTCGATTGATAGGGGCGAGCGCCCATAGGTCGCGCGGGGTCCTCGCCACGGCGCTGCCGGGTCGCCAGCGGTCCAAATGGTAGTTGCGCTGGAAGCTGTAGACGCGGCAGCGGCAAAACACGCGGAAACACCGTCATTTCGGCAACAGGTATTGTCATGCTGCGGACATACAACCCCAGCACGTCACCAGTCGTCAGGCGCAACGGTCCTAAGCGATAAAACCCGCGTCGTGCCCCACGAATCGGATACACGATCTGGCGCGACGCCCCTGCGCTTATGCCAAATGCAGCACGGAGGGGGGCCGACATACGGAGCGCCAAAGGAACGCTATCGGTGACCTGTATCCATGGCACTGGCAACAGCGACGTATTGGTAATATCAATGGTGACATTCGTTTCATCACCATAATTGAGGGTGCCTGGCACCGTGTAGCGCACGCGCAATCCGCGTTCGACCCATTTCGTCCACCAGGAGGTTACGAACGTCGCGCCCGCGAGAATGAACGCCGCTGCGCCAAGGGTCGGCGAGTGCAGGGTCGCTCCTGCAATCAGCAGGATGAGCGCAAGAATGCGTAACTGGTTGGACATTGGTCTCAGGCCGTCGTTTCAACAGGAGTATCAATCGGCGTCGTCGATATAATTTCAGTCATCACCGCCGATGCGGTGCGACCACGCAACGCGCTTTCCGCTTTGAGCAACAGACGGTGGCGCAACACTGGTTCCGCCAACGCTTTGACATCATCCGGCAACACGAATTCACGCCCCGCGAGCGCCGCTCGCGCTTGCGCGGCACGGTATAGTGCGAGGCTCGCACGCGGACTGCCACCCAGCGCCACGTCGAAATGTGTACGCGTTGCCGTCACCAGTCGCAGAATATAACTCACGATGCCATCGGCAACATGTATCCGATCTACGAGCCTTTGCAGGGCAGGAAGCGTCTGACCATCGACGACCGACTGAAGCGTTTCAATCGGGTGCGTTCCCGAAATAGTTCGCAGCATTCTCGCTTCGTCATCCAGCAGCGGATAGCCAACCGACAACCGGAACAGGAAACGGTCCAATTGTGCCTCCGGCAAGGGAAACGTCCCCTCGAACTCGACCGGATTCTCGGTCGCCATCACCAGGAAGGGGTCGGGCAGCGCATAGGTGATACCATCGACTGTCACTCGCTGCTCCGCCATCGCTTCGAGCAACGCGGATTGCGTGCGCGGCGTAGCCCGGTTGATCTCGTCAGCGAGCAACACATTGGCAAACACTGGACCCTGCCGGAACTGAAACTCCCCGGACGGCGGGTGAAACACTGACACGCCGCTAATGTCATTTGGCAACAAGTCAGGGGTACACTGCACACGTTTGAATTGCAGCCCAAGTGACGTTGCCAGCGCACGCGCCATCATCGTTTTGCCGGTACCTGGGACATCTTCGATCAGCACATGACCACCCGCCAGCAGCGCGACGAGTAGCAGATCGACAACTTCTTCCTTCCCAACGATTACCCGGGCAACATTCTGGTGTACAGCCTGGGCAAAGTCGACGATCGATGGAGCCGTAACGCCGGTCATAATGCCTCGTTATTTCGCTTTAGGGCCGATCCGATTTTCTGTTCCGCTAAGTAACCGCCCGATATTGGCGCGGTGTAAATAGAAGACGACAATGGTCATTACCCAGATGAACGCGACGAACTCTGGTGCGAGCGATCCCATATACGACATGATCGTCGCCAGAACACCGAGAAAGATAAAGCCGAGCAACGATGCGACCGAAGGATACCCGCTGATCTTGTAAATGATCGACCAGATGAGCGCGGACGCGATCAACAGAACCGGCGAGAATGCCAGCATGACGCCACCGCTCGTCGCAACGGCCTTGCCGCCGCGAAAGCCCATAAAGATCGGATACACGTGCCCGATGATGGCAGCTAGCCCAACGGCGATCGCCAGGGCCGGCGTCCCATGCAGTACACGAAAGGCGATTGCGGTCGGTACTGCGCCTTTGAAGATGTCAAGAATGAGTGCGACGACAAAATAGCGGAAGCCCAGGCTACGCCAGACATTCGATGCGCCGGTATTTCCACTGCCAATGGTGCGTAGATCGACGCCACGAGTGCGGGCAACGAGATAACTGAATGGGATTGAGCCAAACAGATATCCCAGCACGAGCAACAACGCCATCGTGTACCAAGCCATACTGTACCTCCCCGTGCAGGCGCTCTGAGTATTATTATAAACGTTTGCTGCAACCTGCGCTGTGCTAGACTAGCACCAACCATGGTACGCCGACGCTCGCTGACATCACGCTTGGTTTTTTCACATCTGCTGGCGACTGCAACAGCATTGGTCGTGCTGAGTGGGCTCGTCGTGGGACTGCTTGCCTACAATCTCCGCGCTGAAACGCTGGCTTCACTACAGGCACGGGCCAGTGTCTACGCCATCTATGCCGCCGACCTTGCGCCGACGCCGACGCTCCTACGTGCCATGGCAAGTACAGTCGTGGCGCGGTTCCCCACCGAGCGTGATACAGTTGTACGCATCTTTGGCACGGATGGCACCTTGTTAAGCGCCGACGTTGGGCTGGGGCCGTATCCATCGCGTGAAGCCCGCAGCTACATCGCCAACCAATTGCTCGTCCTCTCCTCGCCTGCTGGTGACCGTCGCTACCTAGCACGACCGATCGTGCGCGATGGCACGACCATTGGCGTCGTCGAAGTATCGCGGTCGATTGCAGCAGAGCGGCGACCAGTCCGCAGCCTTGTGCTACTCCTGGTTCCCGGCGGCACGCTAGCCCTGATCGTTGCGACACTGTTGGCGCTTGGCCTCGCTCGCGGCTTGTTACGGCCACTTCGTTCGCTGCGCCAGGTCGCACGACGCATCGCCGACGGGGATCTGGCGGCACGCTCCGGCAACCATCGCGAGGACGAGATCGGGCAACTCGCCACCACCATTGACCAGATGGCCGCCGATCTGGGACAACGTATCGACGAGGTCGAGCGGCTTGCCGTCACGCGGCGCGAGTTCTACCGCTCGGTTTCACACGAACTCCGCACACCGCTAACGGCGATTCGTGGATTAGCAGAAAACCTTGAAGACGATGCTACAGACGCACAGATTCACAGCCTCGCGATCCTGCAAGCAGAGACGGCACGTCTGGAAAGGCTTGTCGAGGAACTTCTGGCGGGCGGCGATGCGTTTCTCAAGCCAACACGTCGGCATCATAGATTAGACCTCGCGGCGCTCGTGCAAAGTGTCCTCGATCTCATGCGTCCGCGTGCGGAGCGGAGCGGCGTGGCACTCCGCTTTCCTGCCACCGCGCCCACGTACATTTCCGGGGACGCCGACCGTCTGCGGCAGGCGCTGGTCAACATCCTCGACAACGCGCTCAAATGGACCCCGGCAGGTGGGCAGATCGACATCGCGATCGAACGCACTGAGGCAACGGTGCGACTGACCGTCGCCGATACCGGGCCAGGAATCGCGGAGGAACGACACGCCGAGGTATGGGAGCGTGGCGTGCGCGGCGCAGATGGTGGTCAGGGATTAGGTCTATCGCTCGTGCGCGACGTGGTGCTTGCCCACGGCGGCACGGCGGAACTGACCAGTGGTCCCGGCACAACGATCCGTGTCACGCTCCCCGCGCTCGACGACTGATTGCAGACTGCGACGCTCCATGTAACAATCGTTCACACTTCGTTCATGCCCTTACCACAGTATTTGCTCCCTATTTGGGGTACGCTACATAGGAGTAAAACCGAGCCCTCACTATTGTCGGGCCGTCAATCTCTGTATCAAGGAGTCTTCCATGCGTTTACTGCGCTTACTTGTAGTCGCCTTATTCACCTCAGTGCTATTCGCTGCGTGTTCGCAGGGCGAGCAGATTACCGCTGAAACGATCATGGACGGCATGAAGCAGACACGCGAAAACACACGCGATGCCCATGTTGTCGCCGAACTCGCGACCGTAGGCGGCGAGCAAAGCGGAAATTTCGTGATCGAACTGTGGACGCGCAAAAGCGATAAGCGTGATGCAGCCGGAAAAGAGATCGCCCAGACCCACGCCAAGGTACTGGAAGCGTCAAGAGCCGAGATGATCGGTTCCGAGTTCGTCAGCGATGGCGAGACGATCTGGTTATACAATCCCAAGGAAAACAAGGTCATCACCGGCAAAATGCAGGACCTGAAGCAAGGCGACATGGGGACGCAAGACCCGACCGCTCAGATGATGCGAATGCAGGAACAACTGCAAAACATGCTTGACGGCTCCGACCTCGAAATCCTGTCCGAGAACGAAACCGTCGCAGGACTACCGGCCTGGAAGGTGCAACTCACGCCTAAGCCGGAAACCACCGCTCAGATGCAACTGAGCAGCGTCATAAAGACGACGCTTTTGATCGGCAAGGACCGCTATCTACCGCTTGGAGCCAGCATCGATGCTGGAGAGCTAGGCAAACTCGAAGGCAAGGTCCGACAGATCGAAGTCGATAAGGGCATTGATCCCAGCCAGTTTACCTTTACGCCGCCAGCCAGATGCCGAAATCGTAAATGCAGCCGAGCTCGCCAAGCAGGCACGTCCACAGACGACGACACTCGATGACGCACGTACCAATGCATCATTCGCGGTGCTGGCCCCAGCGACACTTCCGCAGGGCGTTACGCTGGACGAAGTACAGCAACTGAGCATGGGCGGCGAAACGGTGATTCAGAACTACAGCGGCGCTGTGTCCTTCAGCCTGGTGCAAACCAAGGTGAGCGAAGGAGCCAACGAGCGAATGGCTCCTAGCGGTGCCAACACGCAAACCGTGACGGTGCGTGGTCAGACTGGTACACTGATAACTGGCGCAGGCAACGAGCAAGGTACGTTGTTGCGCTGGCAAGAAAACGGTGTCACGATCATCGTCGCCGGTACACTCAACGCGGAACAGGCACAATCGATCGCCGCATCACTGAAGTAAGGATACATGGCTGATCAACTGATTCGCGCCCACAACCTCACCCGAAGGTACATGATGGGCAAACAGGAGGTCTATGCCCTCAACGGCATAGACCTCCAGATCGAGCGCGGCGAATTCGTCGCGCTCGTCGGTCCTTCCGGTTCTGGAAAATCGACCTTGCTCAACATGCTCGGTGGCCTGGACCGTCCTAGCGGCGGCGAGATCTGGGTTGATGATCTCGAACTCGGCAAGGCGTCCGATAAACGGCTGGTGCATTATCGCCGTGAACAACTCGGTTTCATCTTCCAGAGCTTCAACCTGCTGCCAATACGCACCGCCGTGGAAAACGTCGAGGTGCCGCTGATGTTGGCAGGTGTGCGGCGACGCGAACGTCACGAACGGGCGCTCGAACTGCTCGATCGCGTCGGGCTAGCGTCACGTGCCAACCACCGCCCCAACGAACTGTCAGGCGGCGAACAGCAGCGCGTCGCCGTGGCTCGCTCGCTGGCGAACAACCCACAACTGTTACTAGCCGACGAACCGACGGGTAACCTTGACTCCAAAACAGGAGCCGAAATCCTGCGGTTGCTGCAAGGCGTTGTCGAACAGGAAGGTCGTACTATGGTGCTTGTGACCCACGATAGCGGCGTCGCCAGCCATGCCGACCGCATCGTACATTTGTTGGATGGCGCGATCCAGCGCATCGAAACGCTCGATCACTCGACCCCGGTACTGGCCTATCCGGTCGAGGTGACAACATGACTCTGGGCGATATGATTGGCTCGGCACTTTCCAACCTCGCCCGCCGCAAAGTTCGCACCGCACTTACCGCTATCGGCGTGATCGTCGGCATCCTGACGATCGTGACAATGGTATCGCTCGGCATCGGCGTCCGTGCCGAACTCAACAAACAGTTTGCCGCCATCGGCCTGGAGCGCGTGTTCGTGCGCCCGCCCGAAGGCGAACGCAATTTTTTCACGCAGTTTCAACGCCCCGAACGCACCAAAGTGATTCTTGCATTCTGATGTGGAACGCTGGCGTGCGCTGCCGGGCGTGGTCGAAGCCAAGCCTGATGTAAGCTTACCGGAAGGTAGTTGGCGCTCAGGTTACTCTTGCGGGTCAAAGCACCGTGGTAGGCATCGGTGGCGGCAATCTGTTCAGCGCTCCCTTTGTTACGCCACCGACCGCACTTGCTGGTACGATCGAACTGCCGAGCGAAGGTAGCGGTGTCGTATTGCACAAACGTACGCTCGACTCGCTCGATTTGACTGTGGAGCAAATCACGGATTTGATCGGACAACCGGTGCCACTTGTGTTGGAAACGCCCCAGGGAACATCCCAAACCTTCTCAGTGCCATTGCTGGGCGTATCATCATCCGAATCGCCCGTGATCGAAGTAAGCCTCGCAGATCGTATCGCGATGCGAAGCTGGTGGTATAACAAGCCCGATCTCCTCGCAACCGATGGCTACGATGTTGTGGTGCTGCGTGGCGAGAACACCAATGTCGCCAACAAACTCGTGACCCAGGTTAAGGATGAGGGCTTCGACGTTACATCGCTCCAGATTTTGCTCGACCTCGCCGATCAGGTTTTTTCGATCATCAACATTATGCTTTCGTCGGTGGGTGGACTTGCTCTGCTGGTCGCCTCGCTCGGCATTGTCAACACTATGATTATGTCAATATACGAACGCACTCGCGAAATTGGCACGTTGAAAGCGATCGGCGCCTCACGCGGCGACATTCGGCTGATGTTTATGATTGAGGCTGGCATGATCGGTTTGATCGGTGGCGTGACTGGACTATTGTTTGGCTGGGGACTTGGCAAGATTCTCGACCGTGCGATCATGTGGTATATCGAACAGTAATAGCCTACCGATTCGTGGCACATTTTTCGTCGTCACACCTACGCTGGCGCTGGCGGCGCTGGCGTTCGCGCTGTTCGTCGGCATCGCCGCCGGGCTGTATCCCGCCAATCGTGCGGCACGGCTCGACCCATTGTTGGCGCTCCGCCACGAATAAGCACGACAGGCCACATGTTGACCAGGTGTGGGGGAGCAACCGCTCCCCCACACCTCTTTATAGCACGTGATATTCCCTTCAACGTAAGACGAAGCGCCGACGTTCGCATATCTGTTCACGTCATGACCCTTGTGCTACACTGCAGTCGTTCCTGGCAGTTCCAATTACCTGACAACCATGCCGTCAAGTGTGAAGGCACACAGATGCGAGAGACCTCACCATGATCGATCAAATAACATCGAGCACGCTCCCCGCGGGGCGTGAACATACCGTTACGCGCCGAGCAGTCGCCAGTTGGATCTTGTACGACCTCGCCAACACGATCTTCTCCATGGGTGTCATCTCGCTATTCTTTTCGCTGTGGGTGCGCGACCAGGTAGGTGCGCAACGTGCAGATACGACGTACGGCATCATCACGGCGCTCTCGATGGGCATCATCTTCCTCCTGTCACCGCTGCTGGGGGCGATGAGCGACCGCACACGTCGCAGAATGCCGTTCTTAATCGTGAGCACCTGTATCTGCGTGGCGTTTACAGCGTTGCTGGCTCGTGGTGGCTTCGGCTTTACAGTCATCTGTTTTATTGTCGCTAACATCGCCTATCAGGCCGGATTACAGTTCTACGACGCGCTCCTGCCCGAAGTCAGTACCGATAAGAATCGCGGCAAGATCGGCGGCATCGGGGTCGGCGTCGGCTACCTCGGATCGTACATCGCGGTGGGACTAGGACTGATCTACGGCGCTGAAAATAAAGCGTTCCTGTTCACCGCTATCGCCGCGTTATTCCTGCTATTCGCTATTCCCTGCTTCATTTTTGTGCGCGAACGCGGCAATCCGAAGCCACGCCCGATCGACCTCGAAATGGTGCGAACGTCGACACGCCACACCATCCAGACGCTGCGCGAAGGCCATCGCTATCCCGGACTGCTGCGTTTCCTTCTCGGACGGATCTTTTACACCGATTCGATCAACACAGTTATCTCGGTCATGGCCCTCTATACGGTCAACGTCGCGGTAGCAACCGGACTGAGCGAGGCGCAAGGGCAATCCCAGGCAAACCTTATTCTGATGTTCGCTATCACATTCGCCATCATCGGCGGGTTCTTCTGGGGCTGGCTCACCGATAAGCTCGGACCCAAGCGTACGCTGAACCTGGTGTTGCGCTGCTGGATGGCGATCTTCACACTCGCCGCAGTCGTTGGTATCGTCGGTCTGCCACTCTGGGTGTTGTATGTCGTCGCGGCGTCGGCTGGCTTCGCGCTCGGCGGCGTGTGGTCGGCAGATCGCCCATACATGCTACGCCTGACGCCTCCGGCACGTATCGGCGAGTTCTACGGGCTATACGGCATGGTCGGAAGGTTCGCCGCCATCGTCGGTCCGATCATCTGGGCGACGGTGACATACCTGACGATCAGGGTGGCGAACCTTGAACCGCGTGTCGGGCAGGGCATCGGCGTGGTGGCGCTGCTGGTGCTGGTCGTGATTTCATACATCATTCTGCGCCCGGTCTCGGACGCTCCGCGCACCTGGGAGGGCAGTGATCTGCTCGAAGAAGCATGACACCGGCTAGCACGAACGACATTGCCGCAGCCGTCGAGCGGATCAAGGCGCTGGTGGCGGCACAACCGAGGTTTCACGATCCAGACGAGCTACGGCGTAGGCTCGTAGCGGAACACCACGATCCGCATGTGGTCGCTCTCGCGCTTACGAGGTATATGGTTTAAGGTCAAGGGTCAAAAGCTAGAACCAACGCCACCCCCAATACTGGGTTGAGCGTTTCGCGATAGTGATGCAATCACATACTTTTCGCCAATACGATCCTGATCGCTGCGCTGGCTGCGGCTATCTCAACGTCCTGTCGCGCTCCGTTTCCTACGATCCCGCGATCGTCGCATTCGTGGTGCCGCTCGGCGCAGTGTTGGGCATCGAATGGGCTATGGTGCCTGGATTAAGGCGGCGTAGTCTCGCAGCGAGCGAATGGTCTGGGGAATGGTCTTACACTGGTCATTCTTATTCCACTGTTGATTGTCGTCTATTCTCGCTCTACATTCAGCCTCAGATGATACGACCACGCCTCTTGCGTCGTTTCCAGTAGAGGTGATGCCACATGTTGTACCATTTCAGCGAGGAACCCTCGATCCAGCGTTTCGTTCCACGCGCGCCCCTGGCACACCCCGAAGTCGAGCCGATGGTCTGGGCGATCCACCAGGAGTACGAGCATATCTACTGGCTACCGCGTGATTGCCCGCGCGTCTGCTTCTGGCCTACGTCCGAAACGACCCCGGACAATTTGTCACGCTTCTGGACTGGCGCCACAGGGCGCATGGTGATCGCGATTGAGGCCGCGTGGCTCGAACGATTGCAAACCACACAACTCTATCGCTACACAATGCCGCCCGAATCATTCACGCCACTCGAAGATTTCGGCATGTTCGTCAGTCGTGAAACCGTCGAACCCCTGGCGGTCGAGCCGATGGGCAATCTGCTCGAAGCACTCACAGCGGCTCCCGTCGAATTGCGTATCTGCCCGTTACTGGTACCAATTGGACAGTCGGTGATCGGCACGTCTCTGAGTTGGCACATCATCCGTAGTCGTAACGCACAGCAATGGCCTGAGGAGTGATCGCCGCGTGTATCGAGGGCGTGATTCATGCAGGTACTCCGGCAAGCTAACCAGACCGGAGGCAGCATGTCACATAGTCATACATCCGACCAACCCACCTATACGAATCGGCTGATCCACGAATCAAGCCCATATCTCTTGCAACACGCCCACAACCCGGTCGATTGGTATCCCTGGGGCGAGGAAGCGCTCGAACGAGCGCGTGCGGAAAACAAGCCGATCCACCTCAGCATCGGCTATAGCGCCTGTCACTGGTGTCATGTGCTGGCGCATGAAACGTTCGAGGACCCACATACCGCCGCGATCATGAACGAGCACTTCGTCAACATCAAGGTCGACCGCGAGGAACGCCCCGACCTTGACGCGATCTATATGCAAGCGGTGCAGGCACTGACCGGACAGGGCGGCTGGCCCATGACGACCTTCCTGACGCCGGAAGGCAAGCCGTTCTATGGCGGCACCTACTTCCCGCCCGTGCCGCGTTATGGGATGCCGAGTTTTCAGCAGGTGCTGATGGGCGTGGCGAACCTGTGGGAAACGGAGCATGACAAGGCGCTGGAGAACGCGACCAGCCTGACCGAGCATCTTGTCGCCGCGACGCAGATTCCCCGCAGCGACGACGACCTTACTCCCGCGATCCTGGATCAAGCATGGGAGAGCATTACAACAGCGTTCGACGCCCAGAACGGTGGCTTCGGGCAAGCACCCAAATTCCCGCAGCCTCAATCGCTAGATTTCGCTCTGCGCCACTACCTGCGCACTGGCGATGCCGACGCGCTGACGATCGCGGAAACGTCGTTGCTGAAAATGGCGCGGGGTGGTATCTACGACCAGGTCGGCGGCGGCTTCCACCGCTACAGTGTGGACGAACGCTGGCTTGTGCCGCATTTCGAGAAAATGTTGTACGACAACGCCCAACTGGCGCGGGTGTACCTCCATGCCTACCAGATCACTGGCACGCCGTTCTATCGCCAGATCGTCGAAGAAACGCTGGATTATGTCGTGCGCGAGATGACCGACCCTGCGGGTGGCTTCTACTCGACACAGGATGCCGATAGCGAGGGTGAGGAAGGCAAGTTCTTCGTGTGGACGGCGGAGGAGATTCGCGCACTATTGGGCGAGGACGCCTCGACGTTCATGGCGCTGTACGATGTCAACGCGCGCGGCAACTGGGAAGGCAAGACGATCCTCAATCAACCGCGCGATCCTCAATCGGTGGCACGCGTACTCGGCGTGCCGCTCGAAGAACTGCTGGCGGTGGCGGAACGGGGGCGGCGCACGCTATACGATGCACGCGAGCAGCGCGTTCATCCTGGTCGTGATGACAAGGTGCTTGTCGGCTGGAACGGACTGATGCTGGCGGCGTTCGCCGAAGCAGGGCGCGTGCTGGGGCGCGAGGATTACGTGGAGGTCGCACAACGCAACGCCTACGTTCGTGGTCGAGCAGATGGTCGTCGATGGCACGTTGCGCCACGTCTACAAGGATGGCGTGGCACGCATCGACGCATTTCTGGAGGACTATGCGCATCTATGCCGAAGGTCTGCTCGAACTCTACCGCGCCACCTGGGATGTTCGATGGTTCCAGACGGCCCAGACATGGCTGGACACGATCCTAGACCACTTCTGGGATAGTGACGCGGGCGGCTTTTTCCAGACCAGCGACCAGCACGAGCGGTTGATATCGCGCCCTAAGGATCTGTTCGACGAGGCAGTACCGTCGGGCAACGGTGTCGCGGCCTATGCGCTGTTGCAACTGGCAGCCCTGACCGGCAATGCGACCTACGGTGAACGCGCCCGCGCCACGATCCAGATCGTCGCACCCGCGCTCGGTCGCAGCCCGACAGCGTTCGGCAAATCGCTCAACGCGCTCGACTTCGCGCTGGGCGCGCCCCAGGAGATCGCCATCATCGGCGATCCTGCCGCCGCAGATACCCAGGCAATGCTCGATGCGCTCAATCAGCGTTACCTGCCAAATACCGTCGCAGCAGTTGCGGACCCCGCTAGCCCTGCCATCGCGGTGATCCCGCTGCTTCAGGAGCGACCGCAGCAGGACGGACGTGCCACGGCCTACGTGTGCCGCTCGTTCGCGTGCGCGGCACCCACGACCGATGTGGCGCACCTTATACAGTTGCTGGAATCCGCGACCTGAACCACACGTACACGGTGCCCTGCTCTAGAGCAGGGGACCGTGTGCGTGTGCCACAGCATACTGCCCATTGTCCATTGGTCGTCGGTCAGGTTTAGAACGGTTCCGGCGGTCGTATACGGTAGCCCATCGCCTGCACCCACATCATCAGCGTCAGCCAGCCGATCCACACGATGATGGCGATAACAAGCGCCCGTCCGGCGCGACCGCGCTGCCACAGCGCATCCAGAACAAGACTTATGCCGATGGCGATGATCCAGGCGGCAAAGGACAGCCAGCGCGTCGTGATCGTCGAGGAGGTGAGGAAGGGAATCGCCGCCTGGACGACGGCAACCGTTAGCGTCGCTCCGAACAGCAGCGGCACGACCGAACGATCGCGCAGCGCCCACAACCGGTAGCCACCAAGCAGGGCAAGGGGTAAGCCGATGGTCGCATAGTGAATCTGGAACCCAGCCTGCCAGAGTGTGCGCCACAATGCCGCCTGGGAGGCTGCCTCGCGTCCGCCCTGCACCGCTCCCATGCCTCCCTGCTCGAAGGCCAGCAATTTATCCAAAACCAGACCAGCGTAGCTCGAATAGAACATCAGCACGACAAAAAGTTGGGCGAACACAAAAGCCTTGAACAGCCCAAGCAAACTGGCACGATGCGCGACCACCCATGGGCTATTGCGTGCAAGCAACGTCGCACCGAAGATCACGCATAACAACACCGACACGTTGATATAGAAGCCAAAATGGCTCGCAAACAACATGATCAGGCCAGCGGCAGCGAACAGAACACCGCGTCGCGTGCCGAGCATAGTCCAGCCCCAGGCAATCCCGGCGAACAGCCAGATAGCAAGCTCCTGGGCAAAAATATGTGGCTGAAACGACCACCACAGCGACATCATGGCAGGCGCGAGCAACGCATAGGTGATACCGGCGAAGCGTGCGGTGCGTTCATTGCCCGTTGCTTTCAGGGCAAGATAGGCCAGCGGGAAGATGCCAAGTGCCCCGAACAGTGCGTCAGTGAATTCAACCAACTGATCCGCGCTGATCGGGAGCAGTCGGAAGGGGAGCAGGAGCATATACAACGCGGGTGGGTACGGGAAGTCGATGCCGCGATGGCGCGACACCAACCGGGTCAAGCCGCGCAGTACGTCGTGTTCGCGATTGATGTGAAACCCTAGATCTCCCGGCATCGACAGCGGGTACAGACGACCCGTGTAGCGCAGGGCGAACGAGGCGAAGAACAACAACGCCAGCAGGTCAAGCAACGGAGCCGACACTGGAATCCGAAGTTTCCTGACCAGGCCACCAAGCGCCCAGCGTAGCCCAAGCGCCCATATCACCGCCCAGAACAGCGCCGTCGTCACTGGCTGCGCCACAAGCGCGAAGCGTGGACGATCTACCGCCATTCCCGCCAGCAGTAGCCCGACCAGCATCGCTCCCAGGACAGTCGCCAGCGTTCGTGACGCGCCCCAGCGCCGCAATGGCACCCAGGCAGCGATGAGCAACAGCACAGGCCAGAAGAATGCCCAGGATACCGGAGCCTGCCGGAACGACGATAACGGCGGTGCGTCCACCAGCGACGTTAAGCTGAAATTGTCGATGGGGACGCCCAGGGTGCGCGGGTCGTTATCCGGCGTCCAGGTCGGTGCCCGTATCGCGAGTTCAAAAACCCCACCATGTGTAGCAGCGGTATCGACGAGCATATGTACGCGGCGCTGACCAAGCGCAAGCGGCAAAGCTACTTGCGTTGCAGAACTGGCAGAAACATCGACAACACCATCAGCGACACGCGGGTTCGCGTCGGCGGGCAAAAAGGCAAGTTCAACCGCAAATGGATATCGCGGCAGGCCAGACAGCCTGATTCGCGAATCTTTGCCCGTCCAGCGATAGCGTGCGGCATCGGTCGATTCGGTGGTGTTCCAATTATACGCGAAGGGCAGGTCGGCACCCCAGCCGTCCTCCTGTCCGATGGCTACATCGTAGGCGAGCGGGCGTTGCACGACGACGAACAGGCCGAGCGTCAGCGCTAGTAGCAACCCGTACAACGGTAGGTCGAGAAACGGGCGGAACCAGGCACCAAGATGTTTATGCAGCGAATGAGTGGTCACGGGCGGCGATTATACCAGTTTGAGGATTAAAGAAAGGAGCGAGCACACATGTGATGCTCGCTCCTTCGGTCAAAGGCGTCATGCCTAACGCATCGCCTCGACTTTCTTCTGGATCGAGCCGATCATGTTCTCGAATGACTTGGCGAAGGATGCGACACCGTCGTCTTGCAATTTCTGCATGACTGCCGGAATGTCGATGCCAACCTCGCCCAACGCTTCGAGCGTCTTAGGTGCTTCGTCCAACCCTGTGAGCAGGGTGGGCTTGGCGGTGCCATGGTCCATAAAAGCCGTGACGGTCGCAGGTGGCATCGTGTCGACGGTTTCAGGACCGACCAACGCTTCGACATACAACAAGTCCGGAAAAGCAGGATTTTTGGTGCTGGTCGAAGCCCACAACGGACGTTGCGGCTTTGCGCCCTTCGCACGCAGCGCGGCGAATCGGTCGCTGCCAAAGATTTTCTGATACTCCGCGTAGGTGGCTTTCGCGTTAGCGATAGCGGCCTTACCCTGCAATGAGCGCAGCTTTTCCTGCTCGGCGGCGTTATCCGTCGCTTTGATCTTCTGGTCGAGTTGCGCGTCAACCGCCGAGTCGATACGACTGACGAAGATGCTGGCGACCGATGCGATGCGGTCGATCGAGCCACCACTTTCAGCCCGTGCTTCCAGGCCGCTGATATAGGCATCGGCGACTTCGCGATAATTGTCGAGGGCGAACAGCATCGTCACGTTGACGTTGATGCCTTCGCTGATCAGCGTCTTGATCGCCGGAATACCCTCAGGCGTTGCCGGAACCTTGATCATGATGTTGGGTCGGTCGAGCTTGGTCCACAGGTGGCGGGCTTCCTTCAGGGTCGCCTCCGTGTCATGCGCCAGCACGGGCGACACTTCGATGCTGATATAGCCATCCAGCGCATCAGTCTTATCGTACACACCACGCAGCATATCGGCGGCTTTCCCGATGTCGGAAAGTGACAGCGTTTCAAACACGGCGCGGGCGTCGTGTCCCTGCTTGGCGAGCGTGCCAAGTTCGTCATCGTAGTCGGTGCTATCGACCATTGCTTTTTCAAAAATCGTCGGATTGGATGTAATGCCGACAACACCATCGTCGATTAACTGCTGCAGTTCGCCCGATGTGATCAACCCGCGTCGAATATTATCGTACCAAACACTCTGGCCTTGTGCTTGCAAGTCATGCAAGCGGCTGGTTGTTGTTGTTCCTGTCGCCATGTCTCACTCCTTCGGAATGGGCTTCGTACCCATTGACCCCTATATAAGCTCGTACTTTACGAATATCGTATCACGTTCTTTATTATGTCACCACTAATGATCAAGCAGACTTTAGGCCACCAAGTCATCACGTTCCGGCACACTCAAGGCGTCGGCGTGGGAACAGTCGACGATTCCGGAGCCGGCGTTGGTGTCGCCACACGCTCCGTGATGATGATGCGCACATTGGGATCGGATGAGGCTACGACCTGTAATCCTTCCTGCTGTGCGACCTGGACGGGCAACGTGTATGCCCCGGGACCAAATCCAGCCAGATCGACCGTCGCAGGGACCTGATCCGCTGTGATTTTGGTCAGGCGGTCGAGCATGCCAGCTAACGTGATCTGCACGTATGACGGCTGGGCGACCGCCACATACCGTTTGTCCAATCCAATCGGCGAAATCGGCACGATAAGCGGCAACTGCGAGCGCACCGCGATCGGGATAATTCGACACTCGTACCGTTACCGGAACATTACCGGGACGTGTGATCACGTTTCCGGGCTGTGACAACGACACCGTACGTGTGATGTCGCCCGTGGCCCCGGTGATATCGACAGTATCGGTCGTCAGCGTTCCAGTCACGCTGCCGGACGTGAATACCTCCACGATCTTGGGCGTCCAGTCGATGCTGCTTACGGCATAACCTGAGGCAGGCTGTCCTTGCACGTCGGGGACAACCGAGATCTGCTGCACATCAACCTGCGCCACAATCGTCACCTTGACTCTCACACGGTCAGGGTTGAGCGTCACGCCTTCGACGACTTCACCCTTTTCGTCCACCGCCTGGAGTGACAGTGTTTCTTCGATGTCGCGGGTCTGACCCTGGGATTGACCACCGCCGTCACTTCCGTCACTTGCTTGAACCAGGTCTTCCGGCCCGCTCACAACCGCTTCGGATGCGCTCTGCGTCATATCGCCAGTGGTGAAGGAAAAGGGCGGTTGGCCTTCCTGCGTCACTGTCACCGGCATCGTCACGAGAATTGCGGGCGATCCGCACGGTAATCTCGGCTGGCTTTAGTTCGGTAGCGCGCACGATACCAGTCTGGTCGATTTTCGTGGTCACCGGAACCTGATTCAGGCCCGGTCCGATTTCGCTGAGATCGATGGTCGCATGCACATCGTTCGTCACCACCTGCGCGAGATCATCCTTCGGGCCTGAAAGCGTGATCGTCGTGGACTGTGTGAGTTGTTCGGGCAGGCCGGTGCTGTTATCGACCAGCACCAGGGTATCGTCAAGCCCGGTCGACAGAATGGTCGTAGTCACGATGCGCGTCGATGTTGGATTCGTCGTAAACGACACGTAGGTCCAGAGCGCCAACGAGAGCAATAAGGCCATACCGAATTGTGCGCCATAAAGCCGTATCCTGCTCATGTCGTTACTTCTTCAAGCGGTACATTCAATAGTTCCGCCAGCAGGCGTCGCAGACGGTCCTCGTTGAGATGGCGCACGATCCGACCGTTGGTTGCGATTGAAATGCTGCCGGTTTCCTCGGAGACAACCAGCGCCAGCGCGTCAGATTGCTCGCTGATGCCCAACGCAGCGCGGTGTCGGGTACCATAGCGGCTGCTGCTCAGCACATTGTCGCTCAAAGGTAGCACAACATTCGCCGCCAGAATACGTCCAGATCGGATGATGACCGCCATGTCATGCAGGGGCGAGTTGATAAAAAAGATGTTGAGCAGCAAGATCACCGAAATACGTGCATCGACGATTACACCTCGATCAGCATACTCCTGCAGGCCAGTGTTGCGCTCGATAACGATAATTGCGCCGGTTTTGCGCTGAGATAATTGCGTGGCTGCCCTGACTAGCAGATTGATCGTAGTGGCTTGCTCGCCCGCGTGGTTGGAAAATGGGCGCTTTGTGAACAATCACCGGTGCGGCCAAGGCTTTCGAGCGCCCGCCGTAATTCCGGTTGAAAAAGGATCGGGATACCGACGAACAAGGCCGGACGCACTGCATATTCAAGCAGCCAGCGCAGCGTTTGGAGCGGCAGAACTGTGCCGATTGCGAATGACACAATCAATAGCACAATGACACCGCGAAGCAGTTGTACGGCGCGTGTTCCTCTTATGACATCGAGCAGCCACCAGAACAACAAGGTGACCAGAAAGATATCCAGGAGATTAAGCGGATTACGTAGAGGATCGAAACGATCCCATATCTGGTTCAGGTCAAGCATCGCTCCCAAACATGCGCCACGCACTCTCAAACAGGTGGACGCCACGATAGTATAGCGCGTGTTCTCAATCCTTCGCCAGTGTGGAGGCGCAGAGGGATGAGCGATGCCTGATGGTCAGATGATAGTGAGCTTTAGGCCGAAATGTGCTCGAGATGTTCGACAGCCACCGCGTTGCTTGGTTCAAGCGCGATCAGTTGCGAAAGCGCCTCGATCTGAGCATTGCGGTCGTCAAGCACGGCGGTGAGTTCAGCGATCTGTTGCTGCTCAACGATAGCCTCATCATGCTTATCCTGCATCAACAACATATGAACCAGTTTGTAGCGCACGTCAAGGTCATCCGGCATCTGTTCCAGGATCGCACGGTACAACATAGCGGCTTCATCGAAGCGGCTCAATAGCTGATGCACCTCAGCGGCTTGCTGCATCGACGCACTCATCTCCGCGAACTGTCCCGCTGCTTTTTCCAGCTTGGAAACTTCTTCCAACGCTTCTAGCCCACGTTCGACGAAGCCGCGCCGTAGCAGCAGACTCGACAATCGCTTTCGAATCGCCATCGAGTTTGGCGAAATCGTCACAGCACGTTCAAGTGTCGCGATAGCCGGATCGAGTTCTTGACGTTGCTCGTACAGGTTTGCAAGCCACTCGTATTGTTCGAGTGCAAATTGCAACTTGCCCTGACGAAAATACAGGTCTGCTAGCTGAATATAACTTTGTACGTCGTCTGGGTCCACCTGCACACAGCGTTTCCATGCCCGGATGGCCTCGGTCTGATCGCCGACCGTCATGTACGCGATGGCAATCTGTCGACAGACATCGGCCTCTGCTGGCGCACGCTGCAACGCATGACCTTCCGCCTCGGCTTGTTGCTCGCCAATCAACATTTGCACCTGATTGAGTTCTTCCAGAGCCTCGCTCGGCTGATCCTGAGCGATATAGCTATCGGCCAATGCTTTGTGGACGACGATCGGTGCAAGTAGGCTATCTTCTTCGAGCGACAATAACGATAATGCTTGCCGAAGCGACATCATCGCGGACGCATGTTGCCCAGTTGCCTGTTGAACACGCCCCAACAGGTAGTGAATCAACGAGCCGTCCACCAGCATCAGCACCGACCGATACTCGCTTAGCACAGCTTCCGTTCTATCTGGCCGGGCGGCGATGCCCTCAAGCACTGAGTTGAGCGAATCGACGATGGTCTGTTCATCCTTACGGATGATAGCCATTGTTACATTGACCAACGCCAGCGCAACCACATCGTCGGGATCACAGCGCACGGCACGCATGAATTGCTGCAGCGCTTCTTCCCAACGTTGCATCTTGAGCAATGTCTGACCATAGGCCTTGAATATCGGACACGAGGGCGGCGCCCATTCGAGCAGGTTACGAAACTCATGTAAGGCACGTTGCGACTGGCCAATACGTGTAAGCGTATTGGCCACCATCAGTACCTGTTCAACCGCCTCGTTGATGTTGCCGCTCGATCGTAAGAGTTGTGCGAGTTGACCTCGTGGCACCAGGGAATCGGGCGATAATTCAAGAAAGTGATAATACGCGCTGATCGCCGCCATCGGTTGCTGGCGTGCCGTATAGATGTCGATAACCGTACGATATTTCAACAATGCCGGTTCGGTCTGCCCATCACGCTCAAAGATTTCACCGACACGCAGGTGTATAGGCACGTATTCGGAATCAAGCCGGATCACTTCATAGCACGCATCGATCGCTGCATGGACTAGTCCCTGGTCCATAAACTTGCTGCTCGCTGTGATATAGCGTACAACCTCGTCCGAGCATCCTTCGGTCGGCAGGGCGGTCAGTGGCGCGAAGGTAGGTTCGCTGAGTTCGGGCAGGTTCAACGACGCGAAGGGATCATCCGATAAGATATCGGGGCGGGGCACTTCTGGTACGCTGGCTACTGCCTCCGACGTGTTCTCGATCTGAGGTGGTGCAGCGCCCCAGGGGTTGGAGGCGTGTTTGGTCTGAGCGCGACGTGGGTCCGCCACAACTTCACCCGGCAGCACACCAGTGCCGATTCGTTGTAGCTTCGCAAGCATCGAACGTTCGTTGAGGGCACGAGCGCGCAGTTTGAATTGATCGCTCAATTCGCGGCCCCAGCGTTTATTTTGAAACACGCCCGCAAGCGTTGTATATAGCGAGGCCGAACGTGACAGGTCGCCCAGTTCTTCATAGGCATCGGCGGCCGAACGAAACATCGCTATCAGATCGTCGGCCTCACCACGCCCAACGCCCTCGACATCGACCTGCACTAAGGCCTGGTCGAACGCTTCAGCGGCTTCGTGCAGTCGCCCCAGAACGCGCAAGGATTCGCCCAAAGCGTGGTAGGACGACAGCGCGAACTCATCGCTGAGCGCGGACTTTTCAAGCAAAGATACGGCTTGAAGGTGATCGCCACGTTCTTGGAGTAACATCGCGAGGTTATACCGCACATCGGGGCGTTCGGCACCAAGCTCAACCGCCTTGATATACGAATTGAGCGCTTCTGTGCCATTACCAACCGCCTGTGCTTGCATCGCGCGGTTAATCAGATGGTCGATCTGGGCTTGCGGCACCTGTAACTCGCCCGTCCCATCGTGGCGCAGTAGCCCGCCGGTCGGCTCACGTACCGGGGCAGCAGCAGCAGCGATACGAACGCGGAGAGCGTGAGCATTGCCGTTATCGGGGTCGAGCGTCAAAGCTTCTTCAAGTGCTTCTTCAGCCCCGGCACTATCGCCCCCCGCATGTCGGATACGTGCGATCTCGAAACATTGCTCAGCAGCACGACGCTAATCTCCCACATCAAGAAAACACTGTGCCATCAATAGACGAGGTGCTTCGCTCTCCGGGGCAAGGCGTATCGCTTCCGACAACGCTTCCTGCGCGTCCTCCATCTGCCCTTCTTGCTGTGTTAATATCGCCAGTTCGAGCAGGACCGCAACGGCACGTTTGAATTGGCTGTCACCTTCGTACGATCGGGCAAGGTATGCCAGCGTCACGGGATCGTCGCCACGGTGCTTGCGCAATTCTTCAAAAAGCTGGGCAGCTTGATCGTATTTGTTGTTATGATAGAGGGCAATAGCGACGGTATGGCGGGCTTCCAGATCACTCGGAAACTCCTGCACAGCCCGCACAGCCTCACTTAACGCTTCGAGCCATACCTGGCGCTCAAGCGCGTCACGACCTCTTTTCAACGCTTCGTCAAACACCGCACGATTTCCAGGCATGCCTTAAATCTCCCGACACTTCACTGCCCTATGCACAGCAGTTTACCTTCCGGCACCAATAGTTTCTATGGACGAGCGTCCTGCTTTGGATGGTACGTTCGGGTTATAGGGGATGGGGCTTAGGCATGTTGAGCAAAAAGGCAGGCACAGAATAGGACAGGGGTCTGTAGCGCTAGCCCAGACCCCTATGTATCTACGTCACTCAACGCCGAGCAGGAACAGGATCAGCGCCTTTTGTGCATGCAGACGGTTTTCAGCTTGATCAAACACGCGGGATTGTGGTCCATCGAACACCTCGGCAGTGACTTCTTCGCCACGGTGCGCCGGAAGGCAATGCAAGAAAATCGTCGCAAGCTTGCCAGTAGCGGCAAGTACCTTGGTGTCGATCTGGTAGGGAGCAAAAATCGCGGCACGCTCGGCCTGTTCTGCTTCTTGACCCATGGACGCCCATACATCGCCATATACAGCATCGGCGTCCGAAACAGCACTGTGTACATCGGTTGTTACCACGATCTCGGCATCGCTTTCAGCGGCGTACGCCGTAGCTTGTGCGACGATGGCGGGATCGGGTGCATAGCCCTCCGGTGTGGCAATGGAAACGCTCACGCCCAACATGCCACCCATCAGCATTAACGAATGGGCGACGTTATTGCCATCGCCGACGTAGGCGATCTTGGCTCCCTGTAAGCGCCCAACCTGTTCTTGTAGCGTCAGAAAGTCAGCCAGCGATTGGCAGGGATGTTCGCGGTCCGAGAGCGTATTGATCACCGGCACGGTGCTATTGGCGGCAAGCTCAGTCACCGCCACGTGGTCGAATACTCGCGCCGTGATCACCTGCACCCAGCGCGACAGATTTCGAGCGACATCAGGAATGGTTTCGCGGACGCCCAATCGTATGTCGGAGGGACCAAGGTAAATCGCATGGCCACCTAGTTGGGTCATTGCGGCTTCAAACGTCACACGAGTGCGT
>CAWAJS010000013.1:0-84395 GCA_963782315.1 uncultured Chloroflexia bacterium
GTCCAGACATGCAATCCCCAGAAATCGCGGAAGTTCCCACTGGTAGCGTCGCCATAATCGCCATCAGGGCGATGGTAATGGATGATCGCCACACTCTGTCCTCCCGCCGCGTCAGCGGACGTGTAGAATGCAGCATCGCCTTGCTTGAGCCAGATCGCTTTGTTGGTACTAAACGTATAGGAGCGGTCGTTGGACGTGTCCTTCTCGTCGCCCTTGTGAATGATGAAATTGACGGGCTGCGACAGGTCTTGCATCAAGATATTGAAGTACGCTCCATAGTCGTCGGTGCCGTCGGGCTGCTTGGGCGATGTCCATTCCGTAGCCTCACGCGGCGCGATGCCATCACCCCAGAGATGCAGACCCCAGCCATCATAATCACCCGCCGGGCGATTATAATGAATCGTCACCTTGGCGGTGTAGATTTGCGGATCGTTCTGCACCAACCACACTTCAGGACTTGCAGATGGCACGAACGAGCGGTCGTTCTGTGTATCCTTTTCGTCGCCCTTATGGACGATGAAGTTCACCGGCTTGGAGGGGTCCTGAAGCTTGATCCAGGCAAATCGTCCGTACTGATCTTCGCCGTCGAACGCCTTTGGCGAGGTCCACTCGGTTGCCTCGGAAGGATCGATCGCCTCGCCCCATAAATGCAGACCCCAACCATCATAGTCGCCAGCCGCTCGCTTGTAGTGAACGATCGCATACGTCGGGTTTGCAGCACACGAGGCAGGGCGTGCGACGATTGTGGCGGCAGTGTCCGACGCCACAGCCCCAACATTGGTGCCGTCGTCATCGGTCACATCGTTGACGATTGCTTTGAATGCGAGCGGTGTGCCAGGTTCGAGTGATGACGCATCGTAGAACACACGATAGGGCGCATTATTGTCGGTGCCGATGACCGTCCAATTCTGAGCATCGCCAACCTTGACCGCGAAGGTGACTTCGGCGAAACGATCCTCGCTCAACGCCGCCCCAACCTCGACACGCCCCTCGACAGGCTTGCTCGACGAAGGCGACGTGACCGTAATAGTAGGTACCGTCGTGGTAGTCGGCATCGCACGGTCAGCTTTGAGGATGATGATGCTGAGTGCCGGAACCGTGACACTGATTTCGCCCTGTGCGTTGGTGTTGGTCGCGGTGGTCGTGCCGTAGACCGGCGAAAAATACGTCGAAGGTGTCAATGTTTTGAAGGTCGCGGTCTGCTCATCGGTCGCATTGTTGAGCGCCACAACATATTCGACTTTTTCGTCGCGGTCGATGCGCGAGAATGCATAGATGCCCGCACTGTCACTGCTCCAGCGGTGAATCTGTGCGCCACGCCGGAGCGCCGTGTGCGCAAGGCGCACGTCGGCAAACTGCCTAGTGCCCGATACAGCGGGTGTTGCGTATCGTAATTTTCAACGGCAGTTGTGCTGTCCGAGCCGATCAGGTCGTCGTCATTGTAGCTTCCGACTTCGGAAGGGAACATGTCCTGACGAGCACCCTTGTCCCCACCATCCCCCGTAAAGCCCTGCTCGTCGCCGTAATACACAACTGGCTCGCCGCGCACGAAATACATCAGTCCGTGCGCTAACTTGTCGCGTGCCACGAGTTCAGCGTCGCTGGCATTGGGATTATCTTGCTTTAAGAAGTAGCCGAAGCGACCCATATCATGGTTGCCCAGGAACGTCGGCAAGCGATACGCATTGCTGTCGGCATCGGTATAGTAATCGTCTGCGGCGAACATATCACGCAAACCGTTGGTCGCACCGCTTTGGGAAGCGAAGCCACGGGCGCTACCCTGGAATGGAAAGTCGAGGGCTGCCTGTAATCGGCCTTCGGTAGTGTACCGACTGACGAACCCAGCATCACCCGAAAAGACTTCGCCAAACATAAAGAAATTCGGCACGCCCTGGCTCTCAGCATGCTGCACCACTTCAGGGCCGAATTTCTGCCAGAACTCGATGTTGACATGCTTTACTGTGTCGATACGAAAACCGTCGATCTTGAATTGCGTGATCCACGACTTATAGATGTCGATCATGCCGTCGACGACCTGGGGTTGTTCAGTGAATAGATCGTCGAGCCCGAAGAAATCACCGTACTCGCTCGATTCGCCTTCAAAGGTGGAGTTACCGCGGTTGTGATAGCGCAGCGGGCTGTTAAGCCAGCTTGGAACCTTGACGGTGCTATCGCCTGGAGCAAGGAACTCCGGCGTATACGGGAAACTGGCCGTATTTAGCGTCGGGAAGGTGTCGGTTCCGGCGTAATCACGATCATCAAAGGTATTGCCCTGGGCGTCCTTATACGGATAATCCTTCTTGGAACGATAGCCGTAGGTGTTTTCCTCATAGTCGATCACGTCGGCAGTATGGTTGGTGATGATGTCGAAGAACACCTTGATACCGCGAGCATGCGCGTCGGTGATAAGATCGCGTAGTTCAGCGTTGGTGCCGAAGTGCGGATCGACCTGAGTGAAGTCGGTTATCCAATAGCCGTGATAGCCCGACGACGAGCCATTAATCGTGCCATCGCCCTGCACCGGACGGTTCTTGAATATCGGTGCCATCCAGAGCGCGGTGACACCCATATCCTCAAGATAGGCTATCTTCGACTGGAGACCTTTGATGTCGCCACCATGATAATATCCTTCGTTCGTGGCTAGGTAGCCATGACGCAGCACATCGGCAGTGCTTGTACCACCCGCATCATCGCCATAGTTGTTGGCAGCAGAGGCATCAGCAAAGCGATCCGGCAAGGCGAAATAGAACACGTCGTCCTGAATCGGATGCTGGAGCGATTGGCGAACGAGCGCGGCATCCTCGGCGTTGGTATCAGTAGTGACCGCCGGAGCGAACGCGACACTCGCTCGCTGGAACGTGCGCGGCTTGGGCTGTGAACGAGGTTGGAGGGAGCGCGGAAGCGAGCAGCGCGAGTAGCGCCAGCAAGGCTACCAGAACCTTCGGGTGGTGGGCAGACATCATTGTGCCTCCAGTTAATTACGGCATCGTGCCGTCTCTCAATTGCTTCTTTGTTGCTCTGATGCAGGTTGCGGGTGATGCTGATAGTACTATGAGATGTTGCTTTTGGTCAAACCTGCGGTGTGTCTGAGGAGTATCGAAATGCCGATGTTAACGGCTTCCCCACACACGATGGATCGTGTTCTAGCGTGTTTGACTACCTTCTACCCGTCAAGCTTCGTCTACTTTTACTACCCCCATTCGTAGGTGCTTCAGCCACTCTTCACCCCCACGCCAGATACGACGTGCTATAATACGCAGCGATTTTATGCATATAGTCAACCATTTTCGATACAATCTTTCCTATGGTGATGGTCCGACATCAGCGCGTGCGGGCGAACTCACGACGCCACATGGGATGATCAAAACGCCAGTCTTTATGCCCGTAGGCACGCAAGCCACGGTCAAAACACTAAGCGCACAGGAAGTCGAAGCGCTTGGCGCACAGATCATTCTTGGAAATACCTACCATCTCTTCCTTCGACCTGGCGCAGAATTGTTAGCGCAACTTGGCGGTTTGCATCGCTTTATGAACTGGTCGCGCCCAATCCTCACCGATTCAGGCGGCTTTCAGGTATGGAGCCTGAGCGATCGTCGCACGATCGACGAGGATGGCGTGACCTTCCTATCGCATCTGGACGGCTCGAAGCACCGTTTTACCCCAGAGCGCGTGATGGATATTCAATCGAAGATCGGTGCTGACATCATCATGGCCTTCGACGAATGCTCAGATTATGGCGCGACGCACCAATACGCGGCGGCGGCGATGGAGCGTACGCATCGCTGGCTGGAACGCTGCGTGGCTTCGCAGCAACGCGAGCGATCAGGCACTCTTTGGCATCGTCCAGGGCAACGTGTTCCCCGATCTCCGCGTACAAAGCGCTCAGTTCATCGCCAGTCAGCCCGTCGTCGGGTTCGGCATCGGTGGTCTTAGTGTTGGCGAACCAAAAGCACTGATGTACGATACCCTGGAAGCGACGACGGCGGCACTGCCAACGGATCGCCCACGCTACCTGATGGGGGTTGGATCGCCGGAGGATCTGATAGAAGGCGTTCGACGCGGCGTCGATATGTTCGACTGTGTGTTGCCGACACGGCTCGGGCGTCACGGCGCAGCCTTTACCGCGAGCGGTCGTATCAATTTGCTCAACGCACGGTGGGCAACCGACGACCAGCCGATCGAAGCAGGCTGTGACTGTTGGAGTTGCCAGCGTTACACCCGTGCCTATATTCGCCACCTGTTCAAAGCCGAGGAACTGCTTGGGCCACGCCTCGCTTCAATTCATAACCTGCGCTTTCTGGTCCGTCTGATGGAACATGCACGTGAAGCGATCCTGGAAGGACGCTTCGAGGGATGGAGCACCGACTTTCTTGCCGGGTATCGCTCGATCCCAGACGCTGTTCGGGACGAGCAACGCTCAAAATACGGGCGTCGCAAGGAAAAGGCGCAAGCACATGCTTAATACCGACCACGCGCCGACCACGCGATTCTGGAACCCAGAACGTAAAGCCTGGGCCGTGATGTTGGTTGCCTTCGGCATCTTCTGTGCGCTGGCCTGGACGACCACGAGAGTACTCTATCACTACGCAATTCGTCCAAGCGACCGCATTGTTCGCGCGATGGTCGTGCAGCCTGATGCGGTGTTCGTGCAGCGTGCCGATCGCGTCCAAACGGTCGGCTCGCCGATGGCGGACAAGATCAGCACGGGCGACCGCATCACAACCAGCACCGGAGCATGGCCTGGCATCGTCGCACGACTTGCAACTCGACCAGGGGACGGTCGCATTCTGGCCCGCGACGAATGTGCGGATAGACAACCGCGATCGCTCCAGTTTGCGCTGCAACTTGATGAAGGACAGGTGGTCGTCGAACTCCAACGAGACGATCAGCCGCTGTATTTCACAACCAAAACCCTGGCCCAAGAGATCGAGCTAACCGCACCTGGTCGCTATCGCCTACGCGTGTTGACACCGACGGCCAAGACCACCGCTGCCGCCGAGCGCTCCACTCGTGCCAGCGGTCGAGGTCGTCAGCGCAAGCGGCACTGCGCGTATCGGCGAAACATCGATCGAAGCAGGTAAACGGATCGTGATGGGCAAAGGCAACAACATACTTTACCGGTCCCTGGGAGCTTTTGCGCGATGGGGACTTCGATCAGTTCACCTCGACTGAGTATCTGGCGACCTTGCAAACGCAAAGCCGACGCAAGGCGGTCGGATACCTGGAGCATCACACAACAGCCACAATCGACTGGCGCATTCTGGCGAAATGGCCTGTTCTACCTCATGGACGATTGCGAAACGACGCCGACCTGTCGTAATTATGTACGGTTGGCACGGCTCGGCGGCAACGAGAAAGACTCGATGACGGCAATCGCGCAGGGTGTATCCGCCGACGTTTCCTCCTATCGTGTGGTCAAACTTCAAAGCCGACGTAAAGATCGATTACCAATCGCTCAGCAAAGGTGGCGCGGACGGTTCGGAATGTCCGCTATTCGCACGCGTCGATTATTCCAGCGATGTGCGAACTACCGGTAGCCTTTTCTTTTGCTTCTGGGCATTCGATCGTGGCAACGGTAATACATCTTCACAGCCCTATATCATTTCGACACAGATTCCACCGAATTCCTGGCAGCATTTCACCGCCGATCTTAGTGCCCTTATCCCTGATTTACGCACGATCGAACAGGTCGTCTTTTATTCAAATGGTCATGATTACGATGCTAGCGTCGCGAGTGTTTCTTTGCAGGCAGAAGGCTTAGCCGAGGCACGGCAACCCTAATACATCCACCACAGTTCCGCTCAAATCACTATATAAAAGGATTATCGTATGAAAATAATAGTTATTGGAACCGGATTCGTGGGCTTGACCCATGCGGCGGTTTGCTCGGAATATGGGCATGAGGTCTATGCCTACGATACAAATCCCGAGCGTATCGCGGCATACCGTTCCGCCGAACGCCAACGGATCGAGCATATCGTCAACGAGCCTGGGCTGGTTTCGATCATCGCCGACAATCTTGATCGCAATCTGTTTTTTGTCGGCGAACTGGAGCCAGTGTTAGAAGGCGCGGACGCGATTTTTCTGTGTCTGAACACGCCGCCCAACCTTGATGGCTCGTCGGACCTGACGATCTATTCCAAGGCAGCGCATCACCTCGCCGCCCTGCTGGCGAAGCGATCCGATATGCGACGCATGGTCGTGATCAACAAAAGCACCGTGCCGATCGGCACCGCACGTATGCTCGAAGGAATCTTCAACAGCACAACGTCCAGAACGTCGGCGTGGCTTCTAACCCGGAATTCTTGCCGGAAGGCGATGCGGTCGAGCGATCGCGCCGTCCTGACCGCGTAGTTGTCGGTGCCGATCACGAGGACGACTTCAGAATCTTGCGGCATGTTTATTCCCAGTTCGTCGATCATGTACGCATCCGTTACATTGAGACGACGCCAGAAACCGCCGAAGGCATCAAGTACGTCGCGAACACCTTGCTCCTAACCTATATTTCATTCTGGAATGGCGTTGGTGCGCGAGTGGGCGAGACGCTGCCGAATATCCGTCTGGAAGACATGAAACTTGGCGTCACCGCCGATTCGCGGATCAGTACCTGGGGCTCGTACGTATCCAACGGTGCGGGTGGTTCATGCTTCGGCAAAGACATCCAGTCGTTGATTTACCAGTTGCGCTCGGTTGGACAACCCACCGACCTGCTTGCAATCGGTATTTAGCATCAACGAACATCAGAAAACATACATGATCGATCGCGCCGTGCGCGAGGCCGGTTTCAGCCTTAACCAAAAAACGATCGCGGTGCTGGGCTTATCGTTCAAACAGCGCACCAACGACGTGCGCGATTCGTCGTCGCTGCGGGTCATCGAA
Source organism: uncultured Chloroflexia bacterium (assembly GCA_963782315.1). Lineage (GTDB taxonomy): Bacteria > Chloroflexota > Chloroflexia > Chloroflexales > Kallotenuaceae > JBBSGA01. The sequence goes on from CAWAJS010000013.1 coordinate 6,880, forward strand.
TCACTCCTGGGACGTGGCGTGCGCGAAATTCATGCCTACGATCCACTGGCGAACGATGAGGCGCGACGGGCGCTCAATCCTGAGCATAACCATTTGTTCGAGAAGATCAGTTACTACGATTCCGCCAAAGAAGCGCTCACGGGCAGCGATGCATGCTTCATATCAACGGATTGGGAGGAGTTCCGTTCGCTTTCGAGCACGATCGAGCAGACCGTCCAGCCACCCTATCTGGTCATCGACGGACGGCGCATGATCTTCGACCACGAGCGAACTGACGACGCGCGGTTACGGCTATCTCGCTGTCGGCTCGCCATATCACGCACCACAATAATCACCGTATGGCTCGATACATCTGACCGTTGAGGAAAACACCATGATCTATCATGGGATCGATCTGGTTGACATCGACCGGATCGCACAGGCCGTCACGCGCTGGGGGAACCATTTTCTCCAGCGCGTTTTTACACGCGCGCGAGATCGCAGATGCCGGAGGACGCCACCCTTCGCTTGCCGCACGCTTTGCCGCTAAGGAAGCGACCGCCAAGGCACTCGGCATCGGTCTGCGCGGTCCGGGTGGCGCTCGCCCGGGACTTCCTGCTCCGGCGGGCTGGCTCGAGATCGAAGTCGTGCGCACTCCATCGGGACAACCAACGCTGCACCTGACCGGACGCGCCGCCGAACGTGCCGCCGAACTGGGTTGGTGTTCAACCGCCTTGAGCCTATCGCATGCCCGCCACAGCGCCATCGCCAGCGTCGTTGCTCTCGCAGAATCCACGCCTTAATCGACAGTGGTAAAATAGATGACAGTATGGTTCGTGAGGTCCGGCGCATGATCGTAGCGACTGCAGCACAAACACGGCGACTCGAACAAGTGCGGTCGACCATGGCGCGACGTGGCGTTCACTCATGGCAGACGCTGGCGCGGGCATGGCCGAGTCGATCGTGGAACGGATGCGTTCCATCGCCGGCAACATGTCGTCGTGCTGGTTGGACCGGGCAACAACGGTGGCGATGGTCTGGTCATCGCACGGCATCTCCATGACGATGGTGCCAACGTCATGGTGTATACGCTGGAACCGTCCAGCCAAGACTGACGACTGGCCACGATGGACGTGGAACATCGTGCGATCGCAGACTATTGAGGCTGCGGAGGATGGTGAACATGCGACGCTTGAAGCGTGGCTTAGCACGAGCGGATATGGTGGTGGATGCGATTACTTGGCATCGGGCTCAAACGACCCGCAGCGCCGGAGCTTTGCCGGATCGTCGAAGCCGCCAATCGTTCGGCTGCGCATCAAGATGGCGGTCGATATGCCAAGCGGCATTCGCCGCGGATACCGGCGCGGTGATGGGATGCGCCGTTCGCGCAACACTGGACATTCGCCGCCGGGGTGACTAAAGCCAGGGCATATCCTGGAACCCGGAGCGACATACTGTGGATTGACCGAGGTCGTACCGATCGGCTTCGCCGAATATCTGGAGGATGAACTCATGGCTGAGACATTATCATATAGCGACCTACGTCCGTTACTGCCCGAACGCCCGACCGATTCCAATAAAGGCACCTTCGGCAAGGTCGCGATCGTCGGCGGTTCGGGACGTTATCCCGGCGCCGTACTGTTATCTGGACGTGGCGCGCAACGTGTCGGCGCAGGGCTGGTAACGCTGGCGGCTGGACGCTCGATCTTTGGAGCGTTGGTCGCGGCATCGCATGAGACCACCTACCTGCCACTGCCCGAAGACGACTGGGGCGTGCTGGGCGAATCTGCGGCGACGGAGCTACACAAGGAACTCGGAGCCTACAGGCCCTGGTGCTTGGACCAGGCTTGGGTCAGGATGATGCGACGAAAACCTTCGTTCACCGCTTGATTGGCATCAGTGCCGAGAAGTCCACGCATGGCGTCGGATTTGTGCGTAGCGCCGGCCGCACCGAGGACCATCGCCGTGCCAGCGGCGGCGTCGGCTTCCTGCGCACTGCAAATAGTGCCACCGCCGACGCGACCGCCGATGCCCAAGCAAGGCCGAAGACGTCAAGCTGCCGCCGATGGTCATCGATGCTGACGCCCTCAACATCCTTGCCACCACGGAGAACTGGACCGAACATCTCGAAGCAGGCACGGTGGTGCTGACGCCACATCCCGGTGAGATGGCACGTCTTGCTTGGCCTTGAAAGCGCAGCCGATGTGCAAGCCGACCGACTTGGTGCGGCACAACGCGCGGCAGCGGAATGGAAACAGGTCGTCGTGCTCAAGGGCGCGAACACGATCATCGTCGATCCCGAAGGCCATACCGTGATCGGACCAGAAGGCAATCCTGCCCTGGCGACCGCCGGAACCGGCGATGTGCTGAGCGGCATCATTGCCGGACTGATCGCTCAGGGGCTAGGCGTGTTCGACGCTGCCAAACTCGGCGTCTATCTCCACGCACAAGCAGGCGCACTGGTCCGCGATGAAATCGGCACGGCGGGCGCGGTCGCGGGCGATTTGCTCGACCGATTGCCGCGTGCGATCACAGCACTACGAGCGGGACGGTAGCACTATGCGAGCGGTCGATATCATCGCCAAAAAACGGGACGGTGAGCGCCCTTAGTCGCGCGGAAATTCGCTGGCTGATCGATGGCTATGTCGATGGCAGCGTCGCGGATTACCAGATGGCAGCCTGGGCGATGGCGGTGCTGCTGCGTGGCATGGACGACGCCGAAACCGCCGAACTGACGATGGCGATGGCAGAGTCGGGCGAGATGCTCGATCTGCATGATATCGCACCGATCACCGTCGACAAACACTCGACCGGCGGTGTCGGCGACAAGACAACGCTTGTGCTCGCCCCGCTGTGCGCGTCGATCGGACTGCCCGTCGCCAAGATGTCCGGCCGTGGACTTGGTTTCGGCGGCGGCACACTCGACAAACTGGAAGCGATCCCTGGCCTCGATATCAACATCACGCCAGAACGCTTCCGTGAGCAACTCGCCGCGATCGGTCTGGTCGTCGCCGGACAAACCGCCGACCTCGCTCCCGCCGACAAGCAGTTGTATGCCCTGCGCGATGTGACGGCAACCGTCGACAGCATTCCGCTGATCGCCGCGAGCGTCATGAGTAAAAAACTCGCGGCAGGTACCGATTGCATCATCCTCGACGTGAAGGCTGGACGTGGCGCGTTCATGAAGACCGTCGCCGATGCCGAACGACTGGCGCGCACGATGGTCGCGATCGGCACCACCGCCGGACGGCGCATGGCCGCCGCGATCACGACCATGGAACAACCGCTTGGTTGGGCCATCGGCAACGCGCTCGAAATTCGCGAAGCGACCCTCACACTGCGTGGCGAAGGGCCCCGCCGATCTGCGCGAACTCTGTCTGGTGCTTGGCTCGGAACTAACCGTGCTGGCAGGCAAGGCCGCGACGCTGCGCGGAAGCCCGCACGTTGCTCGAAACTGCGCTCGACGATGGCGCGGCATTGCAGAAATGGCGCGAGATGGTCGCCTATCAGGGCGGTGATGTCGCGCGTGATCGACGACCTCGATCTGCTGGAAACCGCGCCATATCAGATACCGATTCTACGCCAGCAAGGATGGCGTCGTGCAACGTATCGACGCGTTCGACGCTCGGTCTGGCGGTCAACGAAATCGGCGGCGGGACGACAACGTAAAGAGGATAGCGATCGACATGGCCGTGGGCGCGATACTCCGCCGCAAAGTCGGCGATAGCGTGAAGCAGTGGCGACGAACTGATGGTGGTGCATGCACGCCATGCCGAAGATGTAGAGCGGTTGCGCGACCGTTTCGAGAGCGTCTATATGGTCGACGATGCACCGGTCGCGCCGCCGCCGTTGATCTTCAACATCATTCATGGCGATACTTCACGACATAATCGTCGACACGAGGAACCTATGCCGATCTACGAATACCAGTGCCAGGAATGTCAGGGGCGCTTTCAGCGTCTAGTCGGTGGCTTTAGCAATCCGGTCGATCTCGCTTGCCCACGCTGCGGAGCCACCGATGTACGCAAGGCAATCTCACGTTTCGCGGTCATGCAGTCCGAGGAATCGCGCCTCGAAGCGCTCGCCGATCCCAGTTCGATGTCCGGCTTAGACGAAAACGATCCTGCCTCGATCGCCCGTTGGGCCAAAAAGATGGGCAAGGAGATGGGCGAGGATATGGACGAAGATTGGGACCAGATGGTCGACGAGATGATGGAAGAGGAAATGTCCGGTAAAGGCGCGACGGTCAATCCGAAGACCTTGGGTGGGGCTAACGGACGACGAATAATCGACGACCAACCCAGCGATAACGACAACAACTACCGTTATCGGAGATTTGACGAGGCTGGATGAAGATCTGGGCTTGATGATGGTATGAAGGAATATTAGATGTTTAGACGTATATTCGGTGGTGATCGAGCCTGATGAGCGCGACGAACAAGCACGCGCCTGTCGAGGAAGCAAACGCTCACAATCAACGCAGCCTGCGGCAGACATGCCTGAGGACGACCTGCTTGCAGTGCTCCTGAGCGAGCGACGAGACTGTTGCGATGCACACACGACAACAACACATCCTCAGAATTCAGCAGGGCGTCGAGCCGCCCGTGAGCAGTGCCGCTTCAACGCCGGCGTTAGAACCAGAAACGCCGCGCTTCGCGCCATTATTCTCGCGCACGGATGATGTCGAGCGCTCGATGCAATCGACAATCGTCGTGCCCCAGCAACCGAGCGGCGTACTACGACGTTTGTTCGGCGGTGAAGAACGCACCGAGGAGGAGATCCAGCCGCGAGGAACGACGCACCGAGCAAGCGGTTCGCAAGACCCGCTCAGGTTTCTTCGGACGGATCAACGAAACGATGCGGTCGGATGCGCCGCTGACCGACGACCTGTGGGAAGAACTCGAAGAATTGATGATCCAGGCAGACGTCGGTGTCGATACAACGATGGACGTGATCGAGCGCGTGCGACGACGTGCCGAGCGCGAAAACCTGCGCTATGCCAAGGATGCTCGGGCATATCTCAAGGCAGGAGATGCTCAAACTACTTGAACCGAAAACACGCGCCTATGCCAAGCGTGGCACGCAGCCCGTGGATCATTCTGGTGGTCGGCGTCAACGGCGCGGGCAAGACCACGCTGATCGCCAAACTCGCCAACCGCTACAAGAACGAGATCGGCCAAAGCGTGCTGATCGCCGCCGCCGATACGTTCCGTGCCGCAGCGGTCGAGCAGACTCAAGACCTGGGCTGACCGCATCGGCGTTCCGGTTATCGCGCAAGGACAGGGTGCCGATCCCGGTGCGGTGGCCTATGATGCCGTGGATGCCGCGCTGGCTCGCGATGTCGACGTGCTGATCATCGACACCGCCGGACGCCTTCAGGCGAAGTTCAATCTGATGAAGGAGCTCCAGAAGATTTCAAACGTCGTGCGCGACGCGTCGAAGCAGGCACCGCATGAAGTGCTGCTGGTCGTCGATGCCACGACCGGACAAAACGGTATCTCACAGGCCAAGGCGTTCATGGAAGCCTCCGAAGTGACGCACCTAGCCTTGACCAAGCTCGACGGCACCGCCAAAGGTGGTATCGCCTTCGCGATGGTTCAACAAATCCAACGCCCGATCAGGTATATTGGAACCGGGGAAAAAATGGACGATCTCGCGCTGTTCGATGCACGTACATTCGTCGACGCGTTATTTGAAGAAGAGGTACCCGCATGACCGAATGTCCACGCTGCAAGCAGAAGTTGATGTTGAAGTTGACCATGTTGGTTGGAGCGACCGTGATTTGCCCGAATTGCGATGCCAGCCTGCGCATTACCGTCGCGAAATCCCGACCGCATGGAAGTAACGGGCGATAAAAGCCCATTGAACGCCAATGCCAAGCCAGAATCGTATGGCTAGCGGCCCAAAGTACCGGTAGCCGGTTCAACCGTTGGCACTACACGATGCGCACGTTTCGGCGTGCGCTCGCTGGCTTGCTATGCGTGCCGTTGCTGGCGGGCTGTTTGCTGGTATCCGGGGGACAACAATCCGCCGACCGTGCTGACGATGCCGGCAACGTGAGCCTGCAGTTCGTGAGCGCAGATGGCACGGAGGTACGCGAAGTGATAGCTGCGGACGGCGCGACGAACCTGCTTAGTCACGGTATTCGCACGAGCCGAACAGGGACAACTACGCATCGAAATCCTCGATCCACAAGGGAGCGCGACGCTAGTGATCGAAGGTACACCCGAAGAACAGGTCGCACGCGCGACCGTGGCGACCGACGAAAATGGCGTGTTACGATATCGCGTTCAAGGCCACCGGCGCACGCCGCGGCAGCTACCAGATCCTCTACCAGCGCGGGTTAGTATCCTGGGAGCAGTCGTCGTTACAAACGGACTGCTGTCCTTGCCCTTTTCATGGTGTCCTTCTCCCAGTCGCGGCGCGAACGTTGCTTACACAGCCGCAGTGAATGAGGAGGAAAAGATGGATCCGCAACAACCACAAACAACTAGCACAACAATTCATCGATGCACTACATACGCTTGAAGGGGGCAGCGCCGACGATACGGCTGACGATCGTCGCACTGTTTGCCGACGATGCCCGCCTGACCAACGCTGCGCTGGACGGCAAGGAACTAACCGGACGAGGATGGCGTCGAAAAGTTCTGGACGGAATACCGCCGCACATTTGGCGAACTGCGCTCTGAGTTCTCACATGTCATCGCTGATGAAAAAGGGGCGGGGCTGTTCTGGCACACGGAAGGCACCGGCAACGACGGCAACCCAATTGCCTATGATGGTGTATCATTGCTCGAATGGTCAGACGATGGGAAGATTGGCTTACTTCCGAGGTTATTACGATACCCGCAAGCTTAGCCAGGAAGTTGGTATAGAGCAACAACCTGATAGCGAAATGACCCGTCGACTGACCACCGACGACGGCCCCGCACCTGCAGATGCACAGTTCGTTGACACTGGAGCGAGTATCCAGTTATCGGCACGGTCCTTGGCACCTGTTGAGATTGCTCCTGAGTACACCGAAGGATCCGTTCCTCACTACACAGCACGGATCCAGTAGGTCCTACACAGACGAAAAGCACCGCACCGACCCTCTCACCCCGCTAGGCTGCCGCTGGCTGCCGCGAACGCGGCGGGCAGGGCTTCTAGGGTTCGATCGATCACCTCAGCGGTATGCCCGATAGACAGGAAACCAGCCTCAAACTGCGAGGGTGCCAGGTACACGCCCTGGTCAAGCATAGCATGGAAGAATCGGCGATATTGCTCGGTGTTTACGTGTGCTTTAGCATCCTGGTAAGAGTGAATCGGAACGGCAGAGAAGAAGAAGCCGAACATCGTGCCTGCCTGCGCGGTCTGGAGGGCAACACCCGCCTTTTCGGCTGCTGCGTTCATGCCATCCAAGCAATGACCGCGCCTCGCTGTTCGATCGGGTATACAGGGCAGCATCGAGACGCTCAAGCGTCGCGATACCTGCCGCCATCGCCAGCGGATTACCGGACAGCGTGCCTGCCTGATACATCGGTCCAAGCGGTGCGACATGTTCCATGATGCACGCCGACCGCCATAGGCCGCACACGGCAATCCGCCGCCAATCACCTTGCCCAGGCAGGTCAGATCGGGGACGATGCCGAAACGCTCCTGTGCGCCGCCTAATGCCACGCGAAAGCCGGTCATAACTTCATCGAAGATCAGCAGCGCGCCTGCGGCTCGTGTTTGTTGGCGTAAGCGCTTCCAGAAAACCGGGTTGCGGCAGCACCAAGCCCATGTTTCCGGCGACCGGTTCGACGATCACCGCCGCGATGGATGGCCCCATGCGTCGCGAAAATCTGCTCGATTGCCGCAATGTCATTGTATTGGGTCGTGATCGTGTCGCTCGTCTGGGCTTCGGTCACACCCGCAGACGCGGGCAAACCCAAGCGTTGCGACACCGGATCCAGCATCGGCAAGCAAGAAGATCAGCATGCCCATGGTAACCACCGGAAAACTTGACGATCTTGGAGCGGCCAGTATAGGCGCGCGCCAGTCGCAACGCACTCATCGTCGCCTCGGTGCCGGAATTGACGAACCGCACCATCTCGATGCTGGGCACTAACGTCGTAGTGAGCCGAGCCAGATCGGTTTCGAGTTTGGTTGGAGCGCCATAGCTCGTGCCACGTGCGGCCTGAGCGACAACCGCCGCGACGACCGCTGGATGCGCATGTCCCAGGATCATCGGTCCCCATGACAGCACATAGTCAATATAGCGGTGCCCGTCAACATCGTACAGGTACGGTCCTTCCGCTCGATCCACAAAACGCGGCGTGCCTCCAACGGCACGAAACGCCCGTACCGGGCTGTTAACCCCTCCAGGGATCAGCTTTTGCGCTTCAGCGAAATATGATTCAGAGTATGTTGTATTCATCAGTTCCTTTATGAGAGCATACAGGTTCGTATATTGCCATGGTACCGTTTAAGCCAGCGTTTACCGTATGGAACACGACACCGCTGAACGTCGCTCCATTAGCCATACAGTAGGGTCAGACCATGTTACTGCTACAGGTGCTTGGCTCATGGCGAGCCGAGTACGACGAACGTCCGATCCCGCGCCTTCCAACACGTCATGCCCGCGCTTTACTGACACGGCTCGCTATGGCATATCCGCGTGCGTTGAAACGCACGCAGTTGAATCATGACCTGTTCCCAGGGATGCCATCCGAACGCGCGACACACAATCTGCGCACAACACTCTATTACGTTCGTCAGGCTTTACCAACGCTGGTCCAGGCTAACGACGACTTCATCGGACTCGAGCCGTCGCTTGTTATCGACCTGGATGTATGCCATTTCGAACGCGCGAGCGCGTCAGGCGCGAGCCAAGCCATGCTCGAACGCGCTATCGCGCATTACCGTGGTCCTTTCCTCGAAGTTTCAACGGAAGGGACAGGTTGGGTGCATGAAGAAGCAGAACGCCTTCGCCGCCAGTACGTCGACGCATTACAACGTCTCATAGCGCTCAGTCAGGCGAGCGGCCACTATGAAACAACCGCCGCTACCGCACGTCGCTGGCTTGACGCGGAACCCTGGAACGAGGAAGCAGCGCTGACATCAATTGAGGCTTTTATTGCTGCTGGCGATCGTTGGAACGCCCAGGCACTCCTAAAACCGCACGCGCATTGGTGGACGAAAGCGGCTTGGACATGGCACGTAAACGTCTGGATCGATTGAGCCGTACCCTCACCCAGCTTCCACTTCCGCAATCAACCCCACCGCCAGCGAGTGAACCTCCACAGATCACGGTTGATTTCAACCAATCGGCGCTCGTTGGTCGTGCGAAGGAGTGGAATCAACTCAGAACAATGTGGGAGGCGACCTGCTCTTCGACACCGCAAACAATGACGATTCAGGGAGAAACTGGCAGCGGCAAGACACGTCTTGTGAACGAACTGGTGACACTCGTGCGTTCATGTCCCAGTACAATCATCTTGAGAGGCCAATGCAACCCCAACGTCCGCGTCCTGGCGTTGGGCGTGTTAAGAACCGCGTTCACGTTCATTCCGTCGGAGTACCAACAACCGCTGCACGCTGCGGCAAATGCCATCGGCGATGCAGCGTGGAACGTACTCGCGTGCTATCCGGAGTTTCAGGCTCTGGCGCCGACCGTCCAACCGAGCCAATCATCCGGTTGGATAGTGCTTCCGAGATCGGACGCCGTAAATCGGCGATACTCGAGTTTCTCGATGCAATCGTGCATATCCACACGTTGCTATTGGTACTCGACGATGCATGTCCTAGCGACCCAGAGACGGATGACATTATTCAGACGCTCGCCAGTGTTCCTCGGCGTGTTTTCGTCATCCGTACATGCCGTGTTGACGATTGCAACCTACATACTCCTGTCCTGAGCTTGTCACCGCTTTGCCGGGAACCCATGCGTGCGCTCATTACTAGCGCCTTTGACGACCCCATCAGCACGACCGCGGTCGACCGCATCGTCGGTTGGAGCGAGGGCAATCCGCTCCAAGCACGTGAAATCATGCGTGCGTTAATTGTAGCGGGGCGTCTGCGGCGGGACACAAATGGTCGGTGGACCATAGCCACAAGCGACACTGAGGCTCCCGATCTGCAACACGCCGTCATAGACCAGCAACGCGGTCATCTTTCGCCCTCGGCGCAAGAACTCGTTCAACTGCTTGCCGTATTGGGGCGTCCGTGCGACCAGGAAACGCTCGCATGCCTGCTACCCGACACATATCAGTCAGCACAGGATGAGCTTGTATCGCGCCACATCATGATTCAGCAGGCTCATACGCTGCAGTTCGAGCATAGCCTCCTGCGTGACACGATTCTGATGACGCTTGACGATTCGCGCAAGCAAGTGCTTCATGCCAGAATTGCCAAGATGCTTCGCTCCACGCCAAGCGCCAGTCCCGCTGAACTGATGCTCCATGCACTGGGCGCACGCGATTGGCAATATGCCTGGGTAGCGGCACTTGCCGCTGCTGAACAAGCATGGACCGACTACCAACTTGGCGCGATGCAGCAGGCTCTCCACATTGCCGACCAGGCAAGTGCCGAACTTGACACGACGCCCGACGACGTGGAATGGTGGAAGCTACTCACGCTCCGTGAACAATATGCAGCCGCAAGTGAGCGCGGCGTGAAATGGACACACGCGCTTCAAGCAATGCAACAGTTCGCCAATAGTCACAATCGGGCGGACTGGCGGGTGGAAGCGTTAGTGCGTAATGGTCGGGCCTTGCGCGAGCAGGGCCGTTTGCCGGAAGCCGAACCGTTGTTGTTCGCCGCTGCCGATGAGGCGCAACGTGCAGGATTGGCAGCGGCAGAAGCGCGCGCTCGTACCACCCTTGCTGCCGTTCTGGAAGACCGAGGTGCTGTCACAAATGCGGTGCGCGAGCAACACGCGGCCGTTGATGCAGCACGACGTAGCGAGGATGTGCATCTCCATGTGCATACGCTGGGCGTCTTGGCGTACATGCAGATGCGGGCAGGAAACCTCGTGGCGGCATTGAACCTGAATACCGCTCTGCTCGACGCACCCACTGTTCGTAGCCACCCTGTGCTACAGGCACGATTCGCACGGCACCAGGGCATCATGCAGATAGCGGACCGACACTACCAGGACGGGCTCGAATGGCTGCGACGAAGCATTGGACGCTCCCAAGAGATTGGTGATCTTTTCGGTTTGTTGACCGGGCAAACTTCGCTGGTGTACTATCAGTCGTTGCTTGGCCTGCATTCCGAATGCGTAGCGCTTGGTAATGTGCTGGTGCCCCAGGTTCACAAAGATCACGCCCATACGCATCTCTGCTGGTTGCAATATGCGTTGGCACGCACATCATACGCCCAAGGCGATACAGCAACGGCGTCCCTTTTGGCACACGAGGCCGCCACTCTGGGTGAAACGGTTGGAGACTTCGATGGCGCAGCCGTAAGCTATGCTTTGGCAGCCGCCATCGCCCTGGATGAACGAGATGATAGCAAAGCACTTGCCTTCGTCGAAGACGCGCTGAGATGTATGGCGCATGTTGATCATCCGACTACAATCGTAGCGCATATCGCTGCTCGGGTCTGGCTCGCCAATGGCGATGATGGTCGCGCACGTGCCAGCGCCAACCAGGCAATCGAGCAAGCACGCGCACCCGGCCTCGCGAGCGTGTATACGATCGAAGTCCTTTTCGATGCCGCACACGTTCTGAGCCACATTGATTCCCCTGCGGCTGGAAACACGGTACGTGATGAAGCCTATCGCCTGCTGGTCGCCGACCTCGCCCGTATCCAATCCCCTCCCTTGCGCCGTGCGTACCTTAACGCCAGTCGTGCTCATCATGCATTAGCAGCATCACATGGTAGCGGCGCACAGCGCATTGCCATACTGCCCCTGAACACCGCTCCACGCGGGCGCTCACTCCACGACGACGAGTTTATACCGGCGGTATGGACAGTTAAGGAAGCGGGTGAAACTTCGTCGCGCGACCAGCGACGTGTGCTGATTCAGCGGCTCGTCGGCGAAGCAGCCGCGCAGGGGGCTGTAGCGACCATCGAAGCGCTTGCCATTGCTCTTGCCGTTGCTCCACGAACGATTCAACGCGACCTTCAAGCCCTGCGCCAACAGGGTATCGCCGTCGATACACGCGGTACTTCATCCTAGCCTTCGCATCTTGTCGTCCTACTTCATCCAATTTTCAGCACTTTTATGACGCCAGCGCGGTACGCTCCATGGAGCGCCTCAGAACTCAACGACCACACGACCACACGGTAAACACGCGTATCCGCTCCCCTCAGGTTGCGCGAACCGTCCTGCTGAGTTTCTGCATGGCCCTCACAGTTTTTTTGAGAAGGATCGTTGGAGATGCAAAAGCTTCCCAGTTTCGTCGCCTGTGTGCTGTCGTCACGTCCGGCACGCCTCTTATTCGCCATCATATTCGTCTGCGCTTTGTTCTTAACACCTTCTGCCATAACATCAACGACAACCGATGCGGCGGACGTACCTCGCGTCTCCTTAGATTCCGTACTCGCAGCCGATGGTAGCCTCGACCTTTCGCGCAGTTGGAGCGGCAGCATCGACGCACAGGGCTGGAGCATGACGACCGCGTCGGATGGATCGCCTCGCTTCGTTCGAGGTGATTCCGGCGCACGCACGACCTCACCTCGCACCACCGTAGCGGCTGTCCCCGGCGATGAAAAATGGGACGACCGTTTCGGACTACCAGGTACCAACTACTCGGTCAGCGCGGTCGCGGTCTATGAAAGCGACGTATACGTTGGTGGCTCATTCTCGAAGGTTGGTGGTATTGCAGCAAGCTACATCGCCAAGTGGAACGGGCGCTCTTGGTCCACGCTCGGACGTGGCACCAGCGGCGCCGTCTACGCCATCGCCGTAAGCGGCAACCAGGTGTATGTCGGCGGGGACTTCGCGACGGCTGGCACCGCCACTGTCAACAGCCTCGCGTTATGGAACGGCTCAACCTGGCAGGCTGTCGGCGGCGGCGTCTGGAGTGGCACGTCCCGCGGAACAGTCCGGGCGCTGGCGCTCACACCAGGCGGCCTGTTCGTCGGAGGTAGCTTCAACAAGGTAGGCACCACTCACAGCCTATGGCATCGCCAAGTGGAACAATGGTTGGCGCACACTCGGCAAGGGCGTTGGGAGCTTCTACACCTACGACAGTAGCATGTATGGCGGCTCCGTCTATGCCATTACAGTTACATACCCGTTCGTCTATGTCGGCGGTGCCTTCCGTGACGCCGTGAAAGGCACCACAGCAGTCGCAGCAAACTCCATCGCGGTCTGGAATGACACAAGCTCGGTATGGTCAGCCCTTGGGCGTGGGGTCGGTACGACCTACGACAATGGAACATCGATCTCCTATGGCTACGTGTACGCGATCGCCGTTAACAACGGCGATGTGGTCGTCGGTGGCGATTTCGCCTACGCTGGGAACGCGACAGGTGGTGCAAACGTCAATGCGATTGCCAAATGGCGCAACGGCTGGACACCACTGGGCAATGGTGTCACGACCAACTATGGACGCGGCACCGTCAGGGCGCTCACGATGTACGGTACCAAGATGATCGTCGGTGGAACCTTCTCGTCGGCGGGTGGTACGCTCATGTCGAACGTTGCCCAATGGAGCAACAACACGTGGTCAGTTATGAAGCAGGGCGCGAACAATGAAGTGTATGCGCTTGCGGCGGCTGCCAACGGCGTCTTCATGGGTGGCTACTTCAGCATAGCAGGCACTGGTAACGTCAATAATATCGCACGCTGGACTGGCGCGACCTGGCAAGCGTTAGGTGAAGGCGTTAGCCAAGGTAGTTGCTGTGGCGCCTGGGCGCGTTAGCCATCGACCCAGCGGCAACGTGTATGCTGGCGGCTACTTCACTACGCGGGCAGCACGACAACCAACAGCATCGCGATGTGGAACGGTGTGCGCTGGACAACTCTGGCAACAGGCGTCATGGATGGCTCGTCTTACGGATCAGTGTATGCTATCGCCGTTAGCGGCAACAATGTGTATGTCGCGGGCGATTTCAGCACCGTCGGGACCACCAGCGCCAACAATATCGCCGTGTGGAATCGCTCGACCAATACCTGGTCGCGGATGGGCGATGGCGTCAACGGTCCGGTGTACGCGCTGACTGTCAGCGGCACGATGCTGTACGTCGGCGGACAGTTCACGGGCGCTGGCACCACCGACGCTGAGAACGTCGCACGTTGGAACGGCACGACCTGGCAGAAACTCGGGAATGGTGTGGACTTCTCGTATGGCAGCGTACGTGCCCTTACGACGTATGCTTCGGGTCGCTATGTCATCATTGGGGGCGATTTCTCGTCGATCTATATTGGTCAAGATACGGTGCCGGTCAACGCATTGCTGCTATGGGATAGCATGGACCCGAACAACTGGTATCTTCCTGGCAACGGTGTGACCACTCGCATCGGTTCCAGTGATTACGCCGGTGATGTGGTGGCACTTGCCGTCATTGGGCCAGACCTATTCGTTGGCGGCGAGTTCGACAAAGCCGGTAAAGAAGATCCCACACGCCGTATCAGGATGTCGTGGTCGCTCACAGCATCGTACGGCTCAATCTGCCCACCAATCGTTGGTACTCGTTGGGAGGCGACGTTGTTGGCGGCGGCGATCAGGAGATCTTCGCTCTTGCGGCTGCCGGCACGGACCTGTATGTAGGCGGCAATTTCGTGAGGTTGCCAACAAAACGGCTCACAGTATCGCGAAATGGAGTACCGCAACGTCCACCTGGTCAACACTTGGGGCAGGCATGACGCGGGACGGATCGTATGGCTGGGAAGCGAGTGTCAAGGCACTTGCCGTCAGCGGCGCGGCAGTATACGCGGGTGGCAATTTCATTATGGCCGGCGATAAGGCCGCCAGCAATTTTGCTCGTTGGGGAACTGCTCCCAACGTAGCGGTCAATCCGGGCTTCGAGCAAGCCGACACGACAGGCGGGGCGAACGGCTGGACGATGGACGCTGCGGCGACACGGTCCACAGCCTACAAGCGAACGGGCGGCTACGCCCTCAAGCAAAGTTCGACCTCCAACGCAGTTTCCATTGTGTCGCAACAGATCAACAACCTCAAGGGCGGTGTAACGTATACGGCTTCAGCGTGGGTCGCTGTTCCCGCAACAACCGATAAATTCCAGTGGTATGTGGAAGTCCAATGGCGCAACGGCACAACCAACATTGGAACACCCGTGATCATCAATCGCCAGATCGTCCCGACCAACAACTCATGGGTGCAGCTTGTCGGAACCGTGGTCGCGCCTGGCGGCACCACGAATGCGATCCTTCGTCTACGTGCCAACGACCTCGCCGCGACTGTATACGTCGACGATGTCGTGTTCACCGCCGAAACGGCTCCTCCGGCGACGGCAGCATCGGTGCAAGGCGAAAGGCCCGCGCTCACATTGTCCGCACCCGCGGTCATGGAGCAGCCGCGCCAGCGCTCACGCCTGAGCAGCGCGAACGAGAGCAATCAGCCCGCTCCAGCATCAGCAACAACGCCAGTTGGAGCAATCCAGGCGTTCGCAACAAGAGCAACAAAGCGAGCGAGAAGAACTCAGGCGCTTGCAGCAGGAGCAGTTCGCACAAGAGCAGCTTACACGAGCGCTGCACCAGGAGCAGCGCCAGCACGAGCAATCCAAGCATTCGCAGCAGGAACAGGAGCAGTAAACCCAGGCGCCAACGAACTCCCAAGATCGGAAGGCGAACTTACAGCGGCAAGACGTGCAGGCGTCTTGCCGCTTCTTCGTGGTAGGATGTGCGCGGCTAATCCATCAGAGGTGCCGCGCACATCAAGGGTTAATGCATCTATCCACATAAAGGAGCCTGGCGAGTGACCGACACCACCAACATACAGACCTGGCGGATCGAGGCAAGCGACGAAGTTATGGACTGTCGCATCTTTCGCGTTCACCGCGACCTGTCACGTACCGCCGATGGCAAGAAGCACGGTACGTTCTTCTCGCTCAAAGCGCCGCCATGGGTCAACCTCATTCCGATCACTACCAACGACGAGTTAGTATGCGTGCGCCAGTTCCGGCACGGCACGGGACGCATCACACTTGAAACTCCCGGCAGGACTGGGCGAGCATGACGAATCACCGGAGATCACCGCCGCCCGTGAGCTCCGCGAGGAAACGGGCTATAGCGCACCTCATCTCAAGGTCCTGTGTCAATTCTATGCAAATCCGGCGTTTCTGGATAACATCGTGACGGTGATCCTCGCCGAGAACGTCACCCTCACCGATCCAACAGCCTGGGATGAACACGAGGAGTTAGAGGTCGAGCTCGTGCCGCTGGCGGAAGTTCCGGCGATGCTGGCGCGCGGCGAATTCGAGAACGGCGTGACGGTCACCGCCATCTCGCGCTATCTGCTGTATCGCGCCGGGATCGTGCCGATAGATGGAGCGACAACGTAGGATATGCGGGGAAGGCGTGGCCTTCCCCATCTTTTCAGGTCGTGGCTGGAATAGCAGCGTTGAGGAATGCGAACACCCGTCGCGCGGTGCGTTCGCCATGATTGATGCAATCAGGCACGCCGACACCCTCGTAGGCACCACCAGTTACAAACAGCCCTGGCGTCAGGGCGCAGGCGGCGTAGATGTTCTGCACGCGCTCGCCATGTCCCACATCATACTGCGGATTCGCTTTGCGCCAACGAAACACCCGTGTGATGATTGGCTCGGCCCGAATCCCCATAATGTCACTAATTTCCTCGCGAGCAGTCCGCACCAGTTCGTCGTCCGACCATTCGACGCGCTCCTCGTGTCGCGCCCCGCCGACGAAACAACGCAGCAGCACATGATCGTCGGGCGCACGGTGGTCGAATTTGGACGATGCCCAGGTCGAGCCGAAGATACGGCGGTTCTCGCTGCGTGGGATCACGAAGCCAAAGCCAGGCAGCGGACCACCTACGTCGTCCTTGCGAAAACCCAGGTACACGCTTGCGGTCGATACATAGCGAATCTGCCGGAGGGCATGTGCAAGGGAAGGATTCAATGCCGCCACGACCTCACTTGCGGCATAGGTTGGCGCGGCTACCACCACCGCATCCGCATCAAAGATGCGCCCCTGCGTCGTTTGTACGCGGTAGCCCTGTCCCGCCGATTCGACCGTGGCGACCCGCGCACCCTTCACGATATGCGCGGCTAGCTCGCGTTCGAGCGCCTCGATCAACTGCCGGACGCCACCGCGTAAACTGATAAACGTCGATGGTGGACGCCCTGCTTGGGGAGGTGGAGCAGCGCGACGTTGCCGCCATGCACCAAGGATCAGCGAGCGATGCTTGCATTCCAGGTCCCGGTAGCGTGCGAACGTCCCCAACAAGCTTTGCTGTTCAGGCTCGGCGGCATGGATGCCGCACAACATCGGCTCGGCGATGATTTCCACGACCTCGCGCCCCATGCGTCGCCCGACGAACTGGGCGATGCTTTCGTCGCCATCCGACCCGCCACGCGGCAGCACCAGATCCAGCAACAGGCGCAGCCTGCCGCGCACAGATAGGAGCGGCGAACGTAGAAACGGCAGTATGCGCGTCGGGATGATCAATTGCAGACCTTCGGGCATTCGCATCAATCGCCCGTGCCGCAGAATATATGTCACCCGTTGCGCATCGTTCGTACCGATGATGTCGTCCTGCAAGCCAAGGCGCTTGCACAGCGCGGCTGCCCACGGTTTTTGCGCCAGGAAGCTATCGGGCCCACCCTCAATCACGAAGCCGTCGGTGCGGTCGGTAACTAGCTTGCCGCCGACGCTGGCATCGCTTTCCAGCAGCGTGAAGGTGAACGGCCCGCCTGATGTGCGTGCCAGCGTTTGGAGTTCATAGGCGGTGGCAAGCCCAGCGATGCCACCGCCTATGATAACGACGTGGCGCGGCGACGTTTGGGCTTGCTCGACGACCCGTGGCAGAGATGCAATCACGTGCTTACCCTGCGGGTAGCTCCCAGCCATGCACCACATCGATCAGCGTATGGACGCTATCGATCGGTGTTTGTGGCAGGAAGCCATGCCCGAAATTGAAGATATGTCCGCGCCGGCCGTTGGCCTGGGCGAGCACATACCTCGCCTCGCGCTCGATCACGTCGCGGTCGGCAAACAACACCAGTGGATCGAGGTTGCCCTGTACGGCAACATCTTCGCCCAGGCGATCCCAGGCCGCGCCTAAGTCAACGCGCCAATCGACGCCGATCACCGTACCGCCACCCGACCGAATCAGGTCGGGCGACCCCATGATCAGGCCAGCCGTATCGGTGCTGAACTGAATCACCGGAACGCCTTCCCCAAGTACCATGGCGATCGCTTTGCGTGTGTAGGGCAGCACATAGCGCCCATAGTCCGACGGGCTGAGGCTGCCAGCCCAGCTATCGAACAACTGGACCGCCTGTGCGCCCGCCCGCACCTGCGCCACCAGATACTCGCCCACCAGTCGGGCAAGTTTTTCCATCAGCATATGCCACGCATCCGGCTCGCGGTACATCATGGTTTTGGTCAGCGTATAGTTGCGTGACGATCCACCCTCGATCATATAACTGGCGAGCGTAAACGGCGCACCTGAGAAACCGATCAAGGGTGTCTTGCCGTCGAGTTCACGCCGCGTCAGCCGGATCGCTTCAAGCGTATAGGCCACATTTTCTTCGGGGACCGGCACCCGCAAAGCCTCGACATCTGAGGGTGTGCGAACCGGATTGTGGATTACCGGACCCTCGCCCTTAGCGAACTCAAGGTCGATGCCCATGCCGATCAGCGGTGGCAGGATGTCGGCAAAGATGATCGCCGCGTCGAGGTCGAAACGGCGCAGCGGCTGCAACGTAACCTCGACTGCCAGTTCGGGTGTCCTGATCACATCCAGCATCGGATGTTTTTCGCGCACGGCGCGATATTCCGGCAAATAGCGTCCGGCCTGTCGCATCAGCCAGATCGGTGTTCGATCGACGGTCTCACGACGACACGCACGCAGAAATCGGTCGTTCAAGAATCGCTCCTGGAGCGGACCACTGACCACCGACCACCGACCACGACTAGAGTAAACGAGCTTCATTGAAACTACAAACCCATAGGGATCTAGTTTCGTCATTTCGTCCTCGGTGGTCGGTGGTCGGTCGTCGGTCGTCCGTCTAATACATCGCCAGTGTTTCTTCGGCTGTGTGGTGGGTGGCGCTGAACAGCGGCGTGTCGCGCTCGGTGTAGCGGCGTGCCTCGGTCCCGCGTAGTTCGTTGACCAGATCGGAGAACTGCGTGAGGTTGTCGGTTTCATATACCACCACGAATTCCTGATCCTGTACGCCGAAGGAGTACAGCAGCAACTGCATAATCTCCGGATACTGGTGTCCGATCCGGATATGCTCGTTCATCATGCCCTGGCGTGCGTCGCGGCTCATCATATACCATTCCTTCGTCTTGACGAAGGGATAGCCGACGAGATACGGCTTGCGCTCGGTGGCGAAGGGATCGATCTCCTGCGGGGATTTGCCGCGCGAATACTGCGACGCCCTGGTGTAGCCCCACAGGGTCGAAACCGGCTTGATCAGGGCGCGGTGTGGATTAGTGGCGCGGGCGTAGCGGGCGAAGAAACCGTGGGTATCACAGTCCTGCTCGATCGGCACAGCACTCCAGACGGCGATATCGGTGTCGGCGCGTGCCGGAAACACCTGGTAGATATCGACCTGTTGTGCGGCACCGCGCAGTCCCGCCAGCCATTGCTCACGGAACGTGGCGCGTTCTTCTTCCTTCAATGTCCAATAGGTATCAGTAAACGCATAGAAACCAAAATGATTTAGCGATCGGTCAGCCATCGCGATGCCTCCTTGGCATAATAGGTTAAGATCATGTCAGCACCCGCGCGCTTGATGCTCAACAGCATCTCCAGCGCTGCGGCGCGTTCGTCTATCCAGCCGTTACGAGAAGCGGCTTTGATCATGGCATATTCACCGCTAACGTTGTACGCCGCCAGCGGATAATCGAAGCGGTCACGGGTCGCCCGAATCACGTCGAGGTAGGCCAGGGCGGGCTTCACCATCACCATATCGGCACCTTCCTCGATATCCAGCGCGACTTCGCGCATCGCTTCGCGCACGTTCGCGGGGTCCATCTGGTGCGAACGGCGGTCGCCGAACTGCGGCGGCGACTCGGCGGCTTCGCGGAACGGACCATAGAACGCCGAAGCATATTTCGCTGAATAGCCCATCACCGCCGTGTCGTTGAAACCGTTGGCGTCGAGGGCGTCGCGAATCGCGGCGACCGCCCGATCCATCATGCCGCTAGGTGCAACGATATCGGCTCCAGCGGCAGCGTGCGACACCACCACACGTTGCAAAATGTCCAGCGTCGGCTCGTTCGCGATCACGAAGTCGTTGGTGCCGGGGCGTTGCTGCACGATGCCGCAGTGTCCATGGCTCGTGTATTCGCACATGCATACATCGGTCGTAACGACCATGTGCGGCACGACATCCTTGATCGCCCTGATTGCTTGTTGCACGATGCCGTCGTCGGCGAAGTTCTCGCTGCCGATCTCGTCTTTGGCGGCCGGAATACCGAATAGCATCAGCGCGGGAACACCTGCCTCCGCCAGATTCCTCGACTTCATAGCGTAGCCGATCGACCGACCATTGGTAGACTCCCGGCATCGAGCCGATCTCGCGCTGCACGTTGGTGCCGTGTGTCACGAAATATGGCGCGATGAAATCGTTTGGGCTCAGGCTAGTTTCGGCGACCATGCGCCGGATTCCCGGCGACGTTCGCGCTCGGCGCGGTCGAAAAGCCGACGAACGTGGATGTTGCTCCGAGCGTGGCAACCGTATTTCTTCTATGCTCATAGTCATTCCTTAGGTAAAGCGAAATGTGCGACAAGCGCACGCAGTAAGCCATCGGTGGTATGTTCCGCCGCCACGACGTCGACCCGCAGGCCAAGCTCACGGGCAGTCTGTTCGGTTTTGGGACCGATACAGGCGACCACAGCGGTGCGCAACGCCGCGAACGCACGTTCGCGCCCCGCTAGCTCAACGAAATGCTGCACGGTAGACGAACTGGTAAAGGTTGCTACATCAAACGATGGGGCATGGTGCAACCACGCGGCAAAATCGGCGGGATCGACCGCAACCGTGCGATACGCGGTCACGACGTTCACGTTCGCGCCCCGATCGCGCAGACCATCCGCCAGCGTCGGGCGGGCAATATCGGCGGCAGGCAACAGGACACGCGAGCCGCTAACGTCCTCGATCTCTTCGACCATGCCTTCGGCAATGTGACGACGCGGCACGAAATCGACGCTGATACCACGCTGAGTGAGGGCATCAGCGGTCGCAGGTCCAATGGCGGCGATACGCGGCATGGCAGCCAGCACAACACCCAGGTGCGCGGCACGCTCCACGAACGCGCCCGCGCCGTTAGCACTGGTGAACACGATCCAATCGTAGGCAGTCGAGATCAGAGAGCGCGGCATCAAGCGCAGCATAACTATGGGGAGCAACAATCGCGATCGTCGGGCAGACGAGCGGTTCCGCGCCCAAACCACGTAATCGTGCGGTGAATTCCGCCGCCTGATCTTCGGCGCGGGTCACAAGTACGCACTGTCCCGCTAGCGGCAGGAGGGCGGGAGCTTCCGTATGCGGCGGTTCAGGATACGGCATGTTCATTTGGCGACGGCGCTTCAATCGCCGGTACAACCCCGCTCAAGCGTTCGAGGATACCATCAGCGCCCTGATGCGATCAGGCGCTCCGCAAGCGTAGTGCCGATCTGCTCGGCATTGCCGATCACGCCATGTTCGGTCGCCCGCACGATCTGCATGCCGTCGGGCGTGCCGACCAATCCACGTAGCGTCAACGACCGATCTTCGACTACCGCGTACGCCGCGATTGGCACCTGACAGCCACCTTCCAGCCGACGCAAACAGGCACGTTCCGCACGGACAGCGGCATGTGTAGCGGCATCGTCCAGCGGCGCGATAAGCGCCAGCATCTCGGCGTCATCGGCGCGGCACTCAATGGCCAGCGCACCTTGCGCGACGGCAGGCAGCATCAGATCGGTATCAAGATACTCGGTGACGTGCGCCGACAATCCCAGGCGGTCGAGCCCCGCCGCCGCGAGTACGATTGCGTCATAATCCTCGGTCGCGGCTTTTCGCAAACGGGTATCGACGTTGCCGCGCAGATTGATCACCTCGAAGTCGGAGCGATACGCACGTAGTTGACAGGCCCGCCGTAAACTCGACGTGCCGATACGCGCGCCGAGCGGCAGGTCCGGCGAGGCCAAGCCCATGCCGTGAAATCAGCACATCGCGCGGGTCAGCACGGCGCGGGAACGCGCCTAGCACCAATCCATCCGGCGTCACGCTCGGTAAATCCTTGGAGGAATGAACTGCCAGATCGATCTGACCTTGCAGCAACGCCGTTTCGATTTCGGTGACGAACAATCCCTTGTCACCGATGCGTGACAAGGCACGGTCCAGAATCTGGTCACCCTTGGTCGTAATAATCAGCAGTTCGATCTCAAGAAAGGGATGGAGCGCCAGCAGCGCGGCTTTGATCATCTCGGACTGCGCGAGCGCCAGTTTGCTGCCACGCGTGCCGATGATTCGTTTATGCTCCATGAGCAGTCGTATCCAATCCGAACAGAAAACGCAATGCTTCGGTGTACGAAGTCGCATCACCGCTCGCCGCTTCCTGCTTGAGACGCACCGTCGGTTGGTGCAACAATTTATTGACGATGCCCGACGCTAGCGATTCCATCACCTGTCGCTCGCGGTCATCCAGCACTCCGAAGCGCCGCATGGCTTTTTCCAGTTCGAGGCGGCTGATCGAATCGGCCTGCGCGCGTAAACTCGCCAGGGTCGGGACAACCATACGCGCCGAAAGCCACGCCATGAAGCGGTCGGCTTCCTCGTCCACGATCGTTTGTGCCGCGCCTAGTTCCTCGCGTCGTCGCTGCATGTTAGTGCTGTACCACCGCTGTCAGATCGTCGATATCGTATACATGCGCTCCCGCAACGTGTGCGACCTCGGCATCGACATCACGAGGAACCGCCAGGTCGATCAGCAACAGCGGTCGGTCGGGGCGATCGGCAAGCGCCGCACCAACATGCTCAGCGTGGATGACTGCATGAGGAGCAGCGGTCGAGGATAGCACCACATCGGCGTCGCGCAAGGGGTCAGCCAGCGCGTCGAACGGTAGCACAGACCAGGTAGCTTCATGCTTCCAGCGACGCGCGAGTTGTTCGGCGCTGTCTCGGGTGCGGTTGACTAACGTGATCGACCGCGCTCCATTATCGATCAGGTTCTTGGCGGCGAGTTCGCTCACTTCGCCAGATCCCACCAACAACACATGCGCTTGTTCAAGTCCACCCAGCAATTGACGTGCCAGTTGCACGCCTGTATGACTGATCGAGGCGGCGTAGCGTCCAATGTTGGTTTCCGTGCGCGCACGCTTACCGACCGCCAGGCCTGACGAAACAATGCGCCCAGCGTCGAGCCGTCGGCTTCGTATGCCATGGCATCTGCCGCCGCACCCGAATCTGCGATTGAATCTGGTCTTCGCCCAACACCAACGAGTTTAGCCCACAGGCCGTAGCAAAGAGATGCGTCGCAGCATCTTTGCCCGTGTGGATATAAAAATGATGGTCGTAGGCGTTGAGAGTTAAGCCCATGGAAGCCATGCAGAAACGAGGAGATCGCCGATCGAGCGTCCTCCGGCGATTCCGCAACCGCATATACTTCCACACGATTACAGGTGGAAAGAATGACCGCCTCTTCGAGCACTGCGCCGTGTTCCCGCTTCAGTTGTGCATACGCCTCCCCAATCAGGGATTTGGGAAACGCCAACCGTTCGCGCACCTCGATTGGGCTGGTATGATGATCTAGGCCAACAACGAAAATTTGCATGTTTAGGCACTATGATGCGGCGGGACGCATCCTAATTTACCGGTTCAATGGGCTGTGATGAATCATGCGCCTCATCATGCGCTTCTTGTGTGCTCTGCTCGAATGCATCCATCATCGCCCGCAGCACATCGTTCAACAAGCGGTTGACCCGTGCCACGATCTGATGAGTCGCGTCACGTTGCAGGCCGGTTGTTTCGGGAAATTGCAAGACGGTTTCGAGCAATGAGTCACGAAAATATAAAAAAGCAATGACGGCGTCGGGAAGCCGGTAACCCGCACGTGCCATCGAGCGACCATAGTCACGTCCGAAGGCCAATGCGGTTTCGACGTTGATCGTCTGGCAGTTCGGAGCGGGTCACAAGTTGAGCGACCAGGCTAACAAGTCGTCGACCAGCCACGCGCCAATGTGCCACGTCCGCTGCGGGTAATCGGTGCCCTCCCATACCATCGCCAAGTCCCTCTGGCAATCCCTGGCGTGTGCGCTCGACAGCATTATCGACCAGAAACGAGCTCAAGCCCGCGCCCCGCACCGGTGACATCCGCAGCATGCGCTCGATATCGCCACGTGCGAAACGACGATGACCGCCGGGCGTGCGAAACGCACCGATCTTGCCCTCGTCGCTCCATTGACGCACTGTTGAAGGGATGTACACCAAGCACTTTACTGGCCTCACTCAGCGTGTACCACTCCGTTTGTTGAGTCGCTCCGTCCACGTTTATGCTATCTTTACCGTGTTTCAAATCTATAGAAATCTATATCCACTTCAACAACTTGAGGATTTGTGTATGATAGCACTAATGGAAATATGGGTCAACGGGGCGAGTCGACCGAGTGACATAGATTGATGACCTGAGCGGAGCGTCAGTACTCGTATGACGTCCATGGCACCCATGCACCGGAGGGAATAGCCGTTCATCTACGTGCGGTAGAACATACTGGAATATGCAAGGACATGAAACGAACATCATTACATTGGCAACATCTATGGGACTATTCGTGCGCGGCTTCAAGACACTGCTGCCCTTGCCAGAATCAAAACCTCGCTCATGGTCCTATCATGCCAATGCAAAACCACGTACGGCACGTCCCAACACATCCCCGGCGGCCAAACAGAAATCTACGCGCACGGCGCACCCACAACGTCGAAGAAGCCAGCCAAAACGACCAAGGCCGCCACAGCCAAGCCATCTGCTGAAACAACCAAAGCAGCTTCACCCGCTAAAACCAGCAAGGCGAAGCATCAAACAAGCCTCGTAAAGATACTCCGGCTGGTGGTACGAGAACAAAGAAAGCCAAAGTCGCACCGCGCAAAAACACCCAAAGTACGCGGCCGCGTTGACCGACCAACGACCAACGAAGGGTCCAGCGTTATCAACGCTACACAATGACCGGCGCCCAACATATTCGCAAATCAAACCGAGAACCTATCGTTTGTTGCAACGCGAGCGAGGGTACGGCAGCTTACGGTCATCGTGGAACATCACATGATGAGATGGAGGGGTTCTGCCCGGTTGGCTGCGGCGCCACTACATCCATCATGCAATTACCAGGACTCACTGGCTACAATTCTCTGCGCTTTACGCTCATGCACTCGTTACGGCATAGGCACGCCAACAACGCTGAATGGAAGTTCAGGATTATTGGTGCGCGGCGGTTGAATTGCGAGTTGACTACCAATAGGCGGTTTCCAGCCTGGGCGATCGTCGTGGAGTATTGGAACGCGCATTGGTGAAGCTTCCGATCTGCTTCCCGCTGGCGAAATCAGGCGCTAAGCGAACCGCCACGATCAGAGTTGAGGCTGTTGCGTGCGACATACAGCGTTTGTCCCACGACAGGAGACCGTCACCACTGGTCATGCGATCGCCTCCCGCGAGCACGAATCTCCGCTACGGCACCGTCGGCGGTCGCGATGCGCCATAACTTGCCAGTGTTCGACTGTACGGCGATCAGATACTTGCCATCTTCGGTGATCGCGATGCCATTGAGATTAAAGCCAGCGATATATTCGAGCGCCGTCCCGCGCAGATCACGCCAGAACGAGAACTGGAACACGCCATCGGCATCAGGCGCGATGCGGTAAGATAACCGGGTTGAGTCGAATCAGTGAAATAGGCCGCGCCATCGGCTGCGATCGTTACATCGTTGATAAACGTGCTTTCATAGCCATTATCGAACGTGAACTCAACAATCGTCCGGTCACAGCGTCGTACATCCACATCATGCCGGTTGCGCCACCTGAAATGAACAATTGTCCCTGTGGATTCACCTTCATACCAATCGCCGATGTCCGACCGTCGGCTCCTCCTGGTAGGAACACCTCTAGGCTGCGATCGTCGCCCCATGCGTTACTACGATAGATCGCGCCATTCGCTGTACTACTGATAAAGAAGTCACCGTTTCCTGCATGATAGGCAACGCCTTCAGGATACACCGCCTCATCGGCGGGAAACGTCCAACGCTCGACACCGTCCGGTTGTGCCGCGACAGGTGTCAGCAGCATACGTGCTGAAGCCTAACAGAACAGCCAGAAGAAGCGTGGCAATAATCTTGCTCATCGGCGGGGTTCCCCTTTCATATCGTGGCGTGTCCCTACGTTTTAGCATGAATGAGACCAGCCACTTGCTGTTCCCAGCACTGCAGCACGATATGCCAAAGCGTACGGACGAAGATGGATCGGAATGACGCGGGTGTGTCTGCACGCGACCTGTGATCTGAGTACTCCCCGCGCCTACACGTCCTGCTATAATGGAGCGGGTATAAACCTGCGTATTTCGTATGTCGTCGATCCAATTGTGACCAGGCAACCACACGAAATAAACGATCATCGTCATATGATCACGGCGGGCAGGCCGCCCGCCGTGATGGTTTTAATGTAGGCCAGTTCGATGGTTTGGACTACGAGCAGCCGTCATCGAGGTCTACAGGAGCATGTATGCAGCGAATATT
Source organism: uncultured Chloroflexia bacterium (assembly GCA_963782315.1). Classification (GTDB taxonomy): domain Bacteria; phylum Chloroflexota; class Chloroflexia; order Chloroflexales; family Kallotenuaceae; genus JBBSGA01. Next base: position 33,699 of record CAWAJS010000013.1, read on the forward strand.
AGTGACCGAGAAAATCGGCGACGAAGGGCTTATCGCCCTGCGTGCAGCCGCCCATGTGGATGTTAAGCTCAATCTGACACCAGCAGCACTTAAGGAAATCCTGCCGGACTATGATGCCTTGGTCGTGCGCTCGCAAACTAAAGTTACGGCTGATGTACTGGATGCAGGCACCAAACTCAGCGTTGTGGGACGTGCCGGAACAGGTGTTGATAACATCGACCTCAACGCGGCGACGAATCGTGGGATCATCGTTGTCAATGCTCCCGCTTCCAATAGCATTGCCGTCGCCGAACTTACGATCGGCTTGCTGGTCAGCCTCGCCCGCCAGATACCCCTCGCCAACGCCTCACTGGTTGACGGTCGCTGGGATCGTGGCAAATTCATGGGGACGGAACTGCGCGGCAAAACACTTAGGTCTGTTGGGATTTGGACGTATCGGCTCGGAAGTCGCGCGTCGGGCGCGGGCGCTCGAGATGCGTGTGCTAACCTACGATCCGATGATCTCACCGGAACGGGCGGCCCAACTCGGCGTCGAGCCCGTTTCGCAAGACGAACTATGGCGCGAAAGCGATGTGATATCGCTGCATATCCCACTGGTAGATGCGACCCGCAATATTATCAATGCCGAACGCATGACGCAGATGAAACGGGGAGCCTGGATCATCAATTGCGCGCGTGGCGGCCTGGTAGACGAATCGGCGTTGTTTGACGCTCTCGAACGCGGACACATCGGCGGCGCGGCGCTGGACGTGTGGGAACACGAACCGCCAACGGGATCGCCGCTGCTCAGTCACCCACGTGTCATCGGTCTGCCCCATCTGGGAGCCTCGACAGAGGAAGCACAGGCATTGACCGCCGCCGATGTCGCCGAAGGTGTAGTCGACGCCCTCGCCGACCGGACCCCACGCTTCGCGGTCAATGCACCGTTCGTCGCGCCCGAAGCGTGGAAGGTCGTCGCGCCATACCTCGAACTCGGCAAGTTACTGGCCCGACTTAGTGGCCAACTGCTCATCGAGCCCGCCCGCGCCTTCGAAATCGTATATTCCGGCGATCTCGCCGACCAGCCGACCGAGCCGATTCGATTGGCCGTGCTGGTAGGTTTGCTCGAAGGCACGACCGAAACCCGCGTGACGCCAGTCAATGCTCCTTTGATCGCCCGCCAACGTGGGATGAGTATCAGCGAACGCATCGATCCCAACGCCGAGCATTATGCGGCGCTACTGGAATTGCGTGTTACCACGACCAGCGGAGAAGTACATACATTTGGTGGTACCGCGATTTATGACGAGCCGTATATCGTCCAGATCGATGGCTACCGGTTACACCTGGTACCATCACAATACATGTTGGTCACAATCCATAATGACCAACCCGGCTTGATTGGGCACGTTGGCATGCTGCTTGGTCAATGCGACGTGAATATCTCGTCGATGCACGTTGGGCGTCTCGCACCACGCGGCAAAGCCATGATGGTCTTAACCGTTGACGAGCCAGTCCCGTCATCAGTGATCGACGAAATCGAAGCAGTAACCAACATCGAACGAGCTTGGAGCGTTCAACTGTAGACATGGGAGGATTTCGCAGTCGGACGTTAGCGTTTGGAAGTCCAGGTACACTATGCGGCTACCGTACCTGGACTTCATTGGACGTGACGCGCAATGTGAGCGCGTTACTTTTTCCCTGTGATGAACTATCACGGCGATTCTCGTGTTAAAGGGAGCACTATCATGGATGTAGCGATCATCGGAGCAGGCATGGCTGGCCTCACCGCCGCCCGCCGCCTTACCGAAATTCAGCCTCACCTAAGCGTAACCATATTCGATAAAGTCTCCCAGGTTGGTGGCCGAGCGTTGAGTCGTCAGGTGCATAATGCCGTCGTGGATCACGGCGCACAGTACCTCAAAACACCGACCCCAGAACTTCACCGCTACATCACCGAGACACTCGGTCACGCCAACCCATCGGACATCGGACGCGATGTGTGGGTTTTCGATGCTGACGGTAAGATCAGCCCTGGCGATCCCGAGCAGAACGAGGGACCTAAGTGGAGTTACGCCAACGGATTCAGCCATTTGGCACAAGTCATGGCAGAAGGAATAGATGTTCGCAGCGGCGTCGCAGATCGACCAGGTTAATGCCCATCCTAATGGCGGTTATCAGCTTGTCGTCAAGGATGAGGTCGTGGCACACGCACGATGCGTGCTGTTGACACCACCTGCTCCGATGACGCTATCGTTGCTGTCGGCGAGTACATTACCGAAGATACAGCGAACAGCCGTGATACAGGAGTTAAGTCGCGTCGTCTATCGGCCCTGTATTAGTGTCGCATTAGGCTACCGTAAGGTACCATCCATGCCACCCTATTACGCACTGATTAATAGTGACCGCGAGCATCCAATCTCGTGGCTGGCATATGAACACCTCAAACCGGGTCGTGAGATCAGTGGTCAGGGGATCATCCTCGCACAGATGGCGCCCGATTGGAGTGCGGCCCACCATATCCAGCCTCACAACCAACTCTCCAAAGATGTTACGCAACTTGTCTCATCGCTGATCGGCAAAGAGTTTGGGCGACCGGATTGGACCGATTGCTTCTGCTGGCGCTACGCGCTCCCTAAATCCGGCTGCGACGTGTCAACTCTGGAAACGGATGGACTGTTCTTTGCGGGTGATTTTATCGCAGGGCAGGGGCGGCTCCACCTTGCCATCGAAAGTGGATGGTCGGCAGCGGATCGCATCGAAGCATGGAGTAAGCAGGTTCCTGCCTGACGTTTACATTACCCTGACCCGCCGACCAGTAACCCCTGCATACGCTCGTATGCAGGGGTTACTTTATGTCAACATCAATACTTCTCCCAAGTATTTCCAACAAAGTATCAACCAATTTTGCACTTAGCAACAAACTTTTTGAAATAAATACAAATTGCCTATTGCATTTTATCATCTCATATTGTAATATATGCCATACAGGTTGCTAAACATCAGTAGTCCGACTGCTAAAAGCACCGAGGAGGTCGAGAGCGGACGCTTGACCTACCGCACCGTGATCCCGCACGCGGCAGGACACTCGAAGCCTGTAGACAGGCTAGAGCCGTCGCTGCACATGCACCTTTATGCAGGTGGTCAGACGATAGCGACGAAGGAAGGGTTCGCAGATGTTTTCCTTACAACAATTCGACGAGGCTGAAGAACGCGTACACGCATGGCATGGCGAGATGAAGAACTGCATCGACGAGCAACGGATAGACGCGAACAACGAACGCCGCTCATGGATCGCTGCAGTGGGGCATTGCCTCGGGTTCCTGAGTGCCTTGCAGCTACGATCGAGTGACAACGAGACACAGGCACGCTCCCACACGAACACACGAACCGTACGCTCCTCACGATGAGTGAGCGCACGATAACCACCGACCACCAGGCGACAGCTCCAACGGTACGAGGGTTGAGCGTCATACAGGCACCATGGTGGTCGGCAGTACAGTTAGCGTTTCTTGTCAGGTGACCGTGTGAGTTCGTCCAGGCGTTGCTTGATAAACGTCGCTTCACGATTGACTTGCTCGCTCGTGGCGGCAAGGATATCAGGCTTGGTATGTTTGAGCGTTGCCAGAAAGAACAAGCGTGCCGCCGCGTTGAACAAGCGATACGCCGTATAGCCTCGCACACCGAAGAACGACTTCTGGTGTTTGACCAGCGTCCAATCCCACAAGTTTTACATCGTTATCGGGGTTCGATACGTCGATGGTGATAACCATGATTGATTCACTCCTTCTATCCCCAGTGGCCAGTCAGCGCGATATGCACAAACGAGAAGAAAAGGCACAGCGTCCGAAGACGTGTGCCTTTCCGAGAACGAGATGCCATTGCGTGTTGTGACAAGCCCACGGGGGCTATCAGTCACAAGCACGCCATGGCATTAGCGGCGGACGTTGAACGCCTTGATTCCAGCATAGCGCGCCGAGTCGCCCAATTCTTCTTCGATGCGAAGCAACTGGTTGTACTTCGCCACACGATCGGACCGAGCAGGAGCGCCAGTCTTGATCTGTCCGGCGTTGGTCGCCACCACCAGATCGGCGATCGTGGTATCCTCAGTTTCGCCCGAGCGGTGCGAGATCACCGCCGTCCATCCGGCGCGCTGTGCTGTCTGGATTGCGTCCATCGTTTCGCTCAACGAACCGATCTGGTTGAGCTTGACCAGGATCGAGTTACAGGCTTGTTCCTTGATCGCCCGATCGAGCCGCTCGACATTGGTCACCAGCAGATCGTCGCCGACCAATTGCACGCGGTCGCCGATGCGCTTGCGAAGTGCAGCCCAGCCTTCCCAGTCGTCCTCGGACAAGCCATCTTCCAGCGAAATGATCGGGTATTTATCGACCAACTCCGCCCAGTAATCGACCATTTCATCCGAACTAAAGCGCTTGCCTTCACGTTCCAGCGTGTACACACCGTTGGAATAGAGTTCGGTACAGGCCGGGTCCATCGCCAGCATGATCTGCGTACCGGGCGTGTATCCCGCGATACTGATCGCTTCCATGATCACTTCCAGCGGAGCCTCGTTCGTCGGCAGCGAAGGAGCGAAACCGCCTTCATCGCCCACCGTCGTGCTCAGCTTACGGTCGTGCAGCACTTTCTTAAGCGCGGCGTAGATTTCAGCACCCCAGCGCAAGCCTTCGGCGAATGATGACGCACCGACCGGCATCACCATAAACTCCTGGAAGTCCGCCGAGTTTTCGGCATGCTTGCCGCCGTTGAGAATATTCATCATCGGCACCGGCAGCACATGACCGAATACGCCGCCCAGGTATTTGTACAACGGAAGATCGAGCGATGCTGCGGCAGCCTTAGCGACCGCGAGCGAGGTGCCCAGAATCGCATTCGCCCCCAACTTGCTCTTGTTCGCAGTGCCATCAAGTTCGCGTAGGATGCTGTCAATACCGACCTGGTCGAGTGCGCTCAGGCCAGCCAGTTCCTCAGCGATGGTATCGTTGACGTTCTTAACCGCCTGCAACGTACCTTTACCGCCATAGCGTTTCTTGTCGCCATCACGAAGCTCAACGGCTTCGTGCGCGCCTGTCGAAGCACCCGACGGTACGGCAGCACGACCGATCGAGCCGTCCTCCAGCCGTACATCGACTTCTACGGTAGGATTTCCCCGCGAATCCATAATTTCGCGTCCAATAATTTCGGCAATGATAGTCATAACTGAATACTCCTTTGAACATCAACCAGCGACCGGCAATCATCGAGCGAGCGATGACCGCACGCGAGGCGAAGTATGACACAATATTCGCCTTGCGCTGTCTGCCGGTCGTATAGATGGCTCCTTAATACCGTAGGAGCCCCGATAGGCACCTGAAAACGTACAGCCTCGCCAAACAGGCTACTGCGTCGCTTTGGTAGAGTTTAGCAATTCCAACGCCTTCACGATCTGCGGATCGTCGGCATCGCTGAACATCGTCCAATCAACATCGACAATGGCATCCGGAATGACACCTCGACCTTCGAGATTTTCGCCGGTTGGCAGCCGAAAACCTTCTTGCGCCAACCACAGGCGCGAGCCGTCGGCAAAATCATATCCGAAGATCGTCTCAGTGTTTCCTGGCGTAGTACTGCCAACGACCTTTGCCCGTCCTCGCGTTTGCAGCGCCGCGGCCAGTACTTCCGCATAGCTTTGCGTGTCTCCGTCGACCAGCACGATCATCGGCGTCGATGCAAGCCGAGGATACACATCATTCGGCGTTATCGCAAGTGGGTATTGCTCGTCAGAACGAAAAAAGCTGCCCGTTTCGCCTTCGACAAAGCTCGCAAGCGACTGTTCGAGTACGCTACGCCAGCCACCACGGTTAGCCCGCAGGTCGAGGATCAGCCCATCCAGCGGTCCGGCATCCAACAAGCCACGCAGCGCATCGGCAACCTCCACGCCCATATCCTCACTCCACAGCCACTGCACCGCCAGATATCCGGTATTGGTTCCCGCTAGGCGATAGGCATCAGGCATGAGTTTCGCCACGATTGCGTTGCGCTCAAGGACGACCTCGCGCGTGCCACGTCCAGGCGTCTCGAACTGCAAGCCGAACAGTCGAGCCTTCGGGACCGTCCAACGACGCACCACGCGTACCCCATGGCAGATCGTCGATCGCGACAATGCGATCGCGACGACGCAATCCTGCCAGTTCCGCCGGACTACCGTGAAAAACGCCCAACACAAGCCCGGCGCTATCCAGCGTTCCAATGCCAACATAGGCCGCCTCCGTCCCCCCCGTCACTGCTTTTTGTTGCTGGGCTTCCTGTGGGTGTCAGGTAGCGTGAGTGGTGGTCATGCAACCGCTGCACCATCGCCTTAATGACAGCATAGAATGCTTCGGAAGATGGGGCCTCCAGTGCTTGCGGACGATATTCTTCACGCAACGCCAATCCAGTTTAGTCCTCTAAAATCACGGTATAGATAATCGTCCTGAACTTTTTGCCACACTTCATCGAACCGTGAACCACGCGCCTGTACATCCAATGAAGGCAGCGTCGGCGAGGGCTGGATCGGGATTACTGCAAGCGGTGCTGCTAATGCAGTCGTTTGGTCGCCTGACGACCCGGCGATCTCAACCGATGGTGTGGCAGTCGCCCCGCTTGGCGCCATGAGCGGCGTCGGTTGCGACGCGGTGGTGGCAGGAGCCGCGACCGATGTCGATGATTCCGGCGTGACGATCACTGAAGGCACATCCGTCGCTATAGTGGTCGGAGTGGCGGTGGCGGTCGTCTCAATTGGGTCGGTTGATGGCGGGATCGAGGACGTGGGAACACGCGTCACGGTAGCCGCAACCACGCTCTCTGGAACAGCGTCTATCTCAGTAGGTACAGCGGGTGCCGCGCACGCAGACAGCATGACTGCCAACACCATACCCAACCCACGCACCGACAGCCGGAATCGTCGTTGGTGGTGTACCACATGCTGTATATAGCGGCGTTGAAAGGGACCTTGCATGAGCGCACTCATCAATCTATTCTCTGCCTTTGGACTTTCGAGCGCGGCTGGGCTCAACGCGTACGTGCCAATACTCGTCGTCGGACTGGTTGGACGCTACACGGACCTCTGGCAACTCCAATCACCATACGATTTGCTGGCATCGCCAACCGTCCTCATCATCCTGGGCATCCTCACGGCGGTCGATTTTCTGGCAGATAAGATCCCGGTCGTGGATCACATCGCCCACATGATCGGCGTCGTGGTACATCCAGTCGCCGGAGCGGTGTTGTTCGCCAGTCAATCGAACGTCCTGACGAATATTCATCCGGTCGTCGCGTTACTAGCCGGTGTCGTCGTCGCGGGAGGATTTCATGCCGGTCGCACCACCATCAGGCCGGTAGCGACAGCGACGACCGGGGGCATCGCGAATCCGGTGTTATCGTTCCTCGAGGATGTCGTTTCGGCGATCTTGACCTTTCTTGCGCTCGTGGCACCAGTGTTCGCCTTCATCCTGTTCCTGGTATTGCTCGTCGCCCTCGTCTTTGCCTTCCGCCGCGTGCGCGGTTTCGTCCGCACACGCACGGCTCCAGGCGCTACTATTGATACTCAGGCATAAGTAAGCAGGGCTTCGACTAACGACGCCGCGTTCGCAAGGTCTTTGATGGCGATATGTTCGTTGGTGGAATGGATGTCGAGGTAGCCAATGCTCAGGTTGACTGCCTCGATACCGTGCATATTGAATATGTTGACATCCGATCCACCGCCCGTCGCCACAAGACGCGGTTCCAGGCCAAGCGATACGATCGCAGCGCGGCAACGTTCCACGATGGGCGCGTCGTCGGCGATACGCAGCGGACCATAGGCGCGAGTGACCGTCCAATCGAGCCTCGCGCCATGTTCATCCACAGCACGCACAAACGCGTCGTGCATAGTTTCTATCTGACGATCCAGTTTCAACTCGTCGCGCGAACGTGCTTCGGCTGTGATCTCTACTTTGTCGGGAACGATGTTGCGTGCCGTGCCGCCCGCGATGATGCCGATGTTCGCGGTGGTTTCGTCATCGATGCGGCCCAACGGCATCACGGCAATGGCCTGTGCCGCGACCCGTACCGCGTCTATGCCTTCCTCGGGCGCGACACCGGCGTGCGCGGCCTTACCATGTACCACAGCAGTAATAGACGCCTGGGCTGGCGCGGACACGCAGATGCCGCCGACTTCTCCATTCAGATCAAAGGCGACGCCCGTGCGCGAGCGCAAACGGCTATAATCCAGTTCTCGCGCCCCGAACAGCCCGATTTCCTCCTCGACCGTGAATACAATCTCAGCCGAGCGCACGCCCGCCTGCCCAGCCAGCGCACATTGCACGCCTTCCAGGATCGCGGTAACACCTGCCAGGTCATCCGCACCGAGCACCGTATCGCCACCGCTACGGATGAAATCGCCATCGACGACGGGCGCTTTCCCCACCGCCGGAGCCACGCTATCCAGGTGCGCGTTCAGTAGCAATGGCTCGCCTTCACCTTCCAATACGGCGATGATGTTGCCTTTGGCATCCTGGTAGGGCTGTAAGCCAAGCGCGCCGAGGCGCTTCATCACCTCGGAAGCCATCGCCGACTCGTGCTTTGATGGATTGTCGATACGTGACAACGCGAGAAATGTTTGGACTAACCGAGCGCTATCGACCATGTGGATATCTTTTCCTTCCGTTGTAAATCTAGTATATTCTACCTGCCCTGCGAACGATGCCGACGGTCTACGGGCTGGGTGTGACAGGTTGCGATTCTAGGCCGAAGGCAGCGCGCAACACGTCACCTGCCGTTGCCGCGCCCACACCAGCGCCATCGCGACCGTTCTCGATCATCACGGCGACGGCGTAGCGTGGCTGCTCGACTGGCGCGATCGCGATGAACCAGGCATGCACGATATCATTCGGATCGTTCAGACCTGCCTGGGCGCTGCCGGATTTGCCGCCAACCGTTTGTCCCGGCACGGCGGCAGCCTTGCCGAAACCTTCGGTCACGCCCACACGCATCAACTCGCGCATCTCAGCAGCAACATTTTCGGGGATCACCCTTGCTCGTTCCTGCAACAAGCCGGGACTGCCGGTGTGCTGGTAAGCCACGCCGCCGTCGACGTCGGTAACGCGCTCCACCAGATACGCCTGGGGCATGATACCGTTGTTTCCTATCGTCGCAGCGACCATCGCCATCTGGAATGGTGTCGCGAGAATCTGCCCTTGCCCATAGGAGGTATCGGCGATGGCGACATCACGCGATAGGAAATCGCCCCGCAACGCCAGCAAACTCACGTCGGTCGACAAATCCGTGAAATCTGGACTATAGTCAGGCGCGATACGCGGCGGGTAAAAATGGAATCGTTCGGCGACCGCGCTCAGACGATCCGCGCCCAGCCGCACGCCGAGTTGCGCGAAGGCCGTGTTGCACGAATAAGCATAGACCTTGGCGAGCGTGGACGGCTCACCTGTCAATCGAGCCAAATTATCGACGGCGTTGATGACCGGCGGCGCGTTGGGGTCTGGTTTGTATTCGTTCGGGCAGGTGATCGACGATTTGGCGACTTCGGGGTTCATCAGCGTCGCCACCGCCGTGATCGTCTTGAAAACCGAGCCTGGGGCGTAGCGTCCCTGAATTGGGCGGTTGATCAACGGTTTCTGTTCGGCGTCCTGGTTGATCTCATCCCAATACGCCGAAACACGGGCGTTGTCGGCTCCCCAATCTTCGGCGAATGGATTGAAGGTCAGGGCTTGCGGATCATACCCCGGCACTGACACCATTGCCAGGATCGCCCCGGAGCGTGGATCGATGACGACTGCCGAACCGGGCTTGCCCTCCCCTCGATTGGTCATGACCTCGAAGACGGCCTGTTGCAATCGTGCGTCGATGGTTAGTTGCAAGTTGTTGCCCGTGTGAGGTCGGTTGAATACATCGTCCTGCAAGGAGCGCAACGGTTGCCCTTCCTCGCCCGTTAACCACGAATTCCACGTCGCTTCGAGGCCATAATTGCCAAAGCGGGAAGAGGACACGCCGAGGATGTTCGAGAATGCTCGCACGTCGGCAGTCTGCGCGATCGGGTAAGTTCGGTGTGCATAACCATCTGGCGTTGCATCGTTTGAAGCAAGCACCACGCCGTTCCGGTCCACAATCGCGCCGCGCCGCACCTTCATTGACCGGATCACCGGACGCACGTTGCCGGTCACATTGCCCTGATCATCGCGGGCAACCCGATCGTAGGTCGCTTCGGCATAGATAAATTGTGTCCGCAATAGTTGCACGGTGAGCATGATAAAGAGCGTGACGAATACCAGGGCAAGGTTCAACACGCCCTTACGTTGCCCCGAATGCATCGCCCGCACGCTGGCAAAGATGCCGACGGCCAGCAGGATGATTCCGCCCCACAGGCACATCAGCCAGCGTCCTTCGTCACGCAGAAACATGCCAAACACAATCAAACCAATACCACCGGCAATGCCGAGTAAGCGCAGAACTATTCGCATGACCTTCCTTCCCCGATGCCGCTCCACAACATCTTGAACTCTGGGGCATTATACGACGAATGACCAACGGCCAACGAAGGACGAATACCGACAGCCGAAGCAGCAGCGTACCGATCAGTCTGATAGCAAACCGCATCGCGGCATCTGGCAGCAAAAAAACCGATTTCCACCATTGTGGCGGGGCGTGCTACACTTAGACAGCGGACCGAAGTTTGCTAGGCTTTCGTTCGTCTGATATCTGCTTGACGCATCAAAGAGGATACCTATGGCTTCCGAGTTGGACCAGAAATACGAGCATCTTCAAGCCATACTACGCGATATGGATTCAGTGATGGTGGCTTTTTCGGCGGGCGTCGATTCGACCCTGCTCCTCAAAGTTGCCCACGATGTGCTAGGCGACCGCTGTGTGGCTGCAACGGCGATCTCGGAAACCTATCCTCGTGAGGAATGGGAAGAAGCCGAACGGCTCGCACAAGAGATCGGTGTTGAGCACATCGTCTGCCGCACTAATGAGTTGGCGGACCCAGAATATGCCATCAACAATCCCGACCGCTGCTATCATTGCAAGAAAACGCTCTTTACCGAGATCGAGCCGCTCGCACAGGAACGCGGCTTTCGCTTTATCGCCTACGGCGCAATGGCGGACGACGTAGGCGACCACCGCCCCGGTCATCGAGCCGCACGCGATTTCGAGGTACGTGCGCCGCTCCTCGAAGCGGGCATCGGCAAGCGCGAGATTCGCGAACTCTCCAAGCGCCTGGGTCTGGCGACCTGGAACAAACCGGCCTTCGCCTGTTTATCGTCACGCATCGCCTATGGCGAGCAGGTGACATCCGAAAAACTGACCCAGTTGGACGAGGCCGAGCGCTTCCTACGTCAGCTTCAGTTCGCGAACTTCCGCGTTCGTCTGCACGATACCATCGCCCGCATCGAAGTCATGCCCGACGATTTCCCACGCATCGTGGAGTACCACGGCGCTATTGTTGAACGCTTCAAGGAGCTTGGCTTCGTCTATGTCACGCTGGACCTGCAAGGGTTCCGCTCTGGCAGCATGAACGAGCCACTCAAGCAGCGCGGCCAGTTGCAGGATGTGATGCTGGTAATCTAGGGCTCGCGCCTCCGACAATCAAGGAAATTTCTTTGGAAAGGGGCACCCCACGCCGCGCGTGGGGTGCCCCTTTCCATATTCTCAAGCGTTTTCAACAGTACAGACCGCACGCGTTGCGTGCGGTCTGTACTGTTAAGGCGACATACGCACCTGGAGCCAATTGGCGACAACCTCAATCACGATAGCACACGTGTCCGGTCCCCAATTACGGATCTAAGCGTCCGGGGATCAGGCCGAGCGGAAGCAATGCCGGACGTTCGCATGTGCTTTGCATCTCGATGTGCTTGTTTTCACGTGAAGCATCGTGGACGGCGTGCATGATGTCCAGGACGTGATAAGCGAGTTGTCCACTCGCGCGGTGCGGGCGACCCGACATCAACGCATAGGACATATCCGCCAGACCAAGGCCCCGGCTGTTTCCCGAATAGCCGTATGCCAGGGGCACCTCGCTCCAATTTTCCTCGCCAGCACGACGAATCCGTACGGGACCACCAAAGGTATTGGGATCGGGCAGACTCATCGTGCCCTGCGTACCGTAGATCTCGATGCGCGGCAGTTCCGCTGACCATACATCGAAACTGGTGATGATCGTGCCAACTGCACCCGCGGCGAAGTCCAGAACCCCGACCACATGCGTTGGCGTGTTGACCTGGACCATCTCGCCATACTTGGGCTTGCTCGAAATCATCCGTTCGGGGAACGTGATGCGTGCCGAGCCCGTCACGCGCTTGACGGGACCAAGCATCGATGTCAGCGCCGTCAGGTAGTACGGTCCCATGTCGAACATCGGACCTGCACCTGGCTGGTAAAAGAAGTTGGGATCGGGGTGCCAGCTTTCTGGGCCGTGGCTCATCATGAAGGCCGTCGCACCGATCGGATCGCCGATCCAGCCGTCGTCGAGCAACTTACGGCAGGTTTGCAAACCGCCGCCCAGAAATGTATCGGGCGCACAGCCGACCAACAAGCCCTTGCTTTTCGCCAGGTCGAGCATCTTTTGCGCCGATTCGCGGTCGATGGCGAGTGGCTTCTCGTTGTACACCGACTTCCCGGCTTCGAGCGCCTGAATCGCGACGGGACCATGGGCTTGCGGGATCGTCAGGTTGAGCACAACATCGATGTCGGGAGCAGCGATCAGGTCGTCTACGCTATAGGCGTTGAGAATATTGTATTCCTCTGCCCTGGCCTGTGCGCGTTCCAATAGGATGTCAGCGCACGCGACGATATCGAACGCTTCGAACTTCTGGCTGGCCTGAAAATAGATGCTGCTGATGTTTCCACAGCCGATCAGGCCAACGCGAATACTCTTGCTTGTCATACGTCTCTCTTTCGTAGAGGTATTAGGCGAACAATGCCTCGGATTGCAACGCTTCCATCTCGCTGTCCAACTCCTCCTGCGGGCGTGGCTCGAAGCGGCTAGCGGCGTCGAACACTTTCGGTAACAGGTGAATATCGCCAGCGGTGTTCAGGAACACACCGGGACGGTTCAACACCCAATGGACTGCGGTGTCGATCTCAGATTGCTCGGTGAACGGCTCGTACCACGTCGCCGCTGTACGTTCTTTATCGCCCCACGGTCCGCGGGTGATCGACTTGATCGTTTGGATGGCGACGTTCCGCTCGTGGCATACCTTTTCGAGCGCCTCGAAGTCGTTACGATATACTGATTTCTGCCACATCGCGTAGTTATATGGCAGCAACACCGAATCGAAATCGAAAGTTTCAAGGCTGCGCTTGTGCATCCACGGCGCAACCGTATGGTGGCCCGTCACGCCAAGGAATTTCACCAGCCCTTGCTCCTTGGCTTCTTTGAAGGCACGCAATACGCCATTCTCACCGAACGCGGTTTCCCACTCATCCGGCTTCACCAGCACGTGCATCTGCCACAGGTCGATATGGTCGGTGCGGAGCAGGTCGAGTGAACGATGCAGATGTTCCATCGCTTCCGTGTAGGTGCGATGTTCGGTTTTCGTCGCCAGGAAAAAGTCCTTGCGATGCTGTGCCATCCAGGGACCGATACGCAATTCTGCTTCGCCATAGCTATTGGCGGTGTCGATATGATTGATACCATAGTTCAGCAGAACCTCTAACGTGCGGTCGGCCTCATCCTGAGTTACTCGTCCGAGGGCGGCGGCACCAAAGATTGTCGCAGCTGCTCATATGGCCCGTACGTCCGAACGGTCGCTTCTCGATCATGGAAGTTCTCCTTCATTGGGTCGCGTACAACGCATCCTGCGTTTATGATACTGCGAAACGTCCAATCGGAGAAATCGAGTTTTCGATCCGCTCCGGACACATCAACGGAGGTCGTTCATTCGTAGCGAGTGGTCAACAACAAGGGACTTCAACGATGACGGAAGAACAAGCGCTCTATGACGCGCCAATGAGCGCTGTCACATCATGAGGAATCAATGAAGATTACTGACATTCAAACCTTTCCAGTATGGGGTGGTTCGCGCAACTTTACCTTCGTCGTCGTGGACACAGACGAAGGTATCTATGGTGTCGGCGAGGCCGGAATCACCGGCCAGGAACTCGCCACCGTCGGTGTCGTCGAACAATTCAAAGCTATGTTGGTGGGGCAGGACCCTGCCCGTATCGAACACATCTGGCAGCAAATGTACCGTGGAGGCTTCTTTCCCGGGACAGGCGTGGTCAGCGCGGCCATTTCAGCTATCGACATCGCTCTATGGGACATCAAAGGCAAGGCGCTGGGTGTGCCAGTCTATGAACTGCTCGGCGGTCTGGTACGAGATCGCGTCATCTGCTATCCGCATAACGTCGGACACGCCATGGACGTTTCCTCGCTGGTCGAATCCTGTCTCAAGACGACCGAAGAAGGCTGGAAGTTCGTGCGCTGGGGATTACCGCAGGACGGCACGCTACTAGAACCACGCTTAGCCATTCGCGCTGCGATCAAGCAGTTCGAGGCTGTGCGCGAGGCCGTCGGTGATGACATCGAAATCGCCTTCGACGTCCATACGCGACTCGACCTGCCCGACGCGCTGTTGTTGTGTCAACTTGCTGAACCCTACCGCCCATTCTTTATGGAAGACCCGCTGCGGTCCGAGGACCCCAACATATACCGTGCATTGCGTCCACGCACCAACGTGCCTCTGGCGGTGGGTGAGCAATACGGCTCAAAGTGGGAGTTCCGACAGATCATCGAGGAGGACCTGTGTGACTATGCACGCATCGACCCGTGTATCGTCGGTGGCATCACCGAAACCAGAAAAATCGCGGGCTGGTGCGAAACACATTATGTCAAAATCGCGCTGCATAACCCACTCAGTCCAGTCGCCAGTGCCGCGTGTCTGCAGATCAACCTGGCGACCAGCAACTTCGCCGTGCAGGAACAACCAGCACGTACCAGCACAATTTTAGTGGATGTCGTGCCAGTACAGCCTGAGTGGGAAGACGGCTACCTGCTACCGTCTAAGCGTCCCGGTCTTGGTATCGAGTTCGACCGCGAAGCGGCACGTGCTTATCCATTCCAACAACGATTGCTTCCCCAACTCCGTCGTCTGGATGGATCCGTCACGAATTGGTGAGTTCACTGTGATAGGAGAAACGCCCCATCGTTTCTCCTATCACGCTCATGCTTACACCCCTTTGGTCATGCTTATAGCAACGGCTGGAAAGGAATACGCACCTCCACACGTCTGTATCGCATAGACCGTTACACCAGGTTCGCTCCATCGGAGAACGGCAAACATTCGAGTGTCTTTATCGCAGGAAACGGTCATAGCCATAGATTCGACGTAATCAGTATGTCAGGAGGCTTATCGCTAGAATCACATCGCTAGATCATTCTTACTGGAACTGCTCGAAACGCCAGTGAGTTCAAGAGTTTGAACTCACTGGCGTTTCCGTACGCAGACCTATGGTATAGTCGCGAATGGCAACTTCTGAAGTAAGCAACCCCTATCAATGGACCAGAGCGAGGCAGAACGCATCTCCGTGCACTGGTGATCCATGAGGGTGGAGGAGGAAGATGAATCGTCGGCGAGTGGTGATAACAGGAGCAGCGGGATACGTAGCCAGCAGGATGCTGGACGTATTGCGCGAACGTTATGATCTGGTGTTGCTCGACGTTCAGGACACCGACCGCGAGGGCAACATAGTCGCGGATATTTCACACGTGGATCTGCTTGACGCCGACCCGGAAACCTATCGTGCGTTTTTTACGGGCGCGGACGCGGTTGTACATTGCGGCTTCGTCAAATCGCGGGAAGGGGCATCAGCACCAGAACGCTTCAAGGCCGAAATGGCGAACATCCGCATGGCGCATAGTGTTTATCAGATCGCTACCGAGGAACAGATACGACGTGTAGTTGTGATCAGTTCCAACCATGCGGCAGATTATTACGAACGGCTGATCTGGGGTTTGCGCTGGGATATTGTCACACCTGACATGCGCCCGCTATCGGATAACTATTATGGGTGGGCCAAGGAATCCTACGAACACCTTGGCTTTGTGTTCGCGTGTGGCATGGAAACCGGACACCAACTCGAGAACGTTCAACTACGCATCGGGGCACCACGCGAAAGCGATCCCGCCGAAGTCGAACTAGGCAACCTACAAAGACTACACCGCGCACTCGGCGCGTATCTTAGCGCCCGCGACCAGGCACAACTCGTGGTCAAAAGCATCGAAACAGAGAATATCCGCGACGAACACGATGTACCGTTCCAAATCTTCTATGGCATCAGTGACAATAGCCACCGCTTCTGGAGCATCATCAACGCCCGCGAGGTCATCGGCTACAAGCCAGACGACAATAGTTCGATCCTGTTCGCCGACGAGATACGCCAACACATCGAGGCGGCGGAGGCTGCGCGCCGGAAGACGTGATCAGACATGCGTCAATCTACGTGCGACAAGGCCGTGTATTTATCCCTACAAGGGCTGAACTCATCGGTGAAGGCGAAGGCATATTGCTCGTAATCGAGCCAGTGTATTCCGGTCCGCCGACAGAAGCATTCATACACGACACATTGGATCATCTGCATGCAATCGGGCATCCATACATACAAACTCCAAAAATGATCGGCTCCGCGGCACCAGATAGCCCGCTGCTCAAGGCCGCAGGCGTTCGTAGCTACCGCACATTCGAGCAAGGGGCAGTTCAATATGGCATTACATGGGGTATAGACGAGATCACTATCGTCACCGCCCTTCCCGGCGGGAAACGCGGTCGTTTCGGCATGGACGGTCCAACGTGGGCGTTCGAGAAAGCGACCCCCACGCTGGAACTGGTTCAACGCATCGTATCAGACATAGGCTTTCGCCCAGAGGTCTTAAATTAATCCCGTAGCTTCCTCAAGCACAGGCTTGCCACAGATAGCACCAGCACAGATTCCCGCTCACATGCCTGACGGCAGCGGCACACCGTAGCGTTGCGCGAGCTCCTTAAACTCCGCTAACACCCCCGGTAGAATCGGCACACCGAGGCGGCGCATCTCTGTCTCCTTACCCCGTTCAAGATCGCCGGGAGCCAGCACTGCGGCGACACCAGGCGCGGGAGCAGTACGCCGAATCCCGTCGAGCATGTCGTCCATGCGTGCGCCGAACTCATCGGCGGGCATGTGTAGGTCGGGACGTATAGCCATGAAGAACTGACCGAGTTGCGCGGGAACATCGGGTTGCTCGTACATTTTCGGCACCGCAGGGCTAAGCAACGCCCCCGACAACACACCCGCGAACACTTCGACCATGGCGGCGATGCCAGACCCCTTGGCACCACCCATCGGCAGCACAAGCCCTGCCATGCCCGCCGCCGCATCGGTGGTCGGATTGCCTTCACGATCGATCGCCCACCCTTCTGGAATTGGCTGGCCTTCACGGGCAGCGTTGATGATCTTACCTCGTGCCACCTGACTCGTCGCCATGTCCAGCACAAACGGCGGGTTACGTCCGGCGGGAACCGCGACCGAAAAAGGATTCGTACCGAAGAAGGCTTCACGCGCCCCAAACGGCGGCATGAACGCGGGCGCGTTGGTACAGGCAAACCCGATCAGACCACGCTCGGCCATCCGCAGGGTGTAGTAGGCCAGACAACCGCAATGGTTAGAATGATGTACCGTAACCGAGGCCATGCCCGAAGCACTCGCCTTCTCGATCGCCGTGTCAGTCGCGAACTGTGCGATGACCTGCCCAAAACCGTTGCCGCCGTCTACCACGGCATGTACCGGCGATTCGCGCACGATGTGGGGGTGCGTCGTCGGATTCATCGCGCCGGATTCCAGGCGCGTCAGATAAATCTTGAGACGACTCGTGCCATGTGTATCAACGCCGCGCAGGTCCGCGAACACCAGATGGTGCGCGACCTGCTCAGCATCCTCGCGTGGTACGCCTGCCGCTGCGATCAGGTCAGCGGACCATCGTTCAAGTTGCTCGGCTCCTATTCGTGTCTCCATCGAGATTACGATCCTTTCCGGCAGATTGCACGCTATGTTTGCATTCTCTCTCGCCGCAAGCCTTATACTATCACCACTGATTCAGACGACGAAGTAAGGACGATGCTCTATGCCAACGACCATTACGGATGTTATCGCACGCGATATACGCTTTCCAACCTCGCGCTCGCTCGACGGTTCAGACGCCATGAATCCTGATCCTGATTATTCAGCCGCGTATGTCGTTTTACGTACCGACCATCCAAACGATCTGGAAGGTCACGGACTGACGTTCACGATCGGACGTGGCAACGAATTGTGCGTGGCGGCGATCGAAGCGCTTAAGCCGCTGGTATTGGGCAAGACGCTGGAATCGTTCACCCAGAATATGGGGGATTTCTGGCGCATGATCACGGGCGATTCTCAATTGCGCTGGATCGGACCAGACAAAGGCGCGATCCACCTGGGAACAGCCGCCGTCGTCAACGCCGTGTGGGACCTGTACGCCAAAACCGAAGGCAAGCCGCTATGGAAGCTGATCGTTGACATGACACCAGAACAATTCGTGTCATGCATCGACTTCCGCTACATCACCGACGCTCTGACCCCCGACGAAGCACTGGCAATGCTGCAAGCCAATGCCGCGACCAAGGCTGAACGCGAAGCCGAAATGCATGCGGGTGGGCTATCCAGCCTATACCACATCTGCGGGTTGGCTGGGATATTCCGACGAAAAGCTACGCCGTTTATGCCGCGAGGCAATCGCCGAAGGTTGGACGCACTTCAAGCAAAAAGTTGGAGCCGATCTTGAGGACGATATGCGCCGCGCCTCGATCATCCGCGAGGAGATCGGCGACGAGCGCACCCTCATGATGGACGCGAACCAGCGCTGGGATGTAGGAGAAGCCATCGCCAATATGCGCGAACTCGCGCGCTTCAATCCCTGGTGGATCGAGGAGCCAACCAGCCCCGACGATGTGCTGGGACATGCTGCCATCGCCCGCGCTGTCGCACCCATTGGCGTGGCGACGGGCGAACATTGCCAGAACCGCATTATCTTCAAGCAATTGCTCCAGGCCGATGCGATCAAGTTCTGTCAGATCGATAGCTGCCGTCTGGGTGGTGTCAACGAAGTGCTGGCGGTGCTGCTGATGGCAGCAAAGTTCGGCGTGCCAGTCTGCCCGCATGCGGGGGGTGTCGGCTTGTGCGAGTACGTGCAGCATTTGTCCATCGTGGACTATATCTGCGTCAGTGCATCGCTCGAAAGCCGGGTACTTGAATACGTCGATCACCTGCACGAACATTTCCTCGATCCGGTTGTGATCCAGGATGGGCGCTATATGCCGCCGCGAGCTCCTGGTTACAGCATCACCATGTACCCGGCGTCGCTCGACGAGTACGAGTTCCCAACCGGCAAAGCGTGGCAACGCTAGCGATCCAGCGCCCTGTCACCGTGGACTTTCGTGTATTGGCGGTCTTGATTAGCAAAAGGATAGAACCATGCCAGTGTTCGACGACCGTATGCCCGCACGTTTGCGCGAAGGCACACCGCTGCTAGGGATGTTCGTCGGTCCGCCTAGCCCTGCAATCGTCGAGATGGCAGGACACGCGGGATACGATTTTGTAATTCTCGACAATGAACACGGTCCCGCAGGATTGGAAACGACCGAGCATCTGATCCGGGCGGCGCGTTGCGCTGGAACGATCCCGATCGTGCGAGTGTCAAACGCAAACACCCAGGAGATTCTTCGCACGCTTGACATCGGCGCAGCGGGGGTGCAGGTGCCTCAGGTCAACACAGTGGAACAGGCCCGCACGGTCGTAGCAGCGGCGAAGTACCCACCAATTGGCGTACGCGGCGTCGCATTCTCGACACGCGCAGCAGGCTATGGATTCTTCGGCGGCGAAGCCCATGTGAAGGCATCGAACGAGCAGACGGTGGTAATCACCCACATTGAAACAGTCGAAGCTGTAAACAATCTTCAGGGCATGCTGGAGGTCGAAGGTATCGATATCATGTTTATCGGACCAACCGACCTATCAGTGTCGATGGGCTACCCTGGCAATCCGGGTCATCCGGCGGTACAGGCCACAATTCGTGATTGTATTCGCCAGATCACGGCCTCGGGGCGCACTGCGGGTATCATGGTTGGCTCGAACGACGAGTTCCATGAGATCGTCGAAGCGGGGGCGCGGTTCATCACCTTCAACATCACCGGCATCGTCGGCGCGGCAATGAAGGCAAACGTTCAAGGGTGTAAGCAAGCCTAACAAGCGAGGCTCGAAGGAGCGCGGGTGCTTCTTCGAGCCTCGCTTGTCGTTAGCGATTTGGTCGGTCGTCTTGTGCTGTCATCAGCGTTTCGATCTCGGCGCGGGTCGCACACATTACGTCGCCGAAGGTCGTTAGTTTGTGGGCGCTCATCGCCGTGCCATAGCGCAGGCCCTGCGCCAACGAGCCTTCCAGCACGCCGCACAACACACCCGCGCTGAACGCATCGCCAGCGCCGATGCGATCGACGATCTGCGTCGGAATCGCTGGCTGCTCGATGACTGGCTGCGAACCTTCGCGAGCGAGAGCGCCCTGATCGCCGCGTGTCAACACGACATTCGCGCACTGGGTCATTTCCTGCAGGTCGTCGAGCATTTGCAGGGGTTCGCCACTTAAGCCAAACACAGTTTGCGCGTCGGCGGTACCACATATCACCAGCGTCGCCTGACGCAGTAACGGCAGCAATCCAGCGCGTGCTTCCTCAGCGGACCACAGCCGCGCCCGATAGTTAACGTCGAAGGTAAGCATGATGCCAC
This sequence comes from uncultured Chloroflexia bacterium, assembly GCA_963782315.1. Lineage (GTDB taxonomy): Bacteria > Chloroflexota > Chloroflexia > Chloroflexales > Kallotenuaceae > JBBSGA01. Next base: position 54,480 of record CAWAJS010000013.1, read on the forward strand.
GCTCGCGTGCCTGTTGGCATGCGGCGGCTGTAGCTTCCAGACACGATGCGGAGAGCCCAGGAGTAATCCCGGTCAGGTGTAGTATCCGAGTGTCGAGCAGTGTGTCCCAGTCGAGATCGGCGCCGGTCATCTGCGCGGCAGCCGAATCGCGACGGTCGTATACGACCTCGATGCGACGTGGCGGCGTGGCAAATTCGATAAAATAGGTGCCGACCCGTCCTTGGTCGACCCAACGCACCATCGACGTGTCAACTCCCTCGATCCGCAGTGAGCGCTCGATACGTCGTCCCAACGGTGAAACAGGCAAGCGCGATGTCCAGGCAACTCGTTTGCCCATGCGCGAAGCAGCGATCGCGACGTTGCTTTCCGCGCCACCCGCCGTTACATTCAGGCTCAGCATCCGTTCGAGACGTTCGCCTTGCGGCACCGACAACCGCAGCATCGTTTCACCAAACATTGTGATGTCGAAACGTGGTTCAGCCATTACGCGCCTCGGCGACGGTCCGTATAACTTCTTCAGCACGCTTGCGAATCGTGTCAGCACTTTCGTCTTGCTTGCCGACCAGTGAACTACCCAACCCCACGGCGACCGCTCCCGCGCGGAAGAAATCAGCCATATTCGTATTGTCGATGCCGCCCGTCGCCATAAATTTGATGTCGGGCAAGGGATCGCGCATCAGCTTGAGGTAGTTCGCGCCGAGCGCGGCGGCAGGAAACAGTTTGAGAATCTTGCAGCCTGATTCAAAGGCGGCGACAGCTTCGGTCGGTGTCGCAACTCCAGGCAGCATCGCCAATCCTGCGGCATTGGCGACGCCCACCGCTCCGGCATTGAAGTTGGGTGAGACCAGAAACTCCGCTCCAGCGTCGATGGCGGCACGCGCATCACGCGCATTACGTACGGTTCCCGCGCCGACGATAATATCGGCGATATCATGTCGCCGCACCTGCTCGATGGCACGCAGCGCATCGTGACTGTTTAGTGTGATTTCCAGGATACGCACGCCACCCTTCGCCAGCGCCTCTGACAACACAACAGCATCGAACGGTGCCGTCCGACGGATGATCGCGACGATGCCAGTTGTCGTGATCACGTCAAGCACCGCATCTCTTTGTTCCATCAATTATGTCCTCTCATATATGCTCTGAATGAACAATCGTACGCACCTGTGGTACCAATCGTTCATCGTAGGCAGGTAACGTGGTCGTGCTTTACAACTGCTTGACCGTGTTGCGAAGCGTCCCAATATTTTCGATCGTGATCCATACATCGTCACCATCGGCGAGCGTGAACTCGTCGCCTGGAACGATACCAGCTCCCGTGAACAGCAACGCGCCGCCAGGAAACTCATTGTATCGCCCCAGGTATGCGGCCAGGTCAGTCAACGTACGGTGGATCATCGACGTGCGTGTTTCCCCACTGAACACCACCGCGCCGTCGCGCCGAATCACCAGATGAATCTGTAGATCGCTCACATCCACATCATCGTGGAGTATGATCGTCGGGCCTAGCGCGCACGCCCGTCGGTAGACTTTGGCTTGTGGCAGGTACAGTGGGTTTTCTCCCTCGATGTCGCGGCTACTCACGTCGTTGCCGATGGTATAGCCGACGATTTCCATGGCAGGGTTCAACACGAGAACCAGTTCCGGTTCCGGCACATTCCATGCACTATCGCCCCGGATGCCCACCCAATCATTCGAGCCAACAACCTTTTCACCGGCTGACTTGAAGAAGATTTCTGGACGCTCGGCCTCATATACCCGCACGTATATATCCTTCGATACCGCCTCGCGCACCCTTGCCTCACGGCTCCAGGCGTATGTCACGCCCGCCGCCCATACCTCCTGCTGGTCGACGGGTGCCAGCAGATGTGATGGATTCGAATCCGGCGCGACATCAAGTGCCGACAACTCGTAGCTAGGCAACGCGGAACGATCAACGGTTCCGAGCACGTCTTTGATGGAGCGTGCGGTCGAAGCCTGAAGCAAGGCGGACAAGGAGGCACATTCAGCGGCGCCACTCGCGGAAAGGTCATACACACGACCGTCTTCGACCAGGCCAAGATGTTTGTCGCCGGTGGGTGTCATAAATCGGCAGATTTGCATGGGTGTCACTTTCTCCATCGTATTAAGCGTCGAGCGTTGGTTTTGAAGGTGTTCCAAATAGTGTCGTGATTTCGACGTTCCTGTATCGTCACCACTGCCTGTGCAGGGTCTGTTTCTCCTTCGGGTAACTGACCCTGCGCGAGCATATCGACCGCATCCATGTAGAGGTCTGTTTCGGTGCGGTCGGGCTGATCCGCGAGCAGATTATGCTCACGGATCGTGTCGATGGTGGGGATATAGAAATGCTCGCACCAATCCCTTATTGCTTCTTCCTGTGTCGCCGGACGGTTCATATAGGTGCTGAGATGATACTGATGCTCCTCAATATGCGTGCGTAATCGCTGGTAGTCCACATCGTTCGACAGACGAAACTCATAGTCCGGACACATTTTGTCGAGCGCGGACCATTCCATAAAATTGAGCATCTCCGGCGAGGGCTTGGGATGCTTATGCGATCCCAAGCCCTCTGGTACCGTCAACATGGAGGTAGCATGTCCAACCGTATTCATGAGATCAGAAAGAAACGCTTTGACCGAACGCCGCCCAAAGCGCGAGGCATAATCCATTGTCGCGGCTTCCGCCCCAGGATCGATCCCGGCAGCTTCGCGCATGTAGTGACGGTGTTGCATGATCCAGAGATACAGGTCCGCTTCCGAGCGTCCGGGGAAATACGACAACACATTGTTCTTCCGGATTGCGTCGATGACCGGCATATACACATTGTCGAACCAGCTTTTGATGGCTTCTTCCGCCGACACCGGCCCGTCACGTTCCAGGGAAAGATAATAGCGATGAACATTGATGTGGTTGACGAGCGCGAGATAGCCGCCGAGCGCCGAAAGTTCGATTCGCTGTTGGGGTCGCCAGCGTGCTAACTGCGTCCAATCCAGAAAGTCACTGTATTCCTCCTTGAGGATCAGGTCACGCATGGACACCGAAGGATCGATTGGAACATCGACCTCATATTCCGTGACATACGCGTCGATTTCGATCTGCCCACGTTGGCGGGCAACAGACACACGATGATTCCCGTCTTTGACGAAATAGATTTCTCCGATTTTATACAGATCCACAGGCGGCAGATGCACATCTTCGTACTGAGCGCGATCGACGCTCATCCAGCGATGGGCGGTCGAGTTCCGGCGCGGCAGGAAGCGGCGGTCGAAATCGCTGTAGCGGCCTTCACTACCGACGATCTTTCCCAGCGGCACATGTTGCAACCCGCGGTAGCGACTGCCGCGCACATTGAGCCGCGTGCGTACATCCTCCAGCGACAACAGATCGCCCGGACGACGAGCAACGACATCGAACAGCGCTTCCCATAACGCCTGTCGTCGCGCGCGTGTCCAATCTTCGTTGAACTCTCGTACTTGTCCATTGTTCCGACATCTGTCTATGTGCTCCAAACGAACCCTGGTTCGTTGTCAGCTAAATGCGCGCTTGCAGTGCTTCGGGTTCAACCACATCAATGTCTAGCACCCGATACCCGACGGTGTTAATGACTGTTGTCTTCCCGACGACGGATCGCGTTATTTTGTTGTAGCCATATGACGGATGCACGTGACCATGGATGAAATACCGTGGCTGAAAACGTTCGATCAACCGTACGAACACCGGGAATCCACGATGTGCGCCCGGTCCATCGTGGATTCCTTGTGGCGCAGCATGCGTCATCATGATATCCAGCGATCGTCCGCTCCGTCGTTGCCACAAGGATATCCGTAGCCCAAGCAACATCGCTCGCCGCCACATCTGACGGTCAGTATACTGGTGACGGTCGCCGTTGTACCATGGTGACCCACCCAGTCCGGCGATTGCCAGGCCATTGACGATCTTGAGGCGACCGTCCACATTTTCAGCACCGCCGGATCGGAGGTCGTCTCACCCGATTCACGGATTTCGGGACGGGCATCATGGTTACCAGGAACGATACAGGCACGGCACATTCAGGATTGACACCGCGAATTCAAGGTAGGAAGGCGGAAGGTCGCCGCAACCCAGAATCAGTCGCACGTCACGAAACCGCTCCTTCGCGGTTCCGCTATAGACTTCTCGTACTACTTCATCGCTGATCGTCAACACCTGCATCGCCGCAGTATTCCTGTTTAATCGCTGGTCAGGTCTGGCGAAACATACTTCACCGCGCCCAAACCCGCATAGTTAAGCACGAATCGTTCGAGTGCTGCCGCGAATCCAGCCTGGTCATGTGTCGGAGCGATCCAATCCGCCGCTCGACACGCTTCCGGCATGGCATTGCCCATCGCGACGCCGACACCCGCCCAGGCCAACATACCGGCGTCCGCTTCCGCATCGCCAAGCGCCAGAACTTCGTCGGCATCGAATATCATAGGCGGCGCACAGTTCGGCAAGCGCGTGTGCCTTGCTTGCCTGTGGATGAGTCAACACCGCCGAATCGATCGCCCCTCTACGGCTATAGTAGCGGTGCAACACCAGGGTATCTGAGTGCAGTACCAAATGTATCGCACAACCGCTCGATACCCTGCCGTGCCGCTTGCGATGATGCGGGTCGGCGGTCCGGTCACGGCCTCGACGTTCGTTCGCGACATTGCGGTCGTCGGGGTTCTTCCACGCATGTGTGCGTTACCGCCGTAATAGTTCACCTCATCGATCAGTCGTGATCAGGCCGATATCGTTGGCGTCCGCAAATCGTGCAATCTCCAACGCCAGCGGCAGGGGAACGCGATAGATGGCGCAGTTCTTTGCCTTCCCAATCCCAGGTCCGCGCCCCATTATGCATGATCTGGGCGCATGGTACAGGAAGCTGTTGCGCAACCGCCACGGTGGAAGCCGCCTTGCGTGCCGTCACGAGCACCAGACGCACGCCCTGTACCGACACCCGTTCCAATGCTCGGATGTTTGCCGCTGGGATCGCATCATCACTATTCAACAATGTTCCGTCAAGATCGGTGGCAATCAACCGAATCATACATTACCCTTCAACCAACCTGAGCTTTGCATCATCAAACGTGGATATTCACCCGTTCCTGCCCGCTCAACCTCATAGCCTTCATGTTCCAACGTCGCGATCAGTTCACCCGCATGCGTTTCGTCGCGCACTTCCAGAATCAGTTCGATACCCACCCGATCCACTGGCACCTGCCAGGCCGCACGACGGTGGTGAATATCGACGATGTTCGCGCCTGCCGAACCAACCAGGTTGACCAACGGCGCGAGGTTGCCGGGGCGGTCGGGCACCGATGTATGCAGCACGACATAGCGCCCCTGCTTAACCAGCACATACTCGATCACACGCGCCAGGAAGTTCGCGTCGATGTTACCGCCCGATAGGACCGTCACCACACGTTCATCAGCACGAACCGCGATCTTTCCCGCGCCATCAATGCCGCGATCCCCACCGCGCCGCCACCCTCGGATACCTGGCGCAGATTTTGGAGCGCGTAGACGATACCGCGTGCGATTTCGTCCTCATCGACCGTCACAACCTCGTCCACGAGATCGCGAATGATCGGCAGCGTGATGGTGCCGGGACGCTTGACCGCGATGCCATCAGCCATCGTGCGTGCTTCAGGCACCACCATCGGCTTGCCCGCCGCCAGCGACATCGGAATTGATGGCACACCCGCCGCCTGCACACCGATAATACGGGTGTGCGGGTACAACGCACGCAGCGCAATCGCGATACCACTGATCATGCCGCCGCCCCAACAGGCACAACGACAGTGTCGAGGTCGGGCAGTGCTGCCGCGATCTCCAGACCCATCGTTCCCTGCCCGGCGACCACCTGCGGATCGTCGAAGGCATGCACATAGGTCAGTCCCCGTTCGGCTTGAAGGCGCGTGCCAACACGCCAGCATCGTCGAAAGACTTGCCTGCGAGAAAGACTTCCGCACCGAAGCGTTTGGTCGCGACAACTTTAGCGAGCGGAGCGTATTCGGGCATGACCACGGTTGCGGGGATACCCAGGAGTTGCGCCGCAAGCGCTACGCCCTGAGCATGGTTTCCGGCTGAATGTGCGATCACGCCACGGTCACGTTCCGCTTGCGTCAACGACGCCATCTTGACGTAGGCGCCACGCAACTTGAATGATCCGGCGCGTTGCGTGTTCTCAGCCTTGATCCATACACGACAACCAACATCCTGGCTGAGACGGTCGCTGAACAGCAACGGCGTGTTGACCGTCACCGAAGCGAGAACCTGCTGGGCAGCCTTGATGTCGTCAATGGTTATCACGATAATCCTTGCGGTTATACCGAATCAGCCCATTCTACCATGCGCTATAGGTCTAACCTTGGCCTGATGGTCCTACCTCTCGCCACTCGATACATCAAACAAATTATCGCGCATGAGCGAAATCTCCTGGCGCGCCACCAGACCGGATAGTGCCTATCTGCGACGCGACAACACATCGTCCAGCGACACACAAGATACGTTTCGTAGGGTGGGATGGAGTTTGGGGACGATGCTACGCTACGTGGGTGCAGTTGAAGGCTACGACTGAGCTTGTTTCATAGCCTTCAACCGTACAAATGTCATCAGATGCCGGTACCAGCGGTTTCGTCGGCGTCCTTTTGCGAAGGAGTAGGTTGGCCTTCGTCGCTCTCGGCTTGTTCCACCTGTTGCGAGAGCTCGTCGATGGCTTGTTGGCTTTCTTCATGTGCGGCTGCTCGTTGATCGTCGGTGTTCGTATCCATCATGGGGATTCTCCTCGTGAGTGGCCTTCCTCGCATCTACGTTATTTCGACCAAGACCTATCTGTTACGTATGCAAGAACGACGCCACCTTCAGGGGTAACGTGGCGCATCGCTGCAACCGCACACGCTTACGATTCCACGATGCCGTCACGCGTCAACCGTCGTACGGACGTGTGTCCGTGGTACAGCACCGCCGTGATCTCGGTTTCCAGGAGTTCTCCGGCTTCGAGATGGCATGTCCGACCGTGCGAGATCGCCTCATCCAGACGGTAGGGGTAGCCGGTGCAGGGTTCCAGGATCGCAGTGTACAGGCCGCGCCAGCCCCCATACGCTCCAAATACCCACACCGTCGGCAACACCTCACGGTCGAATACAAGCCCAAAGCCCGCGCCACCGTCGGCATCGCTGAGCGCACACCACCCATCGTCAAGCTCAGTCGCATAATAGAAGTCTGCCGTCGCCGCCGACAGTGGCGGGATTACCCGCATGTCCATTTGACCCTGCGGTGTTGATACTAAAGGCCAGGTGAACTCCTTTGTATGACCGATTCGGGAACGAACGCCTGCACCAGCGACGACACGATGAGCAGGAAGGTCGATGCGCGAACGCTCGGTGATCCGCAACGCCGGATGGAGTTTCCAAAGAAAGTCGAGGGCGAATGGTCCGGTGTTTACAATACGATGGTGAAAATGAATTAACGGTTCGCCAGCACGTAACGTGATCCGCTTTTCCATGGTGGTGACGGTCACGACACCCTGACGGTAGAGCCGCACGGTGATTTCGTCGGGTGTGGCTTCAACGATCTCCCAGGCGAAGGGCATCGACCACATTTCGCCGTGGTCCGGGTAGGGATCGCCATTCACCTCCACGGGCGAATCGTTGGGAAAGAGTTCATCCCATCCACCACAAAACACATCGTCGTAGGCCGCTCCAAACGGCACCTGACGCGGATACATGCGAGGGTTGTGCCACAGCATCTCCTGGTCGAGCGGCTTGTACACGATCGACCATATTTTCGCGCCCAGTTCAGGCAAAATGACCAACCGAACCATTTCGTTTTCCAGTACAAGCGCTTCCAACCCACGGTAGCGCCAATGCGCGTCGAATCGCACTCCCATTAGAATATCCTTTACACGACCGTTTATAGATAGCGTCAGGGCACCGAACTGTTGTTCGGTGCCCTGACGCTAACCAATCGCAGATCCGGTAAACCGTCGTCGGCTCTATGATTTCGCCAACAACACGTTTGCCTTTTCGTCGATTTCCTTCGCGGCGGCTTCAGGTGTCAATTCGTTGGTCAGCACCCGTGTATAGGTTGGTCCAAAGACTTCGCCCAGAATTTGTGCAGCGTTGATATGGTACAGGTCGCCAACCTTGGCACTATCAAGCGCCTTAATCGACGCTTCATATCCGGTGGGCATGCCCGCCTTCATATCAGCCGATTCGCGAGCCGAGGTCAGGATCGGAATCCAGTCATGGTCCTTCGCCATTTGCGTCTGGAACTCACTCGCCGACCAGCGAGCATATTCAAACGCGGCTTCAGGAACCTTTGATGCCTTGGGAATATTCCATCCACCCAGCCAGTACGGAACGACACGCTTGCCTTCCCACAACGGCAGCGGTGCCATCGCCCACTTGAACGGCAGCGTGGAATAGCCCGAAGCAACCCAACCGCCGTCAGGGTTGAGCGCGCAGCGCCCCGAGCTCGAACAGACCAACATCCGTTCCCATCGCCTCGCGCTGGGCAGCGTTGGGCGAAACTTTATCTTTCCAGGTCAGGTCTTGCGCGAATTGCAACGAGGCTACGTTTGCGGGGTTGCTCATCTGGAACTTGGTTGGTTCGACAATCTTATCAAAGAAGGCATCATCCTGCGCCCAGGAGAGCGTCTGTAGGCCCCACCAGACACCAAGGCCGCCAATGCTCATGCCCCATTGAGCCGTACGATCGCCTTCGTTGATAGTCATCTTCTTGGCTGCTTCAATCGCTTGCTCCCAGGTCCAGGTATCGTCGGGATATGCCACACCAGCTTTGTCGAAGAGGTCGTTGTTGTAGAACATCGCCATCGTCTGGATGTTTTCCGGAAAGCCGTACAGGTTCGCGCCGTCGAACTTCCACGGCTCGAACAACTTGGTCGGGTACTTGGTGTCGTCGAGCAGGTCGGACTTCGATTCGATCAATTGCTGCTGGTTGAGCAGCAAGTCTCGTTTGTAATGGCCGTACGCTTGCACGTCCCAAAAGTAGATATCGTAGGGTTGGTTCGATGCATACGCCAGGTCAATCTTCTGCCAGTACTGGTCGTAGGGCAGGAATTGCAGATCGACCGAAACATTGTCGCCATGCGCTTCGTTGAACATCTTGACACGGTTATTGAAATTCTCGTCGATGACTGGACCGTTGCTCCAGCACAGCGCCTTAACCTTTTGCGCTCCTGCGGCGGGTGCTGCCACTGGTGCTTCGCCAGCTACAGCAGTTGCAGCGGTCGTCGGGCTGGTAGTCGTGGTCGTCGTGCTACCTCCACCACAAGCTGCGAGCGACGCAGCCGCCAGCGTCGAAACACCAGCCGCCAACCCTTTCAAGAACCGTCGTCGATTAAGCCGTTCGCTCATTGTGCTGCCTCCATTCGATGATGTGTTCTGTATGTTCTGATGAAGAACCCAAAAGAAGAACCGTTCCTTCCAACTCCTAACCCTTGATGCCCGACATGACGATACCCCGCACGAAAAAGCGCTGGGCGAGCAAGAACAGAAGCAGCGGAGGAAGGATCGACGCTGTGACCACCGCCATCAACAGATGTCGCTGCGGTCCGATCCGGGGTGACCCTTGAAAGAAGGAAAGCGCGACCGCGATAGTCTGCTTGCTATCGTCAGTCAGATAAATCAAAGGACCGAAGAAGTCGTTATAGGTGCTGATGAAGCTGAACACCGCCACCGTCGCCAGCACTGGCTGGCTGAGCGGCAGGATGATCGACCACCAGATGCGAAAATGGCTCGCGCCGTCGATCACCGCCGCTTCTTCAAGCTCGCGTGGTATCGTAAGGTAGAACTGTCGTAGCAGGAAAATAAAAAAGGCGTTGCCGAAAAACGACGGCACGATCAGCGGAAGGAACGTGTTGGTCCATTGAAGCTTCGAGAACATCAGATAGGTCGGCACCAGCGTCACCGCACTCGGCAACATCAACGTTGCCAACAACATCATGAAGATGAAGTCACGCCCCGGCGCACGTAGACGCGCAAACCCATATGCGCTGAACGAACACGAAAACATGTTCCCGAGCATCACCATAGCGGTGATGAAAAAGGTGTTACGAGCATAGATATGAAACGGGAATAACGTGAGTGCCTGAGCAAAGTTCTGGACCTGCGGAGGGATGGGTATCCATTTGGGCGGATATAAATAGATGTCTTGTGGGGCTTTCAAGGCGGTCGAAAGCATCCAGAAGAATGGGATCATGATCACAAGCGTACCGAAGGTCGCCAGGGTTAGTGAAACTCCATTGAGGAGCATGGCTTGACCGCGGCGGGTTCGCCAGAACGATTGCTGCTGGCTTCTGGTTTGCACAGCCATTACTTGCTCCCCCGCGATTCATCCTGATAAAACGTCCAGAACGGCGACGATTTAAACACGACCAGTGTCAACACCAGTACGATCATAAACATGATCCAGGCCAGCGCCGAAGCGTAGCCCATATTGAGATACTTGAACGCATTATTGTAGAGATAGACCGCCAGGAACAACGTAGAGTTGTTAGGACCACCACCCGTCATGACAAAAGCGTCGGTGAACACCTGTAACGCACCGATGATGCCTAGCACAAGGTTGAAGAACGTGACATTCGAGATCAGGGGCAAGGTGATGAAGCGAAAACGCTTCCACAGCCCTGCGCCATCGATTTCAGCCGCCTCATACAGTTCCTGTGGGATGCCCTGCAAGCCTGCCAGATAAATCAGCATCGTGCCGCCGACACCCCATAGACTGGTGATGATCAAGGCGGGCAGCGCCCATTTTTCAGAGGTCAGCCAACCGGGACCCTGAATACCAATCATACCAAGCAGGGTATTGATGACGCCAAACTCCGGGTTGAACATCCAGCGCCACAACATCGCCACGCCGACGCCCGAAATCACCGTCGGCAGGTAAAAAACCGAACGAAAAACATACACGCCGGGCATCTTCTGGTTAAGCAGCACCGCCAACCCTAGCGCAAAGACCAATCCGGCAGGAACGCTCACGACCGAATAGATCGCACTGACCCGCAATGACTTCCAGAACAACGCCTCGCCGAACAATTTTCGATAGTTGTCCAGGCCAATCCATGTCGCCGAACCCAGCACATCATAATCGGTGAAGCTAAGGTACAGCGACACTATCATCGGTCCTACAGTGAACAACAGCAATCCCAGGATGGCAGGTAGCATGAAGATATAACAAACAATAGCTTCGCGTGCCTGGATGCTTAGCCCCGACCTCGATTGGCGGTCAATTGTACGCACACTCGTCTTATTAATTGCCATTCGTCGCGTTCCCTTTCCTAACTCTCGCCATCATGTACCCTTTCATCAGCACCAGATCAAAACCGTCGATTAAAGAACAAAATAGCTTCGAGTTTCGGTTGCGTTACCTCAATGTCCGTTTGGAACGTATCGGCTCTGCTGCACTCCTACACATCATTGCGATCCTGAAAGTACGGCGCTACGGTAGGCCTCGACGACGGCATCATACGCCATTGAGCATCCATCAAACGCGATCGAGGGAGCCGATACCATTCTGCGAATCAGGTGCAGAATGGCATGTATTGTGAGCACCCACGTAAGCACCTCATCATGGAAGGAACCCATACAGCGAAACAGAGTATGCTCGGTGCCACTGCTGGGGCAACATCGTCGGTTCTTCGAACAGGCAAGGGGTTCACATCACACCGGAATGTTCCATGCGAATTTCGTGAATCCGTCGCTTCAACATCGCCACCGAAGGAGCATCGATCTGAAACTCAACGACGACATCGGGCTGCCGTCCAATATGATGAACGAACGCTGGCACCGAACTACGCGTCACGATTACAGCTTTACTGCGCTCAACCAAAGCATGTAATGCGACAGTATCGTCCACCATTACCCCCTCGATCACATGGTCGGGCTGGTAGCTGAGGATGATATGCGTCAGTTGCGTGATCGAGTTTTCCGCACCACACACCAAGCCAATCGGTGACTCCTGTAAACGCGCGAGCTCCAGCAATACTTCCGGCGAGGGCCGGATATCGACGCCGATGACGTTCTGTAACGATTGCTCAAAGGCACGCTCGACCTCGGCGATATGTTGTAGGGTGGTAACGATCAGGTCGCTCGTTTGCGACAATGCATGTATATGCCTGAGCTCGGACAACAGCGCGGGCTTCACGTAGACATCTAAGAGGCGAGTTAACTCAGCGCCAAGGGTCTCGCTATCGAAGACGTTACATTCCAGAAACGTGACCCGTACATCGTCGGTGCCGTAGACGTCGGTGACAATCTGCGAAAGGTCGTCAAAGACTTGTTTGCGCGGCAGTCCCACCGCCATTGCTTGCCAGATAATTTCAAGGGCATGGGAACGAAAATGTTCTACCGAACCATCCGCATGGGGAACCGAGCCAACCAGAAAGGCCTTACGGCTCGGATTCGCTTCCAGAATACCGGCCTGTTCGAGCGCACGATAGGCTTTGTTGACAGTGTTACGGTTCGCGCCAAGCTCTTGCGCCAGCGTTCGCACGGACGGTAACTGGCTACCGAACGGATAAAGTCCAGCACTGATACGCCCCGAAATGGCTCGTTTGATCTCCTCAGCGGAAACATTGCCTTTATTCACGATGGCATCCGTTGCGGTCGGTACATTGATTTTCCCCCACGGGAGAAGGTCGGAGATACGTGCGGCCATACTGCTGATGCAGTAGTTGACATACGTTGTGGCAAACGGCGTATGATCCGCGTGTCCTACAGCCTATGCCATACGCCAACAAGCTCATCATACGTTGTTCTTGGTATGTCGTCAAGAACACAAAAAAGCACTGCCACAGCCCCGAAATGCAGATATTCCGGGCGATTCATTTTGCTATAGCTGAGAAGCACCGCGCTCACGAAGCGGCACAGAAGCATACGTTGTGGAACGCCCGTTGCGTATGTCATGCTGAGCGGTTGCCTTCAAGAAACATGCATCTTTCTGCCGCGTTAATGTGGAACAACAGCTTCCTCGACCTGCATGCGGGCACCTCTGTCCCGCTTATCTCACGACGTTGACGCAGGCGTCGGCACCATTCATCATAATGTCCGCTTAATGGAGTGGTGGTACAATGCGGCAAGATTATGAGCAGTCATAGACATATATACAGCCGCGTCGAATAGCGGAGCGGGTCGCGCCAGAACTCATCGTATGGATGAAGGACGGGTCGATCCCGTCCTTTTGTTTGCCATGCGGCGGTCCCTGGAGGTACGACAATGCCAACAGTACAAGACCTCGATACCGTGCTGGACCGCGTGCGTTTACTACTCGCAGACGGTGATGTCGAAAGCGCCGCTGCTGTTATCTCCGAACTTCGTCCTGCCGAAGCAGCCGACGTTGTCTCAGCTTTGCACCCCGCAGATGGCGCGGATGTCCTCGAAGAACTAGAACCCCAGGATCGCCTCGAAGTCGTCGAAGAAATGGAACCCGAGAGCGGTGCCGAAGTCCTGATCGAACTTGAAGATGACGAGCGTACCGATGTCGCTAACCGCATGGACGCTGAATCGCTTTCGGAGTTCCTGGACGAGATGGCACCCGACGATGCCGCCGACCTACTGCAGGATATGTCCGACCAAAAGGCCAGGGCAGCCCTGGCAGAGATGGATGAACCGAATGAGGTGCGCGAACTGCTGACCCACGAGGAGGACAGCGCGGGCGGCTTGATGATCCCACACGTCATCGCCTTCCAGGGAACGATGACCGCTGATGAAGCAATCGATATCCTGCGTAACTCGCATCCTGACGAGGAAACCGCGTACTATTTGTTTGTCACGGACTCCGCCGAGCGGCTCGTCGGCGTCGTATCCCTGCGCCAACTCGTCATCGCCGCTCCGACGACACGCCTCGAAACCTTTATGAACCATGACCTTATCACGGTTGGGGTCGACGCCGATCAAGAAGAATGCGCACGAGTATTATCGAAGTATGACCTCCTTGCGCTGCCGATCGTTGACGACGAGCAGCGACTGGTCGGCGTTATCACCGCTGACGACGTTATCGACGTCCTCGAAGAAGAAGCGACCGAGGACATCTATCACCTGGCGAACGTGTCCGCCGAAGAAGACGTGTACGATTCTGTATTCACAGCCTCACGTCGCCGCTTGATCTGGTTGATGGTCAACCTCCCAACCGCCGTACTGGCAGCCTGGGTGGTGAGCTTCTTTGAAGGCACCATCGCGCAGGTGGCGCTGCTGGCGGTATTCGCTCCGATGATCACTGGCATGGGCGGTAACGCCGGCATCCAGACGCTGACTGTTATTGTTCGCTCGATTGCTCTTGGACAACTTGACGTCCGCGACGCCCGACGTACACTCGGGCGTGAGACACTGGTCGGCATAATCAATGGACTGTGCTTCGGCATTTTAGTCGGTATCATCGGGTATGTATGGCGCGGCGAGCCCGTCCTTGGCCTTATCGCCGGGGCCGCGATGCTCGCGAATATGGTCATCGCTGCCATCGCGGGAACGGTCGTCCCGATGTTTCTCAAGTACATCCAGGCGGACCCGGCATTAGCGTCTGGCGTGATCGTGACCACGTTTACCGACGTGACAGGAGCGACGGCGTTCTATGGCCTTGCCACGATCATGATCCGCTATCTCATTCCAGCCTGAACCAACGAGGTCATTCAAAACAGGGTGAGTTGGTTGGCGGATGAATCGTCACGGGATGGAATGACGTTAAAGCCATTGTCGCTCGCCCATTCGGGCGATGGACCAGGCCAGCGATAGCGCCCAAGGTCAATACGATCGTTGGCTTCAAAGACGACACCTTCATCCTCCAATATCTTGCGTTGGAGCAACCCTTTGGTACTGATACCGCCCTGCGCGTTAATAATTCGCTGCCACGGCACGGCTTCGGTGCCATGCTTGGGAATCTCGTTGAGTGCAAATCCAACGGTGCGAGCGTCCACGCCCCCGCCAACGACGACTGCAATATCGCCATACGTGGCGACAAGGCCAGCAGGAACTTGCTGTACCGCTTCGTAGATACGTTGTTTGAGAACATCGGGAAGTGCAGGTTGTTGCCAGTTCATCGGTTTTCCTTTATGTTTCGTTTAGTCGCCAAGCAAACCGCAACAGTTTGGCGTACACTTCTAATCGCGGTATTATAGCCTCCCATCCATGCCCACTACGAAGGATACAATTGCAGCATGGCGGAAGAAAACGCACTCGAAATATCGAATCTCCATAAAAGCTACGGTAAACTCCACGTTCTGCGTGGCGTCGATCTGGTGGTCACTCGTGGCGAAGCATTCGGATTGCTTGGGCCGAATGGTGCCGGAAAATCGACGCTCATACATAGCATCCTGGGCCTTTTGCTACCGGATCAAGGGACAATCAGCGTTTTTGGCACAACGGCGATCGAACGCTCGACCGTTCGGATCGGATACCTACCCGAACGTCCACGCTACCATACGCAGTTTACAGGCCGAGAATATCTTGGCTTGCTCGGCCAATTATCCGACCTCACCGGGCTCAAACTGCATGAGCGGATTGATACGGTTCTTGAACTTGTCGATATGCAGCAAGCCGCTGATCGTCGCGTTGGCACCTATTCCAAAGGTATGCTCCAACGCCTGGGACTGGCACAGGCGGTGCTACACGAGCCTGACATGCTGATCGCAGACGAACCAGGGTCCGGCCTCGATCCGGCGGGACAACGCGACATGGCGCAGTTGCTGCAACGCATCCGCGAAACCGGACGGACAGTGTTTATCTGTACACATCATCTCAGCGAAGTTACACAGCTTTGCGATCGGGTCGGTGTGCTGATGCAGGGTCGGCTTGATCGGGTCGTCACGCTTGAAGAGTTACAGGGCCGCGGTCATTCTGTGACGATCAAAGTCAACAACCTTCCTGCTGAAACAGGCCAAGTGCTGACGGCGATGAGCCCGACCATCACGTACACACGTACCGAGGTCGTGCTGTATCCGGCGACACGCGAAACACAGGCAAGCGTACTGCGGGCGTTGCTCGACGACGATGTCCATATCCTTTCCATCGCGCCGGAAGCCGACGCGATGGAACAGTTCTATCTCAACGCTATTCGTGAGCATGAAGCCACTCCATCGGATGGACCGCCGCTGCCGGCACCGCGTGAAGAAACCTATTTCGAGGTACTTATGAACGGGAAAGATCGATGACCGCGCTGCGCCGAATCCTGGCCTTTACACGTTTGATGCTGACCGAGTATACGCGCAGCGGACGTATCCTGATAGAGCTAACACTGGCGGTCGCGTTCTGGGGTTTGTTCTTTCAAAATCCACGTGGCTCCATCGCCCTCGACCAGATGTTCCAACTGAGCGCAATCTTTACGTTGCTGCTGACTCTGTACACCAGTTCATCGATGCTCAGCCTCGCGGACCGTCCACAAAGCTACATCGTGCTGACACGCCCACTCGCTCGACGTGGGTATATACTCGGCATCTATATCGCTTCGGTGATCGTGGTATGTGTCGCATTCTTAATCGTGTTGCTGCTCACGCTGGTGGTCAACCGCCCGCCGGACCTGACAATGCGCGATGTCGTGCTTGGCAGCGTTCCGACGATCCTGAACATCGCGTTGCTGACAGCATTGATGATCCTGATTTCCTCGATGGTGTTGAAGAACACCCCACGCTTGCTCCTTCTGGCGGCGCTGGCGATCGCCCTGTACAGCAACATTGGTCGCAGGCACGTGCGAATCCATTCATATCAGCCTTGCAATCGGTCTTTTCGTTGCTGCTGGTGCCGTCGATGAAGGGATACCAACTGGCACAAAATCGCGTCTTCACTACCGGCGAATCGCCATTTTATTGGCACAGATCGCGATGACCGCACTTATTTTGAGCCTCGCAACGCTGGCGTTTTCGCGGCGTGATTTGATCTTAAGTGGGCGTTAGGAGCAGCCAATGAACTACACGTTCCGATCCCAGCCACGCATCACCGCCGCGCAGTTCAGCCGCGTGCTGATCCGCTACCAGTCGCCGTGTGCGCCGATCTCGGATGAATGCTACACCATCATCGCGCAGACCGGCCTCGATCCGGCGGTGTCGCTGGCCTTCTTCGCTCATGAATCGGTCTTCGGCACCCGTGGGATTGCCTCGGAAACCAAGAACTGGGGCAACGTGCGTGCGCCCTACAAGCCCGAACGTGCGTCCGGTCGCCATCCGCGCAATTTCGCGATCTACCCCACCTGGCAGGATGGCTTGATCGACTGGTGCGACCGCATCAACGAACGCTACGTTAACGAACGCGGCCTCGATACGGTCGAAAAGGCCGTGCCGGTGTACGCTCCCACATCGGACGGCAACCAGCCTCAGGCGTATATCGACCATGTGAACAAGCTGATCGACGACTGGATGGAAGAGGACCAGATACAGGGCGCGCCTGCACCTGTGCCATCGACCCCACAGGCACCTGCGCCATCACCTATACCTTCCAATCAGGCGTTACGCGACGCGCTGCTCCAAACCACCTTCGCCAACGCCGGGAGCGCATACAACCCTTCCCACCCGTTTCATCAGTACATGGTGAGCGAGGCGACCGCTGGGCGACCGCTCGGCAACCCGCTGGGCGACATCCTGCGCTTTACCATCGGCGGGCAGGACTACATTATCCAGGTGTTCGCGCTCGATACATTATTCTCACCGACCCAGAACCCCAGCCGCGTATTGCGGATGAGCGAACTTTTGCGGAGTTGACCACCGACCATGGAAGTACCGCTTTGCTCATATGAACATCAGATGCCATCCAATATTGGGTGGCATCTTTGCGGTATCTCTGACGACCGTCAGCGGTCGGTGATCTGCTAGGCCATTTCCTCCCAGTTGCGCCCGGATTCGACTTCGACGCGCAGCGGCACGGTCAGGTCAGTGCCGACGCCTTCCATCGTTTCGCAGACAATGGTAGTGACTTCATCCATCTCGTCATCGGGGACTTCCAGCACCAGTTCGTCATGCACCTGGAGCAGCATGTGCGTTTGCAAGCCACGGCGTTTGATTTCGGCGTGGAGGTTGACCATCGCCAGTTTGATCAGGTCGGCGTTGGTGCCCTGGATCGGAGCGTTGATCGATTCACGTTCGGCGGCCTGACGACGACCACCATGCGACGAGCGCAGTTCAGGGGCATAGCGCCGCCGTCCCATCAGCGTTTCGACGTAGCCATGCTCGCGACCGAAGGCCAGAGTATCGTCGATATATGTGCGTAAGCCGGGATAAGTCGCGAACAACCCGTCGATCATCTTCTGGGCGTCCTCGCGGCTAAGGTCGGTGCGTGCCGCAAGGCCAAAGGACGAGATGCCGTATATCACGCCAAAGACCGTCATCTTGGCGATGCGGCGTTGATTCTTGGACACCTTATCGGCGGTGACATTGAACAACCGAGACGCTGTAGCTGTATGGATATCTTCTTCGTTCTTGAAGATCGCCAGCAACGCCGGGTCCTGCGTCACATGTGCCAGAATCCGTAGCTCTACCTGCGAATAGTCGGCGGCGAGCAACTTCCACCCCGGCTCGGTGATGAAGGCACGACGGATTTCGCGTCCCTGCTCGGTGCGAACAGGAATATTTTGCAGGTTCGGCTGGTTGGAACTCAAACGTCCGGTCGCGGCACCTAACTGGTTGTAGGATGTATGGATGCGACCTACCTTATCGACCTGCAGTGGTAGCGCATCGACGTAGGTCGATTTCAGCTTGGTCAGTTGACGATGTTCCAGGATCAGGTCGATGATCGGATGCACGCCGCTCAACTTATCGAGGACCTCCGCCGTGATCGAATAGTGACCACTCTTGGTTTTCGATAGCCCGGAAGTTGGCACTTGCAACTTGCCGAACAGCACATCGCTGAGTTGCTGGCCTGATCCGATATTGAAGGTGTAGCCCGCGTGCTCGTAGATCTCGGCTTCGATCTCCTGGATACGCGCTGCCAGCGTGCCGGACAGGGATTCGAGCGTCGCAACATCGACCTTGATCCCCATCCATTCCATCGCCACCAGCACCGGAACCAGCGGCATTTCGATGGCCTCGAAGATATGCGCGATCTTCGGCACGTTCTGTAACTCGACTTTGAAGTGTTCGTACAGGCGCAGCGTCATATCCGCGTCGGCAGCGGCGTAGGGCGTCGCCTGGTCGAGCGGCACATAATCGAAGGTGATTTGCGTGCGACCCGTGCCGATCAATTCGGTGATCTCGGTCATCTGAACGCCCAGGATATTGAACGATAAATCCTTGAGGCCGGCTGCCTGTTGACCTAGTAATTGCGCGGCGATCATGGTGTCGAAGGTCAACCCTTGCACTTCAATGTCGAGCCGACGCAGCATCAGCATGTCGAACTTGGCGTTATGTGCGACCTTGGCACGCTTGCCGTCCTCGAAGAATGGACGCAGCGCGTCGCAGACGATCTCGCGGTCGAGTTGGTCACCCTCGCGATGCCCGATGGGAACGTAGTACGCTGTTCCGGCAGCAGTAGAGAGGGAAATACCGACAATCTCGGCGTCCAGAAACGACAGCGAGTTCGTTTCGGCGTCAAACGCGACAACATCAGCCTGATCGAGCGCTTTGACGAGTTCGTCCAGTTGTTCGGGCGTTACGACGGTCGTGTAGGTGCCATGAGCAGGTGGCGGTGGTCCCGATGGCGTGATCAAGGCCGTCGTGTGTGCGGCCTCCACATCCCCAACATCGAACATACCGATCTGCTGGGCAGCGCCCTTGCGTGCCGTAGCTTTCTTGGCGGGTGCTGCCGGCGCGGGAGTCCTCGATCTGGACGCCCTGCTCGTGTCCTGGCAGCTTTTTGAGCAGACTGCCGAACTGTAGCTCGCGGAACAGTTCGACGACGGCTTCATGATCGTAGTCGTGCAAACGCGAATGTTCCAGGTTCAGTTCGACCGGCACGTCGGTCCTGATCGTCGCCAGTCGTTTTGAGAACAACGCGGCGTCGCTTCTGCCCTTCAAGGTGCTTGCGGTAGCGGTTCGATACTTCGTCCAGATGTTCGTAGATGCCTTCGACCGAGCCGAACTGGTTGAGCATCTGCACGGCGCTGGTTTCGCCGATGCCTTTGACGCCGGGGATGTTATCGGAGACATCACCTTTCAGACCACGCAGATCAGCAAGCTGATTCGGTTTCAGCCCCTTGTAGCGTTCGACAACCGCATCGTAATCGTACAGTTTAGCTTCCTGCGTCTTGCCATAGGGCGTCGCCAGCATGACATACACACATTCATCGACCAGTTGCAGCGTGTCGCTGTCGCCGGTAATGATATACGTGTCGACATCTTTGGCAGTCGCTTGTCGCGCCAGTGTACCGATCACATCGTCGGCCTCGAAGCCCTGAGAAACATAGATTGGTATATTGAGCGCCTCAACCAACTGCTTGATTCGGGCGAGTTGTACATGAAACTCGTCAGGTGTTTCCGCACGGCCAGCTTTATAATCGACGAACTCATCGTGGCGAAACGTTCTGCCTACATCAAACGAAACCGCCACATACTCTGGCTGTAATTTTTGTAACGTCGTGAGGACGATCTGCCAGAAGCCATAGACGGCGTACGTCGGCTCGCCATCCGAGGTACGCAGGTTAGCATCGCGTAGTGCGTGAAACGCCCGAAACGCGACGGCGTGACCATCGACCAGGGCTAGCTTTGGGTGCGCCATGAATCCTCCTAAGCGGTGATGGTGTAAGTATACGAACTTGAAGGCAGATGGGCAACCGAAAACAGGGTCTATATTATCCAATAATGAACATATGTTCGATTTTCAGACATGTCCGTGTGGTGAGCGAATGAAGGGCTAGTCGTGTGCCATCGCGCGAACAACATCCCCGATCAACGTCCGCTCGTCGGGGTAATAAGGGGAAGCCAACCGTCCCACGAGTTCGACCGCTCGCAACACATCAGGTACCACATAGTCCGCCAACGCTGCATTCTGGTCAGGCCCGTCGAGCAACACCGTTGTTATGCCGAGCCGAGATGCCGGAGGAAGGTTTTTCGCCATGTCCTCAACCATGATTGCTTCCGTTCCATCAATGCCAAGTTCTAGCAGAACTCGTTCGTAGCACGAAGGCTCAGGTTTACACACAAACTGGAAGAAGCGCGTGTCGAAGATATGTTCGAAATGGTGCGAGATGCCAAGTTCCGCCAACACACGGTCGGCGTATTCTCGCGGCGAATTCGTGAATACAATCTTCCGTGCCGGAAGCGCGTGCAACGCCTTGTCCAGCATCGCATCCGCGATAATATACTCACTGAAGGATAATATCGTGGACGTATTGAAGATAGCGTTCAGGATCGATGTCATGATGATGCTGGATTCCACGCAATGTCGTGCCATAGGTGTTGTAATAGTGATGGCGCAGTCGCATTGATTCTTCGGAGCCAAGACCAAAGGTTTCTTCGAAGAACGTACCGATACGG
The DNA here is from genome assembly GCA_963782315.1 of uncultured Chloroflexia bacterium. GTDB lineage: Bacteria > Chloroflexota > Chloroflexia > Chloroflexales > Kallotenuaceae > JBBSGA01. The sequence goes on from CAWAJS010000013.1 coordinate 75,892, forward strand.
GAATCGAGATGCTTCATGAGGCCGTTCGAGGCGGGATAAAGGGTGTTGTCGAGATCGAATAATGCGACCGAGATAGCCATAGCGAGGCATCCTTTCAGCGATGGTAAACCGGGGACGAAAAAGCCCTTCCAGGGGAAGGGCGGTACATCAGCGGCGGGCCACCTACCACCTCAACTATACCAAGGAGTTTCATACTATGTCAATATAACCAGACCAACGACAGACCAACGACCAACGACACGACCAACGACCAACGACGATTGACCATCGAAGCAGCAAGCAGTAGCCGAGTGTGAAACTGATTCAGGGATCGATTGTACTACTGACGCAGGATGCTCCCGCTATGGCTAGCATCCTGAGCAACGGTGCGGTACAACCCAAGCATCATACTGGCCGTGCGCTCCCAGGAGAACTGAGCGGCACGCTCTATTCCGCGTCGTCGCAGCGTCGAGCGCAACGCGTCGTCGCCGAGCACGCGTCGAATGCCGTCAGCCAGTGCTTCGGGTTCAGGGTCAACAAGCCATCCAGCGTCGCCAATGACCTCAGGCAGACTGGTGCGGTTCGACGACACAACGGGCGTTCCTACAGCCATAGCTTCCAGCGGAGGAAAACCGAAACCTTCGTGAAGCGACGGAAATACCAAAACGGTCGCGCCACCGAGCAATGCTGGCAGCGCATCATCGGGAACGTCCGGCAGGAAACGAATACGTGCGTCAAGTCCATGCTGTGTCGTTCGTTGGCGTGCTTCAGGGTAACGTGGGTCTCCGCGTCCCGCCAGGACCAGTAGCGGCACGTCGTCCGAAGCGTCACGCATGAGCAGCGCCCATGCTTCGACCAACGCCACCAGGTTCTTGTGGGGCTTATGGCTGCCAAGATAGAGTACGTAGCGTTCGGGCAGGTCATAGGTTGTGCGTATGTGCGCGATGGCGTCAGGAACGGGTGGTGTAAAGTGTGGTTCGGTTGCGAGCGGCACAACACTCAAGCGCTCCGAGGATACATGGTACGACCGTTCAAGGTCGCGCCTTGCATCATCAGAGGCCGTTACGATGTGCCGTGCCGTACGTAACGAAAGGCGCATAGCCGCGTGCCAGGCCATCGTACGCGGGCTGCTTCGGACACTCCCACCTCCGCTCGCCGGAGCAAGCCCAATCGTATCGAAAACGGTGACGACGGTTGGCGGCAAACCGAAAAATGGTCGGAAATAATACGGCGCGTGCCAGGCATCGGGGTTGAAACGGCGTGCCAGCCGTGGGCCATTCCATTGTTGTGCGATGCTCAGGGGAGCATCGACCCAAGCGTGCAGTCGGAAGCGATCATCCTGGCCTAAGCCGATGGCATCAAGCAGTTCGCGATGTTGCGGCTGATGAAGTACGATGAAGGTCACATCGTGGTCAAGCGCATGCAATCCAAACAATAGGCCGCGTGTCGCCCGCCCGATGCCCGGGAATTCCGACCCTATTGCTCGTGCATCGATGGCAACACGCATGAATATTCCTCGTATGCCCTAAACAGCCTGATCATTCATAGCACCGTAGCGCCGTATAACCTCGGCAGTTCGTTGCGCTGTCCGTTCCCAGGTGTAGTCGGCGGCTCGCTGCTGGCCTGCTTGTGCCAACTGTTCGCGTAGGTCGGGCCGGTCAATGACGCTTCGGAGAGCAGATGCAAGGTCACGCGGCGAACCAGGATCGACCAATAAACCAGCATCCCCCACGACCTCTGCCAGCGATCCCGCGTTGCTGGATACGACGGGCGTACCACAGGCCATCGCTTCGAGCGGCGGCAGTCCGAAGCCCTCGTACCAGGTGGGAAAGGCGAACACCTCGGCAGCCGCATACAACGCAGGCAGATCAGCATCCGCGACGTAACCGATACGTCGTACACGCTCACCCAACCCGGACGTCACGATATGTTCTATGATCGGCTGATGCAACCAACCCAACTTTCCAGCTAACACGAGGTCGAGCGGCTCGTCCCCACGCGCACGCACCACCTCGGCGAAAGCGTCGACCAAACCCGCAATGTTCTTACGCGGCTCCAGCGTTCCGACATAGAGCACAAACGGGTGCGGCAGGTCATAGGTCGTGCGAATCCGGCTGCGCTCCTGTACCAGCACAGGGTGTCGAAATTGCTCGTCGACACCTTCGGGGATCACCGTGATGCGGTCAGACCGCACATCGTAGTGCGTTTCGATGTCGCGCTGCGTCGAACGCGACGGCACGACGATATGCGTGGCGTGACGTGCGAAGCGCGGCATCATCAGGCGCTGAAAGGTGCGACTGAAGCGCGTGTGATACTGCGGAAATAGGATGAAGCTGAGATCACGAATATTGATGAGCGAGCGTATCGCTCCGAAGCGTGGCAGCAAATGATCTGCGGCGAAGAAGCAATCGACGCCTGGCAGCATCCTATCACGGTCACGGCCCAACAAATAGTCAAGTGCCACCAACACGCGCCACGCCTTATTATTCCATGGCACCGTCCAGCGTCCATATGAGTCAAGGTGCGACGGTAATGCACTGCTGCTCGTACCATTGGCAAAGACGCTTAGTCCGTCGGGGGCGAGTGCATCGCGCAGACGTGGTAGCATCTCGCGTCCGTAGCGCCCAATGCCGGCTCCCTGTTGCAGGGCAGCGGAATAATCAAAACACACCTGTACCCGTACGTCGTTGTTCCTCACCGTCGTTCCAATATTTCTTGATAGACCTGGCGTGTTTGCTCAGCGGTGCGCTCCCAGCGTAGCAACCTGGCACGCCCTAAGCCACGTTCGCGATACATCGCGGCGAGGTCGGGCTGCGTCAGCATCTGCTCAATCGCCGTAGCGAACCCGCTTACGTCGTCGGGGCGCACCAAGATTCCGGCGTCGCCGACGACCTCCGGCAGCGATGACGCATCGCTAGACACCACAGGAACACCGCTCGCCATGGCCTCCAGCGGCGGCAACCCAAATCCCTCATAGCGAGATGGAAACACAAACACATCTGCTACGGCATAGAGCGCTGCAATATCGTTTTCGGCAATGTAGCCAGGCCAGCACACACGCCGCTCGATCCCTAGCGTACGCTCCTGCTCGTGCAGCACTGCCGTCGCCCAGCCTTCTTTACCGGCGATGACAAGCGTGGCATCAGCATGAGCGGCGGCGATACGCGCCCATGTAGCAAGAAGCGTATCGATGCCTTTGCGCGGCTCGATCGTACCGACATAGAGCACAATCCTGCCTGCAGGTATATGATAGCGTTCGCGCACAGCCGCGATTGCCTCCGGCTGTTGCGGACCGAAACGCTCGTCCACACCGTCTAGTATGACCTTGATACGGTCCGTGGGAACGGCCAGCAACCGTTGCAGATCGCGTTTAGTCGCTTCCGATCCGGTGATGATATGGCGCGCTCGTCGCACGCTCCACGGCAACCAGCGCGACCAATACCACCGGGCAACAGGTGGCAGGTTAGCGGGAAATATCATCCCGATCAGGTCATGCACCGTTATCACGGTCGGCACCGGCTGCCACATCGGCGCGTCGAAGCCCGTCACATGCAGGATGTCTACGTTGCGTTGCTTTGCACATGCGGGCAATGCCACCTGCTGCCAGCGCAGACGCCGATCCACACGCATAACACGCTCCTGTCCCCAATCGAGCGGCACAACTTCGGTATCACCACGCGCTCTCAACGCACGCGCCAGTGCAAGCGTGTACGAACCGATGCCAGTCGGCTGTCCGAGTGTGGATTGGAAATCCAGTCCTACCCGAATCATTTGATGGCGACCAGTTCGAAATAGATGCGCTGCGCCGGAAAGATAAAGGCGAAAAAGCGTTCGTAGATCATCGGCGCCTGGTCGGCGAGCAACTTCGCGCCCAGCCAGTGTTGTGGCCGGATATTGAACAGGCGCGGCAACGACCAGAACTGAATATCGACACGTTGTTTGCGGAATCGGGCGCGTGAGTAGAAGCTATATTCGGGAAATTCACCCGTAAAGTAGTCGAATGAGCGCGACGAAAAATAATGCTTGTGGGTCGGGTCTGTCCAGGCATCAACGCTCGAAAAATAGGGCGTCATGATCTCGATCACACCGTTGGGACGACTTACGCGGTGCAATTCTTCCATCACGCGCACCACGTCGTCTACATGTTCGATGATGCCACTACAGATGATGCGATCAAAGGTATCGTCAAGAAACGGATACGGCAGATCGTTCAAGTCATGGATAATGTCAGCATCCGAATCGCGATTAACGTCGATACCGATTGCACCCTCGGTTTTCGCTCGTCCACATCCCAGATCGAGAACCCGCATGTAGTGGCCTTTCGTGGCTGATGCCGTTCAAGCGGCTATTCTATCCAAAAGATGTGCCAGGTATTCCGGTCAACGTGCGCCGCTCCCAGCGATCCAGGCGTTGCGCGTCCGAAGTTGGAAGCGCCCACATACCGTTGCGATGCTCATGAAGCATCGCTCGCAACGCTTCGACAATCGCCCCCACGTCGCCAGGAGCAACCCACCTTCCAAGGTGTTCGGTCGTCACTAACGTCGCAATTTCGCCTGGGGGCGAGATCGCGAAGATCGGACGCCCCACTGCCATGTACTCAAATATCTTGCTGGTATGCACGATGCGTCCATCCAGGTCGTCGGGGCGCACCAGCAGCAACACATCGGCGTCCATCATACACGCGATCGCCGCATGATGCGGCTGGAACGGCAGAAATGACACCATGCCTGCATCAACCAACGCGCCAGCCCGTCGATGAACCGATGCCCCAAACGCGCCGACCAGTTCGAGGTGCAGGTTGGTCGTTCCCGCCGCCTCAAGCTGTTCCAGAGCGGCGAACACGTTCGCGATGCCCGTGACCTGTAAATCCGTGATCGTCCCGACGTAACACAGCTTGAGGACCGGGGTCGATCGCACGACATCGCTCGCCCTGCGCTCGCTCAGGTACGGCTTGAAGTCCTGGCGGTCGAATCCATTGGTGATAGTCACGAACTTGTCGGCTGGCACACCCAGTCGCTTGCACATCAGTCGTCCCATCGCGTCGGTTACGACGGTCACCCGATCAGCACGTTCCACGCAGGATCGTTCGAGCCACCGATTGAGCTTATAGGGCAGCAACGAATGTTGGTCGAATCCCTCGCTCCACAGGTCGCGCATATCCATTACCCATGGTAGCGACGGATAGCGGCGCTTAATAGCCAGACCGACCAGGTGCGTCGAGAAAGGCGGTCCACTGGTCAGGATCGCGTCGATGTCGCCCACTTGCAAACGCCGCCGGACGGCCTGTAGCGCTCCTGGCACCCAGCCAAGCTGTGCATCGGGAACTATCCACGGTTTGAGCCGCGAACGCCTGCCGCCCCGCACCAGAGCGGCGTCACCACGCGCGTGCGAAGGCGCGTCAGACGTTCGTTTACGCTTCAGTGGTCGCACATGCTGCACGTCGATACCCGCGGGTAGCTCCGCGAGCAAACGGTAGTCGGGATGCGGACCTTCACCCGCCACCGTTACGACCGCAGGAAGCCACCCCCACTCAGGGAGGTAGCGTGCGAATTTCGCCACCCGAAATACGCCGCTGCCACCTCGCGGAGGGAAGTCATAGGCAACCATCAGCAACCGCTTCATGCCGCTGCTCGCACTTCCTCGTAGACATTCAGCATCTGCTGGACGTTATCCTCCCAGCGATAGCGCTGCATGACCCACTCGCGTGCGCGTTGCCCCATACGTGCAGCACGATCAGGCTCGGCAAGCAGGGCGCTCAGCGCTTCCGCGAGCGCAGCCGGATCGTCTGGCGGCACCAGAATTCCGGTTTCTCCATCCAATACGACTTCGGGCAACGCGCCGACGCGGGAGGCCACAACCGGAAGCCCACTGGCCTGTGCTTCGACAGCAGCAACACCGAACTCCTCCTCGCGTGAGGGATTCGCGAATAGGTCCAGGCTTCGCAAAAAGGGCGGGAGCTAGCGCATGCTCGATCCTGCCACGCAGGTGGACACGGCGAGCCACCCCAAGCGTATCGATCATCTGTTCAAGGTGGTGTCGTTGCTCCCCTTCACCCGCGATATCCATGAACGCCGAAGGGTGGGCTGCCAGAATCGCGGGCAGACTACGAACCAGTGTATCGATGCCATATTTCGGCTCGAGATGGCGGAGTGTGCCGATACGGGAGACCGATGAGCGCATGGGGGCAGGATAGAAGATTGAACCATCGACACCGAAGGCGATGACCTCGATTGTACGATGGGCACGAAGGTAGCTTGCTACCACGTTCGCCAGATACTCTGAGGTCGCAGTTACTCGTGTCGCATGCGCGAGCAGCCACGGGTAGAGGCGCTCCTTACGCGGATGCCGCCATACCACATCCGATCCCCAGGCTGAAACCACGAGCCGGGGTACACGCATCAGAAACGGTGTCGCCGCTGGCGCCGGCAGCGAGTGAACATGCACGATGTCGAGATTGAGGGTCGCCAGTAGCGATGGAACACGTGCCCAACCGCCGATCAGACGTGTGAAACGCTCGCGGCGATCCATGCCTGGTCGCGCGGTTGGCACCTCGTACACTGGAACATTCGTCAGCGGTGCGGGGAAGGCAGCAGGGAGCGGCGAGGTCGAAAGCAAACTCACGCTATGACCGCGTTCGAGCATCGCCGTCGACCAGCGATGGACATGGACGTTGGAGGCGGGTCCGATGATACAAATACGCATCGACACTGATTATCCTCGCCGTAATCGCACGAACAAGCGGCGGTAGTATGCCACATCTTCCCGGCGCGGCACCAACATGTCACGCCAACGCACCCCACTCACACGGCGGTAGAGCCACAACAATAGCAGCGTTTGGGTCAAATATGCCGACGCCGACGCCGTCGCTGCCCCTATGATACCCCACCGCGGAATCAATACGATATCGCCAACGATTGTCACGACAAGAGCTACCAGGGCGGTATATGAGGGATACTTTGGCAATCCTTGACCGAGCAAATCGCCCGAAATCACTTTATGGACACTGAGGGCGACCACCCCAACGAGCAGAATACACATCGGTCCGAACGCACCGCCATACGCCGGACGCACGTATGTCAACACAGGCCACACGACGACGATTAACCCAAACGCTGAAAGCAGCGTAAGCATGAAGGTGTGACGTACCACACGCGGCGTTACATCCCGACTCGAGGTCGCTGCTATTTCAGGGACGAGCGCGACACTGACGGCATTGGGAAGATACCAGACCATCTCCGCGAGCGCCACACCCGTCTGATACAAGCCCACCGCAGCCTGCCCGATGTAGCCCTGCACCAGCAGAGCATCCAGACGATAATTAAAGGTTTGAACGATGTTCCCGGCATGAGCGCGTAGTCCCAGGCTGAACATCGGACGCAGGATCGACCAGCACAGGCGTGGACGCAAACTGCCATAGCGATGGGCATAAATGGCAGCAGCAATGCAGCCGACCCAGCCTGATGCAACCGTCGCCCATACCGCGCCCATAGGACCGGCACGTAGACCAACGACCAGCACGACGGCAAGCAGAAGTTGCGCGAGCGCCTGCGCCGCTTGTGTCAGCGCGACGCTGCGCAAGTCGCGACGTGCCGCCAGAAACGCCCGCAGGTAATCACCCATCAGTGTTGGCGGAAAGAACAGCAAGCCAACCGCAACCTCGCGCGTACCCACAGTATAGCGTTGTGGATCGCTCAGATACCATGCCATCAGCGGCGTCAGCGGCAGAAGAACGACACTGACGCACGACACCATGATTAACCCAAGACCAATCAGCGTTCCAAGCAACCGTTCTTCGTCGACGCCGCGATAGAGTACGACCGGCGTCGCCGTGCCGACACCCAGCATCGACAGCACGGCGATCAAGCTAGGCAGCAAAATCAAGAGGCTTTGCAGACCACGCGCCGCCGGGTCGAGCACCGCGATCAGTAGGAGCACTGTAGCAAGGCGAACGATCTGCGAGCCGAAACTCCACAGGGTATTGCGCATTAGCACAGGGGGTTGCCTTCACACTCCGACAAAGACTGAGCGCTCAAACACGGAATCAAAGATGGGCCAGAACCGTCAGTGGTTCCAGGCACGATCACAAACGCCCACACGTGAAGGCTAAAAGTACTGAAATCTAATTGCACACGTGGGTTTGACAGACCGAAAACTCCTGTGTATAATCACCGACACAAATTGATCCTCGATAGCTCAATGGTAGAGCACCTGACTGTTAATCAGGGGGTTCCAGGTTCGAGACCTGGTCGAGGAGCCACAGTATACCGCAGGTCCGCCGCTCTGGCGGACCTGTTTTTTTGCATAATGTAACAACCCGTGTAGCTACGTGTTTACAAAGCGCTTCGCTGGCCGCAATAATGTACTCCATAGCATCCCTTGCCCGAATCTTCGCCGCGTCATCAACGTGCGTGTGTAGGTTCCTGGTGATCTTGGTGTCGGAATGACCAAGGATGTCCATCGCGACACGAGCAGGGTCACCCATTTCGGCAAGCAGACTATATGCGGTGTGTCGGAGACCGTGGAAG
>CAWAJS010000014.1:0-95712 GCA_963782315.1 uncultured Chloroflexia bacterium
CCCGTGCAACTGGGGAGCATCCAAGAGTTGTCAGATACCACGTGCTCTCGGAGTGATGGAATCCTGAACTTGTCATACCGAGGTACGAGGAATCCGTCTCACGAGTAAAGGGCAAAGACGGATTCCTCGTACCTCGGTATGACACATCCCAAAACACCGCTGTTGCTCGATGAAAGACGGTGTTTGCGCTTGTCTGACAACTCTTGGATGCTCCCGTGCAATTGTGCAACATCAGGGCTCCGTCAAAGTCCGGTCCAGAGCACGATTTCCCGCGAGATTGTCACTCTGAGCGGGTGCCCGCTGGGCCCAAGAGTCTGCTCTCTCGTTCGGAAAGGTCCTTCACTGCGGTTCAGGATGACAGATTTCACGACGTTGACGGAGCCCTGCAGTGAACGATGCGGAACTCGTGCGCGTAGCGGTATTGACGTACACTATCTAACCATTGGAGCTAGTGGATTCTTGACAAAGACATGCGGTCTCGGCATTGTAAGGGGTGTTCAAAACTCTTACGTTCGGAGGACCGCATGTCTATCGAAGAGATTATCATAGGTTTGTACATTCGTGTTGACGCTGTCATGAAAGATGAGCCCAAACATCCCCAAGCCAAGCTGTATCCCAGCGAGGTCGTCACCCTCGCGCTGCTCTTTGCCCTCAAAGGTGGTGGTGAACGTGCCTTCTATCGCTGGATTCACAAGAATTACCGTGGCTTCTTTCCTGGCTTGCCTCACCGAACCCGCCTCTTTCGCCTCTTTGCCACCCATCAAGATTGGTCGGAGTTCTTCTTGGCACAGCCAACTCTGCTCGGCGTCTGTGACACCTATGGCATTGAGTTGATCCATCCCTGGCGTGAAGACCGTTCGGAGTGGCAGATTGGGCGCAAGGGATTATCGAATCATCGCTGGATCGTGGGAGCGAAACTGGCGTATCTGGTCAACAGCCAGGGCTTGATCGTGGCATGGGAATCGGGCGATGCAGGCATGGCAGATAATGCTTTCCAACCACTCATCTCGGACTTCGAAGATGAGATGGTGGTGTTCACGGACATGGCCTTTCATGCGGCAGATGGAGATCCCTCGAACCAGAAGGCATGCAAGCGTGGGACGTGGAGTGGACGGATGGTTGTGGAAACGGTGCTCTCGATGCTGACGGGCGTGTGCAACCTCAAGAAGTTCAGCCAGCGATGCTGGGATGGGGTCAACGCGAGACTTGCCTATACAATGGCACTGTTCAACATCTTGGTCACCTGGGATGGATTGGTCGTGGATGACGATGGCACGATTCGGTTATCAATTGCCGAGTTCAGTTTGTAATGAACTAGCTCCAATGGTTATCTACGGTACTGACGACGAACTAGAAGGATTGTGCAATGAACGATAAAACACGTATACGGTATCCAGCGACATCACGCGATGATGTCGTCGAACAGTTTCATGACACTCCTATACCTGATCCATATCGTTGGCTTCAGGATGCCGCGGCTCCCGCGACTCAGGCATGGGTCGAGCAGCAAAACGACCTGACCTTTGGCATCATCCGCGGGCAACCCGTTCGCGAACGCCTGGAGCAGCGGTTGAAAGAGGTCATGGACTACGAGCGTTACACTGTTCCGCACAAAGAGGGCGCACATTACTTTTTCAGTCAGAACGACGGGCTACAAAATCAGAACGTGATCTATCGCCTCGACACGCTCGACGGTACGCCTGTGGAAGTGCTGGACCCCAACCAACTCAGCGACGACGGCACCGTAGCGTTGTCATCGGCGGCGTGGAGCCACGACGGATTGCTGATGGCGTATGGCGTTTCGACTTACGGGAGCGACTGGCAGGAAATCCGCGTGCGCGACCTGACAAGCGGCGTGGACTACCCCGACGTGATTCGCTGGTGTAAGTTTTCGTTCGTCGCATGGCGGCACGATAACGCGGGCTTTTACTATGCGCGTTTCCCCGAACCCGGCACGGTGCCGCCCGAAGATCAAAGCAACTACCATCGCGTGTACTGGCACACCCTCGGCACGGCACAGGAGAACGACCGCCTGGTGTACGAGCGGCCCGACGCCAAAGAACTCGGCTTCGACCCGAGCATCACCGACGACGGACGCTACCTCGTGCTGCATGTGTGGCACGGCACCGACCCGCGCAATCGTTTGTATTACGCCCCCATCGACGACGACACGCACATGGTGCGCCTGCTGGACGGTGGCGACGCGATGTATCGCCTGGTCGATTGCGTAGACAACACCTTTTATATCCACACCGATGCCAATGCGCCACGCGGTCGCGTCGTCGCCATCGACCTTGACCACCCCGACCGTGCTGACTGGCGCGTGATCGTGGACGAGGGCGACGATCCGATTGATTCGGTCACCGTGGCGGGCGAGCATCTGGTGGTGGTCTACAAGCACGACGTACAGCACGAGTTGCGCGTATTTGGGCTCGACGGCGCGCCGAAAGGGACGCTGCCCACCAGTGGCATCGGCTCGGTTAGCCAGGTGAGCGGTAAGCGTACGTCCTCGGAAGTGTTCTGGTCCTGGCAATCGTTCCTGGAGCCGCCCAGCATCTATCGCTATGACTTCACAGACGGTACGACCGCGCCGTTTCGCCAGCCACAGATCGCGTTCGACGCTTCGCGCTTCCAGACGACCCAGGTCTTTTATCCGTCCAAAGACGGCACGCGCATCCCCATGTTCATCACCCACCGCAAGGATTTGGCGTTGAGCGGGGACCACCCGACGTTGCTATACGGCTACGGTGGTTTCAACATCAGCCTGATGCCTGCCTTTAGCACCAGCCGCCTGGTGTGGCTCGAACATGGCGGGGTACTGGCAATCGCCAACCTGCGTGGCGGCAACGAATACGGCGAGGAGTGGCACCAGGCGGGCATGCTCGATCGCAAGCAAAATGTGTTCGACGACTTCATCGCCGCGGGCGAATGGCTGATCGCGCAGGGGTACACCAACGCCGCAAAAGCTGGCATCCAACGGCGGCAGCAACGGCGGCCTGCTGGTGGCTGCCACGATGGTGCAGCGCCCCGACCTCTGGGGCGCGGTCGTCTGCCAGGTGCCAGTCATCGACATGCTGCATTACCATCAATGGACCGTCGGGCGCTACTGGATTCCGGAGTACGGCAACGCCGAGGCCGACGCCGACCAGTTCAGGTTCATGTACGCGTATTCGCCGCTGCACAACGTGCGGAAGGGCGTCGCCTACCCACCGACTGCTGATCACCAGCGCCGACACCGACGACCGCGTGGTGCCAGCGCACGCCAAGAAGTTCGCGGCGACGCTCCAGGCGGCCAACCCGGCGACAACCTGACGCTGCTGCGCGTCGAAACCAGGGCCGGACACGGAGCGGGCAAGCCTACAGCGAAGATCATCGAGGAGGCCGCCGACATCTACAGCTTCCTGTTCTATGCGCTTGATGTCGATCCACACGCCTAGCAATTACATGACAACCGAGGGGACTGTCCCCTCGGTTGTACGTGTGCCGCGCGTAAAACTCGTGTGAGACAGCCATGGACGGCCGCGCACAACACTAAGGAATATGACGACAGCGTGATTATCAGCGAGCGTCGGTCGGCATTGGAGGTCCGTGGTCAGTTCAGCGAGTGCCGTCACATGTTACAGTCCGACGCGCACGCAGATCGTCGTCCCCACACCCTCCTGTGCGTCGATGGTGAGTTGTCCATCGACGGCTGCCACCCGCTCGGACATGCCCACGATGCCATAATGATGTTCATGCACCAACTGGCTGATACGCGGCGGCACGACAAAACCGCACCCGTCATCCGCAACGCTGAGTTCAACATCATCGGCATAGAAGCATAGAGCCACGATGATGCGTTCGGCGTTGGCATGGTTGATCGCGTTGCGAATAGCCTCCTGCGCCACCCGGAACAAACACACGGCCACCGGAATTGTGAGCCGTCCATCGTTCGGGTCGAGTTCAAGCGTGATGTCTGGAAGCGCACCCTCATACTCCGCACAACAATTGCCCGACGTATCCTTCTAGCGCCGCTGGCAAGCCGAATTCTTCCAGCCCCGGCGGACGTAACTCACGCATCAGGCCACGTAACTGCGACACGACTTCTAACAACTGTTTACGCACGACTTCGGTTTTGAGCGCCCGTGCATCTGACTGGGCCACCGTCGGCTCATCATGATCCGTCGCACGTTGCGGACTGGCGACAAGCTGATAGCTGATGCCAAGCAATTGCTGCACAGCACCGTCATGGAGTTCTCGTGCCAGGTGCAACCGTTCGGCTTCACGGCTTTCGGCCAAGCGACGACGCGCCAGTCTGAGTTCTTGCTCGACACGCTTTGCTTCCGTGATGTCCTGCAACTGCGCGATAAAATACAACGGTTCACCGTTCAGCGCCCGCACCAGCGAAACATTCAGGGAACCCCAGATCGTGGAGCCATCACGGTGGATATAACGCTTTTCAAGCTGAAACGAATCAAGCTCGCCCGCAAGCAATCGGTGTGCAAGCGCCACATCCAATTCGTAGTCGTCCGGATATGTGATCTCCCTGACCGAACGATTGATCAACCCGTTCTCAGCATAGCCCAGGATCGCCTCCAGCGCGGGATTGGCTTGTGTAATAGTGTAGTCGGTGGTGACCAATGCCATGCCGACCGCAGCGTGAAGATTCGCACTGCGAAAACGGTCCTCGCTTTCTCGCAGCGCCGCTTCCATGTACTTACGTCCGGTTATATCCTGAACCTGTGCAATGCCATACACCGCCACACCGTCTGGTCCTCGCACGAGGGATGCGGAAAGGAGGCCCCACAGGATCGAACCATCTCGATGGACATAGCGCTTCTCGATCTGGTAGGAGGCAGCCCTGCCTTCAAGCAAATCAAGCATCATCTGTGTAGTCTTTCGCTACATCGTCCGCATAGGATACTTCTTCGACATGCTTTTGCTGTAACTCTGCTTCCGTGTATCCTAAAAAGTTGCATAAGGCCGGATTCGCCTGAAAAAGTTGACCCGACAGCGAAATCAGCGCCAAACCAATAGCAGCATGCTCATATGCCGAACGGAACCGCGCCTCGCTGTCGCGTAACGCTGCTTCGACCCGTTTATAATCTGTAACATCTTCGACCATCACGATGGCATACTGATAGCATCCGTCACCATCTCGAACGGCGGAAGCCGACCACTTGACCCAAACAACGTGGCCATCGCGGTGGATACACCGCTGTTGCATGTGGACATGTGATTCACGATTTTCTACGAGATCGATAAACAGTTGTCTGGTTATTTCGTCGTCATCGGATGTATCAAAAGCGGAACCGAGAAGGCGTCGGTCAGGTCCGCTTCCTCATATCCCAGAATATCTTTGTATTTCTGATTCATCGCCATCACCTGTCCAGTCGCATTGACCGTGATGACGCCAATTGGTGCATGCTCGACAGTCGTTCGGTAGCGCTCCTCACTCTGGCGCAACAATTCTTCCATGCGTGTGCGCTCGGTGATATCCCGGTCGATCCCCAGCACGAACTCGACACCATCCATAATCACCAGCGACGTGGTGTACTCGATGGCAAAGATCGAACCATCTTTACGACGGTGAAAATCGTGGTCTTGTAGCGTTCCGGCAGACCGTATGCGCTGAATATATTGATCATAACGAGTCCGGCGTAACGGTATCAAAGTGTAAGCGCGGTCAGGGGCACTGCCAATCAGTTCGTCGCGTGTATAGCCGTGCATCTGGCATGCAGCCGGGTTCGCATCGACGATGCGGAAATTTCCATCGGGATCGCGCGGATCGTACAGCATGATCCCGTCAGGTGAATGTTCGAACAGTAAGCGAAAACGCCCCTCACTCGCCGTAAGTGCCTGCTCCGTTCTGTTTCGCTCGCTGATGTTTTGCGTAACTGCGAGTATGGACGTCATCTTGCCATCACCGTCGAACATCGGCGTCGCATGGATGTTGAAAGCAACACCATCAATGTGTTTCTCAACCTCGGGTGTTTCACCGTCTACTATGTTGAGAAACAACGGAAGAACCAGTTCGGCGTAATTCAGGTGGACGCATTTCATCGATGGGCTTCCAGACAATTGTATCGGGAAGCCATCCGGTCTGCCCTTGTCCCATTCCAGCGGTGTAGGTCAGCCTCCACGTCGACATCAAACACATTGACCGTTCCATTGGACAACTGTTGCAAGATCGTTTGGAAATGCTCATCCCGCGCTCGGAGCCCGTTTCTCATCGTCTCATGTTCGATGAATCTGATGTCTTAGTTCGATTTCCGTGAGGACTGAAGCGGAGAGATCGCGCAGGATCTCAATATCATGTTCAGACCACGCTCGCGGCTTTGTGTCCATTGCACCGAACGAACCAAGGACATGTTTGCCGTGCAACACAAGCGGCATACCCAGGTACGCGGCGACGTTATAGTCGCGCTCAACCAGGGTGTGCTCCACGCTTGGATGATGGAGCATGTCATCGATGATCAGCGGTTCCGTTGATTGCACGACATAGGCACATATGGACTGTGATAACGGTGTACGGAGAACGCCCACAGGGCGCGGCTCGTCTGAAACGATATAGCCGCGTGACTGTTGCATGGTACCTTCGACCACCGACACCATCGCGAACGGGACGTTCAGCGTCTTTAATGCCAGTCGGCATAAACGCTCGCACGCCTGGCCGAGCATTTCGTCGGACAGGTCCACGCGCCGATACGCATCGTGCTCAGCCGGACTCAGAATCCAGCCTGGAGAACCATAATCCATAAACAATAGTACCCACGAAAATGACGAGGAAGGCGATATATGACACAATATACCAAATGCCCTGCTCGCTGCAAAGTGAAGTATCTAATCGCCCCGTCCAAATCGCCATATGACGCATGGACAAGCAACGCGTACACGTACACGTAGGTGGTCCATGTTAAGCCCATGGACCACCTACGTGCCTGGTCATCACGACAGCGCATAGATTCGCGAGCGAAAACCTGGTACGGTACTCTATGCCGACCTATCCATCACTTCGCGCAAACGTCGTCGCACAACCGAGCCGACACTGAGGTGCGCTGCTCATTGCTCTGCTGCTAAGTGCGTGTGCAACTACGAGCACACCAGATGCAACAGCACGAACATCGTTGCGTGCTGCGAGTGCCGACATCAGGCTTCCCGCAGGATTCGAAGCGGTGATCTATGCCGAAGGATTACGCTCTCCCACCGCGCTCGCGTGGGGTCCCGATGGCATGCTCTATGTGACGCAACTTAACGGCGGCGAGAACGCGGGAATGGGGCAGGTCGTCGCGATCGCCACGCCTGGGGCCGCACCCCGCGCTATTCTCGATAACGTCCGCAAACCGACCGGGTTAGCATGGCGCGACCACAACCTCTATATAGTCACCGCTCGCGACGTTGTGCGGACGCGCCTGGACGGGGACGGAATGCTGGCAACTCCCGAAAGCATCGTGCGCGACCTGCCGTTCAACGGGCGCTCGGAAGGCCAGGTTGATGTGCTCCCTGATGGACGGCTCGTGTTTGAAACGTCTGGCAGCGTGGGCAACCCACGTTCCGGGCAACTGTTGACGCTTGGCGCAGGAAGCACACCCGATACACTGGCGACTGGACTTAAAAACGCGTATGGCTATGCCTACGATGCCACGACACAGCGCCTGTTCGCCACCGAGATCGGCGACGACCGCATGGACGGTCAGCCACCACCAGATGAAATTAACCTGATCGTGCCAGCCGGGGACTTTGGCTGGCCACGCTGCTACGACGACCGCATCCCTGCCCGCGACCGTGGCGGTGACGCGACAACCTGCGCCACCACGCGCACGCCGTTGGTAACCTTCCCGGCGGGCGCTACCCCCACCGGACTAACGTTCTATGAGCGCGACGACATGCCCGCAGCGTATACCAAGGCGCTTTATGTGGCGGTGTGGAATGGCACGCCAAGCGTCCAGCGGGTGACTATCGCCGAGACCAATGGCACGCTCATAGGGAGCGCGACGACGTTCATGAGCGGTACTGGCCGCCCAATCGACGTGCTGGTGCATCCCGAAGGTGGCATGCTGATACTGGATTTTGATCGTGGTATTGTGTATTTAGTGCGTGCGACCTTCTCATAATATAGAGGAGACCACCACGAAGCGCATACTATGCATTTTCTCTTACATTTCTCCACAATTTCTGAACACCTTATCGGTACAATGTCTATAGGTTGATGCTTGCCCCATACAGCTTCGCTTAACTACGGCGACAAAGCACCAGTTCGTTATCAGTGAAAGATGCACGAATGACAACAGAACGTGTTCTTCAACGTCAAATATTGCGACGCAGACTATCAATTATCGTCGGCATCGTGATCTTGGTCAGCCTGATCATCTTCGGCGTATGGTTCTTCATGCGAGACCGCACGCCTGTAGAAACACGCGCCACTGTCACCGTCACCCGTGGCGATATCGTTGCGACGGTAGCGGGGAGTGGCACCGTCGCCGCCGCCCAATCGCTGGATCAGTCCTTCCAGACCAGTGGCATCGTCACCGACGTACTGGTGAAGGAGGGCGACATGGTGAAGAAGGGGCAGGTGCTCGCACGTATCGACGACCGTAAACTCAAGATCGACGTCGATAATGCGCAACTCGCGCTCGAAAGCGCTCAGGTCCAACTTGCTCAGGCGCAGCAGGGTAATGCCACACCCGAAGACCTCACGGTGGCCGAAGCTTCGGTCGATAATGCCCAGTCGGGACTGTTCAAGGCAAACAACGGCAATGCCACGCAGCAGGAGATCGCGGCAGCGATGGCGCAGGTGCGGGCCGCCGAAGCGAACCTGCAAAAAACGCGCAGCGGTAACGTCACGGCGCAGGATATCGCCGATGCCCGCGCACAGATACGTTCGGCGGAAGCGAACCTCGAAAAAGTCAGGACCGGCAACTATACCGCCGCTGACATTGCCGGAGCCCAGGCCCAGGTGCGTGCCGCTGAAGTGGGCCTTGAAAAGGCCAGGATTGGCGGTGTTACCGATGCCGACATTGCCAGCGCCGAAGCCCAACTTCGTAGCGCCCAGGCCAGTTATGACAAAGCTGCCATTGGCCCGAACCCCGACGACGTGAGCGCGGCGCAGACAAGCCTGATCAAAGCGCAGCAAAATTTTCAACAAATCAAAGACTCGGCTTCAACCAGCAAAACGACCGCGCAACAGGCCATGGAACAGGCCGCCGACGACGTGCGCAAGGCACAGGAAGATTACAGCACCGCGTTCTGGAACGATCAACAGGCGCAAAGCGGCACCGATCCTGCGACCGGACGCTCCTTTGACGCGGTTGAATAAGAAAGAGGATGTTGAACAGCGCAATTATGCCGCCGTGCTGGCACAGGCTACATTGACGCTCAGTCAATCTCAATCACGGCTCGACCAGGCGAAACTAGCATACGAGAACGCTCAGCAGCAGGAAGCTACCCAGGTGGCAGCAGCGCAGGCCGACGTCGATAACGCGCAGACACAGATTGATGAACTCTTGAAAGGGCCAAAGGCCGAGGATGTCGCCATCGCGCAATCGCAGGTCGATCAGGCACAATCCAGCCTCGACAAGCTCAAAGCCGGTGGAACACCACAGGATATCGCTTCGGCACAGGCGAGCCTCGATCAAGCCAGGGCGAACCTTCAGAAGATGAACGAACCAGCCACGGCAGCCGACATCAAGGCGGCACAGGCTCAGGTTGATCAGGCGCGCATCCGGCTAGAAAAGCTGCAAGCGGGCGGCACAGCCGCCGATATTGCGGCGTCGCAAGCGTCGCTCGATCAGGTCAGGGCCAATCTCGCACAACTTACATCAGCATCGAGTGAAGCCGATATCGCCGCGGCACGATCACAGGTCGATCAGGCCCAGGCGCAACTGGACGCTCTCAGCGCGCCAAAGTCCGATACCGACCTGCGTATCCAACAGGCCGCGGTCGATCAGGCACTGCAGAATGTCAGAAGTGCTCAACTAAGCTATGAGAACGCGACGCTCAAAGCGCCATTCGCCGGCATTGTTACCACCGTCAACATCGTTCCCGGCAGCAATGCGTCAATAGCCGCTGCAGCGGTGACGATCATCGACCGCTCGACCCTGCATGTCGATGTCACGCTGAGCGAAAACGATGTGGTGCAGGTGGCGGTCGGACAACAGGTGAACCTATCGATCGATTCGCTCGATAACTGGCAGGCTGCGGGCAAAGTTACCTATATCGCTCCAGCGGCGACGATAACCAACGACGTGGTGACCTACGCCGTCCGCGTAAGTTTTCCCGACGACGACCCTTCGGTCAAGGTCGGCATGACTGCCGACAGCGAGATCACGACCGACGAGAAGCGCGGCGTGCTGCTGGTTCCGAGTACCGCGTTGCTGCCGAACGGCGCGAATTACGTTGTCGAAAAGCTTGGGTCGGTGGTCGGCACAACCGACCAGGTGCCGGTCGAAACAGGCCTGTCCGACGACATCAACACGGAAATTACCAAGGGATTGAGCGAAGGCGATCAGATTATCGAACTTCCTGGTTCGGTAAATAATAACGGAGGCGGAGGCGGACCGTTTGGACGGTAACGACGCCAGGGAAATGGCGGGCAGCATGCCCGCCATGACACCATCGCACGCCTCTGTGGATGCTGAGCGCGGGCAAGGAGTAAGCAGAGTCCATATGCAACCGACAATGATTGCCGTCAAGGATTTGACCAAAGTGTACCAGATGGGCGAATTTGAGGTCCACGCCTTGCGTGGCGTCACATTCGAGATCAAGCGTGGCGAATTCGTGGCGATCATGGGACCAAGCGGCAGCGGAAAATCGACGCTTATGAACGTGTTGGGATGCCTGGACACGCCAACAAGCGGGTCGTATATGCTGGACGGCGCGGAGATCGGCCACCTCGAACCCGACGAGCTATCGAGCGTCCGTGCCAGCAAACTCGGCTTTGTATTTCAGCAATATAATTTGTTACCACGCCAATCGGCGTTACGCAACGTCGAAATGCCGCTCCTGTATCGTGGAGTTCACCCCAGCGAACGACATCGTCGCGCCGCTACCGCGCTCCGCATCGTCGGCATGGCCGAGCGTATGTACCATCGCCCGAATGAGCTATCGGGTGGGCAACAGCAGCGTGTCGCGATCGCTCGTGCCCTTGTCGGAAGTCCGGCGGTTGTGCTGGCAGACGAACCGACAGGTGCGCTCGACAGCCGAACCGCCCGCGAGATTATGGGTATATTGCAACGCCTGAACCGGCAACAAAGCCTGACAGTGATTCTGGTAACACACGAGGCAGAGGTCGCAGCGTATTCCGAGCGCATTTTGACGGTTCGGGACGGCGAGTTGATGGGCGATGCACCACCCGCCGAACGCGTGATGATCGCGTAAGGTACATGAGGATCGAACGATGGCAACTCCGATTTCAGACCAGCGAGCGGTAAAAATCGACCACGCTGAGGAAAACGACGAACTCCTGCCGCCCTTGAATCGACCCAACGGCAGCATTGCTATCTTCGAAATCACGACCATCGCCTGGCTCAGCCTGATGGCGAACAAAATGCGTTCGCTCCTCACGATGCTTGGCATCATCATCGGTGTCGCGTCGGTCGTGGCGTTGCTGGCACTGGGCAATGGTGTGAGCGCGCAGATCACCGGACAGGTGACGAGCCTGGGTACCAAATCTGCTGACGATCATTCCCGGCGATCGCCCGATCAGGGCGGTCCAGCCAGGACAGGCGTGGCCGCGCGCCTCGCTGACATCTAGAGATGTCGCGGCGATCGAAAAGCTCAATTCCGGTCGTACGGCATTTCTCCGCAATACGGTTCCGCGTGCGCAGATCGTAGCACCTGTCGCAGATACCAACGCTAGTCGATCGTGGTGTGATGTCACCGATCACGCAGGCTGTCAACAACCTGCGCGTGGCCGAGCGGCACTTCCTGACGACAGCCGCGACTGCAAGCAGGGGCGGCGGTCGTCGTGCTTGGAGCGAACGTCAAAACCGATCTGTTCGGTGCGGGCGAAGCCGATCGGCCAGACCGTACGTATCAAGTGTCAGGGCGCGCGTGATCGGCGTGCTGGACGCGAAAAGGGCGGTGCGCCTTTGGTTCGGTGGATGATCAGGCTTTTGTGCCGACTTGGTTCGCGCAACGCCGCTTATTCGGCGCTCGCACCGCCGACGGTAACGGCTGGCAGGTATCGTACATCAGCATTTCGGTCCCACGCAGCGAGGACATCGCCGTCATTCAATCGCGTGTCACGCGGTGCTATGCGTTTGCGCCCGACCTGGCGATGATGGCTCAGCCAGGACGATTTCCGTATCCTTGATCAGTCCATTTCTTGGAACGCTTACGACTATCACAACAGCGTTGACAGCGTTCCTGGCAGCCATCGCCGGTATCTCGCTGTTGGTGGGTGGAATCGGCATCATGAACATCATGCTCGTGAGCGTGACTGAACGCACACGCGAGATCGGCCTACGCAAAGCCGTCGGTGCGCGTGGCCGCGATATTCTGCTGCAATTCCTCGTCGAAGCGCTCGTGCTTAAGCCTGGCCGGCGGCCTGATCGGTTTGGTGATCGGCTTTGGCTATCGCATTCGCGGTAACGCTCAGTGGTCTGCTTGACCGCGACGGTTACGCTCGGTTCAGTTGTCCTGTCGCTGAGTTTCTCGCATGGCAGTCGGCGTATTCTTCGGCTTCTATCCGGCCCGCCGCGCTTCCCGCCTCAATCCCATCGACGCGCTGCGCCACGAGTAGTTGCAGGAAGCATCGACCATTCTCGTAGACTAACAATGACCGCGAAAGTGCACCTGCCTGGTTTTGCCGTCACTCCCCATCTCACGCTGAATGCTCGTAGCATGTTCGATGCAGCCGTGATCAGTGGCACAAGATACGCACCCTGTTCGTGTCCGAACAACCAGGGGTGCGGTATCGTTACAGACCTACGCTATCATCGCCCGACGCGCCGTGGCCGAGCAGTCCGAGCCTTCGACGGCATCAGTACGGGGTAAAACCAAAATCCACCGTGTATTTAAGGCGCATCCCTAAGGTTAACACCAGCAGTTCGAGCTGATTGGCGACGGTTGGGGAGGTGACGTAGCTACGAGTGCGTTTCCGTTGCCCTATGTCAGCACGCTTTGCGTCGCTGTCGTCGCCACAGTCCTGCACGACTGCACCCAACTGGTAGATCGCCGAAGGCTTGATTCCCTGCACTTGCACCGTGGGTGGCCTTGTGTCGATACGCACGGTCGCTCCCCTTGCCGACGACATCTCAATGAACTATCGTGTCTGTCACTCGTTCCTGCGCCAGATTCTATCATCGCGGGTCGCTACGTATGGCATACTATGTTTAGCGAACTACCAATGAGGTGAAGGAAGATATGAACCGACGACAAGAACGCATCGCAGGATATATAGCCACCTGTAGTGGCGTGCTGGCGGGCAGCCTCGCGGGAGGCATGGTCGGCAGTCTGCTGGCACTCACACTGTTTCCCGACAGCCCGGCCAGCGGCTTTTCGCCCGGTCTCATCGTCGCCTATGTCTGCGTGCTGATCGGTGCGATGTTGTGCTGTTGGATGACTCAAGGCCATTCGCCATCCATTGGCGACACGGACCACCGCGCTACTGCTGGTGTTTTTGCCCCTGACGGCGCTAGGGATGGCCTCACTTGATTTCGCCAACTTCGGGTCTACAGTCGCGATCTATCTCTTTGTCGCCGTCGCGTTGTGTATCGCAGCGTCCGTGGCTCACCTGATCGCGATACGCTTTAGCCGCCATGCAGCATAGTCGTGCTGCGTTGATCCGCTCAGCACCATACATACGTCGTGACATTGAAAACAATCATTAGAGAACTGGAGAATAGTGCATCCGAAAGCCATATATGGCCTCAGGTTTGCTGACCTACCTTATGCGTAACCAACCAAACAAAAGTCAAAACGCCAAACCGAACGCACGACCAATGCTACGTGCCGTCGCCCGCCAAAAGACCGTCGACGCAGGCTTTTTGCTCGGCGTACAGAACGCCGACGCCAAAGAACAACTCGTAACCCAGAACACCATGACGCTCGATACCCTGATGGATGACAGCGTACGCGACTTGCGCGCCCTGCCGTGGATTTCCATTGATGAACGCGGCACACGCGACCTCGACCAACTTTCCGTTGCAGAAAGAGTGGACGATGGCGCGATACGCCTGCGCGTAGCCATCGCCGATGTCGATGCCTGGGTGCCACAGGGCATCGCCACTCGACAAACATGCCGCCGCCAACGCGGCATCGGTGTTTGCGGGCGTCGCGACCTATCCGATGCTGCCGGAAGCACTCGCCGTCGGGCGGGCGTCATTGCTGCCGGGCGAGGATCGGCTCGCCGTCGTCGCCGAACTGGTCATGGCACCTGATGGAGCGATGCGTTCCGTGGATGCCTACCGTGCGCTTGTGCATAACCACGCGCGGTTAGCCTACGAGGATGCAGCAGGCTGGCTTGAGGGTGCACCGGATACATTACCCGAAGGAACGAACACGACGATTATCGGTGAACAATTGACGATACACGAAACGGCAGCACTGGCGTTGCGCGACCGCCGCCTGGCCGGTGGTGCGCTCGACCTGGTACGGGCGGAAGTGCGTCCGGTGTTTGACGACGACCGCATCATCGACATGGTGATAGTGCAACCCAACCGCGCCCGCTCGGTCATCGAACACCTGATGGTTGCCATCAACACCGCCATCGCTCGCTACATGTATGCCAGCGATGTGCCGTGGATCGCCCGCACGCAGTCGCCCCGCGATTGGGATGCGCTGCTCGACTTCGCCGACGAGCACGAATATGACCTGCCCGACGATCCCGAACGCGTGGCGTTCGGCGAGTTCGTGTACCACATGCGCCGTACCGACCCGGAGGAGTTCGCCACCCTGCAGTTGTCGATCGCACGCATGTTGGGCGGCACAGAAGACCTGGTGATGGAACCTGGCGAAGACCCACCACCGCACTACAGTCTCGCACTGGACGGTTACACCCGCGCAACCGCACCGCTGCGCCGCTACGCCGACCTGCTGGCGCAACGACTGCTCAAAGCGGCGATCGCCGGCAAGTCGTCGCCCTACACCGTGGCGGAACTCGACCAACTGGTCGATCATGCACGCGAACGGGGCCGCGCCGCCGATGGCGTCGAACGCGAGATGTTCAAGATCTACGGCACGTTGCTGGTGCAGGAGCGCACCAGCGAGATATTCGAGGCGACCGTTACGAACGCTAACGATTATGGTGTCTGGGCGCGGCTGAACCACCCACCCGTCGAAGGGCGCCTCGTACGTGCCGACGCCAGCCTCGCCCGCGGCGACCACATCCAGGTACGCGTGACGCGCACCAACTGGGAGCGTGGCTTCATCGACCTGACGCCCGTCGGCTAACAACGAATGGCATGGGAGCGCCACATCGCTCCCATGCCATGCCCTCAACACCGAACCCCAACTATCCCCGACCTGTCGTCATGCCCGCGCCGTGCCGAATAACCCTTATTTCGGCGGTGGTCAGTTGCCGCCCATCGCCTGTGCGGCTTCCACCGCAGCAAACGCATCCACGATGCCATACTGCACCTGTACGGGTTGCTCCGCTCCGTTCGCATCGACGCACGTTACCGCAAGGCCTTGATACGGTCGCGCCGTTTCGCTCAGAATCCGCTCGGTAGCATCGATGTTGCCGACGAGGGCTGGCTGTGCCGACCACATCAGCGCTACGACCCCTGCCACATGCGGACCCGCCATCGACGTGCCGCTATTAATGCCGTAAGTGCCTTGCGGCAACGACGACAACACATCTTCGCCTGGCGCGAGAATGTCGGGCTTGGCAAGGTTGCTGCCGTCAACGGTGACCGGACCCCGGCTGCTAAACGAGGTCATATTGCGGTTCATGGACGTTGCGCCGACACTGAATGAGTCGTCGTAGATCGCCAGCGGGTCGGACACGCTATTACACATCGGACCGGAGTTGCCCGCCGACGCCACCACGAAGATGCCAGCCGCCCGAAGCCCACGTACCGCTGGCGCAAGTGCCGCCGGATCGCAGCCTTCGATTTCGGGGCAACCCCAGGAGTTGTTGATGACGTGTGCCGCACGCGCCGGATCGCCGTCGTGAAGCGCGTCGCCGCCGGCAGGGTATGGCGCGAGCATGAATTGCATACAATCGAGATAATGCGCCGGATTACCGATGTTACGTCCGAGGTTCACACAACCGAACCATTCAGCACCGGGAGCCACCCCGATACCGCCACGCCCCACCGCCGACCCCAGTGTATGCGTCCCATGCCCGCCAATGTCGGTGGGCGCTGCCGTGCCGTTCCAGGGATCGAGCCAGTTGCCGTCGTTGCGCCCGTCACGTCCACGGTAGCCATCACGCAACGCCGGGTGGTCGCCCTGCACACCGGAATCGGATTGCCCGACGACGATGCCCTCGCCTGTTACGCCGAGCTCGTTCCAGACCCGATCCGCGCCGATGCCGGTGATGTTCCATGCGGGCGATGATGGCGCAGAGGCATTGCCGCGCTCGATTGGCAACGGGTCCGGCAATGGACGCAATCGTGGACTAAGCAGCACACGATCCACGTCCGTGCGGCTTTCCAGCCACGCCCGCACCAACTGACCACCGTTGACTTCAATCCCGTTGACCAGATAATACGGCGCGTAGTCGATGCCCAGGCGATCCAGTTGCGACCGCAGGTCGGCCTGCGTGCGGTCGGCGTGTTCGGTAAGCATCTGGTACGTAGCAACGAGGCGTTGGTCCCTGCTGGCACTCCCATCGATCTGTGCTAAATCAGCCTGTTCGCGCATGACGACAAACAGCTTATCGCCATACAATCCTGGACTTCCCGTCAACGTATAAAGTGCGACAGCCAGCGCCCACATTGCTCCAACACTGCCCCACCGAACCGCGACCGCGCCACGATCCAGTTGGAGGTTTCGTACGAACCAAAGCACGATGCCCATGACGGAGGCCACAACCCAGGCCATGCTCGACATACCGAATGCGTGTGACGGCAGTTCCCCGCTCCCCAGAATGAGCAAGAGTTCGGCGGGATCGACGAACGCCAGCGCTGCCGCCGCCGCGCCACCGACGAGCACAGCGACAGCGCCCCATCCTCGGCCCCCGGCGACCTCAGCTCGATAGCCAAGTGCGAAGGCTGCAAAGCCAAGGGGCGTGAGCGCCAGCAGCATCAATAATTGGTTGCCATCGAAGCCAAACCCGCACAGCAGAATGGCGATGACGATGCCAGCGGCGAAACCTCCTAACACGATATCCCACCCCGCACCCTGCGACGTCGCCAGGATAGGAGCAACCAGCAATCGGTCTACAATAGTGCTCACTAGCAGACCAAAACTCAATCCCTGGAGGAGTGCCAGCGTTATGTCGAGTGGCGAACCGAGTGCCCCTCGCCACAGCCAGGGTAACGCGGCGACCGGCACCAGCACCAAAGCGAACCAGTATCCACCTGTCCGTCTAGGCAGGGCTTCGCCCATGCGCCGCATCACCAACCACAACACGAGCGCGATAGCACTTTGGGCGAGCGCGGCAAATTGTGTGTCGTTATGGGGAAACCCGCGCGCGAGGCCGAACGCCAGCGCTCCCACCAGCGCCACCGACCAGGCGCGATAGATCGTCCGGTAGCGCAGTAGCGGCGTCCAGATCATCGCTGGAACCGTCGCCACCGCGATCACTACGACCGCGATGCCCACTATCTTGAACCGATCCAACCATCCATACGGCGTATCCGCGATGATCGCCGATTGCTCCATGATCCAGCCAAAATACTGACTGAACCAGACGACAAACAGCGTCACGATGCTGACGATTCCGAACACGGCAAACACGGCACAGCCCGCCGCACCGGACGACCGTGTGCGGTTCGTGATTGATGGGTCTGGGGTTTCTGGTGTATTGTCTGACGTAGTGGTATCGAGCATATATGAATAAACTCCTGGCTATGTAGTCCAAAGATCACCGGCGACGACGACCGGAGCAACGACGATCAATCGAATGATCAGGCATCGAGTATGATAGCGTAATCGGTCGTCGCGTAGGCGGCGAGCATGAATAGAGTGTAGTAACACCGAACATGCATCGAATACGATGCCCGTGGGTTCGGTATCGTAATCGTCGGTAATCAGGCGCAAACAAGGACACACCATGACATACACAACAGTGATTTCAACCGCTGAACTGGCGCGACATCTCGACAATGCCAACTGGGTGATCGTCGATTGCCGCTTTGCGCTCGACAACACCGAGCGCGGCTCACAGGATTACGCCGCCGCGCACATTCCAGGCGCGGTATACGCTCATCTCGATCACGACCTATCCGGGAAGGTCATTCACGGCGAAACGGGACGCCATCCCCTGCCGACCGTGGAACACGCGGCGCAGACCTTCGGCGCATGGGGTATCGCGTCCGGTGTTCAGGTCGTGGCCTACGACGACAACAACGGCAGTTATGCCGCCCGTTTATGGTGGCTGCTGCGTTGGCTCGGTCACGAGAACGTCGCGGTCCTCGACGGCGGGTGGGCGGCCTGGAAGCGCGAGGAACTGCCGATCAGCACCAGCGTCCAAGCGCGGATTCCCGCCACGTTCGAGGCCGCGCCCGATGACAACCTGATAGCCGATACCGCCTCCGTCGAACATTTACGACAGGATGCCGCCTATCGCGTGGTCGATTCGCGAGCACCCGAGCGCTATCGGGGCGACGTTGAGCCAATCGATCCGGTTGCGGGACATATCCCTGGCGCGATCAACCTACCATTTGCCGCCAACGTCAACCCTGATGGCACCTTCAAATCGCCCGACGAACTGCGATCGCGCTTTGGCACGCTGCTCCACGATGTGCCTGCCGAACAGACCGTGTTCTATTGCGGCTCCGGCGTGACCGCTGCCCATAATGTGCTGTCCTATGCCCACGCCGGACTGGGCGACGCACGGCTCTATCCCGGCTCCTGGAGCGAATGGATCGCCGACCCTGAGCGTCCCGTGGCTCGCGGCGACGAATAACGACCGTCTATACCGACCATAGGTGGTGCCTATATGCATGCACCACCTATGGCTATCGCTGGCTTTCGCATCCTTATCAGAGGCTCATCGGTCGTCAGCATCAACAGCGGTTATGAATCCAGGTCCGCCGCGATGCGACCGAGAACGTCATCTGAGATCTGATCGGGGGCCAGCGCGCGAATCTGCGTCAGCGTCATGCCGGCTGTCATGCCTGAACCCGCGGTGGCGGCAAAATCCCGGCAGGTGCTTCTCGATAACAGCGGCGGCGCGCTTCGTCCGCCAACAGTTCGCGCACGGTGGAATCGACGCTCAGACGCTGTGCTTCGTAGGGTGGTCCGCCCCAGAAGGTCGAGCCTGTGACGGTCAACGGTACCGTGGCGCGAATATCGACGGACGAACTGCCAATCACGATCTCGAAGTCGCCCGCCTCCACCGCCCAGGCGTGCCGTGCATCGTCCCAGAACGCGAACGCCGCCCGGTCCAGTTCCAGCGACACGGTTGTTGTCGCGCCAGGGGCGAGCGCCACCTTCGCAAACGCCTTGAGTTCTTTGTCGGGTCGTGCCACACGCGCAGCCACGTCGCGCACGTACAACTGCACGATTTCCTTACCTGCCACCGCCCCCGTATTGGTAACATCCACCGTGATCGTCACAGGTTCGTCAGGCGTGATGCTTGCGGCGCTGACGCGTGCGTTGGCATAGGCAAAGGTCGTGTACGACAGGCCAAAGCCGAACGGGAACAACGGCGCGACCTGCTTCTTTTCGTAATAGCGATACCCGACAAAAATACCCTCGCCGTAGCGCACATGCCCGTTCTCGCCGGGATAGTTGATGAACGCAGGATTATCCTCCAAACGCAACGGAAAGGTCTGCGGGAGCTTGCCGCCGGCGGGAACCGACCCAAACAACACATCGGCGATCGCGTTGCCGGTTTCCTGCCCTCCGTACCACGCTTGCAGCACGCCCGCGACCTTGTCTAGCCAGGGCATCGATACCGGCGATCCCGTTTGCAGCACCACGACGGTGCGCGGGTTGGCGGCGGCGACGGCTTCGATCAACGCGACCTGATCACCCGCCAGTTCCATGTCGGCTCGGTCACCGCCTTCACTTTCCCAATCGCCGTTCAGCCCGACAAAGAGCACTGCGACATCCGACTGGCTGGCCAACGCCGCCGCACGGTCGATGGAATCGTGGCCGACGGGCGGCAGATAGCCCAGACGCAATGCTGCCAGCAGCGACGCGCCTTCGGACGTGTATTCAACCCGCAGAACATAGGACTGTCCGGCGTGCATCGGCACCTTCGCGACGCACCTCCGCGCTGCCGGTGCCAAAGTAGGATTCGCCGCGTGTCTGCGAAGTCCAGTTATCAATGACTTGCGTATCGTCCACGAACAGGCGCGATAAACCTGCACTGACCAGGCCAAAAGCGTGATCGCCATCTTCAGCCGCGGTGAACGTGCCGGTCATCCGCAGGCTGAACACGCCCGGACCGACACCGGGAGCGATCTCGCCGAGCCACACCTGCTCCGAGCCTCCGGTCGCACGATGAACAGGCTCGCCGTCACATCTGTTGCCATTGAAGTATTCCAGCCCAAAACCATTTTCGGTGCCGACACGCATTTGCCGCTGGTCCAAGCGCGGCATCATCTTGTGATTGGTGCAACCGATCTCATAGGCCAGTTCGACGCTTTCGCCCACTGCCTCGGCGATGGCATCGTACGGCGACACGGCATAATGCGCGTTGACCTGGGCGCTACCACCGCCCATGATCTGCGCTGTCTTGGCGTTTGGTCCGATGAGCGCGACGGTGTTCATGCGAGTCTGGAGTCGAGCGGCAGGATACCACCTTCGTTCTTAAGCAGCACGATACTATCGGCAGCAGCTTCACGGATCAAGGCACGATGTTCAGGGCGGTCGTCGGCCCGTTCGGGCGCGATTTCAGGATGCTCGAAGGCTCCGGCTCGCATGATCGTCCGTAGCATGCGCCGTGCTGCCTCGTCGATAGCCTCGATGCGAACGTCGCCCGCTTCCGCGGCGGCCAGCAGGCGCTCCCCGCGCCATTGCGGTGGTCCCGGCATCTCCAGGTCGAGGCCATTGTTGGCAGCATCGACGGTGCTTTTCGTGCCGAACCAGTCCGACATGACGATGCCATCGAAGCCCCATTCGCGCTTGAGAATATCGATCAGCAATGGTTCGTTTTCTCCGGCGTAGACACCGTTGATCTTGTTGTAGGCGGACATGACGCCCCAGCTATGCGCGTCCTGAATCGCGGCCTCGAACGGTGGCAGGTAGATTTCGCGGAGCGTGCGCTCGTCCACCACGGAATTGATAGTGTTACGCTCGAACTCGGAATCATTGCACACATAATGCTTGACAGTCGCGCCGATGTTCTGCGCCTGTAGACCTTCAATATAAGCGACCGCGATGCGTGCCGAAAGGTAGGGGTCCTCGGAATAGCACTCAAAATTACGTCCGTTGAGTGGCGACCGATGGATGTTCACGGTCGGACCGAGCAGCATGTGCGCGCCCTTGGAGTGGGTTTCCTGCGCCAGCGCACCGCCGATGCGCTCCACCAGGTCGGTATCCCACGTCGCGGCAAGCGCGATGCCGACCGGGAAACAGGCCGAGGTCATGCTGCCGCCGACGAAGCCACCGCCACCCCGCGCGCCATTGGGTCCGTCACTCACTTTGATCGCTGGAACGCCCAGCCGTTCGACGGGCGTTGTCGTCCACATCGAGGCACCGCCGAGCAGTCCGACCTTTTCGGCCAGCGTCATCTGGTCTAGCAGCACGGTAATCCGCTCGTCGTCGTACGACGTCGCGCCTTTGTCTTTGACCATCCTAGCTACTCCTTCGTGCTACGGCTGCATACATGGATATGTTGTTCGACGGCGAATGTCGGGTCGCGACCAGCCGGGGCGGGGCAAATCCTGCTGCGGTCGCTAGCTCACCGAACCGTCGAAACGTCACCGGAACTGGCACCCACGACACCGCCCGCTCGGTTTCGTATTCGACGACGAGCAAGCGGCCTCTGGGAGCCAACTGTTCCAGGCAGTGTTGTAGCAACCGCTGTTGCCCCGTGTTCCAATGTAAAGCGTTCGCCATCAGGATGCCATCCAGAAGTGGGAGATTCAATGGCTGCGTTATATCACGCACAAGGGTGTGGAGCCGAACATCAGGTGTCTCGGACATATGGCCTGTGACGCTTCGCAACGCCCGCGCATCGCGGTCAACCGCGTACACAACGCTTCCCGCTGTCAACAGTTCGCACAACGCCCGAGTGAAGTTGCCGGTACCAGCGCCAAGATCCGCCCACGTTCGCGCATCGACCGACATCGCACCCGCGATGAGCGCCTTCATTTCTGCTCGATCCAATCCCTCATCCCTTGTGGCGTTCCGCTGCAAGTGTAGCCCCGGTGTCAAACGGCGCCCACCGATTACAAGAGCATGAGTGTATGCACGTGTTGTCAGTCAAAATTAAGGAAGCAATGCTTTGTCGATTTTCGTCATCCTGAGGCCGCAGCCGAAGGATCTGTCCGGTTTTGAGCGGTGAAAGATTCCTCGGTCCGCCTCGGAATGACAATCCAACGGTCAATGCTCCCGCGATGAGCATACCGCTCGTGTCCTTCTGATACTATGTCCGTACACCCTGAGAGCATGGCAACGAGGGAATCCGTACGCAGAAAGTGGTCGTGATACAAAGCAGCGAACAGCGGCAGAACTCAACATCCCAGCCAAAAGGGCGTGTGCAACGCCGGAAAGCGGTCATGCAATGTTGAACCAAGCACCTTTTCATATCTGGGCAAGATCCTTCGCTCCACTCAGCGTGACAATCGTTGAGGTTCGCCTGCTCCCAGGCGGACTTTGGACAAGGCCTTCCCCACCCAAACTCACGTTTGACATCTGTTCATACACTCGCTATGCTAGGCGTATAAAGCGTTGATGGAGCCGAGTATCAGACCTCGTCGAAGCACAGAGAGCCGTAGATGCTGTAAACACGGCCTTTGACCTTCTGAGAAGACCCTCCTGAGCGTGGGGAAGAACACGAGTAAGCCCCGCCGTTTCGCCCGCGTTATTGGGCCGGAAAGGCCATCGTTCAGCGATGGCAAAGTGCGGTGGCACCACGGGAGCGCCCCCTCGTCCGCATGACGAGTGGGGCGTATATATTAACGGGTGTGCACCATGGAGCGTATCTGGACTTCGGAACTCGCCTCACATGCGGGCGAGCGCGTACAACTACGCGGCTGGCTGCAACGGCTGCGCCAACTCAGCAGCGTAAGCTTCCTTATTTTGCGCGACGCACGCGGCACTGCGCAGATCGTGATCGAGAACTCCGCACTCGTCGCACGGCTGGCAGCATCCTACAACGAATCGGTGTTGGTGGTCGAAGGCGATGTCGTCGTCGCGCCGTCCGCTCCCGGCGGCATGGAACTGCACAACCCTCGCGTCGAGGTCGTCTCGGCGGCGACCGAGCCGCCACCCTTCGATCTGTTTCGTCCGACCCTTAAAGCACAATTGCCGACGATCCTGGACCACGCAGCGCTGGCGTATCGCCATCCACGCCACCGCGCCTTGTTCCGGATGTCGGCGGTGTCGATGGAGGCGTTCCGCGTCCACGCTCCGCGCAGCGCGATTTCACCGAGATTCAGACACCCAAGATCGTCGGTGGCGCGACCGAAAGCGGCGCGAACGTGTTTCAGATCGACTACTTCGGACGCCCGCGTTTCTGGCGCAAAGCCCGCAGTTGTACAAACAAATCATGGTCGGCGTATTCGAGCGCGTGTTCGAAGTTGGGCCAGTGTTTCGCGCCGAACCGCACGACACGCCGCGCCACCTCAACGAATATATCTCGCTCGATGTTGAAATGGGGTTCATCGAGGACCATACTACCGTCATGGGCGTGCTGACCGAAGTGCTGCGCGGTATGACTGCGGCGTTGGAGGAGCAAGCCGCGCCCGAACTAAGCCTGACCGGATGCGTGCTTCCGGTCGTTCCCGCAACGATCCCGTCGATCCATTTCAGCGACGCACAGGCACTCATCTAGCCGCATGACCGGCGAAGACCTCACCGACGAACCGGACCTCGCGCCCGCCCACGAACGCTTGCTGGGCACCTGGGCTGAACAGGAGTACGGTTCGCCGTTCCTGTTCGTGGTGGGGTATCCGATGGTCAAACGACCCTTCTACACCCATCCCGATCCGAAGCCGACCACAGTTCTCGAAAAGCTTCGACCTGCTCTTTCGTGGCCTCGAACTGGTGACAGGTGGGCAACGTCTGCACGAGTATGCAGCATATCTGGAGGCGATGCGTGCGCGTGGCATCGATCCCGCACAGTTCACGGGCTATCTTGACGCGTTTAAGTACGGAATGCCGCCCCATGGAGGCTTCGCTATCGGTCTGGAACGTTGGCTCGCGCGTCTGGTGGACGTGCCGAACGTGCGCGAAACGACGCTTTTCCCGCGTGATATGCAATCGTCTGACACCGTAAGCGACCCCAGGGAGCGGAGCGATGAGCTACGCCGCCTGGGTGCTGCGATGGACTGGGAGGCGCACCCGAAACACAGTGCCCTCCCATTCGACGCTTTCGAATCGATGGTTCCCCCATGTCGCTCAACGATTTCGCGCACGACATACAGGCCGATGCCCATTCCCTTGATGTTCGAGTGCTCGGCGCTACTGGCGCGATAGAAGCGTTGAAATAGTCGCGGGATATCGTCGGCGGCGATGCCGATGCCCGTATCGGCGACCGCTATGACGACCTGCTGATCGTCGTCCTCCACTGTCACCTGGACGCGCCCACCGTTCGGGCTATATTTGACTGCATTCTGGAGCAGATTTTGAAACATCTGCTCCAGACGGCTTGCATCACCCAGCACATATGGCGGCTGTGCCGCTTTCACTTCGATATCGATCTGATGCATATCGACGATCATTCGCTGGCTTTCCACCACCTGCTGCACGAGATCAGGTATGCAAACAGGTCCAAGGTCAAGCGCAAGCTGATCGTTTTCGATCAGTGATACGTCGAGCATCGTGCCGATCAAATGTTCAAGGCGTTTGCTTTGCGTCAAGATCGTTTGCAGCGCTCGTCGTTGAAATGCGTCCGCAGACGGATTCGCATTCGCGCGATCATACAACAGTTGAGCGTAGCCATTTAATGCCGTCAACGGTGACTTAAGCTCATGCGCGGCGATCGATACGAACGCATCACGCGCAACAATGGCCTGATTAGCACGCTTGTATAAGCGCGCATGTTCGAGCGCCAGCGCGGCGCGATGAGCGAGTGCGCTGGCCAGATGAAGGTGCCGATGCTCGTACGTCCGACGTGACTCCGACGATACTAACGACATCGCGCCGATCGTCGTGGTTCCGACAACCAGCGGCACGATCATATAGCTGACAGGCTGTAACTCATGCAGGAGGCGAGCGTACTCCGGATTGGTCTCGACACGTGCACTCAGGATATCCGCCTGGACTGCCGCAACCAACTCGGGTCGACCTTCTCGCACACCTTCGCCGGGCCAAATGAGTCCGCGAGGTTGAGTGGAGCCTCGCGCCGGAGGTCACGCAACATTTGTAGCTTTTCTGGTATCACATGCGCGACGGCAGTCGGCTGATGCTGCCCATTTTCAACCAGGTCGATGATGCAGTAATCCGCCAGATATGGAACAGCGTGCTGAACCACGCTGTCCAGCGTTTCAGCATATTCAAGGGAGCCAGAGAACGTGGCACTTGCCGACGACAGGAACTGCGTATCTGTCTCCGTTCGCCGTCGCTCAGCAATTTCACGATACAGTTCGGCATTAGCCAGTTCTAGTTCGGCAGTCTGGGCTGCAACACGTTGTTCAAGCTCGACCTGCGCAACCTGGAGACGCAACTCGCTTTTCTGCAGTGCGTCCAACGCATCTTCAAGTTCATGTTGTCGCTCGATTTCGCGGAGATGAAGGTGCTCAACCCGTCGAAGTGCCCGCAGTCGCCCGACGTGGGCAATCGTGCTAAGCACGGCTGCCACGATCAGCAAGTAACCGAAGGAAATCCACTCCTGCGAATGAACATCGAAACTCAGCGCGACGACGACGACCAACCAGGACAGTAACGTTGTCGCGACAATGACTAGCCACCACCACGACGATAACAGCAAGATGCCAGCGCCGATGACGATCAGCGCGATATTGATGCTTTGGTACGAGTCATAAGCAGATACATATGGACGAGCACGTTAACTATCGGCATGGCGAGACCGACACATGCCAAGGGATGGACCCATTCCAAGGGCACGGTTCGACGGACCGCATACAAATGCATCGCAAGATAAGCAAGCATTGTGATGGTGGAGAGCGTAACCATGATTGGCTGTACGCTGGAAGGGAGGAGGAACACGTGGCTGATGCTGAAGAGTGCAAAGAGGCACGCGGCACCAAGCGTCGCTGGCCGAATAGCATCACGAACATGTTCATTCAACGCGGCTCGAATTCGACTGTCTTCCGCGTTCGTCTCACTCTGGTTCACTAGTATAGCCACGTCGGGCTCGCTCGTATGTAGACCTTGATAATTACGATCCAATCTGTATGGGCATTATATGGCGTTACGGGACCAAGGGGGATCACAGCTATTGTAGCGTATGATAATCCTTTTGAGAAGATGGGATATTCAGACTTCAGGGCTGCGTCAAAGCCGGGTTCAAGACGACGAGCTTATCGATAGTGTAAATCTAAGTGGAGCGAAGCGTCTGTCTCTCGTTCGGAACGAGCCTTCACGGCGGTTCAGGATGACGGATTTCACGACGTTGATCTAAACCTGTTTCAGACTTTAAGGCATGTGCACGGTCGGAGAACGGTCATGCCGATGGAAGCGAGACATCTCCGTAAACCTTGGAAAGATGCTTCGCTCCCATCGGCATGACAGTCATTGCGGTTCCGCTGCTTTCGGCTGGACGTTGCACACGCACGAACGCGTCAGCCTCGATACCCGCATTGTTATGTGCCATTGATGTATGTTCACACAATGGCACTCACCAACCTGTACGTTTGTAGGACGCGGCGGGAACGCGCCCATGCACGACGAGGCAATCACAAGTTTCGGAAGGTTGCGATGGAGACGCGCACAGGCATCCCTGCCCTATGGCAGCGCGGGGACGCTGGCGAACACACGGCTATCGGCTCCATGGTGGACTATATACTGTTTAGCGCGGTGCCGAAACGAACGTATACCTAGCGACAGGTGTCGCTTCCTTCATCGGTGAACGTTTTTCCGGCTATTGGCAGGAATTTCCAGTCGTAGCCGTTCGCATGCAAGTTCAATCGAAGGACACCGAACGTTTTCCAGTCTCGGACTTCACTATTTGCAATCGGGCTTCCGACGCGATAATGGTTTTTTCCGCCAGTACCAACAACAAACTCTCGTATTCCCGCTCCATGTCCGCGTTTCCATCGGGGTCCTGTGGGGCGAAGCGTTCATAATTATGGTCGTGGCCATTCAGAACGAGGTCCACATGCGCGTTGTACAGCGTCTGCCAGATGGGCTGCATCGATTCAAAGTTGCCATGCTGACCTGAACTAAAGCGCGGGTGATGCCAGTATGCAAGCGTACAAGACGCAGGGTGTTCCTCAAGGTCCGTTCGCAACCATCGTTCCTGGGTCGAACCGGCGCCGCACCCGCCAACTTTCGCACAATTACTATTCAGCACAATGATGTGCCAGGCTCCCAGGTCATAGCTATAGTAGCCTTTTCCGGGTGCTCCCGCGCTGTGCCAAAGTAACTGTAATAGGCGGCCGCTTCTTTGTCAGATACTCATGGTTCCCAGGCGCCGGTCGCGTGCGATCCTTGAACTGGCCCCAGGCGGGATCGTAGCAATTCAGAAATTCCTCTGCCGTACCCGATTGGTAGGCAATATCGCCGAGCAAGGCGATAGTTCCCGGCAGCGCTTCAAGCAGGCGGGCCGTTGCTTCATCGCCTTCGCTTTCACAGCTTGCCACGTCCCCGACAGCGATTAATGTCGGCACTTTGCGGGAGCGCAATCTGAGCAGTCGGCGGAGCAACGAGCGTACAGGCAGACAGAAACAATGCGACGCATAGCATCATCGCTATGCGTCGCCATGGACTTCGTGCGATCATTCCAAACACCATGTATCACCCATCCTGGATAGGGTTGCTCAGCAGCGGTGCGCGTATCTCCAATGAATAGGAATGATACGCGCCCGCTCCGTTATGGAATAAAGGATGTAGCGACCTGGACATTGTCAAAGACATGGGTGAAGATTCGGTCGGTTGAGCTTTCACCAAGCTGAATACGGCCCGTTCCCACCGTCCCAAAATCTTCGGTCTTGCTCAGGTCATTCACCTTAGTCCCGTCGTACCACACCTCGGTTGCGCCGTTCGCTCCCGCGACCGAAACACGAACCTGCACGGTGTGCCAGACGCCTTTTGTAACGTTAGTCGTACTGCGCGTCGTAACTCCACTTCGGTCGTTCCGATAGCTGAGTTCTCCTGTTTTATTGATGAATACGCCTAGCAGCGACGTTCCACCCGAGGTTCTATGCCTGACAATGTACGTGGAACTCGAAGACGATTGCGAAACAACCTTGAAACGTACCTGGTAATACAGGTCCGGATAGGTGGTCGTCAATTGCTTGTATGCATACGCCGTCTGTCCGCTTGAAGCCATACCACGTGCAGCATGTGTTCCGGTATCCACATCGTCCTGTTGGATGACCATCTTATCGACGTAAGTCCACCGACTGAAGTCACCTGTTTCGAATGTATCAGCAAATACCGATGTGTTTGCCGTCGCTGTGGCCGTAGCCGTCGCCGTATTGGTCGGTGTCGCCGTGTTAGTTGGCGTTTCAGTCGATGTCGCCGTGCTCGTCGCTGTGCTCCGTCGGCGTTTCAGTCGATGTCGCCGTGTTCGTCGCCGTGTTTGTCGCTGTGCTCGACGGCGTATTTGTCGCTGTGCTCGTCGGCGTGTTCGTCGGCGCATTCGGCGTATTCGTCGCCGTACTGGTCGTCGTACCGGTCGCCGTGCTCGTCGCCGTATTGGTCGCCGTGCTCGTCGCCGTATTGGTCGCCGTGCTCGTCGCCGTGCTCGTCGCCGTATTGGTCGCCGTGCTCGTCGCAGTGCTCGTCGGCGTGTTCGTCGCTGTACTCGTCGGCGTGTTCGTCGCTGTGCTCGTCGGCGTGTTCGGCGTATTGGTCGGCGTGTTCGTCGGCGCATTCGGCGTATTGGTCGGCGTGTTCGTCGGCGCATTCGGCGTATTGGTCGGCGTGTTCGTCGGCGCATTCGGCGTATTGGTCGGAGTGTTCGTCGCCGTCGCTGTCGCTGTCGCTGTCGCTGTATCGGTCGGTGTCGCCGTGCCCGTCGGCGTCGCAGTGCTAGTCGGTGTGTCAGCGGCTACAATCGTCCATGAGTACTGTGCGGGCGTCGTGTCGGTATTGCCAGCCGCATCCATGGCCTGAACCGCGAAGGTATGGTTCCCAATACTTAGCCCTGTATATGCTTGTGGGGAAGCACACAGACTGAAGGGCACATTGTCAAGGCTACACAGGAACGTCGTGTCGTCTTCAGATGCGATGAACGAGAAGCTAGCATCCGTACTCGTCGTCACGCTCGCTGGTCCCTGCGTGATCTGTGTATCAGGCAACGTATTGTCAACGTTAAGGATCTGTGGCTGTGAGACGCCAACATTACCTGCCGCATCGTATGCGCGTGCCTTCAGCGCGATAGGTCCGTCCGGCACTGTCGTCGAGTTCCAGACCATATCATATGGTGCCGAAGCATCGGTGCCTACAACGTTGTTCCCCGCCAGAAACTCCACGTACGTCACGGCAACATTATCAGTCGCCTCGGCTGCCAGGTTGACCATGCCTTCGACCTCGGTCACGCCGCCTTCGGCGTCTGGTTCTGTCAAATCGATGACCGGCGGTGTTCGGTCAGATAATGTCGAGACCGGCAACGAGTTACTTGGGCCTGAGGTATTTCCAGTCGCGTCGCGCGCTCGCACCTCATACACATAGTTCGTCGATGGAACGACCGTGGTATCGGGATACGTCGGTGTTGGACCAACTGCGGCGATGCGCACACCGCCCCGATATATGTCGTACCCGGTAACGGCAATATTGTCCGTTGATGCGGTCCAACGTAATTCGATATCTTCGTCAGTGACAAGCGATGCGATGAGATTTGCTGGTGCGGTTGGCGGCGTTATGTCGTCGTCGCCGATGTAGTTCGGGCTGACGGCCACATCGTCTAAGAGCACCTCATAAGACTTGCTGAGGGAGTTATCGCCGAGCTGGATGCGTCCAATCGGCATGCCTCCCGTCGTCTGGGTTTTCGTGAACCCTGCGATTGGATTGGGATTCTGGTCCAACCACAGCATGGTATCGACCGCCGTTCCATTAACCCGCATGCGTAGCTCCACACGGTGCCACTGTCCATCCCTGACGATGGGATTCGTTGCATCTGTAGGAGCAACCGTCACAGCCGGGCTCGAACGATCGTTTCGATAGCCAAGCCGACCATTTGTGCCTACATACAACCCGATCAGCGATAAATCCCCCGCAGCAATGGTTGACCGGAACCGCAGGAGGTATAACGACACCGGACCTTGGCTGACGACCTTGAACCATAGTCGGTAGTACAGGTCATTTTGTGCGCTACTCAGCGTCTTACGAAGATAGGTCACATCTCCAGTACTGCGGCCCCGCACAGCGAAGGCACCGCCATGGACATCGTCCTGCTGAATATCAATGCCCCGCCCCTGTGATGTCACAGGCGTCCATTGTTGGAGGTCACCACCTTCGAATCCATCACCAAAAAACGGTGGTGTTACAACGATTTCAAGGGGGCTGAATCCGGAAATGTTGCCCGACGCATCACGTGCCCGCACCTGATAGCGATACGTCGTCGTCGCTTCGAGGCCACTATCAACATAGGTTGTGCTCGTACCTAACCGTGCGACCAGTGCGTTATTCCGATACACATTGTAT
Organism: uncultured Chloroflexia bacterium; assembly: GCA_963782315.1. Lineage (GTDB taxonomy): Bacteria > Chloroflexota > Chloroflexia > Chloroflexales > Kallotenuaceae > JBBSGA01. The sequence continues at coordinate 30,979 of CAWAJS010000014.1, forward strand.
CCAGTCACCCCGACGTTATCAGTGGACGGAGACCATGTAATCGTCGCATTTGTACTGTCGTTGGTGGACCCAGCAAGCGTTGCTGGTGCGCTTGGAGCCTGCGAATCAGTGGCACCATTAAACTCGACCGCAACGCCAAGCGCGTACTCAGTCTGCACGACTTTGAGCAGCACCGCTTGAGCGGCAGAATCGTAAAACCAACCGGACGTCGACAACGCATCAAATCCGCTCCTGGTAGATGTTGATGGAACGATTGTGCCTTCGACCTTCACGCGGGTCGGGCTTGCGTTCGACGAAATGCGCAGGTTTACGAGTGCATTCAAAGGGTTTTCAAGCGCCATCGAAAGGGATTGTACGGAGGTGCTCCAGGTAGACGACGTTACACCCTTGGTCATGAGTTTGTTATATCCTCGACCGTTAGGTGTATCGACGCCATCGACAAAGAAACTCTTGTCGCTGGGCATATTTGGAATCGGACGGAAGAATATCGGCTGCGTTAGCCCCCTGGTCCCACCGCTCGCGTTGCGGACTTCTGCTCGCACATACGTGAAAGGCTGGCGGAGCGTAATTGCGCGCGTTTGGTTATATGCGCCGCCCGGCGTCTGGTCAATCGCAACCTGCGACCCATTCACGATCCAGCGTATCGTATCGCCTGTTTGCAAACCACTTGTCACAAGGAGATGCACATTCGCCGTGGTCTGCGCCGAGGGTACGAAAACTGGATAACGTGCGGCATACGGTTCGCTGGACCGAGCATCAAGGTTGAAAATAATGCGTGGTGTAAACGCATGCCCACCAAGGTACGTTCGTCCTTCGTAGAACGAGCGCATCAAGGGATCGAATTCGAGTGCTGGCGCGTACATATAGGTAGACAGGCCACGATCTTCTTCGTCTAGCGAAGGAATCTTATGCAAATCGCTCGAATAACTGCCGAGCAGTTGCACGCCTTGCTTGAGAATTTCCTCCCACGTCCGTACCTGAACACCAATCGCACCCGCACGATCGGCAACTTCCATGATGTCCGCGCCGAAACCCTTGTTCGCGATCGCTTCCGCTTCAGTTACGCCGCCCGGCAAGCCAGGGTGGTTGAGTTGTGAAGGATACCCTGTGAGTTGCGTCGGGAGAATAGCATCAACACCCGACTTTGTCGTCGGGAAATCCGCGATATTGGTGATGCCGAAATTGAAGCGCTGGGAGTGGCGATTATTGCCAGGCTCCAGTGATGGGAAAAGTTTAAACGTCGGCGTGTCAAAATCATCGACCAACGGAGTACGATACACAAATTCCTGTGCTGGGCTTGGCGGCGCAGACGGAACCATTCGATACGAGTCGAAATAAGCGTCCGCTGTTCCACCATTGCTCGCACCAACCGCCATCTTGGCTTGCGACACTGCATTGTACTCAAGCGGCAGGTCTTCAGCCGGAATCGCTCGTAGCGCATCACTGACGTTGATCGTGTAATCCTTCCAGGTATTCAACTGATAGTCGAGTTGGTACGTGACAATACGCGCCTGAGGATCCGGGGAAGCAATCCGTGGCGTTCCGATCTGCCAGACAAGCACCGTGGACTTCCCTGGTGAAATGACACCTGCCTGGGTCGTATATCCATCAGGCTCTTTGACGGTCACATCGCCGCCGATCGATACTGAAACATACGCTCCCGAACCGGGATCGACGCGTGTTGGAAGAATCGAAACTTTCAGGATCACATCGCCGGACCGAAAGTTCGGGCCACGCTTGATCACACGCACCGTTTCGCCATACGTGTTTGACGTTGTTTTCAGGTGAAGCGATGTGGTCCCCGCCCGGGCAACCGCTGTGGTCGGTCCGTTGATCACGTTCGTTGAAGGCCCATAGGAATCAACGGCCCATTTGCTTCCAAGATCATCGTCAAACACGACCTGATTCGCTGCCACCGTCGAAATGATGTCATTATTACCGGCCTGATGGTCTGTAAGAAAAAAGGCATCATATCCACGTGATTTGCCGGCTTCGGCAATAATTCCAAAGTCATCGAGAGCGTCACCACTGAAGACGGTATGAACATGCGTATCTGTTCGATACCACTGCATCGTCGATGCGGCTTCAAGTTGTGGGCGGCCTGGCAGGAACACCATACTGGTCACGATAAGGACCATCACCAGGATGCGAAGAACCGGATGTTCACGTGTATGTTTGATGCTCGCGCTTGAGTAGAAAGAAGTGATTACCCTCGAAGAAGTAGGGTTCGGTCGTATATTCCTTAGTTTAAAGCTGTGCATCATCACATACGTATCCTTTCTCATCTTTCAATACAACATCAACATTCGGTGTTTTTATACACACTCGCCTGCCATCCAACGGAATCCGCCTTCAGTAGATATCCAATATCAAGATAGGTATCGCATTCGTTGCCAAGCACATACATCGTGAAGGAAACGAGTGGCCCCTTTGTTATTCCTGTCGCCTTTCCTGGTTTGGTATAAAACGGACCACTGACGGCGAGAACAAGTCCACCGGGTTGTTCTTCCTCGGTCAAAGACAGACCAAGCTTCTCAGCATGTTCCTTCAGCAGATCGTGGATCGCTTCAGGGATCAGTGCGCCTGTATCATGGAACGTCGGCTCGATGAAAACGACCGGATGTGTCAGAACATGCGGGTCGCGTATTCTTTCGAGCTCATCACGTTTGAAGAACTTCGTCGCTACCGCCTGGTACATGTCCAGTTCGGGTGCTACAACGATCAACGTCGTCGGTGTTATCGTTGGCCTTGGTGGGCGCGAGGAGGCAGCAGCATCGGTGAAGGCGCACCCTGTTAGCCCGAATATAGCAATCAAGAACAATGCAGTGAACATTCGCATAGCGACCTCTTGGCACGTGCCATGTTGAGTACTCATACAAGTACAGTTTCGCTGTGTGGCTACAGTGACCGAGCGTCGATATGGTGTGGTCGGTGGAGTTAATGCGGTGCCTTAGCCAGGAAGTGGACGACCATGACCGCACGTTGCATTGCTACGCAACAGTATACCGAGCGCTCGATCGATGCATAAGCCAGGGTTCTATCATTTCTCTTGCAATTTACTCGCTTGCATGAAGGCGATACTCACGCATCAAATAATTACGTCGCACAATCATAACCACACTCACGATCATAAAACCAATCAAGGCAAAGGGCGCGGCGACGCGCAGCGTGGAAAACATCGTTGCCCCTGGTTCACTTGAATCGAAGTCCGACGCTGATGCCAGATCAACCTGCTGTATGTCGGCTATGACATCCAGCGATTCCGTGCCATGATTGACGCTTGGCTCGATGTGCGAATTCTCACTGAATTCATTCCAGCTAATTAAACCGATCGCATCCGGTTTCGATTGTGCGGCTGCAGCGAATTCCGTTCGCAGGGTCGCGCCTCCGCGTCGTTCGACCACGCGTTTGCCCCCAATCAACCGGGCATCAAAGCCCGGAGCAGCAGGCGCAATCCAGATTCCCTTCTTCGCATGAACCTCGTTGCTCATCCCCGCCAGCTTTTCAGGATACTTTGGATAGGTTTCCGGATTGACTGAAGACCAGTAATAGGCATTCCCGTCAACGGCTTCGGCTATACGCTGGTAGCCTTTGACATCGCGTTCCGTCCCTAAAATCAGCAAACCAGGACGGGTTGCGGAGGTTACCGTCGCGATATCATCGTGCGAAAACTTCCATGTCCCGGACCAGATGACGAGCGGCCGATCCCATAACGAGAATACGGGACTACTCGCGTAGTCATTCATAAACACGTTGAGGTCTGCGGTGATACGTTCGATCGGGAGCGGATTACGATAAAAATCTAATCCTTGATAGATGATCGCAAGTTTGAAATTCTCTTCGTTCGCGACATCGATCAATTGTTCAAGCCGCCGGTTGAGCGTTTTCGTGCTTTTCCAACTCACGATGAACCCGTCGATGCCGGATTGCTTCGCCAATCGGATGTGCTCTCGCATAATCCCACGGTCATCGCTCGAATAGCGCCCGAGCACAGGCCAGTCGGTCTTTGCCCGATCCCATGACTGGTCTTCGAACCAGATGTAATAGTAGGCAAGCAGCGGCGCACGCACGGTTTCCGTGCGATTCAATCCGGCAGCGCTCACGGACAGTGGAAGCATCAACAAGATGACCCATCCCAGGACGATGACTTTTCGTGCCAACCATGTATCTTCCCTGCAGTGCGTCATCATGTTTCTCCAATGTGTTCAAGATGTTGATGCCCGGAACGTCCCGGCGGCATCGGTTGCTTTATGGAATGCGGATGTAGCGGCCGACTTTGATCGAGTGAGGCTCGGGGATGATATCTCGATTCGCCTCATAGATACGTCGCCACCCGCGAGACTGACCATAAAAGCGCTCCGATATATGAGCGAGCGTATCCCCAGGCTGCACTTTGTACCAGTGCAACACATCCAGAGCCACAAAGTCTTGTGGAGCAGGTTGTACATTCGGTGCCGCAGCAACGGCTGCGGGTGCTGTTGGAGCAGCCATCGTCGCCGTGGGCACAACCTCCGTCGGCGGAATCGTCGCCGTTGGAACGACCTCCGTCGGTGGAATCGCCTCCGTCGGAACGACCTCCGTCGGTGAAATGGTTGTCGCCGTCGGATCAGCATCAATCGCCACAGGCTCACCAGCCACACCCGCGCCGTTTTCGGATTGAGTTGCCGATGATGAATCGACTGTAGGCGTTACTGGTACGAACGTCCCATAGATGTCCGAAGTATCGCTCGTTTGCTCATCGATCGCACCGGCAGCATCATTGGCGTCGGCGGACTGTGTATCCGCCTGGGCGGACTGTACCGCCGACTTATTTCCCAGGATTGTCGTACTGATGACGAACGCGATGATCGCGACAACGCTAATGACAAGCAGGAAGTGCCATTTTTTCCCTCGCAGCCGCGCCGAGCCGTGATAGGCGGTCGCAGCGCCGACAGGAATCGGCTGCAGGCGTCGTCCATAGAATGGAATCAGTCCGGGGCGGCCCGCAAATAACAGGCTAAAGGCAAGCAATGCCAATCCAAGCACGATAACCACCAGGTCAAGGTAGCTGACAACCTGTAGCGTCACTTCTTGAGAACGGGTCATTGCTAGTGGACTTGTTGGCGAAATGCCTGCTCCTTCGACGGATACGCGATAGACCCCACGTGGCAGAAGCGTCGTCGCCTGAGCATTGGCATCCAGCGGTAATCTGCGTATCTCGCCGTCAGGAAATTCTAGCCTGACCGCAGAGCCGATTGGGAAACCAAACAATGCATCGTGGGCACGTACATTGGCAGGATAAAACAACAGTTGAATGTTCCAAGCAGTGGTTTCGCTCGGCATAAACCGTTGCTGCGAACGGTTGACAACGTTCGCGCCGTCGATAATCACGCTATCCAATGTGTAATAGAGTTCTTTATTCAGCAACCCTTCCTGCGAAGGAACAACACGACTGGACTGAAACCATTGCGGCGAGCTTAGATCTTCGGTCTGCAGGGAGTGGATGACACCATGACTGCTCTTAAACTTTACCGAGCTAATACGTTTCGGATCGATCGCTTTTCCATCCAGGTCAACGAACGAGAAATTGACGAGGTTGTTGACTTTAAGTGTCGCCGCTACTTTCGTTCCAGGAAACACACCGTACCAGCGATCAAACTTCACACTTGTTTTCGGATCAAGATCGGAATCAAGCAGCTTGATACGCGAACGCATATCGAGCGTCAGTTGATCGACCTGGACCTGTGCAACACCGTCAGCACCGGTCACAAAAACATTGTTGTCGAGCTGGATTTTCAACTCCAGCTTTCGCGGGAACGGTACGAACCGTAATCACGGCGGGAATCGGCCTTGGACCTGCTGATGCAGGGATGAGCTTCGTGTCCACCAGCACATCATCATACGCAATATCATACGTACGCCCTGTCGCGCTGTCGCCCAGTTCAAGCCGACCGACCCCAGCGTCGCCAAGCGCGTCCTGTTTGGACAACTCAGCCACGGGGTTGGCATCCAGCCACACGTTAACCTTGCTGGCATCGCCCGCAATCTGTACCTGGACTTGCGCTTGATGCCATTCGTTCCGTTTCACCACCACCGGGCTTTCGACAGTCGTACTGTTAATGTCGTTCCGGTAGCCAAGCCTGCCTGTCGAACTCACATAGAGACCCATGATAGCGGCATTGGCAGTTGTACGAAATCGCAAGAGATTGACAGAGTTCTGCTGGTCCTGACTCAATCTTAAAAGTGGACCCGGTAGAATAAGGTTTGTTCTTCGCGAGGAAGCTTCGTCCGAACGTATTTGGCTATTCCATTGGTTTGGCCACGCAACGCAAATATTCCGTTGAAAACTTCCTCCTGTTGAATTTCGAGACCGTGATCACCACTCCATTTATCCAGATCACCAGTTTCGAAACCATCTTCGAAGAAAAATTCGGCGTTTGGAGGCCCGCCCTGTGCAGTTGCGTGCTGTCCCAGCGGGACCATGCTCAACAACACCGCAAGGAAGCATGAACTAAGCAGCCATGTAAGCTTTTTCATCAGATACTTTCCTCCAGGTCATCGAATGGATCGCGTTTGGATCGCGTTCGTACGGCTGCCCAAAGAATGATCAGCGCAGGCATGCCAAGTGCGGCACTGTATGCAATGTTGAGAACGGCTCGTTGAGGCTCCGGACGCGGTGCCTGAGGTCGCTCGAATGGAATGATCTTTGCCGTGCGCGGTGGTTGTGAAAAATCGAAGGCTCCGGCAATACTCTTGGCACGAGCATCACGTTCAGTCAGAGGTGCAAGACCATAAGTTTTCTTCGATAAACTTGAGGATCGACGTGTAATCAAGCTCGGTCTTATCGATGTACCCACGCCGTGCGTACGGACTGATCAACAGGGCAGGAACCCGGAAGCCGTATCCATGCTCATCCACCTGGGGTGGCGCGACGTGGTCGTACCAGCCGCCCCAATCGTCATAGGTCACATGAAACGCGGAACTTTTCCAGGAATTACTGGTCATGAGTGAATTAATCGAGACTCTTTACAAACCGCTGTCCTGCCAAAATACTCCAGGGGGATGCTCGCTCGCGCCGGACGGAACGATGAATGACACCGCTGGTAACGTATCGTTTTGCAGATCGGTATAATATTCGTCGAGGCTGACAATATGGCTGAAGAGGTTGGGGTCGTCCAGGTAGCGCGGATACGCGAGCAACGGCACCCATACGATCTGCGCCCCACGGTCACCCAGTGCGCGGTTACGAATCGTGATTGTTGGGTCGTAGTTTTGTACATAAAACTTCCATGACACGCCGGCTTCTTCCAGGCGGTCGAAAATTGTAGGGATATTCGCCCACCCTTCTTTCGGCACACGGTCTTGCTTGTCGCCCGGTGCAGCGGCGATCCAGTACATATGATTCTTCACACTACCGCCGGCAGCGGAGCTAAAGAATCGATCAAAGAGAACATACTCATCCGCAACGTTCCAATAAAAGGGAACGTCACGGTCATCGTAATGGCCCATCGTCAGCAAGCCATCTTCGCCGAGGAGGCGATACGCGTGCACAAAGCCATCCATGTTCCCGTTGTTGTACTGGCGTTGGTAGGTGACGAGGTTATGGGCAAGGTCCGTAACCGCACGGTTGCCAAGATGAAACGGCTTGACGCACCGTGTGTTTTCGGCATCCGTCGGGTCCTCTGGGATACACGTATTCGCGGGCAAGCCATCCGCACCGGGATACGTTCCAAAGTAGTTATCGAATGAATGGTTTTCCTGCATCAACGTAACAAAATGCTTGATCGGCGTCTTCGATTCTCGACCGGTTTGTGCGCCCACCGACCCGGCAGTTCCCACGACAAGCACGGCACTGGCTAGTAAGCAAACAATGTTGCGGAGTGAAATCATGGACGTACCTCGTAGATGGTAATAACGGGCATTGAAACGATCGTTCCATCGTTTGAGCGAACCTGGACCGATTCGGTGTGGACGACCCGACCGTTGTAGCGTTCGACATACCGCATGATGCTGTTGCCGAAGAAAACCGACCGAGAAGCGGAGAACGTGTCAAAGACGAGATATTGTATTTCGCTGGTACGAATGCGGTAGTCAGGGTTGATGACCGGCTCGTACGCAGGATTACGGTGCAACGGATTCGGACTCACCGATATTCCGTAGGCCTTGCGGTGTCCATAGAATTGGAGGATGTTTGCCATCGACGGGCCGATCGTCAAAAACTGTGCGTTTTCCGGCACGTTCGCCGCGATCCAGCGTCCAGCCTCCCGACCTCCAGGAACACCACCCGAACCTGCGAGAAATTGTCCGGTTGTCGATGGTTGGATGCGCGTCCAGGCAGGGATGATCAAACTCACAGCGATGACCACAACGCCGACCATCCAGAGCCAGTTCGTGTTGAAGCGACGAAGCCCCCGGTAGACCATATCAGGTTGGCTTAGCAGCACCAGTGCGCGGGAAGCCAGGAGAACGACCGCAGGTGCAATTGGCAGCAGGTATTGAAATCCTTTGACGGGCCAGATTTGAAAAAACAGCGCCGGAACGAGAATCCACGCAACGAGCAGAACTTCCCGCCAGGACCGTCGTTCGCGGGCAAACCATAGCCCCGCGAGGGCAGCGAGCAGAACGAGCGGACCAATCGCGAACGTTACCGTCGAAGGATAGAACGTCCAGGTGTGGTTCGGTCGGCGGAACAACTGCCACACAAGGTAACTCTGGGCGGTTCGAGAGCCGCCACCGCCAGCAAACGCGAGCGACAACGGGAATGGCAAAATAACCAACACCATACACACAATAGAAATAAACAAATCTCGTATGCGGACTTTTATTTGTGGCGTCAGGGCAAGGAACGCGTACATCGCTGTGATGACGATAATGCCCGTCTCCTTGGCAAGAAACGTTAAGCCAAGGGCAGCGCCCGTGCAGTACAACCACTCTGGACGGTGGGTTGTCGCGTACCGCGCCAACATATACAGGCTGAGTGTTGCAAACAACGTCATCGGTCCGTCCAACAACATCTGTCGGCTGACGATAACGTGGTATGGAATCAACGCGAAAAGGAGTGCGGCGACCGCTCCCGCACGAGCGCCATACATTAACTTTCCGAGAAGATAGACGAGGTAAATCGTCAGCATACCAACCGCAACCGCGCACAAGCGCGCAGTGAGATCGCTGACACCCCATCGGAAGGGGATCGAGACCAGGAACTGAAAGACCAACGGATGAGCTCGGAAGACAGGAAAGAACGGCTTTAATCCGGGATCGCCGATGATCCCTGCCGCTTGTCCAGCATACACAGCCTCGTCGGTATTGAACCCGACCGCATTGAGGTTCCACAGTCGGAGCACGGCACCGACCACAAACGCACAGACCAGCACGATCTTATCGATCCCTAAGAGTGCTTGAAGTGCGGCGGCACGATGGTCGGCCTCTGTCCACGAACTAACCGGCCAGATCCATCGCCGTAGTCCAATCGCGGGTATATCGGTGGCGGCTTGGTCAAAGAGTGGCTGCTGCATTGTGTCCTCTTCACCTGTTCGGCGCGTGTAAGCTACGTGTGTAAGCTCGTGGTGGATATCGACGTTTGTTGGGGGGAGACTACTTGGCAGGCGTGGCACCAACCTTTTCTGCATAGCAGAACGGTTGGTTGCCACGCCCTTGTAGCTTGATCAGTTTGACGTACCGTGAGGCATTACGCCTGTACGGCTACTGCTGGCATCAACGCTGGGACGACCAATCCTGGGCGTTCCAGTTCTTCGCCGATACTCACGAGTGCTGGAATACGTTGTGACCAGTCCATGCGGCTGCTCCGGATCAACGTTGCCGGACGGTCTTGGAGCGCCTGCGACACGATCTGCCGCTCGATGACCTTGAGGTCAAGATCCTTGGTGCTGTGCAAAAAGGTCTTGATGGTATCGTAGGGCGGGAATCCATAGGCGTCCTCGCAGTTTTGCATCAGGATGTCCAGGCCTTCCTGATCCTGCAACCGCATATCGCCGTCGCCGCCACGTTCGATCACGACCATTCCCGCCAGGCGCGATTCCTGAGCTACACGCACCGAAGGTACAAGTCGTTGGATGTGATACTTGGGCGGAGGCACGATCCATTGGACGATGGCGTTGATCGTCGCTACGGGCAGGTGCGACTTGGTCAGGAAAAACGCGAATCGCCGTCCCGAGCGCGAATGCAGCCGACTTTGGATGATCAAGCCAAGTCGTTCCGTACGAGTTCAACAGTGGCGTGTTGATCGCTGCCACCGTGTGTCGACTGATCGTGAGCGGCTTCGGATATGTCATCACACGGCCATCAGGCGACACAAGGGTGAGATCGTCCGACAGGAAGGCAGCCTTGTCCGAGGTGCGTCGCTGGCGGTCAAGAATACGCAAGATCGTCGTCGTCTTGCCGGTATCCGTACGCGCCGTGACAAGATATGCACGATTGCCGAAGGTGATACATGCACCATGGACCAGGGCATACCCTTTTTCAACAAAGGTCCAGCGGAGGATTGGCTCGACAACATTGGTGTAGAGCACATGCGGCGAGCGACGGAGGAGTGCCGACGCGGTTACGTCGATCGTGTCGCCCATAACCACATCGATCGCGAACCCGTAGGACCCAAGACCTTCGTCATAATAGATATGACGGCCTGCTTCGGCGACCCCATTTACCTGTGTCGCCGGAGGTGGCTTGACCTCGCCGATGTGGACGCGCATCGTCGGTTGCTCGATGGAACGCTGCGTGAGGAAACGTTCCAGTTCTGGCAGCCATACTTCCGATACTACGGTTACGATACCGTGAATATCGTAGTTGTACCAGGTGTGTGGGCGACGCACGGCACTGGCTCGACCCCAGATCCACGAGTCGGCGAGCGCATAGCGCAGGGCGGTCATCGCGACAAGCGAGATAAACGCCGAGACCAAATAATGGACGCCGAGCATCGAGGTCAGGATGAACAGAATCGGGCCCCGGAGTAGCAACGCGGCGTTATTCATGATCAGAAAGAGCACCATGCGCAGCCAGCGGCCCGGCAGGTGTTTCCGATCACGGAACACCCAGTGTTCGGTAAATCCAAAGTTCCACAGGGTGGAACCCTGGGTGGCAATAATCGCAGACACAAGATAAAAGATGCCGAAAATGTCCGTCGCGACCGCCAGTAACAGCAGGTTCACGATCAAGCCTGATATGCCTACTGCGAGAAACTTCGCGACACGGCGCGAATCTTCGTTGAACCGTAAGTGCAACAAATGTGACATATACTTCATACCCTCACGCAATGATGCTTTACTCGTCCCCGCATGACGCTTCGCGAAATCGAAGGGAACCTCCGAAATCCGCAGTTCGGGCGAACGAGCAATAATCTCAAGGAGAATCTTGAACCCACGCGGTTGTAGCTCGCCGAGCTGCAACGCAGCCTTTCGTACAATGAAAAAGCCGCTCATGGGATCTGTGACATAGCGTAATCGGCGAGGAAACATCGCCTTCGCAGCAGTCGTTGATGCTCGGGAGATGAGTGTACGTACCTGGTTGAGACCGCCTGCATCACCATCGGCACAGTAGCGGCTACCAACGATGAGATCCCGTTTTTTGGATTGTGCAGCCTGGAGAAGAAAGGGGACAACCTCGGGTGGATGCTGCAAATCTCCATCCATGACGCAAATCCATGGGGCGCGGGCAATGCGCATACCGGCGACGACAGCACCGCCTAGTCCCTGGTGGCGCTGGCCCGGCTCGCGGTGAATGAATGCAACGTCACACTGCGCTCGCTGCTGTGCGAGCTCGATAGCCGCGACGGTATTGTCGTCGCTATCGTCGACAAAAATGATTTCGAGAGGCGTTCCTGACAAGGCTTCTTCAAGCCGGTTGACCAGAACTTCGACATTACCAGCCTCGTTACGCGTCGGCACAACGATAGACAGCACAGGTGCTGCGACTTTAACCGAGACCGATTCTTGGGGTACCGAAACGTGCTCTCGTAGCACATGTTCAGGACCATTCGACACAAGGTACTGATCGACATTAACTGCCATAGCGACCTCCAGCCCGCGTAAACTACAAGGTTCAACAATCGATCCGAGTACGGATCACACTCATTGTGAGCGTACGTCGTGTACCGCTCCAATCCCGAACACAAACATCGACATTGAAGTGCTTGTGTATCGACAAATTACGTTAATTACGAACATGCCATACGGTGTACCGAGAAGCTATCAAGCCCAATATGCAACAGCGCTGAACTCGGTGGAGGCAGACAGCGTTGGTACGGTGCTCTAATAACGAGTTGGTATGGTGTCGAGCCAATGGTATGGGGGCAGCTAGCGCTGTAAACAATTAGCTCGATGTCGAGGGAAATGCTAACAATCGTTGCTATCATCCTTCTGTTTGGACTTCACAATGTTCTTGCATTTGTCTGTCTGTTCATGTGCCCGATGAGGAAAGTCAAGGAGCGTGGGATGCGCGGTAGTGATGGCGTTGGTAGTCACAGAATCCAGCAAGCGCGCATGCACTGGACGCGATAGAGGGACGTCGCCTACCACAAACGCATTGCACAGACTTAACATGAATTTTTTGAGTACTTTAACATTGTCATAAGTATGTGATATAGTTTGCCCCAGATATTTCCACCACATAAGCCTCAATCTGCCGTGCGTCATCACCGAGGCGTTCTAGAAGCGTACAATTATTCAAGGGCATGTAGTACTCATTCGGTCTACGTATATCACGTAGCCGTGAGCGTCGAGCAGTGTCATTCCGAACTGCAGCAAGGGATCGGTTCCTTACGAGATAGTGGGGACAGACCTTCCAGCACACCTCGGGAACGGCATGCTCACGTTTCTCCGCTGATTGGTATTCGTTAGAATCCGTCTATCCAAAACCGAATCACACGTTTGGTATTGATCTACTGAGATCAGTTATCGCATGAGAAATGATCGGTCGTGAATCACTACAGGTTCGTTCGATTCAGGGACTTGATTCGATGGACATCCATAAACAGCGTGTGATAGCGCATCTGAGTCGACGCGCATTAGAACAGAGCGATTTTTCCGCTTTTATTACCGAGGCGTTGGGCGTTGTTGCCGACGGGCTCGGTGTCGTTCGCGTGGGTCTTTTTGATGCGACGCCAAATCGCGCGGAACTCACGTTACGGACAGGCATTGGTTGGCAGCCCGAGCTCGTGGACTCGCTGGTCGTGCCAATTCCTGGCGACCCCATGGGGTTTTTGGAACAGACCGGCGTTGGGACACCAATCATGCGCGCCCTGCACCCGGCCCACGTTGGGGAACAGCAGGCGTCACCTGACACCGAACTGATGGATTCCGCCATCTTTATCGGTATACGGGGCCGCCGACGGCAGTATGCTCTGCTCGCCGCGTTTGCGGAACATGATCGCGTTTTTAGCGAACAGGATGGCTTGTTTCTGGGGACTGTGTCGAACATTATTGGTGCAGCATATGACCATGCATGGGTCGAAGAACGTCTCCAACTCCGCGACGATACGATTGTCGCCACCCGTACCGGGCTCGTGATTACCAACCCGCACGAGGATGATAATCCCGTTGTGTATGTCAACACAGCATTCGAGCAGATAACGGGCTATAGCGGTGATGAAATCCGGGGCAGAAACTGCCGGTTTCTTCAAGGTCCCGCGACCGACCCAGCGGCAGTTGCTAAACTGCACACCGCGATCAAAGCGGAACAGAAATGTGAAGTTGAAATATTGAATTACCGGAAAGATGGCGTACCTTTTTGGAGTTTATTATCGATATCACCTATTTTTGATCACACTGGTCACATCACACATTTCGTCGCGATCATACGCGATGTAACCGAGCACAAACGCACGAAGGAAGTTATCCAACGGCTCAACCATAAAACGGAGCTTATTCTCACATCAGCAGGCGAAGGCATTATCGGTTTCGACGTCGATGGGAGGGTCACCTTTATCAACCCAGCGGCCACACAGATGCTCGGATTCACGCTCGACGAGATCAGCGAATTGAAAGGACATCCGTTTCTTCACCCCAACAATCAAGACTGTGCTACCACGCATCCGGTGCCATGCATTATCTACACGACGATCCATGAGGGCACTGAGCAGAAGAAGATGGATGAAGCTTTCTACCGTGAAGACGGAACACAATTCCCGGTTCAAATCGTGAGCGCACCCATTGTGGAAAACGACGTGGTGGTCGGCGCTGTCGTGATCTTTAGTGACATTACAGAGCGCAAACGAGCGGAACAGGAACGGGCCGCAGCCGAGGCACTACGGCAGACCGAAGTGCTCAAAGCACAGTTCTTTGCGGCAATCTCGCATGATTTCCGAACGCCGCTCCATCACATCAAAGGCTACGCGTCGAATTTACTACAGAATGGTGCGAATGTACCAGTCGAAACGCAGATCGAATTCCTTAACATCATTACAGACGAAGCTGACACCCTGACAAGTCTCCTTGTGGACTTACTCAGCACATCACAGATTGACACCGACGCACTAAAGCTGACACTAACCACGGTCCAGGTGGACCAGTTGGTGCGCACCACGGTGCAGCGCTGGCATGGCATAGAATCACACCGCTTCGCGGTGGTTGCTCCTGCATCCGTACCACCAGTCGCCGCCGACGGCGTACGGCTGCTACAGGTACTCAACAACCTGATCGGCAATGTGGTGCGACACACACCATCCGATACGGAAGCAACGATAGAAGTTATCGTTCAACGACAGGAGGTGATCGTAGCGGTTCGAGATAAGGGACCGGGGATCGGAGACGAACATATACCCCATGTGTTCGAACGTTTCTACCAGGCCGCACCGCATGGGGTGTCACGAGGTGGACATGGTCTGGGGTTGTTCATCTGCAAATCGATTATTGAGCGCCACGGCGGCAGAACGTGGATCGAAACCGGGCAAGGTTTTTCAACATCCGTTTGTTTTGCATTACCGCGTCGCGTACATACACCGCAACTGATTAATAGCCAAAAAACACGACGTTTACAGGAGGAGTCCTAGTGGACAGGTACCTTTTCCATCGTTAGAACGCCGCTTATGGTCTACGTTGGTTAGTTTCTTAGGAAGGGATGAAGACGATGACAACATCAGCCAAGAATTACGTACCGCCGCGTCAGCGAACTGTGCTGGTTATCGAAGATGAATTGCGGTCCCAGCGCCTTGTCCGCATCAATCTCGAACCGCTCGGGTATCGCGTCGTCACCACCAACCAGGCAAAGGATGTCGATCATGTGATCGAAACACATAATCCGGATCTGGTTGTACTTGACATCAAGCTCCCTGATGGCGATGGTTTTGAAGTGTGTCAACGCATCCGTGGCATGTCACGAGTCCCAATTATCATTCTGAGTGCCTTTGGACAGTCATCCGATAAGGTGCGGGGTTTCGGATTGGGTGCCGATGATTACATGACCAAACCATACGATCAGAACGAGCTTTCAGCACGCATCGAAGCGGTGCTTCGTCGGGTTGAAGGATACCAGGCGAAACCACCGGTGACCTTTCAATGTGGGGATTTGCAGATTGACTTTTCGCAACGGCTCGTACAACTCGACGGGGTTGAGATTTCGTTGACCAGAACGGAATACCGCCTCCTGGAATATCTCGCGGAAAATGCCGGACGCACGCTGGTCGCAGACGCGTTGCTGGTCCATGTTTGGGGCAACGAATACATCGGCGACTACGCATCCCTCCATCTCTACATCAGTCGGCTGCGACGAAAACTCAGTGATGACGCACATCATCCACGCTACATCCTTACACGCCCAGGGGTGGGGTACATGATGGCGATACAGTAGCAATGAACGTTGTAGCTACGCTCGTTGTCGACGTCATGAATGTTGGGAAGATCGTGCGAGGTATCGACGATCTGGTGTCGCTAATGGTCGGCTGTTCCTGTCGCATATCGCAAAGGCTTCTGCCTGGAACAGCAGATTGGCTCGGCGGCTTGAGTACGAAGGCAACGGAGCCTGTACTTGAGCGCACCTTTCTCCTGTAGTCAATCGCAGCACCGTATATTCGGTACAACGCGGTCCATGGAATAGTCTACCTCGACACATTCCACGCGCTGCTGACAGTATTCTTCCACCACTACACTGCATTACATTCCACCACTTATGTTACCTGACAGTGTTGTCACCAGGCACCTGGTACGCTCTGGGTTCCTCACGAGCGAGCGACTGCTCATTCAGCATGCCTGTCGTTTGGGTCGTACATCCGGGCACCTGGCAGGGCACACCACAGCGTAATACAATGAGGAGAAAGGTCGGTGTTGTAGCAGGAGCGCGACGGCTTTGAATTCATGCGTTATGTCTACATCACCCAATATTTGGGTGACGTCCCTAACACAGCTTTGCGCACATAGGACGGTCGTTTTATATGGTCATCATGAGCCACCGCCGAAGGAACTGCCAGTCGTAAGCGCGTCTTCGCTCCACTCAGCATGACAACTTGTGGCGATACGTCGGCCCACGTGTACTAGGCGGTGCGTTCGAGGAGGGGTGCATCGTTGCCGTTGGTTTCTCCCTTTGGGATCATGTAGCCAACACCCGGTTTCGTGATAATAAAACGAGGATGTTGGGCATCTTCGCCCAATTTTCGCCTGAGCCTGCTTATATACAGGTGAAGCGACGCATAGTCCCCGATGTATTCCACACCCCAAACCTCGGCAAGTACAGCATCAGCGACTAATGTCCGACCGGCATGTCGTGCGAGGCACGAGAGCAGACGGTATTCAGTGCGAGTCAATATTATTTCAGTGTCGTCTATTGTGACGAGCCGCTGATCGAAGTCTATCGACAATCCATTATATCTGAATCGTCGCTGGCGCTCTTGGACAAGGCCCTGCCTCCGGCGTAGGACAGCCTCGATGCGTGCCAGTAATTCGTCAAAATCATATGGCTTCGAGATATAGTCGTCCGCACCCGCTTCCAACCCACGTATTTTATCGGTCGTCTGGTCGAAAGCACTTACGATGATGATAGGAATACGCGAAACACGACGGATGCGTTGACACAGTTCAAAACCATCGACGTCAGGAAGTCTCAAGTCCAGCAGCACGATATCGGGCCGGCGTTGTTCGACGGCTTCCATCACGCCACTGCCTTCCCCAAAAACGAGGACTTGATACCCTGCTTGTTCAAGCATGATACGGGACAGATGCTGCGATCGTGGCTCATCTTCAACGACCAGGATCGTGCCCAGCGGAAACACTGTCGGGTTTTTTTCCTTCATCGTCATCTTAGACTATTCCTCTTCCATGTACGGACACTCATCACTAAACTCATGGTTAGCTAGCGTGACTTCAGGTACATGTTGTACATCGGGGCAAAATTGCGGTGTCAAAACACGGCACCCTTCGGCGCAGGATTCGTAAGAAAGGTGTGTAGACTGAAAACCATGTGAGCAGAACATTCGCCTGGAAAACCAACAGCGTCATTGACGACAACCTTACGGCGTTCGTCTTACGGAACACTAATGTCATAGCAATTAGCGCTTACGAATTACTTGCAGAAAACGCGATAGCTTTCCACGGCGACGAGATGGGGCGCAGCGGCACACCGAGGGAGTATGACTGATCAGCCCAACACGTTCCGGGTGCGTCCGAGCAACCACGGCTTCGCATGTGCAAACACCCCCCCTTGCGCGCCCACACAAGCTACGCTCTCGTACCGCAGCGCCTTTGGATAGACGCACCCCATGTGCATGGTGTCACATCGCTCCCTTCGGTCATCTTGATGGCCGGGGTGCTCGTGTCATCCAATCCGCAGAGGTACGCTATGAACTCGCATAGCCGCATGCTCGAACAGCGGTGTCAGACACGCCTGATAAAGGCTGAAGGCGTACCAAATCGGCATGAGGAGTTGATGATTCGGAGGTCTGCAAGCCTTTTGAAAGATTCACAACGAGTATCCATCGTCAATTGTCAGCACCGTTAACTACACTCTGTCCAACGATACGTCGCGGGCGATCCGCTTGCGGACACCTCCCACTGTCAGACCCTCATGGAGCGACCATACGCTCCGTACAGCACGCTGATGCGCGTGATCCAGTCTCGGATCACGTTATCGAAAAGGTGAGGCTACAACGATGTGGAATATGCTGGTCAGCTTGGCTTTTCTGGTGAGCGTTGTACACGGATCGGTCGTTCCTCGTGTGCTAGTTTCCCAACCACTACCAATCGACCTGGGCGCGGGTGCTGAAAGTCGCGCTGAGGTCGCGAACGACCGTGGACAGATCGTGGGGACAACAGGTAGCGCCACATTTTTGTGGCAAGGCGGATCCCATACACTTGTTCCGTATCTCGGTGCGACCTACATACGGGTCTATGACATGAACAACCGTGGGCATATGGTTGGATGGAACAGGCCCCCAACCGGTATCGATCACGCAGCATTATGGCGCGATGGAACCATGATCAATCTTGGGAATCTCGGCGGCTATAGTGAGGCGCGGGATATTAACGACCGCGATCAAGTTGTTGGCTTCAGCTATATTGCCAAAAATCGCTACCATGCGGTGCTATGGCAAAATAATCGTATCGTCGACCTTGGTGCTTTGGGCGGCACGCAAAGCGCAGCAATGGCGATCAACAACCTCGGTGACATCGTTGGGGAAACACGCACATATCAAGTGCCGCGTGCGTATTTCTGGCAGAACGGGAAAAAAACTGATATAGGCACGCTCGGCGGAAATATGAGCACTGCGAACGATATTAACGATCGTCGGCAGGTGGTTGGCGTCAGTACGACCGCTTCCGGCGAAGGCCATGCCTATGTCTGGGAGCCAGGCGGTGTCATGACCGATATCGGAACATTAGGCGGCACGTTCAGTTATGCCTACGCGATTAATGAACATGGACAGATCGTCGGTGAAAGCCAAACGTCAACACGAGAAATCCATGCGTTTGTATGGAGTCCAGCGACCGGCATGATCGATCTAGGTACACTCGGTGGCACACGAAGTTCTGCGAATGACGTAAATGAAGACGGCTGGGTCGTGGGCTATAGCACGACAACCGTCGCAAAGGAGTATCGCGCTACGCTGTGGAAGGTACCACCCGCTGGCTCTCGGTCGACGCAACTCGTCAGCCTGGACCATTTCGGCACTGCTGCGAACGGAACCAGTGGCGGGCCGCCAAGCCGTATGTCAGCCGTCAGCGGCGATGGCAGATATGTCGTCTTTAAGAGTTCGTTTGCGTCGGACCTTGTGGAAGACGATACCAATGGCCATGGAGATATATTCGTCCGGGATGTCATGACGGCGGAACGACACGGCGGGCCAGCATTAGTTCCAATGGCTCCGAAGCCAACGGTGCGAGCACGAATCCAAGCATAAGTGCCGATGGCCGATATGTTGCTTTCGAGTCCCTTGCTTCCAACCTTGTTGCTGGCGACACAAACGGACAGCGAGACGTTTTTGTTTATGACCTCACGGCGGCGAGTATCGAGCGTATCAGTGTAAGTAGCGCGGGCGTTCAGGCGAATCGAAGTAGTGTTTCCCCGACACTTTCTGCAGACGGACGTTTCATCGCGTTTGGGTCGAACGCGACCAACCTGGTCGCCGGCGATACGAACAATATTCGTGATATTTTCGTCCACGATCGCCAACAACGCACAATCACTCGCATCACCAATGATCGAGCACCCCAAGCAAACGGTCACAGCGACCATCCGGTAATCAGCGAAAATGGGCAGGTTGTTGTATTCAGTTCATATGCGACCAACCTTGTGCCCAACGATCAGAACGGGAGCAACGACATTTTTGCTTATGATCGTTCGACGGCAACAGTCTCCCTCATCACCAGCAATGCTACCGGAAGACAAAGCGACAACCATAGCTATAATCCCTGGGTTTCAAACGACGGTCGCTATATTAGCTTCCAATCGTATGCAACCAACCTTGTTCCGGCGACACCAACGGCAGGCAAGATGTGTTCGTATACGATCAGGTCGAACGAAAACACAGTCGGGTCAGCGTGGATTCTGCTGGTGTACAGGGGAATCGCAGCAGCACATCGCCAGCCATCAGCGCAGACGGTCGTTGGGTTACCTTTACATCTGATGCGACAAACTTGATCGCGAGCGACACGAATCAGCTAGCCGATGTGTTCCTCCACGACCGCGTATCCGGGCTAACCGAGCGAGTAAGCGTCGGCGCAGATGGACTACAAGCCAACGGCGTGAGCAACGCGCCCGTGGTCAATGCCGATGGGACAGCTATCGTGTTCAACTCGCTGGGCATCGAATCTCGTTGCCGGTGACTCGAACAGCTTCCTGGACGTCTATATCCATACTCGCTAAGGTAGCGCAGCACACTGGCAGCGTTCTGGGGCGTCTGCCGGCCACGGCCATACTCACATTCGTCTTGACACCCGCATCCATGGACACGGCCCCGTTCGGGACCGTGTCCATTCCACATCCATGCCCTACGCATCGACGCTGTACACCGCTGCTGCCACGCCACGCCCGTAACGACCGAATCAATGGATTCGATGTGCGAACCCCATGGACCGTTTTTGTGTGTCAGCGGCGTCAGCGACGATGTAGTACGTCGCGCTGCCTACACGTCGTGACGGGACGACGAGTTGTTCCGCAAGCAGCCGTTTTATCGCCCATTGCGCACGAGCAAAGGAACAGTCAAACGCGGCAATGATGTCAATTTCAGTAAACGCGATATGTGGATGCTGTAGCATGAATCGGTATACCTTGACGGGCAATGGTAGGTCGCTTACCCATTTCTTTTGCATAATCTGATTCCTGTTATGGAATCAAGTGTAAGTCGGTCCAGTAAGCTTTCGGTAATCTCGAAAATCGAGTTGGTAAGCCGGGGTACGCCCGTGGTGAAAAACAAGTGCGAACAACTGAACCGTGTATCAGAATCCAGACCAGTTGATGGGACGGAGCGACGCGATATCGGCAACCTACTCAGGCAGGAGACGAGGAGAGCGGGTGCCCAGCATGACGCACCGAGCGCCGCGTGTGCGTCCCCATATGACAGGGATCGGTGTAGCAGGGGGAGCGTTTCACGGGAAGGAGATGAGATGGGTTGTCGCTGTGTTTGACAATCTGTGCCTGGGACGCCGCGCCGGGTCATTGAAGGGCGCACATCTACTCGCAGGGGTGAGCTCCAACGGAAGCAGGTGTAGGTGCTTGCTGGACCATCGATACGCACGAAAGCGACGGTACACCGTCGCTTATATGAACCACCTGTATTCGCGGAACCGTTGTATCAGCGTGATCATTGTCGCGTCGATACAGCCGTATATCGTCCCTGAGGATTACGGCATAGTGCGTCGATGTCTACCCCACTGACACAGCATCGATTCGATGGGAACTTTCGCCACGATCATGACCACGCGCCGACACGTAGATTACACATACGAGCGACAGGCTTGATCGTCGCAAGCGCGGCCTTTTACTCTCCAGGTGGGGATCCTTCGACGTCAACGTGCCCCGCGATTGCATTGACAAGAGAAAGGTGCCGGATAAACCTCCGACGTGACTCGTTCTTTTCGCGCCGTCGTTCGGCCTCGTCAATGTGCTGCAAATCCTGGAGCGCATCCTTCAACGAGAGAGCAGAACTATCAAGAAGCACAGCCTCGTCTTCTCCTACCGCTACCTTGAATTGTGGTTCGTCCGTCACAGGATTGGCTTGATGGGAGCGTTGGGTTGCCATATGATTGCACATCCTCGTAAGAATCAGCGGACAGACGTAGACGAGCGGCATCTGCCAGCTGAATCATTATCCTACACAATGGTAGTGGATACCCTTTACCGGAGGAACTGGGATACTATGGTATCTAATCTACCCAGTCCTTCTTGCCCTTCCCTAAACGTAGCGATTGTATTCTGTCATGTCTCTATCAAAAAAGGGTCGGAGGAGAGGTCAGTGCGTCATGGAGTTGCCCACGATATGCGACCATAATTTTCCTGATCTGTGAGCAACTGATACGAGCCTTCCGCCAGATTCATCATACTCAAACCATCGATACCTTTGCTATACACCAGCCGTTGCCATCAGGGCTCCATGCGACACGTGGGTCGTCAAGCGGTTGTTCGGTGAGCTTGCGTAGTCCTTGCCCATCGGCACCGATGATCCATAGATACATCGGCAAGCCATGTGCATATGCGACCTGAACATCCAGTAT
This sequence comes from uncultured Chloroflexia bacterium, assembly GCA_963782315.1. Classification (GTDB taxonomy): domain Bacteria; phylum Chloroflexota; class Chloroflexia; order Chloroflexales; family Kallotenuaceae; genus JBBSGA01. The sequence continues at coordinate 53,106 of CAWAJS010000014.1, forward strand.
GCGTTCGAGGAACTGTGGTAACCGTATGTCACCTGATGTTGTGGTTGCTTCGAGCGCTGCACCGCTAAAAACAATGTCGCTGCCATCTGGCGACCACGTTGGAGAAACAACGACGTCAATACGCGGATCAGGAGCAGTCAATGGCTGAGCATCCAGGGCTGGGAACGGCGAACGCATCAAGGTTATCCGTGACGTTGCAACATCGGTATGAATATACAGCAGTGTGTTTCCATCCGGTGATAACGCTGGACTTGAACTATCGGCGACGATGCGCTCAAAACTCCCTGATCCCAATTGATAGTGCGCGATCGCGGTCAGTCGCTCCCAGAAATTGCTTGGCCGCATCGGTCTGATATTCCGTCAGCGACACAAGCAATGACTGACCATCAGGAGCCCAATTCGGTTCGGTGAACGAGATCAGGTCTTGACCACTTTCCGCAAGCACCCGACCTTTTCCGGTAGCGCGATCAATGCCGCAAATAACGGTAACCTGGACCCAAAAAAACGCCTCATCAGAAGGTGGGTGACTCATCGAAAACGCCAGGGTTTTACCGTCGGGGGACCAGGCCGCGTCGCGTGCCCATAGCCCCTCAGGAACGGAGGTCACTTGGGTAATAGATGTCCCATCTTCCTGCATAGACGCAAGATCGTTGCCCTTGCCGAAAATAATTGGCCCAGTGATCGGACCGGGCGCATCCGGGCACGAGATCGCTGACGCCAGCGCGGGGGCCGTTGCTTCCGCTGTCGTCGATGATTGCGCATTCTGTGCGGTCCCGCATCCTACACATATACTACAAAGGCACAGAGCAATCATCACGAATCTATACATTCTTCACGATGTCCTTAACAAATTGATGGTTCACTATTTGCATACATACTATTGAAAGAATAAACGGAATATCGAAAGGTACAGTATGCAAAGTAATACGGAGAATCGAGACACACGGGAGCGAAGGCCGGAGACATCGCCCTGGTTGCTACGGATCGGCTGGTTGTTGACACTTGCAGCACTGGCGCTCCTTTTCGCGGCATTAGCCCTCAAGGACGTAAGTGACATGCATCGCCTGTACTACTTGTCTGGTCTCATCCTGCTAGAAACCGGCATCGTTTATTATTGTGGTCACCACGTTGTCACCTGGATGAACCAGCGCTCGAACGTACTTCGGCGACGGAGCTAACGCACGAGGCAGCGTTCGCTCGTCGTCGAAGTATACAGGCAAACAGCATACCCGTGGCAAGCATGGTAGCGATCATACTCGCCAGCATGCCGAATGCCGCAGTAGATTCCGAACGAGGACACCGTGCCCTGACGTTCGAGGCGTGTCAGGCGCTGTTCAAGCGCGGCGAGGTCCTGGGTGCGCTCGTCAAGTTGTTGCTGAAGCCGAGCATTTTCAGCGTTCTGCTCATGCACAATATGATACAACCCCTGGATCGACGCAAGCGCGACTCCATCGATGTCAACTGCGTTGATATACTGCGCGTCCTCGCCGATGTTGAATGCCGCTGAAAAGTCTTGTGCCATCGGACCCATGTGGCGAATTGTTGAAGACTGCGTTCGATAGCTCCACTGCGTAATTGGGATTGACATGAGTTGCTGAAGTATGGCGCGGCTATCAATAGCGGTAACCTGCGTTTTCGCGTTACGGTCGCTGAGCGTACTCCAGGAGCCGCCACCTGCGGGCAAAATAACGCCGGAGGTCGGCTGTCCCGAAACGCCGTCAATGCCCGAAACCAACCGCACGCCCCCGGTGGCTCGCACACTCATCTGGTTTACAGCCCGGGAAGTGAAATTGAACGGTTGCCCATCTGCCCACACGAACGCGCCATCGTGCGTCGCTTTGGCACGGTTACCGGCTGCGAAGCTGAGAACACCAGAAGAAGTATTTGATTGACCACCAGGGACCGTAGCCCCCGCACCAGATGCGACATTGGCGAAACCACCGCCTACTGAAGTGTATGTCGCCGTAGCATCGTTCCGGTAGCCGCCACCTACGGTAGACCAGCCACTCATGGCACGATTTCCACGTCCTCCGCTGACCGTAGCATATGGCTTGTCGGTCAGTGCACCCCTCGCGTCGCCAGCCTGGTTATCGCCGCCCCCCCCGACCGTTCCATAGGCATCCGTTGCGCGATTGGCGGTATTCATGCTCGCGGCATCGGCACGCCCCCCACCCGCAACCGTTGTGTACGCGGCTGTCGCTGCATTGCCTTCACCGCCGCCGACAGTCGCCGCATAGCCTTGTGCAGTATTGTTTATACCGCCGCCCATGGCTACATAGTTCGCGCTTCCGATATTTTCATAGCCGCCAGCAATCGTGGCCCAGCCACCGTTGACGACATTCGACACGCCACCGCTCACCGTCGAACCTAATCCCTCAGCACGGTTGTTGGCGCCACCCGGTATGACCGAATAAAAGCTTGTTGCATGGTTGCGGAGTTCCGCCGCCGACCGCAGCAGATTCGCCGGTAGCCATGTTAAAGGCACCACCACCAACGCTGCTATATAACGCACCTGCGAGGTTAATATTCCCTCCGCTACTTACCGAAAAACTGCCACTGGCAACATTGCCGTTACCACCAGCGACAGTAGCGTATGAACGGTCGGTGGTATCGTCACTCGCATCGCCTGCTTGATTCCCACTCCCACCGCCAACCGTCCCATAACTATCTGTGACACGATTTCCAGATACCGCACTTTCAAAGTCCGAAGGGCCGCCGCCCCCAATCGTGGCATACATAGCGGTGGCCTGGTTACCTTGCCCACCGCCGATACTAGCAAACGGTGCATGGGCATAGTTGAGGTTTCCACCGCCGATTGCGGCATGGTCCATGGCTTGATTATCTGAACCACCAGCGATACTGGCGTGGTTCCCAGGCGCATAATTGGCGTATCCACCGGCAATCGTGGCATATGCTGCTTCGACGACGTTATTCGTCCCGCCACCAACGCTCCCACCATCGCCATGTACAACGTTGAACGCGCCGCCACCCACCAACGCATAAATCCCGTGGGCAGCATTCTGGATACCTCCGCCCACGGTTGCCCAGTTCGTATCGGCATGATTTCCTTCGCCGCCACTGACCGTCGCAAATTGTCCGCTAACCTGGTTTGGCTGTTGGGCGCTGCCTCCACCGCCGATCGTCGCCCCAGAAACGCCGGATGCGACGACATTCTGTGCCGCACCACCAATCAGGTTGGGGGTGCCATCGGATGGTTCGATGCGAAGTGCGTGCTGGTTACGTACCCGCAGTTCTAGAGGCCGATTGTCGGTCGTGCCGATGAAATCCTTGCCGGGAACGATGCCCGCATTGCCCCCAAGCAGCCACGGTACAACCACCGTCCGGTCCTGTGCGCGAACGGACGAGCCCTGGAAAACGAGCGATATGAGTGCACTTAATGCAAGAGTGGTAAGCGTCACGATTCGGGAACGCATAGTATGGCTCCTTCACAAGACGAGGAACACGCAACGACACACACGGGGGCGGGCATGAAAGTGCACAGGCACGATTTGCACGCTCGCCAGGTGGATCGGCGAGAAATAATCTACATTATGATGCCGTTGTGTGTGTTTCAAAGTACACCGCAACGTTCGCCTCAACTCTAGCAGTACGCTTACAGAATGGGCCCGAAATGAGATTTTGCCCTTAGTCTGATAGAACAATGAAAGGTTACATCCAGAAAAAATGTAGCCCCGAACCATATAATATTTGGCGTAGCCGAGTGATAGACCTATTTGTGCTAGGTGCTATGACAAGAATAATGACAGTTATGAGAAATGTCGCTAACGGTTAGGGGCATGCGTGGCTGACACATTCTGCGCTCATGAGCGAACTGATAGATCGCAGGTTCAGAAACGCCGAATCGTGAGACGCGGCGTCGGGACACGGCGACATGACACTTGCTCCTGGCGTGGCTCGTTCCTATATCTCGCTGATACATTGGGGTACTCCTGGGATTAGGTTGTACATGACTGGTGACTTAGACAATGCCATTGTCGGGACAATCCGCCACCGCTATAGTGTGGAAATGGAATCCCGGTAAAAACGAGCAGGTCGAGTCCAGTCCTGTACCACACATGGGAGTTCGGATGTACCAGATTGAAAGTTCCGGAGACGTACTCAAGTCACGACAACGCTTGAGCCTCACACGGCTCAAGTGGCCGCACGTGAGCCGGACAGTGTTACTGCTCGGGCTGACAAGCCTGTTTACCGATATATCATCAGAAATGGTGAGCACGATCCTGCCGCTGTATCTGATATTCTCGCTCCGGCTTGCACCGCTGGAGTTTGGCATCATCGACGGGTTGTATCAGGGAGCCGCCGCCATCGTACGCCTCGCCGGGGGTTTCGCCGCCGACCGCTGGCAGCGCCATAAGGAGATCGCTACCGCTGGCTACGCCATTTCCGCCGCGTGCAAAGTAGCCTTTCTCGCCGTTGGGGGCATTTGGACGGCATTAGCCAGCGTCGTCATCATCGACCGCATCGGCAAGGGAATTCGGACTGCGCCACGGGATGCGTTAATCTCCTTTAGTACTCCGAAGGATCAATTAGCAACAGCGTTTGGTGTCCATCGAGCGATGGACACCGCCGGAGCGATGATCGGGCCGCTGATCGCGTTTGGCTTGCTTGCGTTCTTACCGCGATCGTACGATGTGGTTTTCGTCGTTAGCTTCTGCATCGCGTTGATCGGGCTAGGCGTCATCGCCCTGTTTGTTCGCAATCAGCCTGCCGCGACCGAGCAAGTCGCGAAGCAGCCCGTATTGACACTGGCGCTCCTGGGCAACCTCCTACGCATGCCCCGTTTTCGCACACTGGTGCTTGCTGGCGCAGCGTTAGGTCTCGCGACCATGAGTGACAGTTTTCTTTATCTTGGCTTTCAGCGTCGGCTCAATTTCAGTGTTGGATTTTTCCCGCTGTTATACGTCGTCACCGCAGCCGTGTACATGGTCCTCGCGATACCCGTCGGCAAACTTGCCGATAGCATTGGACGGTACCGTGTGTTCGTCGGTGGCTATGTGTTGCTGATTCTGGTCTACACGTCATTGCTGATGCCAACGCTGGGGACGATCCAGATCGGTTTATACCTTCTGGTGTTCGGTGCATACTATGCGGCCACCGATGGTGTCCTTTCGGCCCTGGCGTCGACGCTTCTTCCGGTCGAGTTACGCTCCAGCGGCTTATCCCTGCTGGGGACTGCCACGAGTATCGCGCGTTTGTTCGCGTCAATCATATTCGGGGCTATCTGGACCTGGTGGGGTGTCCAGGCCGCTGTCGTCGTGTTTATTGTTGGGTTGGTTGGTGCATTGGGAATAACCGTTGTCACATTGATCCGTACGCGTGGTACTCCATCAGATGAATGATCATATGTCGCCACATATTCAACCGCACGATGGTTCGACCCATCGACGACACACGTTCAGCCGCGTACTCGTGTTTGCGGCATTGACGAGTGCATGTTGCATTGTTGCGATTGGCTATGTGCTGTGGGTCGCCGCAGGCTCTCAGCGCACCACACCGATTACACACGCGCAGGGTGAAGCGATCACGTCGGGTTCCAGCAATGTGGGACAGACCATCCAGGAGCAACCATTCATGGTGTTCCGCAACGAAGCACCGACGCCAAACGATGATTATGGCAAAGTTGCACTCGTACCCCTGGCATCTGCATCAAGCACGCGAACGTTGTCGGACCTCCGATGCGATCGCGTTCACTTCGAGGCTGGTCGTGGTTTATGTCTCGTGGGCAACGAAGACATCGGTTCGTCAAATACGGCGACAATCTTTGGCGCGGATTTTAAGCCACACCAGTCGGTCACCTTGTCCGGGATCCCGAGCCGGACACGAGTTTCGCCGGACGGACGTTATGGAGCGGTCACCGTTTTCGTTAGCGGTCACTCCTACAGCGAAGGAGGGTTTTCGACACGAACAACACTCATCGACATGAATGCTGGAAAAGAGCTCGACGACCTCGAACACTTCGAAGTCTGGAACGATGGCGCACGGTTCACCCGTCCAGATTTCAATTTCTGGGGTGTGACGTTTGCACGTGATAGCAATCGTTTCTATGCAACGCTTGCCAGTGCCGGCAAGACCTACCTCGTCGTAGGAAACATATCCGAGCGTACGTTACAGGTCCTCCGCGAAAACGTGGAATGTCCATCGATTTCGCCGGACAACACGCGCCTCGCCTTCAAAAAGCGGGTTGGCGATGTTGGTGTATGGCGTCTCCATATACTCGACCTGAATACACTCGAAGATACTCCGCTCACCGCCGAGACACATACCATCGACGATCAAGTCGAATGGCTTGACGACCACAACGTTCTGTACGCAAATGCGGCGCATATTTGGGTTGCGCCTGTGGATGGCGGCAGCGCGCCAACGGTGTTTGCATCCGAGGCCTACTCACCTGCCGTAAATAGTTCGCCATGATGGACGTCATCTTCGGATGACGGGTAGCGTATGCATGCTTTGTAGTGCCGAGCCGCCAGACACGCATGTTACGCGAAGCAGCGAGGAATGGGATTCTGCTCCAAGGAGAGCGTAATGGCCGATTCGGACCTTGTGTTCCGAACGTGCCGAAGGGAGATAAGTTCGATGCATTTCGAACTTCAATCACGTGCCACGAGCCGCGCCTGTAGTTTCCGACAACGAAGGGTGGGAGTTATGCTCGTATTGGTTTTTCTCATCACATCCTTGAGTCCAATATGGCTGGCGGCAGCGCCGCGTAATGACTCGGGTGATCGCCAGGGAACGACGCAACCCACGTACCCAATACGGGCAGCGTTCTACTACCCCTGGTTTCCGGAAGCCTGGAAGCAACAGGGCATCTATCCCTACACTCGCTACACACCCTCGCTCAACTACTACAACTCAACCGACCAGGCCACCATCCGCAAGCACATCGATGCCATGCAGTACGGGAACATCGAAGCGGGAATCATTTCGTGGTGGGGCGCAGGTACACGCTCCGATTCACGCGTCCCCACCATCCTTAGCGCCAGCAGCGGCAACCCCTTCCGCTGGGCGTTTTATCACGAGCAGGAAAGCCAGGGCGACCCCAGCGTGGCGTCCATTCAGGCTGATCTGACCTATCTGCGCGAACTCGTATGGCAACAACCCCAACGTGCTGCGCGTCGACGGACGCTTCGTAGTGTTCGTGTATTCCGATGGCAACGACACCTGTGGGATGGCCGACCGTTGGAAACGTGCCAACACCGTTGGCGCTTATGTCGTTCTCAAGGTGTTTGTGGGCTTCAAGAACTGCGCCAGCCAACCGGATAGCTGGCACCAGTATTCGCCCGCCAAGGCCGTCGATTCTCAGGGCACATTCAGTTACGCTATTAGCCCGGGCTTTTATCAGGCTGGACAATCGTTGCGCCTCGGTCGGGACCTGACACGATGGACCCAGAACGTGCGCGACATGAGTACGTCGCCAGCACAATGGCAGTTAGTGACGACCTTCAACGAATGGGGTGAAGGCACCAGCGTCGAATCAGCCAAGGAATGGGCCAGTGCGTCCGGCTATGGCGCCTACCTCGACGCCTTACATTACTACGGTATCCCCGGCAAATCTGCGGCACCCACCAAAAGTGTAACGGCAACCAAACCGGCGAGTTCAACGCCTGTCCCCAGTTCGACGACAGCACCAACCGTCAACGCAACGTCAGCCCCGAGCGCGACGACAGTGCCAACTGGTAACGCGACGCCTATCCCCAGCGCCGCGGCTCCGCGCGAACCTGCCGACTTAAAGGAAGATTTTGAAAGCGGCACACTTACGCAGTGGTACCGCACGACGAACTTCATCGTTCAGCCCAACCAGGTCGCAAACGGCGCCTATGCAGGTCGTGCCAAAGCAATATCAAGTGTGAGTTATGCGAAGCACTTGCTGAGTACGCCACGAACCGAACTGTATTACCGTATTCGCTTCAAGCTCATCGCCCAGGGCGACACATCCGTCTTTCTGATGAAGTTCCGTACCGATCAAGATGCACCCCTGGTAGGGATGTACGTCGCGGCATCGAATCGACTTGGGCTTCGCAATGAACTTAAGGGTGTCAGCATCAACAGTTCAACGACGATCGCCAAAGATGTCTGGTATCACCTTCAGGTACGCGTTCGCATCCAGGGGGATACCAGTCAAACTGAGGTCTGGCTCGATGGAAAGCGGGTTGATGCACTCAGCATGACAACCGCGTTAGGAACGAACCCGATCGGAAGGCTTCAGATCGGCGAGAACACGAGTGGCCGCACGCTTGACATTGCCTTCGACGATGTTGCAGCGGGACCGTCATACATCGCATCGGGAACGACCCAACCCACTACGCCAGCGCCTGCCTCCCCGACGACAACGCCGATGCCTCCAACATCAACGCCAACGCCGAAGCCTCCAGCGCCGACCGCAACGTCAACTGGTGCCGCCGTAGCAACGCCGGTCGCTACGCCAACGCAGGGAGGCACCAACAGTGTCCTGGTTGGCGCGGGTGACATCGCAACCTGTAGCCGCACGGACGATGAGGCCACCGCCAACCTCATCGACAAAATCCCCGGCACGGTCTTTACCCTCGGCGATAACGTCTACGACTCCGGCACCGCCGCCGAGTACGCCAATTGCTACGACCCCAGTTGGGGACGCTTCAAGGCGCGCACGCGCCCGGCACCCGGCAACCATGAGTATCTGACCGCTGGCGGTGCCGCCTACTTCAGCTACTTTGGTGCGAATGCTGGCACACCCGGTAAGGGCTATTACAGCTACAACCGTGGTGCATGGCACATCATCGTCATCAACAGCAGTTGTTCGGAAGTCGGTGGATGCGGCGAGAATTCGCCCCAGTTGCAATGGCTGCGTGCCGACCTTGCCGCGAATCCCACCAGTTGCACCATGGCCTACTGGCACCACCCACGCTATAGCTCAGGGAAACACGGCAGTTTCACGGCGATGCAACCGATCTGGCAGGCACTCTATGATGCGAATGCGGAACTCGTGCTATCGGGACACGACCATAGCTACGAACGATTCGCGCCCCAGAATGCCACTGGCGGCTTGGACCTGCAGCGCGGGATTCGCCAGTTCGTGGTCGGCACCGGCGGCAAGAACCATTACCCGATGCAAGCGACAATCGCCAATAGCGAAGTGCGCAACGACGACACCTTTGGCGTCATCAAGCTGACGCTTAAGCCCACTGGCTATGACTGGCAATTCGTGCCACAGGCCGGTATGACCTTCACGGATAGCGGAAGTGGTACCTGCCATTAACTGCTGAATCCAACCTCACAGGAGTGCAAGCGACGGGACGACCAGGCGAATCGACAGCCTGGCGTCCCGCCCCCTTGCCATGTCCAACGTCACCCTACAGTCTTTGGAACACTAGGTCCTTTGTCCTGAGCATGGATAGGACCGAAGCATCTTGCATTTACATGCGTTATCCGTTCCATCGTCCCGGCAACCTACCACAGCAGTACGTTGCCATCACATGACTGTTGACCCCTGACGAATCTCCCTCTATTCCGTATGCTTTCATCAGTAACATCATGATGTTGTATCGGCGCGCTATCGGCAGAGGAGCACGGATAGCCACGTAGCCACGTCGGACAACTTTGGAACAGTCGTGATACGCGCACCGCACGACCGTTGCACAGCCAATCAACGTGTATGCCATGAGACATACACACTATGAAATGCGTACAAGCATCACCAGGAGTCCTCGCTCGTTATGAAGAAGTTACTTTCGTCCGTATTCATCCTGATCACGTTTGCAACCTTAGCGACGAATGCTTTGGCAAACAGTCCATCTACAACCAGCAGTCTAGTCGCTAACGCTCAACCAACGTTCCCAATACGGGCAGCGTTCTACTACCCCTGGTTTCCGGAAGCCTGGAAACAACAGGGCATCTATCCCTATACGCGGTTCACCCCCTCGCTCAACTACTACGACTTAAGCGACCAGGCCACGATCCGCAAGCACATCGATGCCATGCAGTACGGGAACATCGATGCTGGTATCGTTTCGTGGTGGGGTCCAGGTACACGCTCCGATTCACGCGTCCCCACCATCCTTAGCGCCAGCAGCGGCAACCCCTTCCGCTGGGGCTTTTATCACGAGCAGGAAAGCCAGGGCGACCCAAGCGTGGCGTCCATTCAGGCCGATCTGACCTATCTGCGCGAACTCCTATGGCAACAACCCCAACGTGCTGCGCGTCGATGGACGCTTCGTGGTGTTCGTGTATTCCGATGGCAACGACGCCTGTGGAATGGCGGACCGTTGGAAACGTGCCAACACCGTCGGCGCCTATGTCGTACTCAAGGTGTTTGTGGGCTACAAGAACTGCGCCAGCCAACCGGATAGCTGGCACCAGTATTCGCCCGCCAAGGCCGTCGATTCCCAGGGCACATTCAGTTACGCTATTAGCCCGGGCTTTTATCAGGCTGGACAATCGTTGCGCCTCGGTCGGGACCTGACCCGATGGACCCAGAACGTGCGCGACATGAATGCGTCGCCAGCACAATGGCAGTTAGTGACGACCTTCAACGAATGGGGTGAAGGCACCATCGTTGAATCAGCCAAGGAATGGGCCAGTGCGTCCGGTTATGGCGCCTACCTCGACGCATTGCACGCTTATGTGCCTGCCAAGCCCGGGGCACCGCCAGTAACAGCCGTTCCTACGACACCACCAACGGCAACGTCGGTTCCCAGCAAAGCGGCGACCGTTCCAGGCACCCCAGCACCCTCACAAACGGCGGCGGCGACCAGCACACCCCCGTCGGTGGGGCAACCCTTGCCGACGGCGACAGCGGCACCGGTGGCACCAACGACACCTGGGTCCTCGACAACATTTTCACCAATCGCTGATATGTATGTGACAGCGGAAAAACCGGCCAATAACGGTGGAAATTCGACGACATTGCGAGCAGATGCGTCGCCTGACATGCGCAGTTATCTCCGGTTCAACGTGCAGGGACTCAGTGGTACTATCGTCAACGCACAATTTCGGGTCTATAGCAAAAGCAAGTCGAGCGTCGGCTATCAGATCCGTAGCGTCAACTCCAATGGATGGTATGAAACCACAACAATCTATGGAAATGCTCCGTCCGTTGGCGCGGTTGTCGGAAATTCTGGACCGTACGATAGTGGTATCTGGACATCGGTCGATGTGACGTCGCTTATCAAGGGCAACGGAACTATCGATGTTGCCCTGACGACATCAAGCATGACCGCGGTAAGCTTCGCAAGCCGTGAGGAGCCAGCATATATCCCGCAACTCATCATCCAAACGTCAGGCACGGCTGCGAAGCCAGCACCGGTCGGCACAGCAAGCCCTTCGTCCACACCTATTCCACCGCAAGCACCATCCGCGACGACCGTGGCACCGACAAGTGCGCCGACGCAGCCAGGGGCGGAAACTGTCCTGGTTGGCGCGGGCGACATCGCGACCTGTAGCCGCTCGGACGACGAGGCGGTCGCCAACCTCATCGACAAGATCCCCGGCACCGTCTTTACCCTTGGCGATAACGTCTACGACTCCGGCACCGCTGCCGAGTTCGCCAACTGCTACGACCCCAGTTGGGGACGCTTCAAGGCGCGCACACGTCCGGCACCCGGCAACCACGAGTACCTGACCGCTGGCGGTGCCGCCTACTTCAGCTACTTTGGTGCGAACGCGGGCCAACCTGGCAAGGGCTATTACAGCTACAACCGTGGTGCGTGGCACATCATCGTCATCAACAGCACCTGTTCGGAAGTCGGCGGATGTGGCACGAATTCGCCACAGGTGCAATGGCTGCGTGCCGACCTTGCCGCGAATCCCACCAGTTGCACCCTGGCCTATTGGCATCACCCACGCTATAGTTCGGGACAGCATGGCAGTTTCACGGCGATGCAACCGATCTGGCAGGCGCTCTACGATGCGAACGCGGAACTCGTGTTATCGGGACACGACCATAACTACGAACGATTCGCTCCCCAGAATGCCACTGGCGGCTTAGACTTGCAGCGCGGGATTCGCCAGTTCGTGGTCGGCACCGGCGGCAAGAACCATTACCCGATGCAAGCGACAATCGCGCAATAGCGAAGTGCGCAACGACGACACCTTTGGCGTCATCAAGTTGACGCTCAAGCCCAACGGCTACGACTGGCAATTCGTGCCACAGGCCGGCAAGACCTTCATAGATAGCGGCAGTGGGACCTGCCACTAGACGACCGTGGCGGAGCGGGTGCCTCGAAATATGTTGCATGTGTAAGGAATTGTAGACCTGCTTCTGCGGTCCTTATACATCAGAATGATTGTCGCCTCGTGATCTGATACTGTACCCGCTCGAACATACATTTATGTACAACAATGCCTCTGCAACGATTGCAGAGGCATTGTTGTACATAACGCAAAGTACATGTTGTACAACATAATATAATTTCGTAGATGTGATATTGCAAGTCGGATGAAAGTATTAAATGTGGCAACCATATTATAGTAGATGTAACGACCGGTAACAATGTCGTTTTAAGGTCGTCATGACGATTGGGATAATGGCCACCCAACGCTCTTCAACCTGCCCAGCTAAACTTCGCCCAGAGAATCACTAGTACCCTTCATCGCCATAGAATCAAGCGTTTTATTTCGTAATCAAACAGCATAACTTATGAAACAGGCGCGGAGAGGAAGAATGAAAATGTTTACAAAACAACGATTCTGGTTCCTGGGCAAATGCGTCTTTATTCTAATGTTTCTTGTCAGCATCGCTGTAACATATGCAGCAGATTCGCCAACACCAGGCAACACGAGTGCTCTGCCTGCAGCAATATTTCCACCGGCAATTATTGATTCCACGCGGAGTGCGGCTGCGAATACTACGACATACGACGCATATACCGAGCTACGTGATCCTACCGAAGCATTACGTTTTCAGGTACCCGTTGACTGGAAAGACATCGACATGGGAGCGTGGACGTATCCAGGACTTCCGGCAGGAGTCTTCGTTGCTGCCTCAGACAACCTTGCGAAATTCTACGCATTTCAGCATCCGGGGGTGTTTGTCGGTGCTTTACGTGCGCTCAACAAATTGACCACAACAACCGATCTTTTGACACAAGAAGCAAGCGCTCTTGATCCGCTTTGTGTCCCAACGGGACGCTTCACCTACGCGGATCCCTATTATCAAGGCAAATATGACCGGTATGTCGGGTGCACGACCGGCAATGGCGCATTGTATATCGCGGCGCTCGAATCCGCGTCCAAGGACGATATTTTGATCATCCGAATGGTTGTCAACGATGACGCCGATCTTGACGCCATGGCGAACGTGTTTCAGTCAGTCCAGTTGATTGGACCTACGGTTGACGACCATTAGTTTATTCGTGTCGAATAGACGGCTGGTTCCACTGTACACCGAAAAAGGCATTGCCACATGAGGCTGATGCCCTACATGATTAGCCGCCAAGAATCTGATCCACAAGAGATTCACTGTTGGACCGGTGGACCGAGCGCCATACCTCGTTGCACCTCGAACTGATGGTGCAAGATTTCTGCCACTGTTGTTCCAACGTTTCCTTGTCTGTTTATCGGCTGTTTTGAAACTTTTATGTTAGGAGACGATAATGGTTGAACGCCTATTTCGTCGACACCTCAAGCGCCTACAACTGAATGAAACGTCCCGGACAAACCATACAAACTCTTCAACAAGACGATCCACTGTTCTTATTGGCGTGCTTGCATTACTCACAGCCATACTTATCAGTTTGACGCTCATGAAGCCTGTACCGGCTAGCGCACTATCTGGTGGCCAATGGTTCATGACTGACACACACGTTCATTCCAGCCTCAGCGCCGACGCCAGCGCCGATGTTGGCATAATCAGCCGTGCCAAACTCCTCGGCTATAACGCACTCTTTTTGTCAGATCATAATGGCGGTAGTTCGTTCGCCGTCAGCAACTTGACAGCTAACAGCACAAGTTTCGATGATGACTACACAACGCGATGGTCGCAGTACGAGTATGGCTCATTTAGCCCGTCGCCGACAAATGCGTTAGTATCCTCGCCGGTCATCAAGGGAACAAAATCGCTCCATCTTTCCAGCGCATCCAGTTCAACTGGAGAAGTTGGCATCTGGTATAAGCGCGGCCCGAGTTTTCGCTCCGGCAATGCCATCTTAAAAGTCTCCGTTTACCCTACTCGTATCGATGCCGGTTCGGGGGTGTATGTCGCCGCGTCGATAGGTGGCGATCCGCGTGTTGTCCGCAATCCAAGTGGATATACCACCCAACCCGGCGTCATCTCACCGGGCAAAACGATCGTTCTGGTCTGGCAACTTGGAAACGCACGTACCGCGTCCTCTGACGCCAACGCGCGCGTCTACACGTATCCACTCGGCGCCACATACAAACTCAACGCGTGGAACACCTATACCATTAATATCAGTGACGCGATAGCCGCCATTCCGGCAGCGGAACGACCAGTCAACTCCGCTGGCTACTCATACATCAAGATGGCGACGGCAGCCAACGGGGGCACTGTGGACGCGTATTTCGACGACTTTTCGCTTAACGCGTCTGCACCAGAAGAGCCAGCATCCGAATATGTCCACCGGACAAGCTATGCAAGTAACTATGATACATCGACCTTCAAGATGTTCCCTGCTTACGAAATGGGGCAAACCGAACACACGCAGCGTTTCAATTTTGGGATTACGAGCACATCACAGTATCGCACATACCCAAAAGGCGCGGCTGGCATTCTTGAAACGCAGCAGACCGGCTACCCCACACAAGCAAATCATCCAGGTGTCACAATGTCGGTTGCGGACATGGTTTCAAAGAAGGCGAACGGGGCCGACTTTCTGGAAGTACGCGATCAGACATGGAGTGATGCGTGGGATGACATTCTTACACAAGGAACTCAGATTATCGGTACGTGGTCGAGCGACGCACACGAGGGTTTAAGTACCGGTCGGGCAACCACATATATCTATGCAACAGCACTTGACTTCGACGACTTATTACATTCTCTTTTCGAAGGACGTAATTATAACGCTGCAAATAATTTCGCAGGTCGAGTTATCTTCAATCTCGATCCTGCATCGTCGGAGCCCTACCCTGCACGATACCCGGTCTATGTCCCCGACAATCAAACGTCGATGGACGTTAGTATTGCCGTTACTGGTGCACTACAAAATGGTTCTACGATCCGGTGGATCCGGAATGGTGCCGTCTACCAGGTGAACACCGCCTCCGGTTCTACCTTCAGTAAAACCGTCTCAATTCCATTAGGTGCCAATTTTACCTATGTTCGCGCGGAAGTCTACAATGCTAGCGGCACACTGGTAGCGGCGACTCAGCCGATTTTCTTTGTAGATACAGCAAGCCTACCGGCTGACAAACGGTATGGGATCGACCGCATCGATACAGCAAATGGACGTGACTATAACGTCCTTTTGACCAAAGGCATTACATCGTCGACTTGGAACCAGGCTAATCTGGCACTATCAATGTCGCTGCAAAATCCGGCAAACGCACTTGTCTCTATGCTCGTTAATTCTTCGAGCAGTCCACAACGTGTGAAAGTCGGCGGCGTGCAGATCGCCACAACAACGTCACGAAGTACATTTGATGCGGCGACAAATTCGATCTGGTACTTCGACACTACGTCTAGTGTTGTTCGGCTCAAAGTCAAACAGGCATCCGGACCCACAGACGTTTCAGTCGAATTTTCGGCGTCTCCGGTCGTTACTCCGTCATTCACACCAACACAATCCGCTACGCCGACACGTACCACAACATCGACACCCACCATCGTGACCATAACGCCCAGTAACACCCCCGTTGGGCCGTCGCCAACGCCGACCCGTACCGCGACATCGACCCCAACCGATGTAACCGTAACGCCGAGCAATACTCCCGCTACCTCGGTACCGCCAGGAGCATCATTGCTCTTCAGTGACGGATTCGAAACAGGCGACCTGAGTAAATGGACCCTCGGCAGTCCGATGAGCGTCCAACAGCAGGAAGTCTTTGCTGGTTCCTATGCCGCGCGTGGCACAACCACCAACGCCGCGAGCTATATCTACAAACAACTGTCCACCACCTATTCAGAACTGTACTATCGCGTCCAGTTCAAGGTCATCAGCCAGGGGTCGTCATCGACGCCGTATTTGCTCCGCTTCCGTACCAGCACAGGCACATCATTGCTTGGCGTGTACATGACGAGCAATGGCAATCTCCAGTTCCGCAACGATGTCGCAGGAGCAAGCGTGTCGAGTACGACGGTGGTCAGCCGTGGCGTATGGCACGACTTGCAGGTGCACGTGCGCATCAACGGCACGGCGGGGCAAACCGAGGTCTGGCTGGACGACACCAAGATTAGCGCGCTCAGCCTGACGCAGTCAATGGGTACCACGCCGATTGGGCGCATCCAACTGGGCGAGAATGCTACCGGACGTACGTTTGATATTGCCTTCGACAATGTGGAAGTGGATCCCAGTTTTATAACCGATGCGCCAACTATCACGTCGACGCCGACCCATACTGCAACGTCGACGCCGACACATACCGCAACGTCGACGCCAACCATCGTGACCATACCACCGACCAATACGCCAGTCGGGCCAACCACCACGCCATCGTCGACGCCAACTCATACTGCAACATCGACAGCAACCAGCACGCCTAGCCCGACGCCCATCGTAGGGATCACACTCATACCAACTGGCATCCCACTCATTTTCAGTGATGGATTCGAGACAGGCGACCTGAGTAAATGGACCCTCGGCAGTCCGATGAGCGTCCAACAGCAGGAAGTCTTTGCTGGTTCCTATGCCGCGCGTGGCACAACCACCAACGCCGCGAGCTATATCTACAAACAACTGTCCACCACCTATTCCGAACTGTACTATCGCGTCCAGTTCAAGGTCATCAGCCAGGGGTCGTCATCGACGCCGTATTTGCTCCGCTTCCGTACCAGCACAGGCACATCGTTGCTTGGAGTGTACATGACGAGCAATGGCAATCTCCAGTTCCGCAACGATGTCGCAGGAGCAAGCGTGTCGAGTACGACGGTGGTCAGCCGTGGCGTATGGCACGACTTGCAGGTGCACGTGCGCATCAACGGCACGGCGGGGCAAACCGAGGTCTGGCTGGACGACACCAAGATTAGCGCGCTCAGTCTGACGCAGTCAATGGGGACCACCCCGATTGGGCGCATCCAACTGGGTGAGAATGCTACCGGACGTACGTTTGATATTGCCTTCGACAATGTGGAAGTGGATCCCAGTTTTATAACCGATCTGCCAACCATCACGTCGACGCCGACCCATACCGCCACTCCGACCCATACCGCTACACAAACGCCAACCGCAACATCAACCGAAACGTCAACACCAACAATCGAGACCGCTACACCTACAAATACACCAACTGAGCCTATCACCACGCCATCGTCAACGCCGACACATACCCCAACGTCGACAGCAACCGTTGAGACCGCTACACCAACTGAGCCTATCACCACGCCATCGTCAACGCCGACACATACCCCAACGTCGACAGCAACCAACACGCCTAGCCCGACACCCATCACAACGATCACACCCATACCAACTGGCATCCCACTCATTTTCAGTGATGGATTCGAGACAGGCGACCTGAGTAAATGGACCCTCGGCAGTCCAATGAGCGTCCAACAGCAGGAAGTCTTTGCTGGTTCCTATGCCGCGCGTGGCACAACCACCAACGCCGCGAGCTATATCTACAAACAATTGTCCACCACCTATTCAGAACTGTACTATCGCGTCCAGTTCAAGGTCATCAGCCAGGGGTCGTCATCGACGCCGTATTTGCTCCGCTTCCGTACCAGCACAGGCACATCGTTGCTTGGCGTGTACATGACGAGCAATGGCAATCTCCAGTTCCGCAACGATGTCGCAGGAGCAAGCGTGTCGAGTACGACGGTGGTCAGCCGTGGCGTATGGCACGACTTGCAGGTGCACGTGCGCATCAACGGCACGGCGGGGCAAACCGAGGTTTGGCTGGACGACACCAAGATTAGCGCGCTCAGTCTGACGCAGTCAATGGGAATTACCCCGATTGGGCGCATTCAACTGGGCGAGAATGCAACTAACCGGACGTTCGATATTGCCTTCGACGACGTTGAGGTAGACGATCAGTTCATCACAGCATATATACCTCCAACACCAACCCATACGGCCACGCCGACGAATACGCCGACCAATACACCGACCAACACTGCTACGCCAACTGACGAGCCAACCAATACGCCGACCGACACTGCGACACCAACGCAGGTGCCGACCAACACCGCTACGCCGACCAATACACCAA
Source organism: uncultured Chloroflexia bacterium (assembly GCA_963782315.1). GTDB lineage: Bacteria > Chloroflexota > Chloroflexia > Chloroflexales > Kallotenuaceae > JBBSGA01. Next base: position 71,430 of record CAWAJS010000014.1, read on the forward strand.
CCCATACCGCCACGCCGAGCGACACGGCTACGCCGACCAACACCGCCACGCCAACCGACGAGCCAACCAGTACACCAACCAACACCGCTACGCAAACCGATACTGCGACACCAACTCAGGTGCCGACCAATACCGCCACGCCGATCGATACTGCGACACCAACTCAGGTGCCGACCAATACCGCTACGCCGACCGATACGGCGACACCAATTCAAGTGCCAACCAACACCGCTACGCCAACCGCCGAACCAACGAATACACCAACCAACACCGCTACGCCGACCGACGAGCCAACGAATACACCAACCAACACCGCTACGCAAACCGATACTGCGACACCAACTCGGGTGCCGACCAACACCGCTACGCCGACCGACGAGCCGACCAATACACCAACCCATACCGCCACGCCGACTGATGAGCCAACCAATACCGCCACGCCAACTGATACTGCGACACCAACTCAGGTGCCGACCAATACCGCCACCCCGATCGATACTGCGACACCAACTCAGGTGCCGACCAATACACCAACCCATACCGCCACGCCGAGCGACACCGCTACGCCAACCAATATCGCCACCCCGACCGATACTGCGACACCAACTCAGGTGCCGACCAATACCGCTACGCCAACTGATACTGCGACACCAACTCAGGTGCCGACCAACACTGCTACGCCGACGGATGAGCCAACCAATACACCAACCCATACCGCCACGCCGACGGATGAGCCGACAAATACACCAACCCATACCGCCACGCCGATCGACACGGCTACACCAACCCATACCGCCACCCCAACCGCCGAGCCAACGAGTACACCAACCAACACGGCTACGCCGACGGACACTGCGACGCCGACCAACACCGCCACCCCGACCGAGGAACCGACAATGACACCGACAGCGACACCGTTGTTGGGATTGCCGATTCTCGAAGGCATTACGAGCCAATTGCCGACCGTAGGAGAACCCCTAAGCACCACCAGCGTCGTTACTGAGGATAATCTCGATCCACGCGAACGATATATACAACTAAAGGATCGACAAATATCTTCGTTCGACGAGTAGGTGACACGACCGCACGTGCGTCTATACACGCGGTCGTGGCAAACAAAGATGCCATCCGGTCAACCGAGACCGGATGGCATCTTTGTTTGCCGTAACACTCGCTACACGGGCGTGTTCATGGAAGCGGACGAAGCAAAAACTGTAACACTGCCTCAGCAAAGTTTAGGCAGGTGACGAGCACTCCTTGGTTCCGTGAAGCACTTTCTCGTAATTCATCCCGACTGAAACCATCCGGTCCCATGTCACCTCACTGGATTTCCCTAGGTAGGTTAATCGTACGACCCCCCGAATATTACGATACGCGTACCAATACCAATGTCGACCTCGGCGCTCTTTGCGCGCCGAGAACGTACCGATATCATCGTCAAAGCGAAAAGCACGGTTGGCCTCAAGCCAGGTGTACCATTGCGGCGACTCGACCGGAATAGTAGCGGTTCGTTTCTCCGACTCTGTCACTTCTAGAACGCGCTTGTGAACATGGGCAGTGTACGAAGTTGATGCTATAGGACGCTTCACACGTTTTCCCTTTCGGTTCACTCCAAGCGCTTCGCTTCATGAAAAGTTGCATGGCCCGATTACCTGTTCAGAAACAGTTGCGTGGAGGTGGCACCACTACGGTAGCGTGGCAGGCTGTATCAATTCTAAGCAAATGGAGAATGAACCTTGCAATACGATTGCAACGAGCGTTGGAAAGAACGGGTGAGCCACTGAGCGAGCGCACATGCGGCGGCAGAAGTGAGGATGACAGACATACCATGGGTTCTACAACGTGTGATTGTCTACAAAACACATGTTCTTTGTCGAATGCGATTGACAATACCAGAATCGTGGGCAGTTGACCTATACAGCTGGGTATGATTACGCTGCGTCTAGGCGTGTAAAAAACAAGGAGCGTAAACACCATATCTGCACACGCGTGGACCAAAACCCTGCCCAGTGCTCCGTCAACGTCGCACGGCTGTAAGAGTGAGCCACAGCAACATATCCCTTTGAATCGGACGACAGACCACCGATCGCGGACCATCGGAGAAGACCGACGTTCATTGATGACTACGCGGGCGTCATATGCGGTATCCGGTGTGCCTCGCTGTAGATAGTCGATGTCTCGTAGGACCGCTCAGGGTGACACCTTCCCCGCCCATCGGGCCGTGACGCAGCCCTGGCCCTCCGGCAACTCGACCTTGACAACCGTACACCCAAGGACTATAGTGGTTAGTAGAGTTGATACATTTCTCATTCTTGATCAGTGATCGATCATGAAAGGAAGTAACGACAACTATCCCTCACTAGCAACGAAAACATACCCATCCAGATTATTTCTAAGCACCTGTAGATTTACCGCAAAATTGCCATTCGCCGCTAGCGATCGATGGTGATCACAAACAGGACATTCTCGACGTGGTTTCCAGGACGCCATGAATGAAGTGCCTTCTTCGTCATGGTGTTGATGCCTGATGAAGAGTACCACTCATGCCCTGATAGCACCTCATTAGAGCAAGTTCGCCCTTTACGGAGGTGCAACGATGGCTGGTGCTTCGAAGGTCGTCGAGCCTTCTTGAAGCACGTGTTTGATAGCAGGGGGGGATAGATCTATGACATCTGCTCACGCTTCCTCGGTTCCCTACGGCATGAAGACGCAACGCCCACCAGACGTTGCCGAGATTCACGTTATCTGGATGACAGCCGGGCTCAGTTGCGATGGCGACACGGTTTCGATCACCGCAGCGACCCAGCCAAGCATCGAAGACGTCGTCATGGGGGCGATTCCTGGTCTCCCGAAGGTTCATCTGCACAATCCCGTGCTGGCCTACGAAGTCGGCGACGATTTCATGAAGTACTGGCATCTTGCTGCTGAAGGCAAGCTCGATCCTTTTGTGCTCGTGCTCGAAGGCTCTGTCCCAAACGAGTCACTCTTGAGCGAAGGCTACTGGGCCGCGATGGGCAACGACCCCGACACCGACCAGCCGATCACCACCAACGAATGGATCGACAGGCTCGCGCCCAAAGCCGTCGCCGTGGTCTGTGCCGGAACCTGCGCGACCTATGGCGGCATCCATGCGATGGCGGGGAATCCCACCGGCGCGATGGGGTTGGCCGACTACCTCGGTTGGGACTGGAAATCCAAGGCTGGCCTGCCGATCATCAACGTCCCCGGATGCCCGGTCCAACCCGACAACTTCATGGAAACGCTGCTGTATCTGCTGTATCAGGTCGCTGGCCTCGCGCCAATGATCCCACTGGACGACGCGCTGCGCCCCACCTGGCTCTTCGGCAAAACCGTTCACGAGGGCTGCGACCGCGCTGGCTATTACGAGCAGGGTGACTTCGCCACAGAATATGGCTCGCCCAAATGTATCGTCAAGCTCGGTTGCTGGGGTCCCGTCGTCAATTGCAACGTCCCCAAGCGTGGCTGGATGGCTGGGCATCGGTGGCTGTCCCAATGTCGGCGGCATCTGCATCGGCTGCACGATGCCCGGTTTCCCCGATAAATTCATGCCGTTCATGGATGAGCCACCCGGTGGGCGAATTTCGTCAACCGTGATCGGCGCGTATGGCAGCGTCGATCCGCACCACTGCGCAGCTTCACCAACAAGACCGTCAACAAAGAACCCAAATGGCGGCATACGGGCACGAAACTGACGACCGGGTATAAACCGAAGCACTACAGCAAGACGTAAGCAAAGGAGCGACGACCATGGCGGTTGCGACAAGACCTGAAGCAGGTGTTCGGACCGATCCCAAGAATCTGGTCGAGATGTCCTGGGATCCGATCACACGCATCGTCGGCAGCCTCGGCATCTATACCAAGATCGACTTCGATAATCAGCGCGTGGTCGAGTGCCATAGCACCTCCTCGATCTTCCGTGGCTATAGCATCTTCATGAAAGGCAAGGACCCGCGCGACGCTCATTTCATTACCAGCCGTATTTGCGGTATTTGTGGTGACAATCACGCGACCTGTGCCTGCTATGCCCAGAATATGGCGTTCGGCGTACGACCTCCTGCCCTCGGTGAGTGGATCGTCAATCTCGGCGAGGCAGCCGAGTATATGTTCGACCACAACATCTTTCAGGATAACCTGGTCGGCGTGGACTTCTGCGAAAAGATGATCCGCGAGACGAACCCGAGCGTCTGGACCAAGGCGCAGGCGACCGAAGCGCCGCACGCCGCCGACCACGGCTATCGCACGATCGCCGACATCATGACCGCGCTTGAATCCGTTCGAAGGCGAGTTCTACCGCGAGACACTGAAGGTCAGCCGCTACACACGCGAGATGTTCTGTCTGATGGAGGGTCGCCACGTCCATCCCTCGACGCTGTATCCTGGCGGCGTCGGAACCGTGCCAACCGTTCAACTGTTCACGGACTACCTGGTTCGGCTGACACAGTATGCCGAGTTCATGAAGAAATGTCTGCCCCTGCACGACGACCTGTTCGACTTCATGTATGAAGCGCTCCCTGGCTACGAGGAGGTCGGGCGACGCCGGATCTTGCTCGGCTGCTGGGGTTCGTTCAACGATCCCGAGATCTGCGACTACAAATACGAGAACATGGACGCCTGGGGCAAGCGCATGTTCGTCACGCCTGGCGTGATCGTCGATGGCAAGGCGCTGACCAATAATCTGGTCGACATCAACCTGGGCCTCCGTATTCTGCTGGGCAGTTCATATTACGAGGACTGGAACAACGCCGAAACCTTCGTCACGCATGACCCGCTCGGCAATCCGATCGACAAGAAGCATCCGTGGAACCAGACGACCATTCCCAAACCACAGAAACGTGACTTCGCAGGTAACTATACCTGGGTCATGTCGCCACGCTTTTTCGACAAGCAAAGCGGCGATCATCTGGCGCTCGACACCGGCGGCGGCCCGCTCGCCCGCCTCTGGGCAACCGCGCTGGCAGGATTGGTCGACATCGGCTACATCAAGGCGACCGGTCATAGCGTCAAGATCTTTCTGCCCAAAACGGCGACCAAGCCCGAAGTTGAATTCGAGTGGCATATCCCGAAGTGGAGCAATACGATCGAGCGCGACCGCGCGCGGACATATTTCCAGGCATATGCCGCGGCCTGTGCATACCATTTCATCGAAAAGGCCCTCGAAGAATTGCATGCGGGGCAGGACGCAGACATGGAGCGAATTCACCGTACCGGAGAACGCGATCGGTTGCGGCTTCCATGAGGCTGTCCGTGGCGTGTTGTCGCATCACGTGGTGATCCGCGACGGCAAGATCGCCAACTACCATCCGTATCCGCCCACGCCCTGGAATGCGAACCCGCGCGACATCTACGGCACACCCGGACCATACGAGGATGCGGTGCAGGATTGCCCGATCTTCGAGGAGAATGGCCCCGATAAGTTCAAGGGTATCGACATCATGCGTACGGTGCGTAGCTTCGATCCGTGCTTACCCTGCGGTGTCCATATGTATCTGGGCGAGGGCAAGACGCTGGAGGTGCATCACTCGCCGATGTTCGGCTTGCAAACCTAGCGAGGAGAATGTTGTGACCAACCGTGAAGAAAAGGCATTCCAGCAAAGTCTGCAGCACTTCGAGACGTTGATCCAGACAATCGAAGACTACGGCACCACTCCCTATGCGTGCCAGTGCCGAGGAGCTTGTTCAGACACTTCTGGAGCTCCACGGTGCTGGCATCGAGCGGATGCTCGATCTGATCTGGGAAAGCGGGGATGCAGGGAACGCGATAATCCATGAGGTGCTGGCACAGGATGAGCTCGTCAGCAATCTGCTGCTCTTGCATGGGTTGCATCCCCTGGATCTGGAGAGCCGGGTGGTGCAGGCACTGGATAAGGTTCGCCCGTACCTGGGGTCGCACGGCGGCAATGTCGAATTACTCGGCGTGGAGGATGGCGTCGTCCGATTGCGCCTCCAGGGTAGCTGTGATGGCTGCCCATCGTCGCAGGTGACACTCAAGTACGCGATCGAGGAAGGGATCTACGCAGCCGCGCCCGATGTCACTGCAATCGAGGTAGAGGGTGTCGTCGAACGGCCGCCCAGCCTGCCGAATGGCATCATTCCGCTGACACTCGTGGGCAGTGCTCCGGTCATGAACCGGCACGGCTGCTGGTGGGAGCGTGGGTCACAGTGGACGGTCTGCATGCACTCGCCGACGGTTCGCTGAGGGTGATCGACGTATCAGGGCTACCGGTGCTGTTTTCGCGCATAGGCGAAACATTCCTCGCCTATGGTGCAAGTTGCCCAAGCTGCGGCCAGACACTTGGGCAGGCGACGCTCGCGGGCAAGGACCTGGTCTGTGCAACGCTGCAAGCATCGCTTCGACGTGCTGCGCGCTGGACGCGACATGGACGAGCCACGCCTGCACCTTGAGCCGATTCCGCTACTGGCGGAGAGCGGGACATTCAAAATCGCGCCGCCAGCGCTGATCGGATACTGATGCTATGAGCTCACGACCACCAGCGTGCGTTCTCCACAGTTGCGTGGTCTTGTGCCGGAGCGGACGCCTCGCGAGCGTTGCGAACTGTGCGGAGCTTGCTATCGGACAGATCACAGCCATCTCTTCGATACCGGCCAGTCGGCAATTGGTGTGTGCCTGTGCAGGCTGCATGGTCAGCGCAGGCAATCGGTCAGACACACCCTATCGGCGCGTACCACGCCATGTCTACGCTCTGCCGGATTTTCAATTGTCTGATGCTCAATGGGATGAACTGGCGATTCCGGTTGGCATGGCATTCTTCTTTCGCAGCACACCTGCGACGCGCGTGCTGGGCGTTCTATCCCAGTCCGGCCGGAGCAACCGAATCTATGCTCGAGTCTTGGCGCATGGGGCCAGGTCATGCGCGCCAATCCGATGCTCGACAGCCATGCAACCTGACGTCGAAGCCCTGCTTGTCAATCGCCTGGCAAATGCGCGGGAATATTACCTGGTGCCGATCGACCGCTGTTATGAGCTCGTCGGCCTGATGCGAATCCACTGGCGCGGGCTGGCTGGAGGCGGCTGAGGTCTGGGAACAAATACGGAGGTTTTACGCACGCTTGAGGGAACAGGCCGGAGACGGAACAGGGGCTAAGAGCATGATCGCCGCGTGCCTGATCTCGCAGTTCGACAGTCGAAGGCATCGAGCCAGTGACACATGCGGCATCGCCCTTGCTGGCCTTCAAACTACGCATCACGAATGCCGATCCGGACGAGCGTATTCACTCGATCATGTTGCGCTGCCAGATTAAGATCGAGACAACCCGCCGCCAGTACGAGCCTGGCGACCACGCCCGGCTACTGGAGTCTTTGGGAGCCCGCCCGCTGGGGACAGACGCTGCGGAGTATGCTCTGGACCATCGCGAATGTGGTTGTACCGCCATTCACCGGCAGCACCGTTGTCGACCTACAGGTTCCCTGCACCTACGACTTCAATCGTGGCCGCGACAAAATACTTCTATGCGTTGGAGGATGGCGAGGTTCCACTGACATTCTGTTCAGCGGGACCGTCTTTTATGCGACCGAGCAGGGCGCGTTGCAGGTGGCACAGATTCCCTGGGATCGGGAGAGCGTCTATCGGCTCCCGGTGCAAGTCTGGAAGGAGATGATGGAGCTTTACTATCCCAACACTGGCCTGGATCTCTCTGCGAAAGGATGTATTCGATCGACTGTATCAAGTCAAACTCCGCGATGGCGTGCCGACCTGGGAGCAATTGATCGAGCGCTTGCTCGCAGACGCGAGGAGGTGCCGTCGTGAACCTTGCACTCGTGGAGCGGATCGTCGCCGCAGTGCTGTATGAAGGATATATGCTGTACCCCTACCGGCCATCGTCGGTCAAGAACCAGCAACGCTGGACCTTCGGTGGCGTGTATCCGCGAGCTACAGCGAGGCGCAAGGTGGCAGCGATCCCTGGATGCTTCAGACCGAGTGCCTGGTCGTTGCCAAGGGCGAGACGCGCCTGGATATCCGCGTCCGTTTCCTACACCTGCTCGCACGCGAGGTCGGCGAAGTATCGGCACCCATCGCCGACCTCACGCCTGGTGTCGAGCCGCAATTTCGCCCCGTCGCAGGCGCTCTGGGTCGGCGAGCGCTTGTACCAGACCTGGCAGGAAGCGGTCGAGCGGGAAGTCCACGTCGATGTCGCACTCGACGAGCTTGCTGGACCAGCCGCGCCGTATAGCCTTCGACTTTCCGGCGTCGCGCGACCTGGAACATGGTGCGCGGACCGGGCGGCGAGATCGTCGCCGTCCTGGTGCGAACGCATGAAACGATTGCGGGCGAGGTCGAACTGTAGGCGACACCAGTCGGGCCAGAGCAGGGCGTTCAAGATCATGGCTCGGGTGGTGAACCTGACGCCGTTTGCGCACAGAGGATGCCAGTCCACAGCATCCGGGCAATCGTGACGACGCGCTGATGCGCTCGTTCATCTCAACGCACACGATCCTGGGCGTTCAGGAGGGTGCGTTCGTTTCGCTGACTCGATCCACCCGACAGATGGCGAGCAGCGGTCGCGGCATGCCATAATATCGGGACATGGCCGGTGCTGGTTGGCGATAGCGGGCGAACACGATGCGTTGCTCTCGTCGCCGATCATCCTTTACGACTACCCGGAGATCGCGCCGGAAAGTCCCGGCGACCTCTTTGATGGCACCGAGATCGACGAAATCCTGACGCTACGAATCATGACACTGACCGACGACGAAAAACACGAGATGCGCGCGGTCGACGACCGCGCCCGGGCATTGCTGGAGCGCACCGAGGCACTTTCGGCAGAGCAGCTGATGCAACTACACGGCGCGGTTCGTCAGTCTACGACCGTCGGCTGATCGCGCCGGAGAGTAAAGATGTACGATGGATGACTGGGGTGCGTTCGCGGAAAACACGCGACTTGAAACTGATCGTCATCGACGGCGTGACGCTGCGACAGGGCGACGGCGTCCGGCTCCGTCCACGTGGCGGAGCCGACATCCTCGACCTTGCGCTGGCAGGGCAGGCGGGCCACGATCGAATCGATCGAACAGGATTTCGAGGACCGGGTGTATCTGGCCGTGACCGTCGACGACGATCCGGGCCGAGATTTAGGCTTGCTGCGGCAGCCCGGTCATCGGTTCTTTTTCTCACCTGAGGAGGTCGAGCCGCTCGGCGCGAGCGGAGCGACAGCAACGACGATGGCAGCTGAGCGTATCCTGATCGCCGGTATCGGCAACATCTTCCTGGGCGACGACGCGTTTGGCGTGGAGGTCGCTCAACGCATGGTCGGGCGACCACTGCCGGAAGGTGTACAGGTGATCGATTTCGGCATTCGTGGCTTCGATCTGGCCTTTGCGCTGATGGACGGCTGGGACGCGACGATCATGGTCGACGCGCTTTCGCGCGGCGAGCCACCCGGAACGTTGTATCGTGATCGAGCCTGACCTGAGCAAGGTGGGTGCACCGGGCGCACAGACGCTCGAAGGACACAGTATGCACCCACTCAAGGTGCTCCAGATGGTCAAGTCATTCGGTGGCGAGCTACAGCGTGTGCTGGTGGTCGGGTGCGAACCAGCGACGTTCGGCCCCGAAGAGGGACAGATGGGACTCAGCGAACCTGTGGAAAACGCGGTTGACCGTGCGATCACGCTGATCGAATCGTTGGTGGAGCAGATTCGAGCGGAAGGAGGCGAGCATGAAGCGCTTCCCCAAGCGGCAGGGGAAGCAGGAGCCTGCATCCATGAACGCGCACACCCTGAGATGAACGCCGTTTGTTTGATTCACCATTGGTCGTTGGTCATCAACAAAGGAGCTACCCTATGAACCGAACGTCATCATCGGCATCATCCTGGTCCTGGGGATGCTCGTGGGCATCGCCGTTGCGCCGGATGTGGCTGCGCTACATTCGTATCTCGCGAATGTAGCTGCGTATGCACGAATTATCGATAGCTGCACAGTTGTTGGAGGCAGTCGAAGCACACGCGCTCCAACGATGCGCGGAGCGCGTACTGGTCATCAACCTTGTCGTCGGCGAACGTGCTGGCATCGTGGACGACTCGCTCCGGTTTAGCTTCGAGTTGCTGGCAGCCGAAACACTCGCCGAAGGGGCGCAGATCAATGTCCGACGTACGCCGATGCGGTTCCATTGTGACGGGTGCGATGACGACTACACACCCGGTTTCGCCGACTTCCGCTGTCCACACTGCAACCGCACCGGGCACGTCATCGATAACGGGAGCGACCTGATGATCGAAAGCATCGAGATCGAACAATGAGCATCCAACACATCAAGCTCGTCCAACATATGCTCGCTGGCAACGATCAGGCGGCCGAGTCATAACCGTGCGCGCTTCGATGCTGCTGACGTGCTCGCGGTGAACGTCATCGCCGGTCCTGGTGCTGGCAAGACCAGTTTGATCGTCAGGACACTGCAAGCGATGCATGACCATGCACGAGTTGGCGTGATCGAGGGCGATATCGCCGGCAGCATCGACACCGAGAAGGTATTGGCGGCAGGAGCATACGACGCCGTGCAGATCAACACCGGCGGCAATTGTCACCTGGAAGCGGGCATGGTTCAGCAGGCGCTCGACGACGCTCACCCTCGATGAGCTTGACATGGTCTTCATCGAGAATGTCGGCAACCTGGTGTGTCCGACCCATTGGGCACTGGGCGAACAGATCAAGCTTTGCCTCTTGAGCACGGCGGAAGGCGACGACAAACCGATTAAGTATCCCGATATCTTCGCCGTGAGCGATGTGATCGTGCTCAATAAAATCGATCTGATCGAACTGGTGGAGTTCGACCGCACGTTCTTCTACGAATCAGTGCGTGCGCTCAATCCATCATGCGCCGATCTTTGAAGTTTCTTGTCGGACCGGAGTGGGCATGGACCGCTGGGCTGCTGGCTTGATCGCCAGCGGTCTTCAGCCTCCCAGGCGCACAAAGCGAAAGAAGACGCTGATGAACGAGCAAGACATGAACAAGCAGGACAATCCGCTTGAACCAGACCATGTTGCGGGAACCACGAAGGGCGAGGAAACGGTCCAGAAGCATGGAGCGGAGGCTGGTCGAGAAAAGAGTGTCGGAGCGACAGCAGGCGACGAGCCTGTGCGCTCTCGCACGGCACGCGACGCGACTGGCGTAAATGCTGGCGCGGAGGGTCCGATCGATCCGGCGATGCCGGATATGCCACCACCGTAGCGTTTCGCACGTGCCGTCGCTGCCGGTCGGTATCGACTGACCGACAGCGACGACGACGCGGATCGTCATGCGGATCCACGATTGTATCCCACTTTTTCCGCAGGAATGCATCATTAAAGGCTAGGAGCTTATGCGCGAACGCCGTCGTATCGTCGTCCAGGGTATCGTCCAGGGTGTGGGGTTTCGGCCCTTCGTCTATGGGCAAGCACTCCGGCATGGATTGGCTGGCTTTGTGCTGAACGATAGCAATGGCGTGACGATCGAGGTCGAAGGCGAACACGACTACCTCGAAGTCTTTCAACACACGCTGCACGAGGATGCGCCGCCACTGGCACGGGTCGATCTGGTCGAGGCGCAGGTGTTGCCGCTGTGCGGCGAAGTCGAGTTCATGATCGCCCATAGCCAGGTCCGGCGCCGCGCATGGCACACTGATCTCGCCCGACACCGCCACCTGCGACGATTGCCTGCGTGAGGTCTTTGACCCTACCAATCGGCGCTTCGCCTATCCCTTCACCAACTGCACGAACTGCGGGCCGCGCTTTACGATCGTGCAGGATGTGCCCTACGACCGCGACAAAACCACAATGCGCGACTTCGCGTTGTGCGCGGCCTGTCGAGCTGAGTACGACGATCCGCTCAACCGCCGCTTTCATGCGCAACCAAACGCCTGTCCGGTCTGCGGACCGCAGGTGCGCTACATCCACCACAACCCCGACGCCGACGTGATGCGCTCTACGCAACCGAGGCGATGCGATGACGGCAGCGCGGCAACTTGCTGCCGGGGCGATCCTGGCGATCAAGGGCTTAGGTGGCTATCACCTGGCCTGTGATGCATATCAACGCGCAGACTGTCGCCCGACTACGAAACCTGAAGCATCGTGAAGCCAAGCCGTTCGCCTTGATCGCCGCCGACCTTGCCACGGTACGGCAATTGTGCTCGGTGGACGAGGCCGAAGCAGCACTGCTCGCAGTCGCGACGACGACCGATCGTACTGCTCAAACGGCGACCGGACTGCGCGGTAGCGCAGGGTATCACGCCGATGATGCCGCCAGGACGCGGCACCCTGGGCTTCATGTTGCCGTATACGCCGCTGCATCATCTGCTGCTCGATGCGTTCGCGCAAGTGTTCAACGCTGACCACCCCCCTGTTCTGGTAATGACCAGTGGCAACCGGAGCGACGAGCCTATCGCCTACCACGACGACGATGCAGCCATGCGCCTGGCGGGAATCGCGGACGGAACCCTGCTGCATAACCGCCCGATTCATATGCGTTGCGACGACTCGGTGACACGGATCGTCGCCGGAGGCGAGCAGATCTTTCGCCGTGCGCGCGGCTACGCGCCCGAACCGCTCCGGCTGCGGTGTCGTAAGCAGGGTGCCGCTGCTGGCCTGTGGCGGACACCTCAAAAATACGTTCTGCCTGGTCAAACGCGATCAAGCCTTCGTCAGCCATCATATCGGCGACCTGGAGAATCTCGAAACGTTGACCGCCTATCGTTCTGGCATCGAGCATATGCAGCGACTTTTTGGCATTCATCCGGAAGCGGTCGCCTATCGACTTGCACCCGGAATATCTGGCGACGAAATACGCTCTCGAATACGCGGTCTGCCGCACGCTATCGGCGTCCAGCACCACCACGCGCATATCGCCAGTGTGCTGGCCGAGCATGGGCTCAGCGGACCTGTGATCGGCATCGCAGCGGACGGGACCGGCTATGGCAGCGATGGCGCGGTATGGGGTGGCGAAATCATGCTCGCCGATCTCGTCCACTACGAGCGGCTGTTCCACCTCGGCTATGTGCCCCTGCCGGGCGGCGAACGGGCGATTCGCGAGCCCTGGCGTATGGCCGCTGTGTATCTGGCACAGGCGTATGGCGAGGACTTCCTCGAACTGCCGATTCCATTCGTGCAGCGGCTCGACCCGCGCCGCTGGCGACCGCTGGCCCAGATGATCGAGCGTGGCATCAATAGCCCGCCGACATCAAGCCTTGGACGCTTGTTCGACGCCGTGGCGGCGCTGCTCGGCCTGCGCAGACGATGTGCTCTATGAAGGACAGGCAGCGATCGAACTTGAGATGCTCGCCGTATCGGATACCCACACCTATGCCTGTCCGATTGACGACCAGCGGGGAACGGGTGCCGACGTCCATCGATATGGCGCCATTGATTCGCGCCATTGTCGCGGACCTGACGCGGAACGTACCGATTCCAGGTGATCGCCGGACGGTTCCACCGCTCGATCAGCAGCCTGCTCGCGCAGACCTGTGTCGCGGCGCACCGGCGTTCGGGCGTGCGCGATGTCGCGTTGAGCGGCGGCGTGTTCCAGAACCGGCTGCTCCTTGAACACCTCATCGCAGAACTGGAATCATTGGGGTTTCGGGTGTTGATCAATCGGCGTGTGCCGCCAAACGATGGAGGGCTGAGTTTAGGTCAGGCCGTGATCGCCGCTGCAACACTGCAACGGATGTAGGTGTAACGAAGGGGGCAACGCATATGTGTCTTGGTATTCCAGGTCAGGTGATCGAGTTTGTCGATGAAGCCAACGACATCGCCAAAGTAGAAGTCTCAGGTGTCAGGCGTAACGTCAACGTCTCCGTGGTGCGCCACGAAGGCATCGAGCCGGGCGACTGGGTGTTGATCCACGTCGGCTTCGCGATGAGCAAGATCGACGAGCGTGAGGCCGAGGAAACCTTCAGATTTCTGCGCGGCATGGACGACGCCTTTGAAGATGAACTCAGGGTGTTACACGAAAGCCGTATCGAATGACACAAGACCTGGGTAGCTTGTCGAAGATCGCTTCGAGCGCGGGATCGCCGTCGCCGGAGCATTCTTCACGGCCGAGGCCGGCCATATCGCCGAGGCATGTCTGGCGATGGCCCGCCGTTTTCATCGCGGTGGTCGGCTGCTGGCGTTCGGCAATGGTGCGTGGTCCACGGACGCGCAGCATGTCGCGGTCGAGTTCGTCCATCCGGTGATCGTCGGCAAGCGAGCGTTGCCAGCATTGGCGCTGACGAACGACAATGCCATGCTGAGCATCCTTCACGAAGCCCGTGGTGCGCGATTTAGCCACCAGATCGCGCTCCTGAGCCGCGAGGCCGATATCGCGATGGGCTTCTCTGGCGACGGCGCGTGTTCCAATGTTGTTGAAGGGCTTACGGAGGCACGACGCCGCGGACTCCTGACGCTCGGATTGGCGGGCGGTGACGGTGGAGCATTCGCCCGTGCACAGCTTGACTTTTGCTTTGTCGTGCCCGATGACGACCCGCTGATCGTTCAGGAAACCCACGAAACGCTGTATCACGTGCTGTGGGAACTGGTCCACGTCTATTTTGAGCATGAAGGAATGCTTGTATGAACCAGCGTATCGAATGAACAAGCCTGCTCCGCCGACGGCCACTGTATCACCTGTTCGGACGAGGCGCTCCCTGCCAGGAGTTGTCAGCATCGACGAGGCGGCGGGGCTGGCACTGGTCGTGATCGACGGGCAGGAGACAGAGGTTGATATCACACTCTGGATGACGTGCAGCCTGATCAGATGGTGCTCGTCCACGGCGGTGTCGCTATCGCGCTGCTGGAAACGGCGTAATGCTTGACGATGAAGGCTCGGAATACGACCGGCTGTTTTATCCGTTTCTGTTTGCCGGTGGGACGACCAGCGCCGACGAGGTGCTCGCGCAGGTGCGGCATTCGACCCTGGAAAAGTGCGCCGAGGTCGTCGCGCTCAGGCGTGCGACACTGGCAGCATCCCGCGACCAGATCGTCGCGGCAGGCAGCCGCGATGGCACACGCATTCGGCCAGGGTGCGACGCTGTGGGCGTTCGGCAACGGCGGCAGCAGCACCGATGCACAGGACCTGGTTGCAGATTTGCTTGCTCCAGCGTTCGCCGACTGGGTGCCACTGCCAGCGGTAGCGCTGACCGGCGATGTCGCCGTGATTACCGCAGTGGGCAACGATGTGGGTTTCGCCAATATCTTCGCCCGGCAGATCATCGCCTTTGGGAAGCCCGGCGATATCGCCGTCGGTATCTCCACCAGCGGCAACTCAACCAATGTCCTCGTCGCGCTGGAACAAGCCAGGAAACAGGGACTTATGACCGTGGGGCTATCCGGATACGATGGCGGCAAGATGGTTCATGGTGCGGCACTCGACTTTTGTATTGTTGCTCAAAGCGAATATATTCCCCGCATTCAGGAGGCGCAGGCAACCGTTTATCACGCATTGGTGGAAGTCATTCAGCTACGCTGCACTCCGAGGCGCTGAGTAGCGAGAAGGAGTTAAACAATGAAGTTTGTCGACGAATATCGTGACCCGGAAGTAGCACGGACCCTTTCACTGGGAGATCGAACGCATCAGCGCAGGTCGTCCACTCAAACTCATGGAGGTGTGTGGCGGTCATACACATACCATCTATAAGCATGGCATCGAAGATGTGCTGCCCGGCGAACATCGACCTGATTCATGGGCCCGGGTGTCCGGTGTGCGTTCTCCCGATGGGGCGCGTGGACGATGCAATTGCCATCGCACGCACCGAAGGCGTGATCTTCACCACGTTCGGCGATATGATGCGCGTGCCGGGTCGAAGGGCTCGCTGCTGGATGCCAAAGCCGATGGTGCCGACGTACGCTTCGTGTATTCGCCGCTCGACGCGCTCAAACTGGCGCGACAGCATCCCGACCGCGAGGTCGTCTTTTTCGCAATCGGTTTCGAGACCACCGCGCCATCGACGGCGATCACACTGCTGCGCGCCAAAGCCGAAGGCATCAAAAACTTCTCGATATTTTGCAACCATGTCACGATTATTCCGGCGATGAAGGCGATCCTCGACTCGCCCGACCTGCGTCTCGACGGCTTCATCGGTCCCGGACATGTGAGCATGGTCATCGGCATGCGTCCCTACACATTTCGTGGCGCGTGACCATCACAAGCCGGTCGTCATCGCTGGCTTCGAGCCGTTGGATATTATCCAGTCGGTGCTGATGATCGTGCAGCAGATCGAGTGAGGGTCGCGCCGAGGTCGAAAACCAGTACGCGCGAGTGGTACGTGCCGAAGGCAATGTCAAGGCACTTGAAGCGATGGCGCGCACGATGGAATTACGACCATTCTTTGAATGGCGCGGTCTGGGGTTTATCAACCACAGTGCGCTCAAGCTACGCCCGAGTTTGCCGCGTGGGATGCCGAGCTACGCTTCGAAGTGCCGGGCATTCGCGTGGCCGATCCCAAGGCCTGCCAGTGTGGCGAAGTGCTCAAAGGCGTGATCAAGCCCTGGGAGTGCAAGGTGTTCGGCACGGCCTGTACACCCGAAACGCCGATCGGCACCTGTATGGTTTCGCCTGAGGGTGCGTGCGCCGCGTATTTCAACTATGGCCGCTTCTCGATGGCGACCGAACGTGCCAATCTGCCGGTGCTCGACCTGAAGGGGTAAGATACATGAATCAATCCGATGTCACAACCGCGCGTCACCGGGCATCCAGAGCCCAAGAACACCAGCACACCCGATGTACTCGCCAAGATCGAGCGCGTGCGGCAGGTACGGCGGCACAAGTTCTATTTGCGTGACGAGCGCATCACGCTCAGCCATGGCAGCGGTGGCAAGGCGACGCATAATCTGATCGAGGGAGTTTTCGCGCCAGCATTTTCCAATCCGCTGCTCGACCGTATGGATGATGCCGCGACGTTCGCGATCGAAGCAGGTGGCCAGTCGATAGCCTTCACCACCGATACCTATGTCGTGAGCCCGCTGTTCTTTCCCGGCGGTGACATCGGCAAGCTTGCCGTTCATGGCACGATCAACGATCTGGCGATGGCTGGCGCACAGCCGCTGTATCTTTCCGTCGGGATGATCCTGGAAGAAGGCTTCCCGATTGCCGATCTGCGCCGCATCGCTGCGTCGATGGCTGCGGCAGCGGCGGAGGCGGGCGTGAGCATCGTCACCGGCGATACCAAAGTGGTCCAACGTGGCAAGGCGGATGGAGTATTCATCAACACCTCAGGCATTGGCATCGTGCGGAGTGACACACCACTTGGACAGGCCTACGTGCAGCCGGGCGATAAAGTGCTGCTGAGCGGTTCAGTCGGCGATCATGGTATTGCCATCATGCTGGCACGTGAGGCGCTCGAAATCGAAACCGACGTGCGAAAGCGACACGGCACCACTGCATGGTCTGGTCGCCGATCTGCTGCAAGCCGCCGGACCGTTCGTGCATTGCATCAAAGATCCGACACGTGGCGGGGTAGCGACCTCGCTCAATGAGATCGCGATGTCCTCGGAGGTCTCGATCGCACTCGACGAAAAGGCGATCCCGGTTCGTGCAGGCGTGCGTGGTGCATGCGAGATACTGGGACTCGATCCGCTGACGATCGCGAACGAGGGCAAGTTACTGGCGATCGTCGCGCCCGAAGGTGCCGACGCAGCACTCGCGGCGATGCGTGCTCATCCCACTGGGACAGGAAGCAGCGATCATCGGCGAGGTGCGTGCCGAGCCAGTCGCGATGGTCTTTCTGCGAACCGATATCGGTGGCACGCGCGTGCTCGATATGCTGGTGGGCGATCCATTACCACGGATTTGCTAACCGCAGCCTTATGCGGGTGCTGGTCGAGTTCGGTGAGGAAAAGAAATCAGAACGCCAAGAAGTTCATGCTACAACCCTGCTGACTTAGCCCGCTTGCAGGGTATCGGTCAACGTCCGATGTACGGAACGATGACGATTGTGTAAGTGCGCCGCAGGATGACCGACCGAATAGATGCCGTGCCTCACGAGTTCCTGCTTGAACCCAGCCGTGGGGTTCACGGTCCAGGGTTTTCAGACGTGCATCAGCGTATGCCCGCGCCCGTCAGCGTCGCAAGCGCCGCGGCAACAGCCTGCGGTGTAGCGAACAGCGTCACGATATCACCCTCAGCGAGAATCGTGTTTCCATGGGGTACGAAAACATGACCATTGTCGTTCGACGGTCACGATGAACGTGCCTTGAGGTAATTTGAGCACCGCAACGGCCTGTCCGATAGCAGGAGCGTCAGGGCCAAGCTGAATGAGGTGATAATGTACGGTCGGAGTTCGTATGTTCGCCGGACGTATGTTGCGTTTCGTCAAACAAACGCAGCCGCTGAAAGGCAGGTTTGCTCGGTCAGCGTTTCGCCTACTTCGCTGAAACTGGCTTGATCGGGGTTGGCACGGAAGCGTGCGAGCGACGCGCATCTGTGCGCGAACGATATCGCTCATCGTCAACATCCCAACCAACGCACCACCCGCCTGATCGATCACAGCTAACTGGCGTGTTTCCTCACGATCCATAAGTACCACGGCATCAAGGAGGCGCTGATCGGCCTCAACCGGCGAGCGGCGGTCGACAATCTCACGGATGATTTGAGTGCCTGCCCCCTCAGCCGCGACGCGTCGCAGACGCGCTTCGCTCACCAGACCCACCAGCGACCCGTCAGCAGTTACGACGGGATATGACGTGAAACGAATTATCCTCAATCGTTGCCAGAGCGGAACTCACCGTCGCTTCCGCAGACAAGACCGCCGGGTTACGCGACATCGCATCCAGCCACCCGAATCTGTTCCAGCGCGTGCGGTCGTGCGCCGCTCCCGTGCGGAAGGTGCACGCCATCCTGGTCCAGCAGTGCTTCATAAATCGACAGAGGGTCGCATCAGTCGCGCGACAGCGTACGCGATCATATTCGGCGATCATCAGCGGCAATATCAGATCATAGCCGCCCGTCATTTCGAAGATAATCAACACCGATGTAATCGGCGCACGAATCACACCAGCAAAAACCGCACCCATGCCGACGAGTGCGAACGCACCGAGTTCGCTTGTGCCATGTCCAAGCACCTGGGCATCCAGAAAGCCAACAGCGCCGCCGAGCATCCCACCGATGAACAATGCAGGCGCGAACAAGCCACCAGCGCCTCCACTACTGTACGAGAACACGGTGGCGACGATCTTGATCGCACACAGCGCGACCAGTACCCGCAGTGTGAGCTTACCCGCCAGCGCCGCAGACAAGGTTTCATACCCCGCGCCCGTTACACCTCCGGTTTTGAGCCAGATGAGCGCTCCCACCGCCAGCAAGCCGGTAACGATCCGCCGATTGACGGGACGTGCCCAGGGCGGCACGAACGCCAGGCGTTGAAAGTTACTCCGTAACCATAGCAACACTTCACAGAAAAGCACCGACACAAACGCAGCCGCGATACCGAGGACGGCATAAAATATGAGCGACGAAACGTCATGAAGGCCATAGCCGCGTGGAATTTCGAAGACTGGGTGAATGCCTAAAATGGTTCGCTCGATCGCGGCGGCGATTGCCGCCGCCACGATGACGCCGGATAGGACGGTTTGGTCCAGGTCGCCGACCACTTCTTCGATGGTAAACATGACCGCCGCGATCGGCGCATTGAACGCCGCCGCGATACCGGCCGCAGCCCCCACCGGAAGCAGACGGCGCATATTTTGACGAGACAATGCGGCAATACGACCGAAGGCGCTGGCTATACCGGCACAGATCTGCACGGTTGGACCTTCCCGGCCCAGTGACGCTCCCGTACCAATTTGGATCACGCCAAGGATGAACTTACCGATCACCACTCGAAACGGTAACTGTCCCCCTTTGACGACATATGCCACTTTGACCTGTGGAATACCGCTACCGCGTGCATCGGGCACAACATAGTACAGCATCGCGCCGCTCAGGAGGCCACCAAGCGCAGGAGTAGCAATGGTCCAGCCGATCCACGAGCTACCAGGCGCGGCGAGTGCGCGATCAATCAACAGATGTTCAGCACCCTGAATTGCCAGATGAAAGGCAACCGCTGCGAGTCCGCACGTCGCACCGATGAGGAGTGTCAGCACAAACACGCGCTGCCGTTCGGAGGGAACAATACGTAAAAAGATGCGTAACAGTGTGTCGATGATTGCCCGCCAACGGTGGCGCAACCCTTGCGCCAGCTTACTCTCGCGTGCTACCCGTGCAAACATACTAAAGCCTTGCCTATGTTCTGCTGGTGTTGCGTTTCTTGCTGTATCCTACCATGCCTCCATGGCATGCCTGGTTCCGGACGGCATAACCGAGTTTGAGTGGTATGGTAGTGTGTCATGTGGCACCATGATTGGTCAATGATCACGGTATCTTTCCATCCATGCTCTAATTTTTGAAGGTGGAACGGCCTTGCAACACCCTGTCCACAGTATGAAACCACGAAGGCTGGCACGGTGAATGCGAGGAAAGGCTAACACCATGGTAATAGGGTATCGTTCACAAAAGGACAATCGTGGAACTTGAAACACTTGAGATTGCGCTTCTGTTATTGTTGCTGATCATTGCAGCAGTTGCCAGTGCCGTGCGCTATTTACGCTTGCCCTACCCCGTCGCGCTCGTGCTCACCGGCCTGACGCTTGGGGCGCTCCTGCGCGGTCCCTTCCCGATGTTACGCGATCTGCCGCTTGACGAGATTCACCTGACACCGGAAGCGATCCTATTGCTGCTGCTACCGGCACTGTTGTTCGAGGCAACCCTGCATATCGAAGCGCGGGCATTACGGCAGACCCTCGTACCAATCGGGCTGTTGGCTGTGCCGGGTGTACTCCTGAATGCGGCGATTGTGGGCGCGCTGGTGCATTGGGGGCCGGCTGGAATGGAGCATCGCGTTCCTGTTTGGTGCAATCGTCGCCGCTACTGATCCGGTGGCGGTGTTAGCGATATTCAAGCAGTTGCATGTGCCGCGTGGTCTGGAACTCGTCGTCGAGGGTGAAAGCCTGTTCAACGATGGCACCGCCGTTGTGCTGGCGCGAATTTACAGCAGGTCGTCCTGGTCGGAACATTTAGCGTGCTTACAAGCACGGTCGACTTCGCCGTTGTGGTCGGTGGTGGTCTAATTATCGGAACGCTTGCTGGCTTCCTTGCCTCACGGATTACCGCACAAATTGATGACCACCTAATCGAAATTACACTGACCGCGATTCTCACATATGGCACGTTCCTGCTCGCGGAGTTGATCCATGTGTCCGGTGTTATCGCCGTCGTTTCCGCGGGCCTGGTGCTGGGCAACGTTGGCGCGACGAGTGGCATGTCGCCGACAACCCGGCTGGCATTGTTGACCTTTTGGGAGTTCATCGCCTTCCTGATCAACTCGATCATCTTCCTGCTTATAGGTTTGGAAGTCAACCTTGTAACCCTGGGGCAAAATTGGTTCGCGATCGCCGTCGCAATTTTCGCCGTGCTGGTGGCACGAGCGGTCGTCGTGTACGGGTTGGGTATTCTGACCCTCCAACTGCCGCGTCTACTTCCATTGCACTGGCTCCACGCACTTTTCTGGTCAGGCATGCGCGGCGCGGTTAGCCTCGCCGTCGTACTGGCGTTGCCGTTCAACTTTCCCCAGCGAGCGCTGTTGCTTGATCTCACGTTTGGCGTTGTGCTGTTTACGTTGCTGGCACAGGGCTTGACCATCGGGCCACTACTGCGTCGTCTGGGGCTGGTCGGTGTCGATGAACGCTATCGGGCCTACAACAAAAGTCGGGCGCAATTGCTACTTTTGCGGGCCGGTCGCGAGGAGTTACAACGTTTGGCCGCCGAAAGGGTAGTCCTATCTCCACGCGTGCGTGCCGAACTCGACGAAATGTATCAGACAGCCTCCGAGCGGCTTGAAGCCAGGATGGATACGGAGTACAAGAAGGATACGTCGCTGGAATCCGAGGAATTCCGAATGATGCGTGTGCGCTTGTTGCGAGCGGAGCGTTCCGCGCTCGGTGATTTGCAGCGCCAGGGATTGGTGGATGAGGATCTGGCACGCGAACTGGCTGAAGTCGTGGACGAGCGCTTGCTTGCAGCACAATCAGACATGGAGTCGCCGGCGGGAGATGTCGCGGCAATTGCAATGACAGCCGAAGACACTGCCGCCTTGGCAGCTATAGAACCTACACAGGAGCGCGAAATAATGAGCGTTGAAACGATGTTATTTAATAATTGGACGGGCTTACTTCGGACGGTGCTGATTGGCGTACTGGCCTATACTGCCCTTGTGCTACTTCTGCGATTGTCAGGCAAACGAACCTTATCGAAAATGAATGCCTTCGATCTGGTCGTGACGGTAGCACTAGGATCGACCTTAGCGACGGTGTTGCTGTCGAAAGATGTTGCGCTTGCTGAGGGCATCGTCGCATTTGCGGTTTTGATCGGCCTCCAGTTTCTCATCGCCTGGCTTTCAGTGCGCTCGGAAACGATCAGTGGTCTGGTGAAAGCTGAACCGCGCTTGCTGGTGTTCCAGGGCAGGCTGTTACGCGGAGCGATGGATGCTGAACGAGTGGTAGAAGCTGAAATAATGGCGGCAGTTCGGCAGCAAGGTATCGCAACGCTCGACGGCCGTCGAAGCGGTCGTGCTGGAAACAGATGGCACATTTACGGTCGTCAAGCGCTCTGATCGACAGAAAGCAGATACCATTACAAATGTTCGCGGATATGACCACGCCGCGCTGATAGAAATAGGAGGACATTGCCGGGGTGCGTGGGAAAGGTACAAAAATCTGGGATAACATCACAAGTAGTCTCTGGTTCATCCCAAGCCTGTTCGTCATATTCGCATTGGCGGCGTTCCTCCGGCTTGTAATCGAGGCGGACGTGCTGCTGTCGGCGCGTCGAAAGCAGCGTTGATCCCCTGGTTATTCAGTGGTACTGCGGATGCTGCACGAACATTGTTATCAGTTGTCGCGGGATCGTTGATTACTGTTATCTCTATTGCAATCTCTTCTCACGATGGTCGCGCTTGTCCAGGCCTCCGCGCAGTTTACTCCGCGCCTGCTGCGCCAGTTCACTGCCAGTCGCACCAATCAGATCGTGCTTGGCGTATATACCGGCACATTCATCTATGCGTTGCTCGTATTGCGGACGGTTCGTAGTTCCGATCAAGGAACACCATTTGTCCCGGCGCTATCGGTGACGATTGCCGTTGGGTTGTCGTTGGTCTGCCTGGGTTTCTTGATCTATTTCATTCACCACATGTCCCAATCATTGCAGGTCGCTGTGATTCTCGATCAAGTGCGGCATGACTTGATTGAGGCGATTGAAGCATTTGCACCCAAAGAACCAGACAACGATGGCGCCGATGCCCGGCCAACCATGCTGTATATCCAGCAGGTAGAAAAGTCTCAGAACAAGCATCATGTGCGCTCGGCAGACGCTGGCTTTATTCGCCGTATCGATGTCAAGACGCTGCGCGATGAATCGTTCAAGTCTGCCAGGGTCGTTGTGATTCATCCCCGTGTTGGGGAGTATGTGGCACAAGGAAGTGCCCTGGCCACACTCGATGAACCCGCTGACGACGAAACGTGTGAGATTGTGCGCAACGTCTTTGTGCTCGATCGTGAGCGCACGACAAATCAAGACCCATTGTTCGCCGTGCGTCAACTCGTCGATATCGCGCTTAAGGCACTCTCACCAGGCATCAACGATCCTACGACCGCGGAATATGCCATCTTCCACCTGAACGATGCCATAGGCCGCCTTGCCGAGCGTGACTTCCCTTCGAATCATCTGGTCACACAGGACGAGCAAACTCATATCATCTTCACGCTACCTGACTGGGGTGACTTTGTGCTAGCCGCGTTCAGCCAGATATGCGAGGCCGCACGTACCGACGGGCATGTGACGAAAACCCTGCTTGATGTCCTGCACGACCTCGCGGAGCGCCTACCAGAGAAGGTATCCACGACACCTATTCAAAAGCTTCTGAATGAAGTGCGCTTTAATGTTGACGACACACCTATAGCCCTGCTGTCAAAGCTGAACTGCTCGGCATGGTAAGCCAGGTCGAGGAGGTTATCTCCAAAAAGTTAGCCCAGATGCAAGGATTTCTTAGGGTTCTAGCGCAGGCTGATCGTCGCGTCATGACGCAGGTATGCGAGTCAACCAGCACGATACCATGATACTTCTGAACGAACTTCCCAGAATATCCATTTATTCACGTCCGTGATCGTGTCGAACTTCCCCTTTATGATATCCGACGCGACACCTGATTGAGCGACCATTCTGCAACCTCCCACAGAGCGCCGATAGCAACCCCAATAACATAATCACAATC
>CAWAJS010000015.1:0-230130 GCA_963782315.1 uncultured Chloroflexia bacterium
TGGCTTTTCCATACCTTGAACAGCACTTCGATTTGCCACCGAGCACGTAATAAGACCAGCGCCTCCCCAACTTCGGCGGATCACCGGCACGGTCGTGATCGCAATTGTCCAGGCCAGCAATGCCAGGGTCCGCGCATTTGGCACCTTTCCTTTTGCTCGATGCGCCTCGCGCAATCGCCTGCGACGTTGGTCCGCTACCTCTTGTGGAACGCGCAGCGCCAGCAGACGTACCGGGATGCGCTGCTTGGCACCGATGCTGACTGCCAGATCGAGGGTCGGGACTGCATCGCGCTCAAGCAGTTCGAGGAGATCACAGCGACGACCCTCGCGATCATAGATAGCAACCTGTGGAGAAAAGCGACTGAGAACATCCACGCCATGCTCGGTCATCGTTGCAGACTGCTCAAGGGCAAAATAGCCAAGGTCGGCAATCCGGAGCGCTCCGGCAGGAAGTTCGACCTGTTGAATCGACGCGCTGTTATCGCTGGCGCGTCCCGGGTGCATTTCGACATGCTGCAACTGTCCGTGGCTGAGATTCCACAGCACCTGGACTTTGAGGGCAGCAGACGTTCGATGACTGGTCCTGCCACCACAGCCCTGCCACACGCTGCGAAGCTGATCGGGGAGAACAATGGTTGTACTATCAAGGAGATAGACACCCGTGAAGCGTTGGAGCAGGGGAAGGGCAGCATCATCAGCACAAACCATCTGCTGGACTGCCGTGGCAAGAACGGTTTGCAAGAAGAGAGAAGCTTGTGGCGTGAAGCGTTGGTCGAAGCCTTGGGCAGAGATGGGTGTGCCAGCGGCAGTGGCAGCTTGGGCAAGTTGGTCGAGCGAGATGCGAGGATTGGCAAGGAAGCCAAAGACGAGGGCTTGAAGAAAGGAGACTCGGGTGACTTGGCGATGGCGCTGGATAAAACCAGAGGTGTGAGCGGCGGTATTGGCACGGGTCGTAAAAATGGTCTGCAAGATGGTTGCGAGATGTGGTAGGCTGGACATCAAGGCTCCTTCGGTATGGTGTGTGGCTAGACATCCATATCATGCACGAAGAAGCCTTGTTTTGCCTAACTTGATGCCTATGGCGTACGCCCGTCCTGTACCCCTCGACGTATGGCTGGTGTTACCTGATCTCGACGATCAACGGCTCGAAGCCGACTTGCAGCGTTGACCCGCTGACGTTTTGCTTTTCACCAAACTTGTTGTACACCGTGTAGGTTCCGGCAGGTAGTTGTACAGTCCCCGGCGTTCCGGTGTTGGTCCAGTAGATGTTGATCTTTGCGGACCTTTTCTGGAACGAATGGCCTTCGACGATGTTGTTCGAGACATTCCCAGCGTAGACGGCGTTGTTCAAGGTACTGCTGATGAACTTGAAGACATTATAGGCGGGACGTGGCTCCTGCTTCTCGGTGAGCAAACCGCCATCGCGCCAGCCTGGACCGTCCAGCGTATACCAAACGGCACCAATGAGGCCGCTTGCCCACGTTCGCGTGAACATGCGCACCACATAGTTCGCCTGAGCCCCGTAGAAGGCGTTGTTGGGGCAACCGCCGCCGGGATAACATAACAGGCCACCTTCGTTCATGAACATCGGCTTCTGGATGCCATAGCGCGATTGGACTTCTTGCAGGAAGTTGCGCTTGCCCAGCAATGCGCCGCCACGCTTTTGCCATGCGGGTAGGGTCATATCCCAATCGGCAGACGTTGGTATTGTAGTAATTATAGGCATGGTAGGACACAATATCGAACGCACGGTCGCCGCCGTTGCGTAAGATGCCTTCCAGGAACTTGGCGGGCGCACAGTCGCGGTTGAGCGATGTGTCGGTCGGATCGCAGTCCAGCAACAATCCGCCAATCATCACCTGCGCGGTCGGATCCGCGGCTTTGATAGCTGGATAGACGCGCTTGAGCATCTCGGCATAGTAGCCGCCGCCATAGTATGGATCGTTCTTGTCGCCCCAACAGCCGAAGCCGGAATTGCCCGGAACCAGAGTCGGATCGACATCGGGCTCGTTGCCGATTTCCCAATACTTGACGTTGTAAGGGGGCTTGCTATAGCGTTGGACGGCTTCACGCATGAACGAGGCGAAATCGTTCAATGCTTCGGGCTTGACGGCTCCACAGGTCGATCCTGGCACCTTTTGCGCCCAGGTGGGCGTGCCAAATACCACCGCCATCGGTTGGATGCCATTGCGGCTGAAGCGCTGCACCTCGTTTTCCCAGCGGCTGATCTTCGACCAGTCGCGTGCGCCGCGTGTTGGCTCAATCGTGTCCCAGGTCACGCCACTGAAACGCGCCCACGATGCGCCTCCTTCTGCCATCCGCGAGATCACGTTCTGCCCGCGTCCCTGGTTGATCTCGACACCAAAGACTGATGGCGGTCGTGCCAGCGGCGAGTTGGCGCGAATCTCGTTGCCAAGTAATCCGAGCAGCACTTTGAACTCGTCGGACTGGTAGGGGTGCCATTCAAAGCGCGCTCGTTCGAACCACTGCGTAAGCACCAGGTCGCCGTTGGCGTTGGTTTCCATGCGCGGGACAGTCAGCGGCAGGCCGAATAATTGGAGCGAGCGTCCGTAGGCATCCAACCCTGGCACACTCAAGCCGTGGCTCTGCCAGTAGCTTTTGAAGCCGATGCCACGGGCCTGGTCGCAGACGTTATGCCCGGTTTCCTGGAACCACAGACACCCCTGAACTGGACCGCTTTCACGGCCTTCTTGCGCCAGGTTGCGCCCGATCTGTTCGAGCCGTTCGGCACCCATACGGCCCAGCAGGATGTTGAACGGTGGCTTGTTTTCGGGATGCACCTCGAGGCGATTTCGTTCGGTCCATTGGGTGAGCAGGTTGACATTGAGGTCGGGGTTGCGCTCGTTTTGCGCGCCGCCCAGGGGATAGCCAAAGACGGGCAGTCCGCCGTTGGACTCCCAATAGTCCGAAAACGGGTCGCTGAAACAGGCCGTGACTTCGGGCTTTTCAGGGAAGCATATCTCATGCGCCATCGCAACATCGGCCGGAATCTGAAAGGCTGCGAGGACGAGAAGGAAGCAGAGGATCGATACTGTTTTACGCATTGGGGCTCCTTGTAATGACCATCGACGAATCGCTCACCATCCACCGGAAACGAGCGGGGATGCCTGTCGGGTAGTATTGTCCTGACACACGAGCCTTCATCGTACCTGATGTCAAAGATGAATCGTAAGAAGTATTACATAAAAACGCAATGAGAACGCGCTGATACCGGCTCCGATCGGCGAATTGACTGATGATTGCATGCGCGTATCCGGGCAGGAATGTCCTACCTTGTACGCGCTCTTCGTGCCTGGCATGAATGACTCCGCATTCTTATAATGGTTTGCACCGCGCCTGAGCGATGCCGTGTTCGTCGATTACCGGTCGATGTGTTTTGACCCAGGCCGGACCTACAGGGAGGCATCATGCGAACCTACCGTTACCTCATCGTAGATGTATTTACCGATCATGTGTTTGGCGGCAATCAACTCGCGGTCATCCTCGACGCGACTGGCTTAAGTGCGGCGGAGATGCAAGCTATCGCCCGCGAGTTCAACTTTTCTGAAAGCACATTCGTGTTACCGTCCCCATCGCCGGAAGCGGTCAAGCGTCTGCGTATCTTTACGCCATCGTTCGAAATGCCGTTTGCCGGTCATCCGACGATCGGAACGGCATTTGCGTTGCACCACGAAGGCGTAATCATGCTGGATGGTGTACGCACGGAAGCGATCCTGGAGGAAAATATCGGTCCGGTCGTCGTGCGTCTGGAGGCCGAAGGCGATGGTGTGGGGTTGATCTGGATGCAGCATCGACTGCCTGAATGGGGACGCACGGTCGAGGATCGTGCACTCATCGCCCGTATGTTGGGATTGCAGGTCGATGACCTGCGCGATGATGTGCCAATTCAGATCGTTTCGACGGGCGTACCATATCTTATGGTGGGTGTGCGCGACCTGGCTTCTATAGGTCGGGTGCGATTCGACGGGCGCGTCGTCCCTGATGTGTTCGCTCCGCACGAAAATGCCTCGGTGTTCGTCTGGACCGCTCAGGCCGAATCCCCAGGAAGTGACGTGCGCTGTCGCATGTTCTGGTGTCATGAAGGCGATGTGACCGAGGACCCTGCGACTGGCTCGGCGAACGGGCCATTCGGCGCGTATCTGGTGCGCTATGGCATCGTGCCACATGGCGCCCACACGCGCATCATAAGCGAGCAGGGTTGGGAAATGGGGCGTCCTAGTCTGATCACCATCGATGTGATGACCGACCATGACCGTATCACCGATGTGTGGATCGCGGGCAAAACCATGCTGGTCGCTGAAGGCACGTTGATACTGCCCGCCGAAAGCGTGCATACTTAAGACTGCGTGGACGAATGCCGTATCATATCACGGGCCTTGCTTGCGGTAACCGAGTCCGAATGAGCGATGTGGAGAAACCAGTAATGACGGTAACAATCGACGATATCGAAGCCGCCGCAGAGCGAATCGCACCCTACATCCACTTCACGCCGCTGGTGGCATCGGCGACGCTCAACCGTATGGCGAATTGTGATCTGCGGATCAAAGCCGAATACGTACAACGGAGCGGCTCGTTCAAGCTTCGCGGTGCGCTCAATAAGCTCCTGTCACTCGACGCGGATGCCCGACAGCGCGGAGTTGTCGCGTTCTCGTCGGGAAATCACGCGCAAGGTGTGGCGCTCGGCGCGTCCCTGCTCGGTATCTCGGCGACGATCGTCATGCCCGCCGACGCGCCGCCGGTGAAGCTTGACGCCACGCGCGGGTATGGCGCGAACGTGGTGACCTATGATCGGCAACGCGAGGACCGCGAAGCCATTGCCCGCGCGATCGCGACCGAACAGGGCCGGACACTTGTGCCGCCCTTCGACGATCCTGCGATTATTGCTGGACAGGGAACAGTTGGACTTGAACTCGCGGAGCAATGGCCTGAGGTCGAGCAGGTACTGGTGCCGATCAGCGGTGGCGGTCTGATCAGCGGTGTCGCGACCGCGCTTAAGGCACGTATCCCACACATACGCATCATCGGTGTCGAGCCTGCTGTCGCCGATGACGCTCGCCGTTCGCTGGCGGCAGGTGAGATCGTCCGTATCGGCGTTCCCGTCACCGTCGCTGACGGCCTCGGTGCGAGCGCCATTGGCACATTGCCCTTTGCGCTCATGCGTCAGTACGTCGATGAAATAGTCACGGTCGAGGAGGATGAGATCATGCGGACCGTGCAGGTGCTGATGACCCGTGCCAAGCAGGTGGTAGAACCGTCGGGCGCGGTTACGACTGCCGCCGTGCTAAGCAAGCGATTGCACCTGGACGGCATGCGGGTAGGCGTTGTGGCGAGCGGCGGTAATATCGACCTCAACGTACTGTGCCGCTGGCTGGCGAAAGCTGTTTGACCGTGACCCCGAGCAAGCCAACCGTTCGCGATGGTTTCATCGCGCTGCTGCCGCTCTGGCTCGCCATCGCGCCTTTCGGGGCGTTGTACGCGATGCAAGCGCGGTTGGCGGGGATGTCCTATCTTGAAACACAGGCGATGTCGCTGTTTGTGTTCGCCGGGGCGTCACAACTCACCGCTGTGACGTTGCTGTATGGCGGGGCGGGTGTGCTATCGATCGTCCTTACGACACTGATTGTGAACCTGCGTCATCTCCTGCTGGCGGCCTCGATCGCGCCGTACCTTGAAAACGCTGGCTTATTGCGCCGATCGTTGTTGGCGTTTCAACTGACCGACGAATCATACGCGCTGTCGGTCGGACGGTATCAAGAAGGCACTGGTAGTACATCCTATCTGCTGGGAACGAATCTGAGCGTCTATGTCTGCTGGCAAGTGAGCACTGCGGTGGGCTACGTGATCGGTGAAACCGTTCCGGACCCGGCACGGTATGGCCTCGACCTGATTTTTCCGTTGACCTTCCTGGGGCTGTTAATGCCATTGCTACGCACGCGTCCAGCCTGGGCGACCGCCCTCAGCGCTGCCGTGCTGGCGCTACTGGGACGTGCACTCTTGCCGGGCTATTGGTATCTGCTGGTGGCGGGTATCGGCGGTAGTCTCGTTGGTGCGCTGCTGGATGCCACCACGCCCGAACCACACCTCGATCCGTTACCTCCTGGAACCGCGCTATGATTGGCCTGATCCTGGGCATGGCGTTGGTTACATACCTGACGCGCGCACCAATGATGTTACTGTTACGGGGCGAGTTACCAGCGTGGTTACGGCGCTGGCTGCAATATGTCCCTATCGCGGTGTTTACTGCTCTGATAGTTCCCACCTTCGTTGCACCGAACGGTGTCCCCGAACTACACGTCAACCTTGCTGTTGGACTGGTCGCTGCGGTTGTTGTTTGGCGTACTCGTCAGATATACGTTGGCATCGTAGCTGGCCTCGTTGTTTTCTGGGTGCTTCATGCTCTATCAGGATGAGCGGTTGCTTGTAAATAGTGGCACTTTTATTGCAATAATGTAGAACTAGCATTTATATCAACCGCCTGTGAATCGTGTGACTCGTGTGGGGCGCGTAACGATCATCGAAGATCAGTATCGCCGTTTATGATTCGTTCAGAGCAGCAATCCTAGGAAAGCACTCTATGCCAAAAGTTTTGGTCGTCGATGACGAAGATGTACTCCTTGAAATGATCGTACTCCTCATCGAAGACCTGGGGTATGAGGCGCTGACAGCGGCAAACGGGCAAGAAGCCCTGGCTCTCCTGTACGCGGAAACACAACCGCCTGCTTTGATTATTTCCGATGTGATGATGCCGCGCATGAGTGGCACTGAACTTGCGCGCGTCGTAAAGTCCCACCCCCGGCTTGTATCGATTCCAATTATCTTGATGAGCGCGGCATTGCAGCCCCACGCTGGACGTATCGCCGACCAATTCATTCATAAACCATTCACTCTAGAGGATTTAGAGGCACTAGTCGTGCAATACGCTGGCAGTACGGGTACGGGGTGGGATAGTTTTGGCACAAGCGCTTGAGGGGTCTGGATCGCAGCAGAGTTACAGGGATGGACGAGCTACAGATATGAGCGTAGACACAATGAACCACATTGGTTTACCCAATGAATCCAACCAAGATAAGCAGGACAATCGCTCCCAACCTATTCTCAAGACAGGTAGCCCTGCACTTGATGTTGTACTTGGCGGTGGCCTTCCACGAAATTCACTGAACATCTTGACCGGCCTTCCTGGCGCTGGTAAAACGATTATGGCGCAAGAACTCTCGTTCGCTGCTGCCAAAACTGGTCTACGCGTCGTATATTTCACGAATGTGTCCGAGGCGCATGCCAAGCTTATCGCACATGTACGAGATTTTGATTTCTTTGTGCCTGATCTCATCGGCAGTAATATCCTGATCTACAACATCACGAGCCAGGTGAGGAACAAAGGGTTTCAGCAGACGCTGGATTTTATTGTCGATACTGTTCGTAGCGAAAAGATCGATCTGATCGTCATTGACAGTTTTCGCGGCCTCAAACACGTCGTCGATTTTGCGCCGCAGAATCGGAGTGCGATCTTCGATCTTGCGGCACGGTTGGCGATGCTGCAATGCACAACGGTGTTGATCGGCGAATATACCAACGACGAAGTACAAACTGAACCCGAGTTCGCCGTCGCAGACGGCATTATCCGGCTGTCGCACACGACGATAGGTGTGCAAGAACGGCGTATGCTGAGCGTGATCAAACTGCGTGGTACGTCATACCTCAGCGGTGAACATAGCTTCGCGATCAACAAGCGTGGCATCGACGTGTATCCCCGCCAGGAATCACTGGTGACGCCGAACTATCTTGACGAAATGAGTGGGCGTGTATCGACGGGCATTGAACATCTCGACCAGATGCTAGGTGGCGGACTTCTACGAGCGAGCAGCACGCTGCTGGCGGGGGCGATCGGCACAGGCAAAACGATTTTATCGCTCCATTTCCTTGCCGCCGGCGTGATGGCGGGCGAGCCGGGTTTGATGGTGACGTTTCAGGAAAGCCCGGCGCAACTTGTTGCACGAGCAAAACCCTTTGGGCTGGGCGAGCAACTCCAGGCGTCAAGCCTGAGCCACACGTTGTTCCTGTCGCCTGTTGAATTGAACCTGGACTATGCGGCGGCACGTATCCGTGAGATGGTTGAAACCCATAACATTCGTCGGGTAGTGATCGATAGTGTCGCGGAACTCGAGCACGCTGCCGAGGAACTCACGACGCTTCGACAACTTTCTTGCCTCGCTAAACGCTTACTGTCGCAACCGTGGCGCGACCTTGCTCATGACACGCGAGATATCACAGGTGTTTGGCTCCGACCTCACCGTGGGTAGTCGGGGCTTGCCCTACACCGTCGATACTATCGTCGTTTTGCGCTACTTTGAACTGGAAGGCAACATCCACAAGGCGATTGCGGTACTTAAGAGCCGTGGGAGCAACCACGAAAAAAGCATGCGTGAATTCAAGATCGACGAGCATGAGGTTACGATCGGCTTACGCCTCGATTATCTCACGGGAATATTGACCGGGATGCCCCAGATGCTTGCAAAGCTATCCATGGATGGAACGATGCATCGAGTGAATGACAATGGTGGATGAGCAATGCCGCCCATCAGGGCCAACAGCTTTGCATATACTTGTGATTGACGACGAAGATTACATAGCCGATATGCTGGCATCTGTCTTACGGACGGAAGGGTATCAGGTCGAGGTCGCATATAACGCTCGTGAAGGCCTAAAACTTGCACAGGCGACTCGTCCAGCGTTGCTGGTCATTGATGTGATGATGCCGTGTGTGAGCGGGATGACCATGATAGAACACTTGCGGGAAGAAGAATCTATGCGAACCATCCCGATTATAGTGACGAGCGCAGGTACGCGTCCTACAACGATGATTGCCGGTGTAACCTTTATCGCAAAGCCCTTTGATATCGATGAAATTATCGAACTGGTCGCGTCACACATCGGGCATGTAGCAGAAAGTAACTGAATGTGGACTACGAACCATATCGCGTCGCGTTTCTGATTGCCTTGCGACAGGGAAGTGAGCAACGTGCCCGTGCAGTCGTTGACCACGCACGCGCAGACGGTGTAACCCTTACCGCCTTATACTTTAAGGTGTTTGCGCCCAGTATGGTGAGGATCGGCGAGTTATGGGAGCAGAACGAGCTTTCAGTCGCTGAAGAACATATCGCAACCGCCATCACGGAGCGCTTGATCGCGATCCTCTCACCATCGTTTCGTTCCCAACATAGCGAGCCCTCCGAGGGCCACGGCGTGATTATGCTCGGATGCGTGGCGGGCGAACGACATGTCCTTGGATTACGCATGCTTGCCGATTTGTTCCGCGAGCAAGGGTGGCGGGTTCTTGATCTTGGGGCTGATGTGCCTGCGGCCGATTGGGTCGATCTCGCACGACGCTACAATGTGGATGTGGTGGCGATCGCCATGACCGCAACTCGACATCTTACGACGCTCAAAAGCCTGATTCGCGAACTCAAAGCATCTGTCCCTGGGGTAAAGATTCTGGTCGGAGGTGCCGTTTTCGATCAAAACCCCACGCTTTGGCAGACTGTCGGTGCTGATGTCTACAACCACGATCCGGTAGAGGCGAGTGCGTCCGTTTCACGTATGCACGGCAGCGCGAAACGGTGACACGTAGAACAGCACGGAGATGAAGGATGATGCATACAATCGAAATGCGCGTGATTCAGGCACTCGTATCGTCGGTAGCACAACGTGCTGTTCACCACAGTCCGGCGCCAACCTTCGTCCTGGCTGCCGACAGCACCATTCACTACGCTAACCCTGCAGCGCTAGCAATATTCCATTACGACTATGCAGCGATCGTACAAACGACGTTCGTGGAATTACTTGACGAAGGAAGCCGTGCTAAAGCTCGCACGATGCTGGCGTCGGCACAGCCCCACTATTCGCCAACATACGAACTGAATCAGCTAACAAGCGAGCAGGATGTTCTGACGCTCGGATACCGAGCTATCTCGTTGGATGACATCGACCACGAGATTGGCGCGGTGTTACTGCTCGGCGAACTCATGACCTCCGTCATGGTGACGACATCACGCTTGATCGAACTCAACCAGCGTCTCAATGCGTTGTTTGAACTGGCAGCCAGCACATCGCGCTCGTTAGTGATGAATGAACTGCTCGACCGGGCGTTGGATGTGGCGGTTGGGGAATTCAACCTTCGGGCCGCCGCCGTGTTCATGCGTGAGGATGTGGCCGCTGAATTCGCTGATAGACCAGCAGACGTATCGGCTGGCGCTGACATCCTATCAGGGCTTCACACTTCCTTCGTTCGGAAAGCCACGTCTGATGCAGCACATGCAACCGTTTTCCGATCCAGCGTTCTGTCCTGAAAGTACCTGGGTCAAGGAAGGTAGCCTCGAAGAACTTGGTCTGGTTGCCGCTGATATCAATCTTGCGGTCGGGCCGCTTCTCTCGCTAGCGGTCGTGCCGCTGCGAAGTGAGCAGGGATTGCTGGGTTGGTTGTATGTGGTCGCGGACCGCTACCATGCGTTCGCTGATGCCGAACTTGAAACGCTGGTGACGATCGGCAATCTGCTTGGACCGCCCATCGAAAACACGCGTCTGTATGCCGCATTGCTGGAAAAAAGTGGGCAACTACAGGCTGTGCTGAATGGTATCGATAGCGGCGTGTTGCTCGTCGATCGCCAAAACGTCGTGCGCTATGCCAATCAGCGTTTGGCTTGTTGCTTGACGAGCCGGTAGCGACATGGCCTGGACGAGCCGCGTCATGCCGTGTTCCAACAGCGAATCGCTGCCTTACAGCGCCCTGGGGATGTACCCGGCGGCGATCTGTGGCTCGTCGAACAACCCGTGCGGCGTGTTCTGCGCCGCTTCATCGACGAGATCGCCGATCCGAATGGCGCGCTGCTTGGCAAGATTGAGGTGTATAGCCGATATAACCGAAGCCGAAGACATAAACCAACTCAAGGAGGACTTCATC
Organism: uncultured Chloroflexia bacterium; assembly: GCA_963782315.1. Taxonomy (GTDB): domain Bacteria; phylum Chloroflexota; class Chloroflexia; order Chloroflexales; family Kallotenuaceae; genus JBBSGA01. The sequence continues at coordinate 10,976 of CAWAJS010000015.1, forward strand.
GCTTCAGCCGCGCACGATCTCAAAACTCCAGTTACAGCAGTCAAAGGCTACGCGCAGATGGCGTTGCGACAGGCGCGTAATCTTGAACAAACACGCCTTACTGAATACCTGCACATGATCAACACGCGCAGCGACGAATTGGCTCACCTGATGGACGCCTTGCTCGACGTATCGCGTATTCAGGCCGGACGTTTGCAACTCGTTCGCGAAACGTTCGATATTACTCGCATCATCCGAACCGTCGAGGCGCATTTCGAGTTCGACATGCAGCGTCGTCGGCGCTACTTCAAGATCACGTTGCCACCAGAACCAGTGGTGGTAACGTGGGATCGCTTGCGGATCGAACGTGTGCTGATGAACCTGATCGGCAATGCCATGAAGTATGCACCCGAAGGCACCCCGATCCATATCGATGTGCGGCATGATACTGATGCGACGCCACATATGGTCGAAATTGCCGTTACCGATCATGGCGTCGGAATCCCGCCTGAGGAACGCGAGCGTGTGTTTGAGCGCTTCTACCGCACGCCACAGTCGCTCGAGGATGGTATCAAGGGCAGTGGTCTGGGCTTATACTTTTGCGGTCGTATCGTCGAAGAACATGCCGGTCGCATCTGGATCGACAACGCGATCCACGGTGCGACCGGAACGACAGTGCGCGTTTTGTTGCCCCAAACCATTTAGCGTGATGCGAGCATCAGGTGCTCATGGTACTTGCGGTGTTTGCTCCCGGCAACTCGATATACTCCAGTCGTACCAGTTGTTGTTTATCCACGCCAAATAGCGCCAGCAATTCGTCAATAAGCCGTACCTTTTCGCCAGCGTCGCGCTTGGACCACGTGCGCGACTTAATCTCCAGGTATGGTCCCGGTTCGGGGTGGTCGATCAGACGGTCGACATTAATCGCGAAATCGACGCCATTGTATAGGATGCGCCAGCGCCGCCGGTGCTTCTCGATCTCAACGACCTGATCGGCTCCGAAGTATTCCCGATAGAAACGTAGCGAACGATCCGCCGGTGCAGTGTAGCGGGCGCGTGACAGCACGAACGCGGATGGATAATCGTCACGTTCGGCGACTGGAACGGTCAGGGTCAGGGTTGATTTTGGATCGAGCCGTGCGCCCGCGTCGTGCCGGTGATCCTCGCGGTAGCGCACGCGACCGAGCGCCGGGTCGTCGAACATGAAGTAGGTGTCGTATTGCGTCCGTTCGCTGGTTTTCGTGATCGTAATGTCGGAATATGCCAGCGCTTCGTGGATACGTTCATCACTTTCGATTCGGGCTTTCACCTGTACTTCGAATATTTCGTCTTGCTGGACTCCGCCAATCGCCAGATATTTTGTCCAACAGGTTCGCTTCGCGTTGTTGTAGGAACGCATCGATGCGATCGGCAATGGCCTGTGCTTCGCGCCGCACCTCCGCGACATCCAGCGTCAGCAATTGCTGATCGCGCATCAGGAATTTGCCATCGACCATCGTATGCCGTACATCGCTGCCGTGTGCGGCATACACGATATAGTTGTAGATCGCCTCGTTTGAGTAGCGATAGCGCGGTGTTGTATGCAGCCCGTCCATCCCGATCACGACGATATCAGCACGTTTCCCCGTTTCAAGCGAGCCAATCAGGTGTTCCAGGTGAACCGCCTGTGCGCCCAGCGAGGTCGCCAATGCCAGCGCTGCTTTCGCTGGCATCAACGTTGGGTCGCCGCCGAGCCCCTTGGGCAGCATCGCCGCCAGGTGCACTTCGGTCAACAGGTCCTGATCGTCGTTGGATGCTGGCCCGTCGGTGCCGATGCCGAGTGACACGCCCGCTGCCAGCATCGGCGCGTAGGGGGCAACACCAGAGGCGAGCTTAAGGTTGGATGATGGACAGGGCGCGACGCCGACGCCGTGCGAGCGCAGGATCGCCCAGTCCCGCTCATCGGTATGTACGCAATGGGCGGCAATGGCCTTGACATCAAACGCGCCGACCCGTTCGGCATACGCCACCGGCGATGCCATGACCGCCGTGAGGCTTTCCTTGACTTCGCGGGCGGTTTCCGACAGGTGAGTCACCAGCGGCACGTCGTATTCGCGGGCGAGCGCGACCGCTTCATGATAGATCTCGTCAGTGCAGGTGTACGGTGCGTGAGGCGCGATCGCCGGAATAATACGTTCGTGAGTATGCCATTCACGCACGAACGCCCGCGCGCGTTCCAGTCCGGCATCGTAGGATGCTGCGTCGGGCGTCGGAAAGCGCATCACAGATTGCCCACAGATCGCGCGGATACCGGCTTCATCGGCGGCGCGTGCCACCTGGTCCTCGTAGAAGTACATATCAACGAAGGTGGTCGTGCCGCTCCGGATCATCTCGGCGCAGGATAGCCGCGTTCCAGCGTAGGAAAATTGCGGATCGACGAAGGTGTTCTCGACCGGGAACATATAGCCGTATAGCCACACATCAAGCTGCACGTCGGCGACCAGACCACGCAACAGGCTCATTGGTACATGGGCGTGAGCGTTGATCATCCCCGGCATGACCACGCATGACGTGCAATCGACCTCATCGCGTGGCTGAAAACGTTCGCGAAGCTCTGCGGTGGTGCCGACTCCGACGATCTCACGCCCGTCGATGGCGACTGCTCCACCTTCGATCACCGTACCGACGGCATCCATGGTTACGACGATCGCGTTGACCAGCAGCGTGTCGATCGCCTGAATCTCGCTTGAAGTCACGAACCCTCCTATTCATCGAGCGCAGACCAGCGTATGCTGCCGCCTACGATCGTCATGGTAACGTCGATATCTTTGATTCCATGCGGCTCGATGGTGCGCGGATCAGCGCTCAGCACCGTGAGGTCGGCGAGCTTCCCCGGCACAATCGTACCTTTCTCATCTTCTTCGAATGCAAGCCGTGCATTATCGATGGTAAATAACTCAAGCGCTCGCTGGGGTGAAATGCGTTCGGCAGGGTTGGAATGATTAACGGCGCAGTGGATGCCATACAACGTATTGAGTGGTGTGACCGGACAATCCGAGCCGCCGCCCACCGCGATGCCATGTTTGATGAAGGTATGAACGGCGTCGGCACGTTGCGCCCGCTCGGCACCCAGGTAGTGCTGGTTTTGCTCGATACCGCCGAAGTACCCGTCGAAGGGCGGTTGGATCGCCACATGCACGTTGTCGCGTATGGTGCGTTCGAGCAAGCCCTGGTCGTAGATTTCAAAGTGTTCGATGCGATGACGGTGATCGGGGCGTGGTATCGCCGCGAGTGCACGATGGTAGGCATCCAGCACCTGCGAGACGGCGGCATCGCCGACGCAATGCAACGAAATCTGTAAGCCCGCTGCGTGTGCTTCGCCGACGAACGTATTGACAGCTTCATCGGAGAAGTACAGGCAGCCGCAACTGGTTGGCTCGTCGGCATATGGTGCCAGGAGCGCGGCAGTATGCGGCTCGAAGTCGCCATCGATCCAGATACAACCACCGATTCGTGGTAAGCCGAGACGCTGTACCGCCGCGACATCACGGGTTTGGTAGTACACGACGGTTCGGATGGGGAGGTCCGCCTGCATAGCAAGGAGCGCCAATACCGCTGGGTCATCGGCGCGGTCCTCGCCTTCAAGCGCGTGGATTGTGGTTATTCCGGCACGAAGTGCCAGGTCGGCGGCACTACCAAAGACGCGATCCCAGCCCGTCTGGGCGGCGAATTGTGCGGGAATACGCCACGCAGCACGGGTGTTGGCGGCACCACGTAGCACGCCCGTGGCGTCAAGTCCGTCATCGCCGGGATGCAGATCGAGGTGTCGCAGCATCAAGGTGTTGGCGATAGCCGAGTGTCCGGTGTAGCCTTGCAGCAGCACTGGATGATGCGGGGCGATGCGGTCGAGGTCGGCACCGCGCACGACGGCTTCGGGTGCCATGCCTTGTGCCAGAATCAGGTGCCCGTGGGGTGTGCACTCGACGCGCGCGGCGACGCGATCAAGCGTATCCTGTGCGCTTATGGCTGCGCGAAGATCGACCGTGAACGGTCGTACGCCGGTCCAGGTGAAGTGCACATGGCTGTCGATAAAGCCAGGGACGACGGTCTTGCCGCTAAGGTCAAGCCAGGCTATATCAGGGTCGAGGTGGTCCGGCACGGTGTCGCCGACGTGCGCGATACGTCCGTCGCGCACGAGGATGACGGTTGCCGTCGGATGGTCGGGATCGAGCGTTATAACATTGGCATTGGTGATCAGCAGATCATTCATGCCCTATTATATCCGGTCTGTTTCCTTCCCGTCAGCGCCCATTTTGATCCAACCCTTTTGAATCGCGAAGATCACTGCCATCGTGCGGTCGTTGACCTGAAGTTTCGCCAGAATCGACGTGATGTGGTTCTTCACCGTCTGACCGCTGATCGAAAGCTGGCTGGCGATCTCTTTGTTCGACATGCCGCGTGCAATGCAGTCCAGAATTTCGATTTCGCGTGATGTCAGCGGTGCGAACAGGTGCGTGCCTGATTCCTCATTGGAGGTCGTTGTAAGCTCGCGGAACTGGTTCAACACCCGTGCCGCGACATGCGGGCGGCTCATGGCGGTGTCGTTAATCAGATAAACGCCGTTTGCCACTTCTCGAATCATCCACAGTAGTTCGTCGGGATCAACTGCTTTGGGCGAGTAGGCTGACGCACCCACCTTGATCGCGTTGAACAGTTGCTCGTCGTCCTCGAAAACGCTCAGGACGATCAAACGGATACGCGGGTGCTGGCGCTTGATCGTGCGGGCGACTTCCAGCCCGTTGATGCCGGGCATGTTGATATCGACGAGCACGACATCGGGGAAGGCGCGTTCAGTGAAGGCGATCGCGTCCGCGCCAGTGGTGGCCTCGCCGATTACCTCGATATCTTCCGCAGCATCAAGCGTCCAGCGGATACCTCTGCGAAACAATGGATGATCGTCGACGATCAAGACCTTAATCGGTGTCATGGATGAACCTTCCTTCTACGAGTAGTGAGCGGCATCCTGGCCTGAGTAGTATATGTGCTGCGAAGGAACACGATGCTCGACGATAAAACGTGCTGCTGATTGAATCTCATGAACGGCCCAGAATCGCTGCAACAGCCTTGTCGATATTCGCAAGATCTGGCAACGCTGCGTCCGGTGTATGCTCGATCAGTGCATCGAGCGTCCAATGCCCGGTCGCAACCGCGACGGTTCGGGCGTGACCTGCCTTCCCACAGGCAATATCGCGTGGCGTATCGCCGATGACAACTACCTGGTCGGCATCGCCAAAGCGTTGTGCCATCTTGGCGCGCGCGATTGGAACGAGTTCGTTACGGTGACGATTGTCGGAGCCATACGCTCCGATGCTCATATCGAGATGGCTGTCCAACCCTGCCGCGCGCAATTTTAGTTCTGCGGTCGAGTGCAGATTGCCGGTTAATAACGATTGGATGGTCCCTCGTTCGGTGAGGGCGGCTATGACCTCACGCACACCGGGCAATACCTGGACGCTAGAGCACAGTTCGTCGTAAGCATTCTCGAAGTGTTCAAAATAGCGTTGGTTGAACAGGTCGAGTCGTTCGGCGATGTGATGTTCCATGATGTCATGCAACGCGAGAACTTCGTACACGATCTGGTTGTCCGTCTTGCCTCCATAGTCGATACGCTTGGGATCGTCCTGTAGCTCGTAGATCTCGCGTAACGCCCGGTTGAACGTGTGCATCGACGTTGGTCCGCTTCTGAGCAGTGTGCCGTCGATATCCCACAAAATGAGGATGTTTGCCATGACTTCGTGGAATCCGTTGGTCGTGCATGAGCAGCATATGCGTACTCCCGACCATGGTCCGCTCGACCTCCTCCGCACTTCGGTTTTTTGGAGTGTACCATAGTGCCTTATGTTGGTGTAGTGTCACAAGGTCCTAGCTTATGCTAGGACGTGAGGGCTATATGTGGGGTGCGTGTTAGTACAGGGATTCGCTAGCGTCGCTGTAATGCCATTCCAGCGCGTCCCAGCAGTATCACGAGGACCAGTAACACGCCGTCGCCGATCAGCACCGGCAACAGTCCGGAGGCAAGTCTTGCGGCAATGTCTGTCGCCGTTGTGATGTATTGCGCTGGGAGTTCGATCGACTGCCCGCTCCATAGCACCACAGCCGCAATCACTATGACCACGAGCGCGATGACGCGCCATGCGGCACGATCCGCCGCGCTCGGAAACATGGCATTGGCGATTGCCCAGATGGCATACAGCCCGAGCAGGTGTAACGGTTCGCGTAGAATCGGGCGTAGAGCATCCAGCGACGCCAGTGATAGTCCTAACGGTGGGAACTCGACCAGGCGCAATAGCCATAAGACGACCGGAATCCCCAGCAGCAGGGGTGCGGCACCGATCAGACTCATGCGGAACGGGTCGGAGCGGGCGACAACGACTTCGCCCTGGCGCGGATCGCCGTTACGCCGCAACTGAAATAAGCTGACCCGTAGCACGGGGACGCGCAACAGCGTAGCTACGATCACGTGCGCGGCTTCGTGCAGCACAACGCCAGGGAACAACAGGATATCGTAGGTACGTGTGGCAACCAGTGGAGAACGGGTGAATATCAGCACCATGCGTTGTAGGTGCAGCGCGAACTGGGTGGCGAGGATCCATAATCCTGCCAGTGTCAGCGCCAGTTGGACGGCTGGGTGGAACTGGCTCACGCGCCGCCGAAATAGCGCAACGCCAACCGAATTCGCTCCTCGATCTCCTGCGGAGCGTCGGGCGGTATCGCCGATACTGCTGATTGCGCCTCGACCGCGCTATAGCCAAGGCTTTGTAGCACTTCCTGTACTTCAACGTTGACGCGCCCACCGCTTTCGCTTGGCAGTGCCATCGTAGGTATGTTTGCCCGATCGACCTTCGATTTGAGTTCCAGGATCAGTCGTGCGGCGGTTTTCTTGCCGATCCCTGGCACCTGTGATAGCACAGTGACGTTTTCGCTGGCGATGGCAAGTTGAAGTTGATCGAGCGGCACTGATGACATCAGGCTAAGCGCGACTTTGGGACCAACACCTGTCACGCTCAGTAACAATTCAAAGAACGCACGCTCGGAAAGGGTAGAAAAGCCGTACAGGATCAGCGCATCCTCGCGCACGAGCAGGTAGGTGTGGAGCCGCGCTTCCTGCCCGACGGCTGGAAGTTGCTGCAGCACCCCGCGTGGTGACCATACCTGATATCCGACGCCGCCCGCTTCGATCACGGCGTAGTCAGGTCCGATGTCTAAGAGTGTTCCGCGCAGTGCTGCGATCATAGCGTCGTTTCTATCTCGGTTAGTGCTTCAGGAAGCGTCGGTGTCATCATGTGGATGTCGCGCTGCGGATTATAGCACGCTCCTCATTGGCATACCGCTTGCTCCGTCATACCCAGTATGGCGAGAAGGTGATGAAAGGAAGCAATAGATGTTTGGATTTGGCAAAAAACCACTGATAGGTGTGCGGGTTGCGATCCTCGCCACCGACGGCGTAGAACAGATCGAAGTTAAGTCGCCCTGGCGTGCCCTGGTGAAGGCGGGTGCGGATGTGTACCTGATTAGCCCGAAGAAAGGCAAGATTCAGGCGGTCAACCATCTGACTCCCGGTGAGCGTATTCCAGTCGATGCGACGCTTGACGAGGTGCATCCGGCGTCGTTCGCGGCCCTGTTGCTGCCCGGTGGTAGCGTCAACCCAGATACGTTGCGCCAGAACAAGAAGGCGCTTGATTTCGTGCGCGTGTTCGTGCGTAGCAATAAGCCGATCGCGGCGATCTGTCACGCGCCCTGGGTGTTGGCGTCGCTCGGCGCGGCGGGTGGCCGTACTCTCACGTCGTGGCCTGGTATCCAGGACGATATGGTGAACGCGGGAGCGAACTGGCGGGATGAGGCGATCGTGATCGACGGGAACCTGCTGACGAGCCGGGGACCGAAAGATATCAAAAAGTTCGACAAAGCGATCGTCAAGCACTTCGAGAATTTGCTGGCGCTGTAACATATACGCGGGTGAACTGCCTGTAATCTGTTCACCCGCGTATATGTTACTTCGAGGCGGCGACCACGAACGCCCGAAACATATTGCGCCAGCGCACATCTACATCCTGCCAGAGTTCTTCCGGATGGCATTGCACACCCATCACGAACCCGTCGCCCGTTCCCTCGATCGCTTCTGCGACGCCATCCGGCGCACGCCCGACGATACGCAATCCCGGTGCCAGATCCTTGATACCCTGATGGTGCAACGAGTTGACTTCGACGAAGGTCGTGCCAAGCAATTCCGCCAGTAGCGAATCTTCGCTCAGCGTGACCCCATGGTCAAAGTTGTTCCAACATTCATGTCGAATTGACGCTTCGTGGTCGAGAGAACCGTCGATCTGCGACGGTATATCCTGGTACAGCGTGCCGCCCATCGCCACGTTAAGCAGTTGATGTCCACGACAGATACCTAGCACTGGCTTGCTTTCGGCGACCGCCCAGCGTGCCAGTGGCAGTTCCGAACCATCGCGGTCGCGCTGCACCAAACCTAGCTTTGGATGCTGTTCCTCACCATATTCTCTTGGATCGACATCGACCCCGCCCGTGAGCAAGATGCCCTGCAGTCTGTCGAACATCCCACGGAGCACCGTGAGGTCAGTTAGGGGTGGCAGCACAACCGGAATCCCCCCAGCCTGGGCGATCGCGTGAATGTAGCCCTGGCGCATCCCCATAATGGGCGGACACCAGGCCTCGTCGTAAACCGCCTTCCCTGTAATACCGATCAATGGTGCCATTTCTTCTCAGCCTTGGTATGACATAATGTAAGTCGTCATTATACCGTACGGTTGCCGGACCGTTAGCGGCTGATCAGGTTCTGGCGCACCGCAATGCTGCCGGCCTCGGTGCGGATTTTTGTACATGCACCTTGGTCGATGCGTGGGTCGATGGTAACAGTCAGGGCAATCGGTTTGTACGAGGATCCTCGACGTGCAGGAACCCAGATACGACAGCAAGCCGTATTACATGGAGAATGGCAAGCTTTCAACGCCACGAACGTGCAAGGAACGCAGGCTTTATTTGAGGAAGGGCCGCTCAAATGTAAGACCGTCAAGATTCGCAAAGGCCAGGAGGTCGATTAGATCGTGGGCAGTTGCTGGGACAGCCGTCCACGACGTTATCATGATACGAAAAAAAAGGTCAGACATACAGCGTATGTCTGGCCTTGGTGTGGTGGGCGATACTGGACTCGAACCAGTGACCTCTGCAATGTGAATGCAGCGCTCTAACCAACTGAGCTAATCGCCCGCGCAGGGCATACTATACCATGCGTGTTTCTCTCCTGCAAGCGCAACGATCCCTGATGGTGCACATGCCTATGCTTTGTGACTCTCGTGTGCCGGTCCGATAATCGGCTACCCTGGTTCCAGGCTTAACATCCACACCCACAAGCGTCATGCTCAGTAACGTAATACTGCCGCTTTGTTCATGTTGCACAGTTTTGCCGTGCTATAATTCGCCCGTATCAAAAGGTGCTGGCGCGTGGGCGTTAGCATGCATCCCGGTTGATGCATCGCAGGTTCAGCTTCGAATCAAGATTTGGCACCATACATCAACCAACCATATATGACGACGCTTCGTGATATCTTACGATTCACGATGCCTGCATCGAGTCGTCTGCTGACGGGTGACGATGGGCTGTATGCGCAAGTGCGCACGGTCGTCGGCTTGCGTGCCACGCTACCAGCACTCCCCGACCTACGTGGCGGTGAGCTAACTCTGATCTCGCCTGCCCAGGCGGTGGCGCTGGACGAAAGCCTGACGCTGCCGACGATCATCTCGCGTCTGGGTGAAGTGCCGGTCGCTGCCATTGCAGTGGTTGGACCGCCTGATGCCGACGCGCAGGTGCGAGCCGTCGCCGCCGAATATTCCATTGATCGAACTACCTGCATCGGTCGATCTACGTTCGCTCGAACGTGACATCAACCGCTTAATCGGCGATCCCGACCTCCAGATCGAACGTTGGGCCTCGCAACTCTACAGCGAACTGATTCAACGAATTCTGAGCGGGTCGGGCATCAATGGCGTGCTGCGCTTGCTGGTGGAACGAACAGGCCGCAGCGTGGCGTGTTACAGCGTGAGTGGGAAACTACGCGCACAACAGATGCACGAGTCAGGCCGTGCCGTGTTCGAAGTTCTGCGCCCGGAAGCGACTGGCGAACTGCATATCCTCGGGCAACAGATCTATATCGAGCAGATCAGTGATACTGGTTGGCTAGCACTGTCGGGTACACAACTTGACCAGGGCGACCGTCTCGCGGCGCGACAGGGCGCGGCGGCGCTGGCGCTCGAACTGGCAAAAGAACAGGCCGTCAAGGACGCCGAGGCCAGGGTGCGCGGCGATCTGGTGCGAACGATCCTGAGTGGCACGCCCGTCGATGCCGAGTCGATCAATAACCAGGCAGTCGAGCTTGGGTATCAACTCGACAAGCCGCATGTGGCGGTTGTGATCGCGCCTGCGGGCGCTGAATCACCTGCGTCGCTTCATCCGCTGGTTGAACGTGTCCTGCACCAACGCAAACTTGTTGCGCCGGTGCTGGCACGCGAAGATAGTGTGCTGGTATTCGTGCCGGTCACCGGGAGCAGTACCACCGCACACACCATCCTGGATGCCATACAGCAGAGCCATCCCGTCGCCGCTGGATTGAGCAGCGTGGCTCCGAATGCTGCACAATGGTCGCGCGCGCTCGATGAAGCGGAACAGGCACTCGCGCTTGGGCGGCAATTATTCGGGCAAAAGAGCATCACATCGTTCGCGGATCTGGGCATCTATCGCCTGTTGTTGGCGCAGCGCGAATCGCCCGAACTTGGGCGGTTCTACCGTGATACGCTCGGACCCTTGCTGGACCATGGCTCGTCGAGCGCGGACCTCATTGAAACTCTGGAAGGGTATTTCCTGGCGCGTGGCAATGTGAGCCGTGCCGCGACTCTGCTGCATGTGCATCGCAATACGCTGATCTATCGCTTGCAGCGTATCAGCGAAATCGCGGGCATCGACTGGGAACGCGCCGAAGATCAACTTGCTTTACAAATCGCGCTTAAGGTACATCGTGTGTTGCGCATGAGTGAAATGGCGAACAGCCGCTAAGAGGAAAGTATATGCGTTTCTTTCGACGGACGGTTGAACCGACCCTTTTTCTCAGCGAATCCGGCGTACTGGTCGAAGCGCTAGAGAATCATGCATTCCCAGCGGGCGGCCAGAAAGCCTCCGCATATTTGGAGGAAGTACCAACGCCGAAAGGTGCTGCTGCCGTCGCTGTGCAGTTCGTCCATGAGGTTGGCACACGGTTCCGCGATCTACAGGTGTTCCGTCTGAGCTATTATCATCGCGCTCCCGGTAAGGATCTGTTCGAGGAATACCTGGCGGTACCTTTCGATCGTTTGCAGTTCGTGGCAACGCCGATCGAACCGTCTGACCTGACCTCCACCCAGCGACGAGTGCTCACCGAACTGCTCAGTAAAAGCGACGCAGTAGGCTGGAACGCCTCTGAGCCGTTCCGTGGTGCGTTGGGTTGACCAGGACCCCACTTTATCCCCGACGACCCAAAAGGGGCATCGTGCTTATCGCGCTGGCTCGATAAGCCGTCGAGGTCTTTCCTGATACGCATCGTTGGTACAGCACGACGGGAGGCAAAAGCCTCCCGTCGTGCTGTACCACCATGCGTTCCCCGTCATAACTACGGCTGCAGGACGTTCTCTGTTTGTCCGTCGACTGCGATGACCACCTGTTGAACCGACGAGAACTGGCGCAGGGTTGCCTCGATCTGCTGGCGAATCATGATGGCACGTGCCGAACCGCCACCATACGCTTGCAGTTCCGGCGAAAAGTTCGCTGTGGCTATGCCGTCGGTAATGACGAGTTTGAGCAGGCGCACGCGAGCGCCCCAGGTTTCGTTGCGACCGCTATACGTCATAATCTCCGCGGTCGACGGCAGGCTCGTCGCATAGGCGCTGAAGTTGGTCGGACCCCATAGGAGTTCGTTGAGTGCGGACGTGGCGATCTGTGGTGTTGCAGGAATGCTACGATCTTCCAGCAAAATGTCCTCTGTACCGGCGGCCAGCCACGCTACCTTGACGGTTTGTGTCGCATCGGGCGGGACAATCGTCAATTGGCGCTTCTCTGCGATCGTGCCGTTCGTCCGTACGATTTGGAGTTCGGCGGGGCCAGCAACGTCATTTCCCACGATGCTGGTGACGACGTACCCCAGGCTCGCTTGTGCGGTCTGTTTAATCTCTGAACCATCTGCCAGCGTCAGCAACAGGTCGAACTGTTCATCGCCGCGCCCACCGCCGAAAGCTACATGCAATGGCATGGTCGTGGTGATACCTGCAACCGGTTCGTCTACCGACAATCCGCTGCTTGCGCTAGGAGCGCGCTGCAAGTCGGATACGTACCGAGGCGATCGCCATAATCGATCCGTCCTTCATGCTGGTTTCAAACACGTTAAGCGTCCCTTCTTGCGCTTCGTCAGGTGCGGTAAAGATCAGGCGGTCGGACCATGGTCCGCCCTGCCCGATATCGGGAGCCTGGACCATGATCGGCATACGCCCCAGTACGTTGTCGGTGGCATCCTTGATCTCTACAACCAGGGTCGCCTCGAAGGGCCAGTAATTCGGCACTCCCGCTGATCTGCAACGGACTAGATACGGTTTCCATCGCCTGCGGGCTGGAGATCGTAATAATACGCTGCGGGGCAAGCGTCGTTGGCGTTGCTGCTGCGGCAACCTTGGTCGGTTCTGGTGGTGCCGTCGGTGATGCGGGGGGTTGTGTCGTTGTTGGAACGACCGAAGGCGTTGGCGCACTCGTCGCTACTGCGGTTGGCATGGCTGTGGCTGGCTCGGTAGGTTGGACAACCGTTGGCACCACTGACGCCGGGGTAACACTTTTAGCTTCCATTGGCACCTGACCACAGCCAATCAGCATTGTGCCAAGCAGTAGAAAACAGCATATATGAAGGTAGGCTCGCATGATATCCTCCTGTGACTACCTCCTATCATAGCAATGCGGACACCATAGTTCTATGGTGTCCGTGATATAGGTAACTGAGGATGATGATACGGGGCTGAAACGCGCTAGCTCGTCGGCATCGGCGTGCGTTTGCGCGGGGCGAGCAACGCCATCAGCAGTCCTAGCTCGTATAGCAGATACATTGGGATGGCGGTGAATGCGAGGTTGACCGGATCGCCGGTAGGTGTGATGATTGCCGAAATTATCACAATAACCAGGATTGAATAGCGCCGATATTGTGTCAGCGTTTTGCGTTCGACCGCGCCTAACCAGATGACCGAATACACGATGATCGGTAACTCGAACAAAATGCCGTTGAGCATCATCAGTCTTGTCAGGAGCGACATGAAGCGTTCAAGCGTTGGCTTGTTCTCGATCAATTCACTGGAACCGAAACCGAGCAGGAACCTGAATGCGGCAGGAATGGTGACGAACCAACCGAAAGCCAAACCTGCGAGAAAACATAAGGTAATGAATGGCAGGACGAAATAAATGATACGTCGTTCGCGGTCGGTCAAAGCAGGAACGATGAAGGCGAGCAACTGGTAGACAATGACTGGCATCGCTAGCGCAACACCAATGGCGACCGATAGCTTAATCGATTCCGTAAAGATTTCAGCAGGGCTGAAAATCTGCACTCCGTTTGGCGCGAGATGACGGATCAGCTCCGTCAGCAACCAATTATTGTTCCAGTTTGTTGCGCCAAAGCCCACCAGCACCCCGACAAAGATGGCGAGACACGCCTTGAACAAACGGTTGCGTAGTTCACGGGCATGATCCATCCATGACATCATCCCACTTTCGGTAGGTTCGAGTGGTGGCTGGACATCGTTGACGGTTGTTTGCATGGACTAGCTCCCGTGACCGTTCTGCGTAGAAACGTTCGACTCCGTATCCGCCTGAGCATCGATCAGGGCCGTTTCTGTGACCACATCATGATGGACGCCATTGGTACTCGCTGCTGGCGCGGCGGGTGGCATCGTGTAGGTTCGTGCACGACTGACTTTTGGCGCGGCGGGTGGCATCGTGTAGGTTCGTGCACGACTGACTGTTGGTGCGACGGGGGCAGACACTGTAACCGTTGAAAGCTGAGCGGGAGCATCGCCTACGAGGTTCGATGTAGTCGAGGGATCTGCCGCTGCTACCTGTACGACCGGCGCGGCACCCGTTCCAGGCAATACGGGCTCGATCACTTGCGTCGGACCGCCTATAAAGTCATCGCCTATGAGCGGTTTGGGAGTAGGTAGTGAGCCACCAATCCCGTTTTCGGCGAGTAGCGACTTCGCGAGCGAGTCCTTCATCTGATTCGGTGAGGATTTGAGCAGCGTTTCCGCTTCGGGACCAACATCACGTGCCAGGTCAGCAAGTAGCTTACGACCGGCATCGTCCAGCTCGCGCCGTGGATCGAGCGAACGCAACGTGCGAATCGCACGTTCGACTTCGTCGAACTCAGGGCCAAGATCTGCACGCATGTTGTCGTACATCCGCCGTACGTCACGGATAATCGTACCAACACGCCGCGCCAGATCGGGCATACGTTCTGGACCGACCACAACGAGTGCGATCAGCAGAATAATAACTAATTCGCCAAAACCAATACCGAACATATTCTAATGCTACCACACTTTAGATCGCTCAACAGGCCAAAAATGATGCACCGTGATGCAAACAACAAGCGTGCGAGCTAGACACTAGCACGCACGCTTGAACCAAGAGTGTTCGCTATTCGACGACCTTCGAATTATCCCTGCGAGTGGGTTTCAAGATAGTTCATAGCATCTGAAACAGTCGCCATCTTCTCGGCATCTTCGTCGGGAATTTCGACGCCGAATTCTTCTTCAATCGACATAATAAGTTCGACCAGATCGAGCGAATCCGCGTCCAGGTCGTCTGCGAATGACGCGCCTGGTACGACGCGCTCCTCATCGACGCCAAGCTGCTCAGCGATAATCGTCTTCAACCGTGGATCAAGTGTTGCGTCTGCCATGGTCATCTCCCTAAAAGTATAAATCGTACGAGCAAGGTTCCGGCACACAGAATACTGAAACGTATTCGTGCTCCTTTTAATTTATCACCGATCCGAGGACGCCATTGATAAACCGTGGAGAGTTCTCACTTCCATAGTGTTTGGCGAGTTCGACGGCTTCGTTGATCACCGCCTTGGGCGGCGCGGGTTCGCTTTTGTTGAGGCGCAGTTCCCAGATCGCCATACGTAGTATCGCTTTGTCGATCGGTGGCATCTGGTAGATCGGCCAATGTGGTGCTGCTTTTTCGATCATATCGTCGAGCAACGCACGATAACCCCAGACGCCGCGCACCATAGCGTCGAAGAACTCCGCCGCATCTGGCGGCAGCATTTCGTCACCGGCACGCTGCGTGATCACCTGGTCAATTTCATGACCGGTGATATCCGCCTCGTACAACGCTTGCATTGCTGCAATACGTGCGCGATGGCGCTGGTTAACCGAGACGCTCTGTTTCGACATCCTGAATATACACGTTAACTTCCTGAACTGTCATTCCGACCATTTCGCGAATCGCGTTGGCGACCGCAGCCTGAACTTCTGTTCCGAGGTCTAATAAGTTGACATCATGGTGAGCGACGAGGAAAAGATCGGCACTAACGCCATTATCAACGCGAATAAGCACACCGTCGCGGCTTTGCCCACTAATCAAGCGTTCGCCGACGCGGCGTGGCGGCACGTTTCCCAGGCGAGCAACCCCAGGCACTTCGAGTGTCGTGCGGCTGACGATAGCCGTAAGCGCATGTGGTGAAATCGTTACGGTTCCTGGTGCTTCTGTCACGTTGTCCTCGCCCGGTAGCGCTCGATAAATTCGGCCAGATACCCCGTTGAGAAGTCGCCGCGCCGGAAATTATCATCTTCCATGAGGGCTTGCTGAAAGGGTATCGTCGTTTTGACGCCCGTGATGATACATTCGTTCAACGCGCGGCTCATGCGATTGATGGCTTCCTCTCGGGTGCCCGCCCACACGATAATTTTGCCTAGCAACGAATCATACACGGTCGGGACAACATACCCCGAATACAGATGTGAATCGATGCGGGTGCCTGGTCCACCCGGCGGCAAGAACAGGTCGACTTCGCCCGCCTGTGGCAAGAAATCGACATCGGGATCTTCCGCGTTCACCCGACATTCGATCGCATGCCCGGATATTTTAACGTCCTGTTGACTGAGTGTCAAACGTTCGCCATTTGCGATACGCAACTGCCACCGCACCAGATCGATACCCGTCACAAGTTCGGTTACGGGATGCTCGACTTGAATACGGGTGTTCATCTCGATGAAGTAGTAGTTGCCAGTCGGATCGAGCAAAAACTCCATCGTGCCAGCGTTGCTATAGCCGATGGCGGCAGCACCGCGCACGGCATCCTCGCCCATGCGCCGCCGCAACTCTGGGTCGAGTATCGGTGAGGGAGATTCTTCGACGAGTTTCTGGTTGCGCCGTTGTATCGAACATTCGCGTTCGCCCAGGTGGATCACATGACCATAGGCGTCGCCCAGTACCTGAATCTCGACGTGGCGCGCCACTGGCAGGAACTTTTCGAGGTACAGATCGCCTTTGCCGAAGGCGGCTTCGGCTTCGCCGCGTGCCGTTGCGAAGGCGCGTGCGAGTTCGGACTCTTCCATCACCACACGCATACCACGACCGCCGCCGCCGCCTGCTGCCTTCAGCAGCACCGGGTAGCCGATGTCGCGGGCGATCTCGCGGGCTTCGTCGACGCTCGTAAGGGTGTTTTCAGAGCCAGGGATGACCGGCAGACCCGCCGCTTTCATGGATTCGCGGGCGACGGCCTTGTCGCCCATCTTGGCGATCACATCCGGGCGCGGTCCAATATAAATCAGCCCACACTGCGCGACGATCTCCGCGAAATAGGGATTCTCCGAAAGAAACCCATAGCCGGGATGGACCGCATCGCAGCCTGTGATCAGGGCCGCGCTGATAAGAGCGGGCGCATGAAGATAGCTCTTGGATGGCGCGGCGGGGCCGATGCAGACCGCTTCGTCCGAAAAACGGACGGGCAATGCATCGCGATCGGCCTCGGAATACGCGACGACCGTGCGTATGCCCATCTCACGACAGGCTCGGATGATGCGAACGGCGATTTCGCCGCGGTTCGCGATGAGTACTTTTTCGAACATGAGTTACTGCATGGTCATGCCGCCATCGACGGCAAGTGTTTGACCGGTAATATACCCGGCGGCGTCGGATGCCAGGAATGTCACGGTGCGGGCGATATCTTCGGTTTGGCCCCAGCGTCCGAGCGGAATCGACGCCATGATCGCCTCGCGTTGCGTTTCATTCAACGTCGCGGTGATCGCCGTATCGACGAAGCCAGGAGCGATCGCGTTGGCGGTGATGCCACGCGATGCCATCTCACGGGCGACGGATTTGGTGAAGCCGATCAGCCCCGCCTTCGCCGCCGCGTAGTTGGATTGTCCTGCGTTGCCGATCAGCCCGATCACCGACGTGATCGTGATGACACGGCCCCACCTCGCCCGCATCATCGGGCGCATCGCGGCACGGGTCAGCAGGAATGCCCCGCGCAGGTTCGTGTCAATCACGGCATCCCATTCGTCGTCTTTCATCCGCATCAGCAGGTTATCGCGTGCGATTCCGGCATTATTGACGAGGATATGCAGACCGCCGAACGTGTCAGTAGCAGCCTTAATGAGTGGCTCGATTGTCGTGCCATCGGACACGTCCGCTTGAAACGCGACTGCTTTGCCACCCGCTTCGGTGATCTGGGCGACAACAGCATCGGCTTCTGTGGCGCCGGTCCGATAGTTGACTACTACCGAAGCGCCGCTTGCTGCTAGTTCAAGGGCAATCGCACGACCGATGCCACGTGAGCCTCCAGTGACAATCGCGACTTTATCAGCGAGGTCGATGTGCATAGAAAAACTCCTTTCCTACCACATCGCTGGCTTGAGCGATGTTTTTACGTTCCGCCGTCGGGCGTATCCGTTTGATCATGCCGGTCAGCACCGCACCGGGGCCGATCTCGATGAAGCGATCCACACCAGCCTCCGCCATATACTCAATGCTGGCGATCCAGCGCACGGGAGCGGTAATCTGGGCGACGAGTTCTTCTCTGATCGCATCGGGCGCGCTGATCGGCTGCGCTGCGACGTTGGACACGACCGGAACTACTGCGTCGACGAAAGCGGCGTCCGCAATCACCGGGCGTAGTCCGTCGGCGGCATTCTGCATCAGCGGGGAATGGAATGCCGCCGATACTTTGAGTGGAATGACTCGGCTGGCTCCGGCTGCTTTCGCGAGTTCGCCAGCGCGTGTGACGGCGGCGTTCGCGCCGCTGATTACAAGCTGACCTGGCGCGTTTTCGTTCGCCACGACCACCGGACCTTCCGATTGTGCTTGCGCACAGACGGCATTGAGTGCTGCGAGGTCCATGCCGATGATCGCCGCCATGGTACCTTCGCGGGCCTCCGCCATTAGCTCGCCGCGCCGTCGGACCAGCCGTAGGGCGGTTGCGAAACTCACAGCGCGGGACGCTACAAGCGCCGAGTATTCGCCCAGCGAATGGCCGGCGACGAAGTGAGGATCAGGAAGTTCAGGCGTGGTTGATGCCTGCGCGGACCAGCCAAGTGCGGCGAGCAATGCAATGGATGTGGTGAGCAGCGCGGGTTGTGCATTTTCGGTCGCGGTCAGCGTTTCTGCCGGACCCTCGAAGCACAACTGCGTAAGGTTAAGTCCAAGAATGGCATCAGCTTCGTCGAAAATGGCACGGGCTGAACCGTACTGGTTGTACAGTTCCTTGCCCATTCCGACGACCTGCGAGCCTTGACCGGGAAAAATCCATGCGTCGCTCAACGGGCACCTCGGGAATGATATTGTCGCCGAAAGCTGATCGTTGTCATTATGCTCCTACGCTTCGTAGTCCAACCATCGATGGTAGGCGGGCGCTAGTATACCAGATGCCATCAAAGAAGGGCATTGTCTACACAAGAAAGCGCTACCCAACAGGAAACCGGGTAGCGCTTCATGGTAGCAAGCTACGATTCGAACTATACGTCGTCTTCGCCGCCCATTTCGACGACCTGACGACCCTTGAACTGCCCGCAGCTTTTGCATGCACGGTGGGAAAGGTTCGCTTCACCACAGTTTGGACACTTGCTCAACTGTGGAGTGATCAGATACTGATGGCGGCGGCGATTGCCACGTCGGTGACGAGACACTTTTCGTTTAGGAACTGCACCCATGAAAACTCTCCTTTATTTCGGTTGTTCAAGCAAACGCTTGAGCGCTGCCAATCGATCGTCGACTTCATCAGTGTCGCAATCGCACGGACCTTCGTTGAGGTTCGCGCCGCATTGCGGACACAAACCTTTACAATCTTCGCGACAAAGCGGCAGCATCGGTATATTCAGTAATGCGTACTCACGCATAGGCTCTTCGAGGTCAAGCCTATGTGCTTCGTCGATAAAGAATACGTCCGGGTCCTCCGGCTTTGGCAGACGCGCTCCGGTGTTGACGACAACAGTCTGGTAAAACTCTTCGCTGAATGGAAAATCCAGGGGCTGTACCATACGATCCAGGCAACGCCCACACTCAACCTCAAGATTTCCATGTGGGTCGACATCTGCAAGAACCCCATTCTGGGTTCGCGTCAGGCGGATATGACCTGATATGTCCCGAACACGCTGTCCATCATCGAGATCGAGGTAGTCGTCGTCCAGTTCATGGCGGCGCGTTGCGCCTACAAGCTCCTGGAGTAATTGCGCCACATTAAAAAGATACTCGGACATCTCCATCGCTCTACGCTCAGAAACCGTCGCAAAGACGGCTCATAGACAGAGAATTATAGGGGAGCGAATGAGC
The DNA here is from genome assembly GCA_963782315.1 of uncultured Chloroflexia bacterium. Classification (GTDB taxonomy): domain Bacteria; phylum Chloroflexota; class Chloroflexia; order Chloroflexales; family Kallotenuaceae; genus JBBSGA01. The sequence continues at coordinate 30,849 of CAWAJS010000015.1, forward strand.
GCTGTCAACCTTTTAGGGCGCGATTTCGTGGCGCCGTGTGGCATGGTGGGGAAAGATGCTGGGCTTTCCCCCACAAATTGTTGTTCCTGGGTGGCGATCTGAGAGCGTGAAGTTATTCCTCGCCCGTCGTGCCGAGCGCCTTGATGCCGTTGTCCACACTCGACTGAATCTTGCTCAGGCGCTCGGATAGGTCGCTTAGCACGCCGCGAACGTATACATCGGCATCGTTACGGATACGTTCGGCTTCCTGCTCTACACTGGCAATGATTCGCTCGCGCTCTGCTTCGATTTGCGCGCTCAGTCCGCGTTCGTTGACGATACGACGTGCCTGCTCCCGCGCCATGTCGAGAATCTGGTCCTGTTCGTCCAGGATGCGCTGCGCCTGGCGCACTTCGGCAGGCAACGCGGTCCGTAGCCTATCGACTATCTCCATTGCGCGTTCTTCATCTACCAGCAGTTTTTTGCCAAACGGCACACGCTTGGATTCCGCGAACAACGCTTCGAGTTCGTCGATCAAGGCGTCGACATCCTCGTTATCGTCCGGCTGTGGTAGTGCCTGTATTGCAGTATCGGCTGCTTCGGCCTCTTCAGGCGACAGCAGGGATTCGAGCAGTTCTTGTGGTTCATGGCGTTGTTCGCTCATTCGGCGTTCCTTCGACCGTATCGTTCGGCGAGTGCAAGCTCGACGTGTTCCGGCACCATTTTGCTGATCGAGCCGCCCAACGCGGCGATCTCCTTGACGGCGCTGGAAGAAACAAAGCTAAATCGCGGGCTTGCCATCAGGAAAATCATATCGATATCGGATTCCAGTCCATGATTGAGTTGCGCCATGCCATATTCGCGCTCGAAATCGCTTACCGTGCGTAAGCCACGCACGATAACGCCAGCGCCGACGGTCCGCGCATATTGCACGGTCAGTTGGTTGTACGTGTCGATGCGTACATTTGGCAAATGTGCGACCGCCGTTTTCGCTAATGCGACGCGTTCGGCGGTGGAAAACATCAGTGATTTCAATGGGCGGTCATACACAGCCAGGATCAACTCATCGAAAATCTGGGCTGAGCGTGTCGCAACATCTACGTGTCCCAACGTGATCGGATCGAAACTCGCCGGGTAGATTGCGATCCGCGGACTGCCATTATTCAATCTTCGTTTCCATACTCATAGATCGAAAACAAGCTATCGGCGATGCGACGCGATTTCAATAATTGGAAATCGCCGTATTGCTCCTGAAGTGTCAACCAGGGCCAATGCCCTACCACCAGAATCGTGCCCTCATGTACAAGATTTGACGCAGCGAGCGCCTCGATCGTCGCTTCGATCGTCGGGCTACGGTATGGTGGGTCCATCATGATTATATCATAGGGCTCTGCAACACCCGCCGCGATGAAGCGTTCGACAGCCATCTGGTACACATGGGCCTTCTGGTCAAGTTTGGTATGGCGCAGGTTTTCCTTGATCACCGCACAAACTTCGCGCCGTTGCTCGACAAAATCGCCCCACTGGGCACCACGCGACAGCAGTTCTATGCCCAACGAGCCAGTTCCGGCGAACAAATCCAGCGCACGCCCCTCGATGGCTTCCCAGCCAGTTAAGATCGCGAACAGTGATTCCTTGACACGATCCATCATCGGGCGCGTCCCGATATCAGGCGGGCCTTTGAGTTTGTGTCCTTTGGCGCTTCCGGTTATTACTCGCATCATTGTTCCAACACAGCGCGTGCGTCCTACACGGTTCCATGCCGTCGCTGTGGACGAATATTGTAGCAGCGAAGCGCAGCAGCGGCAAAGGTGGAACAGATATTGAGGTTGAATGATGGTCATGTGGCATGTTACGAGATGACATGCGGGACGGCAGCGTATAATGTGGAACAATAAGCATTGGCGTGATTAAAGACATACGGCGGCATATCATCGCCTCCGCTGTTCGACGATCTGGTGTTGGTGGGTATGCTCAGGAGAAATTTGGATGATTCGTGTTCCGCCGATTGTTTTGTCCGCTGTGGCGCTGCTTGGGTTGGTTGTTGGGATCGCGGGTATCGCAATGAATTGGGCTGAAGTCGCACCCGTCGCTTTTTTTGTGTTCGTCTTCTGTACGATCCTGGCGACAATGCAAGCCTGGCTTGCCACGGTGCCACCATACACGCCTCCCGTCACCATGACCGCTCAGGATGCTGCTATCGAGCATGCGCCCACTCATGATGGTGGAGCCAGGGTGTATGAAGTGCCGGACGCAGATGTGAATACGCCGCGTGCTACGGACGACGAATAAACCGGATGGTCGATAAGACGGTGGAGGTGGAGATTGACCTCAGACTGTTTTGACGTTGCGACGCGGAGGTGCCAGCAAGCCGGTCGCGATAAATCCCGCCCGCTCGGTGATGTTGACTGTGCGATCCGCGATGCGTTCGATGTTGTGGGCCGCCCATAGCAGATAGGTTGCGGGTTCGCAGAGATCGGGGTTTCCGCGCATCGTGCCGAGTAACTCTTGCAGTACCTGCTGGTAGAGGGCGTCAACGACATCATCTGATTCTTCCTGACGTGCGGCGGCGCTGGCATCGCGGGCGACGACCGCCGTCAGCGATACGCTCAGCATCTCACGTGCGTTGCTCGCCATCTCTTGCAGCGGTGCCGGAATATTCAATTGCGGCAACTTCGCAAGACGTAGCGCGATCTCGGCGATGCCCTCGGCATAATCGCCGATACGCTCCAGTTCGGATGCAAGACCCATTAGGGCGCTGATCGCACGCAGGTCGGTCGCCAACGGGTTCTGGCGGGCGATCAGGCGCAAGGCCTGATCCTCCAGACTATAGCGGGCCTCGTCGATCGCATCTTCTTCCGCAATCACTCGCTGTGCCGCGCCGATGTCGCGCCATTGCAGCGCCCATACCGCTCGTACCACTGCGCGTTCGGCGGTTTCGCCGAGGGCAACCAGCGTTCGTTGTAGGGATTGGAGGTCGTGCTCGAAATGTGGACGTGATTGCATCAAGGACTCCCATGTGCGCCAAAACACGTAGTGTCCGGTGCGATGGCTGCCGATCAGCCGAAACGACCGGTGATATAGTCTTCGGTTCGCTTGTCTTTGGGTGAGCGAAACAGGTCGTCAGTCGATCCGGCTTCGACGACGAATCCGGCGCGGGTGTCGCTGTGCATGTACATAAATACGGTGTTGTCGGAAACACGTGCCGCTTGTTGTAGGTTGTGCGTGACGATCACGATCGTGTACTGCTCCTGTAGTTCGAGCATTAACTCCTCGATACGCATAGTCGAGATCGGGTCAAGTGCCGACGCCGGTTCGTCCATCAGCAGCACCTCGGGTTCGACCGCGATCGCACGCGCGATGCACAGACGCTGTTGCTGACCACCTGACAGCGCTAGCCCCGACTGGTTGAGCTTGTCCTTGACTTCATCCCACAATGCAGCACCATGCAACGCCTTTTCGACGCGATCGGGAATCTCGCGCTTGTTGAAGTTCTGAGCGGAAAGCCGTAGGCCATAGGCGACGTTCTCGAAAATTGTCATCGGGAATGGGTTAGGACGCTGGAAGATCATGCCGACGCGCTTGCGTAGGTCGACGAGATCGATGCTGGCGTTGATGTCCTGCCCATCCAGCAGTAACTCGCCTTCGGAGTATGCCCCCGGCGTGCGGTCGTGCATACGATTGATCGCGCGCAGCAGCGTGGACTTACCGCAGCCCGACGGGCCGATCAGTGCGGTGATCTGCTGACGTGGTGCCATGATGTTGATGCCGTCAAGGGCTTGGAACTTCCCATAAAAGAAGTTGAAATTGCGAGCTTCGACCTGCACTGGAGCCGCTTCGCTATGCGTTGTTGAGCGAATCAACAACCCCTGTGGCATCTCGCTCGATGTGGGTGTATGTTGTGTCATCGAAACCTTCTTATGGTTCTATGCTGCCCGGTCGGGCTTAGCCGAAACGTCCTGTGATATATTCCTCGGTTTTGCGGTTGCGCGGATTCGTGAACACCTGATTGGTGTCGCCTACTTCCACGATGTAGCCTGCGCGGTCGGTTACGTCCATGTTCATCATCACGGTGATATCGCTGGAGCGAGCGGCCTGCTGCATGTTGTGGGTCACGATCACGATGGTATAGTTGCGCTTGAGGTCTGCCATGAGCTCCTCGATGCGCATGGTCGAGATCGGGTCGAGCGCCGACGCCGGTTCGTCCATCAAAATCACTTCGGGATGTGTGGCGAGTGCGCGAGCGATACACAGGCGCTGCTGCTGACCGCCAGATAAACCCAACGCCGATTGATCGAGCTTATCTTTTACGTCATCCCACAACGACGCGCCGCGCAACGCCTGTTCGACGATTTCGGCCGCTTCGCGCCGGTTGGGACGCCCGAACAGGCGCGGGCCAAACAACACGTTTTCGGCGATGCTTTGCGGAAACGGGTTAGGGCGTTGAAAAACCATACCGATGCGGCGACGAATATCGACCAGATCGACGTTGGGACCGCACAGGTTCTCGCCGTTGAGGTCGATGGTGCCTTCGGCGCGGAAGCTCGGAATGCTGTCGTTGATGCGGTTGATCGAGCGGAGCAATGTGGACTTGCCGCAGCCTGACGGACCGATGATCGCCGTGATCGCCCGCACCGGAATGTCGAGGGTCACGTCTTTGACCGCCCGAAACGCACCGTAGTACAGGTGGAGGTTTTCGATCCGAAGGGCGCGTTGCTCAGGCGGTAGGTTCGTCGTAGCACGGCCTTCAAGTGGTGATGTCGCGTTCATGTCAGTCCTTCTTCCGTCCGCCAGCGCGTGGTGCGGCGGTGGCTCCGCTCAAGCGTCTTTGCAATCGACTGGTGAAGACTGCCGCGCCGATGTTCACGAACAACACGATCAGCAGCAGAACAGCCGCCGAGCCGTTCGCGACCAGTTGGGCGTCCTTCAGGCCCGGGATACCGATGATCTTGAGCACCCAGACGTGGACAGCCAGGGTTTCGCCAGTTTGCAGCGGATTGAAGCTGTACCGCGCGTTCGCCGAGATCGTGGTGCCGGTGGTCAGGATCAGCGGTGCGGTTTCGCCGAAGATACGCCCGCCTGTGAGGACGATGCCGGTGACAATGCCAGGGATCGCGCTTGGCAGCACGGAGCGGCGAATCGTTTCCCATTTCGTCGCGGCGAGCGCAAGGCTGGCCTCACGATAGGATTCCGGCACACTGCGGATCGCGTCCTCGGAAATACGCACCATCAACGGCAGGTTCAAGAGTGCCAGCGTGAGCGCACCGCTGAGGACGCTAAAGCCAAGATTCATGATCGTTAGAAAGACGATCGCACCAAACACGCCGAAGACCACCGATGGAACCGAGGCCAGTGCTTCGGTGCTGAACCGAATTACGGTCGTGAGTCGTCCCGGCTTGGCATATTCAGCCATGTAAATTGCCGCACCAACGCCGATCGGTACGGTAATGAGCAGTGATAAGATCAGAATATAAAGCGAAACAAAGATTTGAGGTCCGATGCCACCGCCAGCGTTGACGAACGAGCCGGAAGTCGTCAAAAACGTCCAACTGAGTGCGGGCAGGCCAGCGCGGAGCAGGATGAAGATGACGCCAAACAGGACAATCACCAGGAGCAGGGCAGCAGTGGACATAATCACGGTTGCCAGCCGATCGATCATCTTGGCGCGTTGTCTGACGCTACGCGATGGAGCGGTAGCTTTAGCTATGCTGCGTGGTCCGACGAGATTCCGTACGCTTGCGCTCATGCTTTACCTCGCTGAAAACGTGCGGTTAAGGCGGTAGGTCCACCCACGCTCGAAGTGGGGCGTCGCCGAAAACTGGACAGACGCATCGATATGTTGCCGCTGGAGATCATGCGGGCCGCAGCAATCAAGACCAGCGTGATCAGCAACAACAGGAACGCCACCATGATCAACGCAGCGCGATGTTCAGCGCTGGTCGCTTCAGGTAGTTGCGTTACGATGGCGGCGGGCATGGTCGTCGCGCCAGTGGTTATGCTTTTGGGAATTCGGCTCGTGATGTTGCCGATCACCATCTGCACCGCCATCGTTTCGCCGATGGCGCGACCCATGCCCAGGATCACGGCTGTCAGGAGGCCGGGACGGGCAGCGGGTAGCAGCACGCGCCAGATAACCTGCCAGCGAGTGGCACCGAGTGCCAACGCGCCTTCGCGCAACGATCCCGGCAGTGCGCGGAGTGTATCTTCGGCAATACTGATGATCGTCGGCTGAGTCATAAAGATCAGTACGATCGAGGCGGCGAGTGCGCCCTTGCCAAGACCGCCGCCGAATCCGATGCGGACCCACGGCACGATGATCGTGAGGCCAAGGAGCCCATAGATTACCGAAGGCAGCGAAGCGAACAACTCGACTGTCGTGCGCATCACGCGCCGAATTGGTGCGGGTGCGATTTCGACCATGAACACTGCGACGGCAATCGCGAGCGGTCCGCTGATCAACAGTGTCAACACCATTGTGAGCATAGAACCGTACAACAATGGGAGAACGCCGTAGAAATGGTCGTTCTGGTCCCATGTGGTTCCCAGGAAGAACTCGCTAAGCGGCATGTACCGGAATACACTCAGTCCTGTGCCGCCGATGAAGATTGCCAGGCTCGCGATCGCCAGCACCAGGATTGCAGCACAGCTAAAGAAGATCGCCTGGGCGAAAATGACTGGGCGACGATTCATACATGTTCCTTGTTGAATAAAAGGAGGTCTGAGGTATGCCAATCGACAGTGGGCGAAACCCACTGCCAATGTTGAGGTAAGGGTAATTACTTCGTGATCGGCACGAAGCCAAGTGTCGAAAGTGCATCACTATCTTGGAACTCAGGACTGGTGACAAAAGCGAGGAAGGCAGCGGCGATTTCGTTTGGCGGTCCCTTGGTGATCGAATAGCCCGGTCCGCCGATCTTCCAGGCACCCGACTGGATATCTTCCTTGTTCGGCGCAACGCCGTCGATTGAGAAGGCGGTCAGTTGCTGATCTTGCAGATAGGCGAAGCTAAGGTAGGACACGGCACCTGGGGTCTGTGCGACGGTCTGCCGCACGGTTTCACTGTTGTCTTCTTCCGATGCTCCGGTGGCAAACTGTGCGTCATCGCCGCCGAAGAGGAACTTTGCCATGTTTGAGCGTGTGCCTGAGCCCTTAGCACGGTTGATTAGTACGATCTCCTGGTCGTCGCCGCCAACTTCGCTCCAGTTGGTGATCGAGCCATTGAAGATGCCAACGACTTGATCTTTGGTCAGATTGGTGACGCTGCCGGGTCCGGCCGGGTTGGCGACGGGAGCAAAGGCCTGGATGGCGACGGGCGTTTCGATGGCATCCGCACAGTTGAGGCTGGTCTTTTCCTCATCCTTGAGCGGAACGTCGCTGTTACCGATGTCGATCTTGCCTTCACAGACCTGGGTACGTCCGGCACCAGAGCCGCCAGCGGTGACGGTAATCTGCGCGTCGGGGTTCGTGGCCTGGAACTGGTTGGCGGCTTCCTGCATCAGTGGCAGGAGTGCTGACGAGCCAGCGATGGTCAACTGTCCGCTCACCGGCGTCATTGCGCCAGCGGTTTCCATCGTGTCAGCCGTTGTGGTTTCGCCCTGCATGGTCTCGCTGGCTATCACGGTTTCCATCGTGGTTGCGGTCGGGGCTTCTGTTGTGGTCGGGGCTTCTGCTGCACCAGTGGTTGCGCTCGTGGTTGTAGTTGTCGGCGGTGGACCGCCACAGGCGGCGAGCAGACTGAGTACCATGAGCAACGCGGCAAGCCGCACAATACGTTTAGACACGAAAGAACCCTCCTAAGGTTGTTTAAATCATTTCCAACACTGAGAAGGGTACCGACGCAGAATTATTGCAGCCTTATCCCTTTGTTAACTGCACGTTAAGCACTTGACCGCACCCCGACGAAAATGTGACGCTAAAAGAGCATCAATAGATACAGCCCGTGCCTCGGAACGAGGCACGGGCTGAAAGATTAACACTGGATGAAGTGTGAAAACAGATTTAGTCCGCTAACCGGATCGCGACCTCGGTGTCCCACTTCGCTGGATCGGGATCGTCTTCCGGTCCGCTCAAGGAATATTCGACGCGAGCGCCGAAGGCGTCGCCGTTCGGCGTGGTCCACGTGTCCCATCTTAGTCCTTGCTCGGCTCCCCACTCCAGCAGGGCCTTGTTCCCCGCAATACCATGGTGTATACCTGTATAGACCAGCGACGCATACCGCCCTGCCGGGATGACGCAGGCTTTCACGCGGTCATCTCCGGTTGTGGCCTGCGCGACGAGAACGCCCATCTCCACGTCGAGTTTCCCCGCCATGTCGATCACGTAATACCGTACCAGGGGCGAGCCTGCCGGTGCGATGCCGTGCTGACCAAGCCAGCCAAATACCTCGTCGAATAGTTGCGGAATCGCTGTCGATAGTTCGCTCATGGAGACCTGCGTGCGAATACCCATGTAGTGTTGATCGGGGCGGGCGTCAATTTTGGGCGCGGTCATCGTGAGAGTGCTTTCCATTGGCGTTCCTCCATAACCTGTTGGCTGTTTGCTTTTCAACCGGATACTGAATTTCGGTAATATACGATGGATCGTCGCGCCGGACAGGCACAGTGTTATAGATATTGACTTCGCGATCTGGTCCGGCGATCGCATAGCCGTTGGCTTCGATCCAGCCCAACACCGCTTCGTGGGCGCGCCCGATGGTGGTGTATGTGCCGTGATGAATAGTTGTCGCCATTGTCGCGGCAGGAAGTTCATGCACACGCATGCGTCCACGTTCCGGCACCCGGCAGCGCAGTATGAACGCCGCCGCCCCATCCACATCCCGCTCCTTGAACTCTGTGTCGTACCATAGAACGATCGTTTGTCCGGCCTCACCAGGTCGTGGACCGAGTGCTGTGGCGGCATGTGTGCCAAGCGCCTCATAGACTTCGCTGAACAGCGAGCCGCAGTCGGCATGGGTTGGCAGGATTGCTCGGACTGATGCGATTAGTAGAGGCTCGATGTGCTTCAACAGAACATCGTAGGTCGTCAGCGTTTCCTCCTGCTCGATCTGCTGCAGACGTGCTTCGACTTCGACAAGTTGTTGGTGCATCTCGGATAAGTGCTGGCTGATCTGGGCGTGACGCAGCCGGAGCATGCCACGCATCTGCTCCGGGGATAATCCTTCAGCTAACACGATCGCGACCTGCTCCAATGAGAAGCCAAGGCCTTTGAGGGCCAGTATGCGGTGCAAGCGGGGTAGCTGAGCGACGGAGTAGTAGCGGTAGCCGGAGAAACGATCTACTTCGACGGGTTTGAGCAGTCCAAGCTGATCGTAATAGCGCAATGTTGCGACCGGAAGCTGGACTAACTTGGAGAATTCGCCGATCTTGATCATCTGTCACCTGCTATGCGGCGGCTGGCTACTTGATATACGCCAAGCATAAACCCTCACGTAGCTTGAGAGTCAAGACATATGTTCGCAATAAAAACGAGTGAATGATAGGGAGAGATTGGCCGTATGGAACCGGGAGGTCCCATACGGCCAATGTAGGTCTAGCCGAAGCGTCCGGTGATGTAATCCTCGGTACGCTTGTCGCGCGGACGGGTAAAGAGTGCATTGGTGGCGTCGTCCTCGATGAGTTCGCCAAGCAGGAAGAACGCCGTACGATCCGACATGCGCGCTGCCTGTTGCATGTTGTGAGTCACGATCACGATCGTGTAGTCTTGCTTAAGTTCCAGCAGCAATTCCTCGATCTTGAGTGTGGCGATCGGGTCGAGTGCCGATGTTGGCTCGTCCAGCAGCAGCACTTCAGGTTGGACTGCCAGAGCGCGGGCGATGCACAGACGTTGTTGTTGACCGCCCGAAAGCGCCAGCGCGGACGACTTCAACTTGTCTTTGACTTCATCCCACAGCGCAGCGCGGCGCAGCGACGATTCGAGCAGGTCGTCGGCGTCAGCTTTGATGCCGACGACCTTAGGACCGAACAGCACGTTATCGCGGATCGACGAAGGGAACGGGTTAGGGCGTTGAAAGACCATGCCGACCATGCGGCGCAGTTCGACCACATCCGTCTTGGGATCGAGGACATTGACGCCATCCAGCAATATTTTGCCGGTCGGCGCGCGTACCGGCGATGGTGTCATTCATGCGGTTGATGCAGCGCAGAAAAGTGGATTTACCGCAGCCGGACGGCCCGATGAACGCCGTGACTTGATTGGTGCGCACGGACAGGGTGGTGTTAAACAGCGCCTGTTTTTTGCCGTAATAGAAGTTCAGATCTTGCACGTCGATCTTGGTGGTGTTCCTCACCTTGAACGATGTCATCTTCGATCGGGCATGCGGATGTTGAGTTGTGTTTATGGTTGCATCTTCAACCTCGCGGCACTTCTAACCGAAGCGGCCGGTGATATAGTCTTCGGTACGCCGATCTTTGGGTTGATGAACAGATGTCTCGGCCAGTCCCGAACTCCACACAATCCCCCATCAAGAAAGAACGCCGCGTCGTCCGCGACACGTGCGGCCTGCTGGACGTTGTGGGGTGCGATGACGATCGTGTAGTTCTCTTTGAGCGTCATCAGCGCTTCCTCGATTTTCGCCGTCGAGATCGGGTCAAGCGCTGCGGTCGGCTCGTCCAGCAGCAACACTTCCGGCTCCAGCGCCAGCACGCGCGCGATCGATAGGCGTTGCTGTTGACCGCCCGATAGCGAAAGCGCAGGCGAGCGCAGCCGGTCGTCCACCTCGTCCCATAATGCCGCCGCATGCAGCGCCTGTTCCACGAGTTCGATCCAGCGTGACGGCGGAGCGCATACCGCGCATGCGTGGGCCATAGGCGATATTGTCGAAGATCTGACATCGGCAACGCGACCGGCAGCGCGAAGACCATGCCGACCCGTCGGCGCAACGCGGGAATATCGGTGCCCGGCGCGAAGATATCCTGTCCATCCAGCAGGATCTGCCCGCTGTGTTGTACCGGCTCGCCCAGATCGGTCAGGCGGTTCATGGCGCGCAACAGCGTGCTTTTGCCGCCACGTGCCGGACCAAAAATCGCCAGGATCGAGTTGCGCCGGACGTCCAGCGAAATATCACGCAACGCCAGGCTCATCATCATACCGATATGAGAATTGATCGATCGACGATTTTCGCATCCATCAGTACTGCTGTGCCTTTATCTTCGCATCGCGCGTGCTAACGCTGCGCGTGATGAGCGCGTTCGCCAGGACGTTGATCAACAGGATCGTGATGATCAGCACCGCGCCGGTGGCATAGGCTTTCTGGAGCGAGATGCCTTCGACCGCCAGAATATAGAAGTGTACCGCCATCGTGCGTGTCGGCGAGAACATCGAGGTCGGGATATTGAGTGCCGTGCCCGCAGTGAAGATCACGGCGGCTGTTTCGCCCACGGCGCGACCAAAACTCAGGATAATGCCGGTAATGATACCGGGCAAAGCGTTGGGCAGCACGATCGTGCGGACCATCTGCCAGCGTGACGCCCCTAGCCCGTAGCTGACTTCACGATACGATACCGGCACCGCCTGGATCGCCTCCTCGGTGGTCCGGATGATCGTCGGCAGCACCATCAGCGCCAGCGTCAGCGCACCCGCCAGCAGCGACCAGCCCAGTTGCAGACGTGTGACGAACAGGATGAAGCCAAACAGACCGAAGATGATCGAAGGCACGCCCGCCAGCGAATCGGTACCAAAGCGCATGATCGTCGTCAGGATGCTTGGCCGGGTATATTCGGTCAGGAAGATCGCGGCGCCGACGCCCAGCGGTACCGCAATCACCAGCGACAGCCCGCCAAGCGCCAGTGTGCCGACGATCGTCGGCAGGATGCCCCCTTCGCGCCCCTGCGCTTTTGGTCGTGCCGGTCAGGAACTCCAGATTGATGTAGGGTAACCCCTCGCGCCAGAATATAGATGACGATCACCGCCAGGATCAGGATCGTCAGGCTGGCGGCAGCCCATAGACATCGCGAACGCGAGCCGCTGCGACATGTTGGCGCTTCATGTGCTTCCTCCGGCGCTAGGAACGGCGGAGCGCTGAACGGTCAGCCGTCGCCGGCCGCGCGCTTGCGCTGACCGTCTGCGGTCAGCAGGTTCGCGACCATGTTGAGCGACCATGATCAACAGAAACAGCACGACGCCAGTCGCAAACAACGCCTGACGATGCTGGCCGCTGGCATAGGCCAGTTCCAGGCCAATGTTACTGGTGAGCGTCGTTGTCGAATCGAGCAGCGAGTGCGGTACCTGGAGCGCGTTGCCTAGCATCATAATCACCGCCATTGTTTCGCCCAGTGCGCGACCCATGCCCAGGATCACGCTGGCGACGATGCCGGAGCGTGCCGCAGGCACCAGCACACGCCACACTGGTTTGCCAGCGTGTCGCGCCGACGGCAAGCGCGCCATCGCGGTACGCGCGTGGGACAGCTCGCAGCGCATCCTCGGAGATACTGATGATGCTTGGCAGGATCATGATCCCCAGGATCAGCGCGGCGGTCAGCACGCTCAGACCGGGACCGCCGAAAGTCTGGCGGATGAGCGGGCGCCAGGATCGTCAGGCCGATAAAGCCATAGATCACCGATGGAATACCGGCTAGCAACTGAATCACCGGGCGGATCATACTTGCCAGACGCGGTGGCGCAAGCTCAGCTGAAAAGACCGCGACTGCCAGGCCCAGCGGCACGCCAATCAGGATCGCAGCCCGCAGTCACCCAGACCGAGCCCAGGATCATCGCCGCGATGCCGAACTGAGGCTGGCTTTCCGCAGGGTTCCAGATCGTGCTGGCAAGGAAGTTCGCCGAATCCGACCTTGAAGATCAGTGGAAGACCGGCCTCGAAGATGAAAAACGTGATCGACTGCCAGGGATGCGAGTCGACACCAGCGCGACAGCCAATCAATATCAGCTGATGATACGCTCTTTCACTCGGCATCCGCTCCTTGAATCAAGCCCGCGCTGCAACCAGTTCTGCTTGGCCTTCGGCTGACAACACAAATCCCAGAAAGTCTTGGGCGAGCGCTGACAAGGTCGGTCCTTTGCGGTGCACAAACAGAAATGGACGAACCAGCTTATATTGCACCTGGCCTGTACGGCATCGGTCGAGGCCTGGAACTGCCGTCGACCGCGATCGGCTTGACTGATTGGTCCACAATACCAAGCGAAATATAGCCCGATAGCATCCGGCATCTTCGGCGACGATCTGGCGCACTGCGCCATTCGAGCCCTGGCGCAATGCGCGTGTTGTCGGCAGTTCTTTGTTCATCACCAGTTCTTCAAAGGCGCCATAGGTGCCGGATCCTGCTTCGCGCGTCACCAACATGATCGGTGCATCTGGTCCGCCGACCTCGCTCCAGTTCTGGATCTTGCCCAGTGAACATCGCCCGTACCTGTGCTGGCGTAAGGTTAGTGACCGTATTGCTGGGATGGACGATGATCACCAGCGCATCGCGAGCGATTTCGATCGTGCAACAAGTTGTGCGGCTTCGTCGGGTTCGAGATGCCGCGAGGACATGCCAAGCTCGACCGTGCCGTTCTCGGCGGCCTGAATCCCGGCGCTCGATCCAAGGCCCTGCACATTGATCTTTCGGTCCGGGATGAGCTTGTTCGTAGACGCTCGGCGAGATGCTCGATAAACGGCGTGACGAGGTCGATCCGGTCATCGTGATCTGATGCTCGGACGCCAGCTGTCGGCAGAGGCTACATGCCCCCAGGAGACCGCTACGACAACATAACGGGAGAGAGCTATGGCTGCGACACATGCTCGCTTCATCCGTATCCATGAGAAACGACTATTGAAGCTGTATTGTAGCAGCAGCAACCGCGCATCGGAACATACCGATCGGGCGTTCTCGTGAAACCGTTCTGCGCTCATCAATTTCCGCAGTGGTGACTGAGTGACGCTAGCCTGTCGACTATAATGCTGGCTGAGTCGGGTAGGGAGCGTGCTTAAAGAGGAGCGGTGCGCTGCAGCGCATCGCATTCATCTTGTTCCTGTGAATCTCACGTTCAATCCGTAGCTGCGGCAATAAGGCCAAACAGCACAACGATCATGGTTACGTAAACTTCGATGGTCATGAGATTCACACTCCCAGAAGATCGCAAACCTGCGTTGTGCGAAATGCTGAATCTCTGGCTCGTCCACAATCAGCACCGAGCGTTCGCCATTGCGACAATCACAACCTCGAACACAGATCGACGTCCATCCACGCCGATGCAGCACGCTGCGTTGTAGCAATGGCTCCTCGACGCGCCAGCCTGCTTCCAGCCGACGTTGAAGCTCGGGAAGATGGTTCCGGGTGGTTTGTCGCTCGAACATCGGTACTCCTTCCTCATTCGGAGTCATCCGACGATGAGAGTTTGAACCACGGTGTAGCCAAGCGTAGTTAAGGACAATGAACGGGGTCTTAATCTGTGCGTAAGGAGCGGACATAACAAACAGGCTCGAATCAGCGGAGCCTGTTATGATTTCGGTGGCGGAGGGGGTGGGATTCGAACCCACGAGACCTTGCAGCCTAGTCATTTTCGAGACGACCGCACTAGACCAACTATGCGACCCCTCCCATCGCAGGCGGAAATATACCATGACCGTTCCGAGGACGCAAGACCTCGATTCCGGGATTCAGGATGATGAACGCTATCTTGTGGATCTCATAGCATTCTAACAACGATCTGTCAGGTTTGTTAGGCTACGGCCGCTGATGAAGCGCCCTGCGAACTATGCCGTTCGAGGTACACCAGCAGAATTGCTACGTCCGCAGGATTGATTCCTGCCAGGCGTGCGGCCTGACCGAGCGTTGCGGGACGGAAACGGAGCAACACCTGACGGGCCTCGTTCCGCAGCCCTGGTACGGTCGCGATGTCGAAATCGTCGGGGATACGGCGCGTTTCCATCTTGCGCACACGGTCGGCGACTTTCCATTCCTTTTCTAGATAGCCGCTGTACTTCGTGTCGATCTCGACCTGTTCGGCAACGGGCGGGGGCAGGTCGGGCCCGTCGATCACGGACTGTAGCTGAGTGTAGGTCACGCCGGGACGTGCCAGCACGATCGCTGCCGAACACGACTGCGCGATGATGCCGACGCCCGCGACCTGCAAGCGACGGTTGGTTTCCTCGGACGGCGATCAAGCGTGTGCGTTCGAGTTGGCTCCGCACCGCCGCTACCTGTTCGCGTTTGTGTTCGACAGCATCGGCGCGGTCGCGATCGACCATACCAATTCGGTAGGCCAGCGGCGTCAGGCGCAGGTCGGCGTTATCCGACCGCAGTAGCAATCGGTGTTCGGCACGTGATGTGAACATACGGTACGGCTCGTGAATTTCCTTGGTTACCAGGTCGTCGATCAGCACGCCAATGTAGGCTTCGTCGCGCCGCAGGATGAACGCATCCTCAGCCGCGGACGAGGCGTACCGCGTTAATTCCGGCAATCAAGCCCTGGGCAGCGGCTTCTTCGTAGCCCGTGGTGCCGTTGATTTGTCCTGCTAGAAACAAACCGGGGACGCGTTTGGTTTCAAGCGTCGCTCTAATTTCGCCCGTCACGACGGCATCGTATTCGATAGCATAGCCAACGCGCATGATTTCGGCGTCGCGAAGCGCTGGAATAGATCGCAACATCGCCCACTGAACATCTTCAGGCAGCGATGTGTTGCAGCCCTGGACATACACTTCGCTGGTGTTCCAGCCTTCGGGTTCGAGGAAAAAACCGTGGCTTTCTTTGTCGGCGAATCGCACGATCTTGTCCTCGATTGAGGGGCAATAGCGCGGTCCGACGCCTTCGATGATGCCTGAAAAGAGTGGTGCGCGGTGGATGTTGTCGCGGATGATCTGATGCGTTTCCGGCGTCGAATGAACAAGATAGCACGGCATCTGTGGTCGCCAACCATCCAGCACTGGGTTAGGGTAGCATGGATTTGGCGCTTCGCGCAGAAAATGCGGGACTGTGGGTGTTGCATCATAGAAGCCAAAATGCAACGGGCGAGTGCTGCCCAACTGAATTTCGGTTTGCGTAAAATCAATGCTGGCGGCGTTGACACGCGGTGGCGTTCCCGTCTTGAGGCGATGCAGCGGGAAGCCAAGGCTACTCAAGTCTTCGCCCAGCGCCACAGATGCACTCTCCCCGGCGCGTCCCGCTGACCACTGGGCGTTGCCCGTGATGGCGCGTCCACGCAGAAACGTCCCCGTGGTCAGCACGAGGCTATGTCCCAGGAACTCCCAGCCTGTGTGTGTCACGACGGCGAAGCGCGCTCCGGCGCGGTCGTCGGTCGCCGTTGCGGGATCGAGCGGCACGATGCGTTGCACCATCGCCTGTTTGAGATCGAGGTTCGGCGCGGCTTCCAGCAATTCTTTCATATGCTGCGCGTACAGGCGCTTGTCTGATTGTGCGCGTAGTGCTTGAACCGCAGGACCCTTGGATTCGTTGAGCATCCTGACCTGAATCATGGTGGCGTCGGTGACACGACCCATTACGCCGCCGAGTGCGTCGATCTCACGCACGATATGACCTTTCGCCGGACCACCGATCGACGGGTTACAGGACATATGGGCAACTTTATCAAGGTCGATCGTCAGGAGCAGGGTTCTCGCACCCATACGAGCGGCAGCCCACGCCGCCTCGCATCCTGCATGTCCCGCTCCCACCACGATTACATCATATAGTTGCTTCAACCCAGGCATCTCCATATTTATGTTGAGTGAATGATAGGAGGTGGGATAGGCACTGTCAAATGGGTGTAAGCAAGAGTTGTCAGAAAGAAAGAACCTCCTTGGGATATGCTAGGATCGTGGCTCTTGACACCCGATTCATCGTCTACCCAATGGAGGTTCCCATGCATCCTAGCACAGATACCAACCGAACAGAAGCCTTGGTCACCACCATGTGTGAGCGCATCACCAGCATCACTCGTACCCTCTCGACCTGGATGCAGGAACAGCCCCGCACCCTCGCTGACACCGAGCACCATCTCCTCCGCCTCATCAAGGAACTCGGTGCTACCCTCCTCGCTGGTCTCGCCCAACTCGCTGCTCCCACGCATCCTCCCACCTCCATCCTTTGTTCCTGTGGTCAGCACGCATGCTATCAGCGTCACCGCCCTGCCAAAGTCACCACCATCCTCGGACCCATTTCCTTTCTGCGACCCTATTACCTTTGCCGCTCCTGTCGCCAGGGACACCATCCCATGGATGCTCACCTCCAAATCTGTGCCGGCAGTCGCAGTGCGGCGCTCGACGAACTGCTCGCCCTTCTCGGAGCCACCCAAGATTCCTTCGCCGAAGCGGCTTCCGTGCTCGAACACCTCACCCTCATTCATGTGAGTCCCAATAGTGTGCGTGACACGACCGAGGAACTTGGTGCAACGCTGGTTGCACATCAGGCTCAAGCCGTTGCACGTACCACGATCGAACACGTCGCACCTCCTTCAGTTCACCCTGCTCCCAAGCGGCTTTATATCACCATGGACGGCGTCCTCGCCCACCTGCATGAACGCGGCTGGAGTGAACTCAAGGTCGGCTGTTGTTACCAGACCCACAGCCGCCCGGAGCGCAACCGCCCAGAACACATGGAAATCCGCGCGCACAGCCTCAGTTATGTCAGTGCGCTCTTGGAAGCCGAACGCTTTGGCGAGCATCTGTGGCAGGAAGCGGCACGTCGTGGGGTCATGGAAGCCGAGGAAGTGGTTGTGGTAGGCGACGGGGCACATTGGATTTGGAACATCGCGCAAACGCAGTTTCCACAAGCAACCCAGGTTTTGGATTGGTACCACGCCAGCGGCTACGTGTGGAAGGCAGCGGCTGCGGTATGGAATGAGGAGGGAGAAAACCGGAGCGAATGGGCCAAGCAGCAACTGGCTCGGCTGTGGGATGGGAAGGTCGGGGAGGTGCTGCAGGAATTGGAGCAGCATGGGGAAGCAGGGGAAGGAGTGAGCGAGGCACTGAGCTACTACACGACACATCGTCAGCGGATGAAGTATGCGGAGTACCGTGACCGTGGGTTACAGGTCGGGAGTGGCAGTATAGAAAGTGGGTGTAAGCAAGTCGGTGAGTATGCGTCTGAAGGGAGCGGGGATGATTTGGGACGCGTCGGGAGCGGAAGAGGTGGCAGTGGTGCGGGCATGGCTGAAGAGTGGGCGCTGGGAGGAGGGGATGAAGCTGCGGGCGGTACGGAAACGGGGGTATGTGCGGCAGGACGACAGGGTATGTGGGGAGGCACGTGCGGGAGAAGATCAGACAGGTGCTCGGTTGGAGGCGGAAGGCGAGACAAGGGCAGAGGTCGAGCGGTCGAGGAAGGGACTGCCGCCAGATGTGCTGGCACAACTGCGTGCTGAGGCAGAGCAGGACAAGGGGAAGCACATCTGGCGGAGCGCATGGAGTGTGAATCGACAGCGAGAGCAACAAGCAGAGCGCGAGCAGAGGGCAAGCACTGCCAGAGCTGCATGACAACTCTTGCTTGCACCCCTGTCAAATGATCTACCATCAACTAGCCACGATCGCCCACCAGGTATGAACGACCCACGACTATTGAAGTAATGCATGCAACCAGCGGTGGTGATGAGAAAAAGTGTGCATAGCGTGTGATGTAACCAAGAGGTATAGCATGTGCCCGCTGTATAAAGCTGGCTGCCGTCCAGTACCGACCACCGGAGTATGCCCTGTATTGAGCCAGTAGCTTATCTTCGGCGGTCGGTCGTTCGTGTTCAGTGATCGGTCAAGAGGTATTTCCTGATTGCCTGGGCGAGCCCTCTTTCTTCTGGCGCACCGATGATGACGCGAGCGACCTCATGCAGAGCAGGAGGACCCGTTCGGACAGCCATACCCAGTCCGGCCCAGGCTACCATGTCGATATCATTGCCCTGATCGCCCACCGCTGCGACTTCTTCCCGTGCGATACCCAGGTGCGCGGCGAGCGCGGCGAGCGCCTGACCCTTTGTGCTACCCGGCGCGGTCAGTTCGCCAAAGCGGGCGTGCGAACGTGAGATGTTGAGGCGTTCTGTGAAATGTTCCTGGAGTCCGGCAATATGCGGCGCTACATCTACTTCGTCGGCAATGAACAACAGTTTCGTTGGCAGATGAGTTTTGACGTAATTCGCCAGATCGTCGACCTCATGGACCCGGAGTTTGACCGAGGAGAACGTCTGGTAATACTCGATCTCCTTACCGATGTAGGGCACATACAGATCGTCATTGATGTACGCATGGACGTATACGCCAGCCGCGAGCAGCCGTATGACTGCTTCTGCGGCAAGGTCGCCGGGTACAGGCTGATGAAACAACGTAATGTCGTTGTGGTAATCACGCACAACGGCTCCCTGATAGCAAATTACTGGTGCGTTAGTTGCTATCAGGTCCGCGAACGGGATGGTGGTACGGATGGACCGTCCGGTGGCGATAGTGACATACCCTCCACGTGCTTTATATTCCGCGATGACCTCAATTGTGCCGGGGGGGATCTCAAGTCCATGTCCAACCAGTGTGCCGTCGAGGTCGACCGCAAGTAAGCGGTATGGAAGCGGTAAAGATGGTTGTGTCGTGTTCATGCTTCTATCATAGACGCTATGATCAATACTGTCGCTCGGTTCGTGAAAAGTATGTGAGGTCGCACAGACGCATAACTTAGGATATACTCACTCTGAACTCAATCCGGCCCTGTTCGCCGGATAGGATGTTCGCCTGTATTGCCATGTAAGCTGAAAGGGGGTCACGACCATGCGTCGGATCTGCTTAACCATGTTGTTGATTGTTGGGTTGCTTGGTGTGCGTCCCGCACAAGCCGCCGGTTCGCACTTCTTCATCGAAACCGGCTTTGCCGTCGAAGGACGGTTCCTCGATTATTGGGAATCCCAGGGCGGTCTCGCTCAATTTGGGTTTCCAATCTCGCCTGTGCAGACCGAAGCAGGTGAGGATGGCAAGATGCGCCAGGTACAGTATTTTGAGCGCAATCGTTTTGAGCTACATCCCGAAAAAGGACGGCCATACGATGTTCTGTTGAGCCGTTTGGGTGTGCGAGCTCTCGAGTCTCGCGGTGTTGATTGGCGAGCGTTGCCAAAATCTTCGCCACGCGGCGGCTGTCAGTTCTTCGCCGAAACCGGGCATAACCTGTGCGAACCATTCGCGAGTTACTGGCGTTCGCATGGAGGGTTGGCGATATTTGGTTTTCCCATCACCGATGCTTATTCCGAAACTAGCTCGACCGACGGCAAGACCTACACGGTGCAATACTTCGAACGTAATCGGTTCGAGCATCACCCCGAAAGCCAACCCACCTACCGCGTACAGCTTGGCCTGTTAGGCAGTGAAATGAGCCGCGGCAGCTTCAAGACCACCTCGCTGACGATCGGGCCAACATTGCAGCGTATTGTCGATCTCGTCAATGCCGCACGCAGTAATGCCGGGCTGAATGCTGTAACTGTTTCAGGTCATCTCACGGTTGTGGCAGGATCGTACAGTCGCGTTCAGGCTGCACAGGGAAATATCAGTCATACCGGACCCGATGGTTCACATATTGGCGACCGCCTGTCACGCGACGGCTATAACTGGTCGATTTGCGGCGAAGACCTTGCCGCTGGACCATCCAACCCCGACGAGGTGTTCAATATGTGGATGAACAGCCCCTCGCATCGCGATGTGATCCTGAAGGCAGGAGTACGCGAGATCGGCCTGGGCTGGACGCAACGCGCCGGTGCGATGAGCAACTACTGGGTGTTGATCGTCGCCGCGCCGAGCTAAGGGGCTGTGGCGCAAGGGAATCACCTGTAGATTCCCTTGCGCCAGACCACCGATCACGACGAGTGAAATCTGTTCGAGGACGATGTTCCACAGGAAATGGCCGCACGTTTCCCTACTTTAGTTCTGCTCTAACCTTGCGATCTGGTCCTGCACACTGTCTATCATCTGCTCAACGGTGATGCGGTTGAGGCAGGTGCGGTCGGGACATCCGGCTGGCGTTCCTAGGCCAGTGCCACGATAAATACATGGGCTGCATGCTAGCGCGGCTTTGAGGGTGATATGATGACCTGCGCGGAGTACCTCGACGCCATTCGGGTAACGCTTGCTGGTTTCCCATTGCTCCATACTCCACGGACCCCAGGTATGTGGATCGGTCGGACCAAACGGCGCGACAACCGGAATCCCCGCCGTCGCCGCGAGGTGCATGATGCCGCCGTCGTTGCCGACGAATAATCGCGCACTGTCCCAATACTGCTACCAGTTCTCCCAACGTCGTCGATCCACCAAGATCAAGAACTTTTGATGCGTAGTGCATCTGTGTCAGCAGCGAGCGGCGGAGCTCAGCCTCTTCCTTGCCACCGACCAATACGATGGTTGCGCCCCGTTCGATCATGGTATCGGCGAGGGTCGCGTAGCGGGCGACGGGCCAGCGCCGTACCGGAGCGTAGCCGCCAGAGCCCGGATGCAGCGCAATCAATGGGCCGTTGCCCACTACGCCTTCGAGCAATTGAAGCGCTCGTGCATGTTCTATTTCGAACACAGGAAATATCGGTGCTGGTCGCCGCGCATCGGGAACGAGTAACCGTGCAATCGCCAGGGCATAATCCATCTCATGCCGCGCACCATAGCCCTCGTCATGGACCGTGTGCGTCAGGAACCAGCCGCGCCCATTGTCTAACCCAAGGCGTTGGGGTGCCGCTGTCGCCGCGCAAAAGGCGGCATATTTGAGCGCCCCGAAGCGTGTCGAAAGATGATGAAACAGTAGCACCGTATCGTAGTGCGTTGTGTAAAGTTGTTTCGCCAGGCGCATAGCCGCCAGGATGTTGGGGGTCGTAGCATCTGTCGCGGTGTGTCAAAGCGGTGCTTGTCGAACACCAGCACGCTATCACACAGCCCTGAACGTTTGAGGACCGCAGCGCCGCCGCCCGTCGTCAGCACGTCGATCCGCGTGTCGGGCAAGGCTGTACGCAATGCTTGCAACGCCGGAGTGATGACGAGGGCGTCGCCGATTTCGGCGAATTTCACTACCAGTAAACGTTGAGGTGTGCGCGGCGACATTGCACAAGTATTGGCTACCACAGGTTCACCAGAATCGTTTCATCATTAGGTCCATTATAAGGGGCATCATTTGCGACTGTCAGTGTAGCGGATGCAACAGATCCAAACACAATCAGCGTGCCGCCGCTTCGATGGCTGCCAGCGTTTGTTGTGCCGTGCGCTCCCAGGTCCACGCGGCGACGCGGCGTAAACCACGTTCACGCAATTCCTCACGCAAGGTACGATTTTCTAGCAATTGTGCGATGCCATTGCGGATCGATGCGACATCGAGCGGATCGACGTAAAGTGCGGCATCGCCACCGACTTCCGGCAACGACGAAACATTGGAAGCAAGTACGGGCGTGCCGCAGGCTTGCGCTTCGAGGACTGGCAGGCCAAAGCCTTCATAAAGTGAGGGAAACAGGTACACGCTAGCACCGCTGATCAGCGCGGGTAGGTCATCGTCGCCAATGTAGCCAGCGAACCGCACGGCATCGGCAATGCCTAACTCCTCGGCACGGCGCTCAATGGCTTCCGTCAACCAGCCGCGCTTTCCGGCGATCACCAGTGTCGGACGATCGTTGCTCCGCTGCCTGAGATACATAGCCCACGCTTCGATTAGCCGGACGAGGTTCTTGCGTGGCTGTACCGTTCCTACAAATAGCACATAGGGCGTCCGAATGCCGTAACGCTCCTGAGTCGCCGCAAGACGTGCCGCATCGGTGATCGGGTGGAAGCGCGGGCTGACTTCCCAGGTAAACCACATGTATTTTATCAGGCGATATGTGGCAGTCTGCGATGATGTCACGCTTTGTCGCTTCGGAATCGGCAAGTACCGTGGTGGAACGCCACGCGTTCCACCGGGTCGACAGCCGTAAATAGAATCGCCGCGTGCGCGGATGGGCTTCGGGATGATGCAGATACCCCAGGTCGTGGATCGTGACGACTGAGCGACGGGGACTCCAGAGCGGCAAGACATGCGCCGGAACGAACAATACATCCGGTGGTGCGACCGCCATTTCCATGGACAATCCGCGTATGGGTCCACACACGGCGAAACGGTAGCGACCGAAGCCGATAGTTCGCAGGCAGGGGCGGCAGCGCATGCGGCAGACCGTTGGTGTACAACAGGTAGCGATTGCGGCGGTCGATCTGCGCCAGGGCCTGGAGGAGTTCCCAGGAATACTGTTCGGTTCCAGTGCGTTGTGTGACGCCCAGCCGCGATGCATCGAATCCGATCCGCAACGTTTTTGTCATACACCCCTATTTCACGTAGCCGTGGTCAGCGGTTGATGCATTATAACGAACCCTGTGTGGTAGGGGAATGCTGCGCATGGATTGAACCTGTTGCGACGGTCTTCTCGCAGCAAGCAATGGCTCCTGGTGTACACTTAACCGCATCCATATGCTTACCGCACTGTGAAAGAGGCTGGACGATGGCAGTAACAATCACACAGGAGCGACCCGACACCTCCGATGCGCGAACGTTGATCGCGGAACTCGAAGCCCACCTCGCACCGCAGTATCCAGCCGAAAGCCGCCATGGCCTAAGCGTCGAACGGTTGCTGGCTGAGGCGGTCGCCTTCTTCGTGCTACGCGCCGATGGATTTCCTGCTGCCTGTGGCGGCATTAAATTCTTTGATGGGACGTATGGGGAACTCAAGCGAATGTATGTGCGCCCGCAGTTCCGTGGCGCGGGCTATGCCAAAGCGATGGTGAATTATCTGTCGGAGTACGCACGAACGAAGGGTATCATGCTCGTGCGGCTGGAAACTGGCATTCACCAGCACGAGGCCATTGGTTTGTACGAGCGAATGAATTTTAGGCGCACCACGCCGTTCGGCAACTACAAACCTGATCCACTTAGCATCTTCTTCGAGAAGCACCTTGAATAATATCCACCCAACGATGGTATCCTCATCTCTGGTGGTTGGGGTCTTGCCAAGGAGAAATACATGCGTCAACCGTGGCGATTCGTCGTGGTATGTTGGTTCATCACAATGCTGGTGGGATGTGGTCGCACGCCGGACGATCCGCTGCAACCGCAGCCAACCACGGCGAGCGACGTTCCACCTACACCGTCACCGGACCCTCGGTTGGAACATTCGGGTCCGTTACCGCAGCAAGGTAGCGACTGACGCGCTTGCGATGCGTTCATAGTGGTCATCGACGGATGGTCCGTCCGGTTACGCGAGAAGGTGACTTTGGTTCGTTGAACGAAGGCTGGTGACCATCTACAATACTGACATGCCCGTAAGAAGTGTATAGCTCGACCGACTGGGGGGTGGGCCGAGCTACACACTTCTTACGGGCGATGTCATTTAGTTGGATGGGGGGTTCGGTAGCGTGGCCTTATACACGGTCGCGCCGCTGGCGAGATACATCGTGCGATTGACGTAATCGACCTGTATATCTGAGAGTGCGTCAAGGCTTCCTGTGTCCCGGGCAAGAATCTGTTGCACTTCCGAGCCATCTTCCTTGCGTACTTCGATCACCCGTTCATTCAACGTATCGACAAGGAAGATCGAGCCATGCACGGTGACCGATGCCGGTTGCCGGATCTGTCTGATCAGGTGTGACATAAAAGCGCGTAATATTCTTGACTGGCGGTGTGAGGGTCGGCGGCGGTAGCGTGCGCTGGTAAACACCATCGGTGAAGATCACAACGCTGCCGTCGCCGCGCAACAGGTTTACGTTTCCGTCGATCTGCACTCCCACCACGTTGTCTAGTTGCCCGTTGCCGCGGTCGGTGATCCATTCGGTCGGCAGGTCGCCATATTGACCGGAAGCGTAGCGCATCAACTGCTGATTCTCACTGTCCCACATGTACAGATTGCCAGCGAACGAGGCTGCTGGAACATCACCGATAGGTAAGAACTCGGTGCCGTTGAGACGGTTCGCCAACCATCCGTCGCCGTTACGAAGGTATGATGTCGCAAAGGCATTGAAGGGGTTATCGTCGCGGTCGAGCGCCATCGGGTTGTCGTCGCGCCAGATGACATCGCGGATCTCCTGGGCGTTGAGCGCCCCCGCCTGTTGCCCCGGTTGAAGCACAGCGTTGAGCGTGCCATCTGTCGGCACGTTCGTATAGTATGCCGCTGTTCGTTGCCACGGTCGAGGACATAGAAGCGGTCTTCCTGCAACGCCCCTACTGTCGTCGGGTCTGTCCCAAGGACTACACGGCCGACCTTTCCGTTTGGCGATGGCAGTGTGACCATCGGTGCCAGGTCCGACAATACACTGATACGGTTGATCGTGGAACGGGCGCGATCATAGCGTACGAGTAACTGCTGATAGGATGCCCATACCGCAGTTTTTTCCGGCACGAGTTGCCCGCCCGTCTTCAATACATCGAGAGCGAGCAACGCCTGCTCCGCTTCGACCAACCGCTGTTGTGCGTCAGTTTCGTCGGTCGCACGTTCTGCGGCACTGACAGCTGTTTCGACCGTGTCGAAGGCGCGATTAACGATCTCCTGATCCTGGTTACGATTAAGCTGCAACCCAGACCCACCAGGGCGGCGATGATGACAGTGAGGATCAGGAGATTAACCCATGGGAATGGTGGACGTTCGCGGCGATAGGATAAGCCACGTACTTTCGTGCGTAGTGGGCGTGGCTGTGCGTCGATGACAGCTTTGCGCCGACGATTGGACATACCACCCAGCACATGCACGACTGCACTCCGCAGCGGCAACGTTGCTTGTTCGACGATACCCGCTGGTTGTGCTTGGGGCTTCTTGGGCAGCGCCGCGAAATCCATCGGCGTGCCTGTATTGTCGCCCAGGTCGATCTGCCGTTCCCGTTTCACGGCGGGGGGACGCACAATACCGCCATATTCGCCTTCGCCTAAAAAGGCGCTGAGGGGCACGATATCAGGATCACCCACCGGTATACGGTCGAGCAAACTACCGGGAACAATACCGGGAATGCTTGGCGTCTGGACAGCGACCGCAGCATTCGATTCACGCGATCCCAGCGACGACGAATGAATGGTGAGTGGATGCTGCTCCTGCTCGATCCAATCAGTCGTCTCGCTGGTTGGTGTCGCCTGTGTTTCAGCATCAGGGGCTGGCTGGCGGAACCCGATGCGCGATGACATCCAATCCCCAAGATGTTCGACTGCGAGTTTGCCACGTTCGCTGACACCCGCAGGACTGAGCGGTGCTTGGCGAGCGCCAGCCGATAATTCGGGTGTCATTTCGATAGCGATGGCATGCGATTCGGGGAGGTGATTGCGGCGGCAGAGCTCATACAAGCCATCCGCGATCGTCGCAGCGTCGCCAAAGCTCAGCAACTGTTCGGCTTGTGACTTGCTCAGAATACGGGCGATGTTCGAAGCCGCCAGTACGATTGTATCGCCAGCCTGCAATACCTCGCGGTAGAATTCCGGTTCCGAGCCCAGACTTGTGCCGAGTGCGGTGGAATAGCCGACCGCAGCGCCGCCCTGCGCGCCACCGCTCCAGGCAAGCGGATTCGGTAGGGCGCGAAGCTTGCCTGCGTGTACAACGTAGGCCTGTGCCGGATGTACCTGTGTGACAAATAAATGTTGACCGTGGATCACCGCACATGTCGCGCCGACGGTCGCACGTTTATGGGGTGGTGCTTCGAAATTATAACGATACAAGGCCGCGTTGGCTGCTTTCATGGCCTTACGTAGCGCCGATGTGATGCTGACGGTACGGTCGGCATAAAAGGTTTCACGAATCGTTTCCGCGACCAACGTACAGGCGTTGCGTCCTCGCGAAACGTCGCCTTCCGCCTCTACGATAACAAAGAGTTGGCCTTTGCGGGCTTCGGGTGAGAAATGCGACGGGAACGGAGCGACCACGATCAGGTCGCTGGCGTCCTGACGGATGCCGCTCACCAGACCCCATTGCGTGATAGACGTGTGCAGTCTCGACATACCTTAATAGTACCCGACTCTTGATGCGTTGAGTGAGCATAACTACTCCAGTCCGATGTCCCAGCCACGTAGTTCTTCTACCCAATGTACATTGGTCAAATCATAATGGATCGGGGTGACTGAAATAAAGCCGTTGGCTATCGCAGCGGTGTCCGTCCCTTCATCCATCGAGCCTTCTGGCTCGCCGCCGCCGATCCAGTAATACGGACGCCCGCGAGGATCGTGGCGCACGACCAGTTCGTCGCGGTAATGGCGGCGGCCCAGGCGGGTGACGGCAACACCCTTAACGGCGGTGGATGGGATGTTGACGTTGATCAGGATGCCATGATCGACACCGTGCGCGATGACCTTTCGCACCAACGTCGCGGCGAAACGCGCCCCGGCCTCGAAATCGGCGTCTCGTCCGGCTTCGTGCTGTGAAAACGCTATCGATGGGATGCCATTGCCGACGCCTTCCATGGCGGCGGCGACCGTGCCTGAATAACTCACATCCTGAGCGAGGTTCGCCCCGAGGTTGATCCCCGACACCACCAGATCGGGGATACGGTCCAGGACGCCCAATGCCGTGAGCGCGACGCAATCGCCAGGTGTTCCATTCGATACAAATGCGGGTGAACCGTCGCTCATTATCGTCGGATCGACCCGGATCGGATCGAAGAACGTGCGTGCCGCTGACGCCGCCGACCAGTTGCGGTCGGGAGCGACAACGATCGCTTCGCCGACCGTTTTCATGGCGTGATATAAGGCAAGAAGGCCGGGACTGGATATCCCGTCATCGTTGGTAACGAGAATTAACATGAAGGCTCCAAGCAGGTAGGTGTATGTACCTATGTATCTTACCCGACGAACGACGATTGCGAGGACCGATCTTGTTAATGGATTACGTAGTAACGGAAGGTTACACGGTGTCTTATAATAGCAATCGACGTGTAGCCATTGGTGGAGTAGCCGTGCAAAACCAAGCGCAACATCCCGCACTGACGATTGAATACGCCAGCGTCGATGACGCCGAGGCGATCCTTGCACTGCAACGACGTGCTTACCTTGTCGAAGCGTACTGTACAACGACGATACGATCGCACCATTGCGCGAAACCGTGGAGGAGGTTCGGGCGGCGTGCGCGGAGCAGCGCATCCTCAAGGCAGTGGTGGATGGTAGTGTTGCTGGTGCTGTGCGGATGCACGAAGATGGTGGCACCTGCCACGTCGGGCGCTTGATCGTGGACCCAGACCGCCAGAATCGTGGACTAGGCAGCGCGTTGTTGCGGGCGGTCGAGGCGCGTTGCGCTCCCGGAACGCGCCTGGAATTGTTCACTGGACATCGTAGCGAACGCAACCTGTATCTGTATACTAAGCATGGGTACCGCGAGTTTCGCCGTGAGCCTGTCACGCCCACGCTCACGTTCGTGTATCTGGAAAAGCAGTTGTAAGCGTTGAGTAGCGAACGTGCGGTATGTTGGCTTCGCAGGTGGTTTTCGGCGGTGACAGCGGTTCGCAGGCTGTTTCTTTGTGGTTGCGACAGCTATACCGCCCATGCTATACTCTGACTAGAGCAACGCACGGAAGTAGTAGGCAGTCGCAACCCAGAGAATGGCCGGTTGGTGTGAGGCCATACGCAGAAGCTGAACTCGTCCGTGGGCCACGCCGGTGAACGTGTATTTGTGATAGCCGGAGTCGGGATACGCCCGTTACAGTGTCTTGAGTGAGCCGCTACGCCATCGCATAGATGAGCAGCGCTAATTCAGGGTGGTACCGCGGAGGAGTGATCCCTTCGTCCCTGGTGGGACGAGGGGTTTTTTATATGTATCGCTCAGAATCTGGAGGGGTGATCATGGACGCAACATGGACCCATATCGCCAGTGCAACGGCTCAGCTATCGTGGCGTGCGTGCTCGGCCTTAGCCGTCGGCGATGCGCTTGGCGGTCCGGTGGAAACCATGACCCGTGAAGCGATCTACAAGCGTCACGGACGACCGGTGCGCGAGATGGTCGGCGGCGGCTGGCTGAAACTCAAGCCGGGCCAGACCACCGACGATACTGCTATGGCACGGATGCTGGCTGAAAGCATCGTCGAGTGCGACGGCGTCGATACAGCCGATATCGCCTAGCGCTATCTGGGTTGGATGCAAACCGACCCGCCCGATATTGGCACGATCACACGCTATCGCGCTACGCGGATTCAAGGCCGGGCTGAACGTGCCGCATGCGGCGCTAGGTGCACATCGGCAGACAACGGCAAATCGGCCGGCAACGGCACGATCATGCGCTGTGCGCCGATCGCCATGCGCTATCTTCACCGATGAGCGCCGCTTGATCGATGGGTCACGTGATGAAGCGCTGATCACGCATTTTGATCCGCAAGCCTGGACCGGCAGCATCGCGATCAATATGTTGATCGCGCGGTTGCTACGTGATATGCCTCTGCGGATGCAATTAAGGATGTCGGGGCGCGCGTGCGGCGTATCCCAAGCGCATCGTCCGAAGTCGCCGAAGTGTTCGAGCGGCGCGCGGCCCAATCTCGATGGCCGGATTGCTATCGACATACAGGATATGTCCTCGATACACTCCATATCGCACTCTGGGCGCTGCTCGGCAATGCGAGCCTGGAAGACACGCGTGGTCGCAGCGGTCAACCAGGGTGGCGATGCCGATACCCAGGGCGCGGTGGCCGGGCGCTCGCCGGAGCGCTGTATGGCGTCGAAGCGATCCCGGCACGCTGGCTCGAACGATCTGCCAGCAATCGTGCTTGGAATCTGGTTGAACTCGTCTGAGCAATTACGCAGCTGCCGCCGAACATCGGCCAGCTCATGGTCGGTGTGAAAGGAATCAACATGGCTGAACGATATACATCCTGCGAGGTCGAGCCACACTGGCGCGAGCGTTGGGAACAAGCCGATATCTACCGCTTCGAGCCCGAAAGCGACCGGCCCAAGCATTATGCTCTGACGATGTTGCCCTATCCATCGGGCGATCTGCATCCGGGGCATATCTGGGCGTTCGGGCCGAGCGACACACGCGCGCGCTACATGCGGATGCGTGGCTATCAACGTCTTCTTCCCGATGGGCTTCGATGCCTTTGGTCTGCCCGCCGAGAACGCGGCGATCAAGTTCAACATTCATCCCGAAAACCTCGACCTACAAAAACATCGATCATATTCGCGAGCAGTTCAAGACCATCGGCTATGATGATCGACTGGGACCAGCGAGGCGATCACGCTGCGATCCCGAATATTACCGATGGAACCAGTGGTTCTTCTTGCAGTTCTACAAGAACGGTCTGGCCTACAAGCAGTTCGCGCCGGTGGACTGGTGTCCCAAGGACAACACGACCCTGGCACGCGAACAGGTCAAGGGTGAGGATCGGCACTGCGATCGCTGCGGCACGCCGGTGATCAAGAAGAACGCTGGACCAGTGGTTGTTCCGCATCACCAAGTATGCCGACGAGTTGCTGGATTTCAGCAGCTGTCGAATGGCCTGAACGCATCAAGGTCATGCAGCGCAACTGGATCGGGCGCAGCGAAGGTGCCGAGGTACGCTTCCACACCGAAGCGGGCACGCCGATCCCGGTCTTTACCACGCGGCCGGATACGCTGTGGGGCGCGACCTTCATGGTGCTGGCGCCCGAGCATCCGCTGGTCGAAGAGGTCACCACGCCCGAACAGCGGGCGGCGGTCGAGCGTACAAGCGCGAAGCTAGCCGCCAATCCGAGATCGAGCGACTGGCGACCGACAAGGAAAAGACCGGCGTCTGGACCGGCGGCTATGCGATCAATCCAGTCAACGACGAGCGCATCCCGATCTGGATCGCCGATTATGTGTTGATGGGCTATGGCACGGGCGCGATCATGGCCGTGCCGGCGCACGACCAGCGCGACTTCGAGTTTGCCCGCAAGTACGAGCTGCCGATCATCGTCGTCGTTGAAGGGCCGGAATGGCGTCACCGACGGCGCGCGGACTGACGCGAGGCCTATACCGCCGATCAAGGTGTGATGGTCAACTCTGGCCCGATCACCGGCATTCCCGCGAGTGAAAGCGTCGCTCGTACCGTCGCCTGGCTGGAAGAAACCGAGCGCGGCGAAGGCGCGGTCAACGTATCGCCTGCGCGACTGGCTGATCTCGCGCCAGCGCTACTGGGGCACGCCGATCCCGATCGTGTATTGTGCCGACTGTGGCGCGCAGCCGGTGCCGGAGGATCAACTGCCGATCGAACTTGCCCGAAGATGTCGACTTCATGCCGACCGGCGAGTCGCCGTTGAAGCTGCATCCGACCTGGCGTCACACGACCTGCCCGCAATGTGGTGGTCCGGCCGAGCGCGATACCGACACGATGGACACCTTCGTCGACTCGTCCTGGTACCAGTATCGCTATCTGTCGCCGCACTACACCGAGGGACCGTTCGATCCGGCGTTGAAGTCACTGGCTGCCGGTCGATCAATACACCGGCGGTGCCGAACATGCCGTGATGCACCTGTTGTACACGCGCTTCTGGACCAAGGCGATGCGCGACATCGGGTCTGGTCGACTTCGGCGAGCCGATGATCCGGCTGTTCAACCAGGGCATCATTCTGGGCGAGGACAACGAAAAGATGTCCAAGTCGCGCGGCAACGTCGTCAATCCCGACGAGTTGATCGTCACGCTATGGTGCCGACGGCGTGCGCTGCTTCATGATGTTCATCGGTCCATGGGATCAGGGTGGTCCATGGAACTCGCAGGGCATCGAAGGCATCACGCGCTTCTTGAATCGTGCCTGGACGGTCGTCGACCGAGCCGCCGCGTACGCGAGAATGGTACGTTGGACGAAGCCGCCGAAGCATGCGTTGCGGCGCAGGACACACCGCACGATCAAGAAGGTCGGCGAGGATCTGCAGAACTTCAGCTTCAACACCGCCATCGCGGCGATGATGGAGATGGTCAACGAAATGATGCGTCTGCGCGAAAGCGGCACGAGTGGTGGCGCGGCCTGGGACGAGGCTGCGAATGCTTTGACGTTGCTGCTGGCACCGTTCGCCCCGTATCTTGAGCGAGGAATTGTGGGCGCGTCAGGGCGGAACGCCCAGCGTTCACGAGCAACCCTGGCCCACCTATGATCCGGCGTTGCTGGTCGAGACCGAGGTCGACCTGGTCGTACAGGTCAACGGCAAGATTCGCGACCGCGTGCGGGTTGCCGTCGGAGCCGAGGAAGCATCGGTCAAGGCACAGGCGCTGGCAAGCGAGCGTGTGCAGTCCGCGCTGGAAGGCAAAACCATCGTGAAAACGGTGGTGGTGCCCTGGTAAGTTGGTCAATATCGTCGTGCGGTAGGATCAGGATGTCGGTGTCATGTGCGAACATGACACCGACATCGCTATGCGTTCAGGTATAATAGCCACCGTGACAGGTTCTACTGCGGCTCCTCGCTATCCAATTCCGGCGTCCGAGCATCGC
The DNA here is from genome assembly GCA_963782315.1 of uncultured Chloroflexia bacterium. Lineage (GTDB taxonomy): Bacteria > Chloroflexota > Chloroflexia > Chloroflexales > Kallotenuaceae > JBBSGA01. The sequence continues at coordinate 63,100 of CAWAJS010000015.1, forward strand.
ACCGAAATTCGCGTATCCAACTCGCGCTTTATCGCGACGGCGGGCTATACACCGACCGTCGAAGATGCGCGCGCATTGATCGCACGGGTTCGCGCTGAGTTCGCTGATGCGTCGCATAACGTCTTTGCGTACGTCGTGGGCTACGCGCCGAGCGTGATTGAAGGGTTGAGCGATGACGGCGAACCTGGCGGCACTGCCGGACGACCGACGATGGCAGTCGTGCGTGGAAGCGGCCTGGGCGATGTAACGGTGGTCGTGACACGCTATTTTGGCGGTACGCTGCTGGGAACAGGCGGGCTGGTGCATGCGTATGGCGACGCGGCGAAAGCCGTTCTCGCCGAGCTACCGCGCACCGAGAAGGTTGAACAGGCTATCTTGACCCTCGCTCATGTCATACGCCTCGTACGAGCCGGTCCGGTTGCTGGCTGAATCGCACGGCGCGGTGGTCGAGGACCAGCAGTTCGATGTCAATGTGACACTACGGTTGCGGATCGCTGCCGACCATGCGGAAGGCTTCGAGGATGTTCTGCGCGAGCAAACCGCCGCTCGTGTTTCTGTCACGCGAACGAAAGCCGAGGCTAACTGATGAGTGAAGTGCGAATCGAGCGAGGACGGCGTACCGACCGCATGACGTGGATCAAAGCACCCGCTGCTCCACGTGCATTTCTGGACGAACTACCATCGGATATTCACCCGCTCGTCGGTCAACTTCTGTGGAATCGTGGTATTACCGATCCCAGCGACTGTCGAGGCGTTCCTGCAGGCTGACTACAGTCACTTACACGATCCGAACCAATTGCTGCATATGGACAAGGCGGTGGCGCGGATCAAACAGGCCAGGGAACAGGGCCAGCGGGTCGCTGTATACGGGGATTTCGATACCGATGGCGTGACCGGCGTCACGCTGTTGAATCAGGCGCTGAGTGGCATCGGTTTTGATGTGCTGCCGTATATTCCTAAGCGTATCGAGGAAGGCTACGGCCTGAACATCGCGGCGGTGGAGCATCTCGCCTCCAAGGTTGGTCTGTTGATCACCGTCGACTGTGGCATCTCCAATGTCGTCGAAATCGCCCGCGCCCAGGAGCTTGGTCTTGATGTGATCGTCCTCGATCACCATACCCCCCCGTCGCTCTTGCCAAAGGCGCATGCCATCATCAATCCCAAGCAACCGGGATGTACCTATCCCTACAAGATGCTGGCCGGTGTTGGTATCGCGTTCAAATTGGTACAGGCGCTGGCGACGGCTGGCCTTAAGTCTGGCTATCGTGGACGCCAGTTGCTTGATATTGTCGCACTTGGGACCGTGACCGATATGGCTCCCCTGGACGGCGAGAATCGTGTGCTGGTTAAGTATGGCCTCGAAGCACTCAACACGACCGAACGCCCTGGGCTGCGTGCGCTGATGGACGTAGCCGCGCTTAAAGGGCGGGTGACGTGCCGCACGATCGGCTGGGCGCTCGGACCGCGTATCAACGCGGCAGGGCGGCTCGACGACGCCGTACGTGCCTACGAACTGCTGATGTGCGAAGACGCACAGGATGCGAAAGATCTGGCGAGGAACCTCGACGAGATCAACCTGCGCCGCAAAGGTATGACTGCCGAGTTGTTCGAGCGGGCAGTCGAACTCGCGCGGGTGAGCGGCAAAGCGGGTGGACGCATAATCGTCCTGGATGGCGAAGGGTTTCCCTCCGGCATCGTCGGATTGGTGGCGGGTCGCCTGGTCGAGCATTTCGCACGTCCGGTGTTGTTGCTTGAACGCGGAGAAATTGAAAGCCGTGGTTCGGCGCGTTCGATTCCTGGCTTTTCGATCGTCGATGCGCTGGCAGAATGCGCAGATCTGTTTACGAAATATGGTGGTCACGCCATGGCGGCGGGCTTTACCTTGCCATCGGATCGTGTCGGGATGCTTGAAGAACGTCTCGTCGCAATCGCGATGCGCGATCTCACCGATGAGATGTTGGAGCAACGGTTTACCTACGATGCTGATCTACCACTACGGGACCACAGCCTGTTCCTGGTCGATCAGATCGAAGTGCTGGAACCTTTCGGGCAAGGCAATGCCGAGCCGGTATGGGTTTCGCATAACCTGGAAATTTTGGAGTCGCGGGTGATAGGTGCGGATCACAAACACCTGCGGCTGCGCGTTCGAGACGGCATGGGCGGCATTTGGAAACGCAATTGCGTGGAATTATGGTCCGCGTGCCGGAGAGTTTGGAGAACGTGTGCGCGTCGATATCGCTTACACCCTCGAAGCAGATGAGTGGCAGGGACGGCGGCGCATGCAAATGAAAGTCAAGCAGATTAGAAGAACAAACGGAGATACACCATGAGGATTGGTATTTTGACCGGCGGCGGTGACGTTCCAGGATTGAATCCCTGTATTAAGGCTGTGGTGAACCGCGCAACTGACGCTGGTCACGAGGTGGTCGGTATTCGTCGCGGTTGGGGCGGCTTACTGAATTTCAACATAGACGATCCGACGACGCATGAAGAACAGGCCGGAACGCTGACGAAGAACGATGTTCGAACGATCGACCGCTACGGCGGCACGCATCTGCACTCGTCGCGCACGAATCCGGCGAAGGTAAGCCGTTCGATGATGCCGGAGTTCCTGGCGTCGCAGTACCCCTTTGCCGAAGGCCAAAAAAGCGTCGATTGTACAGCCGCATGTGCTGCAGGTCCTCGAGTACCTCGGCATCGATACGCTGGTGCCGATCGGTGGCGACGATACATTGTCCTATGCGCTGCGCATGCACCAGGAAGGTATCCGTGTGATGGCGGTGCCTAAGACGATGGATAACGACGTATTTGGTACAGACTACTGCATCGGTTTCTCGACGGCGATCACGCGCTCGGTCGAATTCATCAATTCGCTACGAACGCCCACTGGCTCGCACGAACGTATCGCGATCGTGGAACTTTTTGGTCGTAATTCCGGTGAAACCGCTTTGATTTCAGGCTACCTGGCAGACGCCGATCGTGCGATCATCTCGGAAGTGCCGTTTGACGTGGAAAAGCTTGCGGAAAAACTGGTGGATGATCGCAGGCGCAATCCTTCGCACTACTCGATCATGGTGATTTCTGAAGGCGCATACATGCTCAATGGCGAGATCATGGAGCGTGGACAGGAAGATGCCTACGGACACCGCAAGTTAGGTGGTATCGGTCAGGCGACCAGCGAAGCGATCAAGCAGATCACCGGCATCGATACCGTCGAACAACAGGTTGGCTACCTGATGCGTGCGGGTGCGCCTGACTCGCTGGACCGTATGGTAGCGATCTCCTATGGCAACCTTGCAGTCGAGCATCTGCTACGCGGACACGGTGGTCAGATGGTGGCGTTGCAAAACGGCAATTACACGACCGTGCCCCTGGAAACGCTGGGTCAGGGTCTCAAGCGCGTGGACGTGCCGGAATTGTACGACATCGAGGAATATCGCCCACGTGTGTCGCATGTTCTTGGCAAGCCGATGTTCCTGTACTAAGCGCTGTTTTGTATCGACGGCAAAGGGACGCTGCCTGGCAGCGTCCCTTTGCCGTCGTGATTCGTGCGAACTATTTTATGCCAGTAATGCTTCCTGGCTTACCGTCGTACGGATGAGCGGAGCCGCGATCACACGGTCGCGGCCTGCGTGTTTGGCACGGTAAAGCGCGGCGTCGGCGGCGGCCAGCAGTGTAGCAGTATCGTTGCCGTTATCGGGATAGACGGCGACACCGAATGAACTTGTAATCTGTCCGAGCGGCTCATCAAGATATGATAATTCGAGCGACTTGATCGCCACACGCATGAGCTCCGCGCGTTCCAGCATTGTCGCCATCGATGTTCCCGACATAATTACCACAAACTCCTCGCCACCGTAGCGACAGGCGATATCCTCGTTGCGAATATGGGCCTGAATGCACTTGCCGACGTTGGCCAACAGTAGGTCGCCGGCAGGATGCCCGAAGCGATCGTTGAACTTTTTTGAAGTGGTCGATGTCGAACATCAGCATGCCGACGTGCTGGCTGCGCCGTTCGGCACGATGATGTTCGCGCAGGAACGACTCCTCCATATAGCGGCGGTTGAACAGCCCGGTGAGCGGATCGCGGATCGACTGCATGCGCAACGTTTCGCGCAGACGTAGGTTGGAAAGTAGCAACCCCAGGTCGTCGGCGACAGTTTGCGCGAGCCGCTGTTTATTGAGCCCGATCGTGCCGGCCGCGACCTGCTTGAGATGTAGGACGCCCAGTACTTCCCCACGTGCCATCATCGGAATACACAGTGTACTGATGTTTCTATCCTCATCGAAATGAGCGCACAGCACGTTTGGATGCTCTGCATCGGCGAGATAGGGCTGACTGCGCCGAAGCGTCCAGCAATCCGTACCGGTGAAGCTGTGCATGCCGTCGAAGCCGCCCCATACGACGACGCTACGCATAATGTTATGCGCGGCGTCCCTGATCGAAACCGCACCAGCATCGTTGCAAAACAATGGAACGATTTTTCTGCCAATGACTGCAAAGGCCTCTTGTTCTGTGTCACAGGCGTGCAGCGAATCGACAAGCTGGCTGAGCATTTCCATTTCATGGGTCGTTTGTTCGAGTTCGGCGATATGGCGCTCAAGGGTGGCATTAAGGTCTTTGACTTCAGCTTCTGTCCTCTTGCGTTCGCTCACATCTTGAATCTGTGACACAAAATGCATTGGCTGTCCGTCTTCCTGGCGCACCACCGACACGCTGAGCTGAATCCATACGATCCAGCCTTGTTTATGGAAGTAGCGCTTTTCCATCTGGTACGATCGTATTTCGCCGCGCAGGAGTTGGTTGAGATGAGTAATGTCTTCGTCGAGGTCGTCGGGATGTGTAATTGTTTGGAAGTCAATTCGTAGGAGTTCCGCTTCGCTGTAGCCGACGATTTCGCAGAGTGCTGGGTTGAACTCGAAGCCACTTACCGTCCAGGCTCACGAGCGCCATGCCGATGGTAGCATCGTGGAAAGCGCTTTGGAACAATTCATCGCGTGCGCGCAAGTCTGCAACTGCTCGCTTGCGCTCGGTGATGTCACGTGTTGTGGCGTGGATTTCAAGAAGCATGCCGGTGTCGAGATCAAACACTGCACGACTGATGCATTCTACCCATACATAGGTTCGGTTCTTGTGCCGCACTCGATACTCAACTGGGGTGCTATCTAGTCCGTCGAGGATCGGGGCGCTGGCCGTGAGCATGAAGAAATCATCAGGATGTATGTAGGAATTAGCAGTAGTGCCAATAAGTTCTTCGGCATCGTAGCCCATCACTGTGTGGCAGGCTGGCGAGGCATAGAGATAGATTCCGTCGACCGAGAGGCGGGCGATCATATCGGTAGCGTTTTCCGCCATTAGACGATAGATTTTCTCGTTTTCGCGAAGATCTTCTTCGGCCTTCTTCTGCTGCGTCAGCTGTGTCCTGATGGTTCCTGCCATGTGTGAAAAGGCTGTGGATAAGGTGCCGACTTCATCATGACCGCCCGGAAGTTGGTAACTTTGGTTGAGATTGCCCTCCGAAAGGTCCTGCGCAGCTTTCGCGACGAGACTGATCCGCTGACCCAGGCGGTTCGCGATGAGCGTCAGGATGATTACCCCAATAATCACGACTAGGACCGGACCAACGATAAGTATGTTGCGAACGATCTTGGACGATGCTTCCGCCTCAGCGGTGGCCCGCTCGAGTGCGGTGTTTTCCACTGTGTGAAAGTCCGCGAACTCGGCTCTTGAGACCATTGAATTGTCCGACCATCGCAGAATTGACCATGATCGGCTGCATACGATTCGGAGCTGTGCCCGGCTTGACGGGCTGCGTTTTGACCATGGGCGTCAGGACGGTGGTGCGCCACACCGCTACCGCACGGTCGAGGTCGTGGATACGGGCAGACTGCACCGCGTCTTGTGCGACCAACGCGATAATCTCACGTTGGAGTTGCTCGTAGCGCTGGCTAGCTTCGCGATAGAAGGTACGCGAAGATTCGTCGCCGAATGCTGCGTAATCGCTGGCGCTCACCTGTAGGTTCGTTAGCTGAAGCAGCAGTTCGTCGCTTTTACCGATCGCTATGGTATGCTGGCGCACCACATGCCATCGTTGTTGGTTCACCGTTTGGTAATGGACCAGGAGGATGGTCATGGCCAGCAAACATGGTAGTACAACCACCAGGCTGAGCATCATTTTGGCGCGAATACGGAGATTTGGAAAAAGTCCCATACCAGTTTCCATTTGGCTCAAATGAAGACGTTAGCGTCGTCCAGGCATAACCGCGCCAAAGATCGATGGTGGTAGTTTGAACCCGTTCGCTTCCAGCACCGGCGTGAACTTCGGACGAACGCCAGTTGGCTTGAGTTCTGTGATGACCTTGCCTTCCGGTGTCATGCCCTTTTCTTCAAGCTTGAAGATATCCTGCAATACCACTGTGCCGCTTTCCAGCCCCTGCACTTCGGTGATGTAGCTGACGCGGCGTGTACCGTCGCGCAAACGGGTCTGCTGCACGATGACATGGACCGCTGAGGCGATCTGGGCGCGGATCACGTCCACCGGCATATCCATGCCCGCCATCATGCACATCGTTTCCAGGCGTGAGATCGAGTCGCGTGGAGTGTTGGCGTGCAGCGTCGTGAGTGAGCCGTCGTGACCAGTGTTCATGGCTTGCAACATGTCGAAGGCTTCGCCGCCGCGACACTCGCCGATGACGATACGCTCCGGGCGCATACGTAATGAGTTAATCACCAGATCGCGGATCGCCACCCGCCCGGTGCCGTCCAGTTCGGCGGGCTTGGATTCCAGACGCACCACATGCTCCTGTCCCAGCCGCAGTTCGGCGGAGTCTTCGATGGTCACGATGCGGTCTTCTGGCGGAATGAAGTTTGAAAGCACGTTGAGCAACGTGGTCTTACCGGAACCGGTACCACCCGACACTACGACGTTGAGTTTCGACACCACGCACGCTTTGAGGAAGTCCGCCATTTCGCGTGTCATCGAGCCGAATTTGATCAGGTCATCGATCTGGAGCTTGTTCTTGGAAAACTTACGAATCGTGATCGTGGGTCCGTCGATGGCGCAGGGCGCGATGATCGCGTTCACACGCGAACCGTCGGGCAGACGTGCATCAACCATGGGCCATTTGCGGTCAACGCGGCGACCGAGCGGACGGATGATACGGTCGATGATCTTGAGGACGTGATCGTCATTGTGAAAATGCACATCGGTGAGGACGATCTTACCTTTGCGTTCGGCGTAGATCGTCTTCGGACCGTTGACCATCACTTCCGAAATGCCCTCTTCATCCAGTAACTTCTGGATCGGTCCAAACCCAAAGATTTCGGTCAGCACCATCTGATAGAGTTCTTTGATCTGTGCTTCGGTGAGTGTTTCGCCGCTTTGGCGATAATAATTCGCGAAGCGTTCCTGGAGCATCCGCTCGCTATCGGTTGTCCGGTCGAGTTGCGCCCCCGAGCCGAGCGATGCCAGCATGCGGTCGGTTATCTGAAGTGACAACTCCACCAATTTATCGGCGGGAACTTCCACAGCGCGTGGTGGGGCTTCAACGCGTGGTAACGTGAGAGGGGCACCAGGCTGTGGCATCGGCGGGATCGCTGCGGCGATGTCGGCAACAGGCGCCGAATCCGCTGTTGGAGCAGAAGGATCACCACTAAGTCGTCGTAATAAAGACATTGTATCCTCAATCAAATAAAAGAAAACGGCGATGCAAGCGCTAGAGCTTCACGAAGTAGGCGTTACAGGCGCGATCCAACAATTCTGGTGTCATGCGTGGCGCGACACCGCGATATTTGGCTTCGTCCAGAATCTGATCGCATAAGTCGCGTGGATGGCAACAACGGAGATCGCGGTTATGTTTGACATAATGTTCGTGCAGCAGATAATGCAGCCCCGTATCATTGTAGGGAATGTCCTTCGCCGCGCAGACCAGTTGAAAGATGTCGCGAAATTCACGCGGCGACGGGTTCGGCACTTCGATCTTGTGGCGAATCCGGCGCAGGAACGCATCGTCGACCAGGTTTTTCGGGTCGAGGTTCGTCGAGAACACGATCAAAAGGTCGAATGGAATCTGGAGCTTTTTGCCGGTTTGGAGCGCCAGATAATCTACTTTGCGTTCCAATGGAACAATCCAGCGATTGAGCAGATCCTGTGGGCGACATTGCTGGCGTCCGAAGTCGTCGATCAGAAACAAGCCGCCATTAGCCTTCATCTGAAAAGGAGCTTCATAGACTTTCGCCACCGGATCGTAAATCATCTCGAGTTGTGGCAATGTCAGTTCACCACCGACGACCACGACCGGACGGCTGCATAGCATCCAGCGATGGTCACGTCTGCGGTTGATAGGATAGCTCGTGGTATCCTGCGTGCGACGGTCCTGCGAAATAGTATCTTGTTGTACGAGCCTATGGTTGATCGGGTCGAACACCTTTATGACCTGCCCATCGACTTCGATCGCATGTGGGATGATTACTTCGCCCGTGAGAATGCGTGAAATACCCTCGGCGATAGTGGTCTTGCCATTACCGGCTGGGCCATATAAAAAGAGCGATCGTGCGGAATTCGCCGCTGGGCCAATCTGGTCAAGCAGTTTTTCGCCGACGACCAGACCCTTGAAGGCGTTGCGGATCGCGTCATGATTGATGATCATGTCGCCGAGCGACTGATTCTTGAGCGCGTCGAGATACGCTTGCAGCGAGACAGGCGCTGGCCCGGCATACTGGAACGGTTGAGAACCTCGTGAACTTTGCCACGTCCTTTCGGCGCGATGACATACTGGAATGAACGCTCGGTAAAGCCACCTTCCGAACCGATGATGTCAATATATTCTTCTTCCTTCAAGAACATCAGCACACGTGTCGATGACATTGAGGAAGGGTAATTTAATGTTGTTCGAGAGTTGCTGACCTGACAGCATACCCGCGAAATAGATATGTTTGAGAACAAGATCGGAGATAAATCCGACATTGAGACCTGCTTTCTTCGAGCGAATTTGGCTCGAAAGGCAGAACATGCGACGTGTCTTGCGTTCCCACCGAACCCACGTGAAGCAGATGTCGCTGTTGCGGCGCGGAACTGGTTGACGTTGATCGGTAATCACCTGGACGTAGCACTAAATCGCTCATGGCGCACTCACAGCATTAATAGCAGGTATGGTTCTATTGTAGGAAGCAACAGGCAGGTCACAATAGCCCAATAGCACTATGGGAAGGGCAACACCCAGTACAATATGAATATGCTTAGGACGAATCCTATTTCATGCTTACAGCGCTGCTCGCGACGATTGTCGTGCTCCAGGCGCTTGCGCCGCGCACCGTTACACCCTTGCATCTCCCGCCTCAGCAATCGGTCGAAACGATTAACGGTAAAATCGGTGTGCATATGCGACTGGCAGGAACCGGTGACGAGCAGGAGATTATCAGACAGCTACGCGCCGTGCGTGAAATGGGTGCGTCATACATCGTCGATTTGTTTCCCTGGGCCTATGTGCAGCCGCGAGGTCCGCGCACCTTCGAATGGCATGGCGCGGATTTGCTGATTACCGCATGCGCGACGGCAAGGGTCTGGAAGTCGTCGCTCGCATTGATATCGTGCCGGAATGGGCGCGACCGATCCGCACAAGCGACCGTCAATTAGAGCCGGAGCATTATCAAGACTTCGCACGCTATGTCGCCGCGTTCGCTACACGCTATCGCGGGAGCGTGCGCTACATCCAGATCTGGAATGAGCCGAACTTGTATTTCGAGTGGGGTGGGCGCGAGCCCGATCCGGTGGCGTATGCCGCGCTCTTGCGAGCGGTCGTGCCGGCGGTAAAGGCTGCCGACGCCCAGACATGCAGATCGTCGCGGGGAACTTTTCGCCTGGGCCTGCGGTTCCGGGAATACGTATGGACGATCTGACGTATCTGCGGGCGATGATCGCGGCGGGTGCGCCATTCGATGTGCTCGGCGTGCATGCCTATGGTGCGCGTGCTCCGGCTGACGAGGAGCCACATCCTGACCGCGTCAATTTCCGGCGCGTCGAGGTCTACCGCGATATATTGCGCGAAGAAAAGTATGTTCGTCCGATCATCGTGACCGAAGGTGGGTGGAACGATCATCCGCGTTGGGTCAGCGCGGTGACGCCGGCACAACGGTTGCGCTGGACGGTTGAAGCGTATGCGATGAGCCAGCGTTGGGACGATGTGATCGCGGTGTGTTTCTGGCAATGGCAGATTCCGCTGTCCTATTCATATCAGGACAATTATTCGTTCATGACGGCGGATGGCAGACCCAAAGCGTTGTATTACGCGGTGCAAGCCTATGCGCGTCCTCGCCTCGACCAGTCTCAACCCGCGAGTGGTGGCAATCTAACGTCAGACTTCGCGCGTTGTCGCGTTTGATCAGTCGCCCAACCAGAGCCATGCTCGCGACAAAGACAACGACGATGACGAGGGCAAGCCACCAGGATGTCGCCGCGATATCACCTGCCAACACCAGCAGCGCCAGCGATGGAACGACGCCAGCGAACGACGACGCGATGAAGCGGCCGAAACTGAGTGGCGAGATTCCCGCGGCGAAGGAAATCAGGGGATAGGCCGGACCTGGCAACAACCGCAACAAAATGATGCTTTGCCAGTTCAAGCGACGTGCTAATTGCTCGATGCGCGCCATCGTTGTAGGCTTGAGCCAGCGTGTGAGCAGCCGATTGCCCCATCGCCGTGCCAACCAGAAGCCGATCGTCGCGCCAAGGATATCCGCAATCAGTACGTACACAAAGCCGAGCGCGGGACCAAAGGCAAGCCCACCCCCGACCTGGAAGATCAGGGCGGGCAGCACAGGTATCACCAGAATCGCCGCCAGCGCCAGGATCAAGAGCAGTGGTGCGATGACGCTGGCGATCCCGCCACGGAATTCTCCGCCCATCCGCAGCAGGTCGGCAATTGCCGCAGGTTCGAGGCTCGCACCGCTGAGCCGTATCAGTATGATGGCTGCCAGTACTGCCGCAATGACGATAAGAAGAGTGATTGTGCGACGCATAGAATGAATTCTAGGGAAGGTGTTTTCGGCGGCAGGTAAAGCGCACCGTTGATTTCGGCTCCCAGCAAAATCACGATGCCGCCGACGTAGAGCCAGAGCATCAGAATGATCATACCGCCAATCGAACCGTATACACGATTATACGTAGCATAGGTATTAATATACCAGCCAAACACGAGTGTTGTCGCAACCCATCCGATGCCGCCGACCAACGCGCCAGGAAAGGCGCGTTTCGCTGATATCGGTAGTTTCGGTGCAGCCGTGTAGAGTACCAGTAGCCCGAATATGACGGATAACAATACGGTTGGCCAGCGTGCCAGGATCCAGAATGTAACGAACCAGGAATCGTGACCCATCCACCCGGCGATGCGTAGGCCGAGCCAGTGACCACCCAATACAAGCGCGGTCGCCAGGACCAGCAGCACGGCGAGCAACAGCGTGAGGCCAAGTGCCAACAGTAGCCGCTTCCAGTAGGGTCGATCGTCGTCCACACCATACGAATGATTGACCGCACTGATCAGCAAGATCAGCCCGCTGACTGCCGACCATAGCGCCAACGATAATCCGGCGATAAAGATTTGCCAGTTGCCGCCGATCCGTACTTCCAGCAGCACTTGATCGATCAATTCATTGGTGGAAGGTGGTAACACGGTATGAATCGCGCTCATAATGCGCGTGAAAAGAAACGGTGCGTCGATCCACGTCAGTACAACGCCCAATACCAACAACATTGGGAAGAAGCAGAACGTGAAATGAAAGGCTAACTGCGTGGCGACAGCACTGATATCGTGTTCGAGCGCGTTGCGCCCGATAGTGCGAAACAGCCGAATGCTTGGCTTCCAGGGGTGCCCGATATAGGCTTTTTGTTGACCGGCCTGCATGGTTTTTTCCGATCACGTATCGCTGGGAAAACACAACGTATGCTTGCAAGTTTGAGGCCGCCCTCTTGTGAATTGTCCCATGCCTTCCTTGTTCATCCGGAATGTGGTTACAGCGGAAATGATTGAGTTGTAGGCACTGCTCTGCGGCATCAAGCGGCGCGTCTTCGAAGATGCGCCCAATCAACTTCCGTTTCTCGCTAGCATCGCCCCATTCGAGTGCGGTCGTGCCGATGTGCGGGCGAACCTTGTGGTGCCGAATGAGATCGTTCAGGTGTTATAGCGTTGCTTGCTATCCAGGGTTCCGTCAACGTCGTGAAATGTGTCATCCTGAACCGCAGTGAAGGATCGTTCCGAAGGAGAGACAAACTCTTCGCTCCACTCAGCGTGACAATCTCGCGAGAAATCGTGCTCTGGATAGGACGTTGACGGAGCCCTGGGTTGCTATTTGGAACGCGGCTTCTACAACACTCTGGTGGCGATCCTATAATGGTCAACCCCGAACGGTGATGGTCAGCTTCCATTCGACATCAAGCAGCGCGACGCCCGCGACCGCCGAAACTGTACCGACCATGATATCGACGACCGAATGATCGTAATCCTTCGCTACAATTCGAGATACCTACCATCAGCGGTAGGAGTGCCATCGGTCCTACGGTTTATTTGTTCTTTCGGCTGGAGACGATTATACTTCACCTCCGCATTACATTTAATTCAATAGTTACGCCCTACGTGCGTCATCGTCTGGAAATCCATGTCAAAGAATCTGTACCGACTATCCTCGTTCGCCGCCGCCGTATTGCTTGGCACATCGCTGCTGGCAGCATGCGCGCAGCCCGATGGTCCCAATGTTACTCAGGCAACTATAACCGCAGTCACGGTCCCGACCATCACCCCGACGGTTGCAGCAACCGAAGCGCCGACGACTGTTCCTCCGACCGCCACCGCGATAGCCTGGACCTTTCCTGTGGGAAGCACGATCGCGGGTATCGACGTTGGTGGGCTAACCGAAGAAGCGGCGACTGCCCGTGTCACCAAACGCCTTGAGACTCAGGATCGCCGCATCGTGCTGCGTGCGCCACGCTACCTCACATCGTTGCGGGCAAATGACTTTATGCAATTGCCCGACGCCACCACGCTTGTCGCGGATGCGCGGTCGGCAGCCACGAATGACATGCCCGTCGAGCAGCCGCTCGATGCAACTGTCGACGAAACCGCGGTGCGGGCATTCGTCGAAACGATCGCCCCTGCCATCGAGCAGCAACCGGCGACGCAGGTCATCTCCGATGCCAAAGCGCTGACACAGACGTTTACGTTCGCTGAAACGCCAGCCGCAACACTTGATATCGATCAAACGGTTGCCGATATCAAAGGCGCGCTTGAAGACCCCGAAGCGTCGAATTCGGTCGTCATGTCGGTCAAAACGACCACGGCAGCCCGTCCGCCAATGACGGAGCTGGAACGCGTGCTGCGTGACCATGCCGCGTTCTGGGATGGCGTCGCAGCGTTTTATGTCCAGGACCTCCAAACCGGCGAAACCGTGGCCTACAACGCCGATACGGTCTTTTCAGGTGCGAGCGTCATGAAAGTGCCGATCATGATCTTCGTGTACTCGCGCCTGGGACAACTCGACGAGCAGCAAACCGGCTGGATGCAGAAGGTGATCATCGACTCCGAGAACCTCGAAGCCAACGCGCTCCTGGCGGCTGCGGTCGGCGGCGAAGGAACCGAAGCGGCGCTGGAAGGCGTCAACCAGATGTCGGAGATGCTCAAAAACCTTGGCCTGGAACACACCTACCAGTTGATCCCGTATGAGTCGGGCGAATGGTTGATCCAACAGTCGCTGTTGCCCCAGGGTGGCCCTGCCAAGGAGGGCGAGCACCTTACACGACACCCGACGGCTATGTGCGAACGACGCCACACGAGATGGGGTCGCTGTTCGTGATGCTGGACGAGTGTACCCAGGGTACTGGTGCATTGCTCGAAAAGGTTGATGGCAAGCTTACCGCCGACCTGTGCAAAGAGATTGCTCGCGTGGCTCGAACGCCCACACGACGAGGAGCGTATGGTGGCGGGATTGCCTACCGGAACCAAGATCGCCCATAAGGGTGGCTGGATCGACGATATGCAGTCGGATGTGGGTATTGTCGATTCTCCCGGTGGCCGCTATGTCGCAGCGATCTACATCTGGCGCGATGGCTATGTGACCAATGCTTATGCAACACCATCGCCCTACCTTGGCGACTTCTCGCATACGATCTACACGTTCTTCAATCCGACGCCCCTGAGCGAGATACCACCGCCGACTGAAACGGCACCATCCGAGTAATACACAAAAGGACCGGCATTATGCCGGTCCTTTTGTGTATTACTATCGCATTGCAGCTACAACATAGTGAGTATGTCGCTCGCCAGATGGAGCGCATCCTCATAGGTTGGATCGGGTACAACGTTGCCGAGTTCGGTGTGGAGAAGGCTCGTGAGGTCGTCCGCGCCGAGTGACGACACCTGCTCGAACATCGGACGGTCCGCGACCTCGATCTCGGTACGTACCGATCGTTTGTCGGGTGCTGCTTCGAAGAACACCCGCGCATACTGTTCGCCTGTACCAAGCAGCTCGATGCGGCTGATCGATTGGTCGCTTGGCACCGCACGTAGGGCGATCCGCAACGCCTTGCGTTGTTTGCCGGCTTCTGGACGGGTACGCAGCACGATCTCGCTGGTGTTATGTTCCAGGCGTGCCGGAACACGTCCGGTGCGGCTCATCCACCAGGCGGCGAGGTAAACCGCATCGATCGATTGCCTGCGTTGGACGAGCCATACTCAATGGTGATCTCGCCGATGTCGTCTAGTGCTTTGCCGTGCGGCGGTCACGTCAAAAGAGTGAGCGATGATACGCCGCCAGGCGGTCAGGGCGCGCCACCGTAGGTCGCTGAACCAGGCGTGATGATTATGGTCTTGCAACATACTGGAAAGCGACTGGAGACCCTGGGATACCTCGGGCCAGGTACGCGAATCGAGAATCACGCGGTCAGCGGTTGCGGTGAGTTGGTGAAACACATGGTCGTCGAAATCGACTGCACCATGCCACCAGACCGTAATCGGTAAGCCTCCCAGCAGCAGGGCGATGGCAAGGCTATGGACCGGCTCACCATTCACCATGCCACGCAGGGTGATCTGTTCGCCGCAGGCCCGTAACTTTTCGCCGCCCGTGCGACAGGCGATGGTCGTTTCGACACGCGGCGGCTGGTCATCCGCGATGAGTGTGATGGCACGTCCGGGATGCTGCACGGCGACGGCATTGATAGCCTGTTGTATATCCATCGTCGGCACGTCGGGAAAGTAGCCCAACAGGTTCAGCATCCGCACCTGGGTGACATCAGTGTTTTGGTTCACCATGTCCTGCCATAAGCCGCGCAAGGTGTTCTCGATCGCTTCGGGCTGTAGGTCGGCACCAGCGTCGAGCATCGTCCGGGCTTGTGTCGCTCATAAGCGTCTCCATCGCCGTTCGGGCGACTCGATCATGTCGTCGGCGGCGGCGGGTCCCCATGTTCCGGCTTCGTAGTTGGGAAACTCTTTGCCCCAGTGCTCTACGGCCTGTTCCAGGATCGGGTCGATTAGCTTCCAGGCTGCTTCAACCTCGTCGCGCCGTGCGAACAGCGTGCCGTCGCCCAGCATCACATCCAGCAGCAGACGCTCGTATGCGTCGGCTGGCTCGACGCCAAAGGATGTGCCATAGCGGAAGTCCATCAGCACAGGTCGCTCGACCATCTGGGTTCCGGGCACCTTCGCATCGAATTGAAGCGCGATACCTTCATCAGGCTGGATCCGGATCGATGAGACGTTGGGTGTGCTATGGTCGAACAGCAGATGCGGCACGGGCTTGAACTGGATCGCGATCTCGGTCGCGCGCTTGGGCAGACGCTTGCCCGAGCGTAGGAAGAACGGCACGTTCTGCCAGCGCCAGTTGTCGACATAAAAGCGCATGGCCGCATAGGTTTCGGTTGTCGATGTCGGTGAAACCTTTTCTTCTTCGCGGTAGCCCGGCACCGGCTCGGCTGCCGACGCACCCGCGCCATACTGCCCGAACACGACATCGGTGGCGATGCGCTCGGGGCTGAACGGGCGAACCGCTCGCAACACCTTGACCTTCTCGTCGCGCACGGCGTCGGCGTCGAAGGCGACCGGCGGCTCCATCGCGACGATCATCAGCAGCTGCAGCAGGTGATTCGCGATCATATCGCGCACCAGGCCAGCTTCTTCGTAGTAGCCACCGCGTCCTTCGACGCCCAGGCGCTCCGCCACGGTGATCTGCACATGATCGACGTAGCGGCGGTTCCAGATCGGCTCCCAGATCGTGTTCGCGAAGCGCAGCACCATCAGGTTCTGTACGGTTTCCTTGCCCAGATAGTGATCGATGCGATAGACCTGCCGCTCGTCGAAGACCTTGAGTACATCCTGATTGAGTTCGTGCGCGGTTTTGAGGTCGCGTCCGAACGGCTTTTCGATCACGATACGTGTCCAGCCCGCGCCTTCGGTCTGGTTGCTGACCATGCCAGCCTCGCCAAGATGCTGGATCACGATCGGGAAGAACGAAGGCTGTGTGGACAGATAATACACACGGTTGCCGCCTGTGCCGCGCTCGTCGTCGATCTTGTGCAGGAGCGTGTCGAGTTCCTTGTACATGCTGGCATCGTTGATGTTGCCAGGCATGTAGAACAAGCCCTGAAGGAATTGTTCAAAGGCGGGATTATCGTTCAGTGCTTTCGTCGTCAAGCGCGTCACGTAGCTCCTGCCGGAACTCGTCATTTGTTTTCTTGGTGCGCGAGATACCGACAACCGAGAAGCCAGGCCCAAGCTGTTGGGTTTCTGAGAGCGCCCACAGGGCGGGCAGCAGCTTACGATTGGTCAGGTCGCCCGATGCACCAAAGATGATCAACACACACGGTTGTGGCGTGCGTGACATGCGTAACCCTTTACGTAAGGGGTTTTCGGCTGAACCTGATGCCGCCGCTGAACTTGATTGTGTATCCGCTGGCTGTGCGGTTGTTGGGTCTTGCGCCATGCCTGCTACTCCAATATAGAATTATTGTATGTACCGAAATAATGTGGAATCTAGCATACCATCTGCGCGATCAAATCCGAACGCCCGCTAGCCCTCGCCTGCCAGTTCTCGCACGGCATCCAGCGTATCAATATCCTCGACTAGCTTGTCGGTGCGCCAGCGAACGATCCGTGGGAACCGCAACGCATAGCCGCTTTTGTGCCGCGCTGATGCTTGCACGACATCGAAGGCGACTTCGAGGACGATCTGCGGTTCGACCAGCCGCACGCGCCCGAAATCCTGGAGCGTGTGTTCCTTGAACCAGGCGGTAAGCTCAGTCAATTCAACGTCGGTCAGGCCACTATAGGCTTTGCCGACGTTGAGCAATTCGCCGTCTTCCTGCGAGCGTCGCACGGCGAACGTAAAGTCGCTGAGGAAACGCCGTCGGTTGCCCGTGCCAACTTCGGCAGCGGTGACGACCACATCCAATGTGGCGAGCGCCTTCTTGACTTTGAGCCATTCTCGGCCACGTCGCCCAGGTTTATAAGCCGAATCGGGGTCTTTGATCATCAGCCCTTCGTTGCCGCGTGCGCGCGCCGCCTCGAACATTGGCTCGATCTTCTCGATATTGCGTACCAGCGATTGTAACGACGCGCCCAACGGACCGTCAAAGGGGATCGCTTCGAGGCGTGCGCGGCGCTGGTAGAGCGGATAATCCAGCAGCACCAGCCGTCCTGGTAGAGCACGTCATAGGCGACGAACACGACCGGAATCTCGGCCTGCAGTTCTTCGCTGACGATCTTGCGCCCCAGGCGTTGTTGCAGTGCCTTGAACGGCAGGAAAGCATCATCACGTGCCGCGACGATCTCGCCGTCGAGGATAAAGTCGCCCGGAAGTTCCAGCAGGGACTCGATGCAGTTCAGGGAAGCGATGGGTTACTTCGTCGAGCGTACGCGAGAAGATCGCGATACGGTCGCCCTGTTTATGGACCTGCGCCCGGATACCGTCGTATTTGTCTTCGACGAAGAAGCCGTCCTCGATCGTGCGTCGGATTTCTTCCGGTTCCTGGAGTCGGCGATGCCAGCATGAACTTGATTGGGTGGAACAGTCGCATCGTCGCATCGCGGTGTGTGCCGTGGCGTAACATCAATGCGGTTTCGCCCATATCCCCCAGTAGCATGTTCGTCCATTGCACTTCGGCGACAGGAACCTCAGCCAGTCGTGCCAGCGCGTCTTCAAGTTGTCCTTCCTGCAAGCCAATCCGCAGGTCGCCGCCCATGATCTTAATCAGGTATGTGGCTTCGAGCGCGGTACAGCGTTTGAGGGCATCGATCAAGAGCGGCGTTTTGCGCGACGGTCCACGCGCCTCCTGCAAACGCTCGTAGATATCGAGGACATCGCGTAGCGAGAGTGTCGCACGTTCGGCGGCATGACCGGGCATGACTTGGGCGGCGGCGAGGCCGTTCTCGCCCCATTCGACCTGAAGTCGGTGCCAGGTGTCTTTATCGGTATTGGTGATCGCAAGCACGGCATCGCGGATCACCGCGTTGCCGACCTGTAGTACGCGTTCGTCATGCGCCGCAAAAGGCGCTCCTGCGAAGAAGCGACACGCGAGGGCGAGGTTCTCGTCGTCGAGCGTCGGAAGGTACGTTGCCAGGATCGCAGATTTTGAGAGTTTTTTTGTGGTTGCTGCCAGGTCTTCAGCGACGGCGCACCATTCTACAAAAGGAGCCATAGATGCATAATAGTCCTCGACTGTGTGAGCGTCAAACGCGACGGATAGCAGAATGAAGATAAAATCGGCCTAAAAGGTGTCAATGAGCTTTCGTTCCACGGTGGTGGCTGCACATTTTGTGATGTGTCTACCACCGTGTCGCTTGCTATCCGGCAACGTCGGCTGTGCCGGCGACCTGCTTCACTGCCCAATACACTATTCCAGCCGCCGATAACAACTCCCAGGATACCTAGAAACCAGCGGGCAACCAGAATGCCGCCAATAAATTTTAACATCGTCGCCTCCAAAAATAGTAACTATGTCATCCCTGATGCTAACCGTGGCAAATACCGAGCCGCCAATTTGGAGTCGCCAGCATCGCTCGTTATGATAGGGATATGTTGTGGTGTCGTTGAGGCGAACGCGTCATTGCTCGGCTTCCAGACCTTCGAGGTGTAGACGGTATCGGGTTCATCGCCATCAGTCGGCACGAGCGCCAGGAAGGTGATCGTAGTTTCGGTACACTTCAGGCTCGAATGTCGCGGTGAGCATTTATACGAAGCTGTACAGGCGTCCATGAATTTCGACCAGCGTCATGCGAAACTTGTTCTGCAGGATGCGCCAGGCAGTGGGGTGATGCTAGAATATAGCCGTCGATTCAGGTGAGGGTGTATGCGCCTCGGCTTTTCGGTTCGCGTTCTGGGTAAACCTGGCTTGCGTGCGTATGACGGGCGGCGGGCGCAGAACGCGCCACACCTCAGCGTGAGCCTGGCGCACCTGCGCGACGTGTTCACATACCTGCGGGCGTGCGACATCTCCATGTATCGCATGGCCTCCGACCTCGCACCCTATGTGACCCACCCCGAATGGCCTTCCCTACACGCGCAACTTGCGGAATGTCGCGACGATCTGAGCGAAGTGGGAGCGCTTGCCCGCGCTCAAGGCTTACGGCTGACGTTCCATGCGCCTTCGCATGTCGCGCTTGCATCGTCCGAGCCGCTGGTGGTGGAGCGTTCGATCGAGGCGCTGTGCGTGCTGACGGGTATGCTGGATGGCATGGGACTTGGACCGGAAGCGGTGATCGTGATTCATAGCGGTGGGTTGGCGGGCGGCTACGACGCGGCGATCAGCAGATGGGTCTATGCCTGGGAGCGATTACCCGACGTGGTGCGACGGCGTCTGGTGCTGGAACACGGCGACGAGGGCTTGACCCTACCTGCCGCGTTGCGCCTCCACGCCGCGACGGGCGTGCCGGTAGTGTTCGATTACCTGCATTTTCGCCTGCACAATCCCGAAGGCTGGGATGTCAAGGACGGGCTGGAATATGCCCTCGCCACCTGGCCTGAGCATGTGCGTCCCAAGGTGCATTTTTCCTCGCCCCGCACAGAGATGCGGGCGGTTCAACGCCTGGATGAAGCGTCAGGGCGACGACGTTGGGTGCTGTCGGCACCACGCCCGGTCATCATGCCGATTTCCTGAATCCATGGGAGTTCGCCGGATTCGCCGCGACGGGGGTGGGATTGCGCGACTTCGATGTGATGCTCGAAGCAAAGGCGTGCGACCTCGCGCTGCTGCGACTGCGTGACGACCTCGCCCGCTACATTCCCGACGCCTACACCCTGCTCGACGCCAGTGGTGCCAGCGCATGAGCGAAAGGGGGGACGACGCGCCCACGCTCGTGGTGCTGGTCAACAATCATGCTGACTGGCGGCATATCGTGGACGATGGCTGGTATCGTATTCCCCTGAAACATGCGCCGCATCCGGTCGCCGCGAGCTATCTAGCGTTCTACCAGAGCCGCGTCTTTGGCGACGACGCCTTTCACATCCGCTACTACGCGCCGGTACGCCGCTACCGCACGGTGACACGCCGCGAATTGCTGCCGGACCAACCAGACCATCCACGTGCAGACGAACGCTATTATCAGATCGAACTTGGGCCACTGAGCGCGTTACAGTACCCCATCCCTAGCCGTCGCCTACGCCGCATTACCTTTATTCCGACGACGCTACGGCGCTTGCTCGAAGCCGACGAGATCAACGATCTGTGGCTCGATGACGACGTTGAGGAGATGTTGTGGTCGCTGTTCCGGGATGCTGGACTAAAGGCCGAGCGGCGGCTCGAAATCGGCGAAGGCAAGCAGCGGTACATCGTGCCCATCGCCGTGACAAACGGGGTAAAAGCAGGAGTCGCTGTGTTCTGTAACGAACCGGTGTGGTCTGACGCAATCGACGGCTGGCACGTGCTCCATTTCCCGCCAGCGCTGGCGCGCTCGTCGCCTGATCAGTGCCTCGATCAGCTACGCGCCGCTCTCGACAAACAAAACACCCGCGCTCGATGAGCACGGGTGTGTAGGCTTTGAAACTCGCCCGAAGGCGTCTTCTCCCCTCATTCCAAAGCCATGCGGTCGTCCGCTAAGCAAGGGATATGCCATGTGGTATGAGCTTAGAAGTAGCCCAATTCTTCCCTGGCATCTTCGCTCATCATCGAGGGATTCCAGAACGGTGTCCAGACCAGGTTGATGTTAATATCTTCGAGGTTTGGGTACACGTCCTTAAGTGTTGTGATTTCCTGCTTCGCGCTATCCAGGATCATTGGTCCTGCCGGACACGCGGGCGTCGTCAACGTCATGTCGACCCGCACACTCTTGCCTTCGTCGGCGATATCGACGCCATACACCAGACCAAGATCGACAATATTAAGCCCAATTTCAGGGTCGATCACATTTTTCAACGCGGAGCGTACCATATCTTCGTTCAGCATCGTTATCCTCCTTGTGCCTTACGGCCTGTAAAATTGTACCATGCTGCCTCTCGCGCTGGCGGTCGCGGTGCCATCTGTGCATTATCCGTCACGCGCCAATCAAAATAAGCGCGTGCCATTTAACAGCCACATCACGGTATCCTTCTGCCACGTTCCTGTGGTAAGGGGTTGCTGAAACCTTCATTTTACCAAAGGGATGTATCTCTTTTCCGAGAACACAAAAGCCCTGCACGGTGCCTTCAACGTCCGCTCCAGATATGATTCCCTGTGGGCTTGTCACCCTGAGCCGCGGCGAAGGGTCTGTCTCTCGTTCGGAAAGGTCCTTCACTGCGGTTCAGGATGACAGATTTTACGATGTTGACTGCACCCTGAAAGCTCTGTTCGGTCGTCGGTCGTTCATCAAAGTTGCCGCACCTTTGTTGGCATGCTATACTCCATCGGTTCTATTTCCATACCCAGCAATAGCCCATAAGGAGGGGCGAGACTGAATGGACCAACCAACATTAGTGCTCGAGCCACGCTCGATCACAGGCAAGAAAAGTTAAACATCTGCGCGCCGCTGGCCAGGTTCCAGCATCGATTTGTGGACGTGGCGTGACGCCGGTGAACTACGTTACCGATGCCAGAATCTTCGGTCGTGTATACCAGCAAGTAGGCCGCAACGCCCTGATCGAGTTGCAAACCCCCACCGGAAAGCGACAAGCCTTTATTCGTGAAATCCAGCGCCACCCGATCACCAACGTTTGGATTCACGTCGATTTTCGCGTCGTCGATCTTCTCATGCCGATGACTGCCGACATTCCGGTGGTGCTTGTCGGTGAGAACGTCATGGTCGAGCGCGGCATCGCGATCGCGAACGAGATTCTCAACTTCGTGCACGTACGGGCGCTTCCTGGCGATCTGCCCCAGAACATCGAAGTCGATATCAGCGGCATCACCGACTTCAACACGGTAATCCACGTCAGGGACCTGAAACTGGGCGATAAGGTTGAAATCCTGACGTCACCCGACGAAGCCCTTGCGACGCTCAATCCGTCCAAGACGGCGTCCGAAGAAGAGGAAATCGTCGAGGAAGAACAGGCGATTGCTGCTGAGGCTGAAGCCGAAGCCACGCCGGAAGACACTGCGACTGACGCTGACGAGGAGACAGAAGGAACGGCTGAACAAGAGTAAGTCTGTTCAGTTGCTGCCAACATATAACAATGCCCTGAGCGAATTCGCTCAGGGCATTGTTATGTCCGATGTCGCATGTTTATTTCATTATGGTCGCTGCGCGAGGGTGCCAGGATAACCCAGGGCACGCCAGAATTGCGTCGCGATCACACGATGACCGTCGGCGTTGGCGTGAAGGTCACCAGTGGTAATGTACGTATAGCGATATGCTAGACCACCACCGAACTCGCTGGCTACATCAGAAATGGGGATGCCTCGTTCGGCTGCCGCGCTCGCGATCGCTAAATTAAGTTGGTTCGTCCAATAGGCTGGCGAAGTCTGGTCGTTCAGATCGCCGCCATATGGGTTGTAGTAGTTCATTACGACGATATCTGCCGTGCGTTCGCCCGATGACGAACGGGCAGCAGCGAGAAGCGCGTCGAGGATCGTACCAAGGTTCTGCTGGACCCGCTCGATGGCGCGTGTACGGGTCGCAGTGTCCGCTCGAAGGGCAGCGTTCGCATCATTGCCGCCGATATCGAGCGTGATCGGACTAACCCGCCGTCCGGCTGCCTGCTCCTGCTCGATGAACGCGATAGCCGCTTGAAGCTGTCCACGCTGCATAGATGCGGTGGTCTCGCCGGGGATGCTGAGATTGCGTACCTCGATCTGCGGTGTGTTCTGCTTCAATTGCGCTGTGATCCGCCCTACATACGATTCGCTAGGATCGCCGACCGTCCAACCCGCGGCGAGGGAATCGCCAAGCGCGAGATATGTGTCACCCGGTCCAAGTGGCACATAGGCGACGGGTTCGCGGGGCAACCGCCACACAAACATACCGACCACCAACGCAACCACTAGTACCGTCGCGACAACACCAGATAAACGCTTCATATACGTAGTATAGACACATTTTGTCGCCACACGCGAAAAGACTATCGCATCTCATGATGCTTCAGGGCGTGTGTCGTGCTAGCGAGGAACAAGCGGTGGCGCCTGCGGAATGGAGTGATGAAAACGGTACTCGGCTGCATCCTGCGCCATAGAGTGCGACTGGGTTAAACGCGTGGATGGAGGTCTTCGGGTGCGAGCGGTGGTACACGAATACTATGCTCGTTGCGCACCGTCACAAGACCGGGCGGACCTCCGGCAACTTTGCGGACATTGCGACGTTCGCAGACCGTCACTTCGACCGAGGTCGAGTTGCGCGCCTTGGAGAAATGCGCCGCTAGTCCGGCGGCTTCAAGCATCGTCGCATCGCCGACCGCACCGTCGATCAGCACTACCACATGTGCCCCGGAACACCACGAGCATGAAACCACAGGTCGTCCGGCTGTGCCAGGTTGAATGTCACATCCTCATTCTGTCCCGCCGAGCGTCCTACCAGGATCGTCGTGCCATCGCTCGATATCAGCCGCAATGGCGCAGCAGCGGGGTCCTTTGGGCTTCTCGCCGCGTTTCCCGACAAGGTGTTGTTCGATCAATTCGCGCTCGATCGTCGAGATCGCCTCGAAGCTATCGGCAAACTCCAACAATGTGACCATGTCATCGATATAGGCGAGTTGACTACGAGTTGACGCGAGCCGTTCGGGAACGCCTGCCAGTGCACCCTTGGCTTTATCGTATTCGCGAAAGCGCGTTTGTGCGTTCTCCACCGCCGTTTTCTTCGGGTTGAGCTTGATAGTCTTGCCTTCGACCTCTAACGATGTTTGTCCCGGCGTACCAGGGCATGCAGATAGCCATAGATCATCTCGCCTTCCCAGCGTAACGTGTCGAGCGCCTCGGCGCGCACGAGTTCGCGTTCAAGTGCCTCGAGTTGGCGTTGCACGCGGCTACGTACATCACGCACCTGTGCCAACAGCTGGTCGCGACGCTGGGCATGTGCCGTTAGTTGCTCACTCGCCTCGTAGTAGATCTGAAGCGCTGCGCTGAT
Organism: uncultured Chloroflexia bacterium; assembly: GCA_963782315.1. Classification (GTDB taxonomy): domain Bacteria; phylum Chloroflexota; class Chloroflexia; order Chloroflexales; family Kallotenuaceae; genus JBBSGA01. The sequence goes on from CAWAJS010000015.1 coordinate 87,601, forward strand.
GCTGGGGACAGGCCGAGCATCGTCGAACTGCGTCAACAGATAGGGCGCAAAGGCGATCGGACGTTCACGTTCATAGGCCAGCGATGGCTGAAATGGATCGGCGTATAACGCCCGCAGATGCGCGGCGATAGTGCTCGACGATCCCGGATCGACAGCATCCGCCTGTGCGCGTGCCAGCGCTTCACGTGCAAGCAGCGGCGAAACACCAGCATAGGTTGCCAGCCAGTGCCTTGGCTGGATCGCTGCCCTGACCGAAGGCATCCTGCATGCCGGTTTCCGACTGCGATGCGAGGGTCGCGCCGTCCCGGTGGCATCGCGGGCAGGGTATAGGCACTGCGCGTGGCATGATCGCGCGCCCTCCTGGCTCGGTAGTAGAACGACGGGCTGCGTCCAGGATCAGGTTGTCGTCGTCTACCAGAACGAGGTTCGCGCGCGGGCCTAGCATTTCCACGATGAGTTCGCAACGTCGTTCCTCGATGACTCGTCGTCGTCGCATCGTCGTCACTATCCTTGCGCCCACCGGGGTATTTGGTTATACTCAGCACCACGATGCGTTCGAGTTCGGGCTGTTCGATCTTGGTAAGAATGCCATTGCGAACATATTTCCGAAGCAGCAACAGCAACGGTGTGTCGGTGATCGACGCCACGCGAAAGCTTCGCATCGACAAGATGCAGACGCGGACTGCGCGGATTCGCCGAGGCGAGCAGTTGATGGCGGCGTCCGGCATGATAGATTTCAAGCCCGATACTGACTGGCGTGGTCAAGACGACATGCTGGATGCGACCCCCGAGTATAGTTCGTCGGAGTTCGTCCACGAGAGCAGTTGTAGTAAGGGCATCAACATTCATAACGGGAAGGGCAGCATACCAAGCCTGACCTTCAGTGTCAATATTGGGGAAATATGGACGATCAGGCCCTGAATCCGGTGATCGAAGGCGGCGAGCCCTGGCCTTTGCTGGTTGTGTTATCGGGACCGTCCGGCGTTGGTAAAGATGCAGCCTTGATGCGGATGCGTGAGCTTGGATTCCCGTTTCATTTCGTCGTAACAGCGACTGACCGTCCGCAGCGACCGGGCGAGATTCCAGGCGTCGATTACCATTTCCTTTCCACCGAACGTTTCCAAGCGATGATCGAGGATAACCAGTTCGTCGAATGGGCCGAAGTCTACGGTCAACTAAGGGTATTCCGAAATCCGAGATCGGCGAAGGGCTTACAGTAGCGGCAAGGATGTCGTGTTGCGGATCGACGTGCAGGGTGCGGCGACCGTACGCCAACTCGCGCCGCATGCGATCCTGATCTTTATGGTCCCTGCCGAGTTCGACGAACTACGCACGCGGTTGCAATGGCGTCGCACCGATTCGCCCGAACAGCTTGAGCGACGGCTTGTTACCGCGCAGCATGAACTCTGCTGCACATTGATGCGTTCGATTATGTGGTGGTCAACGGCGAGAATCGCCTCGATGAGGCGGTCGGTCAGATTCGTTCGATCATTCGCAGCGAAAAGCAACGTGTGCGACCACGACATGTCGATCCTCATTTATTCCTCTGATGGCGCGGTCGGACAACGAGCAGCAAGCAACCGCCTCCCTGATCGCCGAAGGGCGTGCCGCGCTGGTCGCTGGCGAAAAGCCACGCGCTCAGGCGCTACTCCAGGCAGCGGTTCGCAAAGAACCCGATAACGTCGAAGCATGGCTATGGTTGAGCGGTGCGCATACCGCGCCAGATGATATCGCCTATTGCTTGCGTAAAGTGCTGCTGCTCGATCCCGCACAACGAACAGGCGCGTGAAGGGCTGGATTGGCTTGCCCAGACGCATGGCGTGCTGATTCCTGCGCCGTTTGGTGCAAACCAGGCGCTCGCGCCGCCGAGCGGCCCTGCGTTGCCACGACCATTTTCGCCTATCGCACACGACACCTCTCCCGCTCGGAGTTTCGATGAGCGTCAGGCAGAGCGTCGTATGATGGCAATGCAAGCCCAACAGTCCGCGACGGCGGCGGAACGTGCACTCGCGGTAGCACGTATGCGTGCGTTCGAGATGATGTTCTACGTGGGTGGTGTGGGAGCTGTGGTAGGCATGGTACGCCTTCTCGGCGCACTCCGTCCGGCTACCCTGCTGCTGATCCGTGGTTCTGCGGGCCCGATTATGGCCCTCGATGCATTCTTGCTGGCACTGGCAACTGCCGTCACCCATGGGTTGGTGCTAATCCTCGGCTGGCTGATATTATCGTGGGGCCTGGGGCGCGTGCGAAACGATATGCAGGGAGCGATTACCGACACCTTGGAACACGTAGGACGCGTGCTCCTGCCTGGCTATGTGCTGTTGGGGGGCGTCGTGTTGGCGGCATATCACTGCGTTGGAGCGAACAGCGCTGGCTTCCGGTCGTCGGTCTGATCTCTGCGCTCGTGCTCGTGAGCCTCGTGCTGATCGGACGGCGCTTGCTGGGGTTGTTCGACCGGTTTCGGATTCCAGAGTACCGCCGCACCATACACGTCATTCGCCTGTTGGTTCCCGCTTTCGTCGTCGTCTTTGGGGGCTTTGTCGCCGCTGGACTGGCTCATGCGCGTGTTGCTCCAGACCTTATGAGGACCTGGCGCACTCGCGCCCGTTGACGGTCTTCCAATACATAGGGCGGCTACATGTAGTAGCCGCCCTGATGTATTGGTTCTCGATACCCTACTCCGGTACTGGCGCTTCAGCCTCAGTGCGACGGCGCAGAAAACGACGGCGGCGTTGCGCGCGTTCTTGACGACGGTCGTAAAAGGTACTCAGGTCCTCGATCCGCTCCATGAACAATATACCGTCGAGATGATCGATCTCATGCTGGGCGATGCGCCCGATGGTATACCCACGCGCATCGGTATGTTTAATCTTATGCTCTTTGCCTTGCAGGTCTTGATAGCGGAGCGTCACCACTCGCAGGACGCGGCACATCGCCGTACCAACCAGGCAAACTCAGACAGCCTTCCAGCATCGTGAATCGTTCTTCGCTTGGCTCCGACACCTCCGGGTTGACCAGCACATGCAATTTCGACGGTGTGATCTCGCGAATAGTGCCATCCTCAAGTTCTTCCGACTCGGCGGGTGTTTCGATCACCACGATACGATGCAGCACGCCGATCTGAGGCGCGGCGATGCCGACGCCATCCTGGGCGCGCATGGTTTCAACCATATCGTCGACCAGCGCCCGCAGGCTTTTGTCGAACTGCTTGACACGCAACGATTTACGCTTCAGAAATGTTTTATCTTCTGGATCATCTATCTGGAGAATACGACGTATAGCCACTGCCCACCTCAAACTTTTTGATGACTTTCTAGTATTTTACCGCACCAGCGTCGAATATTGCACAAATAAGGCTGCTAAAGCATGCTTACCGGATCAACGTCGATCATCCAGCCAGGCAATGGACCGAGCGCGTCCAGGATCGGCTGGACGTTGGCGGCGCGCACGAACAGGTGCCAGCGATAGCGGTTGCGGATGCGCTCGGAAAAGGCTGGAGCCGGACCAATGATGCTGGCATCCTTGAGCCGAAGGATACCGATCTCCTCCTCGATGCGCTTCGCCAGTTCCTCGGCGGTGTGTTGGGCTTGGCGTGCCTTGGCGGCGGTATACACCAGACGCACGAGTTGCCCGAATGGCGGGTAATGGGCGAGTTGCCGAAAGGCGATCTCCTCCTGGAAGAAGCCCTTGTAGTCGTGATGTGCCGCCGCTTGAAGTGCGTAATGTTCGGGGGTATACGATTGGAGGATTACCTTGCCGCCACGCTCGCGGCGTCCGGCGCGTCCAGCGACCTGCGCAAGAAGTTGGAAAGCTGCGTTCGCCCGAACGGAAATCGGGTAGATGCAGCCCCGTGTCAGCCGAAACGATGCCGACTAACGTCACCATCGGCAGGTCGAGCCCCTTGGCGATCATCTGCGTGCCGACCACGACATCGGCTTCGTGGTTGGTGAACGATGCCAGCAACCGCTCATGGCTGCCTTTGCGACCGGTAACATCGCGATCCCAGCGGATCACGCGGGCTTCGGGGAAAATCGTGCTGCATTTCCTCAACCACTCGTTGCGTGCCGACCCCGAAGTGCCGAATGCGTGGACTCCAACAGGCAGGACATTGTACGGGCGGGAGTTCGCGGTAGCCGCAGGTATGGCAACGCAGGAGCGTGTCGTAGGTCGTCTCGCCGTCGGGTGTTTCGCTGTTGGCGGTGTGATGCAGCACGAGTGGCGACGAGCAGCGCACACAGGTCACGACGTGTCCGCAATCGCGACACATGATCAGCGACGCAAGGCCGCGACGGTTGAGGAACAGGATCGCCTGTTCTTTGGCTTCGAGCGTCGTCACCAGCGCGTGCTGGAGTGCGCGGCTGAATAACGAACGATTGCCGCTACGCAATTCCTGGCGCATATCGACGACCTGCACAGGTGGCAGTGGGACGATGCGGCTACCACCGCGCCCGTGTGGTGCGACCCGTTCGTTCAGTTCGAGCAAATGGTAGTCGCCGGAGCGTGCCGCCTGATAGCTTTCGATAGCGGGCGTTGCGCTGCCAAGAATCACGATGCTGTTGGTAATCTTGCCAAGTTGCACGGCAACATCGCGTGCCTGGTAGCGTACACCTTCGGCATGTTTGTACGATCCGTCATGTTCTTCGTCTACGACGATCAATCCAAGATCAGGGAGCGGCGCAAAGACCGCCGATCGCGATCCCACCAGAATCCGTGCATCGCCTCGGCGCAAACGACGCCAGGAATCGAACCGTTCGCCCAATGATAGCTCGCTATGGAGCACCGTTACAGTGTCGCCGAAACGGGCGGCGAAGCGCTGCACCAATTGCGCGGTGAGAGCGATCTCTGGCACCAGCACGAGTGCCTGACGCCCGTGGCGTAACGTCCGTGCGATCGAACGCAGATACAGTTCCGTCTTGCCACTCCCTGTCACGCCGTGTAGCAGGAACACGCTATGCTCGGCACGATCGATCTGCCGGATGATCGGCGCGAGCATGTGCGACTGGTTCTCGGTCAACGACGGTGGTATGTCGCGTTGCACTGATGATCCGTCGATGGGGTTTCGGAGTACCTCGCTGGTGCCGAGCGCGATGAAACTGCGCTCGGCGAGTGCTCGCAAATAGTTGAGCGGGAGGTCCTGGGCTGGCATCGCCATGCCTTTGTAGGGGATGCCGCGCTCGATCAGCGTTTGCATGATCTGCTGCTGGCGTGGCGCGGCGGCGATGCTGGCGAGCGTCTGGTCGTAGTGTTCCGGATCGACCAGCAGGTCGCCGTTCGCTGCTCCTTCACCCGCACCGCCGGACGCGAAATCTCGGTGCTGCGGCTGGATCAGTCCACGCTGAGCCAGGGCCTGTGCCACTTTCCGCAGTTCGGCGGGTTTGGCGCGCAGGGCATCGTGTAACGCTGGTTCGTTGGTTTCGCCGTGACGTTGCAGGAAGAACAACATCTCGCGCTCGGCGGCGGGCAGCGCCGCAAGGTCGGCTTCTTTGCCCTGCGCTGACGGACGCCAGGTCAGAAACGACTCCTGGGTTATGCCCGGTGGCAGATGCAGTGCTAACGCTTCCCATAGTGGCACACGGTAATACTGTGCCACCCACCGTGCCAGCGTTAATCCATGGGGTGGCACCTGGATGGCAAGGTCACCGATGTCCTCGATCGGTCGCACCTTGAAGCGATCCATGGGCGAGCGTTCCTGGCTGTAGGCTGCGGGCCAGCCTTCGTGAATCGCCATGACGACGCCCTGCACCAGTTCGCGACGCAGGGGTACCCACACCATCATACCCGGTGCGAGATGTGGCTCCAGGGCAGGCGGCACGAGGTAGGTATACGTTGCCAGTGGGTGCTTGAACATCCTGGCGCGAACCGCAATATCGGCGAGAAGATCGATGGTCACAAGATGAGTGTAGCAGATTCGGAACTAAATCGGTGCGGGTGGCGTCATTAGTACAGAACATCATGATGACCTGCTAGCAGCGGATTGTTCGTCAACGTAATAAACAGTAAAAACGACCAGATGGTCGGAATCATGAGGACACACCATGAACAGCAAATGGAGTTCGGTACTTATCGGTGGCGTCGTCGCCGCAATGATCATCGCGGCGGGCGCACTCGGGGCATTCTTCGCTCGACCGGGCGTTACCCAGGCGGCACAAACAGTCGGTGGTAGCGTCGTGCGGCAGATTACTGTAATCGGTACCGGTGAAGCCAAGGGAACGCCCGACCAGGCGACCGTTCAACTTGGCGTGCAGTCGCAGGCCCCAACATCGAGCGCGGCACTTGCCGACAACAACACCAAGATGGAAGCCTTGATCGCGAAGTTGAAGGAACTTGGTATCGCTGACAAGGATATCCAAACCAGCAACTTCAGCATCTCGCCGACCTATGGGAATGATGGCCAGGCCGTGACCGGATATCAGGTCAATAATAGCGCCTCGGTTACGATTCGCAATATCGCCACAACTGGCACGTTGCTCGATAGTGTCGTGGCTGCTGGCTCGAACTCGATCTATGGCATTAGCTTCGGCATCGGCGACCCCAAGTCGCTGCAGGGCGAAGCACGCAACGCCGCGATCACTAACGCCAAGGCACAGGCCGATGCGATGGCACAGGCAGCGGGCGGCTCGGTTGGACAGATTCTGTCGATCACTGAATCGATTGGCTCGGTTCCTCAGCCGATGATGATGCAGAGCGAAGCGATGATGGCGGATGCGAAGGCTGTTCCGATTTCACAGGGTGAACAGTCGGTCAGCGCACAGGTCCAGATCACCTACGAACTGCGCTAAACGCTCACGGTACGCACAAAAGGGCGGGTGCCATTGGCACCCGCCCTTTTGTGCGTATGGGCTACGACATCTCGACTTTGCCATCCTGCATGGCGAAGGCACGCGACGCATACTCGCGCACGCTCAGGTCGTGGGTCGCGGCGACGAGCGCCACCTTCGACGTGCTGACGATATCCTGCAATAGCTTCCACACGCTTTGCGCGGTCGCGGTATCGAGGCTTCCGGTTGGCTCATCCGCCAGGATCAGCCCCGGTTCACCTGCCAGCGCACGCGCAATAGCGACGCGCTGCTGCTGACCGCCCGAAATCTCGTACATGCGATGGGTGGAGCGGTCGCCCAGCCCGACCAGATCGAGGACTTCCTTGGCGCGTTTGCGGCGCTTGCCATACGACCAGCCCATCAGGTGCAGAGGCAATTCGACGTTTTCGAGCGCTGAAAGCGTTGGGATCAGGCCGTATGACTGGAAAATAAAGCCCAGGCGTTCGCGGCGTAGCTTGGTCATCTGGCGGTCGCTATAGCGTGCCAGGTCGACGCCGTCGATCAGCACTGCTCCCTTGGTGGGACGGTCCAGCCCGCCCAGGATGTTAAGCATCGTCGTCTTGCCGGAGCCGGAACGCCCAGTGAGCGCCACGAAGTCGCCCGGTCTGACTTCCAGCGTCACGCCAGCCAGGGCATGCACCTGCCCCTCGCCCGATTTATAGGTACGCCAGATGTCACGTGCTTCCAGCACTGGTTGAACCGGCGGTGTTTCCTCGGCGGTTGGCCTGCTCCACTTCTGCTCGTCATCGGGCTGTGGTCGGTCGTAGATCATGTCTGGTTGAAACCCCTTTTGGTATCCAGCAACGCTATGACGGATGGTTAGACCGAATCACGACACCATCGTGAATGCGCTCGATCACAACGCGCCCGCGCAAGCCAAGTTCTTCCACGACGTCGGCGGGCAATTGCAAACGCCCTGCGTTATCCAGCACAGTGTATTCGTGATGGGTGGTATCCGCGCCATTGTTGTCAGCCGGACGCTGGCGCACGGTTTCGGTCGATGTGCGACCGTCGCGAATGCCAATCACACGCCCTACATGATGCTTGATCGCGGGATCGTGGCTCACGATCACGACGGTTTTGTGCAGATCGTACGCCAGACGGTTGAAAAGGTCGAAGATATGGTTGGCGGTACGTACGTCTAACTCGCCGGTCGGCTCGTCGGCGAGGATCAGTGGTGGGTCATTCGCCAGTGCTATTGCCAGTGCCAAACGTTGTTGCTCGCCGCCAGACAACGAGGTGAGTTGATGACTGGCACGCTCGCTAAGGCCAACCAGATCAATCAGTTCGCGGGCGCGGGCAGCGCGATAGCGCTTGTTCGCCCCCGACACCAGCATCGGTAGCTCGACGTTCTTCTGTGCCGTCAGGTAGGGCAGCAAGTTACGTCCGGTCTGTTGCCACACGAACCCGATCGTATTGCGAGTATAACTCACAGCGCCCGTTTCGTTCATCGTCAACAGATTATGATCCCCGACGAACACCTTGCCCGCCGATGGACGGTCGAGGCCACCCAGTATTTGCAGCAGCGTTGATTTGCCGCTGCCGCTTTGTCCCACGATTCCGACCAGTTCACCCGGCTCGATCCGCAGGTCAAGCCCCTGGAGAGCGACAACTTCGATTTCCGCGAGTTTATATATTTTGACCAGATTCTCGCACAAGATAAATGGACGGTTTTCGCTCATCCTAGATCCTCAGTGATGACCACCGACGAAGATGGCCTTTGAGTAGCCCCTCCTCCGGTGGTCGTTGGTCATTGGTCGGCTTAGCCAAGTTCCTGGCCTAGCTTGATCGCTTCGTGGATTCGCAGACGGCGGAGTAGGAGCGTCGTCGCGAGCAGTGTAATGATGAGCATCGTTCCCAGGATCAGGAACAGGCGACCTATCTCGCTCCACGCGATGACCACGATAAAGGATGGCGTACGTGCCTCGATGGTGTTACCAAGTTGATAGAACGGCACGAACAAACGCGCGGCCCCGATGCCGAGGGCGGTTCCAGCCAGCGCACTCGTGATCGTGAGAAAGCACAACTCGAAGGCCAGCAACCAGATCAGTTGTGCCATCGAAAGGCCAGCGGCGCGCAACACGCCGATCTGGACCATACGACGCCGGAACGAGAAAAGGCTGTAGAGCAGCAGTGCGAGCATAGTCAGTCCTGTTGCCGCTACGAAGCCCAGCGAAAGCAGGCCGACGAAGCCGACGCGCTCAGGTCGGGCGCGGGTCGCGTCAGTCAGCGACTTAGTGTCTTCGACACTATCTACAGTGAAGCCACGCTCCTGGAGGTCAGTGACAACCTGTTCGGTGCTTGTTCCCGGCGCAAGCTTCAAGATCACGTCGTAGGTCGCCGGATCATCCACCATATAGATATAATCGAAGTTGGCGATAAAGAAGTACTGTCCCGGCTCTTGATATACCATCGGGAAGCTGTCGATGGCTTCACGGATGATGAACTCTTGGCTGACCGTGTTGCTGGCGTTCTCGCCGAACGTAAGCGATACCGTGTCGCCAATGCGAAGGCTGGACGCACCCAGAAAGCTACGGCTGACGACCAGGGCTTGCGGCTCAGCAGCCAGGATGTTCATGACGTGACCCAGGGAATATTGCGCCAGATCGTCGCGCCACCAACCGCCCGTCGCGTAGCCGCCACGGTCGAGTGCCACGAGTTCACCACTCGCTGAACCACCACTGCCCACGGTCGCGCTGACATCCGAAAGCCGAATGCGCGTCCAACTTTGCACGCCCGCTACCTGCCCATGTTCCCAGGCGGGCAACGTCGTCCAGCGTTCTTCCCTGCGCGATAGCTCGGCGCGTTCGGTGATACGCACATCACCTCCCGTCGCGTACGCGATGCGGTCGGCGTCGTTCTGATCCAGCGTCGTCGCCATCGACGCGCTGAACGAACCGAGCGCCAGTGTCAGCACGGTCAGCAATACGATCGAACGACCCTGTTCCGGTGAACGCGCCAGGTGACGCAACGCCAGTAACGTCGTCGCGCCAACGAAGCGCTGCCCGATGTTTGCAAAGTGCTGCGGCGATCAAAGGGAATAAGCGGACACAGAACAGTGACGCGCCCAGCAATGCGGTTGCCGGGAGTAGCAGGCTCAGTGGATTACTGAACGGGTCGGCGCTCGCGGCACCAGCGACCGGCACCAGCGATCCCTGCTGGCGCAGCGTATAGTAGCCGTAGCCTGCTGCGATCAGGATCAGCACGTCAAGGTACATGCGTTGCCAGATCGGCGCCCGTGCTGAGCGAGCGACCTGTTGCTGGTATGAGATCAGCGTTTGCTGTGCCGCGATAACGACTGGCGTTAGACCCACCAGTAGCGTGGCGACCAGCACCAACACCCCCTGCTGGAGCGTCGTTCCGGTCATCCGCAATGGTAATGCATTCGCGTCGCCGAATTGCAGGAACGCGATAGTGCGTCCGATCAACTGCGCTGCAACGAAAGCAAGCAGCGGACCCAGGATCAGCGGCACGATGTCTACTACCGCACCTTCGACGAAGTACGCCCCAACGATTTGGGATTTACTGGTGCCGCGTCCCTTGAGTACCGCGATTTCGGCGCGTTGGCGTTCCGCGAACAGCGATGAAGTCGAGATGATATACAGGAAAACGATGACCAGCGTCGGGATGCTGAACACATATAACAGCGTGCGGAGGTTGGCCGCCTTAAGTTGGAACTCAGCAAGATACTTGTCGGGCGATTCCATGTCCATGCGCCCTTCCAGCAGTCGTGCCGAGCGTTGTTGCAACTCAGCTAGTCCACCACGAACGCGGCCCGTGTTCGAAACGTTAATCGAATCGGCTGGGAACCGTGTGTACCATACCAGGCTGTACCATGCCGCGTCGCCGAGGGCTGGTGCGACATCTTCAGCGTAGGTTTCGCGTGGCACGATCAGCACATCCTCGTAAGCAAACGGCAGCAACGGCCAGCGCTCGTCGATAGGGGATGCCGGCTGCCAGATCGCCGACGATTTGCACCCGCATGGCTACGTCGGGCGATTCCCGACCTCCGCGCATTACCAGCACATCGCCGACACGCAGACCATGCTTGTTGACAAAGGTCTGGCTGAGGATCGTTTCAATAGTTTCGCCCGCGCCGCGACGTTCGGGTAAGCGGCCTTCGAGCATCTGGATGCGGTCAAATAGCGTATCGTCGAAGCCAAGCGCTGCCCAATCAATCGGATCGACGCCCAGGTCTGAGGCCAGATCGGCGGGCATCATTCGCAGCTTGTCGCTATAGATATAGGCGGATGGCGGCGTCGTTTGCAATGCCGTCACGCCTTCCATGTTTTGCTTGATATAGGTGTCGGCGGCGTCGAAACTTTGTTTGGTGACCGCACCATGCAGCGACGCATAATGTTTGAGGGAAATACTGGTGCGTGGGCGGTTATCATCGGCGGTCGTTCGGAGGGCATCGCGTAGCAGTCGCGTGTTGACGCCATCGGCGTATAACGGTACTACCAGGATGAGTGTCAACGCGAACAAATGCCCGATCGCCAGAAAGGTAATCACCGGCAGATGGTAGCGAAGCCGCGATAATGGGAGTGCACCGATGATGCGAGCCGCTGAAAGACGACGCCAGCCGCCACCCATGGCGACTGGACGTTTTTGAAGGCTAGCGCGCACTAATTTGTTGTCCTTCAGTGAGACCAGACGTGATCTCGATCACACCATTAGATTCGATGCCGGTTTCGACGAACACTCGATGCAGTTCGCCGTCGGTAACGGTCAGGACATAACGACGGTCGCCGATGGTTTTCACGGCGGAAGATTGAAGCGTCAGCACGTCGGGAGCGCGTCCCAGAATCACCGTGATCTTCCACGAATCACCCAGTTTGAGTTCCGGCGCTCCGGCTGCTGGCTCGATGACCAGAGCACTTGAGGTGGATTCGGCCTGACCTGCGACCGTGCCGGTGAATGCCTTTGTCGCGTCGAAGAAGTCTTCGAGTTGCACCTCTTGCCCGGTCGAAACACGACTTGCCTTGGCTCCGCTGAACTCGCCAAGAATGATCAGTTCCTCGGTACCGACGATCGTCCCGACGGCCTGGAACGCCCTGATTTCGGCACCCGTTTTGAGGTCCATACGATCGATGCGTCCAGCATACGGCGCCCGGATTTCAAGGCTAGCCTGTTCGGTCTTCAGGCGTTCAAGCGCGAGTTCGGCGCGCTCGACTTCCTTGTCGGCAATGGCTTGCTCGATAGTCGATAGCTTCTGCGCTTGCGCTTCTTTAGCACGCAGTGTCGCTAGATCGACGTCGATCTGTGCCAGATCGATCTGGTACTGCAGGTCGGACTGTTCCAAACGCGCCAATATTTGGTCTTTCTTTACCTGATCGCCAGCCGATACCTCGATCGTGCCAACACGTCCATCGCGCTCGAAGAACAATTCGTTGGTTAATTTGGGCGCGATTGTGGCGCGACCCGTTACGGAATCCAGCACATCTTTACGCTCGACGGTAATAAGGTTGTTTGGCTCGTAGGGGAGACGGGTAGGTGCAGCCGTCGGAGTCGCCGGTTCGGCGGGACGGACCGCAAGTTCCGGTCCGCAGGCGGCAAGCAATGAGACCGCCACGAGCATGCTGAGGATCTGGGGTCGGAACCGCATCAAGAACATCCTTCCATGATCAGGTACATCTACTATGATGTATGTTGGAGGCCATACTTTACCATACCATATTAAATCGTATTGGAGTGTTTAGGGCAAATATTGCACATTGTTGGCTTTTCGTGTCTGATTATGGATTGGATTCTAGTGCACGTAATGATTTTGTCGTGGCATCGATAGCTTCCGCTGGTGTCGCGCTGCCTGACAGTACGCCGCGAATCATGCCATCTAACAATGGCCACGCTCGCGTACTGGCAAGTGCAGACGGAAACGCGAAGCCATCGCCGCCGATGCCGATCAAGTCTTTTGCCGCACCATCGACTGTGGCAGCCTGGTTGACCGGGATTTCTTCACCCCGGGACCACAGCAGCGCCTGGGCTTCAGCGCTCGCCATAAACAGGAGAAAATCAGCGGCGGCGGTGCGTTGTTGCGTGGTCGTAATTGGATTGATGCATAATGCGTCCGACAGGACGATCGAAGGCACCACCTGCGCCTCGTCGATGCGTGGCAGCGCGGCGATGCCCACGGAGTCGCGTCCCCATAGTTGCTGGAACGCAGGCAGCCGATGACTCCAGTCGATGACCGCGCCGACGCGATTTGCCTGGATCATCCCATCGACGGCACCAAAGTCGTCGGTGGCGATGGTGCGGGCGTCATCGCGCATGGATTGAATCCATTCCAGCCACCGCACTGTGCCTTCATACTGATCGCCATCCAAAATCGTGCGTCCGTCCGCGCCGAACACCGCGCCATTGAAGGCGTGGAGGTAGGGTAACGTCGTCGCGGCGGACAGGTAGTATGCCAGCACCGGGCTTGGAGACGCCATGTTCGGATCGCTTCCGGCATTTGCCGCAGCCAGCAAGGCCTCGATCGTGGCGGGAGCCGTGCTGAGTTTGCGTCGGTCGTAGAACAGCACCAGGCTATCGTAGCTCATCGGCACTGCGTACAATTGCTGATTGACGCGCACCGTATCGAGCGCGGCGGGTAGCATATCCTGGAATGTATTCGGCGTGAAACGGTCCTCCAGTGGCAATATCTGGCTTCGTGCCGCGAGGTCGCTGACGTAGCGGCTTAGCACGAGGATCATCTGTGGTGCGCTGCCGTCGGCAACGCTGGTGCTGTAATCGTGGATGAAGGACGCCGCCGAGTGTGATTGGAGGACGATTCGCACGTCGGGATGGCTTTGCTCGTATCGACGGGCTAGCAGGTCGAGTGTCTGGGCGCTGCGTCCGTTCCAACTATGCCAAATCGTCAACACGAGTGGGGCGGGTGCCTGTGCCTGTTGCGTCGGCGTGGGGGTCGTCGAGATCGTTGCCGTTTCGGTGCCGCACGCGGCGAACAGCAACGGCAGCACCAATACCATGGAGCGCAACAGCCTACGCACGATGATGCAAGCCTTTCGTGAGATTGATTGTCAGCTTACGGCAACCATTCGTTGATACCAGACCCAGTGGGTGTGGTGTTGGCAATCGACGCCATATACAGATGCTTGTGCTATATCCGCTCATTCAGTATGTATCATTCAATGCTGTGCCCCGCTGCAGAAAGTCATCGCATTCTATCTCGTGCATCACATGGCTGGATGCCATTTCCATTATACGCTAGCATGTCCCTACCGCGCCTGCGTTCCAGCACACACGATTAAGTGAAGGTACAATATGCGCGGTGCATAGCAATCAATCTGGATGAGTATGAATCTGGTTTCTGTTGAGTCTGTCTCAAAACAATACAATGAAACGCCGTTGTTTACCGACGTATCCTTTGGGATCGCCGCTGGCGAGCGTGTCGGCGTGATCGGTGTCAACGGCAGCGGAAAATCGACACTGCTCAAAATCGTTGCGGGTGACGAAACGCCTGATACTGGGCGTATCGTGGCACGTAATGATGCGCGTGTAGTCTATCTGCCGCAGAATCCCATCATGGATGAGACACAAACGGCGCTGGATTATCTGTTCGCGGGCGACGATCCGCGTGTGCGCCTGATCCGGGCATATGAGGATGTTACGGCACAACTTCAAGCGTCACCCAATGACACGACGTTGCTTGGACGCATGGCTGAATTATCCGAACAGATCGACCTGGCCGGAGCCTGGGATGTCGAACGTGAAGCACATGAAGTTCTGGCACGTCTGGGTGTTACCGCTACCCAGCAGCGCCTAGGCACGCTGTCGGGCGGTCAGCGGCGGCGTGTGGCGATGGCGCGTGCGCTAATGGAACACGCCGACCTGCTGATCCTGGACGAGCCGACCAACCACATCGACGCCGATACCATCGCCTGGTTAGAGGCATTCCTCAAGCGATCCAATACGGCAGTGTTTCTGATTACCCATGACCGTTATTTCCTTGACCGTCTGGTGACACGACTGATCGAGATCGAGCGAGGGAAGGTCTACCAGTACGAGGGTGGGTACTCCCGCTACCTGCTTGAAAAAGCCCAACGCGCCGATCAAGCCGTCGCCGACGCGCAACGCTATACGTCGATCATGCGGAAGGAACTGGCCTGGATGCAGCGTGGCGCACAGGCACGCACGACCAAGCAGCAAGCCCGCATTGACCGTTTCGAGACCATGCAAGCGAATGCGCCCGAACAAGCACAGGCTGGCCTCGCCTTTACGGTCAAAAGCCCGCAGCGCCTCGGTAAGCGCGTGATCGAGATCGAAGGGTTGCACAAAGCCTGGGGCGAGCACGTGGTCCTTGACGACCTGACCAAGACGCTTGTACGTGGCGATCGTGTTGGCATCGTCGGGCCGAACGGCAGCGGCAAATCCACCCTGCTCAACATGCTGGCGGGACGCATCACACCTGACCGTGGTGAGATCGTCATTGGCGATACGGTGCGCATGGCCTATTTCGATCAGGAAAGTACCGGACTCGACGAGCGTATGCGGGTGATCGATTACCTCAACGAGGCCGCACCGCTGATCGAAACGCTCGACGGCTCGGTAGTCGGGGCGGCGACGATGCTCGAACGCTTCCTGTTTCCGTCCAGCACCCAGGCCAAGTTGATCGGGTCGTTGTCAGGTGGCGAGCGTCGCCGCCTGTTTCTGCTGCGAACACTGATCTTCGGACCGAACGTGCTGGTATTGGACGAGCCGACCAACGATCTCGATATTCAGACGTTGGCGATCCTGGAAGATTACCTGGATGGCTTCGACGGTACGCTGATCATCGCGTCGCACGACCGTTATTTCCTCGATCGCACCGTCAATCAGGTTATGGCGTTCGAGGGCAACGGGCAGGTCTCGGAATATGCCGGTGATTACACGGCGTACGCGGCGGAACGGGCGCGACGACAGGCCGCACGTATGCCCGATCCCAAGCCACAACGGGCAGTACAAGCACCCACCCCACCGCGCCGATTCGCCCGCGTGGACTCACATTCAAGCAACAGCGCGAACTCAACGACGTTGAACAGCGTATCGCGACCCTGGAAGCCGAGCAACAGCAACTCAACATTGCCATGGCGACGGCTGGCGATAACTACGTCGAACTGACGCGCCTATCCGAACGCCTCGCCCAATCGACGGTCGAACTCGAAACCGCCTTCGAGCGTTGGGCGGAACTTTCCGAGATCGCAGAAGCGGCAAAGTAGTACACGACCACCCCTGCACCGCCTGCCATCGAAGAACTCCCGGCGTATGATTACGACAGGAGTTCTGGTGCTGTGCACGTTGCATCGTATACAATCGTCGGGCAGCGGCGGATCTTTTGCTAGCGCGTCCATTGTGGATTGTTGGCGTCCATCGGCGTCGGTAGAGCACGCTGGTTGGCGCCATCGGCTCGCGTGACAAAGATGTGATGACGCTGGTCCCGGAGCGATGCAAACACGATAAACCTGCCGTCCGGCGACCACGATGGGTGAGAATCCATCGCTGTATCACGGGTCAACGACGTAATAGTGCCACCCTCGGCGTTCACAACAATGATATCGCCGCTGTCAGCCGTGAGCAGCCGAGTGCCGTCCGGCGACCAGATCGGTCGTACGACATTCCGACCTGTTGTCAATGGATGATCGTTGCTTCCGTCCAAGTTGACGATCGCCAGGTCGCTGCCGTTGCGGTAGGCGATGCGGTCTCCTGCCGGGGAAAGCGCCGGACACAAGCCCCAACCGACCTGTCGTGCGTCGCTGCCGTCGCTCCGCACTACCCAGATTTTATTGGTGGCTCGGCCTGCCTTCAAAAACCCAATATAGCCATTCCGTGCCCAGGATAAACACCCCGGCGTGATCACATCCTCGCTACGTGTCACACGTAGTGGTGCACTCCCGTCGGCTTTCGAAACATACACATCGCCGTCCCACACGAATGCTACATACTCACCATCGGGTGACCAAGCGGGCGAAAAGAGTTCAACGAGGTCGGATGAAGATGGATTCGCCGTAGCGATGGTACGTTGCCCTGTGCCGTCTGTATTGACGACATATAGGGTCAATCCAGCGCGATACGCTAGCCGATCACCTTTGGGAGACACGAGGTATTCGGCACGTTCCACCGGCGGCACATCGCCGGTCGTGATGCGCCGTTGTTCGGTGCCATCGGCGTTCATGATGTACAGATCGCGGCTCGTGGTCATGTCTCGACTGCTGGTATAGACGATACGACCGTGTTGAGCTTCGCCGTCGTTCGTGGCTTTGGCGATCTCGTCCCCCAACCGACCGAGCAGAACTTTGTATTCTGTGGGGTTGCCAGGATGCCACTCGAAGCGGGCGCGTTCGAACCACTGTGTCAACACCGTATCGCCCGATGAATTTGTTTCCGCGCGCGGCTGTGTTAATGGCAAACCAAACAGGGCCAGCGACCGTTGGTATGCGTCAAGCTGCGGATCGTGCAATCCGTGCGTTTCCCAATATTGCCTGAACCCACGGCTACTATCTTGATTGCAAACGTTGTGGCCCGTTTGTTCGAACCACAGACACCCTGCCTGTGGACCAATTTCGCGGCCTTCTTGTCGCCAATCGCGCCCTGTTTGGATCAAACGGTCATCGCCTAGCCGCCCCAACAGTACGTCGTAAGGGACAGGGTTCTCGATGTGTAGCTCGAAGCGATTTCGCTCGAACCATTGCGTTAGATATGATTGTCCTGTATCGCGGTTATTTTCCTGACGGGCAGGCGTGATCGGATAGCCGAATACTGCTAGCCCTCCGTTTTGTTCCCAGAATTGCCGGAAGCGGCCGTTGATACATTGATTCGTTTGGGGAAAACACTGGTCGTTTTGTGCGCTCGCCGGCTGTGCCATCCCAGCGTACATCAACGCGAGCGCCAATATTCGTATGGTAGTCATAGGTTGTTTAAGCATAATGATCCCTCAATCACTTACGGTTGACGGTCAGAAATGTCCTAAAAGCACAATACTATGGGTAGCGATACATCGCTCGTCAGTGTCGCGAACTTTTCCATTAATGCAGATTTCCACCTGCGTACATGCGGTAGAGATACGTTGCAATGCACTAATAAAACGTCGAAGGGACTGCATTTGTTCCCGGCGTTAGAGAAACTCGAACTCGGCGCGGATGGGACTGTGGTCGCTGCCGCGTGGCGTCGCATCGACGCGCATACACAGCGGCTTGAGGTGGGAACTGCTGAACATATGATCAATCCGCAGCAGCGCCAGGGGTAGGTGAGCGAGCCATTCTGGTCGCCAGGTAAGACCGCTGCCCGTGCCAGCGGCATGGTGAACGTCGGTCAAGTCTGCCGCGATCTCGCGATACGCTTGCTCGCGCTCGGTCACGTTGAAATCGCCCACAACGACCAGGGGAATATCATGTGCACGCAGTTCATTCACCAGGCAACGCACACGTGCGATGCCGTCGTCACGATGGACGGTACTGTAGCGCAAAAAGCGGCGGTCGAGCAGATGCGTGACCCGGTGGAATAACGAGCGAGGTGTCTGCGGCGGGTCTTTTGCTGTGCGTGGCGGGAAAAAGGTCGGATGAGCGCTGACGATCAGCAGTTCGTCGCCGTCGTCGAGGTCGAGCCGCGCCCATAGGGTCGGCGGCTTGTCGAGAGCGCCCTGCGTTACAACCGGATACTGACTGAGCAGACCCATACCCGCGCCATAGCCCGAAGTCCATAGTATCTGGTGCGGGTAGCGACATGCGAGCACTGTGTCCTGTTGGATGCGCGCGACGTGTTCTGCCGTAAGCTCCTGGAGCGCGACGATCTCAGCCGGTGTCGTCGCGAGGAACTGGAGCAGCGCGTCGAATTGCCTATTCTCGAACAGGATGTTCCAACTCATGACGCTGAAGCGGTGCCGACCAGAGGAATCGATCCGTCGTCCCCGTTCTATCATTCGTCGTCGGAATGCGAACGTCGTGATGGCGACGAGTATGAGCCGCATGTCGCGTGCGTATCGCCAGGGCAATAGTGCGATGAGCACTACAAGTGGGGGAACGATATACGGTCGAAAGACGGCGAATAACAACGTCAGAGGTCCGTTGCGGGGCGGCCAGTGGCGGGCGCTCGCGGCCCAACTTCGTTCTAATCGTCGCAGCATATATGGGCAGTATACCAAGGATAGATGATCCTGATCGGGCGATGGGATCGAGACGCGAAGCCAGGGTACTGTGAACGAGGGACGGATGTGCATACGGTACACCATCCCTGAGTTTATTAACGTCTTGAGGCATGCGGCCCGGCGGTTGGGGCGTGGGGGCAGGGCAGCAGTTTTGGTCGGATTTATGCCCTATGCGACCTTAGGGCAAGGGATCGACATACATAAACTAAACTCCAGATCACGCAGAATGACAATCGGACAAAAAACCAGACAAACGAAGAACGACGAACCCATCCGCCATGCGGATGGGTTCGTCGTTCTTCGTTTGTATTAAATTTGGAGCTTGCGGAGATACTAAAGAATCGGACGAAACTTATAGCCGTAAATGATCAAGCCATCCGGTCCCAGGTCGCGGAGTTTACGTGTAACCATCTCGACAGGCTGCCCGATGGCGACATCGGCTGCATCGACATCAGTCAACTGCGCTGTGATAATTGGGCCCTCCACCAACTTGACGAGGGCCATCACATATGGACCGCCGAATCCATCCGCGCCTTGTTCCATCGCGGTATATGACCATACTTCGCCTTTGCCGGACATCACAAAGGGCTCATCGGCAGTGCGTGGCACGGCGGGGGGTGGAAAGGCGACAACACCGGTTTCACGGTCGCGCACACCTTCCAGGCGATAGCGTTGCGGCTTGAGCCGCCAATGTTTTGCGAGTTCCATCTATTCCCTCACCAGAATATGTGCTGCTGCTGTTGCTCCCAGTCCACCAAGGCACAGCGCGAACGCTCGTCGTGCCTCTTTTACCTGTGCGCCACCCGCTGATCCGCGTAGCTGTGCCGCCAGTTCGACCATCTGATAGACACCCAGCGCTCCCACGGCATCGCCGCGCGCCTTGCATCCACCGCCCGTGGCAAGCGGCAGCGCGCCGCTCAGTGCGATGTTGCCCTCGGTCGCCCAGCGTGGTGCTTCGCCACGCTCGACGAAGCCCGCTGCTTCCAGCGTCAGCGCCGCCACGATGCCATGCTGATCGCTGAAGTCGGCGACATCGATTGTGGAACGATCAATTTGTGCCTGATTCAAGACGCTGGCGGTGGCGGCCTGTACCGCGTCGAGCCACAGCGGATCGGGACGCGCACCCAGTGCCAGTGGTGCGGTCGCAACCGCCGATCCGGCGATCCTGATCAGCGGCATTGTCAGTTCGCTGGCAATATTGCCTGATGCAATGATGATCGCCGCTGCGCCATCGGCGACGGTCGAACTGTCAAGCAGTCCGATGGGGGCGGCAATGGGGGCGGCAGCCGCTACTTTCGCTGCTGTGGTCGGGAAGCGATACAACGCTCCACGGTTATGAACGGCGTTCGCGTGGGCATTGACCGGAAACGCCGCGAAATCGCTGGCCTGATAGCCATACTGGTAGGAATAGCGTTGTTGCAGCAACGCCCAGCCTCCCGTTAGCGTCAGCCCTTGCTCGGCCTCCATCGATGTGTCCAGTCCCAGGGCAAGCGCGGCTTCGACTGGTCCTTCCAGGAAATCGGTAACTTTTTCAACGCCGATGACGGCGACACAATCATACAAGCCACTTGCTACCGCCAGATATGCCTGGCGCACGGCAACGCCGCCGCTTGCTCCACCGGCTTCAATCCGCAGCGCCTCAACCGCGCCAAGCCCTGCTGCTGCCGCGAGGTGTGCGCCAAGATGCGATTGTCCTGCGACATTACCGCCCAGCGCGTTCGCTACGTACAGCGCCTGTATTGGATGATTTGCGCGTGCGGCGCGTGCCTGGTCGAGCGCTTCGACCGCTAATCGTTCCAGGCTTTTGCCCCAGTGTTCGGCAATCGCAGTCTGTCCAGTGCCTACGATATATACGGGTCGCATATGCTTATGTTCTCCTTGCTCGTTTCGACGCCTGTTAGCTCATCACCAGTTTGCCGCGCCAGCGAGCATAGGTCGCATAATCGATCTGTTGTTCGCGGTTCAAATATGTTTCGGTACGGGTTGCACGATCCTGGGCAGCGGTCAGGGCTTCGGTCGCGGTCAGGGCGTACCCATCCGCGCCAGCGCCCGAGCCATACGACACCACCATGATGCGGTCGCCCGGTTCGGCAACGTCCAGCGTGGCGCACAGGCCAAGCAGCGCGGCAGCAGAATAGGTGTTGCCGATGCGCGGCGACAGTAGACCAGGGGCGATCTGTTCAGGGCTGAATCCGAGTTGCTTGGCGGCAACCTGCGGGAACTTTGCGTTAGGCTGATGCAACACGAGGTAGCGGAAGTCACCTGCTTCCGCGCCGAGTTCGCGCAGAAGCTGTGTTCCCGCCGATTTGATGTGCATGAAATAGGCTGGTTCGCCCGTGAAGCGATTGCCATGCACCGGATACTGCCGGTCGGCACGCCGGAAGAAATCGGGCGTATCTGTGACATATGTGACGGTGGCGTCAATGGTCGCCAGGGATTCAGCGCCGGGACCAACAATCAACGCGGCAGCACCGGAGGCTGCTGTATATTCAAGTGCGTCGCCGGGGCGTCCCTGCGCGGTGTCCGCACCAGCGGCGAAGCCGTAACGCACCAGACCGGATGCGACCATGCCCATCGCTGCGGTCAAGGCCTCCGTTCCTGCCTTGCATGCAAACTCCCAGTCGGCGGCGTGAACGGCGGGCGTACATCCCAACGCTTCGGCAACGACCGTTCCCGACGGTTTGACAGCATAGGGATGGGATTCTGAGCCGACCCATACGGTGCCGAGGTCCGCGCCGCTGAGCATAGCGCGTCGGAGTGCGTGGCGCCCAGCTTCGATCGTCATGGTAATTGTATCTTCGTCAGGACCGGCGACGGATTTTTGATCGACTGGAACCCCGCCCTGGGCGTTCCACACTCGAGCAATCTCGCGTGCTGCTAGCCTGTATCGCGGCACGTATGCGCCATAGCCTATAATTCCTGTCTGCTGGTTCGCAACAGCCATAAACCCTTCCTTTTGTAGTCGTGGGGTATTGTAGCGCGTGGTGGGGTGGTCAAAGGCCGGAATGTAGCTGTCAAAACCTGTCATGTCGCTGTCGCGGGCTTGCAAGTTGCTTCTGAGATGATGCTTTCAGCGCGGTATCCCGTTGGTATTCATGCTACGTGATGTGATGGTACCATCGCGGAACAAACGTGTCTGATCTGTCCCTGCTGGTCGGTAGTTGACCGTACTTCTTGGTCGGTCGTCGGTTCTCATTCATAGGAGCATACACACTCATGGACGAGGTGCGGTTTATTCGTTGTGTCGAACTTGATACACTGCCTGGTCACGATGCGGGTTGGTTTGTGTTCATGAATGAGCGGTTAGTGCTCGTCCATGACAATGGATATCGACTGCCTGATTCCGCGTTGCTGGAGTCGCATGGATTGATACCTGAGGATGTGCTGTTGCTGGGGCGACTTGGCGACACGCCCTACTTTGAGGGGACGCTTCCTGCGAGCGATCTCCCTGCGCCGCTTGAACTGGTTGATCTGCGTCAAACCTACGGCGAATTGTCGCAACCGGAGTATATTCTTGCTGGGCTTGCGTCCCAGATCGCGCACTGGGATCTGACCACGCGCTTTTGTCCGGCGTGTGGTACGGCAACCGAGCACATGGCTCATGAGCGTGCGAAGAACTGTCCGACCTGTAATTTAAGGCAATACCCACGCGTCAGCCCCGCGATCATCGTTTTGATCCATCGCCCTGGACAAATTTTGCTTACCCGTCAGCCGTCCTGGCCACCCAACCGCTACAGTCTTGTGGCGGGGTTCGTCGAAGCGGGCGAATCGTTCGAGGAATGTGTCGTGCGTGAAGTTGCCGAAGAAGTCGGCGTTCGTGTTACCAACATTCGCTATCAGGGGAGTCAAGCGTGGCCCTATCCTCACCAGGTCATGGTCGGCTTTACCGCCGAATATGACGGTGGGGACATCATGGTCGAGGAAGCTGAGCTTGAAGATGCTCGATGGTTCGACCTCGATGATCTGCCGGGTCTATCGCCGCCACTCAGCATCTCGCGCCAGCTTCTCGATTTCCATCTACGTTCGCAACAGGACCCGGACGCGAAGTTCCCGTTGACCTGGTATCCAACGCGCGAAGGCTAGCCCACTCCCACCAGATTGGCAACCTCATGGGCGCAGCCCCAGGAGAGTGTCACGCCTGAGCCGCCGTGTCCATAGTTATGGATGATGGTCCTGCCGTCCGCTCGTGCTTCGCGTTCGAGCCGGATGGCGGGACGCCCCGGACGTAGCCCGACACGATGCCCGATAATCTGTGCGTCACGCAACCGTGGCTCCAGGCGGGTACAACGGCGCAGAATATCCTCCGCGGCCGCTGGATTGGGCGTTGTATCCCATGCTCCCTCGTCTGCGGTGCCGCCAAGGACGATGTCTGAGATGCGTGGAACGATATACGTTGCTTTGTCGGGATCGGCTTCATCCAGCACGAATCGTTCGATGCCAGGATTCGTCACCCACACCACCTGGCCGCGGATCGGGACGAGCGTCGTATCGCCGATGAGTTCGCGTGCTTCCAGTCCTGCACAGTTGATTGTGGTACTGCCAGGTGCGGTGGCTTCGTCGAGCGAACGAATGCGCCGTACTTCGATGTTACCTCCCGCGTGCGTGAAGCGTTCCTGCAAATATGTCAGGTATACCGGCATGTCGATCACCGGAACGCGAAATGTGAAACCGTCCTGGTAGCCTGGTGGTAGGTCGGTTGCACTGCAACGCCCGACGTTCGGCACGGCGCTCATCCACCATGGGTCGGGAACAGGGTGAGGCCAGATTTCGACGCCATCGCGCATGATCACGCCGCTGCGTACGTCTTGCACCAGGTCGACGAAGGCGTTGAAGGCAGTACTGCCCCACCGTAGCACATCCACCTCTGGATAGGCTTTGTAGGGATACCAGATCGCCGCCGCGATCATCGAGGTCGTCTGCTGTGCTGGTGCCGCTGTCCAGATCGTAACATCCCATCCGGCCTCACGTAACACAATGCCTGTCGTCAAACCGTTCACGCCGCTGCCGACGATTGTTATGTGCTTGTTCGTCACTATTGCGCCTTTTGCTGCCGTCAGACCTACATTTCGTGCGTTTCGGGAAACGTGTCGTCTTCGTCGGTTTGCTCGTCGGCATCGCCCTCAATCAGCCCCATACCTACAAGGATATCGTAGGCCTGTTCCGCAAACAGCGGCGGAACCCAGATTTCCGCGCTGCCGAGCGTTCCACCGGTGAAGCCGTACACCGTGCCGACGCTGCTTTGCTTCACCATCGCCGGGATCGTCGCCTCGCGTAAGGCGTCTTTTGCCATCTCAATCTCGATCGGACCCGCCACCGTGCCGACGAACACCGGGTCCTCGTCGTTGTCGCCACCGAAACGCGTCGTTGCCTTTGCCGGTGCCGCTTCTTCGGTTCGTTTGCCGAAAAGACGCCCAAACGGCCATGGGAGAGCTTTGTCCATGTGTTTCTCCTTATCCTATGCTTCAGCTTACCCGATCGCGCTCCGATGCGCTATGGTGCATTACGATCTTCACGGCAGCATAATAGGGATTGTATGTTGGATTTCATTGTCCTATGCCAATACGTGACAATGACACTCGATTCGTTCAATCAGATTGTCTATACTGCGGATGGTGTAAGCGCGGAGGGTTTACATGAATCCAGGATACTTCGAGAAAGCACATAGAGACGAACGACGGCGCAGCGAATGGAAAATGCTGGACGATGCACTCTTACAGCGTACCGATTCAGCTTTTCATGAAGGATTAGGGCTTCGCAGAGCACTGGGTCGACTACTGATTCAGGCGGGCTCAAAGCTCATACGCGAACAATCGACACGAAATTAGTGTCATTTTACATATTACACACTTGGTCCTATCAATACCTCGCGGCAGCCCCTGGGCTTGTCGAGAACGGCGCTGCTGCGATTACCGTACCGACAGGCGAGTGACATACACTGTAAAGCGACACATAGGACAAAATGGAGCGAGGTTCGCGACGCTTAGCTAGATATTGCGAGTAGTACAATCACTCTTAACATACATCGGCAGGAGCAGCATGCACATACAACTTAATCGGCAGGATCGCCGTCCTTTATACATGCAGATCGTAGAACAAATTCAGCAGCATATTCGGTCCGGTGCGCTGCCGCTGGGTAGCCGCTTGCCACCGATCCGTGAGCTTGCGATTGACCTTGGACTGACCCGTCTGACCGTCCACAATGCTTATGCCGAACTGCAAGCCGATGGGTGGATCGAGTTGCACGTCGGGCGTGGCACCTACGTCGCGAAACGGAGCAGTATCGACACGCTGCCGACACTCATGATAACCCCGGTTGTGCCGGAGCCGGAGCCGGGGGCGCTTGCCGAATTGATGCGCCTCGCACACGAACCAGAGATTATCTCGTTTGCCCAGGCCGCCGCCGATACTGACACGTTTCCCATGCGTGAGTGGGGGCGTGCGATCCAACATGTGCTCGCGGAAGGTGGCACACGGTTGTTTGACTACGGCGTGACACAGGGCGAACTCATATTGCGCGAGCAACTCGCGCAATTGCTGCTCGACCGTGCCGTGCAGGTGCCACCTGAACATATTGTGGTAACTGGGGGCGCGCAGCAGGGCATCGACATTGTGATTCGGGCGTTTCTGCGCCAGAACGATACGTTACTGGTAGAGCAGCCGGGTTATCTGGGCGTGATCGAACGGGTCAAACTGCAAGGGATTCGCGCCATTGGCGTGCCGATGGACGAGGAAGGGATTTTGCCGGGAGCACTCGAAGCGGCGATTGAAACCCATCGCGCTCGCTTGCTGTACACTGTCCCCACTTTTCAGAACCCCACTGGTGTATCGATGAGTCCAGAGCGCCAGCAGGAAATTCTAGATGTTGCTCGTCGTCATGACCTGGTGATCCTTGAGGACGACATCTATGGCTCGCTCGCCTACGACGGCACCGCACCGTTACCGCTCAAAGCGCGTGATACGTCGGGGTTGGTGATTTACTTGTCGAGCTTCTCGAAAGTGCTGATGCCTGGCATCAGAATCGGCATGCTCGCCGCCGCGCCGCCGCGCCTCGCGCCACTGATCGCCGCCAAACGCCTGAGCGATCTTCATTCGCCGCCGATGATGCAGTGTGTCCTTGCCGATTACTTGCAGCGTGGTGGCTTTGCCGCACATGTGCGGTCGATACGTGGGGTGTACCGCGAGCGCCGCGATGTATTGATGGAGAGCTTAAGGCGTTTCTTCCCCGCCGACGCCAGTTGGACCACGCCGCATGGGGGCTTTTGTTCATGGGTGGCGTTGCCGCCCGGTGTCAACGGTGGTGACTTCTACGCCGAAGCGCTGGAACGTGGCGTGGGCTTCGCGCCGGGACACGCATTCTTCCCTGAAGCGGTGCGGCACGGCTACATGCGGATCGCCTTTTCGGCGCAGCCGCCCGAACGCATCGAACGGGGCATGGAGATTTTGGGCGACTTGATGCACACACACCTGGCGCGGCGCGCTCGTCAGCGTATCCCCTCGTTGTACGAAAGCGTACCGATGGTGTAAACGAAAGGAGTTGCGCTACGAGGAAGCGCGGCTCCTGTGAACCTTGACCACGGACAACGGCCAACGGACCACCGAAGATCCGCGGCCTCGTATCCTTACGATTTGTCGTGTTCGCCTTGCAGACAGCGTAGCGCGGCATCGCACAGGATCGCGACACCCTGCGGCAGACACGACTCGTCGATATCGAAGCGTGGGTTGTGGTGCGGGAAAATTGAAGCCTCGCTCATCGTCGCGTGCGCCCAGTAATAGGAAGTTGCCAGGAACACGCGCCAGCACCGCCGAAAAATCCTCACCGCCGGTGGTGCGATAGGTTGTGTTGATGTTCTCCGAGCCCAGAATATCGCGCACGGCCTCATACATAACGGCGGTCGGTCCGGGTGCGTTGACTGTTGGATCGACACCACGCCGAATGTGGATGTTCACTTCCGCTCCGAACGTCGCCGCCACACCACGGGCGATCTCCTCCAGCCGTGTATGCAGCAACGAACGTACTTCCTCAGTGAACGACCGAATCGTGCCGCGTAGCATTGCTGACGCTGCGATGACGTTGTGGGCTTCGCCCGCGTGGATGCTGCCAACTGTCACGACGCCGGTTTCTTCGGGACTCAGGCTGCGCGAAACGATCGTTTGTAGCGCGCATACGATCTGCGATGCTACCAGCACCGAATCGATCGCTTGCTCAGGGTGGGCGGCGTGTCCACCGCGTCCATGCACGTCGATACGGAACTCGTCGGCTGCCGCCATCATCGGCCCGGAGCGCACGACGGTCGTGCCGGTGGGGAACGACGAATAAACGTGTAGACCAAGCGCGACATCGACTTCATCGAGCACGCCATCATTGATCATGCCCATCGCACCGTCGACGGTTTCCTCCGCGGGCTGGAACATTAACTTGATCGTGCCGTCGAGTTGATCCTGGTGATCGCGCCAGTAGCGTTGCCACGCCGAGGCCGACCGCAACGTGTGCATCATGTCCACAGGCGTGCATCACTGCCTGGCGTTTTGCGAGCGATACGGTACATCGTTTGCTTCCTCGATCGGCAGCGCATCCATGTCAAAGCGCAGTAACACAGTGCGTGTAATCGGCCGTGCGTTGCCGATCAAGCCGACCACGCCCGTTTGGCCCACGCCAGTGACCACTTCGTAGCCCAGGGCGCTCAGTTTTTCGGCGACGATGCCGGCGGTACGAAACTCTTGAAATCCTAGCTCTGGATGCGCGTGAAGGTCGCGGCGGATCGCGACCAGTTCATCCTGCATCGCCTCGGCTTCCGCAAGAAATGGCTTCGTCAAAAATCCCTCCATGCTGCTAATGGTTCAACCCGTTCTATGCTCCATCATACACCAGCACGCTGAAACACATGGGTGCTACGGGGAACAGGTCAGGGTTCCGTCAACGTCGAAATCTGTCATCCACGACCACAGGAAGGATCCTTCAGAACGAGAGGCAGACGCTTGTCCCTCGGCGCGACCGCTAAGAGTGACAATCTCGTGGAAATCGTGCTCTGGACCGGACTTTGACGGAGCCCTGGGGAACAGACGAAAGGATGATCTGTGTCGGCCTCGATGCCTGTTCCTCAGGTGGCTTTGGTTGGGCGTGGTGAGGGGTGCTGGCGGCGGTTGCGCCAGCGTGTGAAGAATTGACGAACGGCGGGGATGCGTAGCACGAACAATCCGGCGATGATAGTGCCGTAGATCAGTGGCTCACGATAGTCGGCCTTGACCGACCATACGAAGTGGAGGATCACCAGGCCTGCTACGACGTATACCAGTTTATGTAGCAGTTTCCAGCGTTTACCGAGCCGCTTCATCCACCCTTTGGTGGAGGTGAGGGCGAGTGGAGCGAGCAGCAGATACGCGGTAAAACCAACAAGTGCATAGGGTTTCTTGCCGATCGCTTCCACCAACAGTCCCGGATCGAGGCCATAGTCGAAAACGGTAAAGGTCAGGAAATGCAGGGAGGCATACCAGAAGGTATACAAGCCGAGCGGACGCCGCAGCGGGATAACTTGCTTGAGCCCGAACACTGTGTTGAGCGGCGTACAAGCCAGCGACAGCACTAGCATAATCAGGGCAGGTAGGCCGGTCCGTTGCGTGATCGCCTGGATCGGATTCGCCGTCAGGTTGTTGTTGGCAGCGTCCCAGACCAGCAGCAAGAACGGGATGCTTGCGCCGATGTGCGTTACCACCCGCAACCAATGCTTTTTGAGCCACTCCATCAAAAATTAGCCCTCAAATCCATACCATCATATAACGCAGCGACCTGTTCGGAATAGCCGTTGAAGGGTAGCGTTGGACGGCGCTTGAGTTCGCCGATGCGACGTTCGGACGATTGCGACCAGCGCGGGTGTGGCACATCCGGGTTGACGTTGGCGTAGAAACCATATTCATTCGAGGCGGCATTCATCCACAACGATGTCGGCTGTTCTTCGACCAGATCGATCTTGACGATAGCTTTAATGTTTTTGAAACCGTACTTCCACGGAACGGTGAGCCGCAACGGAGCGCCGTTCTGGGGCAGCAAGTGCCTTGCCATACAAGCCAGTCGAAAGCAGCGTCAGGTCGTTCATGGCTTCGTCCAGCCGCAATCCTTCGACATACGGCCAGCTATAGAAGCCGTCGTTGAGTCCCGGCATTTCGTCGGGGCGCGAAACGGTTTGGAAGCGTACATATTTAGCTTGCGAGGTCGGCTCGACATCTTTCAACAGTTTGTTGAGCGGAAAGCCCAGCCATGGGATTACCATCGACCAGCCTTCGACGCAGCGCAGGCGATAGATGCGTTCTTCAGACGGGTAAAGCTTTTCGATATCCTCGAAAGCATACGTTTTCGGCTTATTGACCATGCCGCCAACTTCAACTGTCCAGGGCGAGGTCTTGAAATCCTTTGCCAGCGATGCTACGCCTTCCTTGTCGGTCGTGAACTCGTAGTAATTGTTGTAGTTCGTGACCGATTCGAACGACGTCAGAGCATCGCCCAGTTCGTCTGTCTGACCAGTGGTTGTGCCAGCCTCGCTGGTCGCCGAGCCGGATTGATCCGTACCCGTAGATTCGCCGAGGGGGCCACAGGCTGCCAGGGCTGCGGCACCCGCTAATGCGCCAATGCCACGCATGAACGTTCGCCGCGATAGATAGATATGTTCGGGGGTGATCTCGGATGACGGAATCTTATCCATAATGCTCCCTTATCGTCGCTATGAATTTCTACATAGCGGCGTCCTATGTATAGGACCTTCTATCTAGTAGTACGGAGTTAATCCTATCAGGGATGTATCAGGATTGGGAATTCACACAGCAGATACTCAGACGGGAGGAGTAGAACGCGCTTCGTGATAGTCTTGCCTCGCGGACGGGGAGAAATTTGTGCCTGATATTTTTACAGATCAGAATCTGATTGCCCACTTCTTTTGACAAAATACAGGGCTCCGTCAAAGTCATTGAGAAAAGAGAAGGTCCATGATGTACCATCGTTGAGATACCACTCACAACGGAGAACACCATGGACCTTCCACAGTATAGCAACGTGCTGCACCTCCTTTCGGCACTCCCCGATCCTCGCAAGCCTCGTGGCAAGCAACTCGACTGGACCTTCATCTGGCTCATCATCTTCGCCGCCATGCTCCACAACCATCGGGGTGCTGCCGCCATCGCTCACTGGGCTACCTGTCGTGCCGAAGCCCTTCTTGCCGCCTTTCAGCCCACCAAAGCCCGCATTCCAAGCGAATCCACCATCCGTCGTGCCATCCAGCAGGTCGATGCTGCCCTCCTTGACGCTCTCGTCAACCAGCTTGACCCTGCTCCCACTTCTTCATCCCCATCCTCGCTTGTCGGTTATTCGATTGATGGCAAACATGTGCGTGGCGCAGGAGCGCACGGACAATCCACCATTCTGGTCAGCCTAGTCGAACACCACTCCGCTCGCGTGCTTGCCCAAACCAGCGTCACCAAGAAACAGCATGAAAGTCATGCGGTGCCGAGCTTGCTTGAAGGGCGCGATCTGCGCGGCTGTGTGGTGACGCTGGATGCCGGGCTGACGCATCCCAAGATTGCCCAGCAGATTCGCGAGCAGGGCGGAGACTTTTTCATGGTGGTCAAAGGCAATCAACGCCAACTGCATGATGAACTGGGTTGGTATTTCGTGGAGCCTCCGCTGGCATGTGAGCATCCGTGGCGCATGATGACGACGAGCAATAAAGACCATGGGCGGCTGGAGACACGCACGGTGACGTGTACAGACGACTTGGATACCTATTTGAACTGGAGTGAGGTACGTCAGGTAATGCGGCGAGAGTGTGAGCGCATCACGGTGAAAAGCGGGAAGGTGACACGAGCCGTCTCGTATGCGATGACGAGCGTGCGAGGAGAGCGAGCGTCGGCAGCGCAGCTTGCGGAGCTGTGGCGAGGGCATTGGACGATCGAGAATCGGCGGCATTATGTGCGAGATGTGACGATGGGGGAAGACAGCTGCCAGATGTATGTGGGAGCAGCGCCAAAGGCACTGGCATCGGTGCGGAATGCCCTCATCAGTTTGCTGCGGCGAGACGGATGGAAGAATATTGCGGAAGGGATGCGTCACTACACCGCATCCCTTCCTGCAACACTCCAACTCCTTGGTCTATCCGCATCTCGACTTTGACGGAGCCCTGGACAAAATAGGGGTTTAATCAATCATTGGTCTTGATGCGTTTAGAACGTATCCCCCTGAGGGTTGTGGTGCCTTTCCCCCACACATGAGGTGCGACCCCGGACTGTCGAACGTATACAAGTCCATAATTTTCTGCTAGAATAGGTCTATCCAAACCCAGTCTTGTTTGGAACCCGGTTCTAGATACGAGTTGCCTTGTTGCTCTCGTCGTAGTTCATCCATGTGGATGAGAAGGAAAACCGCTATGCGACGCCTTGTTGCGATCGTCTTCGCCCTCACTCTCGTTGGCTCGTTCGTGATGTATCCCTCTGATGCTGCCGCATATGCCCGCTGTAACTGTACGGCCTGGGCCGCTTCGAAGCGTCGTGATTTGCCTAGACCCTGGGTAACGCTAACACTTGGGGCGTACGTGCCGCAAATCAGGGATTTCCAGTGGATGGAAAACCACGAGTAGGCGATGTTATGGTCTTGCAGCCCCGCGTGCAAGGAGCGCACCGTGTCTATGGTCACGTCGCGTATGTGACCGCAGTCAACGGCAACCGTGTCACGGTGTCTGAGATGAATGGTGGTCGAGGCTGTGGTGTCAATCGGAACGTGTATCGCACCGGACGTGGTGTAGCGTTCATTCACGCCAAGCGCTAACAAGCTATTCCCTACAATTCAATAGATTGGGCAACGGCAGGGATAACACCCTGCCGTTCCTTCGTTTAAGCGGCAGGCATAGCTCGCGTATAA
Source organism: uncultured Chloroflexia bacterium (assembly GCA_963782315.1). GTDB lineage: Bacteria > Chloroflexota > Chloroflexia > Chloroflexales > Kallotenuaceae > JBBSGA01. The sequence continues at coordinate 119,435 of CAWAJS010000015.1, forward strand.
TTGCCTCGATTGATCCGCTTGCGCGTTATCAGAGAGGGAGGCGTGCTGCCAGTGTTCGTGATTGGGTTGATGTCGGGTACGTCCCTGGATGCACTCGACGCCGCGCTCGTCGAGATCGCCATGGAAGGCGATGTGTTGCGCCTGGTTGTCCATGGCTTCGAGATGAATCCATACAACGCGGCGCTACAAGAGCGTGTGCGCGGCCTGTTACCTCCGGCACAGGGTTCGAGCGCTGAGGTGTGCGCGGTCAATGTGTTGTTGGGAGAAGCGTTCGCGGCGGCGGCGATGAAACTAGCACGAAACCATAACATGCCGATGGATCAAATCGATCTGATCGCCTCGCACGGACAAACGATATACCACCAGGTCGCTCCCGGCGCGGTGCGTTCGACGTTGCAGCTTGGAACACCCGCGATCATCGCCCACCAAACAGGTTGTACCGTCGTAGCGGACTTTCGCCCGCGTGATATCGCAGCGGGTGGACAGGGCGCGCCGCTGGTTCCTTACCTCGATGTGCTGCTGTTGCATGATGAACATCTCAACCGAGCGAGTCAGAACATCGGCGGTATGGGCAACGTGACGTATGTTCCAGCGATAGGAACACCCATCGCGTTCGACACTGGTCCTGGCAACGTGCTGATCGACGAGACCGTGCGGCAGTTGACTGGCGGTATGGAACACTACGACCGCGATGGTATGATGGCAGCACGTGGCACTGTCGATGACGTGCTTGTTGCACGCTGGTTGACGCATCCATTCTTCGACCAGCTGCCGCCCAAATCGACAGGACGCGAGCAATGGGGTCCCGCCGAGGCGCGAGCGTACATCAATGAAGCACGTGAGCGCGGCTTGGGTGCCGACGATATCGTCGCGACGCTGACCGCATTCGCCGCTCGCAGCATCGCACAAGCCTATACAACGTTTCTGGGTCCGATCGACGAAGTATTGGTCAGCGGTGGCGGCGCACGCAATCCGACACTCCTTGGCTTTGTTCAGGCCGCATTGCCGCAGTGTACCGTCCGGCCCATCGATGACCTGGGCTTGGATGCGGACGCCAAAGAAGCGGTCGCCTTCGCCCTCTTGGGCTATGCGACCATCCATGGCTGGTTCAACAATGTTCCGGCGGCGACCGGAGCGGCGCATCCGGTGGTGCTAGGAAGTATCACGCCTGGAATCAATTACACGTCGTTGATCCGCCGACTGCCTGCCGCCCTCGATCAGAAGCCACAGCGCGTTATCGTCACGTCACAAAAGGGGTAGACCATCATGACATCATTGCTCGAAGAAGAAATCCGTAGCCAGCCCGAGGTGCTTGCTCGGCTGCTCGATCGTGAACTGGCGCGGGTTACCAGTATCGCGGCACAATTGCCGGACTTCAACTATGCCCTGATCGCCGCCCGTGGAACGTCGGATCATGCTGCGACGTATGCCAAATACGCCTGGGCGGCGCGTGCCGGGTTCCCTGTCGCGTTGGCGACACCTTCGCTGTACACGCTCTACGCCAAGCCGCCGCGCATGGATGGTGCGCTGGTCGTCGGCATTTCACAGTCCGGGCAATCGCCCGATATCGTGTCGGTGGTCGAGGAAGGCAAGCGCCAGGGACGTCCGACACTGGCGATCACCAATGACGGCAATTCTCCGCTCGCGGCGGCAGCCGATCATGTGATCGAACTGCATGCGGGAGCCGAACGCAGCGTTGCCGCCACCAAGACCTACACCGCGCAACTCACCGTGATGGCGATGCTGACGGCTGGGCTGAGCAAAACTGGCGAGGATGAACTCAAGCAACTGCCCGAAGCCGTGTCCGCAACGTTGAAAGGCGCGGATGGAGTTGCTGCGCGTGCGGAACGCTACCGCTATATGAATGACTGCGTGATCGTTGGTCGCGGCTATAACCTGGCGACGGCCTTTGAACTGGCGCTCAAGCTCAAAGAACTGACCTATAGTATGACGACCTCCTATTCGTCGGCGGATTTCCGGCACGGTCCGATCGCGACCGTGACTGATGGATCGCCGGTGATGCTGGTTATGCCGCGTGGCGAAACCTACGACGATATGTTATCGCTGGCGCACGACCTCAAGGCACGCTCGGCTGAACTGCTGGTTATCTCCGACGATGAGATTGCTTCGACGCTTGCGACCACGCACTTGCCCCTGGCGGCTTCCCTGCCCGAGTGGCTCAGCCCAATCACGGCGATTGTCCCCGGACAACTGCTCGCGCTCTACCTTACTCTTGCAAAGGGCTATGACCCTGACATGCCACGCGGCTTGAAGAAAGTCACGCTGACACGATAGTACCTACCAGCACCCAACGAAGCGATGGTTGAAGTGAAAACAGGGGCGGGTATCGCAGGATATCCGTCCCTCCCCTGCTGTATGGGATAGATAGCATCCTGCCGGATCGCCTTTCTCCCACGGTCGGTCATGCTATGCGGTCGTCTGTTGTTGGCATCCATCTTCATTGGTCGGTTATCGTTGGTCGTTCGTCGGCTAGGTACATAGGTCACACCTAGGTAACAAGAATAGGTTGTTTTACCGATGCTAAGAACCCCTGCCGCATCGTAAAGTAACTCAGGTGCGTAAGGGTCGCTTGAATCACTAAGGTTGGTGGAGCCCACGTCGTTTCGAGCGCCGAACGCACCAAACAGCGTAGCGAGTTTGCGGGCGGAGATGTTGGTTGGTGGAGCCGATACGTCCATGTACCGCAAACGCAACGCTGCTGAATATTTAGCACACGGTTGGCGCAGGGGACGCCAGCCGTGTCTTTCTTTAAGTGCTCATGTGAGTAGCATTGCCATCTATCAAGCGGAAGAAAAAAGCCGTACAATGCTGGTGTAGTTTGTCCCTGTTTGAGTGCAATCGTTCTGTCGTAGTGTCGTAGTGTCGTCGCCTGACGGTCGCTCCACGATTCCCCTTCTTGAACGAAAAGGCTTGTAAACAGTAAATCGCTCGTTCGAGGAGTACATCGTGGTTCGTTTCGTTCGCCTTGTCCTCGCCATGGTCATGCTGGTTGCGGTCGTCGCTTGTGAAGAAGAAGCGGAAGTATCAACGACATCACGCGCAGAAACCCCCGTCGCCCCCACTAAAACCCGTACACCACGCAAAACACCCACACCAGCAAAGGAAACCGGAGCGCGAACTTCGGACGTTGAAACCGATTGGACGATTCTGGTGTATCTTGATGGCGACAACGATCTTGAAGCCTCTGCTGTCAACGACTTCTCGGAGATGGCACGGGTCGGCTCGAACAACGACATCAACATCATCGTGCAGATGGATCGGGTTCGTGCGGACGCGGAATGGGATAGCACTGCCTATGGCAACTGGGAAACCGCCAAGCGTTTTCGTGTCGAGCGCGCCATGCGTCCGACCAAGCAAAATCAGCTTGAGGACCTCGGCGAAGTCAACATGGGTGATCCCGAAACGCTCGTCGATTTCGTATCGTGGGGTGTCGAGCAGTATCCTGCGCAACGCTATGCATTGATCTTCTGGGATCATGGTGCGTCGTGGTCGGGCATCGCCAATGATGATTCCAGCGACGGCGACTTGATCACACTGCCTGAACTCGCCAGCGCCTTCGCGACGATCAAAGAGCAGACGGGCGTCGAGCGCTTTGACCTGATCGGCCTGGATGCCTGTCTGATGAGCCAGATCGACGTGCTGGAAGTCATTGCACCTTATGGCAATGTCGCTGTCGCCAGCGCCGACCTCGAACCCGCCGAGGGCTGGGCGTGGCAATCGTGGCTCAAGACGCTGGCGGACGATCCCGGGCAGGATGCTGCCGCGATAGCGCCGGCTATCGTCAAATCATATATGGCCTATTATCGCCGGCAGAAGGACCCTAGTGTCACGTTGTCGGCCTTCGATTTACACAAGGTTCCGGCGATTACCCAGCGCTTCGATGAGCTAACCCTGGCGTTGCAGGATAATCTTGTCGATGGGTATAAGACAATTGCGAAGGCGCGAACGTATGCCGCGACCTATGCCTCCGATGACAACGACTATAGTGCTATCGACCTGGGACACTTCGCGCAAATGATCGCCAGGGAATCGAGCAGCGATGTGGTTATCGAGGCTGCAATGGCGCTGGACGAAGCGATCGTGGATGCCCGCATCATACAGGGCAATGGCAAGGATCATCCTGACGGGACCGGATTGACCTTCTATTTCCCGCGCAAGCAAAAATATTATGATGAGGGATACCTCGATCAATCAGTGCTGGCACAACAAACCGAGTGGGCGGACTTTCTGGCGGCGTACTACGGTGCGGGAAGGCGTACCAACAAAAGCGCCACGGCGACCAAGCCTGTGCTGAGCGCTCCCGTCGCGAGCACCGCAGCGGCGTTGACTATCTCTGCTGAGGTTAGTGGCGCGGATGTAGCGTATGTGTATTACTTCGTCGGTGTGACTGATCCCGACGACGCCGCACGAGTACAGGTGCGCTTTGTCGACTACCTGTACCCGCCTGGGTCGGCAGTTGTTGGCGGATTGCCCGCATGGTCCGATGACGCGACGGCTGTGCGCTTGGACTGGCGGGCATCGTCCTGGTATCTCAGCAATGGCGAGGACGTGATCGACCTGCCTCTCAGCGCAACCGATTATGGCTCCAACATCTTCACCGTCGATGGCACCTACACCGAGCGCAAGACCGGTGAGGAGATTCCGGTGAGTGTCGAGTTCGAGATCGCGCAGAAGCGCGGAACGCTCGTGCATGTGTGGGGACTTGGCAATGGCGCGAACGATGTGCCACAATTGTACGAGATCGAGCCACGCGAAGGCGACACGTTTACCCCCGACATCCAGACCTACAGCGACAACGACGCCGAGGATGAAGAGGTGGTATACGTGGGCGAAGCGATTACCTTCGGGACCACGCCGCTGGTCGCAGTCGAGGGTCCGGCGCATACCGGCGAATATGTCGTCGGCCTGATCGTCGAGGATGTGAGCGGTGACACCAGCGAACATTATTCCGAGGTGACGGTTGATAATGCGCAAAGCGGAATCGGGGCAGTGGACACCGCGGCACCGCAGACGGAAACGCAACAAGGGGCATATGTCTATGAGGACGAAGCGGTTGGTTTACGCTTCGAATATCCTGAAACGTGGACATCCGTCGATGCCAGCAACAACAAGATCGTGGTCTACGAACAGTCCGATGAAATCAATACGTCGCTTGCCGTTGATATAGCGGCATTGGATGGCGAGCCTGACGCGGCGAACCAACAAATACTGGATGAATTGCTCGACGCGGCGCAAGTATTCCCGCGATTTCGTGCAAACGACAGAGCGTGAAAGCGTGACGTTGGCAGGAATCGATGGCACGGGCGTGACGTACACCTATTCGGATAATGGTCAAACGGTTCATGTCTCGGCTATCGCCGTTTCGAGCGTAACGACGGGGTTGACATACCTGATAACGGCTGAAACCCACCAATCATCGCTTGAGGCTCAGACATCCGATATTTGAACAAATCCTGCAATCGTTCCAGATCGAAGGCTAAGCGGAAGCGACTTATATCACAGGCGACACGCGGATTCGTCCAGGACTAGTACAGCTTTGCGCACATAGGACGGTCGTTGTTTATTGTCATCCTGAGGCCGCAGCCGAAGGATCTGCCACTCGTTCCGAAGAGACTCTTCGCTCCACTCAGAATGACACATGGTGGCGATACTTTGGCCCAATTGTACTAATGGTACACGATGAAAAGTTCCTCGTCTCCGATGGTCAGTGATCCGTGGTCATAATACGGAGTCTGCGATGACAGCACAGTCGACATGGTGGGTATTCGCACTGCTTTCAGCGGTGTTCGCGGCATTGACGACAATCTTTGCGAAGATCGGGGTCGGACAGGTTAACTCGAATCTGGCGACGGCGATTCGGACGGTGGTGATCCTGGTGATCGCATGGGGGATCGTTTGGCGCGGGGCGAATATGTGCAAATCCCGACGATCAGCCGTCGCGCCCTCGTGTTCCTGGTGTTATCGGGCGTGGCAACGGGCTTGTCCTGGTTGTGCTACTTTCGTGCTTTGCAATTTGGCAAAGCGTCGGCGGTCGCACCAATCGATAAGTCTAGCGTCGTCTTTATCCTGATCCTGTCGGCGATGTTCCTGGGTGAAGCCTTCACCTGGAAAACGGTGTTGGGAACGCTATTGGTCGTCGTCGGAACCATCCTATTCATTCTATGAGCGTCATTGGGCTGGCATCGCCGTGACCGTTGTGAACGGGTAGCACATGGTATGATTACCCGCTTGTGGAACAGCTTCAGCCCAGTATGCCTGGCCTCCTTTAAAGCGCAGGATATGAGCGGCCTGATGAGCCATCGTGCGTCGACTGCGAGGCTGCTGTTATGGATGCTGGCGCTCTTACTCGGAATCGCGGGCGCGAATCCGCTAAGCATCCATTGGTATGGTGCGCGTGGGTATGAGCTAGATGTCGGCGCACGTTTCGATCCCGAACTTCAATTCCTCGATGGCTTCTTTCAACCTGAACGAGACGAGACGACACAAGCTATCGTTGGAGTCAGGCACAAAGTACGTTCGCGCTGCGTGGCTTCGTTCCCGCGTCCGATCCGGTGCTCACTCTGGTTGTCGGTGGTGTGCCGCCGCGGCCGAGATTCCCTTGGAGGTACGAGTTGACGTTGATGGCAGGCCCGCTATGCTGCTACCGGTCGTCGCAGAGAAGCGTACCTATGCCATTCAGTTGCCGACCGGTGCGCTCGCGGATGGGGACCTCACCGTACATTTCAGCAATCCGACCGTCCAATCGGCTTCGGACGACCGTCCGGTGGGCTTCCGGCTCGATGACCTGTCGATTCAATGGGTCGCCGGACCGCTGGATCGTGCCGTTATGGACGGCGCTCCTGGCCCAATGGGCTGTCGTATGTATCTGGCTGGGTGTGCTTGTGGCGCCTGGGCGCTCCGGCGCGCCGTGCTGGCTCCGGTCGCGGTTGGATTGATCGGTTTACTGGCCTGGATGGCGGGACAGCATCAGTTGGTGGCGATGGCCTGGACCACTCGTTTGATGGGACTGGTGCGCTGGTGCTGCTGTTGTCCTGGAATGTCCTTGCGTGCTCCAGCGTTGGGAACCGGGCTGGAGTCACGCGGAGCACATGTACGCTGGGTATGTATCGTCACGGTCGCTTCAATCGCGATTCGGTTGTTCGCGGTCTACTATCCGTTCTGGGAATCGCACGACCTGTACATCCACCGCGACCGTTTATCGATGCTGCAGCTGGGTCGATCCACTGTACGACAAGCCGTCCGAGTTCGGTGGTCGCCGCACGATCGTGCCGCCCGCCTACTATCTGCTGGCGAATCCGGTTATGCTGAGCGCGGATCATCCCGGAGTGCCGTTGCAGGGAATGTATGCGTTCTTCGATGGCCTCAACCCACTGCTCGTTGCGCTATTCGTGCGACGATTGGGTGGGCGTCCGCGTGCCGCGTTGGTCGCCGCGATCATGATCGCGGTGCTGCCGATCCAATGGACCGCGCTATGGTGGGGCTTCGGTCCGCAGGTGGTCGGACAAACGCTGGTATTGCCGCTGGCACTACAGGTGGCGCGACGAGCGTGTCCCAGCGCACGTTGATATGGGGCATTTTCATCCTCAGCCTGATCTTCCTGATGCATCCAGGCGTAGCGGTGTTGACGGCGTTCTGCATGGCGCTCTATGTCGCGCTCGTGTGGTTGCTTCAGCGTGCGGACGTGTGGTGGCTAGGCTGGAGCATCGTCGTCGCGGTCACGGGTATCATCGTGACGGTGGCATTGTATGTCGACGTGATCGCCTTGCAAGCGCAGGGTGTTACACAGGGTTCGGCGACACGACCTGATTTCACGGAATGGGATCGCATCCGGCTGACGCTGGAAGGCATGGGGTCATCGTTGCGTCCGGTCGGTGTGATGTTGATGGTGCTGGGTGCTGTTGCGTTGCTGCGTATCGTGGCACGTCCGCAACGCTGGTTCGTCGTGGCGTGGCTGGGAAGCGCGGCGCTATTCTTTGCCGTGGACCTGGCGACAGGGTTGCAGGTGCGCTATGCGTATTTCGCTATCGCACCGCTATGTGCCGGATTAGGCGTGCTGCTGGATGGCCTGATGCAACGTGGACGTGCTGGCAATGTGGTGGCGTGGAGTTTTGTCGGTGTCGTCGCAGCCTATGGCCTCACACTGTGGCTCAGCGGCGTATTTTTCGATATCAAACCGACACTGACCGCACTCCTCCACTAGTTCGCTATGTCCGGCGGGCTGTCATTCCAAGTAGAACCGTGGATATCTCTCATCCATGTGAGATTCACAGCACGCTCGAAATGACAGCCTCAGGGTTATTTTATGATGATTGGGATTCGAGTTCTTCCATGGGGTACCACTTGGCTTCCGGTACGACGGCGGGTGCGACTTCGGGGCCAGTATCCGTCCAGCCTTCCTCGGTTTCCAGGGTGATCGGTGCTGTAACGCTCATGTCGTGCGTGCAGGTAATCTGGCAGGACAAACGATACTCGCCCAGGAACCCTTTCTCCTTGAGCTTGTTGTATTCTGCCATGGTCATCGTGTCTGGCTCGCCTTCGGCAAAGGAAACACGGCAGGTCGTGCAGCGGGCGTTGCCGCCGCAACGATGCCCGATATGAATGTCCTGGTGTTCGATGGCAAGCACAAGGCGCGTGCCTTCTTCGACTTCCGCTGTTTTCCCGTTGACCGTCAATTGTGGCATGGTGTTCTCCCTTGAAGGCTGATACTAGCAGTCGTTATCAGCAACACTTCTGCCACCGATTGGTCTTTACGGGCATCGGCCTGTACAAATGGGCACCCTGATCCTGGTCCTGCGATGTTGGCAAGGTGTATCGAGTTGGACTAGGATAGGTGCATCTGGTGCTGCTGCATATGGCATCACCGAAAGGATTGTCATTATGCTGATTCGGTATATCGACGGAATGATGGTGGTTGTGCGTCAGACCGACCACATGGCACAGGTGGCACGTATCGCGGCGCAGTGGGGCAACGCGCGGATTCCAGGGTTCGCGCATCGTGAGGAAACCTTGCGGGCGGCGGGCTACACGACAACGGTTGGCGCATCTGGGAGGATGCGCCGACGCTGTTGCCGGAAACGCAACGACCGCGTAACCTGGGGGAGATCGAACGTCCAGTGCATGCGGCGTTCTATGCCGCCGGTGTCGATGCCGCCATCGCCGTCGATCCGTATACGGGGCTTCTGGTGAACATGCACGCGTTGGCGCTGTATGCTGGCGTCGAGGGCTGGGGAGCGGATCTGACGCCACCCATCGGCGACGACTTGACCGAGGTACAAGCTCGTTTCATTCAGGAGCAGACCGCCCTGCAACGTCGCTTGCGTCAGCAGTTATCCCGTAGTTCACGCTTCGCCGAAGCCGTTCTCCCCGCGAATCTGTGGCCTGCCTATCTGCGGTTGCGGGCGTGGGATCGCATGTCGCTGTTTCTGGTGTACGACCAGGACGAAGAACAGGCCATCGACCATGTTCCCACGGTTGATGGCGAGGTGACGGTGACGCTACGACGCATCGACGAGCATACCGCAACCGTCACGCCCTGGCCTTTCCAAAACGACGTTGCCGAGGTTCCAGTGGTGGTCGAGCGTTTGCCCGATCCGACGTACCAGGACGGAGCCACATTCTACGATGCCCTCAGCGCGGCATCGCCCGTGGTCGAGGCGTTCCGCTTCGTGCGCGACGTATAGAATGCACGAATGAGCCCGACGGAACTGTGGTTTAGTGGTGTTCGCCGCCTCGGTGCGGTGCCAGTGAATCGATTCCTCTCACACGGTGTTGATGTCCGCGGAGGCAAGCCGGGTCAGGGCTTATGCAAATTCCCGCCGAAAGCAGCCGAGCCTCAACGATTGTCATGCTGAGCCGCAGCGAAACGTCTATTAAGCCTGAGTAAGATGCTTCGCTGCGGATGACCGTTCTCCGACTTTACGCAAGCCCTTTAAACGGGATGTTCATGCCCTGTTTGCCTTCGCGGAAGGGCTAATCCGGCACGTTGTGCCGCAATTCTTCGAGCCAGACCACGGCTTCGGAATCGCTGGGCGCGCGCCAGTCGCCGCGTGGCGACAGCGAGCCGCCCGATCCGACCTTCGGCCCGTTCGGCACCGCCGAGCGCTTGAACTGACTGATCTTGAAGAAGCGATACAAGAACAGGTCGAGCCACTTCTTGATCGTCGCCAGATCGTACTCGATTGTGCTTTTCAAGCGGCAGGCCCTGCGGCCAGGTCGCCGCGTCGTTCTTGTCGCCCCAGGCATGGTGGCTCAGGAAGGCGACCTTGCTCGGCCGAAACCCATAGCGCGTGATGTAGTACAGGTTGAAGTCCTGCAGCTCGTACGGGCCGATCTTCTGCCTCGGTGCTTTGCGCGGGCTTGTCGCGCTCGTCGCCGCTGTGCGGCACGAGTTCGGGCGAGATTTCCGTATCGAGGATCGATTGCAGGATCGCGCTGGTCTGGCGTCGTCGAACTGCTGCGTGACTCGATGACCCAGCGCATCAGGTGCTGGATCAAGGTCTTGGGCACGGAGGCGTTGACGTTGTAATGCGACATATGATCGCCAACGCCATAGGTTGCCCAGCCCAGCGCCAGCTCGCTCAGATCGCCGGTGCCGAGCACCAGGCCGTTGTGAAAGTTGGCCAGCCGGAACAGGTGCGAGGTGCGCTCGCCGGCCTGCACATTCTCGAAGGTAATGTCGTAGACTGGTTCGCCCTCGGCTGTAGGGATGTCCGAGGTCGTGCAGCATCTGCGAGCATGACGGTCGAATGTCGATCTCCTGTGCCGGTGACTGCCGAGCGCATCGCATCAGTGCCCAGGCGTTCTTGAGCGTCACGTCGCTGGTGGCGAATCCGGGCATGGTATAGCCGAGGATGTTCGAACGCGGCAGGCCGAGGCGATCCATCGTCGTGGCCGCGACGATCAAGGCGTGCGTCGAATCGAGACCGCCCGATACGCCGATCACGATATGCTTCGATGCCGGTGCTTTCCAGGCGCTTCATCAGCCCGTGGACCTGGATGTTATACGCTTCGAAGCAGCGATCATTGCGCACGGCTGGATCGTTCGGCACATAGGGGAAACGCTCGACGTTGCGCAGCAGTGCGATCTCGCCGGTCGGCACCTCGAACTCGAAGTTCACGCGCCGAATCGCGCGCACGTGCTCGCGGTGGTCGCCGACCGAATCGTTGAAACTGGTCAGAGCGCATCCGATCCTGCGCCAACCGTTCGAGGTCGATATCGGCGGTGATGATCTGTCTCGTTGCTGGAGAAGCGCTCGGCTTCGGCCAAGCAGCTCGTTGTTTTCATAGATCAGGGCGTGCCCGTCCCAGGCCAGGTCGGTGGTCGATTCGCCGGGACCGGCGGCGGAATACAGATAGGCGGCGATGCATGCCGCCGACTGCGCGGCGCACAGATCGCGGCGATACTCGGCCTTGCCGATGGTGATGTTGATGGCGGAGAGATTCGTCAGGACGTCGCGCCCGCCAGCGCGGCATAGCTACTCGGCGGGATCGGCGTCCAGACATCCTCGCAGATTTCGACATGCAGCGAAGTCTCGACGTTGATGGCATCGAAAATCAGATCGTTGCCGAACGGCACGACGTTGATCGCCCCATTGGACCTCGCGACTAATGGCGTTGCGTCCCGCTGTGAACTGCCGCTTTTCGTAAAACTCGCGGTAGTTCGGCAGGTAGGTTTTGGGAACGATGCCGAGGATGCGGCCACGATAGATCACGATGCCGCAGTTGAAGAGCTTTCCTTCAAAGCGCAGTGGTGCGCCGACGATCAGCACCGTCGTCAGCGCGTGGCTTTCTGCGACGATCCGGTCTACAGCGTTGCGCGTGGCGTCTAGCAACGCATCCTGATGGAATAGGTCGTCGTTGGTATATGCTGAGATGCCGAGTTCAGGAAAGAGCGTCACCGCCGCGTTGAGGTCGGTCGCTTTGCGGGCAAGGCCAATCGTGTGATCAGCGTTGCCCTGCGGATCGGCGACCCGCACGATAGGTACGCAGACCGCTGCACGAATGAATCCGTGCGAATATATCGAATGAAATGGTTGTGGCATACAATTCTCCGTGCGTCTCGGTATCATCCTAGCATAGGATACGAGGATTGAATGTCGCTTACGAAAGAGGATACCAGGATGGTGCAGCCTTCCAACCCGGACAATCGTCATATCGCTCCGCTTCGCGCCTTGCGCAGCCGTACGGAACGCGAACGCACCGGCACGTTCTATATCGAGGGCGCGCGCATCGTGGCACAGGCGCTCAAAACCGGAGCGCCAATCGAGATGGGTGTGATCGCGCCCGCGTTGATCCAGGGTGAGTTCGCCGCGAACGTCGTTGATGGGCTACGAGCGCTGGGCGTGCCGATGGTCGAATTGACCCCGGCGGCGTTTGGCAGCATTTCGTTCAAGGAAAATCTGCAAGGCATCGGCGCGGTCGTGCGACCGCGAGCGGAAACGCTCGCGGATGTGGAGCGCTCGGATGGGCTGGGTTGGGTGGCGCTGGATGCCGTCGGCAATCCTGGCAATCTGGGGGCGATCTTACGCACCACCGATTCGGTCGGCTGTGCTGGCCTGATCCTGCTTGGCGATACGACCGATCCCTATCATCCTGCGGCGCTGCGGGCGAGCATGGGTGCGGTGTTCGGGCAACGGCTTGTGCGGGCAAGCTTCGACGAGTTCATTCGTTGGAAGGATGAGCTTCAGTATCCGGTTGTCGGGACATCTGGCGAGGGAACAGTCGAGTACCGCCATGCGGTGTATCCCGTCCCCGATGGTGCTGCTGATGGGGAGCGAACGGCTGGGCTTATCGGAAGCGCACCAGGCTGCATGCGACCTGATCGTGCGCATCCCGATGGTAGGGACGAGCGATTCGCTCAACCTGGGTGTCGCGACCAGCGTCGTGCTCTACGAAGTCTTTTACCAACACCGTGGACGGGTGCTCGCAGAAGAGTTGTTTTAATGGTCCTTCCAGCTTTCGGCGAATACGCATCAGCTAGCTCAGATCAGCGTCGGCTGAGCGTTGAAGTATATATTCATAGGGAGCCACAAGCGAACAGGCTTTCGCGATGCAAGGTGTCAAGGGTGCCATAGGAGTAATGTAGTATCCGACGGCTCTCTGGGTCACTCTTTTATGTTGCGACCTGTTGTTGCCCAAGCTCCAGGCCCATGATCACGAACGGGTCGGAGGTGCCAGGAAAGAAGAAACTATCGCGTAACACCATCCAGCCACGACGGTCGTACATGTGACGGGCGGGCGTCAACGCTGCGTGGGTCGAGAGCAATGCCCGTGGGTGCGAGATGCCGCCAAGCAGCATGTCGTGGATGCGACCGCCAATGCCCTGACCCTGCACAGTCGGGCTGACCGCCAACTCGACGACCTCGAAATAATCCTGCATCCAATGGGCTGTAAGCTTAGGTGCTAGCGCCTTCGCGACGGTATCGCGCCACCATTGACCGGGTGTGCCTGTGTAGCCGTAGGCGAAACCAAGCAGCGTATGATATCGGTGTTCAACGCTACGATGCAGCGAAAGCCTGGACGCTGGACGTGAGCCGGTAAGGTTTGGTCAATGAAATTGAGCGCGACCTGCGCTGACGTATAGTAAGGATAGGTCGCGAAGGCATTGCGATAGACCGTTCCGAGGTCGTATCGGTTATGTACAACCTGCTGGGCGCTCCATTCAACGATCTGAATACTCATAGCTGTTCAGTAACATCGGTAAAAAGTCGTGTTGTTCCTGTTCCGTATTTCTGTCTGCCACCACGCTTTGCTGCTATGACCACCTGCATAGGGATTCGACATACGCTGCCGAACCGTCGCGTAGCCAGCCGTCCAGTTGCGCCTGTTCCTTGAGTTGCTGGCCTCGGAACCGCGACACGGCGACGAAGCGGCAATCAAGTTCGGGTAGCGCGGTCATATCGCCCCAGAGCTTCTCGAATTGGGCGACGGGTAGCACATCTTCCTGCCCATGCCCCCAGCGGCGCTTGACATCCTTGAGCGTGATATAGGTCGGGATGCGAGCCGCCATCGCACGGATCGCTGCGTTCGTCGCTGCCTCGTCGGCGAGCGTGGCACGCGATCAGGCCAAAGGTGTCGAGCAGGGCGTCGATGCTGATCCAGGTCGTCAGTGAGTTGTAATAGGAGAGGTCGAACTCGCTTTCCTCGCGTGGCATGGCGAGACCTTCGACCAGCCGCAGTCGTCCATTAACGCGCGCCAGACCGCCGCCACGATCCTCCAGACGTCGTGGGATGACTTCCACGGTCAGCGTTGCGCCGCTCTCGATATGGTATCCCAGGAGCGCAGGATCGATGTCCGCGCCAAGCGTGTCGATGTTGTGCAGCATCAGGTATTCGAGTTCGGGGCGTTCGCGCAAGAAATGGGCTAGCGTGCCATTCTTGAGCATGTTGGGGATCTCGTACCAGTGACCGACCGGATGCAGACATTGGCTGGGCATGTTGGCGGTGTAGTCGTTGGCCTCGCCGCTCGACCGCGCCCATTCGATCAAGGCAGCATGGAGGCTATCCTGCATCTTTTGGGCCTGCTCGTCCAGCATCTGCCGCGGCATTTCTTCCCAGGCGAAGCGGAGATCGCGTGCCATTGGCACCAGGCGTAGTCCCACGCTCCGGCCTTCCGACAGGAGCAGCGGCCCGGCGTAGCCATAGCGTCCTTCGGCGTGCAGAAAGTCCGCGATCGGTGCATGGGTGTGATAGGAGGTCGTGAAGATGTGCGGAACGTCGCGTCCGTACAGGTGGCCGATGCGTCGGCTTTTGGCGAGATGTACCTCGACAAACGTGCGGTGGCGCCCAGCGAGCTTGGCGAACGGATGCAGGGCTTTGACCACACCCGCGCCCTGTGTCCAGCGCGAACCTGCTCCCGCCGCCAGCGACACGACAGCGACGCGCCCTTCACGCAGCGCGATTTCGCCACGCGTGCCGTAGGTCGTGCACCTAAACTGGCGCTGTCGGCGACATCGCCCGGCTGTACGTCGCGAATATCGCTCGACACAGGCAAGCGATTTTGGGCGAGGCCGATCCGTCCATGGCGCAGGTCGGTGCGAATCTGCTCGTGCTGGATCGGATCGAAGCCGTTGGCTTGCAATTGGGCGGCGAGCGTTTTGCCGATGCCTTCTTCGCTGTTGGCGCGCGGCAGCAAGCGCTCGAACAGCATTTGCACCATGCCGGCGAGTTCCGGACGGAATGACAGGCAACGCCGAAGGCGTCCAGTTCGGCGCGACGCGATGGCGGAAGGCTACGCGGATCGAGTCGCATCAGTGGCGGCACCATGATCGCATAGTACCCGGTCGGTAGCGGCACGTCACCCGACGCCAGCCATGTCGCAGTGGTGCCGTGTTCGTTGATCGCGAAGTCATAGACAACCGGCTCCATCGCGAATGGCAACGCGTGTTCAAGCCGCCGTCGTGTCGCCGTCATCATACCGGCGAGCCATGTTTGCGCTTCGGCCTTGTGCGCTGGGTCGAAGATAAAGCCCATGCCCCCACCCGCCATGCCACCTAGCATCCAGAAGCCCCAGAATGCATCGCCCCAATGGTCGCGCACCTGCTGGATCAGTGTTTCGGTGTACAGGTTGCTTGCCCACGGCACGATCGTCTGGATCGGTCCGAAGAAATTACGGGTGGTCGCGGCTCCTACGGCGGCGATATCGCCATCGTGCAGATAGCCGAGGATATCCTCCAGAATCTGACCGGTTTGCAGACGTGCTTGCCATTCGTCGGGAGAGCGTAGCAGATATTTCTCTGTCACCATTTCCAGAATCGGACCGACGTTCTGCGCCATGCCGCCATGGACCAGCACCAGGCTGTCCTGCAAGCGCTGGCGTGTTTCGTCGGATACAACGGTGGTATCGAGGATGCGGTGCGTTGGCAGCAAGCGCCCACGGCTGCGTTCCCATTCGGGATCGCCCGGTTCGGCAGCCTGTCCCTCGATCAGCTTGATACCGGGCCAGACGCCGCCGGAATCCTGCCAGCCGCCACCGGATCCGGCGATCCATTCGCCCAGGATGGCGCGTGCGGCGACCAAACGCCGCTCGCCTTCTTCCAGCCCGCCGTCCAGGCGCACGGTCTGTCCGGTGGCACGCATGCACACGGCGATCAGGCTGGCGAGCAGGTTGGTGGATACTGCCAGCCGTGAGCCTTTGGGAATCCCGTTGACGTTGCTGATCAGTTCGAGCCCGCAGCCGGGACCGACCAGACGCGTGAGCAGATCGGATAAATCCTGTTCGGATCCTTCTACCCCAGGTGGCACTAGCCCCGATGCGATCAAAGCGGCTTTGAGCAATCCCAGGTAGTCGCGGGCGAAATCGAAGACCTCATCCAGATCGGTGATGTCGGCGGTCGTCGCCAGATCGACGCTGGTGAGGCGTAGCACCGGTTCGTCGATGACCCGGATGAACGCTTCGACGGGCGGACGTGGCGCGGCATCGCGCCCTCGCACGCCCAGGTCGATCGAGACATTCAGCACTCGCGCACCTTCGGGATAATCCATGCCCAGGAAGAAGATGTCACTCCAGGCACTGTGTGTCAGGTCCATGCGTACTGGCGTCGATTCCTTGAGGATCGGGAACGCGGCATCACGGCCCTGGCGCAGCATCGCGCCGTGGATACGAAGCGGATGGTCGTTAGGATGTCCGACGCGGAACATCCACTGATTGCCGCGCACCGAGCGCACGCTACGCCGCACTTGGTCGGCCAGCGTTTGAAATGCTAGGCGATGGTACGCGTTCGCGAGCGCACTCGCGAGTGCGTCGTTTGGTCCCTGTTCGGCTTGCGTGCGTAACAGTACGTCGATGGCTTCCTCGAAACGCCGTTGCAGCAGATGCACGTAACCGTTGAACGGGATCTTGCCGATGCGTGGGCAATCTGGATGCGCTGGAAGATAGAAACGATAGATCGCATAAAGAAAGAAACATGCTCGCACACGCTCGTAAAGGTTGTCGCTGCGACGCCGGAAGTATTCGAGTTCGGCACACTCTGCTTGCAAGGTCGCAAACGATGCGGCACGACAATAGGTGTCCAGCGAGCGGTCACGCACCTGAGGATCGTCGGCGGTAATAATCGAGATAAGGTGTCCGGTCATGGTTCTCCCGTCAGCGTGCCTCTGGTGCAGGATGATGTTGTGCCAAGAGTTCAACTAAGCCCGTCAACACTTCGTCGCGGTCGCGTCCGCTGAGTGCCAGTGCAAGTTGCGCCGTCATGACGCCATAGTGTTCGTCGAGTGGATAGCGTCGACCACGTATTTCGAGCGCCATATACTGTTCACGGCGTGCGAGTTCATCGAGAACCGTCGAAAGATGTACGCCGTTCTGCCCATCGCCTTCGACATGATGTACCAACAGTTCCATCGAGGCGGGCGTCAGGACGTGCATGCCGAAAAAGCACAGGTAATGCCCCGCCCGCAACCCAGGGATCATCAAGGATTGCTCGGCTTCAGTGGGCGTCGGCTTTTCTGCCACGCGCTCCACGACGTAACGATCTTTGGTACCACGGAGTCGATGCCCGCCGATCGTACCGAAGTAGGGCAGCAAATGCTCACGTGTGGGTTGGACGGCCGACACCGAGCAATTCTGCGCGTGTGCAACATCAATCAATTGGCGCGCACAACCGAGCGCGTCGTCGCTCACATACACATGATCGCCGACCATATGCAAGAATGGTTCGCCGCCGATAAAGTGACGCGCACAATACACGGCGTGTCCATATCCTAGCGCTTCGGGTTGAGGCACAAAGGAAAGATACTGTGCCCGATCCCCCGCGGCTTCACGATATGCTCGTTCATCGTCGGGGCTGATCACGACACAAATGTCGTCGATATCAGCGCGTAGTGCTTCGTCCAAAATAATGCTCAGGACCGACTTTCGAGCGCCGTCGCGGTCAACCAGCGTTTGTAAGGGCAGGCTACGTTGGCTACGTCCTGCTGCTGTAATTACCGCTTTGGTTACTTTCATACTTTCTTCCTCGAACCCATGACGAATCTGCGATGTGAGGTTTTCGTGTGGGTCGACTGGTTCGTTCCAACTGATTTGCAGTATATGCGGAACATGGCAACCATGCAATTTGTAATCTTCTACGGGACCTCGTAATAGAACGTATGTGCTACATTGGCACGTGGGATCGTCGATTTCCTGGAGGAGGGAATGAGAATTAGAAACGTCAATACCGTTCTCAACGAAGAATTGCTCCGTTTATTACCAATGTTGGATGAAACATCACCAGAAAGCTCTGTTACTTCAATGGGGAACATTAACAATCAGAGAACGCCGCGAGGTCTTGCGCTTGCTCAGACCACTACAGAACGGGACGATCGAACCTGATCTGATAGTGCTATCAAAACTTGCTGCGTATTTCGATTGTGGAGTGTTCGATTTAGTGCGCTATGTCCGCATCGGACGAGCCGCCCTCGTAACCAGCATTGCGACATCCTAGAATGTCCGGCAATTGGGCGAGGGCGTCGATGCGAGCGTAGGCGTCGCCTTACCTCAAGGCGTGTTGCAGGGATGTAGCCCCACGGTCCGCGCCGCAGGAAGCTCGCCAACATTCCAGCCACAGGACGCGCCTCAAGATCGCGAGCGAAATCAAGGTCTGGACGAAACATCTCGAATGCCATAGGATACTGTTGGTTGCGTTCGGATGTGGCACCGAACGCGGAGAAAAATGCGAGGCGTGGTATGCCCAGCCCGTCGGGCTAACTTGTCCAGTTGCGTGTTTCCTCAATCCGGGTTTCACCAACGTCGAAGAACACTGCCCATATTGTCATGATTGCTGCTCCTTTGCGACCGTATCATTGTCACGGGGATGGAACTGCATGGAACGTCAGAATATATCATCCGGTGCACCCTGGGAATCCATCGTGGGGTATTCGCGGGCTGTGCGATTAGGATCGGTCGTGTATGTCGCGGGTACGACTGCCACTGACACGGATGGAAAGCTCGTTGGGGAAGGCGATGCCTATGCCCAAACTGTCCAGGTGCTTCGCAACATTGCGGTCGCGCTCCAGGCGGCAGGGGCGCAGATACATGATGTCGTGCGGACAAGAATATTCGTCACGAATATAGACGATTGGGAACAGGTAGGACGGGCGCACGGCGAAGTGTTCGGCACGATTCGTCCGGCAGCGACGATGGTCGAGGTCCAGCGCCTGATCGACCCGTCCATGCTGGTCGAAATCGAAGTTGATGCCGTCATCCGTACGCCGGACGTGGTGTGACCCGTAATCGTCGTTCATAACGATGGGGTTTATGGTATCTTAACTAGGGTTGGATGCTGCCTCAATACGTGTCTTGACAATATTCATACGCTTATCGGGATCGAGGAGGTTGGTTGATCGAGCAATTTCGAACGGTAGATATCGTGCGACCAAGTGTAGGCAAACGCTATTCATATCTCCCTGTCGATCATGTCGATGTAACTGGATTCCATACTGACTACACAGGCTCCCCGTTCCGGCCGCAGTTGCTTGATATACGTAACGGCGATCTTGTTTATTGGTATGATGATAACGCGCGTTATCAGGCGCGTGTGGACGAACTCGCTATCGACGGAACAATTTTACGGGTCGCGTTCACGGATGTCACAGGTGCACCACCTGAATGGTAAGAGTCGAGACGGATGTCGATACTGATTCGTGTCTGGAAACGGTGCATAGTCCTCAGCGGTTGCGACAAATGTGGTGAGCGTCTTGGGAATATCGAGGATGTGGATGAAGCCTGTTGTCGTTGTTGTTGACGATGAACCTGCGATTGTTCAAGTTGTGTGCGACGTATTACTCGACGCGGAAGTTGACACCATTCCATGCACGTATAGTATGGAAGCCAATGCACGCATTCTTGAACTGCTCCCTAGCGTCGTACTGTTGGACGTACAGATGCCGATTGTCGACGGCATCGAAATCTTTCGTGCCATGCGCGCCAACCCTGCTACCAAAAGTATCCCAGTCATTTTCTTCACCGCTAATTCCGATAAGCTGACACAGCGCCTCCCTGACTACCAGGAGCAAGGCGCGATGCTCCTGCCCAAACCTTTCAACGTTTTGAAGCTTCTGACACTCGTGCGACATGCCCTCGCTCGCTAAGCCATTTCGCTAACCTGCCCCGTCCTCCGAGGGATACATCTACCTAGCTGTGGAATAGGTTGTTCGCCAAACATCATCTCGCGGTCAATGCTGACAATATAGATGTCTTACCGCTACGGTCATGTCGCTAGAAAATGAGAAAACCTCGGTGGCCGTAGCTTCACGCCAGGTGCCACCGAGGTTTTAGGATCTGGAGAACGAACATAACGCGTAAGCATCGCGTTCATGCGGTTTCTCGTATGGTGAGAAGCCGTCTGAACGTTATACCAGCGTGTTGAGGTACCGCGAAGCCTTTGTAAAGCCTTCGTGGAATGGGAATGCGCTGTCCTCGTGTTCGATCGACAACACGCCATCGTAGCCGACACTACGTAGCGTTCCGATGAATTCTCCCCAGCGAATGCGACCATAGCCAGGAAGCACGTAGCGCCACCATCCGTTGCCCTGGTATCCGACGCGACCCAAGATGGTTTCGTTGACAGCAACATCTTTGGCATGAACGTGAAAGATGCGGTCACGAAACTCGTGTACGGCAGCCGTCACGTCGATGCCCTGCCAGTCGAGATGCGACGGATCGAAGTTCAGCCCGAAATGCTCGTCAGGCAGCACGTCGAAGATCGCACGCCAATGATCCAGATGCTGGATGTTCGTTGCGAACCAGTTTTCGAGCGCGATGCGGATACCCGCTTCCCCGGCCTGGTCGAGAAACGGCCTGAACGCACCGGGAACATCTTCCAGGATCGTGCGAGCGCGATCCTTGCCTGCAACCGGAAAGCCCGCCAGCGTGCAGATGGTATCCACGCCCAGGCGTGGCGCAAGCGCGATGGCGTTCGCCAGATTCGTCGCCGCCTGCCGTCCACGCTCCTCAGGGACGCCGATCAGTTGCCCATACGAACCCAGACTCGTGATCCGCATATTATGTGTGGCGAGCAATTCCTTGATACGATCGATGGTCGCGTCGTCGACGGTCGCCGCGTCCAGGTGTGAGCCGGGAGTGATATCAACTTCCAAGCCCGTGATGCCCTGCGATGCCGCCCAGGGGATCAGTGTTTCGAGGGATTGTTCACGGACCTGTGTGGTGAGTATGCCAACAAACATGTGCTACTCCTCGTCAGTCACCACACGGATCGGTGCGCCACGTCGTGCTGATTCATAAATCGCGTCCATCAGGCGTGCCTGACGCAGACCCAGGATCGGTGGACTGGGTGTCGTGTCCAGTCCTCTGATGCAATCCACGAAGTTTTGCTGCAAGGATTTCGTTTCAGGCACCACCGGATACCTGACGCGCTCTTTGCCGTTCCAGTGTTCCAGTTCACCGCCATAGATGCTCGTTTTGATCGAGCCTTTCGTCCCCTGGATATAGATGCCCTGCTCCATGACGGTCGCATCGCCGCTGACGGTCGCCGTGCCGAGCGCACCCTTGGTAAAGCGCAGCGCGACGCTGGCGATCATGTCGACTTCCTGATCCTTGTTGTCGATGAACGCAAACACGTCGGTCACAGAAGTCCGGTCAGGTACAGCATGGCGTTGAACATGTGCGCGCCGCTGTCGTACAGGTTGCCGCCGCCGGCAAGCGCCAGATTCGGTGCGCCAGGTGCCGCCGACATTCGCCAGCCAGTTCTGGGCGCATACACCGTTGACAAGGTAGATCTCGCCCAGTTCTCCCCGTGCGATGATGTCACGAATATAGCTGAATTCGCGTGTGAATGGTCCCGGAAACGCGACCGAGATGATCTTGTTGGTCTTCTCTCCATGCGCGATCATCGTTTGTGCGTCTTCGGTCCGAATCACCATCGGTTTTTCGACAAGCACATGACAGCCCGCATCGATGCTAGTCCATGACCTGTTCAAAGTGGTGGGCGTGGGGACTGATAATCACTACTCCGTCGAGCGGGACGGCTTCGAGCATCGTGCGGTAATCCGCGAAGGTTGCTTCAGGTTGTTGCCCTGCGGAAAAACCTCGGTGATGAATCGTGCGAGGTTATCCGCGTTGGGATCCGCCAGGGCGACGATTTCTGCTTCGGGACTGTCTGGGTGAATCGGTGTCCATGGTGGCGACCCATGCCGCCACAGCCTATGATGCCCAGTCGAACTTTTTCCATGGGGGTGTACTCCACTACGAGTAAATGACCTGTTTGCAACCTTGATTGCTCCGCCAAGCCTACGCGCTTGGCGGTCCGACCAGTTCGAGGACGTTGCCATCAGGATCGCTGAAGAAGGCGATGCGAACATCCTGGAAATTTCGTGGTCCACTGATGGTCGTGACGCCCAGATCGGTCAATTCCTGAAAGGCGTCTGTCCACGTCCGCGACACCAAGCGCGAGATGATTGAAACCGATCCCTTCGCCGATTGGGTGTGGGCCCGGTTCAGCATCGTTGGCTTTGCGGGCGATCAGTTCGATCGTGGTGCTGCCAACGTCGATGAAGATGATCGATACATCGTCCCAGCGTTTCGTCACCGGAAAGCCCAGGGTTTGGGTATAAAAGCGTTCCATCACCTCGAATTGTGAGGTGTTGACTGCGATGTGATGGGTTGCGACAACCTGCATACGAACCTCCATCGTCCCAAGCCCAGCGGTTTGCTGGACACGGCAATAGTACACGACGCTGCAAGGCTTCGCGCACGAAAAAGTCCTTCATTCCGAAGCAATTTCGTAACGAGTGCGCTTGGGATGTGATTACGGCAGGATCAGATGCAGATCGCCGAACTCGTGCCATAGATACTGTTGGCGCAACGCTTCGTGATACCAGTGAACGAGGTTCTCGCGGCCCGCCAGGGCTTCGAGCATCGCCAGGTGGGTGGCTTGTGGCTCGTGGAACCCTGTTAGTAACCCATTCGCGGATCGTATACCGCGGGCGGGGGTAATCAGAAGCGCTTGTCCAGCCTTCGCCAGGATGGGTTTGGCCTTCCTCGTCGGTGACAGTTTCCAAGGCACGTATTGCCGTCGTGCCGACCGCGACGATACGTTTGCCCTGCGTTCGTGCTCCGTTGATCACCCGCGCAGTGTGCAGTGGCACGCGATACCATTCCTCGTACGGAGGCTCGTGGGATTCGAGGCTGGCGACACCGGTATGCAGCAGCAACGGCACTACGGCGACGCCCCGCGCCACCAGCGCGGTAATCAGCGGGGCGGTGAAGGCGCGTCCGGCGGACGGCATCTCGGCGCTTCCCATCTCGGTCGCATAGACCGTCTGGTAATACTCGCTCCCCCAGCGCTCCGGTACATAGTGGTAATGGATCGGGAACCCGTGCTGCGCCAGGTACGGGTGCAGCGGGCATGGGCAGATCGAGACGGCTCACCCACAGACGCGTCGGCTGGTCGGGGGAGCCTCTGATCGTGTGTATAGGGCGTCAGCAGCGTGAGTGTTCCTCCCGCTGGGAGGCGTACAACCTCACCGGCACGTGCATGGAGCAACGGGCGTGTCGTGCCGTGCCATGGCTCACGTAGCTCCACCAGCCACAGGTCAGCCGGTAGGTGAGTCGATAGGTGTACCTCGGTCGGCGATCCATCCGGGCCTGATCGCGTCGATAGCTGCGTTGAGGGTGCCGCTCGTGTTGATAACGACGACATCGCCCGCGTCCAGGAAATCAGGCAGCGCGCGAAACTGGGTATGCGAAATGTGGGGATTGTTGCGGTAAGATACCATCAATCGTACGTCATCACGGGCAAGGCCGCGTGCTTCAGGAGGAGCGTTGGCGTTCAGGTCGTCCGGCAACTCGAAGTCGAGCATTTTCGGAAACGGCAGTTGTGTCAAATGTTCCAGTCCGGCATGTTTCGTCAGTATTCGTGCGCTCATATAACGACCTCCTCAATCGCGCGAGCGGCGTAGCGCCCGCTTGGGTACGAGCCGTTTAGCAGGGCGACGAAGCCGGGAACGCTCGTTTCAGGCAGTGGGCGGTCACTAATATCCTCGCCTGGAAATGCTGCCTGGTGCATCGCCGTTTGCATGTCGCCAGGATCGACCCAATACACCCGCAGGTCCGGGTGTTCGACTGCCAGGATCGCGGAAAGCTGTTCGAGCGCGGCTTTGCTCGAACCGTAGCCGCCCCAACCAGCGTAGGGTTCGACCGCTGCGTCGCTAGTGACGTTGACCACTGCCGCTCCCGCGTGTAGATGTGGATGAAGTGCCTGGAAGATCGCCAGGGGTGCGATGACGTTCGTACGATAGACTTGTTCAAGCGCGGCGAGTGGATAGGTTGCCAGCGACGGCTGTGGGCTGGTACCAAGCGTGCTGGCGTTGTTGATCAGGGCGTCCAAACCTCCCGCTGCTTTCGCTGCTTCGGCCAACGCGGCGCGGTAAGTCGGATCGTTGATATCGCCCACGATACGATGTACAGTTGTCGAAGGTGCAAGGGTCGCAAACGCTGCGTCCAGGGTTGCCCCGTCGCGGGCATCGACGATCAGGTGCCAGCCTTGTTCTGCGAGCGTGTGCGCCAGGGCAAGCCCAAAGCCGCGTGACGCGCCGGTGATGAGTGCGGTACGATGTGCGAATGTCATAACAAACCTCCAAAGGTATATACACGGGCTTCTCAAACCACGCAGAAGTGCTATCTGGTTGCTAGCATAGACATAATGGTTCGATGTATGATCAGTCCCTCGGACAGAGGTGGTGGTGTTCGTTCGGTCAGGTGATGCTGTACGAAAGAACAGGACCATCGTGTGCGGGTGTCGCTGGTGCATAACTTGCGACGACCAGGCTAGAATGACTCGTCACCTCAAAGGATTCACATACGTGGCGACCGTGTACCGCCTCAGATAGCAGTAACATACGCCAATCCAACGATCCCCTTTGGTAAAATAAAGAGGGCGTTGTTGGGCAGGAGAACAAAATCTATGGTCGAACATGCCACCATGTACCGTGATCTTTCGGTCGCGGCGTTGGTCGAAGCAAGCGCTTAACAGCGGCGAAGGTGTCCTCGCGGCAAATGGTGCGTTGGTGGCGCGGACGGGTAAGCGAACGGGGCGCTCACCGCGCGACAAATTCATCGTGCGGAACTCGGCGGCTGATGGCAGTCGAGTGGGGGAGCATCAACCAGCCGTTTGAGCCAGAGCAGTATGAGCGGTTGCGCGAGCGAGTACTGGCATATGCCCTCGATATGCCTCTCTATGCGTTGCAAACATCGGCAGGTGCCGATCCCGCGACGGCGCTTCCGGTCGAGGTCATCACTGAGCGAGCGTGGCATAGTTTGTTTGCACGGCAGTTATTCCGTGAG
Source organism: uncultured Chloroflexia bacterium (assembly GCA_963782315.1). GTDB lineage: Bacteria > Chloroflexota > Chloroflexia > Chloroflexales > Kallotenuaceae > JBBSGA01. The sequence goes on from CAWAJS010000015.1 coordinate 144,732, forward strand.
CCGTCGTCGGGCCCGGTGACCCGTTCACGGTCTGGTCGATCCCCGGGTTCCAATCCGTTCCCGAGCGCGACGGCACCAACTCTGAAACTGCGGTCGTGGTCGATTTCGAGCGCCGTGAAGTGCTGATCGTGGGCACCGAGTACGCCGGGGAGATCAAGAAATCGATCTTTTCGGTGATGAATTTTTTGCTGCCGCGCCAGGATGTGCTGCCGATGCATTGTTCAGCCAACATCGGAGCCGATGACGACGTGGCACTGTTCTTCGGCCTATCGGGGACGGGCAAAACATCGCTGTCGTCGGATCCCGAGCGCCGTCTGATCGGCGATGACGAGCATGGCTGGGGCGAGAGGGGCGTGTTCAACTTCGAGGGTGGCTGTTATGCCAAGTGCATACGCCTGCGCCACGAAGCCGAGCCACAAATCTTTGACGCGATCCGGTTTGGCGCGGTAATGGAGAACGTTGTGATCGATCCCGTCACACGTGAACCTGATTACGACGACGATTCGCTGACTGAGAATACCACGTGTCGCCTATCCGCTTGATTTCATCCCGAATATCCTGCCGTCGGGTGCGGCGGGATCCGGCACGCACGATCTTCTTCCTGACTGCGGATGCGTTCGGCGTACTGCCGCCTATCGCGCAACTCGATCCCGAACAGGCAATGTACCATTTCCTATCGGGCTACACCGCCAAGCTTGCCGGAACCGAAGTTGGCCTTAGCCGCGAGCCACAGGCGACCTTTGAAGCCTGTTTCGGCTCGCCGTTCCTGCCACTTCCCGCTCTGCGTTATGCCCGTATGTTGCGAACGAAGCTCGAACGCTACGGCACGCGGGTGTTCCTGCTCAACACCGGTTGGACCGGCGGACCCTTCGGCGTCGGTTCACGCATCAAGATCGGCTACACCCGTGCGTTAGTGACTGCGGCGCTGGCGGGCGACCTGGACCGCGCCGATCACTATGTCGACGAGCGTTTTGGCCTGCGTGTCCCGCGTGAGGTCGCCGGAGTTCCCGCGTCGCTAATGCAACCGCGTGCCACCTGGAAGGACCAGGACGAATACGACCGCTATGCAGTGTTGCTTGCTCAGCGCTTCGTCGAAAACTTCAAAAAGTTTGGCACGGCTGCTGCTGACCTGGCAGCAGTGGGACCACGCACCGAAGCGTAGTTCATCGTGTCAGATCGGAGCATGTTACACTTGCTGCTGCGTGCGTTTTGCGACGTGGGTATTGCTGTTGAATAAAGGAGAAGGGACATAATGATCGAGGTAGGAACCCCGGTACCGGATATGACGTTACACGACGATCAGGGAAACAAGGTGCGGCTCGCCGACCTTGTGGGCTCGCCATATGTGCTGTATGTCTACCCCGCCGACGATACCCCTGGCTGCACGAAGGAAGCCTGTGCATTTCGTGATAGCTACGCGGCATATCGCAAAGCTGGTGTCGAAGTCTATGGTGTCAGCCCCGACAGCGTTGAAAGCCATGTCAAGTTCAAGGACAAGTTCGAGTTGCCATTTCCGCTACTCGCCGACGATGATCACCAACTCGCAGAGGCGCTGGGTGCGTGGGGCGAGAAGGAAGTTTACGGCAAGAAGTCGATTGGCATTATCCGCTCAACATTTGTGGTCGATGCTGATGGCACGATCGCGCGGGTGTATCCGCGCGTTAAGCCCGATGAACACGCGACACAGATTTTGAACGATATGGGTATCGCGCAAGAATAATTGCTTGGTGTGGTGGGTACGAAAAGGTTTCTATGGGCGAACTTACAATCTGTACGAGCAAGGGGCACTATGAAACTACCCTTGATGCTGCCGCTATTTGTGATGTTCAACATCTTCCAGGTGAAACCCTGTGGCTTGATCTGGTCGCGCCTAGCGCCGACGATTTCGAACGGTTGCGTGAAAAGTTCGGGTTTCATCCCCTGGCAATCGAGGATGCGACGCGTATCCATCACCGCCCAAAGGTCGATAGCTACGATACCTATTATTTCGTGGTGTTCTATTGCATCGGGCTTGATGAGAAAGAACACGTCAAGCTGACGACGCTGTATATGTTCATTGGTCAAAACTATTTGGTGACGGTTCATTCAGAGGCGATTCCGCAGATCAAGGAGACGCTACGGCGCTGGCGCAACCCTCATTCGCCCTTGGGCCAGGACATCGGTTCGCTGTTGTATGCGCTGCTGGACGCGATTGTGGACGACTACTTTCCGGTGATCGATAAGATCGCGGATCGTGTGGAAGATTTGGAAGAATCGATTTTTGGAAAGTTCGATACTGATGCTTTACAACGCATCTTCCGATTGAAGAAAGAATTGCTCAGCGTGCGCCGCGCCATCGCGCCCGAGCGCGACGTGGTGAATGTGATGCTACGACGCGATATCAACGTATTTGACGAACACGACGTCATGTATTTGCAGGATGTGTACGATCACGTCATTCGTATTCTTGACTCGGTGGATATCTATCGCGATCTGTTATCGAGCGCGCTCGATTCTTACCTCTCCGTGCAGTCGAACTACCTTAACCAGATCGTCAAAATTCTCACGATAACCTCGATTGTGCTGATGTCGGTAGCGGCGGTGGCGGGTATTTATGGCATGAATTTCGATTATATGCCGGAACTGCATTGGCGCTATGGCTATGCCTGGGCGTTAGGGTTGATGGTGACGATGCGGGCGCGCTTGATCGTCTGGTTTCGCCGCATCAAATGGTTATAACTGCGTGATATACACTCCCCGGAGACGCACCGTATTGGTGTGGCAATACCCATGGTAAGCCCTGAACTCATCGCTACGATCCCATTGTTCCAATCCCTCCCTGTAAAGGCGCGTGCCGCGCTGGCATCGGCGTTGCAGGACCGTCGCTATCGTCCCGGCCAATACCTGATTATGCAGGACTCCGCGCCGGAAGGTCTGTTTATCGTCTGTGAAGGACGGGTGCGTTTGGCACGGATCGGCCCCGATGGACGTGAACAGGTGTTGCAAATGGTCGGCGCAGGCGAATTGTTCAATGCCGAGCCCTTATTCGACGGCAAGCCAACGCCCGCCAATGCGCGCGCCATGAGCCCCGTACGTGCGTTGCTGCTTCCAGCAGCAGTATTGGTCGCCCTGCTTGGCACACATCCATCTATTGCCCTGCTGCTGCTGCACGAACTCAGCGCGCGCAAACGTGAACTTGTGCTGTTGCTGGAGGACCTCCGTTTCCGCTCCGTGCGGGCGCGGCTGGCGCGTGTGCTCCTTCATGAAGCCCGCGATGGCTGTGCGTCAATCACTCAGCAAGACCTCGCTGAACGCGCCGGAACCGTGCGCGAAATCGTCGGGCGGACACTGCGGGATATGCAGCAGGAAGGGTTAGTACGGCTCCTGCGTGGTCAGGTGACGGTGCTTGATCTCGAACTGCTCCGCGCAGGTTGCCGAGGAATAGTGCTGACCTTGCGGTCAAATTGGGTGCTACTTTGGTCCAAAGTGTGGAACTTAAGTCGCAGACAGCATACTTCTGGCTCGGTATGCTTCGGATACAGACTATAGAAAGGAATCCTGTAATCCATGCCGTATATCATTGCTGAGCCGTGTATTGGTACCAAAGACGCCTCGTGTGTTGCCGTTTGTCCGGTGGACTGCATCTATGAGGGTGAGGACCAGTACTATATCAATCCTGACGAGTGCATCGACTGTGGCGCGTGCGAGCCCGAATGTCCAGTTTCGGCGATTTTCGCTGGGGACTCGCTTCCCGAACAGTGGGCTTCGTTCACCGAGAAGAACATCCAATTCTTTGGATAAGCGATAACGCAACAAAATGACAAGGGCGGGACCACACGGTCCCGCCCTCTGTCGTTAACCTCGTTGTCCGCTGGCGCAGTTGACCACAAGCCGTGTGAGCGCCTGCATCCCTCGCCCAACGTGTTCTACGTCGATGAACTCGTCCAGGCGGTGCGTATTGCCGCCTTGGTGATGCCAACACAGACCGCCGGAATGCCACGCGACTAGCGGCACGTTCGCGTCTGTGCTGCCGCCGCCCCATGAAGGTTGTACCCCGACGGTTTGTAGCGCTTGGCCGCCATTCGTACGATCGGATGCGTCATGGGAATCGAGCCACCCTCACGGTTGCCCACGATGTCGATGGAGAGTTGAACATCTGCTGGTAGGGTTGTACCACGCACCGCGGCGTCGACCCGCTGCGCCAGCGCCTCAAGGGTCTGCTGATCCTCCGAGCGCATGTCCAGCAGCAAGGAAGCATGTTCCGCGATGGTGTTGACAGATGTGCCACCCTCGATGACGCCGATGTTGATCGTGGTTTTTGGTTGTGCTGGTAACGTCACATTGTCGAGCGCCTGCGCGATGCGAAGCAGCGACGAAATAGCGCTCGACGTCCCGTAATCTTGCCAGGAGTGCCCCCCCGGCGCCTGAACCGCGATCTTAGGCGGCGAACCGCTATTCCACGATGGTAGATATGTCCGAAGCCCGAGCCTTCGATCACCACCACGCTTTCGATGCGATCGCCGAGTTCGTCGAGCATCGCACGCATGCCGCGTAGATCACCCAGACCTTCTTCGCCAATGTTCGCGCCGTACCAGATCGGCAATTCGTTGGCGAAGGGCGCACGTTCAAACGCCTGGGCGAGGTGCAGCAGCGCCGCGACGCCCATGCTGTTGTCGCCGATGCCGGGACCATAGAGGCGGTTACCTTCGTGGCGAATAGCGAGGTCGGTCGTCGCCGGAAACACCGTGTCAAGATGAGCCGTACGAGGATCCCCGGTCGGTGGGATTCGCTGTGACGCCGCGCCAGGACATTGCCAAGTTCGTTTTGCATGCACGTCTTGCAATCCTAGGTCTAGCAAAGCGCTGGCGTACTGCGTCGGCGCGCTGGTGTTCCTGAAAGGTCGGTGCGGCGATCTGTTGTATGTCGATAGCGGTTTGGATCAGTTCGTGATCGGAACCAAGGGCGTCGAGAATGTGCTGCATAGTCATTACTCCTGCTCGAAAGCCGCCGACCTCACGGGCGAGCGGCCCAGTCTGAGCATACCCGAAGCCTGTTCTATTTCGCAAGAGTTGCGCGACGCGAGTAGGTGAAAGCAGGCCACGCTAAGGCAAAAGAGGCCACGAGCGAGGCTATGTTGTCTCGCTCGTGGCCTCATTTGTCAGTGCTTGTTTTAACGCCAGATACTCGGAAAGATGCGACGGAGCGTACTCGTTGGGTACAATTGATTCATGGCCTGGGACCATGTAAGCCCGTTACGGTACTCGTAATGCCATGCTTCCGAAACACTACCTTCAGGCGCGATGCGTTGAAAGCCTTCATCCAGCAGGATCGTCGTGACATCGGTATAAAATCCTTGCCGTGCTCCAAGTGGCTTGGTCCGTAGTAGTTGCCAAGCGAGCCGTCTTGTTTGGCACAGCGGATCAGCACCCGATAATAGCGTGGTGAGGCTGCATCGCGTACAAAGACGACGCCTTCGACGCCTTTGACGTTGAAGGCTTGTGCCACATCGATTGCGCGGCCAGCCTTATGCCAACTCATGCTCGCGACACCAGGTTTCGAGGTCTCATAGCTGACACCGCGAAAGACATCGGCCAGGCGTCCCAGATAGTCGACGCCGCTGGCTTGCAACACACGTGTTCGCGCACGAAGAAATGGCCCAACGGCGTCCGCGACCAAACGTGGGTTTGGCGCAACGACATTAGGCAGCACATTGAGTTGTCCCGGTGCCATTTGGTCGACCAGAGCGATGTCGTTTGGCTGGCGGCTTGGAGTGGGGACGCGTTGACCGCACCATTCGTGGAGGCTGCCTGGGCCGGTTTCGTGGGGGCGACGACGACGGCCGGAACATTCCAGTGCTTGAGGGCCTCGGCTGGAAGTTTGAGGAGCGTCCCACTCATCCACCCCTGTAAAGACCCGATCCGAACCAACCACCACCCCGCCTTTGTATCGAGCAGATCGACTGCCGTCCCTGCATCGAAATTTCCGATGATGGTATTTTTCACCCCTGGACCTATACGGACATTGCCACCGTTAGACATTGTTGCCGCAAACGAGATGGCTGGCGGTGCGGCTGGTGGCGCGGCTGGCGGTGCGGCTGGCGGTGCGGCTGGCGGTGCGGCTGGCGGTGCGGCTGGTTCCACCGCAGGTGCTTGTGGCTGCTCGGTTGGTTGGGCGATCATATCGCTGACGATCAGCAAGCTTTTGTCTAGCCAGCCTTCGAACGCCATCGTCCGAATATGCCACCACCCATCGCGCTCCTCGATCAATTCGATCAGGTCGCCTTCGTCGACCGAACCGACGATCAATTGATCGGTGCTCGGTCCCATGTGTACGTTCCCGCCACGCCACACAAAGCCAAGCATCTTGGCGGCGGTGGCGATCGATGGGTGCGTGTGGCGCAGGTGGGGATAGTTGGCGCGATGGCGGGCGACAGTGGGCAGCGTGATCGGGATCGGCGTGATCGCCGACGACTGCTCGTAGATGCGACTGCGCGGTGGACGGGCATGAGGGATTGTTCTATCGCAGGGGATTGGATCGTCGGGTGAAGCACGACGGCTTGGCGCGTACGCGCTAGAACGGTTGGTGTCCAGTGAGTGATGGCAGTGGATGCACAGGTAGGCTGCAAATGCGCCCATCAGTGGTGCTGCCACAGCTGGCGGCGCAGAATCCGACGAGATATCGATGTATGAGAGCGAAAGTTCCAATACTTCACGGAATGATCTTGCACGAACGATGGCTAGCTGACGGTGCTGAAACTGGCTCGTGCTGTATACGAATCACCAGTCTCTGCCGATTATAACGGTAGCATGGGTGTTCCGAAGGGGATAGGTTCGTTGGTACTACTCGTAGCAGTCTGTTGGTTAGCGGCGGAGATTACGATGGAAACTATAGGACGAATGAGCTATGAGGGCTGTAAGCAAAAGGTGTGACGCGAGGAGCAAACAAGTGCGGCACATGGATGGAAGGTCGATCCAGTCCTCGACCTGTCGCTAAGCGTAAGAGGGTTATTCGCGCCCGATGTCTTCGCGCAGAAACGCTTCGACGAACAGGCCAATTTCGCCATCCAGAACCGCTTGCGTGTTGCTGGTTTCGGCGTCGGTGCGATGGTCTTTGACCATATTATACGGATGAAGAACATACGAACGGATCTGATTACCCCAGGCTGCTTCGCGATATTCGCCCCGCAATTTGAGGCGTTCTTCGCGCTGCTCCTGGAGCTTGCGTTCAAGCAAGCGTGATCGCAACACCTTCATCGCCGTTTCTTTGTTCTGGAGTTGCGAGCGCTCGTTCTGGCAGGTGACGACGATGCCGGTTGGCAAATGTGTCAGGCGGACTGCTGAATCGGTCGTGTTGACGCCTTGACCGCCATGACCACCCGCACGATACACGTCGATGCGCAGATCGTCGGGACTGATCTCGATATCGATGCTGTCGTCAACTTCGGGCATCACTTCAACGCGTGCGAAAGATGTATGGCGTCGATGTGCCTGGTCGAACGGCGAAAGCCGTACCAGCCGGTGCACTCCCGCTTCCGCTTTGGCATAGCCATACGCGAAGGGACCGCGCAGTTCGATTGTGGCACTTTTGATGCCTGCCTCTTCGCCCTCCATTTCTTCGATGATCGAGGTCTTCCAGCCCTTTTGATCGGCCCAACGGATATACATCCGCTCCAGCATCTGCGCCCAATCCTGAGAATCGACACCACCGGCCCCCGCTTGTACCTGCAGATACGCCGGTTGGGCATCGTATGGTCCGCTCAGCATGAGCGAAATCTCGCGCTCGTCGACCAACTTCGTCAATTGTCGTTCTTCGTCGCCAATTCCGCGAGCATCGCCGTGTCGTCATCGTCCACGAGGGCGGTGAGTTCGGCGGTGCTCTGTAGTTGCTCGTTCAGGGCTCGCCACGTGGTGCTCGCGCTCGTCAACTGGGATAGTTTTTGCATGACCGAATGAGCGTTTGCCTGATCTGACCACAGGTCTGGGTCGCTGGCGCGGTGCTCGAGTTCGAGCGACTTCGCGTTCGATATTCGCGAGGTCAAAGACGCCCTCGGAGCGCGTCCAAACGCGTCCGCAGGGCCTCGAAGCTTGTCGTAAGTTCGGATTTTGTAGGCATGGTACTCCTGAGTACGTGCATCTGACGTTACTTGAATGGCAAGCCATGATCTGTCGTGCTCAATTGTACAAGAAATCAGCACTGGCTTCGTTGGCGGGCGAGCGCGTTATGTTCTTGGACGACGGACGACATCCCGTCAATAATTGCAGTGAGCAAATGTAGGGGTGCCACGGCGACTGGGCGGGACTGGTATTATGCCTTCATTCTGTGACTGTGACGACCGACGTCTTCAGTCCGTCGCGCCCTCATGTGTGACAAACCACCCCTCTCGATGCGCCACTTGCCTGTTGAAACGCCAGGGCGCGGCGACCCGTTCGCATCGTGCATCAACCCGCACGTATCGTTCATTAGAACGCTAGGGCGCGGCGACCGTTCGCATCGTGCATCGACCCGTGCACGTATCGTTCATTAGAACGCTAGGGCGCGGCAGCTTAAATGTCGTCGCAAAGCAACAGATGATGCAGTAGATAGGTTCTGCACGGTTGGCTGCGACGCCCCTACATTCGCTCAATGCAATCAACAGGATTTCACTGTCTGCGCTTTGCGTTCTGCGTTCTGCTGACTCCCCCAACAACCGTCAACGACGCGGGTTGCGTTGTGCATACCCCTTGCGGATCACGCGCTCCGTTTCGCTCCAAAGCTCGTACGAGCCTAGCTCATCTAGCGTTGACCATGCGGTGTCGATCGCATCATCACCGGCAGCGGGATCGCCGCCTGTCCATGTTGCGTTGACGTCGACAAGCACATAATGGTATTGGACTCGCCCCGTGTCATCGCGCTCGATCAGATCCAGGACTTCCACGACCTCTTCGACGATGATCGCGAGGCCGGTTTCTTCGGCGACTTCTCGTGCGGCTGCTTCGGCGATCGTCTCGCCGAGTTCCTGTCCGCCACCGGGTAGACTCCATTGTCCGGCGCGTGGTGGGTTGCGCCTTCGAATCAGCAAAACGTGGTCGTCACGCCACACGAGCGCGCCAATGCCAACGAACGGACGATCGGGATATTCACGAGTCATCGTATGCTCCAAAGTCATCGACACGCATCGAAGACCGACGAGGCCATGCCTTGTCTAGACGCCGGTAATGGGTGGTATCTGGTCCATTGTCCGGTTTGACGGGCTGTTTATGCGACTGGTATAATCGGCATCACCCAACACACGTCTGAGGAATCATCGAGCGTCAGCATATAACGCAGGATGAAAACGACCTAATGGTCCCCGGTGGTCGAGGGTGTCCTCCGGGCGCAATGGTCGGTGATCAGTTTCAAGGGAGAGCTCAATCCAAATGTTTAATAATCTTGTGTCGAACGGTCTTGACTTCGGTCCTCGAAGTTGGCTTGCGGTATTCATCTGGGTGATTACCCTCGTGTGTGGCTATTATTTTTACAGAATGTGGCAAGAACGCAACCCGGTACGGATGGGCTTCTTACAGCGGTTTGGATTAGGATCTGCTGAGCCTCAGTGGCGTTGGGCTTGTCCTCATGCTCGTGCGTGGTCTCGATCTGCCTGTCATCGGTTGGCCTCTGTGGGGCTATCTCGCGATGCTGGCAACGCTCGTGTTTCTTGCTGGGTCCGGTTGGTATTATACGCAAAAGCTCCCCGCGCTCTCGACCACAACCGGACGCCAGCCACGACGAGTCGGCGCTCCCGAGAATCGACAATCCGGTGCGCGTTCGAGCAGCGGTGGTGCACGAACCTATTCCACGCCGGGGGGTGGAACGACTGGCACTGCGGTTCGTTCCGAGCCACGACCGGTTGCTACCACGACACGCCGTGAGGCCCGACGTGACCGCAAGCGCAAGAGCCGCTAGCTCAAGCACTTGGCCTAGGAGGATATCGTATGGCCTCCGAACATTCATTAACTGCTCAGGAACCGCTTGTGCTTGCGCAAGCGGTTCCTTTGCTCAGATATTGCGATACCAAAGCCTATGAGTCCTAATAAACCATCTGACTTATTCGCTGCGGCAGGCGAGGCCGAACGTACATCGGGTGCGCCTCTGGCTGCGCGGATGCGTCCACGTACGCTGGAAGAATTGGTCGGCCAGGAACAACTTGCCGGTCCAGGAACCTTGCTGCGTCGAGCGCTCGATCGTGGCGCATTATTTTCCCTGATCTTATGGGGACCGCCGGGAACGGGCAAAACTACACTGGCAGGATTACTGGCTCAGGCCAGCGACGCCCATTTCGAGCATATGTCGGCGGTCAGCGCAGGCGTGGCGGAATTGCGCAACGTGGTTAAGGCGGCGCGCGAACGGCGTGATTTGCATGCGCAACGCACTGTGTTGTTCGTGGACGAGATCCACCGTTGGAATAAAAGCCAACAGGATGCGATCCTGCCGTATGTCGAAGATGGCACCTTGACGCTGATCGGCGCGACGACGGAAAATCCCTCGTTCGAGATCAATCGCGCACTTCTTTCGCGTTGCCGCGTGGTGACGCTCCATTCGCTTGAGGATGATGCGATCGGCGCGATCGTCGATCGTACACTCACCGATCGCGAACGTGGGCTTGGGCGAACGACATGTATCGCTCACCGACGAAGCACGCGATCTGCTGATCAATCTCGCCAATGGTGACGCACGCTCGGCACTCAATGCCCTGGAAGTCGCCGCCGTCGCCGGCGAAACCGATGCCGATGGTCAACGTCTCTTGGAACGCCAGGATGTGCTGGATGCCTTCGAGCGGCGACATGTCGCCTACGATAAGTCGGGCGAATTGCACTACGATGCGATCTCGGCGTTGCATAAGTCGGTGCGTGATAGCGATCCTGATGGTGCATTGTACTGGCTCGGACGAATGCTCGGCGGTGGTGAAGATCCACTGTATGTGGCGCGACGAGTGATTCGGATGGCGGTCGAGGATATCGGCATGGCGGATCCGCAAGCGCTCGAGCGTGTGTGTTGCCGCGCAACAAGCGCTGCATTTCCTGGGACAACCCGAAGGTGATCTGGCGCTGGCGCATGCTGTCGTTTACCTCGCGCAAGCGCCAAAGAGCAATCGGGTATATCGGGCATATGGCGCGGTCTTGCAGGATGTGGAGCAGACACGCAACGATCCGGTGCCGTTGCATCTCCGCAACGCGGTAACGGGCCTGATGAAGGGCATGGGCTATGGAGCGGACTACAAGTATGCCCATGACTTTGAGGATGCCCAGGTCGATCAGGAACATCTACCCGATAACCTGAAAGGGCGGCGCTACTACGAGCCTACCAGCCACGGCTTCGAGGCGGACGTGCGCGAACGACTGCGCTGGCGCGAGCCTCCCGACCAGGATATCAGAGCCGGATGCCGACCGTGGAGGACGACGCTTAGTCGTGTCGTCCGCCGCCTGCGTTTTCGTCAGGCAATGCGTGATCGGATCGAAGTTCGGTATCGGCTTCGCTCCAATCCGCGATGCCGACAATCGGCAGCGCGAATGCTGTCACCGACGCGGAATCGGCGGTATCGATGCGCTGGAACACATCATAGATGGATTTCTTCTCGCCGGGTGCCGAGTTTTCGGCGCTATTGTCATCCCAACTCCATAAGCCGAGTCGCAGCCCAAACTCGTTTTTGCTGTCGACATGACGGTGCAAGATAAAGGTGTCGATCCCATCATCAAAGAGCACCTTGTAATAGGCATACGCATACGCCGCCGCTTGTAGTTTCTGTGCTTCGTCGGACAGGTCGGGCGTGTGAAAGCCCTGCTCCGAAAGGCTAACACGTCGGACTTCGCCCCCGTACCGCAGGTGATCCTGCCCGAGAAATTGCCGCAGTACATGTAGATTCTTGAAGGTGATGCGCGGAGTGTCGAAGCTTTCGAGCGCGGTTGTGTCATTCCAGGTCGCGGGCTTGGTCAAATCCTCCGGGTATGGGTGATAGGCGACATGCCAGGGATAATCACCGCCACGTTTGGAAAGACGGTTCATCTCCTCGATGACATCGCGTCCACGGTAATAGCGGGTCGGCTCGTCGCGGAACGGCCGGTTCCAGAGATGGTCGAGCGAGATGTAGATGCGCGCGTGGCGGTAGGACTTCTGCGCCGCCATATAGACGATACGAACGGCTCGCTCGTGAAATAGCATAAACCGTTCGAGCGGTTGCTCGCCCATATTCTGCCATATCCACTGTGAGTTGACTTCGTTGCCGACGATATAGCCAAGCGCACGACCGTACTGCTGATCGTCGCGCGTGTAGCGTTCAGTCAGGAACTCGACGGCTGCCGTGAAATAGGCGATGCCTTCGGCGGTGGCGGTGTCGAAGGCCAGCACGATACCATCCTGTAATTGGTCCTCGAAGCTGGCTTCGTCGTTAGTCATGGCGTTCGGTCGCGAACTCGTTTCGGGATGTACCAACTTTGGCATAGCCGAGTTTGGCGTGGCGTTACGGTACACCAGCAGGATCAAATGACGATGATGTCGTTATCGGACAGCACCTTGATCCGTTGATCTTGTGCTTCAACAAACGCCCGGTCGAAGTACCAGTCGCGTCCTTGCGACATAAACACGATCGTATTGTCGGGATCGACCTGTTCCAATAGCATCATGCGGTCGAACTGTACGTTGAGCGCCGCATGACCGATGCCAAGCTCCACCGCATCATCGACCATCTGCACCTGCAAGCCTTTTTTCGAGCGTGCCTGCGGGTAAGGATACTCGTAGCGCGCAGGAAAATCGAACTCGTGATGCATACTGTGGTGGTGCGACCACCTGTGAACCGTCGGCTGTGCGTGCCACAACCAGGAAGGACATATAGTAGCGGTCGTGCGCCTCATCAGAGCGGTTCACGGTGAACGTGAAGGTCCTACATGCTTCAATTGGCTGCGATGCGATGGGCGTGAGATCCGTATGGTCCTGCGCCGTCTGGTGTGGGGCGAGTGCATAGAGGTCGAGGATTCGTCGAGCGGGGATGTGGCATCGAGGATGGCCTGTGACGGTGATGTGGGCCGAGTCAACGCTGATCCGGTATCCATTGTTCGTGTGTTGTGGGGTCTGATCACCACTGGATGCGATACTCTTGTGCCTGCGTGCTCATGGACTCCTCGTCAGTGCATAGCTGGTGCAACGTCGTCGCTGCGCCATTGCACGATACGTTGGGGTGGCGGATGCTGTCAATTCTGGTAGAATAGTGCAAAGATGTTCCGCGGAGCAAGGCGGGGCTGACAACAATTGCTAGTCCGTCGCCTGAATACAGCGATGGGTTTCCCACGTTTATTTGGTGCCGCCAAAGGTTGACACCGGCCGTGAAGGTGTTATAATTACGTGCTAGCAAAAGGGTCATTCCGGAGGGTGGCTGTCCATCTTCCTTTTTTGTTGTCTATAAATTTGGGGGCGTAATCGTGTACGCAATTATCAACGATCGCGGAGCGCAATATCGCGTTGAGGAAGGACAATTCCTCGATGTCGCCCTTATGGATGGTGAGCCAGGTACCGAAGTCGTGTTCGACCAGGTGCTGTTGATCGGCGGCGAAGAACCGAAGGTCGGGCTGCCAACCATTGCCGGTGCGCAAGTGCGCGCCGAAGTCGTGGGCGAAGCGCATGGCGAAAAGATCATCGTGTTCAAGTACCGGAACAAGAAACGCTATCGCCGACGTACCGGGCATCGCCAGGATTATACGCGGCTCGCGATTCGTGAAATTACTGCTTAATTACCGAGATCGATGGGGTGTGCTCGGACACAAAGCCTATTTAGGCGTGTCCGTAACCGCGCTTCGTCCTATGAAAGGGATCGAACATGGCGCATAAAAAAGGCGTTGGCAGTTCGCGCAACGGTCGTGATAGCAAGCCGAAAATGCGCGGCGTGAAGAAGTATGGTGGCGAAGTCGTCAAACCGGGCATGATTATCGTGCGCCAGTGTGGCACCAAGATTCGCCCCGGCAACAACGTCGGTCTCGGTCGTGATTACACCATCTACTCGTTGGTCGATGGCGTGGTCACATTTGAGCCGCACTCGCGCTACCAGAAGAAAGTTAGCGTTTACCCAAATAACGGTAGCGTCGCTACCGAAACGTGTAGAGGTCGAGGCGGCCTAGTTAAACAGCGGTGGGAATCGTTACGGATTCCCCAAGGAAGTAACGTGAAACCAAATATCCATCCTCAGTATGAGGAAACAACTGTCGTTTGTGCGTGTGGTCATACATTCAAGACGCGCTCGACTCGCGAAAGTCTGCGCGTCGATGTATGCTCGAACTGCCACCCGTTCTTCACTGGCGAGCAGCGCCTCGTCGACACCGCTGGTCAGGTCGATCGCTTTATGCGACGCTTGCAATCGTCTCAGGCCAAGCAGGCCGATGCCGGACAGCGCCGTGGAGCAACCTGCTCCCGCGGCCAAGCGCAGCCTGTACCAGGAAGTCTTTGGCGACGACGAGAACAAAACCTCGTAGCTAATCGCTGACGAATCTTCAAGAGGCACCGCAGCAACATGCGGTGCCTCTTTTCTTGCGCCAGCCACCATGCCGTGCTGGTGAAGTGTCCACGAAAGGGTTTTCTTCTATGCATGAAGGTGCAGTAGGCGGGCAGATCGAGGTCGTGTGCGGCTCGATGTTCAGTGGCAAGACCGAGGAATTGATCCGCCGCGTCAAACGGGCGCAGATCGCTCGTAAACGCGTCCAGGTGTTCAAGCCTGCCATCGACATTCGCTACAGCGTCGAGCATGTGTCATCACACGATGGAATCCGTGCGCAGGCTGTTCCCGTCGTGAATGCCGCCGAGATTGCCAGTCTGATTCAGCCCGATACCGAAGTCGTCGCGATCGACGAAGTTCAGTTTCTCGATCCGAGCGTCGTCAAGTTGTGCGAAATACTCGCGTCCGAAGGCAAGCGCGTGATCGTGGCTGGACTGGATCAGGATTTTCGTGGCGAGTCGTTCGGGCCGATGCCGGAACTGATGGCACGCGCCGAACATGTGGACAAACTCCAGGCGATCTGTGTGGTCTGCGGTAAGCCGGCCAGTCCGCACCCAGCGTCTGATCGACGGTCGACCCGCTACCTATAACGACCCAATCATCCTCGTTGGCGCGACCGAAGCTTACGAGGCACGCTGCCGTAGTTGCCACGAAGTCCCCTGCTAAGCGATCTGCACACGATCACTTCCCCGGTTGTATGTCGAGAGTGCCTGAGCCTCAACAAGGAATCTGCGCAGAGCTACGAGTGCTTCACAAATGAATATGACGAAGGCGGGTGGGTGAAACGCTCGTCTTCACCCATCCCGCCAATTCCCAGATCCTGTGGTCCACGCTCCGTTATGCCGCCTTGCGTCGTTCCGGTTGCAGCAGTGTGCGTATCTCGGTCACGGTATCCGCTGTACACAAGCCAACGCCCAGGAATATAGGTCACTATCGTCCTTACGCCAGCCGCGCATCGCCTCGCCAACCTGTTCAGGTTCGACCGCGAGAATCTCGCCGATCCGTCCTTCGTCCACATAGCCTTCGACAGCGAGAACGTGATCGAGCCGTTGCCACTTGGTCGTATGCTGTTCGGCGGTCGCCAGCGGGGACGGCAGGGCGCTGGCGAGCAGACGTGGCGAGGGCGTGCCTTCGCTCGGCAACACGATCACCGGCAAGGTTGACAAGCGTTTCGCCAGTCGTGGCGGGACCGCCACGACGACCAGCGAGCGACCCCCCAACGCTTCCAGCGGCTTGATCAGCACATCCACCGCCGAGGTGTTGGAGGCCAGCACGAGCGCGGCGCGTTGCGTCCCACGCTGAAGACCGTAATCTGGCACGATGATACCTTTGTCAGTCACCAGTGGCTCCGGGTCGCGGCGTAATCGCCAGCCGCCGGTTTCGCCGCGCATATAGGCACGGCTCCAGGCGGTGCGCCATTCGTCCGCTCCGTCGGTATCCCAGGCTTCAGCATCATTGGAGTTCGTGGTATGCGCTCCCAGCGTTCGCAACGCACGCTTGTCGAGAACCACCACGGATGTTTTGCCGCGCAGATGCACCACGGCCTCGCCTTCCACGAGGGTGTCGGGATGGACCGCCAGCAAGCGCAGCAACGCCCGCACGATGCGCCGTCCGCTGCCGCGATAACTGCCTAGCGCGTCACGGGTTCCGCGCCAGGTGATCGTGGCCTCGCGTGCGAAGATACCAGCGCCGTCATGCTCGACATCGTAGGCCAGGTTGTAGTGACGTGCGATGTTGTGGACGGTCCGCAAGAGCGACCACACCGAGCCGCGCAGGGTTAGCCGCAAGGATTCGGCGTAGCGTAGCGGCGTTTCGAGCGAATGGTAATTGTACAGCGTCACGATATCGCGAGCGTCTGGTGTTCCCGCCACCTTCGCCAGCAGCGCCTCGGCGGGCGCGTCGAGCGTCAGTAAACGCTCGAACATCGACGGCTCGATTGGCATGTCGGCGCACAACGTCGCCAATACCCCGGCACGTTCGCTGGTGAGCAGAAAGCCATCATGATGCTGGTTGACGTAACGATACAGGTGCGCTCGTAGTCGTGCCGGAGAGGTCCACCCCGCCGCTTTGAGCCACGCCCAGGCAGAAGGTGACAACACCTCGGCGAACGTCGGCTCGTGCCAGACATAGGAGCGACCCAGGCAGGCCACGATACCGCGGGCAAGCTTGGGATCGCCAAAGAACTCCATCAGTGTGGCGGTTTCTAGCTCGTGGCGCGGTCGTCCGACCATGCGTTCGTAGTAGTCGATGGCATACGAGATCGCCGCCAGAAAGCGGTCGTCGCGTAACTGGTGGGGATAGAGCACATGCCGCTTGTTAGTGGTTCGGCTGGTTTTTTTGAAATCAATCAGTGAAAATGCCACAATCTGTCCTCATATACAACCCTGGCTCCGGTTGGCTCGGCCCACTAGTCGGGACGGCGGCGACGGGCGGTGTTGACCTCGCCGGTTTTGCGGGTGATCACCTCGTACAACACAGCGCGTGTCGCCTTGGGCCTGATCACGCGACCCAGGCGCTGAATGTATTCACGCTTGGTCGCTGAGCCGCTTACGACAATGGCGACGTTAGCATCCGGCACGTCGACGCCCTCGTTGAGGACGCGCCCCGTGACGATCTTGCTATAGCTTCCGTCGCGGAAGGCATCCAACGTCGCCTTACGTTCTTCGGGTGCGGTCTTGTAGGTAATTGCGGGCAGACGCGAAGCGGGTGCTGATCGTATCGACCAGTGCGTTATATTCCGAAAAGACGATCACTTTGTCCTTGCGGTGATCGCCAAGCAGGTTCTGCACAACGTCGAGTTTCTGGCTGGCGTTGAGGGCGATCATGCGCGCCTGATGATGCGCTTGCAGGGCGCGACGTGCCTGGGGATCGCTGCCTGAGCGCCGGATCAGTTCGCCAAAGAAGTCGCCGCCGCGTGCCAGCAGATGACGCTTGGAAGCCAGGAACCACTTCCATTCGCCCATCAGGGATTCGTACCGTAGCTGTTCCTCCGCTGCAAGTGACACAAAGATGCGTTTCTCGTCGTACTGCGCGATATGGCCTTCCGCTGCCAGGTCGGCGGGCGCACGTCGGTACACTTCGGGACCGAGCAGTTCATGTAGCACATGATGCTGGGCGTCGGAGCGTTCCGGCGTTGCCGTCAGGCCGAGACGGTAGGGCGCTGAGCAGCGCCGTGCGATTTCGGAATATGACGGCGATGGCAGATGGTGCGATTCGTCGCAGATCAATAATCCAATGTCGCCCAGCGGCGTGGTGGGCATGGCAGCGGATGCATAGGTGATGACCGTGATCGGTCGCCAGTCCTTGTGTCCGTCACCGACGACGCCAACCTTGGATGCCGGAATCTGGAGGCGTTCGATGATCGCCTCCCGCCATTGATGTAACAGTTCGATCGTCGGCACCACCACCAGCGTGCGTAGACGCGTGCGTTCGATCGCCATGAGCGCGACCACGGTCTTGCCCGCGCCCGTTGGCAGCACGACGACGCCGCGCCCGTCGTGGTCTACCCAGCGGGCGATGGCTTCGCTCTGATAGGAGCGTGGCTCGAATACCAGTTTGGCGCGATAGCCGCCCGCGAATCGACTTTCGTCGAACGTGGAATTGTCGAGGTCGTCGCTTAGCGCTGTGTCGAACAGCGCCTCGTCGGCGTATTCATCGAGGAGGTCGTCCAGTTCGTGCTGTTCGACCTCCATTGGAACGACAGTTCTACGCTGCTTCTTGAACGGCATGTGCCTCCTCCTGCTCGCTCAGCGTGTCCAGTCCATCGCGCCACAGATGCTCCTGCACATACAGCACATTGCCGTCGCGCACGATGGTAGGCTGCGACGAAGCGCTGGCAGGTATATCGGCGGCAAGCCCCTTGATGATCGCGGCGGCACGCTTCGGACCGATGCCCCAGATCTGCTTCAGACCCAGGATCGCCGCCTGACGCAATACATCGTCGTCGTTGGGGGCGAGGTCCTTGGCGACACGCTGCGCCAGTTTGGGACCGATGCCCGGTACGCGCAATAACGCTTGCTCGTTCAGCGGCAGGTCACTGCACAGTTCGTCATAAAAATCGCTGCGGCCTTCACCGCGCCAGTTGGGTGATCTTGGTGGTCAGACGCTTGCCAAGAAAAGGGATGCCCAGCGGTTGCTCGTTTCGCGCACGGTCCTCTACCGAATGACGCGCCCGCAGGATATTACGCGCGGCATTTCGATAGGCGCGGATACGATATGGGTTGCTCTGGTGTTCGCTGAGGATGGTGGAAATGTTGAACAAAACAGCGGCAATCTCTCGGTTCGTCATTTCGAACTCCTTCGTACATACTCTGGCTCGCTCGATGGCTATAGAATCACCTATAAACGCACCAAGTAAAACATTCGTTCTATAGTATACCACGAACAGATGTGGTTCGCAATATGTAAAGACTTTGGGCTGATAATCAACTGTGACTGGCAAGGATTATGTTGAAGTTGAGCCATGTTATATTCAGGAAGCCGCGTCGGTACTATCTACTGCCATACCGAAAGGATTTGAGGATCAAACCGCAGCACATCTGGTGCGTGGTATATGGTCCACATCTTGCTACTGTTTAGTCAATAGAATATCCTCATGGTGAGGAGTGTAAAAGGAGAATTAATGATGCGTAATATGCGAAGTGCTTTGTGGGCGCTCGGTTTAGCTGGTGCTGCATATGCCTGGAAAAACCGCGATCAGTTGCGCGGACAGCTTAATTCGGTGAAAAATCAGGTGGAAAATCGCTCGCCACTGCAATTGCCAGACAATACGCAGCGCAATACCCCGACCCCTCAGCAAAACTCCTGGGACCGCTCAGGTGAAACCAAGTTTGGCGGCACTGACGTATAAATAACCTGTCGCTTTGCCTGGAAGAGAAATGACAGGACCGGCGGGTAAATTCCCGCCGGTCCTTTTATACAATCAGAGATCGTGATGCGCTCGCGCGACGTAGTAATCTATAGGGATGACGAGCGGCGAGGAAGTTCATACATATATGCCCACACGACCAACACAATCAGCCCATCATGAGATTGCCTATTCTGCGGGCGGTGTTTGCTACCGCCAGGATGATGGAGTACTCTTTGTCGTGATGATCGCGACCAATGGCGCGACGCGTTGGGGTCTGCCAAAGGGACATATTTCAACGGATGAACGTCCTGCCGATGCCGCACAGCGCGAAGTCCAGGAAGAAACTGGTGTGCAGGGACAGGTGCTGCACCTGATCGAAACCATCGAATACTGGTTCCGCGCTCGGCGTGGGCGCGTCCACAAGTTCGTCGATTTTTTCCTGTTGCGCTACGAAGTCGGCGAAATCTTGCCTCAGGAAACGGAAGTCGATGACGCCCGCTGGTTTCAAGTCGATGAAGCTATCGCGATGGCATCCTTTCCGCAGGAGCGTGCTGTGCTAGAGCAGGTGCGTGAGCTTTGGCACGGTGGACAATTGCCCTAGCGATCATTTGTCCCAGACCTAACGTCACTCGCCGAAGTCAAAACGGCTTATTATCCCTGCGCGTTGGAAGGAACACCATTGGCTTCGGTACCACGTCAACGCTCACATCCCCTGCATGCCGTTATCAAGTACCGTAATTTCCGCCTGTTGTGGAGCGCTGGTATTCTCATGCAGGTCAGCCAGTGGGTCCAGAACATCACGCTTGGTTGGCTCGCACTCAATCTCACTAACAATGCGGCATTCGTCGGTCGAGTTACCTTCATGAGTGGCCTGCCGATCCTGTTGCTCTCAATTCCTGCTGGCATGGTTCTCGACCGCGCCGATCGCCGGCGCGTCCTGTTGACGTGTCAGATCATCGGTGCCATCGTTGCAGTATCATTTGCGTTGTATTTGCGTACCAGCACGATCGCGCCCTGGCATTTGTTGTTGGCCGCAGTGCTGAACGGTACACTGCTGGCGGTATCAGTTCCTACGACCCAAACGCTGGTGCCGACATTGGTCGAACGCAAGGATTTGACCAACGCACTTGGCCTGAGCGCCGCAGGAAGCAGCGCAACGCGCATCCTCGGTCCGTCGCTCGGCGGTGCGCTCATCGGTGCGTTTGGCAGTGTCGGATGTTTCGTAGCGCAAGCGGTCGTGCTCGTCATCGCCTCGATGCTCAGCTTCTTTGTACGAACCAAAGAAGTGGTAGTGTCATTCCAGCAGGCGATCCCGCAAGATGTTACCGTGCGGTCTGTTCGGCGTAATCCAGTAATCATGGGCTTGTTGCTCCAGGCGGTCGCGACTGGACTCCTGGCATATCCGATGATGTCGCTGATTCCGGTGCTGGCCCGTGACCAACTCAACCTCGGGCCGACTGGCCTGGGTCTGCTGGTGAGCGCCAGCGGAGCGGGTGCGGTGATCGGCTCGTTTGCCGTCGCATCGTTGGGAGAGTACCAGCACAAAGGACGCTTGCTCGCCGGTGTCGGGCTCTGCTATGGCGTGGTGATGACGGCGTTTGCGCAATCAGCATGGGTGCCGCTAAGCGCTGGTCTATTCGCGTGTTCGAGTTGCCTGGGGACGTTCCATAATGCACTGACCGCTGCGATGATCCAGGAGCAGGCGCCCGAACGCCTGCGTGGTCAGGTGACAAGCATGTTGACCATGAGTTTTGGAATGGGGCCGATCGGGGCGCTCGCGATTGGAGAGCTTGCTGTCCGTATCGGCATATCCAACGCGATTAGCTGTGGCGCACTCGCCGCCAGCCTATGTATCGGATTGACTTTTTTGCGCTTCCGACAACTCTTACACATTTAACATATAATAGGGTACGACAAGACGGCGTAGGCCGTCGCTTGATTGTGTATTTCTGTATGTGATAGAGATAGGAGATCCCTCTTCGATGAAGAGCGCGGAATTACGACAACGCTACCTTGATTTTTTTGCCGAGCGAATGCACCAGATCGTGCCTTCTTCGCCGCTCGTACCCGCGAATGATCCCACCTTGTTGTTCACCAACGCGGGCATGGTGCAGTTCAAAGATACATTTCTGGGTTTCGAGCCGCGCCCATATACGCGCGCCACGACCTCGCAAAAGTGTATGCGGGTGGCGGGTAAACATAACGACCTCGAAGCAGTGGGCCCATCGCCGCGTCACCATACGTTTTTTGAAATGCTCGGTAACTTTTCGTTTGGCGATTATTTCAAGCGCGATGCGATCAAATTCGCCTGGGAGTTTATCACCGAAGAACTCAAGCTGCCGGTCGATCGGCTGTGGTTCAGCGTCTACACCGACGACGACGAGGCTGTGGCCTTGTGGCAGGAGGTTGGTGCTGATCCGTCGCGTATCCTGCGCTTCGGTGAAAAAGATAATTTCTGGTCGATGGGCGATACTGGACCATGCGGTCCGAACTCCGAGATTCACTACTACCAGGGCGATGACCCCGAACATCAAACGCCCGACGGTGTGAACTCCGACGACGACGATTACATGGAGTTCTGGAACCTGGTGTTCATGCAGTACGACCGGGATGCAACGGTACGCTGACGCCGCTACCGCGGCCATCGATCGATACGGGCATGGGCTTCGAGCGCGTCACGGCGATCCTGCAGGGCGTTCGCAACAACTACGAAACCGACCTGTTCCAGCCGATCGTGCGGCGCATCATCGAACTTGTCGGTAAAGGCGAGGACGATTACACGAGCGAACCGTGCCGCCTACCATGCCATCGCCGATCACTCGCGTGCCTGTGCCTTCCTGATCGCCGATGGCGTGCGCCCCGGCAACGAGGGACGCAACTATGTGTTGCGCCGCATCCTGCGCCGCGCGGCCTACCTCGGGCAAACACTCGGGTTGTCGGAGCCGTTCCTGGCGCAAACCGCCGCCGTCGTGATCGCCGAAATGGGCAGTGCCTATCCGGAGTTACGGACAAAGGATGAGTATATTCGGCGCGTGATCGCTGCCGAGGAAGAACGCTTCCGCCGGACGTTGGTGCGCGGCCTGGATCAACTCGAAGCGGTGATCGTACGCATGCAACGCAAGTCAGCAGACGATCATGAACGGTGCCGATGCGTTCCGTCTGCACGACACCTATGGCTTCCCGCTCGACCTGACCGCGAAAATTCTGAACGAGCGTGGTCTGGGCGTAGACGAGGGCGGTTTCAGCGTCGAAATGGAACAGCAGCGCCAGCGTAGCCAGCAGGCGACACGCGGGCAACGCGCCGCTAGGTGGTGGCGTGTGGGCTGACCTCGACCTGCCGCGCACGGTGTTTACGGGCTACACCGAAACGCAAACCTTCGCCCGTGTGCTGGCGGTGGTCGCCGATAACGAAGCGGTAGACGACGTTACCGAAGGCGATCAGGTGCAAATCGTGTTCGACCAGACCTGTCTGTACGGCGAAAGCGGTGGACAGGTTGGCGATACAGGAACCTTTACGGGACCGCATGGCACCGTGCGGATCATCGACACGCAGAAGCCGTTGCCGAATGTGTTCGTCCACCGTGGCATCGTCGAAAGCGGCGACGATCAGTGTCGGCGAGGCTGGCGAGATCAGCGTGGACGTCCTGCGTCGCCGCGATATCATGCGGAACCATACCGCGACCCACCTGTTGCATCGTGCTTTGCGCGATGTGCTGGGCGAACATGCCGAGCAAGCCGGGTCGCTGGTCGCCCCCGAACGGCTGCGCTTCGACTTCGGACATCCCCAGTCGGTGACTGCCGCGGAACTGCACGAAATCGAACGCCGCGTCAACGCCTGGGTGCGTGCCGATACCGAGGTGTCGCCCGCCGAGATGTCGCGTGCCGCCGCCGAACAACTGGGCGCGACCGCGCTCTTCGGCGAGAAGTATGGCGATGTGGTGCGCGTCGTGACGGTCGGCTGCGCGAACGGCAACGAGCCGTCTTCAGATGGCGAGGACTGCACGCATATTCACGCCCGCCCGTCGTTCTGCTCACGCGAACTCTGTGGTGGCACGCATGTGGACCGTACCGGAGAGATCGGCTACTTTCGTATCCTGGGCGAAAGCTCGGTCGGGTCGGGTCTGCGCCGTATCGAAGCGACGACCGGACGTGGTGCCGAGGAATACGTCGAAACCCAGTTAGCGCAACTACGCGAGCTTTCAGGGCGCCTGGGCGTTGGCGTGAACCAGATCGGCGATCGTCTCAATCAACTGCTGGCACAGGTACGTCAGCAACAGGCCGAGATCGCGCAACTGCAACGCGGACAAAGCGCGGCGACGCTGGAGCAACTGATCGAGCAGCAGCAGACGGTCGGTGATGTTGCCTACGTCGCGGCACGGGTCGATGCGTCGTCGGTCGATGCGTTGCGCGAGTTGGGCGACCGCATCCGTGATAAGCTGCGGTCAGGCATCGTGGTGCTCGGCACGGTCGTCGCCGAAAAGCCGCAGATCATCGCCATGGTAACCCCCGATCTTGTCTCGCGTGGCTACCATGCTGGAAAGCTTGTGAAGTCACTGGCGGCGGTGGTTGGTGGTGGTGGCGGTGGGCGGCCTGATGTAGCACAGGCGGGTGGACGCGATAGCGCGAAACTTGAGGAAGCGCTGGCGCAGGTCCCGTCGTTGCTCCAACAACAGGTGGGGTAGAAACAGGCCTGGTCGTGAGGAGGGTTAGCGTTTATGCTTACATCTATTGTGTATAGGTTCGTGTGAACGGCTCACGACCAATCAACCGGTCATCGGCGACACATCTTTTATGGCCCCATGCGTTCGCTGGGTTAGCGGCATCTGACCGAGGATACAACGTGCTGATTCCTTTGTTGCCCTCATCTTCGATCGACGAGATTGTCGCCCAGGTACGTGCGGCTAGATAGAACCGAAGTCGAATTGCTCGTGCCGAACAACATGAAAGCGTTGCAAAGCTCGGCGGGCTGTACGATCCTCAAGCATATCGTCGCCGATAGCGGCGCACAGCTTACATTGTTCACCAACGACGATAAAACCCAGCGTGCCGCGCAAAACGCGGGACTGAGCGTGATCGCCGTGGACGGCACGATCGTCGGCCCGAACCAGCCCGTTGGACCGAGTAACCCACATCACATACGGGATGTTTCCAGAAGTCAACGGGCAGCCAGTGAAGTCGATGGCTCAGTCGGTCGCCGCTGGCTCGGCAGCGCCAGGTGGTGCGGTTGCACATCCACAACCGACCTACCCTGCAGATGACACCGCGAACGGTCGCACCCGCCACGGTATCCGATGACGAGTTTCTGGCTGGTTTGCAAGCCTTCGAGCAAATCGAGGCTCCGGCGGCACAGGCGAACGGTCAGTTATGGAACAGCGATGACGGTGCCTTGCTGTCTGATGGCGAGCGTGGAATCGGACGGCAAGTATGCCGCCGATGATCCCTGGGCGCTCGCGTTCGACGATATAGGGGTAGCTATGGCCCAAGAACCCGAACCCACACGCGCCCCTCGCCAGATGGATGCGGATGCGATACCGCCTCGGCGCACATCCCGATCGCAACCTGCTCGCGCTGCTACGGCTCCGAAGGGACGCTCCAGACCAGCGCGGCAATCCGCTCGGTGTTCGGCGATGCCTTGACCAGTGTATTTCCCCGCCAGAACCGCAGTCGGGGCGACTGGAGGCAGCAGCGGCGGCACACCGTCACGAACGGCGGCGAAAGGTGCTGTGCCCGCACAACCGCAACGCTTTAGCCCATGGATTATGGTCGCGCTGGCCAGCGTGCTGCTGGTCGTGGCGCTGCTGTTCTCGTCAGGCTTGTTTCCGTTCACGGGTACGGCTCCACAGCTTCAACTGATCCCGGCTGCTCCACAAAGCGAACAGCAAGACCTTCCAGGACCTGACGATCCCGATCGGTGACGCCGCTCCTACAGATGGATCTGCCCAGGTCCAGGCCGCCGTGCTCATGCAACCTGTGCGCGTCGAGGTGCGCGGACAGGCGGCGGGAACGACGGTCGCGCCGATCGGTCGCGCCAGCGGCACGATCGTTTTGCGAAACACCCTCTCGCAGCCGGTGTTGCTGCGGGCAGGCACGATCGTTCCCGCTTCGAACGGCGTGCAGTTCTCGGTTGACTACGATGTGACCGTTCCGGCCTCGTTGGCGACGGCAGGATGGTATCACCTTCGGGCGCGGCGAAGCCAGCCTGACGGCGAACGTGCCAGGTGCTGCTGGAAACATCGGACCAGGTTCGATCAGTTCGATTCCGGGTTACGAAGGTACATTACGCATCGAGCAGGGAGCGTTCGGTGGGGGAAGTGACCAGGAAGTGCGGATCGTCCGGCCTGAGGATGTCAACCAGGTACTGCCGAAAGCATTGTCACGCTTGTACGGTACTGGCACGCAGTCGCTGCAACTTGCGGCGGCGGGACGGTCGGGTTTCACGCTGATGACGGACACGATCTCGCCGACGCTGGAAAGCCTGACGCAATTGCAGGGCGTCGAGTACGGCGTGTTTCCGCCGATTGGTAGCGTCACGAGCGATGGTAGCTTTCCTCCTCGAAATGCGTGCGACGTTTAACGCGGTCGCCGAACCAACCGATCGCCCAGTCGCGGCGCAGCTATCTGCCGCCGCACGCACTCTGCTCGTGAGCGACGGGCGCGCCGCTCCTGACGCACAGGTGCAGGTGGCGCGAATGGTCGTTCGGACAGCAAGGGCTGATCGTCGCGGCGAATGTCATACCCGCCGGAACCACGCCCACACTTTCTGCCGAACTTGCCGCCGAAGTGCAGCAAAACATTGCGGGGAAGTCGCGTCAGGAAGCGCTCGATTATCTCAATTCGCTGAAGGAGCAGGGACAGTATCACCGCCTTTGGGTCGTTGCCGCAAAGCTGGGAAACGGTGCCGGAAAACGTCCAGGTCGTACAGGCACCACAGTGAGCTACTGGCACGACGACGAAGAACCATGACCATCGTCCGCCACTTGCGATGCCCGGTCGTGTCGTGGCGCTCGACATCGGCGCGAAGCGCATCGGGGTAGCGACCTGTGATCCGAGCCGCATCGTCTCCCGTATCGTCGGCGTGGTGCATACCCCGCCGCTAGATAAAGCGCTCAAGCGCATCGTCGATATTCTGCGCGATGAAGAAGCCGTGCTGATACTGGTGGGCTATCCGTTGACCTTGCGCGGCGAGGTCGGACCCCAGGCACAGCGTATCGACGCCTTTGTGGAACAGCTACGTGCAGCCACCACTATTCCGATCGAACTCTACGACGAGCGCTTTACCAGCAGCGAGGCGCGACGGGTATTGGAAGAACAACGGCCCCTGACCCGCGATGAACGTCGCCAGGGGCGCGTGGACGAACTCGCCGCCCGCCTCTTGCTGGACGACTACCTGCAGGAGCAGCGGATCGCGCAACGAGCGCCGACCACGGGCTACGGACCACAGACCACGGACGACTGAACCGCAGATTGAAAACGGACGACACACGACCACCCAGGGAATACAACGAAAAGCGAGGGCGGGATAGCATCAAATAATGCTATCCCGCCCCTCGCTTCTCCAAGCAAATCATCTTTACGTTTCCATACTGCATCTGCGGTGGTCGGTGGTCAGCCGTCCGTGGTCCCCGTTCCCTCTCGCAACGCTTCCCATACAACCTCATCGGGAACATCGCCGCGCACTGTTGCGGCGCCGATGGCGGTGGGGAGTACCCAGCGAATGCGCTGCTGGCGTACCTTTTTGTCGCTCCGCATCGCCTCCATGATTGCTTCGGGGTCGGCTTCTGCTGGTAGACGGGTTGGAAGCCCGAACGCTTCGAGGATCGCCGTTTGCCGTTCGAGCAGGTCGTCATCGCACATGCCGAGTATGTGCGCGATGGATGCCGCCACGCCCATACCCATCGCTACGCCTTCGCCATGACGAATCGTGTAGTTGCTCCAACGTTCCAGCGCGTGTCCGGTGGTATGACCATAGTTCAACAGGATCCGTGCGCCCTGTTCGCGCTCATCACCGCTGACGGTCACGACTTTGATCGCGGCTGCACGTCGCAGCAGTTCACTGGTGATCGGTTCGTCGCCACGCCGTAGCTGTATGGCGGCAGCGGCGAGGTCGTTGAATAGTTCGCGCGTCGGCGATGACGCCGTGCTTGATCGCTTCCGCCCAGCCGGTTTGTCGTTCGGCGAACGGAAGGGTTTCAGAAGCTCGTGTCCGAAAGGACCAGTCGCGGCTGGTAGAACGTGCCGATCAAGTTTTTACCTGCGGCATGGTCGACGCCGGTTTTCCCGCCAATCGAGCTATCGACCATCGCCAGCACCGTCGTCGGAAGTTGTACCAGCGCGATGCCGCGAAGTACGGTCGAGGCGACGAATCCCGCCAGGTCGCCCACCACGCCACCGCCGAAGGCAAGCACGATGTCGCCACGTTCGACGCCCCGTTCGAGCATCCAGGCATACACGTCGGCGACGATATCGAGATTCTTGATGCTTCGCCCGCCGGAATCGTCCAATGTTGGGCGGGATCCCCGCCTGCGCTCAACTACGCGACAAACCCGTGCGCCGTGGTGCGAGCCATACCTGATCGTCGCTGACGATCCAGACTTTGGGACGTGCCGCGATCGCGTGCAGGTGCGAGGCAGTTCGAGAGGGCGTTTTGCGCGACGATCACCTCGTAGGTGCCGCCGGGTGTACGCACCACTAGTTTCTTCGTCAGTTCGTGCGTCGGGTGCGACCTGCGCGTGATAGCGCACGATTTCGTCGGCGGCGGCTTGAGGAGAAAGCTGGTCGGTCGTGACGATCCAATGGGCGTAGCGCGGCGTAGCGACGCCCAGCGGCGGGTAGCTTGTTGTTCCAGATTCGCCAGACGGATCGATGCGTAGTAGCGGGCGGTCATCGTGCGCCCGCAGGCGATCCAGCCGAAGTGGCCGGACGTGCCATCAGCCAGATAACATGAGCGCGTGCCAGCAGCGGGTCGTTCGCCGCCGATTCGATGATGCCCGCGCCCGTCGCGACGACGACGTTGCCGGCTGCGAGCGACCGTTCGAGCGTCGCCGTTTCCAACTCACGAAAATACTCTTCGCCATCGTGGGCGAAGATGTCCGCGATGGTGTCCGGCCTATGTACGGGTGAGCATGATGTCGGTATCGATAAATGTACGGCCAAGCGTCTGCGCCAGGAGATTACCAACGGTGGATTTCCCGGTTCCGCTCAGGCCGATCAGTGCAATCGGTTTTTCCATGGTTTGTATCCTACTGGTGGGGTGGCATTGCCGTCAAACATGGCGTGGCGGGGTTCTTTGCTATACTCCATTAGCTATGGAACACGAACTTTACGCGCTAGCTCAGCAAACTGGTAAATTGTTGCTTCGCAGCGGGCTGGCGTCTTGCGAGCGCCGAATCATGTACCGGCGGTTTGATCGGTCATCGCTGACCGAGGTTGCCGGAAGTTCGGCGTATTATCAGGGTGGCGTGATTGCCTACGACAATGCGGTCAAACAGCATGTTCTTGGCGTGGCCCTTTCTACGCTCGAAACAGCGGGTGCGGTGAGCGAACCATGCGCGCGTGAAATGGTCGCGGGGATTGTAGCCTGCTCCAAACACCGATTGGGATCGCGACGACTGGTATCGCTGGTCCTGGCGGTGGCTCACCGGGCAAGCCCGTTGGGCTCGTATATATCGCCGTGGCGACGCCCAAGGGTGTATGCTGCGAACGCCACGTGTTTGGTGGCGATCGTCGGAGGTCAAACGGGCGACGGCGCAACGTGCGCTGGAACTGGTGATCGCGATGCTCGATACCACTGAACAGTGAGACTAACAGAAATGGAATCATACGTATGACACATACAAAGGTTGATTTACCGAACGGATTACGCATCATCACCGAAGAGATGCCACATACCCATTCGGTATCGATGGGCATTTTCACGAAAGTCGGATCGCGCTATGAAGATTCGCGGGTGAGCGGAGTTTCGCACTTTCTTGAGCACATGTTCTTCAAAGGCACGGAGCGACGAACCAGCAAGCAGATTAGTGAGGCGATCGAGGGTATCGGTGGCTCGCTGAACGCGTCGACTTCGTTTGATTCGACGGTTTATTACGCCAAAGTTGCCAACATCCATTTTGACCGTGCTGTCGATACCTTGAGCGACATGTTGCTCAACTCATTGTTCGAGGCCAAAGAGATCGAGAAAGAACGACGGGTGATCGTCGAAGAGATCAATATGAGCCTCGATTCCCCGGCTGATTGGGTGCATCAGTTACTGGATATGTCGCTGTGGGGCGACCAGCCACTTGGCAAAGATATCGCCGGTACAGCCGAAACGGTCAGCAACATCAGTCGCGAGGACCTCCTGGCCTTCAAGGCCCAGCACTACACCTACCCAACACGGTGATTTCGGTCGCGGGAAATATGCCGAGCGAGGTGATGGTCGAAGCATGGTCCAAGGCGTTGAAAAGTATGGGACATGGACGTCGCTTCGATCCATTGCCGACGATCGCGCCGTTGCCAGGGCCACGTCTCCATGTTGCTGCCAAAGGAAACCGAACAAGCGAACTTTTGTCTTGGGTTGCCGGGAGTATCTGATCGTGATCCTGATCGTCGTGCGCTCGAGGTTCTGAACTCGGTGCTGGGCGGTGGCTCTATTTCGCGACTTGTTCCAGGAAATCGGGAAGAACGTGGTCTTGCGTACTCGGTCGGCTCGTACAGCTATGAATATAGCGATGCGGGTAAGTGGGTGGTGTATGGCGGCGTCGAACTTGGCAAGGTGCATGATGCGATTGAGGCAGTGCTCAAAGAGCTACGCCAGGTTCGCGACGAAGGTATCACAGACGCCGAACTGCAACGTATCAAGGAACAATATAAGGGTTGGCTATTGCTCGGCCTCGAAGATAGCGGCTCAATCGCGGCACGCAATGGCGCACATATCCTGCGCTATGACGAGGTGATTCCGATCGAGCAGATCGTGGCGGAGATTGAATCCGTGACTCGCGAAGATGTGCTACGCGTTGCCAATCGGCTGATCAAGCCGGAAGCGCTGAACCTGGCGATCATCGGACCATATGAGCAGGAAGATTCGTTCCGCGACCTGCTGGCGCTCTAGAACCTGAAACATCGCCCCACCCCCACCCTGAGCAACGCACGCTCAGGGTGGGGGTGGGGCGATGTTAGTGGGTTTCATGTCCTCAATGAGCGAGAAGCCTATAGCATTGTCGAACGAAGGTCGGTATAATGCACGAGCCACCACCCGAATCTATGCTCCAAAAGGAAGCCTGATGCGCCGTTTCTATTCTTTGTTGTGTCTTGTGCTTATGTTCAGCGCTGTACAGATTGTTGCAGCGCGTACATTGCGCATCGACCGCAAAGCGATGGGCGAAGCGACTTTTGGCCCGACGGCGCTGGCGGCGCCTACTTCCAGAGGCAGCATCATGCCGCAGACGACGAAACCGCTGCCCTCGATTACGTCATCCACCGCCGAACTGACTCCCACGACGACGCTTTCCTCGACCGCCACGCTATCTGCGACGATGCCATTAACTGCAACGAATGGTGTGACGAACACCATGGTATTCACGGCAACGGTGATCGGGTATGTGCGTGAGGTGGGTAGCGAAACGCCGATCCCGGGCGCTGATGTCATCATCGGTGGCGTCGCAATCGTTTCGCGTGAGGACGGCACTTTTGGACCTGTCGATGTTCCTATCGCTGCGGCGAGCGAAGATGTGGATGGCACGGCGAGCGCTGTTGGACACGAGCGTTGGACGTTCAAAGGCATTCCGCTGCAAGATGCCAAGAAACTGGATATTCACATCCAGTTGCGGAAGAAAGGGACCGCTGTTCCCGCCCCTTCGCGCACATACGTCCAGCCGTCCCATGTTGGCGCGCCGCCCGAAAAGATTCGGCTTGGTATAACGGGAAGCAGCAATTGTGTCGTCCCCGCTCCGGGCGAGGTGCGCGTCGTCGAGATGCCATTTGCCGATTATCTACGAAATGTCTTGCCGAACGAATGGTTTGCTACCTGGCCTGATGCGTCGCTCGACGCTGGAGCGGTCGCGGTCAAGCAATTCGCCTGGTACACCGCGTTCATCGAACGTAAGTGGTCGAATCAGGGCTACAACTTCGACTTGCTCGATAGCACCTGCGATCAGCATTATGTACGCAATAGCTATACGGCGGCGACCGATGCCGCCCTTAAGCGCACCTGGGCGCTGACGCTCACCCGTGACGGTAAACTATTTCCGACGTTTTATCGCTCGCTCGATACACAATGTGTGCGTAGCAGGTCCGACGATTGTATGGGGCAGTCGGGGAACCGAGGACGCTAGCTCGCGCTGGCATGAGTGGTATTAATATCTTGCTTCGTTACTACGAGAATATCTATGTCGAAGGTCTGCCACGCCAGAACCCGGTGTTTTTGCCGATCGTCAACACACCCGCTGATAACACACCGTAGCGCCTCGGTCCGTGACAACTCCTGGTTGGTCGCAAAGCCACATTGCCTATTGAAGCCTCGTACCCCGCCATGGTATACTTCGACTATCCCCGATACCCTTCGGTTGGTGGCCCCTGTCAGCCAAAAAGAGCTTGACTTCCACCGATGCGCGTGGTACACTGCGCGTTTGCAAACAGAATAAAAAGGGCGAGGACTTATCATAGATCGTTCTTTACATAGGTCCTATCGGTGCCGTGTTCGCACCGTTGTTTGATGGAGTTGCTCGTTTACGTCGCTTTGTCCGCGCCTGACGGCGCATTTTTATTTCGATCGGGGAGCACACGAGTTTTGAGTTAGAGGCATTAGAATGTTGAGCGTCGCATCGCGTCGGCTCAAGATTCGATCCTCATAATTCATGACTCTTTTTGTGTTTTCCGGTGTGCTAGGAGAAGTGCTCATGCCACCTCTGATCGAGAAGGTCGTTCTTCAGCCGCTGATCGCCGCGGGCGATCGGGTGACGCCGCGAGTGAACAATCGCTCGCCGAGCGTTACCCGCGACACGAGCGGCGTTCGTACGCCCGCATCCAGGATGCCACCGAGGTTCCGAAGCTGATCGAAACCCAGCTTGAATCCTTTGAGTGGTTCCGGGAGGTCGGGCTACGTGAGTTGTTCGACGAGATCTCGCCGATTGAGGATTTCACCGGCAAGAACCTGGCGCTCTCATTTCTTGATTATCGCTTCGATGAACCGCGATACGACGAGTTCGGATGTCGTGACCGCGACCTGACATATTCCGCACCGCTCAAAGTCCGTGCCCGCCTGCTGATCAAAGGCACCGGCGAGGTCAAGGAAAGCGAAATCTTCATGGGCGAGTTCCCGCTCATGACCGAGAACGGAACGTTTATCAACAACGGCTCCGAGCGCGTGGTCATATCGCAGTTGATTCGCTCGCCGGGTGTGTATTTCAAGGATGAGCGCGATCCAACGACCGGTCGTGCGCTCCATACGGCGAAATTGATCCCCAATCGTGGTGCCTGGCTGGAGTTTGAAACTTCCAAGCGCGATATTATGTCGGTTAAGGTCGACCGCAAGCGCAAGCTGCCGGTGACGATCCTGATCCGTGCTGTCATGGGCTTGTTTGGCGAAGGTCCGCTCGAAGAGAACGGCCTTGACGATCAGGTGCTCGAACTCTTTGCGGCTGTCGATACCAACCCCGAACATCGCTATGTCCAGTCGACGCTCGACAAGGATAAGACCAACCATTCGCGTGAGGCGTTGATCGAACTGTACAAGCATCTGCGCCCTGGCGACCCGCCAACGCTTGATAATGCACGCAACCTGCTCGAATCGTTGCTGTTCAATCCGCGACGCTACGATCTGGCGAAGGTCGGTCGCTATAAGCTGAACCGCAACCTGTGGGAAAAATCCAAGCAGCGCTGCAGCGAGCGGAGGAAGCGCCCGACGAGTCGCGTGCTGACCGTCAAGGACCTGTACAAGATCATCGAGCGCCTGATCGATCTCAACAATGGGATAGGCGAGCCTGACGACATCGACCACCTGGGTAACCGCCGTGTGCGTACCGTGGGCGAACAGATCCAGAATCAGTTCCGCGTCGGTATGTTGCGCATGGAGCGCGTGATCAAGGAGCGTATGTCGATCCAGGAGCCGGAGTCGGCGACGCCGAACGGCCTGGTTAACATTCGTCCGGTCGTCGCCGCGATCCGTGAGTTCTTCGGTGGCTCGCAGTTGTCGCAGTTCATGGACCAGGTAAACCCGCTGGCGGAGCTGGCGCATAAGCGTCGTATCTCGGCGCTCGGTCCTGGTGGCCTTAGCCGCGACCGCGCTGGCTTCGAAGTGCGCGACGTGCATCACTCGCACTATGGTCGCATCTGCCCGGTGGAAACGCCGGAAGGTCCGAACATCGGTTTGATCGGTGCGATGTCCACCTTCGCTCGTGTGAACGAGATGGGCTTCCTGGAGACGCCCTACCGCAAGGTGTATCGCACGGTCGATAATGTTCCGGTATGGCTGGAACGGCGGTGCTGATCCGCGATGTTCGCGACCTGCGTAATGGCGATCTGCTGGCAACGCAGGGAACGCGCATGGATGAGGAACTCGCCCGTCATATCGTAATCGGGCAGTTGCGCGGACAGATCCTGCGTGAAGATATCGTCGATCCTAAGACCGGCGAGACGATCGCCGAGGAACGGACACTGAGATCACCCGCGCGTTGGCAGAACAGATTGCTCAGCTTGCCGCTGAAAACGATCAACATCCGACCGACCGTGACCAACGAGGTCCATTATCTGCCCGCCGACGAAGAAGACAAGTTCATCGTGGCGCAGGCGAACGCCAAAGTCGACGAGAACAACCGCTTCGTGCGTGGGAACGTCGTCGTGCCGCTACGCCGAGGACTTCCTGGAAGAACCGGCTGAGCGCATCGACTACATGGACGTGTCGCCCAAGCAGGTGGTGTCGGTTTCGACGGCGTTGATCCCGTTCCTGGAACACGACGATGCGAACCGTGCCTTGATGGGCGCGAACATGCAGAAACAGGCGGTGCCGCTGTCTGCGTCCGGATGCGCCGATCATCGGTACGGGCATGGAGTATCAGGCTGCACGTGACTCTGGTCAGGTCGTGATTGCGCAAGCAGGATGGCGAAGTGCATCAGCGCTATCGAATCGCCAGATCGTGATCCGCGAGGACGACGGCACCGAACGCATCTATCCGCTGATCAAGTTCATGCGGTCCAACCAGGACACCTGTATCAACCAGCGTCCGGCGGTGTTCAAGGGCGAGCGCGTCAAGGCTATGCAGGTGATCGCCGACTCGTCCTCGACCGACAATGGTGAGCTGGCACTCGGACAGAACGTGCTTGTGGCGTTCATGCCGTGGGAAGGCGGTAACTACGAGGATGCCATCCTGGTCTCCGAGCGGTTGGTGCGCGAGGACATCTTTACCTCGATCCATATCGAGAAGTATGAAGTCGAAGCACGCCAGACCAAGCTCGGCGATGAGGAAATCACGCGTGATATTCCGAACGTCGGTCAGGATTCGCTGCGTAACCTCAACGACGACGGCATCATCTATGTCGGTGCGGATGTCAATCCGAACGATATTCTGGTCGGCAAGATCACGCCGAAGGGCGAAACCGACCTGACCGCTGAGGAACGGCTGTTGCGCGCGATCTTCGGTGAGAAGGCGCGTGAAGTCAAGGATACCTCGCTGCGTGTGCCGCACGGCGTGCGTGGTAAGGTCATCGACGTCAAGACCTTCACCCGTGAAGATTCACCCGACCTTCCGGTGGGCGTGAACAAGATGGTCCGCGTGTTGATCGCTCAGAAGCGTAAGATCAGCGCGGGCGACAAGATGGCCGGACGACACGGCAACAAGGGTGTGGTCAGCCGCATCCTGCCGGTGCAGGACATGCCGTTCTTGCCGGATGGCCGCCCGGTTGACATCATTCTGAATCCGATCGGTGTGCCGTCGCGTATGAACATCGGCCAGATTCTGGAAACCCATCTCGGATGGGCTGCCGCACGGCTTGGCTATCGCATCGCGACGCCGGTGTTCGACGGTGCGCATGAGGAGCAGATTCAGGAGGCACTCGCCGAGTGCGGGGCTGCCATCGGACGGCAAGATTACGCTGTACGATGGACGAACTGGCGAGCCATTCGATAACCCGGTGACGGTCGGCTATATCTACATGTTGAAGCTGGCGCACTTGGTTGAGGACAAGATTCATGCCCGATCGACGGGTCCGTACTCGTTGGTGACGCAGCAGCCGCTGGGCGGTAAGGCTCAGTTCGGCGGTCAGCGTTTCGGCGAGATGGAAGTGTGGGCGCTCGAAGCCTACGGCGCGGCGTATATCCTGCAAGAGATGCTGACGGTCAAGTCGGACGATGTGGTGGGACGCGTCAAGACCTACGAGGCGATCGTCAAGGGTGAGTCGATCCAGGAAGCGGGCGTGCCGGAATCGTTCAAGGTGTTGATCAAGGAGCTTCAATCGCTGGGCTTGTCGGTCGAAGTCCTGTCCGAGGACGAAACGCCGATGGAACTGAGCGAAGAAGTCGGCGACGATCTGTCTGCGCTCGACGGTATCAACCTGTCCGGCATGGAAAAGGGCGAGCTGTAGTGAGAGTTGGGTGGTAGCGTGTTCGTGGTGGTGGGAACGTGAGTTCCTCATCCACGAACACGCTAGCCACCCGACCAAACCCGAGGATAAAAATGCCTGAAATTAATGACTTTAACGCAATCCGAATCAGCTTGGCGTCGCCGGAAGAGATTATGGGATGGTCGCGTGGTGAGGTGACCAAGCCCGAAACCATTAACTACCGTACGCTCAAACCTGAGCGCGACGGTCTGTTCTGCGAAAAAATCTTTGGTCCGGTCAAGGACTGGGAATGCTACTGCGGTAAATACAAGCGTGTGCGCTATCATGGCGTGGTCTGCGATAAGTGTGGTGTCGAGGTAACTCGCGCAGAAAGTGCGCCGCGAACGCATGGGTCATATCAATCTGGCGTCGCCGGTCAGCCACATCTGGTTCGTCAAGGGTACGCCCTCGCGCTTGGTCTGTTGCTTGATATCACGCCTGCCCGTTTGGAGCGCGTGCTGTACTTTGCTTCGTACATCATCACCGATGTGGACGAGGATGCGCTGGACCAGATCCGTGAGCGGATGCAGGCTGATTTCCAGGTGCGCCGTGCCGAACTGGAAGGCAAGGCTCGCGATCGATGGCGAAAATGTCAGCACCCAGGTCAGCGAAGAACTGGCGCAGATGGATACGGCGCTGGCATCGACGCAGCGTACGATCAAAGAGCGCTACGCCGAGCTGCAGCAGGAGCTCGACGATGAGGTAACCGGAGATTGCGTGATCAGCTTGAAGACATGCTCAAGGTTGCCGCACCAGACGATATGCGCTTCCGCGACGCCCTGATCGCCGAGAAGGGTGAGCCGATCAGCGATTATCATCTCGACCGGCTGGATGAGCTGCTGGAGGGTGAACTGGATCGGCTGCAAGCGAGGAGCGTGAGCAGAAGCTTGAAGAAGCCGATACGCTGACCTCATGCCGAGCGCGACCAGCGTGCGCATGTGGCCGAGCAGACCCGCACCAAGACGCGACGACGAGATTCAGCGTGAACTGGATGCGATCTTTCGCGAAGAGAAGGACAAAATGGATCGTCTCGACGAGATCAAGATCCTGCGCATCATCTCGGAGTCCGAGTATCGCGCATTGCGCGAAATCGCGCCCGGTGCGTTCCGCGCTGAAATGGGCGCCGGAGCGATCCGTGGCCTGGTCAGCCGCGTCGATCTGGATGCGCTTGGCGAACCAGCTGCAGGAAGAGATCCAGAACTCGTGCGCGACGTCGCAGAAGCGCAAGCGTGCGACCAAGCGACTGCGCGTGGTCGAAGCCTTCCGCAAGTCGGGCAACAAGCCGGAATGGATGATCATGAAGGTCCTCCCGGTGATCCCACCCGATCTGCGACCGATGGTGCAGCTCGATGGTGGCCGTTTCGCGACCTCCGACTTCAACGATCTGTATCGTCGTGTGATCAACCGTAACAATCGTCTCAAGCGACTGATGGAACTCAACGCGCCCGAAATCATCGTCCGCAACGAGAAGCGCATGCTGCAAGAAGCGGTCGATGCCTTGATCGACAACGGTCGCCGTGGCCGTGCCGTATCGGGTAAGGGCAAGCACCGTCTCAAGAGCCTGAGCGATATGCTCAAGGGCAAGCAGGGCCGCTTCCGCCAGAACCTGCTCGGCAAGCGCGTGGATTATTCCGGTCGCTCGGTGATCGTGGTCGGTCCGACGCTCGCAATTGCACCAGTGTGGTCTGCCCAAGAAGATGGCGCTGGAGCTCTTCAAGCCGTTCGTCATGCGACGTTTGGTGGAAAAGGGCCATGCTCACAACATCAAGGCCGCCAAGCGCTTTGTGGAGCGCATCAAGCCCGAGGTATGGGACGCGCTTGAGGAAGTCATCAAGGACTACCTGGTGTTGCTCAACCGCGCACCATCGTTGCACCGTTTGTCGATCCAGGCTTTCGAGGCTGTATTGATCGAAGGGTCGGCGATTCAGCTGCATCCGCTGGTTTGTTCGGCCTTCAACGCCGACTTCGACGGCGACCAGATGGCCGTGCACGTGCCGCTGTCGCGCAAGGCGCAGGAAGAGGCACGCTCGCGTATGTTGTCGACGTACAATCTGTTGTCGCCAGCCCATGGCGCCCCGATTATTACACCGGCGCAGGATATCGTGCTTGGATGCTACTATCTGTCGCAGATGCGCCAGGATGCAGAGGGTGCGGGCAAGACCTTCGCGAATGCCGATGAAGCCTTGTTGGCATATACCAACAAGCTGCTTCACCTGCAGGCACCGATCAGGGTCATCCTGAACGAGCATATCCAGGGTAAGAGCGATCTGCCATGGCGCGAGATTCATTCCGAGGATGGACGGCCACGCTTGTTGGTCGATACCACCGTGGGACGTGTGATCATCAATCAGGCGTTGCGCTTCCTGGACGAGCCTGATCCCGGCGAGATCATTCAAACTGGGCCACGCCTGGTCGATGAGCAAGTCGATGGCGAAGTTCCAACGGCGAGACGCGTTTCGTTAGCCCACTTGCATTATCGCAACCGGCGCACTGGATAAGAAGGCGCTGCGCGAGATCATCGCAGACTGCTATCGGTTCTATAGCCACTCGGAGAACCTGCGGCCTGAACAGCGTGTGATGATCGATCGCACGCTACGGCGACTTGCCGGAAGAGGAACTGTTGCGCCTGTGGGCATCCGACCGCACGGCGTTGTTGGCCGACCGCATCAAGCAGTTGGGCTTCAAGCATTCGACGCAGGGCGGCATGACCTTCTCAGCGGCCGACGTCGAGGTTCCGGCCGCGAAGGCGGGATTCTGGAAGATGCCGATAAAAAGGTACAGCGAGATCGGCAGGCAGTACCGTCGTGGTCTGATCACCGACGACGAGCGCTATCGTGAGGTCGTGGCAGGCCTGGCAGAAGGCAACCAAGGACATTACCATCGGCCGTTCAGGAGAACCTGAATGAGTTTGGTCCGGTGGCGATGATGGCCTTCTCTGGCGCGCGCGGTAACATCGACAACATTCGTCAGGCGGCCGGTATTCGTGGTTTGATGGCCGACCCAACCGGTAAGATCATCGAATTGCCGATTCGCTCGAACTTCCGCGAAGGACTGTCGGTTCTCGAATACTTCGTTTCGACGCACGGTGGACGAAAGGGTCTTGCCGATACGGCGCTCCGTACGGCGGACGCTGGCTACCTGACACGCCGTTTGGTCGACGTGGCGCAGGACATGATCGTCACGGTCGATGAGTGCGAAACTGAAGCCGGTATGTGGGTCGTCGGAGTCCGAGTCGCGTGCAGCTGATGGCAACGCATGGCTGATCGCGTCGGTTGGTCGTATCGCGGCGCTGCCGGTCCTCGATCCGAGACCGGTGAAGTGATCGTCGAGCGCAACGACGAGATCACCGAGGAACTGGCAGCCGCTTCGCTCCAGAACGGGTATCAAGGCTGTCTATATGCGTACGCCGTTGCTGTGCCGTGCCGAGCATGGCGTCTGCCGATACTGCTACGGGCGTAATCTGGCGACAGGTAAGCTGGTGCAGATCGGTGAGGCGGTCGGTATCATCGCGGCGCAGTCGATCGGTGAGCCAGGTACGCAGTTGACGCTGCGTACATTCCACAGCGGTGGTATCGCTGGTGAGGACATCACACAGGGTCTGCCACGTATTCAGGAAATCTTTGAAGCACGTTCGCCCAAGGGCAAGGCGTTGCTGGCCGAGATCGACGGTACGATGACATTCCATCGTGATGAGGAGCCACGGCGTATCGAGATCGTATCGAACCAGGTCTTTACCGACGAGCAGCCGCTGCCGGATGATTACCGCATCATCGTGGAAAGCGGGCAGAAGGTCGAGTTTGGCGCAAGACTGGCGGAAAGCAATCGCAGCGACAACGGCGCACAGCCAGTGGTTGCGCGTAGTGCTGGTATCGTACATGTCAGTGAAGGCACGATCGTGGTCCGTAACGAGGACAGCGAACGACGTGAGATCATCGTGCCACATGGTGCACGTCTGGTCGCTCGACTGGAAGATGGAGCACAGGTTCGCACGGGTCAGCAGCTTACCGAGGGTGCTGCCGATCCGCAGGAACTGTTGCTGTTGCGCGGACGTGAAGACGTGCAGCGCTACCTGGTGAACGAAGCACAGCGTGTGTATCGTTCACAGGGCGTGAACATCAACGATAAGCACATCGAGATCATCGTTCGTCAGATGCTGCGTCGTGTGCGTATCGAAGATCCGGGCGATACCGAAAGCTTGCATGGCGAGTTGGTCGATGCCTTCGAGTTCATGCGTATCAATCGGCGCGTGATCGCACAGGGCGGCGAACCAGCGTTGGCGACAACGTTGCTGTTGGGTGTGATCAAGTCGTCGCTGAACTCGGATTCGTTCCTGTCGGCGGCGTCGTTCCAGGAAACCACCCGTGTGTTGACCGAAGCCGCGATCAAGGGTCAGGTCGACTACCTGCGTGGTCTCAAGGAAAACGTGGTCATCGGCAAGTTGATCCCGGCTGGTACCGGTCTGGCGCAGCGTCGTGCGATGGCGGCGCTGGCTGCAAACGAAGCGGCAGCTTCTATGGAAACTGTCACCGCGACGGCGACCGCCGAGCCACGCCTGACGGGTGGCGGCGACGGCAATGGATCGCCGATCGATGTCTTCGGACCCGAAGGCCTGTTCGCAGCCACGCAAGGGCGGCTCGATGACGGCGGATACGCTTCGGCTCATTGGGCGGCGGCTCGGTTATGGGACCGAACGCACTCGACGAAGCGATGGCACGCGAGCAGGACGCTCTGGCGGCGGAGATGGATCGGTCTGGCGGGCGTGAGCCAAGCGGCGTTTACACCGATCCTGAACCGCAGGACGAAACGGACGTTGCGTATTTTGATGCGGCACAGGCTGAGCAAGCGAAACCGACGACACCGAGGATTCCAACGAAGACGCCTAGCGCGTTTGGATGACGACGATAGCGGCCCGCCGAAAGGCGGGCCGCTATCGCGTTAATGGTGACGTTGTCTGTCGCCCGACTCTGCTTAAACCGACAGCACCCTGCCACATTCTGGCAGGGTGCTGTTGGTGTCCGTTTGTGGTTAGCTACTCGTCCTTGAGCCAGCCGCGTTCACGGGCGATGAACTTGATCGTCGCGTCGTCAGGCGGGTATAATCCTGCTGCCTGGTATGCGTAGGCCAGCAAGGCTGCGCCTCCAACTACCCCAACCAGTGCTCCGATGATAAATGCCAGAACCCTCATAAGATTTCATTCCTCCAAAAGTTTATGCTTAGATAAGCTCGCGTACCGCGTTGGCGATGTGTTCGGCGTCGATTCCAGCGGCTGCCAGCAATTGCTGCGGCGTTCCCGACGTTGGCATGCCTTGCACCGCCAGATGAGTGAACTTCAGTTGGCTCGAAACGCCTCCGGACGTTGCCAGGGCTTCCAGCACGGCACCGCCAAGGCCACCTTCAGGCCAGTGATCTTCGACAACGATCAAGCGACCGCCTGTAGCGTCGATACCAGCCTTAATCGTGGCGATATCGATTGGTTTGACCGAGTAAGCGTCGATCAAACGCACGGCGATGCCCTCGCCTGCTAGTTGTTCCACAGCCTTAAGCGCTTCATGCACGGTAATACCTGCGGCGACAATAGTCACTTTGTCGGCGTCGCTCTGCTTGAGGACTTTGCTACCGCCTACCTCGAATGTTTCGTCGGGCGAATACAATACCGCCGTTTTTTCGCGGGTGATGCGTAGAAAGCTGATGCCCTGGATGTCTGCCATGGCCGCGACCAAGTGTGCGGTCTGATTGGCATCACTGGGATACAACACGGTACTGCCATGAATCGCGCGCATCATGGCGATGTCTTCGAGCGCCATCTGCGATGGTCCATCTTCGCCAATCGATACGCCTGCGTGTGAGCCGCAGAGCCGAATATTAGTCTGCGATATTGCACCCATGCGGATGAAATCATAGGCTCGGCTCAGGAACGCCGCAAAGGTTGAGGCGAATGGCACATAATGGCGCACGCTCAAGCCAACCGCTGCCGCGACCATCTGCTGCTCGGCGATAAACATTTCGAAGAAGCGGTCGGGGAATTCTTTACCGAAACGCTCAGCATACGTTGAGTTGCTGACCTCGGCATCCAGCGCCACCACGTCCGGTCGTGCTGCACCAAGAGCCTTAAGTGCGTCGCCATAGGCGGCACGGGTGGCTTCCTTGCTGCCTAACTCGTAGCGCGGCAATTGCAAGGGGCTGACGGTGCCAGTCGATGCTGGTTCGCCTGCTTCGGGGTGCTGGACCTTGATAACGATCGAGCGCTCGCCGCCAAGTTCCTCAATAGCCTGCTTGGTCTGTGCATCATCGGTTGGCTTGCCGTGCCAATTCGCCTTATCCTCCAGGAACGATACCCCGCGTCCCTTCATCGTCTTGGCGATGATAAAGGTGGGCTTATCGCGAGGCTGAACGGCCTCCTCGAAGGCGCGGTTGATTTCGTCGAGGTTGTGTCCATCAATACCGATGACGTGCCACCCAAAGGAGGCTGCGCGTTCAGCATAGGCTTCAGTGTCCCAGCCAAGATCCGTCGGTCCACGCTGCCCCAACCGATTCATGTCGAGGATCGCGATAAGGTTGCTCAGCTTGTAATAACTCGCCTTGTCGAAAGCCTCCCACATCGAACCTTCGGCCATTTCGCTATCACCACACAAGACCCAGGTCTTGTAGGGTAGCTTATCCAGGTTCTTGCCAGCGATGGCAACGCCAACCGCGATTGGCAATCCCTGTCCTAGCGAACCGGTCGCAACGTCGACCCACGGAATAATCGGGAGTTGGGTGACCTTGATACGGGCTGCCAAACTTACGGAACGAGAGGAGGTCATCATCGCTGATCGCGCCCGCTGCCTTGAACATCGCATACACCAATGGTGAAGCGTGACCCTTGGAAAAGATCAAATGGTCGTTGGTGGGATTGCGTGGATCGTCATAGTTGTAATGCAGGTAGTCACTCATGAGGACCGCCATCAGGTCCGCCGCTGACATCGATGAGGTCGGGTGCCCTGAACCACCGGCATGCGCGGCACGAATACTGTCAACTCGCAGCTGTGCCGCGAGTTCACTCCATTGTTCGGTTTTTGATGCCATTCCTGTACGGCAAGCGCCGGATACGTCGATCCACCTGGGCGCCCGCCTCTCCTTTCACACTAAGTACGTTTCAAAACGCTACAATTATATAAGCATATGAAAACGTGTTGAATGCCCCATCTGCAAACTATTGAAGCAAGATTCGCAGCACTGGCTTGCGAGACGCAAAGCTGATAGCTAGCTGATATAGGGTTAGCTTGACAGTCCTGCGTCAAAGGACTATGATAGCACGACAATCCCCATGAAGGCTTGATACACTCACAAAAAAAGCTACACTCCACGTAGCTTCTTTTGACAGTACCTTAACAAATGAAAATCACTAGGAGGAACCCATCGTGCCTGCTGCGAGATTCATATGCATTGCTTTTTGGGATCGTCGGGCTGCTCGCAGGCGCAGCCATGGCGTGGCTATATTTGCGTCCGCGTTTAGAAGACCAAAAGCGTCAGGCGGAAGCCGAAGCGCAATTGGTGCTAGAAAAAGCGCAAGCACAGGCCAAGGATTTTACGGTTCAGGCGCAAGCCGAGGCACTGAAATTACGTGCGGAAGGCGAAACTGAACTTCGTAACCTGCGTCAATCGTTACAAAAACAAGAAGAACGTATCAACCAGACCGAAGAACGGTTCCAACAATCTGAAGATCGTCTGGCCCGTAGCCAGGAGAAGGTTGACCGCAAGTTGGACGATCTGGAGCGCCGTGAGCGGCAGATCGGTCAGCGCGAGCGACAATCGGAACGGCTTCAGCGGGAATCGGAGGAACTGAAAGCGCAACAACAGGTCGAGCTTGAACGTGTTGCTGCCCTGAGTCAAGAAGAAGCCCGTGAGGTCATTTTGCAACGGGTTGAAGGCGGAGACTCGGGATGACGCGGCGCGGTTGATGCGGAATATCGAATCCGAAGCCAAGGAAG
Organism: uncultured Chloroflexia bacterium; assembly: GCA_963782315.1. Lineage (GTDB taxonomy): Bacteria > Chloroflexota > Chloroflexia > Chloroflexales > Kallotenuaceae > JBBSGA01. The sequence goes on from CAWAJS010000015.1 coordinate 188,593, forward strand.
AGGCTGACAAGCGTGCACGAAAAATCATCGCGATGTCGATCCAGCGCCTTGCTTCGGAATATGTAGCTGAAATTACCGTTTCTACGGTGCCGTTACCTGCCGAGGAGTTGAAAGGGCGCATCATCGGTCGTGAAGGCCGCAATATCCGTGCGTTCGAGCAGATTACCGGTGTCGATATTATCGTCGACGATACCCCGGAAGCTGTGACCCTTTCCTGTCACGATCCGGTGCGCCGCGAGGTTGCACGGGTCGCGTTGACAAAATTGCTCAAAGATGGACGGATTCATCCGGCGCGAATTGAGGAAGTCGTGGAAAAGACCCGCCAAGAGATTGAGGGTCTGATGCGCGAAGAAGGCGAGCGCGTTGTGTATGAAGCCGGTATTCAAGGGCTCCATCCCGATCTTATCAAGATTCTCGGTCGCTTGAAATACCGGACAAGCTATGGTCAAAATGTCTTACATCATACGCTTGAATGTGCGTTGCTGGCAGGCCAGATGGCTGCCGAGATGGGTGCAAATGTCAATATTGCGAAAACAGCGGCGTTGTTGCATGACATTGGCAAAGCAGTAGATCACGAAGTGCAGGGGCCACACGCCTTAATTGGTGCTGATATCGCACGGCGTCTTGGTCGCTCCCCTGCGATTGTGCATGCAATCGCTGCCCACCACTTCGAGGAGGAACCGCAAACTGTAGAGGCATTTCTTGTCGCAGCCGCCGACGCCATTTCCGGCGCTCGCCCCGGTGCTCGACGAGAAACGTTAGACCTGTACATCAAGCGCCTGGAGGCACTCGAAACAGTCGCTACGTCGTTTCCAGGTGTACAACGGGCATTTGCCATTCAAGCGGGCCGTGAGGTTCGGGTGATGGTTCAGCCTGATTCAATAGACGATCTTGGCAGCTTACAGCTCGCGCGGAATGTTGCCAAAAAGATCGAAGAACGTTTGCAATACCCCGGACAAATCAAAGTAACGGTTATCCGGGAAACGCGTGCCGTGGATTACGCGCGGTAAAATAAATGGTACGGCTCCGTTGACACCCGCGTAAGTCTTTCGGCGGGAGGTATAACTCATGGAATCCGATGAACACTTCATCCGGTACCGTGATTCCGAGCTTGAGTTAGGCGCGGATCGCCCCATTACATGGAGTGATTCCTCCTCAACTGCAAAACGACAGGTAACGTTCGGCAAACGCACAATATCTGAGACTTCGACTTCGGAGGTACTCAAGGTTAGCACACGATCTCGCCCTAGCGCAGTGGCAGGTGCGATCGCCGGCGTCATCCGTGAAAGCGGAAGCGCCGAAGTGCAATCTATTGGTGCAGGGGCGACGAATCAAGCGATCAAAGCTGTTGCCATAGCTCGTTCCTACCTGTTAGAAGAAGGTATCGATATCATGTGTGTGCCATCGTTTATCGACGTATCAATCGATGATGAAGAACGCACGGCGATTCGGATGCTGATCTTGAAACGCTCGTAACCTGTTGGAAAGCCATGAGGCAATTCAAACAGCGAAGGAGGCTTGAACAATGTTCAAGCCTCCTTCGCTGTTTAACCCGGTAGGATTGTCTGGCTAGCGCAGAGCCCGGAACCGTTTAGCATATTGAATCCACGAAAGGCTGAGCGGAGCGAGCGTCAGGTAAAACAAACGCCGCGCCAGCGGCTGTATCCCTAGCATGTGACATAACAAGGCCAATGTAAGGACAACTGTCGAACGTTTCCTAGCCTGGTTGGATGTGGTGATATAGGCAGAACGCTGCAAGATGAACGTACCGCCACCAAGAATCGCCAGGTCACGAGAACCAGTATCGTGGTAATCCACCATGGAAGTCCATGACGCATGCTCAGGGCGATGGCGACGCCATCCAGTGTTATCTTATCGGCGATGGGGTCGAGTAATTTGCCGAGTTCAGACACTTCCCCGCGAGTTCGTGCGATCGGACCGTTCACGGCATCGGTCGCCATCCCTGCCCCGATCAGCACGATAGCACTGCGCGTCTTGTTGGGGTGCAATACTGCATGAATCGTGGGCCAAACGAGCGCGATGCGAACCAGTGATAGAACATTGGACGGATAACCCGCCTTTTTTGATCGAACTACGAATCATCTGGAGCGACCTGTCCGCCGAATGGCGGGAATTCTGTCCGTTCTCGTTGTAAACGTGCGCTCCACAACGCGACCGGCGTGAGCCAACTCGTCAACACCAGCAGCGCCAGAATCGGAAACATCGTCGCGAGTGCCAGCGCACACAGCCCGATGATATTCTTGGTCGTTTCTACGACAAGCAGTATCACCGACCCACGATTGATGCCTACCTGTTCCCGAATCCAGGCGGTTGTCCAATACAGGCCTGTCCCTGCGACGAAGCCGATGACCGCGGCGCTTTGTGGCTGGATAGCCAGCGGCAGCGCCGCGAACGCCAGCGCTCCTACGAATGGTCGCACCAACGACTGGAAGCGAGCGTGAAGGTGAGCGTTGATATATCTGCGATTGTTAAGGTAGGCGCGGTCGCGGACGGTGGCGGGTACGAAGAACAGATCGGCAAGGAATTGCACGATGAGCAATCCACTCCAAAGCCACATCATCGGTGGCACGACCAACCATTGTAGCTCGTGGTTGACGATAATTTGCATGCTTGCGACTGTCAGGCTCAACGCTAATCCGGCGAGCGGTGCATTGAGTCCCGCAAGCATGACAAGTGTCAGCCCCAGGACCCACAGATTGATTAATGGATCGCTCGCCATCAGTAGCTAGTACCTCGCAGGTTCAGTAACCATGCTGCCTGTCGATTGGCGGTGTGCCTGCACCACCAGATGTGCCTGGATCAGATAGGCGTAGAAAATGACTAGGAAGCCAAGGCCACACGTGATCATACCAATAAGTTGGAAGATTACCGAAGCCAGGATGGTAAAGAGAATCATGATTAGCCACACGCCGATGTTGTTGCGAAGTTCCGCAAACACTTCGCCAAAGCGCAGCGCGCCTCCAAAGTCGTCCGTAATCGCAAATCGTACTGCCGCGACCATACCTAATAGGCCAAACACGAGTGCCCCGATAAAGACAATCGGCACCAGGCACAGAAAGAGCAGACCGATGGTGTTACCAGCCGCGTCACTATTATTGGCCGCCGACGCAACACCTGCGACGATACCTCCGAACACACTGGAAACGACAATAATTGGAAGTGTATAGATAAGCGTGACGACTATATACTTGAAGCCACGCACGAACAAACCCCCAAAATCGTTGCCCCAATCCGGTAGAGGGGTTTCTTGTCCGGCGTTGATGTTCCGCATCGTATTGGCTACAAAGCCGAGTGCCGCGAAATTTACTATGGGTATGAACATGATAACACTGCCAAGGATGACCTTGACGAGCCAGTTTGGGTCCTGCCGTACGTACGAAATCGATCGTCCAAAGTCCATGATGTAACTCCCCTGGTATAGAACGAAGAAAATGCCTACCTTAGTAAATGTCGCTCGCGGTTGTAGTATCACACTACAGATTTGTCGAGTATCGTTGCTTTGGGGTGCTGTACTATCTGCTGTATTCTATTGACTGTTGACGTTCCTCGAAGCGTTGGCGTTCCCACGCTTTGGTCGCAACGTCGTAGAGTTGGATCGTCACAAGGCGGGCATAAAACAATGCACTCGCGCCCATCCATCCCGCAAACATCCCCGCATATGTGTTACGACTGCCAATCATACCAGCGGCAATCAGTAACGTACAGGCCACAAAATAGAATGGGAGGGAGCGTAGGCGCGCTCGAAAATAGGTATTTCGCAGTGGCCTGCGTGCTAGGTCTCGAATGAACGAGCCACTGATCGTTTGTTCGAGGTTGCCGTCTTTGACGTAGCGTAGCTTGGCAATCGGTGAAGCACCAAGCAGCCACACGCCTAACAGGTAGCCACCCGCAACGGCGGTGATCACGCTTGCGATGATGGTCGACGTCATGCCGCCTGTACTCAATCCGATGACGAGCGTACTGCAGAAAAGAATGATTCCTGTGATCAACAGCGGGAACACGAAAAAGAAGAAATCGAGCACCAGTGCGAATAATCCCACCACGATCTTGCCGCCGATGTTGTTCCACCGCGGGAGCGGTGTTGGATAACCTCGTTGTGTGTTCTCTATGCTTTCGAGTTGGAATCCTTCGACGACAGGCCATGCCACAAAAGTCAGTAACAACGCGCCGCCGACCAAGATTTTTTTCCACCAGGTGGGGTCTGCATGAATGGTGCCCCATGCGCTGCTCGACTGCTCTGAATGATACATTCCGCAAACCTTCCGGCGATAGTGGCACCTGACGTAGCTATAAGGGTTCCTCAGAATGATTCTACCCTATCTCAACCGTGTTGGTTAGAGGTCACTTTATGCCGTGCTGTCATAAGCGACGCGCCAACAGGCGGTGCTATCATCATCCTGTAAGCGCAGAACCAGCCCATCAGAGCATGGTGATGGTAAAATATCATATTGAAACTGATAAAAGCATCCTCAAAAGCATGATATAAAGGCTACTTTATGGCGTATTCTGAAGGTCGATACCGCTCACATAACTCAAACCGCCCATCTTCAAAGCGGGCAAACCGTATGAAAATCCCCCCGCATGTGTTGCGTGAACTCGGTACACAGCGCGGGAAAAAGTCATTTCCAGTGTGGCGCACACTACTGGCAGTGCTTGCGGTGCTGGTGCTACTGACACCAGGAGTGGCGGCGGCTGTTGGCGGTATGTACTATTCGGATACTGCGGCATCGTTGCGGCCCCGTCTCGATCGCGTTGCTAGTTACCACGACCGTGCCTTCCAAACCTCGCGTATCTTCGACCGCAATGGGACGCTGCTGTACGAGTTTGTGAACGATGGACGGCGCGATTATGTGCCGCTCGCCCGCATCTCGAAATTACTGCAAGATGCCACGATCTCGATCGAAGATAAGACATTCTACGAAAATGAGGGCGTCGATTATTTCGGCATCGCTAAGGCACTCTACCGTAACGTCTCAGAAGGTGCCGAAGTGTCAGGTGCATCGACGATCACCCAGCAATTGATCAAACTGGTAGTGCTGAGCGACGAGGAACGCGCTAAGGAAAACCGCTATCGTCGTAAGGTTACCGAGATTATTCTCGCCCAGCAGATAGGTCATGAGTATTCCAAGGATGAGATTCTGGAATTGTATCTTAACGAGATCAATTACGGAAACTTGGCCTATGGCATTCAGGCCGCAGCGAAGGGCTACTTTGGTATCGATGCCGACCAGTTGAACCTCAATCAGGCGTCGTTGCTGGCTGGTGTACCGCAGCTACCATCGCTGTATAACCCGCTTAATTACCGCATCAATGGCATACTGCCCGGCGTCCAACTGCGCCCAGGTTGGCTCAATCCTGCGGCGCCGCTGCCCAACGGCATCGTGCTGCCACGCGCCCGTCAGGTCGATGTGTTGCGCCAGATGGTGCTCAATAACAAGATTACTGAACGTCAGGCACGTGCATCGATCGCACAGGACATTGAGTTTACGTCGCAAGAAGTGGCGCTCAATGCACCGCATTTCGTCTTCTATGTGCGTGAGATGCTCGAAAAAGACCCCATCGTCAGCGCGATGTTGCTCAACGAAGGTGGCCTGTCGATCACCACGACCCTCGATCTGCGGATGCAGAACACGGTGCAGGATATTGCCAGAACACGCATCGAGGAATTGGAAGCGGAGCAGCGAAACATCCACAACGCAGCAGTCGTCGTCGAACAGCCAGGGACCGGACAAATCCTGGCAATGGTCGGCTCGATCGATTACAACACGTCGAAGGCGACTGAAACACCTGGTGAAGAAGGTAACGTCCTCGACGGCAATGTGAACGTGACGACCCGTTTGCGCCAGCCGGGGTCGGCGCTCAAACCGTTTACGTACCTGTCGGGTATTGCGCAGGGTAAGCTCAACGCTGGCTCGATCCTGTGGGATGTGGAAACCAAGTTTCCGATTCTGTCAGGTGCGTCCAAAGCCAATATCGAGGACGATAATTTTTGGTACGGTCCCAAGAATTTCGACCTCAAATGGCACGGGCCGATCCGCATGCGTGAATCGCTCGCTGGCTCGCTCAACATGCCCGCCGTCAAGGCGCTCAAACAGTCAGGCGTGGGCGAAACGCTCGATCTTCTGCATCGTGTCGGTATCTCTGGTCTGAACAATCCACCGAACTACTATGGCCTCGCGCTTACGCTGGGCGGTGGCGAAGTCACCCCGCTGGACCTGACGACGGCCTATAACACGCTTGCCAACAACGGCGAGTATATTCCGGCTACGCCAATCTTGAAGATCACTGATCGTAATGGTAACGATTTGCCCTACAGCGCGGGACAGCGTTTCCAGGCGGTCGAACCCGGACCTGTCGCGATCGTGCGCGACTTCATGGGTGATAACAACGCCCGCATCCCCATCTTCGGGCGCAATAACCCGCTCAATCTGAGCCGTCCTGCGCATGTCAAGACTGGTACAACCGAGGATTTCCGTGATGCCTGGGCGGTGGGGTATACGCCCTACGTGACGGTGGGCGTTTGGACAGGTAATAACAACAACGAGAAAACGGCACGTGTGGAAAGTACCGTCGGTGGCGGCATTATCTGGAACCGTGTCATGGAGATGTTGTTCAAAGACCCTGAGTTCGAGCGTTTGTTGCGCGGTCCCGATCTGAGTGTGCCACTCGATTTCCCAAGCCCGAGCGAATTCGGCGTCGAAAAGCGCAAAATCTGTGCGATTGGCGGTGCGTTCGGTACACGTACCGAAGAATGGTTCGTGCCGGGGCAGGCCACCAATGAGGAAACTGACTGCGACCTTGCGACGACGATTAAGGTTGTGAAGCAACCCGATGGTTCATTGTGCCGACCGGTTCCTGGCGCCAACTATGGTGACCGCTTGATCTCATACAAGGTCTGGGGTGCTGCACCGTCGTCGGACGAGGAATATGTTGTAAGTACGCGCTGGGATGGCGGGGCCGGTGGTGCAATCGCAACGGCTCCCGAAGAAGTGTGTGGGCGAGAGTTAGCACAAGCGACATCGGCGGAATCGGATGGTAGTCCTCGACCGACGCCAACGACGTATCCCGCGATCACCTGGGAACCTGATAAATCAGAAGAAAATGGGCAACCAGGACAGGCTCCAACGTCACAGGTGCAGGAACCTGCGCCGCAGCCGACGTCTCCGCCAGTCGCTCAGCCCGCGCCGCAGCCGACGTCTCCGCCAGTCGCTCAGCCCGCGCCGCAGCCGACGTCTCCGCCGGCGCAGGTTGCAACGCTACCGGGTCTGGTCGGACTGGGTGAAAACCAGGCACGGGCTATATTGGCAAACCTTGGGGTTACGAGTGTCGTCGTAGATTATCAAGGGGCGGATCGCCTGGGCGACTTGTACAACCAGTACGCGCCTTACGTGGTCGTCAGTAGTTCGCCAGGACCGGGCACGCCTGTATCGCCAGGCTTGACTGTAGTACTGGGCGTACGAGCGCCATAAGCGGCAGTGTACATCATTGGCGTGAGCGAACAGCCCGGGGGATATCCTCGGGCTGTTCGCTTTAGGCTTTGTTCAACGACCAATCGTAGGTTCTGAACCTTAGACGTGCCTCACGTCCCTGGAGCGCTGCGCGGATGTCTGCGGGAAGGTACGGTGTGAGATAGGGCAAGACCGTAGCTGGCTCAAGCTGGGCGTGCAGGAACCGACTGGGCTTGGGCGCATATCCAGGCGCCATGAAATCCTGGGCATACCAACGCACGACTTTTGGTAGCGTCACATAGATGGTCTGCCCCTGTATATTGGCTGTCGCAGTGCGTTGCAAATACATGCGAAGTTGCTCGTCGAGTTCTTGCTGCAATCCCGCGGTCGTATACGTCCGTAACGATGGTCCGCCGCGTGTCGCCGATACGACGGCCGCATGGATACGTGGATCGCCAAACGCTCGAATCTTACCGTGGAGCAACTGGTGAAGCGTCAGGTTTTCCGGCCCCACAGGATATGGGCGAGCAAAGGCTGTGCCAATGTCGCGAATCGAATCGACTGGATAATGCAGTAACACCTGGTGGATCGCGATAGCGTTGTAGGCATTGATGTAGAAGGCCAGTCGTGCATCACGGTCGTCCCATTCGGCGGGTCGTGCGTCGCTGAGCCGGTCGAGATGTGCTTCAAAGATGCGCCGCACACGCCCAAAGGTATCATAATCGACGCCATTTTCGCGGGCGAAGCGCATGACCAGCGGTTCCCATTCACGGTAGTGTAGGGGCATGTTGCCGCCTTCGCGTGCGGGAACGGGGTTGTGTGTCGGCTGTGTCCGCAGATGCGCTACGAACAGTGCTGCCTTATCCGTCAGCCAATCAGTCCACATGTGTATACTTCTCGACGTTCAGCACAGGGGCTGTGAAATGTGCGCTACCCATCGCGTCGTGTATGTGCATAGCTCTATTCATCGCGTAGTTCCGGTGGATAAAGAAAATAATTGGCGGCGCTCGCCGCCTGACCGCCTTCATGGACGGCTGTGCTGACCTGGTGGGAATGGAGCCGCGTGACATCGCCAGCGGCATAGAATCCCGCTACGTTGGTTTTCTGCTCGCTATCGACATGGATGAAGCCCGTTTCCGCAACCAGTACGCCTACATCTCGCGCTAGTTTTGTGTTCGCGGTCGCACCGTGTTGGGAAAACAACTGGTCCAATTCGAGCCTGTGCCCACGAGAGAGTGTGATCGCATGGAATGTGCCGTCATTGCCTTCGGCGGCGACGATCGTGTCATGTATGAGCGGAATTTGAGCGGTGCGTAGCCGTTCCTTGAATAACTCGCTGATACCACATTCGGCGCTGTCGGTCACAACCGTGATGTGTGGTGTGAATCGACGCAACTGGAGCGCCTCACATGCGGCATCGCTGGTGTTACCGACGACGACCACGCGAGCGTCTTTGCAGCCGAAGCCGTCACAGGTGATGCACCAGAACATACTGCGGCCTACATACTCCTGCCAGCCGTCGAAGTGTGGGTAATGATCGACTACTCCTGTACACAAGATAACGGCTATGCTGGACCATTCCCCGGCTTGCCCGGTTGCACAAAAGCGCTCGTTCTCGCGCCGTAACGCCTCGATCTTATGCTCAAGTATCGTCACTTGTTCGTATTCGGCGAGTTGCTGCCGTCCTCGATTGCGGAGGTCGCGTGCCGCGATGCCGCCGGGAAAACCCAAATAATTATGATTAATCTGGTGCCAGGATGATCGCCCGTGACCTGTATCAAACAGCACAACACGACGGTTGTAACGCGCCAGATACAAAGCCGCCGACATGCCCGCTGGACCGCCGCCGATCACCATAACTTCGTAGTTGTTCGTCATCTATGGTTCCTCTATCCACGTCGCATGCAACAATCAGTGTACCGTAGAAACGACCAACGTCGAATGACCGCTGAAAAACGACTATGGCGTACCAACACCTGCCAGCGATCAGTGAGTATTTGCCCAAGAACGGAACGCAAGCGGTTTCATTCCTTCTGGTGTGGCGAAGTCACTTGACCTCAATGCACCATTGGATACGCACAGGATTCGTCGTTGTGCAGAACGACAAGCCTGTATGGGCGCTTCGGTGCTCCGGCAGATGGTCGTGCCCTATCTGTATTACGGATGGCAATAAGGCGCTTTACCTAACATATGAAACCAGGTGGCGTTAGGTAAGCGAACGCACCAAACCGATGCGACCATAGTACCTGGGCGGATAATTTTTGACCGTTCTAAGCATCTATAATGCTGCGTGATAGAGCGTGCGATTTGGGATAAGAAGAAGGACGCTCCCACGGACGTTTGAACAGACGACTGTGCCATATCATCGACACATAACACGTCGAGGGACCAGACAGCCTCGGAAGGAATAGCATATGTCAGTGCGTATATCAGCACTTCCCACTAAGAACATGTATACCGTCGATTCGCGAACCCATGTTGGACCCGTCGAACTGCGGATCGCCAGCCTGGATCGGTCGCTGAGTTTTTATCAGCGTATCATTGGTCTTGAAGTCATCAGTCGGCAAGGGAATTCAGCGATGCTAGGCGTCGCAGGAACGGTGTTGCTGATCTTGCACGAAGTGTTGGGGGCGAAATCGGTGCCGCATCGCGCCACGGGCTTATATCATTTCGCGATTCTGGTGCCGACACCTGCCGACCTGGGCCATCTGTTGCGCCGCATGCTCGTCAACGATATCGCAGTCGGACAAGGTGATCATCTGGTCAGCGAGGCGTTATACCTTTCCGACCCCGACGGTAACGGCATCGAGGTGTATCGTGACCGACCCCGCGACACCTGGCGCTGGCAAAATGGTATGGTGCAGATGGCGACCGATCCGGTCGACCTGCACGCTCTGCTGGCGGCGGCTGAGCTCGACGGTTCCTCGGCGACCACGCTTTCGGCGGCGACAACGATGGGACATGTGCATCTCAAAGTATCCGACATCGCACAGGCCCGCGCTTTTTTCGTCGATATGCTGGGTTTTGAAATTACGGCTGAGATGCCAAGCGCGTTGTTCATCAGCGCGGGTGGCTACCACCACCACTTCGGCCTCAACATCTGGCAATCGCGTAACGGTATTCCCGCACCCGCCGATGCAGCGGGTCTGACCTCTTACACAATAATCGTGGCGAACGTCAATGTACACGATAGCCTGATGGGGCGGCTGGATGCGGCTGGCATCGCATACACGCACGAGGACGGTGGCATCATGTTTTTCGATCCGTGGAAGAACCGGGTCATTATCGCCGTTGAAGCGATCCAGTCAGCGTAGGAGGACAACATGACAACCTCGACACTTCCGGCTGAAACACGTATCGGGCACGTCCATCTCAAGGTTGCCGATCTTGGCCGTGCCATTCAGTTCTACCGCGATTCCATGGGCTTTGATCTGTTGATGCGCTTCGGCGAGCAAGCCGCGTTTCTTTCGGCGGGTGGTTACCATCATCACATTGGCCTCAATACCTGGGAAAGTGCCGATGGGATGCCACCGGCACCTGGTACGACGGGCTTGTATCATTTCGCGATTAATTACCCGACGCGGCGTGACCTGGCTGTTGCAGTCGTGCGGTTGCTCGACAATGGCTGGGGCGTAGATGGGGCTTCCGATCACGGCACGCATGAAGCGGTGTACTTGCATGACCCCGACTTCAACGGGCTCGAACTCGCCTGGGATCGCCCCCAGAGCGAATGGCGAGATAAGAACGGCAAGATCGTCTTTTCGCGCAAGTCGCTCGATTGGCAGGGACTGCTCGCCGAACTTGGTGAGGTTCGCGAGGGTTACCTGGAATCACTGAGTAGATTTACATAAAAAACACAGCACCAGCCAGCAGAAGCAAGGATTCGCCACCTATACTACGCCTCATCCTCTATCACGCGACCATCAGGCACATGATAGAGGATGAGGCGTAGTATAGGTACTATGACCGCTCGTTCGTGAGTGGTTATCGTCATTATTGCGACGGTATTAGCTACGGCTCATACGGTGTAAGGATGGAAACAATGACACGATTACCTACGTCCTTTGTTTCACTGGCCACGCTATTCATTGCACTCTGCTTCTTAGGTCCCGCGTTGCCCGCGAGTGCAGCGAGCATGTGTTTTAACGAAACCGGGCAATGTATCAGCGGCCCGTTTACGGCGTACTGGCAAGGCAACGGTGGGTTGCCGGTGTTCGGCTACCCAACGGTGACGATGGTGCCTGAAACCAACGCCGACACGTCCGAGGTATATCTGACACAGTGGTACGAACGCAACCGGCTGGAACTGCATCCGCAAAATGCGGAGCCGTACCAGGTGCTGCTGGGACGTCTGGGCGCGGAACGGCTTGAACAACAGGGGCGTAACTGGCAGAGCTTTCCAAAAGCATCGCCAGGCGCACAGCACTACTACGCGGTGACGGGCCATGCCATTGCGCCGGAGTTCTGGGGCTATTGGAGCAGCCATGGGTTGGATCTGGATGAGGCGGGTGTGAGCGAGCGGGAATCACTGGCGCTGTTCGGGTATCCACTGTCGGAACCCGCGACGGAAACAAACGCGTCAGGCGACACGGTACTGACGCAATGGTTCGAGCGCGCGCGCTTCGAATATCATCCGAACAACGCGGAGCCATATAAAGTGTTGTTGGGACTGCTTGGAAATGAAGTACGTCCGATGACCGCACCGCCGCAGCCGTTCTATGAGCATCGTGCGGGGTCGGCGACGGAGTTCCTGGTAAGTTACTATAACGCGATCAATCGCGGCGAGTACGAGCGTGCCTATAACTACTGGGAAAACCACGATGGTGGAACGAACGGTAGCCCGACCGACCTGGCATCATTTGCCGGCGGCTTTGCCAGCACTGCCTCGGTCGCCGTGACCTTCGGCATGCCCGAAGGCGATGCCGCAGCCGGCAGCATCTATGCCAGTGTTCCCGCTGTCATCATTGCGACGAACAAGGACGGTAGTGTCAATACCTTTGCGGGATGCTATGTGACGCGACATACGAACATCGGCATCGATCCTGATCCCGACGCGGTATTGTGGCGCATGTACAGTGCTGCAATCCAACCTGGCCCGGCGGGAGCGACACCAGCCGACCTGTTGCCACAAACCTGCCAACCGTAGGCGTGTGACCAGCATGGCCATCCGTTCGCATGCGTGTACCTTCACCCTGAACAGGTAGGTGAGATTCGACGGCACAACCGCACATGTCCTTATGTGCGGTTGTCGTTCGTCCCGTCCGGAACGGTTGCACAGCATCGCGATCGGATAAAGGGAAGCTAGTATCGCGTTTATACTGGAGAGCATGATACGAAAACGGAGGCCGACCCGTGAGTCGGTAAACGAGTACATGCGGCACCGCCGCAAAACGTACTTTTTTGGTGATACCGGACCTATGGTGCCACGCGGCGTTTCCGCCCGCTGGCGCTTCTCACCCAATGAACCTCAAGGTTGGCATGCCAATATGATTGGTGGGCTCGAAGGACCTGCCGCCCTGGTTGGTGAAACCTTGGACATAGCAATCGAATGGTTCAGCAACCAGGGGGCGGATACCTGGGTGGACGCCGACGAGTGGAGCGTTGTGTTTCAACAACCAGCGTTGGTCGAACGTCGTGGCTTCGTCCTCAACGATGATTGGGACGTGGTAGCATGTTGGGAGCGTCACATCATAAAAACCAATCCAGCGGTCACGTTAGAAGATGCACGCACAATTACGGATTTCGAGACCGTCGCCCGCATCGCGGAGCAAGCCGAACACCCAGAAGGCGTCATCGAAGGTAATGATGTTGAACGCCGCATGGAACGGTACTGGCGCGAACATCGGGACTGGAACAGCCAGTTCGTCATTGCGTACCTCGACGGGCGCGCAGTGGGGACGGCACGGCTGACTGACGAAGAAGTGCCTGTGCTCGTGGGCGTAGCGACGGTGCGAGAGGCACGAGGCTACGGCGTTGCTACGAAAGTGACGGATGTATTGACCGCAAACGCATTGAATGCGCGTGGCGTGTGTGCTTTGTATGTTGACCGTGGCTCGCAGGCGGAGCGGATCTACCGCCGCGCTGGCTACCAACCATTGTTTCGTACCCGTGCATGGGTGCGCCGTTTTTCGTGAGCCGCAGGCTCGTTGCGAGTAGTTCCCAGTCGCGCTTCCCTGCCCAGTGGCTACGGCGGCTCGTTGGGGCAGGATGTGATTAATGAAGGTTATCTCTATCCGCTGGTTTCTGTTCCTGCTTTTGGTGCTGGTTGCCTGTAACGCTCCCGTGGCGGTGGTACCACCGCCATCGCCGACCCTTCCTACGACCGTGACGACCACAGTAGGGGAAGAACCGGCCGGAACCGTTACACAGGCTGAGGCACAGCCCACTGACGCCGTCACACCGACTGAAAGCAATCAGGAGATCGTGGAACCTACTGCTCCTGTCGCGGTGCCAGCACCTCCGCCGCCCCAACAGTTGACCGTGTATACGGATGAAAGCGGTCCTGGCCTGGAGTTCCTCGAACGCGCCACGCAGGATTGGAGCGCTTCGAGTGGGTGGATGGTTGCGATCACGCCCAAGCAGGCTGACGCCCTGCGGCTGGATTTCGAGATGGCGGCACTGGCTGATCAAGCGCCCAACCTGTTAATAACATCAAATGATGTCGTCGCACCGCTTGTCGAGAGCGGATCGCTCCAGCCTGTCGATGACTGGGTCAACCCAAATGAGTTCGCACCATCCGTCGTTGCGGCGGCACATGTGGACGGCAAGCAGTGGGGTGTGCCGCTCAGCGTCCACAACCAATTGTTGATGTTGTACAACAAGAAACTGATCGGCGGCGCGCCTGCGACGACTGATGAACTCCTCCGAACGCCAAAACCGGCAGTGGCTCAGGCGACGTTAGTCACGAACCTGAATGATCCACGCTGGTTGATGCCCTGGTTGCTCGGCTTCGGTGGCCGTGTGCTAGATGACAACCGCCGTCCAGCGCTCAACACGCCGGAAATGGTGGCAACGTATACATTCCTGCGCCAACTACGAATCGATGGCGTTAACCCCGAAGTCGATTTTGCGTCGGGATCGGACCTATTCAAAGCTGGGCAGGCTGCGATCATTATCGACGGCGATTGGAGCGTTCCCTGGTATCTCGACGCTGCTGCTGCCGTGCCCGATGCCCTTGACCTTGGTGTCGCGCCACTGCCCATCGTTTCACCCACCAACCGTCGCGCGGCGTCGTACGTCGGCGGGCGCTACGTCCTCATTCCGCAGGGTATGAGTGATGAACGACGAGAACAGGCCAGGGCGCTCACCGCATACCTGACGGGTGCTGAAGTCCAGAGGCGCATGGTGACGGAATTGCGACGCCTGCCAGCACGTACCGAGATTATCCAATCGGAAATAGTGCAGAACGATGCCATCCTCAAGCCGCAAGCGGATAGCCTCAACGAGGCTGTGGCCTTTCCCACCAGTAGCGAACTTACGTCGATCTGGAACGTGTTGGGGTCACGTACCGGAGCGGTGATGGTCGGCGAGGTGCCGCCGCAGACCGCAGCCGAGGAAATTCAAACCGAAGCCGAGGCGACGCTGGGACGATAAAAAACTGGGCAAGCACGTAGCTTTGCCCAGTTTGCTCGTCTGCTTGCCCTCACGACCTGAGGGAGCTATGGCCCTGACCGTGCGTGCAGAGCGAACCCTACGATTCCTCGATCACGACGCTTTCAATCGTGTCACCAGGTTGGCGGGAGCGCTGGGGGTCGCGCTCGCTGATGCTTGTCGCGTTTTCCATGCCTTCGACGACTTCGCCAAAGATCGCATGACGATTATCAAGGTGTGGTGTTGGGCCGTAGGTGATGAAGAATTGCGAACCGCCAGTGTTTGGTCCCGCGTTCGCCATCGACAACAAGCCTGCCTTCGTATGGCGGAGGCTGGGATGAAACTCATCCTTGATCTTATAGCCGGGACCGCCTGTGCCAGTACCCGTTGGATCGCCACCCTGCGCCATGAACCCGGGGATCACGCGATGGAAGGTCGTGCCGTCATAGAAGCCGTTCTTTGCCAGGAATACGAAGTTGTTGACGGTGATCGGCGATTCTTTGGCGAATAGCTTGATCTTGATCGGACCTTTTGCGGTGTTGAACGTCGCATGATACGTTTTGTCAGGGTCGATCGTCATTTCCGGTGCGCGATCATAGCGCTGTGATGATGCCATAGTATCTCCTTGTACTGATGATTGGCTTGCTTAGACACTCATATACGTCTGTGGGCGTTCAGCACGTGCCAACTCTGCCTATACTCACGGCTTCCAGTATAATCTAAGTTGAAACCGTGCTGAATTATTCTCCGCCGCGCTCATTTGCCATAGGCAGGCTATCACGAACTGCACTTTTCAGACTATTACTGGCTGAGAAGCCAGGGGTCTGCGTCGCTTCGATCGTCATTGATTCCTTGGTCTGTGGATTAACTCCCTGGCGTTGCTGTCGCTTACGGACTTCAAATGTGCCAAATCCGGTCAACACGACACGTTCCCCAGCCTGAAGTTGTTCGGTTATCAGATCAAGTGCTGTGTCGATGACGTGCCGGGCTTGTTTCTTTGGCACGCCAGCGCGTTCTGCCACTTGTGCTATAAAATCCGTTTTCTGCATGTATCTGTTGCTCCTTTCGTGGTCCCAACAGTTCTCGCTAGATGTATATAGCAAACGTCGTGCCGTCTCGTTCGGTGGGCGTGCCATTCTAGGTCATTAGGATGCCCTATTCGTGCCATGACATGAGGAGTGGAACGCTCAACGCTTGTGTGGTTGCCATTCATCACGCGCAGCTTATGAATAAGGTACAGAACAGGGTAGGCGAACATTGCCGCTGCCCTGTTCTGTGATTCTGCCCTCGCTCACCTACAGTTGTTCAGCCAGCAGATATTGAATCCACTGTTCCGTCGTTTCGTAGGCTCCCTCGCCAATATGCAGATAGCGGATATGACCTGTTTTATCGACCAGGTACATCGTAGGCCAGTAGCGTTGACCGTACGCGCGCCAGGTTGAGCCGTCGTTGTCGATGGACACTGGGTACGTGACATCGAGATCGACCAGTGCCCGTTTGACGTTATCGACATTGCGTTCGCGGTCGAACTCAGGATAATGCACGCCAATAATCGTCAAGCCTTGGTCAGCGTAGGTTTCGTGCCATGCCTGCAGGTGTGGCAAGACGTTGCGGCAGTTGTAACAGCCATAGGTCCAGAACTCGACCAGCGTTATCTTGCCTGCCTTGCCCAGCTCCGACAACGCGAGCGGTTCCGAATTGATCCAGATCTCGTCAGTGATGGGCGGCGCAAGCCGGACCTGTGCTAAACCTCCTGGTGGCGGCGGCACTGTGGTGGGTGGAACGATTGATGGTGGCTCGGTCATCGGCGGAGGGGACGCCGTTGGTGAAACTGTGAGTGATGCAGGAGGTGCGGTTGGTTCGGAAACAGTTGGGGCCTGGCTCACAACGCCGGTTCTTGGTGGCGCGGCTCCTGTTTGGGGTGTTTGTGGCGCGGCTGCCTGTCCACATCCCGCGACAATGAGCAGCAGCATACCTATGGTCAAACGACGCATGTGTACCTCCCCGTATCTCGATTGCCATGCTTCAGGCGTTCTGCGGCAGGGCATCGATGTATGTGAGGTAGTACGTGTGAACACGTCGTTGCGATGTATGCATGTCGAACATAGGCTCACCAGTCTGGATGTTTTCCCGGTCTGGTACTGCGTATGATGAGCCTTGTACAAAAACACAGGCTGCACCTTTCGGTACAGCCTGCGCCCCGTTATCTGTGTCCGGCCTGTGTGGAGGCTGGGTATGCATATAATAACGTAGAAACACCCAAAAAAGTTTCGTGTTTTGTGGCCGTTTTCTCAAATTGCTATGACAATTTACTCATATGGGACTGTTTACAGGAGCAAAAGGCATCCATTCAAACAGTATGTTTGGCAAGACACCGTTCACTCGTGCAACAGGAATGGGCTAAACGTAATTCCAGCCAGCCCCATTGGTCCTCGCGCTCACCGCTGATCACGTCAAAGAAGGCACTTTGCACCTGCTCGGTGATCGGTCCGCGTCGCCCTGCTCCGATTTGGATGCCGTCTACCGAGCGGATCGGTGTCACTTCCGCTGCTGTTCCGGTGAAGAACAATTCGTCAGCCAGATACAGGGCTTCGCGTGGTATACGGGATTCCGTTATGGGGATGTCAAGTTCGCGTGCAAGCGTGATCGCCGTATCACGAGTGATGCCATTCAGGATTGAGGCGCTCGTGGGCGGTGTGATGATCTTGCCGTCACGAATCACAAAGATATTCTCGCCCGATCCTTCGCTAACAAACCCATCAACGTCAAGCACAATACCTTCGCCGTAGCCGTGCTGTGCCGCTTCCAGACGCACAAGCTGCGAGTTGAGGTAGTTGCCGCCCGCCTTTGCCATCGACGGCAGGGTGTTCGGTGCCATGCGTGTCCACGAGGACACACCGACGTCGATGCCGTTTTCGAGGGCGTCCGCGCCCAGATAGCGTCCCCAGTTCAATGCGGCAACCACTACGTCAACTGGGCTAGGACGGGGATCGACGCCAAGCTCGCCGTAGCCGCGAAACGCGACCGGACGTAGGTAGGCGCTGTCGAGTTTGTTCGCCGAGACCACCTGCTTACAGGCGGCGTTGATCTGTTCCTGGGTGTAGGGTAATTCCATACGATACACTTTCGCAGAATCGAACAGGCGACGCGTATGTTCGCGCAAGCGGAAAATCGCGGGTCCATTTGGCGTCGTGTAGCAGCGCACGCCCTCGAAAACACTTGAGCCATAATGCACCACATGGGAAAGGACGTGAATCGTGGCCTTGTCCCAGGGAACTAGCTCTCCGTTGAACCAGATAAATTCACTTTTTTCCATCTTCTGTACCTGTGTTGTTCGCCGTCAATTCCGGTTTCCCCGGTGCGCTCACGGCGATAAATGTACCACCAAAGGTAGACGCTGCCTGATCGTAAACCACGGTACAACCGTGTTCCAGGCTACGTTCCATATGATAGCACGTCCTGTTGAACGACCTGAAGGAACACCACCAAACGGATGCCGGATGGCTGCTATTGGTAGTGGACCTAGAGGTCGAGTAGTGGTGGATATGTGTCGATTCAAAGGGAGACAGGATAGAAGAAGGTATGTGTTAGAACAGGTCGGCGAAAGATGGTTGTCGGAACGTTGTATCGCTGTGCCAGGCTACGCTCGGACGGTCGCGCTCGGCGACTGCTAGTTTCATCGACGTAATACCTGAGATGTCTAGGATGCCTTTGATATACCGCACCACACCAGCAGGGTTGTCATTGGCGCGTTCGGACAGGTGTGCGAGCCAGACGGTACGTATCGCTGGTCACTGGCTACCTGTTGCAGTAATTCGGCGGCTTGAAGATTCGACAAATGCCCGGTTTCGCTCAGGATACGATTTTTGACGCTCCATGCATAGGGTGCTTGTTTGATCAGTCGTTCGCGATCATGGTTTGCTTCGACTACAATCAGGTCGGCCTGTTGCAAGATCGGGGCGACATGCTCTGGTACATGTCCCAGATCGAGCGCCCACGCTACGGTATAGCCACTGTGCGCCAGCAGGATGCCTTGCGGTGCGATCGCATCATGGGGTACTGGATAGCCGTACACGTCGATGCCATTAACGGTCTGCCCCTCGGTGTCGAGCAAACGTACATCCAGCCCCTTCCACTCGCTTTGCATGGCAGAAAGCGTCCCTGCGCTAGCAACGATCGGTATGCCATACTTGCGTGCCAGGGTTGCTGCTCCCTGCACATGATCGTGGTGTTCGTGCGAGATCACGATCGCGTCGAGCGCGGCGGGATCGACACCGCGTCGGCGTAGGTGGCGGTCGAGCGTACGCGCTGCCAGTCCGGCTTCGACGAGCATCGACGCGTTTGGCGTTTGAACGAGAAAGGCATTCCCGCTGCTGCCGCTGGCGAGTGAAGTGACCTGAAGACTCATGGCTTGAATTATACAACCCCTGAATGCCATGTGCTGCCCAACCCGAACAACAAAAACGCTCCTATATCCGGTAGGAGCGTTGGATGAAGCGGTTGTTGCGTTAGGATGCTTCGTCAACCACGGCATCGTCCATGGTGTGTTTTGTGTCCAAAAACAGTATGTCGTCGGCGCGCACATACAGGCGTTTGCGTGGGTTGCCGTCGCGATCCTGCCATGTGTCAGTGCGCAGTGCCCCGGTGACACGCACGCGGCTGCCTTTTTGCAGGTTGGCGGCGATGGTATCTGCGAGTTTGTCGACGGCTTCTACATCGAGCCAATCGGTTTCATAGGTCCACGAACCGTCCTCTTGGCGTGCGCCGATACGCTTCGTTGCCAGGTTGAAATTCGTGATGGCGATGCCCGATGGTAGGAAGCGTTGTTCTGGGTCGGCTCCGAGCCAGCCGATCAGTTCGACATAATTGACGGTGCCTTTAATCGGTCGCATAATCAAAATCCTCTATCCAAGGTTGTACACAGTCATGGTATCAGCGAAGGTCGTATCCGAGCAAATTAGCACGGTTGGTGGGCAGGGTTCCGTCAACGTCGTGAAATGTGTCATCCTGAACCGCAGTGAAGGATCTTTCCGAACGAGAGGCAGACTTTTCGCTCCACTCAGAGTGACAATGTAGTCGCTTTCCTGCTATGGAATTATTGGGAACCTGTTGCCGCCGAGGCGCATGTACCAGTTCTCGACGCACTCTCACCACAATCGTCGCGAGCCTACGCTTCGAGTGGAGCACAGGAGCGTGGTACAGATGGCAATGAGGTGGGTGCGTGAAAAGTGGGAAGGAGGCACCCACGGGATGGGGAGCGTATTCCCATCCCGTGGTGATGTTAGGCTGCGCGTCGGAGGGTGCGACCAGCGCGAGGGCGCTGTTGCCATTCAGTCAGCAGTTGCCCCGCTTCATCGATGCTCAACTGATCGAAGGTGCGACCGCCGAAGCGTGATTCAAGTTCACCAGCGCCATCGATGCCGCGTTCCTCGACGAGTCGTTCGAGTGCCTTGATCTGCCGGGTCGTGGCGGTATCGCCAACGGGCAAGATCGCTTGTCGCACTTCCTGGGCCCGCGGACGGGCGGCGGGGGAAGGCTCCTCGTCCGCATCGGTGGTGTCATGAACGCTGCCGCGTGCTTCGAGTTCGCCCTTGAGATGGTCGATAAGCTCAGACGCTTCGCGCTTGTTCATCTTCAACAGGTCGACTTTATGGTCGACGGCGAACGTATGTAGGCGGTCGGTATCCCAGCCCAGTTCGTTCAACAGGTAGTCCATATACGAACGCTGTTTGTCACTGGCAGGTGCCTCAGGGTCGCGAATGACAACCGGCAGCGGACTGGACGCAACCTGGGTTCGCAGTTCACGAATCTGCTCCTCGGCTGCGGCGCGTTGCGCGGCATAAATCCGCATACCAGCGTCGACGGCCTGGGCGATTTCATCGTCACCCGCATCGACTGGCAGAGTGATGGTTTCTTCGACTGTATAAAAATCTTCGCCAATGCGAATCGCTGCGCGAAACGTACGGGAAACGGTTGGTTGTTCTTTTTGCTGTGCCACGTTCATCCTCCAACATATATACTCAGGTTCAAGCTGTTATAGATGAACTATACCATGGCAGTGTGACAGGTACCGTCACAAATCACTAGTCTGCGCTTAGGCTTCCTCGTCATTCGTTTTCGGATCCTCTACGGTCATTTCGATCACGACGCGATCCTCCTCGACAGGCTCATCCATATCTGGCGTCATCCAGATATACGTGCGGCCCGGACTGGTACTCATGCCGATGGGCCTGCCCTGGCGATTGAGGGCGACTAAACTCATAATCGCATGGTCGCGCCCCTCAAAGACGATCCGCAGGTCGTCCATGGCTTGACGACACGCCTGTTCGAGGCCAAAGCCCATGCGCATGTACAACACCACCGAACGAGCGGTGCCAAGCCGCATCGCCAATTCGCCCCAGCCAGTACACGCGCAAGCACCATAGCGGTCGTCGGCATAGTTACCCGCGCCAATAACAGGTGAATCACCTAAACGGCCCGGGTATTTCCAGGCCCAACCGCTCGTGCTGACAGCACACGCAATGTGACCTGCTGCGTCCTGGGCGATAAAATTTACGGTTCCTGCTGCCTGTTCGGGGTCCGTGGTTAGCTTGCTCAGCCGGGTAAGGTTGCTTTCGATTCCGCCGGTCATCCAGATGCGCTGATCTTCGGGCAGTGCGCCTTCAATCCCCTGCTTATAGATCGCGGCGGCTTCGGGAGTAAGCAGTTCTTCTTCGGTCATGCCAAGTTCGCGGGCGAAGCGGGCCGCTCCATCGCCGACCAGCAGAACATGTGGTAATTCTTCCATGACTTTGCGGGCAACAGTGATCGGGTGCTTATAGCGCTTGAGTGCGCCAACTGCACCGGCTGACAGGGTTTGACCGTCCATGATGGAGGCGTCAAGTTCGACTTCACCAAGCAAGTTTGGAAAGCCACCATAGCCGACGCTATGATCCTCAGGGTTCGCTTCCACGAGGCGTGTCGCGGCTTCCACCGCGTCCAGCGCGGTGCCACCGTTCCGAAGTATTTCGCTGGCGGCGTTGATCCCGATCTTTCCGTTTGTACTGGCAACCACAATCATAGAACCCCCAGCGCGTTTCATCAGCGAATGGATTGGCGCCATTCGCGGTCGATTCACCACAATGCAAGACCATCATCAATCAGAAACACCCGATTTGTCAATCTCAGGATGCTGGTACATGGCTCGTCCAGCGGCACACGTGTTGACGCCGCTAAGGTGTGGAAGGTGATTTGCCGGATGGGAGAAAGGGGGTCAGGCGGTGTAGCGCGAGGGTTGGCTACAACCCGCCTGCGATGACGATGTTGCTGGTTGGGGCAGGGCTTCCACCTTGTTGTTCGGCAGTGATCGCCACAGTGTTATAACCTGATGACCAGGCGAGGCCGTTGAACTCTAGTCGTCCACGACCTTGTGCATCCACGGCGAACGTACCGACACTGATCGGTGTATCGCCATCGAGCAACCAAAGTTGGTAGACTTGCCCCGCTGGTAGCGGTGGTAAGCCTGTCACTTCTAATTGTGCGCGATTCGAACTAGTGGCGACGGCGAATGTTCCTGCACCCTGTCCTTGTCCGGTGAGAGTAACAGCTTGAACGCCGGGTTGTTCCACCAGTGACGTCGTGGCCGTAGGCCAGTAGCGCCCGAACAGGACGCCGATGACCAGGGCAAACGCCAGGGCAAAGGGTGTCAAACGTCGGAGCCACGGCACACGGGTTCGTGATGTTGGTTCCACAACCCGCTGGGAACGTGCTGCTCCAGCCGTGCGGTTTTGCGGCGTTGCTTGGGCGCGGGCGATAATACGCTCACGCATGCCCGCCGGTGGTTCGGAAGGTGTAAGAGCATACGGCAGGTAATCGCCTAGTGTACGAAAACTTGCGACTTCCCGTTGGCACGTCGTACAGGTTGCCAGGTGCGAGCCGATCGCAATCAACTCGTCCGGGGGCAGTGCATCGAATGCGTATGCCGTTAAGGTTTCAGGATCGATATGTTCGTTGTGCATCTGCATGGGGTCTAACGTAGATCGCTCCAGACGTAGTAGTTAAGTGTTTTTTCCCGTCTACACATATCTTCGTACAAAACGTGCTCCATAGATCCTTTTTCTTCCTGAGTATCTGCTGAGTACCTATATACATGGTATTCGCAAGGTGCGCAATAGCGCTTTGGGATGCTCAACAACGCTACTCAACATCCATCCAGCCAGGAAGCAACGAACCACGCAATTTGACCAGGCCAAGACGTAATCGCGTTTTAATGGTTCCTACCGACGTACCCGACTGAGGCCGCGATCTCGTTGCAGGTCAAGCCACCATAGTACGCGAGCTCGATCGCTTGGCGTTGGGCTGCCGGGAGTTCGGCGAGCGCCGCTTTGATGTCCTCATGCACGACAACGTCCTGGGCGAGATTGTCTCGCACGACCATGGCATCGGCGGGCGCATCCTCGGCGGATATCTCTCGGTCACGGGCTTTGTGTTGGCGCGAGCGTATTTCGTCGATTGCACGATGCCGCGTGATGCCCGTTAGCCATCCTCCAACTGCTCCTGCGGAGGGTCGGAAGGTCTTTGCATGCTGCCAGACGATCTGAAAGACGTCTTGCACCACTTCTTCTGCACTCAGCCGATCGCCTGTAATACGCAGGGAAATGCTGAATACCAGGCGGACGTAGCGATCGTATAAGACACCAAGCGCCTGATCGTCGCCAGCCGCTATTAGTGTGAGCAGGTCTTCATCCCGCAGCAATGACAAATCGTTGATCTGTGAGGACTTCAACCAACCTCCCTTGGTTTGTGTTTGGTCCATCATATTATAGTCGCACGGGAATCAGTTGTTTTCAAACCAGGAATTTGCTGCATCACGTAATTTCTCGATTCCTAACCGTAAGCGACTGCGAATAGTTCCAACCGATTCGTCCATACGTGAAGCGATCTCATGAGAGGTCAAGCCACCATAAAAAGCCATTTCGATCGCCTGGCGCTGTTTTGCAGGCAGTTTTGCCAGTGCTTCCTGCATGTCAC
The DNA here is from genome assembly GCA_963782315.1 of uncultured Chloroflexia bacterium. Taxonomy (GTDB): domain Bacteria; phylum Chloroflexota; class Chloroflexia; order Chloroflexales; family Kallotenuaceae; genus JBBSGA01. The sequence goes on from CAWAJS010000015.1 coordinate 212,661, forward strand.
TACGAAGGACGGTAAGATGTTCCCAACCTCGCTCGACGGCTGCATGCAGATGTCGGCATAGCGTCGAGACCACATTCGGTTTGTCGGGCGCGGTGCCAACGGCTTCGCACTTCATCTATCGCACGGTTGCGCGCAATGCCGCTGAGCCAGGCTTGCACCGAGCCAGCGTTAGGCCGCCATTGTGCGGCACGTTGCCATACAGCCTGAAAAGCGTCCTGCGTGACTTCCTCCGCGCTTCCAGTGTCGCCAGTAATGCGTAACGCGATCGCGTATAACAGACGACTATACCGCTCGTAAAGTGATGACAGCGCACCTTCATCGTGCGAACCGATGAGCCTAAGGAGCGCCTCGTCGTCAAGTTGTGGCTCGTTGGTGTTGTCCGCTGGTTCCACCTGGAATCTCCCGCTTCGCTCTATTGTACAACGACCACCACGATCCGATGTAGTGAAACCTTCACGCTTGCCGAGAATAATGGTCATCTTTATCGCTTGTTGCGTAGCACCGCTCTGTCGTCAGTCTCGTCCTCCATGGTATGGCGAGATACGTGCCACCAATGCGGTAATGGCATGTCGTTGTCCGCGATAGATTGTTATTGACCATCCTCATATTCGTCGCCGAAAATTTGAGCATTTTGGGGTAGTTTTTACGTACATAATACTAAAGGGGCGCGAAACGTGTAGAATATAGAGCAAAACCGTTTTGGTCCCCTGCTCGTACTAAGATAGGTGCTCGAAGACCTGCTGCGTCGGAACGCAGCATCGATGATTCTGAGCATAAGCATTATAGAACACGCGATGGTGGAACGATATGTGACGTTGCTCCATCGGCATCATATGAAGAAGATCACTCATAGGTGATTTGGATGAAAGGAAGCACTATGACCGTCGAGGAAGTCCCAGTCCGTGGCATCGAACATCCTCATGTAGTATTAAGTGGCCCGTGGACCCGTGAAGCTCGCGAACATGCTATCGCCGAGGAAGTTCGAATGGCCTATATCGACTACTTCCGCAAAGCGGTCAAGTCCCGCAACTGGTTCCCATGGGACGACTTGCCGCTTGACGAGATGCGCGAACGCGGTCATATGCTAAGTGATGATACGATCACCTTGATCGAAAGTTTCCTCGGCATCGAAGATTATGTCGGCGATTACGTCGCGGATGCTGATCAATATCGTCGGTAAAATCCGCGCCCGTCGCAACATCTCGCTTGTCTGGGGCATGGAAGAAGCCAAGCATGCCGAATCGTGGGAGCTCGTGCTGCTCCACTCGGGCGTCCGAACGCAGAAGCAAATCGACGAATATCGCGATAAAGTCAATGCTCACACCTGGACGATGCGCGAGAACCATCCCGGCATGGATACGCCACTCGGTGTTGCCGTTTATGCCATGCTTCAGGAACGTGCCACATACTTCAATTATGATGAATTGCGCAAGCGTATACGCTTCGGAGTACGGTCTTCCTGAAAAGGCGACCGAGGAAGAACGTGCGCGCGGCAAGCAATATGGTGCCGCGGCAGCGTTTAAGATCGTTTCGAACGACGAAATTGCCCACCATGCAATGTTCCTGCGCGTCGTCGATATTTATAAGAAGTATCTGCCAGAAGAAACGCTGGATATGATCTTCAGGGTATTCGATGGTTTCACCATGCCCGCCCTGTACTTGATTCCCAACGAATCGGAAATGAAGGAAGCACTTAGCGCACCAAGCTGTATACGCCGCTGAAGCATGGACGGTCGGTGGCGAATCCGGTACTCGACGCGCTCGGCTTCGAAAACAAGCGTGCACTGGAACGAGCGGCACAGGCCGCCAAGCTGTTGCCGCTTGGTCTTGGACCAGAGCATGTTTCGATCAGCCGGTCGGGTGAGTTCGTGCTATCGATGGAAGCGGAATCCGCTCAGGAAGGCACGGTCGCTGCCGACTAATTTCCCGTTCGCTAGATGCGAAAAGCCCAGCCGAACCAATTGGTTCGGCTGGGCTTTTTCTTTGGTGACGCCTCTCTACATTTGTTCGGACCCACGCTGTTGACGGGCATAAATGCCACCGAGAATCAGCACCAGTGCAAGCGGGCGAACGAGTAGCGCCTAGCAGTTTGAATCCTAAAAGTTTGAGTAGCAGTGGGCCAAAAATCGCGGCGACTCCCAGATAACCATACTGTTCGGCGGTTAGTTGTTCGAGTTCGTCAAGAATCGTATCGAGTTCCATCGATCTTCTCCATGCTGTAAGTACTTTATGTGAAAATTGGATGCAAGGATCGTGCCGAGCAGACAGAAGCGGTACAACAGACATCTGACTACCGGCGACGGGTCAGTGATAATACGCTCGTCGCTCGCGTCATTGGCATGCGGAGTTTCCCAATAGGTGCTTCTCTCCAGATCGTGCTTCTGACGTTTCAGGCAACTGTTTCTAAATGGGTGATTGACTTTGCTGGTACGTCCCAGTATACTGGGACGTACCAGCAGCGGGAGTATGAGATGCACCTCGCGGATACGATGATGGTATGTCTGCTGTGGTCATCGTGAAGGAGGAGGGCTTGGAACACTATCTGTCAGCCGAAGATATCGCGGACGTACTGCGCCGTGAAGGAGACATAACTATCTCTGGGCGCACCGTCCATTACTACGCCGAGCAGCGATTATTGCCTCCACCCGAATATCATGGCTCACGTCCGCGCTACACCGACACGCATCTGGTGGCGATGCGGCATGCCCGCGATCTCAAACGCCATGGCTATACGTCTGGATGCGATCGGTACGATGGTCGAAACGTCCGGTTCGACGTGTAGCATCACCCACCCACCAGAGACCCGCGCCAGCACAACCCATACGGTGCAATCTCCCGCGCCATCAAGGCCGACGCATACACGCACACTTGTCGTCGCACCGGGCTTAACGCTTTCGGCGTCCGGCTGGGACGATGCCGCATTGGACGACATCGTGCGTGCGATTCGAGAGACGATCACAACACATACGGGCGAAGGCTCGTGAAAGGCGACGATCATGGCACTGCGGCTCGAACTTGCGGCAACCCGCGTCGCGCTATTACCCCGTAGCGGCACGACACATCTACGGGTGACGGTTATGCCCACGATGGATGCGCCGAATCCATCACGACAGCCAATAGCATTGGCGCTGGTCGTCGACCGTTCCGGTAGCATGAATGACATGGCGGGTCCGCGTGTGCCGTTCCTGTGGAGCAACCGCCATCGTTACGCAAGGTATTGCAGCGTACGTTCATATCACCCACGTGAACGGCGCACCAAGATGAGTGTTACACGCGATGCTGCCGAGCGATTGGTCGATGCTATGAGCGATGGCGATCAGTTGGCGTTGATCAGTTTCTCGGATGTTGCGCAACTCGATCTGCCGCTTACACCACCTGTCTACCGCCAGCCGCACGACGGCACGTGGTGCTATTCGTGGCCTTCGACCAGATGCTATGACGAATCTGCATGACGGGTTACGACTCGCCTTCGAGCAATTCGATGAGGCGACGCGCCGCAGTATGTCTGTAAAGTGGTTGTGATCACGGATGGGCTCGCCAACGTCGGCGTCACCAGTGTCGATGGGTTGGCTTCGGTGGTGCAGCCTGCCGCTGTTCAAGCTATTACCATATCGGCGATTGGTGTCGGACTGGAATATAACAGTGCGGTGCTAGGAGCCGTCGGCCGGGCAGGCAACGGCGATTACTATCATATTGAGACTGCGAGTGGCATAGATGACACTTGCAGCGCGAGTTGCAAGCAGCCTCAACGGTTAGAGTGCGGGGTGTTGAGATCGAGATTGAGGCGGGGCTGGCCGCGATAGGTACAAACCTTAATGGATATACTCAGACCAACAGCGCTCATGGCGTGCGTGTCATGTTGGGCGATCTTGCCCGTGAACGTGCCTTTTGGCTCGAACTGACCAGCCCGGTAATGCTCGAAGGCGATGTGCACGTGACCGCTCAGGCTCGTGGTATGGCATTGGACGACGTTCCTGAAATGTCCTCTGCAACGCTGGTGTTGCCGCGTTACACCGGATGTTGCGCGGGTGCTGGAAGATCACGAACTCGTACGTGAGTTAGCGGAAGTCATGCGGGCGCAGGGCGTCGGGGGCATCGGCGGAACTGTACGATAGTGGTGACAGTGCTGCCGGAAAGCAGGTCGCGCAACAAAGCATCAGCGCGCTCGAACGTCTCGGCGAGCTTTATGCGATGCCCGCTGCGTCCGCGCCCGAATTGCAGCGACTGGCGCAGGGAGCACTCCACCGACCGGCGAGCGTTGAAACAGATGGCGGCATCGAGCTATGCCCGCCAGCGTGGTCGTAGCACCGGCGACGATGACTCCGTGGCCTGATGACCTGTGGTAGCGTCGGTGTACCGATCCAGGCCGGCGGCAAATCCGCCGATCTGGTATGTCGTAGCCTGAGCGGTATCGCTGTGGTCAGTGGATGCGCTCCAAGGAGTCTTTTACCTCTCCCCATGGCCGGTAGTCCAAATTGCCCATGCATAGTATCTCCCGAACTTGTTCGCAGATAGGACAATAGCCTGCGTTTTATTGACCAATTTCAGAGGTAGTGCTAAGATGTGGTGCATCACCCTCAGAGTTTGCGCGTAGTTGACGTTTATTGCACGATGATGTTGGGTTTGGTACTAGTCGGTCGCTTGCTGTCCCCTGAATGCTCAGAGAACCACGTTCGCGTATGCGAAATCGTTTATTGGTACGCTCGTTCTAACGTCGGAATAGCTTGACGAGAAGTGTTGTCATTGTCGCTCTGCATGGTGATGGAAATGACTTCGGTTCGATGCACCTTCATACCCAGAAGTCTCTGATGCTCGCTCGTTCGATAAACGGATAATCTGACTGTATACGCAGGGTATTCAACGTATCTGGAAGCCATGGCACCGTTTTCAAATGCGTTCACCATTTTTATTCGTCGCTTAGGGAGGTCCATTCAATGAGTCGACACCGTTCGTGGCAAGGATTATTCTGATCCTTGCGCTCCTCTTGGCAGCCTGTGGTTCACCGGCGCCACAACAGAAACCGCAACTCAACCGACGGCAGCGCACCGAACCGGCTGCCGGCCTGCTCGAACCGACGACAGCGGACGCTGCCGCGGAGCCGACGACAGCAGACACTGCCGCCGAGCCGACCGTGGCGCCTGAGCCGACGACAGCCGCCGCCGAGCCAGCAACCGAATCGGTCGCTGGTATTCTGAACGGCGTGACGTTGCCCGCCGATGCTGCGCCGCCTGAGCAGCAGGTGTACGTCACCCATTACGATAACACTGCGGACTTCACCACGATCGACCTCTACGAGTCGGTGTACAAGCGTGGTGGCGCGGTCGCAGACGTATCTATCAGACTCGTTGGTGCGCCTCAACAAGAACTTCAAAATCGAGCCGGGCGCTGCGACCGAATGGGCGGTCGATAGCACGGGTCTGATCTGGACCTTCAAGCTCGATCCCAACCTGATGTGGAACGACGACACCCCGGTAACGGCAGAAGACTATGTTGCTACGTTGCGATATGGTGCCGATCCCGAGCACGCCTGGGACTTTAGCTGGTTCTTCAACGGCGTGATCAAGAACTGGGATGAAGTTGTGGCTGGCGATGTGCCGGTCGATCAGCTTGGTGTTAAGGCTGTCGATGCCAACACGCTGACAGTCGAAACACAAACGCCTGCGCCGTATCTGCCCTCGATGATGCTGTATAGCAACACAATGCAGAAGAAGGCGCTGGAAGCACATGGCGGCCTGTATAACTCGGATGTTGCGACCTCGGTTTCGTCCGGTCCGTATGTCCTCAAGGAATGGATCAAGGGCGAGCGATTGGTGTACGAGGCCAATCCGAAGTATATGGGCACCAACAAGCCCTACATCCAGAAGGTCATCGTCGATCGGTGCGGCACCTTCGACCAACTTCGCATCGTATGAAGCCAACGAAATCGACTCGGTCGGCGGTGCATCGCTGTCGCCCGCCGATAACGAAATCGTCCAGTCAGACCCGGACCTGAAAACACAGTTCCATCCGCATTACGGCGATTTCCGCACCCATTATCTGTTCTTCGATGAGCAGACCGCGCCATTCAACAATCCAAAGGTCCGTCAGGCAGTCGCGCATGTGATCGACCGCGATGGGCTGATCCAGAGCATCATCAAGCCGACCCAGGGTATGCCTGCGTATTCCTTCCTGATGCCGGGCTTCCCCGCCGCTAATGCCGAGGCGCTCAAGCCGCTGCAGAGCCTTCGATGTGGCAAAGGCCAAGGCATTGCTGGCAGAAGCTGGCTTCCCGGACGGTCAGGGTTTCCCCAAGACTCACGCTGTGGCTGCGTAACGAAGGCCCTGTGCGTCTGGCGGTTGCCCAGGCGATCGCTGCATCGATCAAGCAGAACCTCGGAATCGACGTCGAGGTGTCCAACAAGGAATACAAGACATTCATGGATGCCTTGAACGCCAAGCCGACGCAGGTCCAGTTCGGCCTGGTGTCCTATGGTATGGACTTCCTCGATCCGTGCGAACATGCTAGGTGTGTGGCAGAGCGGTGGACGCCACAACTGGAACAACACCGAGTTCGATGAGTTGTACAAGAAGGCATCGGCGTTCACCGGCGATGACAACGAGCGCACCAAGATGTTTCAGGATGCCGAGAAGATGCTGGTCGAACAGGCTGGCGCTGTGTTCATCTACCACGCTACCCCTGGCGACTTGTACCGTCCGTACCTCAAGGGCACGGCACTGGAGCCGGACGATCAGGGTATCGCCGCGATGCACTGGCCTGGTTTCTCCACCTACAGCACACTTGGTCGGTTCGATGTACATCGGCAGCGAAGTCTCAAACTATCGCTCGGCACCACCGCAATAGGATGTGAGGTACGGGCGACAGGAGGATACATATGTATCCTCCTGTCGTCTATTTGATAACTTCAAAGGGACTCAGTATGGCGCGTTATCTGTTGGTCGCATCATTGGCCTGATCGTCGTCTTCATCATTGTCTCGATCTTCGCGTTTTGCTGATGCACTCGGTGCCTGGTGGACCATTCGACGAGGATAAATCACCACTGCCTCCGGCTGCGAAAGCCAACATCCTCCGTAAATATGGCCTTGACCGTCCAATCTACGAGCAGTATGCTCGCTACATGTGGAACGCGCTGCAGGGCGATTTTGGCATCTCCTTCCAAAGCCCGACCGAAACGGTGATTCAATTGATCGGCCGCACCTGGCCGGTCAGTATGAGACTTGGTGGGATGGCGATCTTGATCGCGCTGCCGCTTGGCATGCTGCTAGGCACGATCGGTGCGATCAAGCAAAATACTCGTATCGACTATATCGTTACCTTTATTGCGACGCTTGGCATCACGGTGCCGAACTTCGTGATCGCGACCTGGCTGTTGTTGCTCTTCAGTGTGCGGTTGCGCTGGCTGCCGACGGGTGGGTTGGGCGACTGGCAAACCTGGATCATGCCGGTTACTGGCCTTGACGCTTGGCCCAATGGCGCTGACCGCGCGCTACACGCGGTCGAGCCTGGTCGAAGTGTCTGCGTTCGGATTACGTACGCACCGCACGTGCTAAGGGGCTGAGCGAGCGTACACGTGATCATGCGCCATGCGCTCAAGAACGCGCTTATTCCGCTCATCACGATCCTCGGTCCACAGATCCCGAACCTGATCACCGGCACGATCTTTATCGAAGTGGTGTTTCGGGTCCCAGGCCTTGGTAAGTTTTTCGTGTCGAGCGTGTACCTGCGTGATTACCCGATGATCATGGCGACGATGCTGCTGGTGGCGATGACCTGGGGCATCACCTACTGCTCAGCGACATCCTGTATACCGTCGTGGATCCGCGTATTCGGCTGTATGGAGATTAATCCATGACAAGTACCGCTTGCAGACAACTCGACACTCGCTCTGGAGAAACGCGTCGCGAATCACTCGTCGAGTATCTGGCGTGATGCTGCGCGTCGATTTTCCAAGAACAAGCTCGCGGTCGGGGCGTTGATGGTAATGCTGCTGTTGATCTTTGCTGCCATCTTCGCGGACTATCATCGCTCCCTATCCCTACGATTATTCGGTGCTGAGTGAAACGCTCCAGTTCCCCAGCAGCAAGCATTGGCTCGGCACCGATAGCTGTCGGACGCGATTTCCTGAGCCGCTTGATCTATGGGACACGGGTCTCGTTGATCGTCGGCTTCGCCGTACAGATCGTCGCAGTGGTGATCGGACTGTCGCTTGGCACGCTGGCGGGCATGCTTGGTGGCTGGGTCGATTATATCATGATGCGCTGGGTCGAGGTACTGACGGCGATTCCAGGTATTTTGTTCGCCCTGTTCTTGATCTCGATCATGGGGCGTAACGCATCAGGCTATGAAAGCCTGTTCAACGTCGTGCTGGCGATCGGCTTGATCGGATGGGTTGATATCTGCCGTCTGACGCGCGCCCAATTGTTGTCGTTGCGCGAAAAGGAGTTCGTCACTGCCGCGCATGCGCTAGGAGTCGAGGTCCCTGGAGGATCGCCACGCGCCATCTGCTGCCCAATGCGCTCGCGCCGTTGATCGTCGCGGTGACGCTGGGTGTGCCAAGCGCGATCTTCGCCGAGGCCGGTCTGAGCTTCCTGGGCCTGGGTATCAACGATCCGCTGCCAAGCTGGGGGAAGATGGTCGCGGAATCCAACGCCTATATTCGGGTCTACTGGCATCTGGGGCTGTTCCCAACCCTGATGATCGCCATCACGATGCTGACCTTTTCGTTCGTCGGCGATGGCCTGCGCGACGCCCTCGATCCCTACCTCAACAAGTAACTGCCGGGTAGAGCAATACATGCAAAGAGCCTGGTCGTAAAGACCAAGCTCCTTTTCCGTGCTATGGTCCTGTTCAGCGTTGAACAGGCCGCGATTGACGTATGCTATGTCCTGTCTTTAGCACTGGCTGAAGCCACAGGCATTGCAGTGCATACAGCCTTCTTCGTGGACGAAGGATGCCTCGCCGCACGATGGACAGAGATCGGCGCGGATCGTCGGAAGGGCGAGTTGCACCTGCACATGCCCGTTGGATTCTTCCGGTGCGCTGATCGCGCCGTTCGGTGGCGGTGAGCAGCATTCTTCGAGCGCCTGAGCCACGGCGTCCGGCAGCGACCGCACGCGGTTAGGACCGAAGCCCATCGAACGTGCACCACCAATGCCTTTGAGTTGCGCGATGATCTCGTCCATACGCTCGTGGGGCGTAACGGGCGATGCCACACGCAACACCAGCGATGCCAGGCGTCCGAGTGCGTCCGCCATACTGGTCACGTCCGATCCAGCTTTGCCCGCCGTGATGAACACTTCCAGTGGTTCGCCCTCGTCATCGTTGTTGATCGTGACATACAACGCGCCCAGCGGGCTTTCCTTCTTGATCGTCGCGCCACGCGCTAGCTTCGGACGAGGCCGAATCTTGGGCTGGTTCCACAACGCCGCGATCTGCTTGCTCGCATTCCGTCGCCGGTTTCGCCGGTTCGGGCGTGGCGAGGGCGAGCGGCTTTTCTTCGTCTCGCTTGAGGTTCAATACCTGCTCGTCGCGTGAGCCGTCGCGGTAGATCGTGCCGCCTTTGCACCCCATGCTGTACATGTACTCGTACAGTTCGCGCGTTTGCTCGACGGTGTACTCGCTTGGTACGTTACAGGTCTTGGAGATCGCCGAGTCGATCCAGCGCTGCACCGCTGCCTGGACGTTGACGTGCTCGATCGGCGACAGCGACATCGCGTTGACGAAATAGTCTGGTAAGGATTTGCCGGGATTAGCGGCTTCCCATTCGCCGACGACCGCCACCTTTTCTTCATGCACGCCCAGACGGCTTTTGCGGAAATAGCTCCACGAGAAGTACGGCTCGACGCCCGTCGATGTGCCAACCATCGTGCCGGTGGTGCCGGTCGGGGCGACCGTCAACAGGGTGACGTTACGTAGACCCTTGCTACGTACAGCGTCGCGCACATGGTCCGGCATGGCTTGCATGTAGCCACTTTCGAGCAACTTCTCGGCGTCGAACATCGGGAACGCGCCTTTTTCTTGCGCGTTGTCGGCGCTGGCATGGTAGGCTTCGGTTGCGATCGTCTCGCCCAACTGGTCAAGGAACGCGATACATTCCTCCGACCCGTAACGGATGCCCACCTTAATCAGCATATCCGCCAGACCCATGATGCCAAGACCGACGCGACGCTCGTTCTGCTGCTGCTGCTTGTTTTCGTCGAAGAAGTACGGTGTCGCATCGATGACGTTATCCAGGAAGCGCACGGCATAGCGTGTCGCCAGTCGCAGGTCGTCCCAGTTGACCTCGCCATCTTCGACGAACTGGCTCAGATTCAACGCGCCCAGGTTACAAATGCCCCATGCTGGTAACGGCTGTTCACCACATGGATTGGTACAAATAAGCTGCGAGAAGTAATGCGAGTTGCTCATCTTGTTGGCGCGGTCGATGAACCACAGGCCAGGTTCGGCGCTTGTCCACGCGCTTTCTACGATGTTGTTCCAGATTTCGCGTGCCTTGACGGTCTTGTAGACGCTGACAGGCTTGCCCGCCGCACGCCACTTCTCGATATCGCCGTCCCACTCCTGGTCATAGCCGGGGGTTTCGCAGTCGGGGAATACGAGGTCCCAATCGCCATCGGCCTGTACCGCTTCCATGAAGTCGTCAGTCAGGCCGATCGAAATGTTGGCGTTGGTTATCTTCCCCATCTCACGTTTAGCGTTGATGAAGCTCAGTACATCGGGATGCCAGACATTCAGGATCAGCATGAGCGCACCGCGCCGCGAGCCACCTTGTTCGATCAGTCCGGTCACGAACGAGTATAGGCCGCCCCATGACACGGAACCGCTTGAGCGCCCGTTGACGCCCTTGACATAGGCATGGCGTGGGCGAAGCGACGATAGGTTGATGCCGACGCCGCCGCCACGCGACATAATCTCCATCATCTGCGACAGGGTATCAACGATGCCGCGTCGTGAATCCTGCGGCGAAGGAATGACGTAGCAGTTGAAAAAGGTTAATTGCTGTTCGGTGCCTGCGGCGGTCAGGATGCGCCCGCCTGGAACGAAGCGCCAGTCATCGAGCAACCAGCGGAAATTGGTTTCCCAGGCTTCTTGCTGTTCCACGCCAGGTTCCATCGCGGCGATCCCGCGTGCCACACGCGCCATCATCTGGTCGGGTGTGGTTTCGAGCGGCTTATCAACGTCCTCGATGCCCTGCTCGGTGATGGTGCCGTCGCGCAATTCGATCGTGACGCGCCCACCCTTGAGGTGGGTCACCGCGCCGATCTCGCGCTGGCGAGTTTTTTGATCAACACACACGATCACAGTGTCGCCCACCGTTAGCGATCGTTTGGTCATATCTTTGAGGGCGTATCGATCGAGAAAAATCTTCTCACCGAGTTCGTTCAGTGATGCCTTTGCTGATTTCGAGCCGCTTGCTCGCTTGGACGTTCCGGGACGGTCTACAATCGTCATCAACTCGCTCCTTCGATGCAGGCAATATCCTGCCTTACCTTCGTTATCTCATCACTTTGGTGAATCACTCAGGATCTTGTAGTGGGAACTGGCAAGCAGTCGCTGATGTACTGCTGAGTGGAGGTGTAAAAGTTTACGTAATCTCGATCATTTGCCGCTATTAGCCCTCTATTGCCGAAAATAAGCTAAATACAGCCTTGGTTTCATAAAACCGCCACTACATGTAGCAATAGCGCCATCCTAGCATACATCTGGGGAGAATGTCAACTTCTGTGTTACGAGCAGATTACAACTAAAACTATTTACATAAGTATATGGAATGTATTACATGGTTGGACAGTTTATATGTTTCTATGGCGCTGGACGCGCGTGATTGCTCCATCAACTGTTAGCATTTTCCGATTTGTCCGAAGATATACAGTGTGCGGTCAGCATGATGAAATCTAGCACATCGCCGAGCTCATCTCATAGCTGATTCAGGCTATATGTAGGGGCTTATCCTCAAATTGTCCACTATATGTTGATAAGTCATTATTAATACGCAGCACGATACCAAGCGATCTTGGTACCAAGTCCACTGATAGAACTTGCGAAACGACTCCTGGAATATGTTGCCAGCGTTAGCTGCCATGCGTAGGCGAGCGTCGCTGCAGCCGAACGCCCTGGAAACCCTGGTGATCTTCGCGGACGTCAACCGCATGCTACCAACGAACGACGTTCTGGAGACGATGACGCTGTCGACCTCGAACGCTACTAGCCAACGAACGTGAGGGAGGGAGACTCCCTCACGCCTTTTCCATCGCGAGACGTTTCTCAAGGAAGTCCAGCACCATGCGCTCGTCGGCATCGAGGCCAGGTTGGTTGGTTTCCACCTCGTGCTTGGCACGTTGCTGGAGCGTTTCGATCAGCGAGCCTTGCAGATATGTGTCGAGTACAACTGGGTGGATGTAGCATTTGCGGCAGATCGCCGGGGTGTTGCCCAGCCGTTCCGCGACCCGTTCGATCGTGCGAACGATATTCTTCCTTGCTTCGCTGTCGGACGTGGCTGGTTCGAATTCACGTAACGCCAGGGACGCCAGTACTGTCCCAGCCCAGGTACGAAAGTCCTTGGCGGTGAATGCTTCGCCAGTGATCTCACGGAGATACTCGTTCACATCCGCCGATTCGATGTCGTGTGTGTTGCCCGCTTCGTCGACGTAGGAAAACAATTCATAGCCGGGTAAATCGCGTGAATGTTTGACGAGCCTGGCGAGTTGGCGGTCTTTCAAGTCGATGTCATGGAACTTGCCGCTCTTGCCCTTGAACTTGAAGCGGATGGTGGAACCGTTGACTTCAACATGCTCGTTTCGCATGGTGGTCAGGCCATAGGACTTGTTTTCACGGGCATACTCGGCGTTGCCGACGCGAATCAGCGTCAGTTCGAGCAGCCGTACGACGGTCGCAAGGACTTTTTCGCGTGGCATGCCGTGCAGCCGTAGGTCATGCTCGGTTCGCTCGCGAATCGAAGGAAGCGCTTTGCCGAACGCGATCACCCGTCCATACTTCGTCTCGTCACGTGTCGCACGCCAGCGTGCATGGTAACGGTACTGTTTGCGTCCTTTCGGGTCACGTCCGGTAGCCTGGATATGCCCGCGTGGATCGGTTGAAATCCAAACGTCGGTCCAGGCCGGTGGAATCACGAGCTTGTTGATACGTTCGATTTTCCGTTCGTCGTCGATGCGGTTCCCCTGTGGATCGAAATACACGAAGCTGTCGCCCTTCCGCTCGCGGGTAATGCCGGGCTTTTGATCCGAAACATAGCGCAGACCTGCGGCGCGTGCCGCCTCGATCGAGTCCTGTTCTTGTGAAGCTTCCGTCATGTGTGTCATGGCAATGCCGGAAGCAAACAGTATGCCGACGCTACGCGACTTTTGAGTTCGGTATCAGCATCAAATTCGTCGATTGTGGCATGTTGCTTGCAAAAAGCGGCAACTTCACGAGTGAGCTTTTTTATCAAGTGACAAGTGTGGGAAGGGAGTATGTATGTCTGGTGAAAAGGAGCAGTTGCAGCCGCCGCAGGTGCAGGAACGACGACCTGGCCTCGAATCCGAAATGACCCCACAGCCAAAAGCCGAGGATCAGCAGTATCGTGCCGCGGGAAAACTTCAGGGCAAGGTTGCGTTGATCACAGGCGGTGATTCCGGCATAGGTCGTGCCGTCGCCATCCTATTTGCCAAGGAAGGTGCGAATGTCGCCATTTCCTATCTGGACGAGCATGATGATGCCGCCGAAACTAAACGTCAGGTCGAACAGGAGGGTCAGCGTTGCCTGTTGATCGCCGGAGATATCGGCGACGAAACGCATTGTCAGGAAGTAGTCGAACGAACTGTCCGTGAGTTCGGTACGTTGGATGTTCTGGTCAACAACGCTGCCGAGCAACACCCACAGGACAGCATCGAGGACATCAGCGCCGACCAATTGCTGCGGACATTCAAGACCAACATCTTCGCGCAATTCTATCTGGTCAAGGCTGCGCTCAAACACTTCAAGTCAGGGAGCACGATTATCAACACCACGTCGGTCACCTCGTACAAAGGTAGCCCACAGTTGCTCGACTACTCCACGACGAAGGGTGCGATTGTGGCATTTACACGCTCGTTATCACAGAATCTGATCGAGAAGGGTATCAGCGTCAATGGCGTCGCGCCGGGGCCGATCTGGACGCCATTGATCCCATCGACGTTCCCGGCTGACAAGGTCGCATCGTTCGGTGCCGACGTGCCAATGAAGCGTGCTGGACAGCCTGAGGAAGTCGCCAATTGTTATGTATTTCTGGCGTCCGACGATTCGTCCTATATCGCCGGACAAATTTTGCATCCGAATGGTGGCGAGGTCGTCAACGGCTAAGGCTCAGTATCTCGTTAGGAGCATAGGACAAGGACCCGCATGTGCCGATCCTTGTCCGTATCGACGAAAGCCGCTAACCTCGGATGGTATATGCATCGCTAGGCGGCTCGTGAGAAGGGAGGAATGGAGATGAGAGAACTCGAAGAACGTATTGACGGTGATACCTCTTGCTCGCGTCCAGCGCATCCGCGCATCCGACGAACGTCGGCAAGGCTGAGCGATGGGTCGCATCGCTCGCCGGAGGAGCCTTGTTGGCATATCGGGGTGCGGGTGGGCGTATCAAGACCCCGCTCGGCATCGGCTTGTTGTTGGTGGCTGGTCACCAGATATATCGCGGTATCACTGGCTATGACCGTATCTATGCTCAAATTGGCATCGATACATCCGATTGGGGACAATTTGGTCCCGCCGAACCCGATGCGGTCGACGCCCGATCAGCGTTGAAAAAGCCGTGACCATCAACGCATCGCAGGAAGATGTGTTCGCCTTCTGGCGCGATTTCGAAAATCTTCCACGCTTCATGGCGCACCTCGAAATCCGTCCGCAACCTCGATGCTCGCCGTTCGCACTGGGTCGCCAAGGCGCCACTGGGTACAACGGTGGAATGGGACGCCGAGATCGTCGAAGAACGAGCGAATGAGTCTGATTGCATGGCGCTCGCTGCCTGGTGCCGATATCCCGAACAAAGGCCGCGTCGAATTCAAACCGCTGACTGGCGACCGTGGTACCGAAGTGCATGTTTCGGCTGGAATATAGCCCACCAGCCGGACGAGCAGGTGCGCTTGTCGCCAAGCTGTTCGGCGAAGAACCTGATCTGCAAGTTGCCGGGGATCTACGCCGCCTCAAGCAGGTGCTGGAGGCCGGAGAGCTAGCGACGACCGAAGGGCAGCCACAGGGCGAGTGACGCCAGGTTAGCAGAACGAGTCGGAACGGATGGACGCAGAAGGTAGAAGGAGAAAACCATTGAAAGCACTCTGTTGGTATGGTAAAGATGATGTTCGTGTTGAAACTGTTCCCGATCCGCAGATTCTGAATCCCCGTGACGCGATCATCAAAATCACGACGACAGCGATCTGTGGCTCAGACCTGCATCTGTACAATGGCTATATCCCGACCATGGAAAAGGGCGATATCCTGGGCCATGAGTTCATGGGTGAGGTCGTCGAACTTGGCAGCGAGGTGAAGAACCTCAAGATCGGCGACCGTGTGGTCGTGCCGTTCACGATCGCGTGCGGCAATTGTTACTTCTGCAAGCATGAGATGTGGTCGTTGTGCGATAACTCGAATCCCAACGCCTGGTATCGCCGCCGCAGTTGTACGGCTATTCGCCGTCGGGCTTGTTCGGATATTCGCACATGTTGGGTGGCTATGCCGGGGGGCAGGCCGAATACGTGCGCGTTCCTTTCGCCGACGTTGGACCGATCAAAATTCCCGGATGGACTGGCCGACGAGCAGGTGCTGTTCCTATCGGATATTTTCCCGACGGGCTATATGGCCGCAGAAAACTGTAATATCCAACCAGGCGACACGGTCGCGATCTGGGGCGCGGGTCCGGTTGGACAGTTCGCGATCAAGAGCGCCTATCTGCTGGGTGCGGAGCGGGTGATCGCGATCGACCGTATTCCCGAACGGCTCCAGATGGCCAAGGAACAAGGTCACGCCGAGGTCGTCAACTTCGACGAGGTACATGTGCTGGAAACCCTCAAGGAGATGACGGGCGGTCGTGGTCCAGATGCCTGTATCGACGCGGTGGGACTGGAGGCGCATGGTGCCAGCATCGATGCTTTGGTCGATCGCGTAAAGGCGGCGACGTTCCTTGCCACAGATCGTCCGCATGTATTGCGAGAAACGATCATGGCTTGTCGTAAAGGCGGCACAGTGTCGATTCCAGGCGTTTATGGTGGCTTTCTCGACAAAATCCCGATGGGCGCGGCGTTCGGCAAGGGTCTGACGTTCAAGATGGGCCAGACGCATATGCACGCTACCTGCACCCATTGCTTGAACGCGTCGAGCGCGGTGAGATCGATCCGCTCGTTCGTGATCACCCACCGTATGAGCCTCGACGATGCACCTAAGGGCTACGAGACCTTCAAGAAAAAGCAAGATAGCTGCATCAAAGTTATCTTGAAACCCTAGTTCCGCAGAGCCAGATGTTGTCTTATCATCGCGTGGAGCATAGGCTCCATGCGATGACTTAATATGGTGAATGCCTTTAGGTCTGTCATTCCAGGTCGCAGCGCCGAATCTCATCTCGCGGGCACCACGCTATCGAGGCCACGATTATGCTTAGGAGAGATGTGGGAGGAGTAAATGGGTTTCTGTAAAACAAGGGTTACTGGTGGCGCAGGGATCGGGGCGTCGCTATCCGGCGGGCTCTACGCAAGCGGCGACGTATCGATTTCAAGCGGAAGTCGGTGCTGATCACCGGAGCGTCGCGTGGCTTGGGTCTGGTGCTGGCGCGTCTGTTCGCCGATGAGGGCGCACGTCTCACGATCGTCGCTCGTAATGCTGACGATCTTCAAGCGTGCGCGCAACGAGCTGGGAATCGTGGTGCCGAAGTCCATACCATCGTATGTGACGTGCGTGATCGCGCGGCCGTCGAGAACGGCGGTTGCGCAGGCAATCGAACGCTACGGAAGGATCGATGTCTCGTCAACAACGCGGGAATTATCCAGGCGGACCGCTCGAACACATGCAGATCGCGGATTTCGAGAATGCGATGGCGACACATATGTGGGGTCCGCTATATTTGATGAACGCGGCGATTCCGCATATGCGCCTGTCGGAGGCGGCCGAATCGTCAATATCGCCTCGATTGGCGGCAAGGTGGCCGTGCCACACCTTCTTCCCTATAGTGCCAGTAAGTTCGCCCTGGTCGGCTTTCGCAGGGGATGGGCGCGGAACTTGCCAGAGATAATATCTTGGTCACGACGGTCAGTCCTGGATCTGATGCGTACCGGTTCACCGCCCAATGCTTTGTTCAAAGGGCAGCACAAAGCCGAATATGCCTGGTTTTCGGTGATAGATTCGCTCGCCGTTTCCTCCATCGACGCCCAACGAGCCGCCGAGCAGATCTTCATGGCGTGCCGGTATGGCGATGCCGACCTGGTGATCTCGATCCAGGCAGTTGTCGC